>NZ_JBXAPS010000001.1:0-1309148 GCF_058806435.1 Leifsonia sp. GW821-FHT13C09 | reverse complement strand
CGCCCCCCCCCCCCCCCCCCCCCCCCCCCCCCTCCTCCGTTCGCTGTGCGGACTAGAGCGTCAGCGCGCGCTGGATGAGCAGGGACTGCTCCTGCGCGTGGCGCTTCGCCGAGCCGGCGGCGGGCGACGCGGACGCCGGACGCGAGATGACGCCGATCGGGCGCGGGCCCAGCTTGGAGGTCTCCAGGATGATGTACGGCCAGGCGCCCTGGTTCTCCGGCTCGTCCTGCACCCAGACCAGCTCGGCGTTCGGGTACGAGTCGGCCACAGCCTTCAGCTCGGCGCCGGGCAGCGGGTAGAACTGCTCCACGCGCACCAGAGCGATCTCCGGGTTCGGGTTCTTCTCCAGCTCGTTCACCAGGTCGTGGTAGAGCTTGCCCGCCATGAACAGCACGCGCTTCACGGCCGCCTTGTCGGTGATCCGCGCATCGTCGATGACCGGCTCGAACTTGCCGTTCGTGAAGTCGGCGACATTGCTCGATGCGCCGCGCAGGCGCAGCATCGCCTTCGGCGTGAACACCACCAGCGGGCGGCGCGGCCGGGCGTACGCCTGGCGGCGCAGCAGGTGGAAGTACGACGCCGGGGTCGACGGGCGCGCGACGGTCATGTTGTTCTCGGCGCACAGCTGCAGGTAGCGCTCGATGCGGGCGCTGGAGTGGTCCGGCCCCTGGCCCTCGTAGCCGTGCGGGAGCAGGAGCACGAGCGACGAGCGCTGGCCCCACTTCTGCTCGGCCGACGAGATGAACTCGTCGATGATGATCTGGGCGCCGTTGGCGAAGTCGCCGAACTGGGCCTCCCACAGCACCAGCGCGTCGGCCCGCTCGACCGAGTAGCCGTACTCGAAGCCCATCGCCGCGTACTCGCTCAGCAGCGAGTCGTAGATCCAGAACTTGGCCTGGTTGTCGCTGAGGTTCGCCAGCGGCAGCCACTCCTGGCCGTTCGTGCGGTCGTGCAGCACGGCGTGGCGCTGCACGAAGGTGCCGCGGCGCGAGTCCTGGCCGACCAGGCGCACCGGGGTGCCCTCCAGCAGCACGCTGCCGAGCGCCAGCAGCTCGCCGAAGCCCCAGTCGATGCCGCCGTTGCGGCTCATGTCGCTGCGCTTGTTGAGGAGCTGCTGCAGCTTCGGGTGCACCGTGAAGCCCGCGGGCGGGTTGTTGAACGCGTCGCCGATGAGCTGGATGACCTGCTCGCTGACGGCCGTGGTGTCCGGCTCGCCGACGTTGTCGTTCGCGTCCTGCTGGGCGATCGGGTGCTCGAGGTCCGCCGTTGCGTCGCCCTGCGTGATGATCGGCACGGAGTTGGTCTGCGCGGCGTGCGTCTCCATGAAGGCGCGCTCGAGCCGGTCCTGGAAGTCCGCGTGCGCGGCCTCGTACTCCTCCTGGGTGATGTCGCCGCGGCCGACGAGAGCCTCGGTGTACAGCCGGCGCACCGAGCGCTTGGCCTCGATGAGGTTGTACATCAGCGGCTGCGTCATCGAGGGGTCGTCGCCCTCGTTGTGGCCGCGACGGCGGTACACGATCAGGTCGACTACGACGTCGCGCTTGAACTCCTGGCGGTACTCGAAGGCGAGCTGCGCGACGCGCACCACGGCCTCCGGGTCGTCGCCGTTCACGTGGAAGATCGGCGCCTGGATGGTCTTCGCCACGTCCGTGGAGTAGACCGACGTGCGGCCCTCTCCGGGCGGCGTGGTGAAGCCGACCTGGTTGTTGATGTTGACATGGATGGTGCCGCCGGTGCGGTAGGCCCGCAGCTGCGACATCTGCATCTGCTCGACCACGATGCCCTGGCCGGCCATCGCCGCGTCGCCGTGGACGAGGATCGGCAGGGTGAGGAAGGTGCCGGCGGGGCGGCGGTCCTGCTTGGCGCGGACGATGCCCTCCAGGACACCGTCGACGGCCTCCAAGTGGGACGGGTTCGCCGCCAGGTAGACCGGGATCTCGGCGTTGTCGGCGCCCTTGAAGGTGCCCTCGGTGCCGAGGTGGTACTTGACGTCGCCGGAGCCCTGGACCGTGCGCGGGTCCTGGGTGCCCTCGAACTCGCGGAAGATCTGACCGTAGGTCTTGCCCGCGATGTTGGTGAGCACGTTCAGCCGGCCGCGGTGGGCCATGCCGATGGCGGCCTCGTCCAGCCCGGCCTCCGCCGCGCTCTGCAGGATGGTGTCGAGCAGCGCGATGGTCGACTCGCCGCCCTCCAGGCTGAACCGCTTCTGCCCGACGTACTTGGTCTGCAGGAAGGTCTCGAACGCCTCCGCCTCGTTGAGCTTGCCCATGATGCGCAGCTGCTCGTCGTGGGTCGGCTTCTCGTAGGGGCGCTCCAGCTTGTCCTGGAACCACTTGCGCTGCGCCGGGTCCTGGATGTGCATGTACTCGACGCCGACCGTGCGGCAGTAGGAGTCGCGCAGCACGCCGAGGATGTCGCGCAGCTTCATCTTCCGCTTGTCGCCGCCGAACGCGCCGGTGACGAATTCGCGGTCGAGGTCCCAGAACGTGAGGCCGTGGTTCTCGATCTCGAGGTCGGGGTGGCTGCGCTGGACGTACTCCAGCGGGTCGATGTCGGCCATGAGGTGGCCGCGCACCCGGTAGGAGTTGATCAGCTCCTGGACGCGGGCGGTCTTGTCGACGGCGCTCGCCAGGTCGACCGAGATGTCCGGGTTCCAGTGGATCGGCATGTACGGGATGCGCAGCTCGGCGAAGATGTCCTCGTAGAAGTTGCGCTTGCCGATCAGCAGCTCGTGCACGATCTTGAGGAACTCGCCCGACCCGGCGCCCTGGATGACGCGGTGGTCGTAGGTGCTGGTCAGCGTGATCGTCTTGCCGATCGCGAGGCCGGCGAGCGTCTTCTCGCTGGAGCCCTGGAACTCGGCAGGGTACTCGAGCGCGCCGGCGCCGATGATGGCGCCCTGGCCCTTCATCAGGCGGGGTACGGAGTGGACCGTGCCGATGCCGCCCGGGTTGGTCAGGGAGATGGTGGTTCCGGCGAAGTCGGCCGCGGTGAGCTTGTTGTTGCGGGCCTTCGAGACGAGGTCCTCGTACGCGGCGAGATACTCGCCGAAGCGCATCGTGTCGGCGCGCTTGATGCTCGGCACGAGCAGGGCGCGGGTGCCGTCCGGCTTCGGGAGGTCGATCGCGATTCCGAGGTTGATGTGCGCCGGGGCGACGACGGAGGGCTTGCCGTCGACCTCGTCGTAGTAGACGTTCTGGCTCGGGAAGTCCTTGAGCGCCTGGATGAGCGCCCAGCCGATCAGGTGCGTGAACGACACCTTGCCGCCGCGGGCGCGCTTGAGGTGGTTGTTGATGACGATGCGGTTGTCGATCATCAGCTTGGCGGGGATGGTCCGCACGCTGGTCGCGGTCGGGACGGTGAGCGACGCGTCCATGTTGGTGGCCAGCGACTTGGCCATACCGCGCAGCGGGGTGACCTTGTCCTCCTCGGCCGGCTCCACGGTGGCGTTCGGGGCGGTGACCGGGGCGTCGGCAGGGACCGGCTGCGGCTTCGGGGCGATCGACGTGGTGCGCGCCACCGGCTGGGAGCCGATGATCGGGATGGGGGTCGTCACCGGGCGGGGCTCTGAGGCCGACTCGGCGGGCGGCGCCGGGGGCTCGGGAGCGCCGGGCGCGGGGGCCGGAGCCGGCGGCTGCGCGGGAGGGGTGGGGACCGTCGGCTCGGCCGGGGCAGGGACGGTGGGTTCGCTGGGGGTGGGGACGCCCGGTTCGGCGGGTGTCGGAGCGGGGGTCTCGCTGGGGGTGGAGGCGCTGGGGGTGGAGGCGCTGGGGGTGGAGGCCTCGCCCTCCTGCACGGACGGTTTGTAACTCTCCAGGACCGGCCACCAGGACTTGTCGACCGAGTTCCTGTCCCGGAGGAACTGTTCGTACAGCTCCTCGACGAGCCATTCGTTGGCTCCGAACTCTCCCGACGATCCGTCGTCGGTTCCCACTCCGGTCAATTGGCTCGACACAGCCGATCGCCCACTCTCTCCGTTGATTCGTTACGATCGGGCGACCTCGGGCCACCCGTTCCATCCGAGCATCAAGCCTAATCCCATCCGCGGCCGGGTGCGGGCGTTCGGCCCGGGAGGATACCGTTATTCTCATGCAGTTCTATGCGACGACTCCGCGGCACGATCTCACGTACTCGGACGTCTTCCTGGTCCCCTCCCGATCGAACGTGACGAGCCGCCTGGACGTGTCGCTCGCACCCCAGGACGGCACCGGGGCGACCATCCCGATCGTGTCGGCCAATATGAACTCGGTGACCGGCAAGCGCCTGGCCGCCACACTCGCCCGGCGCGGCGGTCTCGGGGTCCTCCCGCAGGACATGCACCTGCAGGACCTGGACGAGGCGATCCGCTGGGTCAAGGCGCAGCCGGTGGCCTTCGACACGCCCTACGAGGCGCGGCCGGAGGAGACCGTGGCCGACGTGCTGCGGCGCGTGCCGGCCGTGGAGGGTCACGGCGTGGTCGTGAGCGACGACGCCGGGAAGTACCTCGGCTGCCTCGCGGCCGTCCAGCTCGGCTCCGCGCTGCCGGACGCGCGGATCGGCGATCTGCTCCACGGCGCGCTCACCTCGCTCGACGCCGACGACCTCCCCGACGGCCGGGCCGCGTTCGAGGTCATGGACGCCGCGGGCCTCACCTTCGCGCCGGTGCTCTCGCACGGCCGCGTGGTGGGCACGCTGAGCCGCACCAGCGCGCTGCGCTCCACCATCTACACGCCGGCGCTCGACGCGCACGGCCGCCTGCGCGTGGCGGCGGCGGTCGGCATCAACGGCGACGTCGCGGCGAAGGCCAAGGCGCTCGCCGCGGCCGGCGTCGACGTGCTGGTGATCGACACCGCGCACGGCGACCAGGACGGCATGCGCCGCGCCATCCACACCGTCAAGCAGCTCGGCCTCGGCCTGCCGATCGTCGCGGGCAACGTCGTGACGGAGCAGGCCGTGCGCGACCTGGTCGCGGCGGGCGCCGACATCCTCAAGGTCGGCGTCGGGCCCGGCGCCATGTGCACCACCCGCATGATGACCGCGGTCGGCCGCCCGCAGTTCTCCGCGGTGCTGGAGACCAGCGCGACCGCGCGCGAGCTGGGCGCCCACGTCTGGGCTGACGGCGGCGTGCGCTACCCGCGGGACGTCGCGCTGGCGCTCGCCGCAGGCGGGGCGTCGGTGATGATCGGCTCGTGGTTCGCCGGCACGATCGAGGCGCCGGGCGCGATCGTGAGCGACGAGCGCGGCGCGCTCTACAAGGAGAGCTGGGGGATGGCCTCCACCAAGGCGGTCACCGGGCGGTTCGAGCGGCTCGACGCGTTCGACCGCGCCCGCAAGACGCTGTTCGCCGAGGGCATCTCCAGCTCGCGCATCTACCTGGACCCGCTGCGGCCGTCGGTGGAGGACCTGCTGGACATGATCACCACGGGCTTGCGCAGCTCGTTCACGTACGCGGGCGCCCGCACCCTGGCCGAATTCCACGACCGCGCCCTGGTCGGCATCCAGTCGGCCGCCGGCTACGAGGAAGGCAAGGCCCTGCCCGTCAGCTGGTAATGGCCGTCAGCTGGTGACCCGGTGAGCACCTGCCGAGTACGCGGAGAGTCTGCGTACTCGGCGGTTCTCGCCTGATTTTGGGCGTACTCGCGGGTGGGTTTACGAGCCGTTTCCGGGGCCGGAGCCGGTGCCGTTGCCGGACTGGCCGCCGAAGCCGCCGTTGCCGCCGAACTGGCGCGGGGAGAAGTTCTGGTTGGTCCCGAAGCCGCCGCGCGCGCCGCCGTCGAACGCGTGCGCCGTGAAGTAGCCGGCGAAGAAGACCACGATGAGGATCGCCACGGCCCCGACGGCGAGCGCGGTGTTCTGCGCCCAGGAGGGCCAGCGGTGCAGGATGCTGGGGTTGCTCGGCCCGGCCGGCTTCACTGGAGGGACGGTCGCGGCCTGCGGCGCATAGTGCGGAGCCGGCGGGGCGTACGACGGCTGCTGAACGTACTGCGGCGCGGGCTGCCAGGGCTGGGCCGGTTCGGGCGTTGCGGTGCTCATGGGGCGGTTCCTCTCGGTGGGACTTCTGCCGCGAGGATGCCGCCGCACGCTTCGGGCGGCCTATGGTGGGTCGATGCGCGCGCTGGGAATCGCGAGGAACCGCCCGCGACGCCCGGCGTTTCCGCGGACCGCGCCGCTATACTGCTCGGGAAATGGACGACCCTCCTTCTGCCAGCCCATTCCAACCGATGAGTCCGCCCGAGCGGGGTGGTCGCCGTGCTCTCTGAGTGGATCATGCTGGGGGTCGGCCTCCTCCTGACGGTCGGCACCGGCCTCTTCGTCGCCAGCGAGTTCGCCCTCGTGAACCTCGACCGCGCCGATCTCGAAGCGCGGCGGGAGCGCGGTGAGTCGCGGCTGACCATGACGATCGCCGCACTCAAGATCACGTCGACGCACCTCTCCAGCGCGCAACTCGGGATCACGCTGACCACGCTCCTGACCGGTTACACGATGGAGCCCGCCATCAGCTCGCTGCTGCGCGGCCCGCTCACCGCCCTCGGCCTCCCCGGAGGCGCGGTCACGGTGATCGCGTCGGTGGTCGCGATCACGGTGGCGACCCTGCTGTCGATGATCCTCGGCGAGCTTGTGCCCAAGAACTTCGCGCTCGCGCTGCCGATCGCGACGGCCAAGCTGGTCATCCCGTTCCAGACCGTCTTCACGACGGTGTTCCGGCCGTTCGTGTTCGTGCTCAACGGCACGGCCAACGGCTTCCTTCGGATGCTCGGCATCGAGCCGAAGGAGGAGCTGTCGGCGGCCCGCACCGCCGACGAGCTGTCCTCCCTCGTGCGCCGGTCGGCCAGCGCCGGGGTGCTGGAGGCCGATACCGCCACGCTGCTGAGCCGCACGCTCGCGTTCTCGTCGCGCACCGCCTCCGACGTGATGACGCCGCGGCCCCGGGTCGAGGCCGTCAAGCGGACCGACCCGGCGCAGACCGTGATCGGCCTCGCCCGCAGCACCGGCTACTCCCGCTTCCCGGTCATGGACGAGGACGTGGACGACGTGGTCGGCTTCGTGCACGTCAAGCAGGCCGTCGCGGTGCCGCGGCAGCGCCGCGCGCGCGTCCCCGTCTCCGCCCTGCAGACCGAGGCGCTCCGGGTCCCGGAGACGATGACGCTCGACACCCTGCTCGGCGAGCTCCGCGGCCAGGGCTACCAGATGGCGGTCGTCGTGGACGAGTACGGCGGCACGTCCGGGATCGCCACACTGGAGGACCTGGTGGAGGAGATCGTCGGCGAGGTCGCCGACGAGCACGACCGCACGCGGGCCGGCGTGGTCCGCGGCCGCGACTCCATCACGTTCCCCGGCATCCTGCGCCCCGACGAGCTGCTGGAGCAGGCCGGCGTGACCGTTCCGGAGGACGGCCCGTACGAGACCGTCGCCGGCTTCGTGATGAACGAGCTCGGCCGCCTCCCGAAGGTCGGCGACGAGGTCCCGATCGACGGCGGCACGCTTCGCGTCGAGCGGCTGGAGGGACGCAGGGTCGACCGGATCCGCTACACGCCCGATCCCGAGTTCCCGGCGGGAGGTGCGGCATGAGCGACTGGGCCGGCATCGCCTGGCTGGTGGTGCTCCTCCTCGTGAACGCGTTCTTCGTCGGCGCCGAGTTCGCGGTCATCTCCGCGCGCCGCTCGCAGATCGAGCCGCTCGCCGAGCGCGGCAAGCGCAGCGCCAAGACCGCCCTGTTCGCGATGGAGCACGCGACGCTCATGCTCGCGACCACCCAGCTCGGCATCACCGTGTGCTCGCTGCTGATCCTGAACGTCTCCGAGCCGGCCATCCACCACCTGCTGGAGGTCCCCCTCCATGCGACGGGCTGGTCGGAGGACGTGATCGGCACGGTCTCGTTCATCATCGCGCTCGTGCTGGTGTCGTTCCTGCACGTGGTGTTCGGCGAGATGGTGCCGAAGAACATCTCGTTCTCGATGCCGGACCGTGCCGCGCTGCTGCTGGCGCCTCCGCTGGTCGCGATCGGCCGGGCCGTCCGCCCGATCATCGTGGCGCTGAACGCGAGCGCGAACGCGGTGCTCCGCCTCTTCCGGGTGGAGCCGAAGGACGAGGCGTCCAGCACCTTCACACTCGACGAGGTGGCCACGATCGTCAGCCAGTCCACGCGCGAAGGGCTCCTGACCGACCGGATCGGCGCGCTCACGGCGGCGTTCGAGTTCACCGAGAAGAAGGTGCGCGACGCGATGGTCAAGCCGGAGACGCTGGTCTCGCTGCCACCCGCGCCGACGCCGGCCGACGTGGAGAAGGCGGTCGCCAAGTACGGCTTCTCGCGCTACGTCGTCCCGGACGACGACGGCGAGCCGACCGGGTACCTGCACCTGAAGGACGTGCTCGACCTGGAGGAGACCGGTTTCGACCTCCCGGTGCCCGGCAAGCGGATCCGCCGCCTGGTCACGGTGTTCATCGACTCCGACCTGGAGGACGCGCTCGCCAGCATGCGCCGCACCGGCAGCCACCTGGCCCGCGCGGTCGACGGCGAGGGCACGACCGCCGGCGTGGTGTTCCTGGAGGACATCATCGAGGAGCTGGTCGGCGAAGTGCAGGACGCGACGCGGCGGCTCTAGACCCTCGTGTTCAGGGGGCCAAACCCCGGCGCCCGGAGTAGCATGCCACGCGGAAAGAAGAGGAGGAATTCTCATGTTGTCGTCGAGCAAGACGTACTCCGTCCTTCCCGCTTCGGACCTGGCGCGCGCCACAGCGTGGTTCCGCGACAAGCTCGAGCTCGAACCGGAGGACACCAGCGAGCAGGGGGTCCGCTACCGCACGGGCGGGGACTCCTGGATCTACATCTACGAGACGTCCAACGCCGGCACCGCGCAGAACACCGCCATGTGCTGGCTCGTGGACGACATCGAAGCCGAGATGGAACACCTGCGCGGCAGGGGAGTGACGTTCGAGGACTACGACTTCCCCGGCCTCAAGACCGAGAACGGCGTCGCCACGGACGAGACGGGCAAGTCGGCCTGGTTCCGGGACAGCGAGGGGAACTACCTCTGCCTGACGCAGCCGGCCACGCCGATGTAGCGGCGCCGCAGCTCAGTCGCGCCACGCCGCCCGGAGGTACTGCGGCGGCCAGTAGTCGATCCTGACGCCGAGCTCGTGAGCGGCCCGCAGCGGGAAGTGCGGGTCGCGCAGGAGTTCGCGCGCCAGCATGACCGCGTCCGCGCTGCCGCCCTCCACGATGTCGGCCGCCTGCTGCGGGGTGGTGATGAGGCCGACGGCGCTGACGTCCACCTCGGCCGAGCTACGGACGTGCTCCGCGAACGGGACCTGGTAGCCGGGCTGCGCCGGGATGCGCACGCCGGTCTGGATGCCGCCGGAGGAGATGTCGAAGAAGTCGGCGCCGGCCTCCTGCGCCCAGCCGGCGACGGTCGCGGTCTGCTGCTCGTCCCAGCCGCCGGGCGTCCAGTCGCTGCCGGAGAACCGCACGAACAACGGGAGGTCCTCGCCGATCTCCTCGCGCACCGCGGCCACGACGCGCAGCAGCAGCCGCGCGCGGTTCTCGAGCGAGCCGCCGTACTCGTCGGTGCGATGGTTGGCGATGGGGGAGAGGAACTCGTGCAGCAGGTAGCCGTGCGCGGCGTGCAGCTCCACGATGCGGAAGCCCACGTCCACCGAACGCCGGGCCGCTGCGCGGAAGTCCGCCACGATCCGGTCGATGCCGGCGAGGTCGAGCTCCTGCGGCACGTCGTCGTCGCCGAACGCGATCGGCGACGGCGCGACAGCCGTCCAGCCGCCCTCCTCGGCCGGGACCGTGCCGTGCCGGTCTTCGAAGCCCCAGGCCGGCCAGGTCGACGCCTTCCGGCCGGCGTGCGCGAGCTGGATGCCGGGAACCGCGCCCTGCGATGCGATGAACTCCACGATCGGCCGCCACGCTTCCGCCTGCTCGTCCGTCCAGATGCCGGTGTCGCGCGGCGATATACGGCCCTCGGGGTTGACCGCGGTCGCCTCGGTGAAGACGATCCCGCTGCCTCCCGTCGCGAACGAGCCCAGGTGGACGAGGTGCCAGGTCTGCGGCACCCCCGAGTGGTCGAGCACGGAGTACTGGCACATGGGGGAGGTCCAGATGCGGTTCCGGACCGTCACGCCGCGCAGGGTCAGCGGATCGAAGAGCGAAGTCATACTCGTTACTAAGCCGCCAGCGTCTCGAGATATGCCCGGAGGTCTTCTGCGGAGGTGTACACGTGGCCGGCGATCCCGAGCGCACGGGCACCCTCCACGTTCTCGGGCTTGTTGTCGATGAACACGGTCTGCGCGGCCGTGACCCCGAGCTCGGCCATGACGTGCTCGAAGATCTCCGCGCTCGGCTTCACCGTGCCCAGCTCGCCGCTGACGAACACCTGCTCGAACAGGTCGCCAAGGGTCCCGTGCCGGAAGTAGGAGCCGAAGTCGCGACCCGCGTTCGACAGCAGCGCCAGCCGGGTGCCGCCGGCCTTCAGGTCGAGCAGCACCTGGAGGGTGTCGTGGTCGATGGTCAGCCAGCTCCGGAAGTCGGCGAGCCACAGCCGGTGGATCGTCGCGTCCTCCCAGTTCTCGCCGAGCTCGCGCTCGATGCCGCGCCAGTACTGCTGGATCGTGAGCGTGCCCTGGTCGAGCGCGTTGCGGTGCCGCCAGTACGCCGGCCAGAACTGCTCGGCGTCGCCGCCGGCGATCCCGACGAGCGCGGTGCGGTCCGCCTCGCTCGGAGTGACCGAGATGACCTCGCCGTAGTCGAAGACGACCACCGTTCCGGGGATGGAGATGCTCACCTCTTCAACCTATCGTGGGCCAGGTCTTCAACCTATCGTGGGCGGAGGAGGTTCGATGGAGGAGATGACGGTCCCGTCCGAGCTGGCGGTGGGGGCGGCCTGGGACGCGGAGCTCGCCCGCGGCTGGATCGCCGTGCCGACCGAGTCCGACGACAAGTACACGCGCGGCGTGCTCGGGATGGTCACCGGCTCGGCGCGCTACCCCGGCGCCGCCGTGCTCGGCGCGGAGGCGGCCGCCCGCACCGGGGTGGGGATGATCCGCTACCTCGGCGCCGAGCGCGCCGCTCACGAGGTGCTGCGACGCCGGCCCGAGATCGTCTCGGCGCCCGGACGTGTGCAGGCCTGGCTGCTCGGCTCCGGGATGGACGCCGACGACCGCGACGACGACGACCTCCGCCGGCTCCGCGAGGCGCTCGACGACGGCACCCCGCTGGTGATCGACGCCGGAGCGCTCGACCTGGTGATGCGGGCCCGCGGGCCCGTCGTGATCACGCCTCACTACCGCGAGCTCTCGAAGGCGCTCGCCGCGGCGGCCGACGACGGCGCCCCGACGCCTGAACCAGAGGAGATCCGCCAGGACCCGGCAGGCTGGGCCGAGCGCGCGGCCTCCGCTCTCGGCGCCACGGTGCTGCTGAAGGGCCACACCACGCACGTCGCCACCCCGGACGGCTCGCGCGTCACCGTCACGGCAGGGCCGCCGTGGCTCGCGACGGCCGGCAGCGGCGACGTGCTCGGCGGCGTCCTGGGCGCGCTGGTCGCGACGCACGCCGACGCCATCCGGGAGCGCGGCAACGAAGCGCTCGCGGCGCTGGCGGCGACCGCGGCGTGGGTGCACGGCCGCGCCGGGGACGCCGCTTCGCAGGGCGGCCCGGTGGCGGCGCTCGACGTGGCGGAGGCCGTGCCGGTGGTGCTCCGGGGGCTCCTCGCCCGAAGCTGAGCGACCTCGCACACTGGTCGGCTCCCGGAGGCGGTGCCACGGATTCGGGTCCCATAAGATGAGGCGCTATGGGGATAGACGCCGCGGGGATGGACGCCGCTCCGGTACCGCTTCCTGCGCCGCGCGGGGGATCGGCAGCGACGACTCTGCGCCGGATCGCCGCCAGTCCGTTGAGCCTGTGGATCGGCTTCCTCGTCGTCCATCTGGTCATCGGCGGCCTCGGGCTGCTTCAGCACACGGGCTTCGGGGACGTCTTCTGGGTCTACAAGCCGTGGGCGCAGCTCGCCGCGCAGGGCACCGAGATCGTCGGCCTCAACGCCGACTGGGTGTACCCGTTCGGCGCGATCGTGCCGATCATGCTGCCGCTGCTGTTCGGTGAGGACAACTACCTGGGCGGCTGGCTCACCATGGTCATGCTGCTGAACGCCGCCGCGTTCGCCGTCCTCATCGTCGGGCGCGAGCCGAGGCGCCTGGTCGCCGCCTGGTGGTGGCTGGGCTTCCTGCTGTTCCTCGGGCCCATCGCTGTCGGCCGGCTCGACGCCGTCTCGGCCGCGCTCTCCATCATCGGGCTGCTCTGGCTGACGTTCCACGAGCGCGCCGCCGTCGTGGTGCTGACCATCGCGACGTGGATCAAGGTGTGGCCGGCCGCGATCATCGTCGCCGCCGTGATCGGGATGAAGACGCGGTGGCGGATCGTGGTGACGGGGGCCGTGACCAGCCTGATCATCGCCGCCGTCCCGCTCATCTTCGGAGGCGGCCTCCATGTGCTCAGCTTCATCACGACGCAGACCGACCGGGGCATCCAGATCGAGGCGCCCGTCGCGACGTTCTGGATGTGGCAGGCCGCGTTCCACGTTCCCGGCGCCGTGGTGTACTACGACCAGAACCTGCTGACCTTCCAGGTGACGGGCGAGGGGACGGTGGAGGCCGGGTCGCTGATGAACCCGCTGCTCGCGATCACCGTGCTGGTCGTCGCACTCGTCGGGATCCGCTCGCTGCGGCGGGGGACGCCGTACACGCGCATCCTCCCGGAGCTGTCGCTGGCTCTCGTGACGGCCTTCATCGCGTTCAACAAGGTGGGCTCGCCGCAATACATCACCTGGCTGGCCGCCCCGGCCGTGATCGGGCTGGTCTACCAGGGCCGCGGCTTCAAGACGCCGGCGATCCTGGTGCTGATCACGGCCGCGCTCACCCAGGTGATCTATCCGTACCTGTACGACGGGCTCCTCGTTCCGCTGCCGTCGATGGTCGCGGTGCTCACGGCACGCAACCTGATGTACTTCGTCGTCCTCGGCTGGTGCATCGCGGCGCTCTGGCGCAAGCGGCATCGGGACGAAGCGGCGGGCGACCTGCTGCCCGCGCACGCGTGGCCGTTCCGGGCCGCGCCCGACGCGCACCCGGTGCCGGTGGGGGAGGCACGCTAGCCCGTCCGGGTTTCCGCACCGGCTCCTAGACTGGTTGGGGCGCCACACGATCTCGGTGCACGAAACTAAGGAGGGCTCATGCTGGTCGCATTCTCGGTTGCTCCGAGCGGAGCGGAAGGACCGGAGGGCTCGGTGCACGACGCCGTCGCCGCGGCGGTCCGGATCGTGCGCGAGTCGGGCCTCCCGAATCGCACGAACTCGATGTTCACGGAGATCGAGGGCGAGTGGGACGAGGTCTTCGACGTGATCCGCCGCGCGACGGAGGCTGTCGGCGCGTACGGCCCGCGCGTCTCGCTGGTGCTGAAGGCCGACATCCGCCCCGGCCGCACCGGCGAGCTGGACGGCAAAGTTGAGCGGCTGGAGGCCGCCCTGCGCCGTGCCGAGGCGGCGCCGGAGGGTGAGTAGGTGAACCCGTTCCTCACGATCGGCTACTTCGTGCTGGTGTACGGGTGGCCGCTCTACCTACCGGTGCTCGTGCTCGTCGCGGGCACGCTCACCGGCGCGGTGGTCGTCGCGATCGTCGGCGCTGTGCGGTCGGGGCTCCGAAGCCCGGAACGAGCCGAGGAGGATGTGGACGTAACGGAGTTCTTCGAGCGCTGATTCCGGGGCTGGGGCCTCAGTCGATCGGCACCGGGTCCGGTCGCTGAGCGAGCACGACTCCGGTGTCCACCCCGCGGCGCATGCGCGAGCGGTCGATCCCGAACGACACCAGCGCGAGGACGATGCCCGCGACCGCCAGGACCGCGCCGACGACGATCGGCGACAGGTAGCCGAAGCCGGCCGCGATGGTCAGGCCGCCCAGGAAGGCGCCGGACGCGTTCGCGATGTTGAGCGCCGAGTGGTTCAGCGCCGCTGCGATGGACTGACTGTCGTGGGCGACGTCCATCAGCCGGGTCTGGATCATCGGCGACAGCGCCGATGCCGCCGCGGCGATCACGAAGACGGAGATCAGGAGGCCGGCGAGAAGATGCGCGCTGAAGAACAGCGCCGCCAGCCCGGCCAGCATGATCGCGAAGAACGACAGCATCCCGCGCTCCACGCTGCGGTCGGCCATCCGGCCGCCGAGCAGGTTGCCGACGGTCATCCCGACGCCGATCAGGATCAGGACCAGCGGGACGGCCGACGCCGGCAGCCCGGTGATCGTCGTGACCATCGGCGCCACATACGTGTACACCGCGAAGAAGCCGCCGAAGCCGATCGCGCCGATCAGCAGCGCCAGCCAGACCTGGAGGCGGGTGAAAGCCCTCAGCTCATTGCGCAGCGTGGCCCGCGGGTCGCCCGCCTGCCACGGCACGAGCAGGGCGACCGCGACGAAAGTGAGGGCGAAGATCGCGGCGACGACCAGGTAGGCGATGCGCCAGCCGTGCTGCTGCCCGATCCAGGTGATGAACGGGACGCCGATGACGTTCGCGATCGTGAGCCCGGAGAGCACGAAGGCGACGCCCTGGCCGCGCTTCCCCGGCCCCATCAGGGACGCGGCGACGAGGGAGGCGATGCCGAAGTACGCGCCGTGCGGCAGCGCGGACAGGAACCGGGCGACCAGCACGAGTTGAAAGGTCGGGGCGACCGCTGACCCGATCGTGCCGACGGTGAACGCCACCAGCAGCCACAGCAGCAGCTTCTTGCGCGGCCAGCGCGCCGCGACGGCCGCGATGGTCGGCGCGCCGACGACCACGCCGAGCGCGTACGCCGAGATGATCCAGCCGGCCTGCGCGTTCGCGGCCGTGGGGGAGGCCGCGTAGAGCTGGGGCAGCAGGTCGTGGGCGATGTTGGGCAGCAGGCCCATCGCGACGAATTCGGTCGAGCCGATGCCGAAGCCGCCGAGGGCGAGCGCGAGGAGCGCAAGACGAGTACGGGCCGGCGACAACGTCGTCGGCCCGTCGATAACCGGGTTCACCGTGTCAGTCTAGTCGAATCGTTTCGACCCTCACGGCGCAACGACCTGTCACGACCTGCCGCGCGAGCGCGTCGCGGGACGGCATGTCCTGCCAGGTGGATGACGCGCGTCAGTCGTTCTGCAGGAGGATGCCGTCCTGGATGGCGCGCTTGCGCAGCGCGACCTTGGTGCCCACGTCGTACCCGGCCACGCGGTACTTCTCGCGGATGCGCTTGAGGTAGCTCTTGGCCGTCTCGTCCGAGATCCCGAGCTGGAAGGCCACCGCCTTCACCGGCTCGCCGGCGCCGTAGAGCGCCATCACGCGGCGCTCCTGCGCGCTCAGCTTCGGCGCGCCGCCCAGCTCGCCCGCATTGAGGGCGAGGTCGAGCTCGGCGGAGATGAACGACTCGCCCTTGCTGGCGGCGCGGATGGCCTCCACGATCATCTCGGCGTCCTCGCTCTTCACGAGGTAGCCGAGGGCGCCGGCGGCCAGCGCCTCGCGCACCACGGCTGGCTCGGAGTATGTGCTCATCAGCACGGTGCGCACGCCGGTCGTCTTCAGTGTCGACAGCTTCAGCGAGATCGGGATGTTGTCCTTGAGGTCGAGGTCGAGCAGCACGACGTCGACCGGGAACTCGGGGTGGGTCAGCAGCTCGGGCCAACTCGCGACCGCCGCCACCATGCGGATGTCGTCCGCCGCGCCCCGGATCCACTCCGTGAGTGCGCCGAGGAGCATCTTGTGATCGTCGACGATGGCGATCCTGATGGGGGGAGTCTCGCTCATGAGCAGCCCTTTCTCCGGTCTTGCCTTCCGGCGTGACCGGTCTTCCTGGTGGCCGGCTGGGTCAGGTCAGCTCGGCCGTCGTATCGCCCACGGTGGTGATCTCGATGCGGAGCGCCGAGTCGCCGAACGACTCGGCGTGGCGTCCCACCTTACGGATAGCTTGCCACGCCGCAGGGTCTACCCCGTTTCGCGGCACACCGGTGGTCGTGATCACGATTTCCATTGTGGCACCGGTCGC
Source organism: Leifsonia sp. GW821-FHT13C09 (assembly GCF_058806435.1). Lineage (NCBI taxonomy): Bacteria > Bacillati > Actinomycetota > Actinomycetes > Micrococcales > Microbacteriaceae > Leifsonia > Leifsonia sp. GW821-FHT13C09. The sequence goes on along the minus strand of NZ_JBXAPS010000001.1, from coordinate 1,293,123 downwards.
GACGGCGGATCCGGCCGCGACCTGTGGCCCGGCGGCACGCACGATGTCGAGGGAGAGGCTGCGGGCCTGGCCGGCGCCGGAGCGCACCGGGTCGCTGATGAGCAGCCAGACCGCGGTGAGGAGGCCGTCGCGCTGGTCGCGGTTGAGGCCGGCGGCGAGGCCGTCCGGGTCGGTGAGGGTCACGGTCGGGCCGAGCAGCGCGGACTCCGTGACCGCGTGGTACAGCCAGGTCTCCTTGCGGCCCTGGATGAGGTGCAGGCGCAGCTCGGTGGCGATCGAGGCCGCCTGGTCCGCCGTCGCCTCGTCGAGCGGGAGGGCGGTGCGGCCGGTCGCGACGCCGTCGAGCAGGCGCTCGGCCGCGAGGTCGAGCCGGGCGAGCTCCTCCGAGGCCATCATGCCGACGGCGTAGCCGGGGGAGGAGACGGTGCTCTGCACCTGCACCAGGTCCAGTTCGAGCTGAACGAGGGTGCTGAGCGAGCGGACGATCTCGACGCCGACCAGGGGAGGGGCGACCGCGATCGCGACCTCGGCGATCCCGGGTCCGAGCATCTGGATGTCGCCGATCGACCGCAGCAGCAGGACGACCGCGAGCACCACTCCGAGGACCGCGGTCGCGATCAGGATGTCGCGGGACGGACGCACCGGCACGCACAGCAGCAGCGCCGGCCCGACCGCGGCCGCCGCGGTGAGCGGGAGCCAGCCCGTCGGCGACGTCGTGCCGAGGATGTCGAGCACCACGGCAGCGGCCCACAGCACCAGGGCGGCGATGAACAGCCCGTCTGGCAGCAGGTCGGGCAGCCGGAAGCGGAGGACGAGCGCGGTCACCAGCGTGACAAGCAGCACCCCCCAGGCGGCGATGGTGAACGGCAGGGCCGGGTAGTACGGGGCTGTGATCACCAGGAGGGCGAACAGGAAGGCGATGAGCGCGACGGCGGCGATGTTGAAGCCGAGGTCGAGGCGGGCGCGCCCGAGCGCGTCGCGCTCCTGCCGGCCGCGCGGGAGGGCGGTGGCGCCCAGTGCGGCCGTGCCCGGTGCAGCGGGCTTCCGCGACCGTGGGGCGCCGGGCACACGCCCGCCCAGGATCCCGCGCGAGATCGGGATGGTGCGGTCGTTCCTGCTCACTTCGGCACCTCCAGCACCACGGTGGTCCCGCTGCCCGGCGACGAGAACAGCCGGGCGTTACCGCCGACGTCGCGCAGCCGGGCCACGATCGACTCGGTGAAGCCGAGCCTGCCCTCCTCGATGCTCGCCACGTCGAAGCCCTTGCCCGCGTCGGTGACCATCGCGCGCACGGTGGTCTCGTCGTCGGTGATGGTCACGTGCGCCTCGTTGACGCCGGAGTGCCTGCGCACGTTCTCCAGGCATTCGCCGAGCGCGAGGAGGAACGAGTCGAGAACGTCGCTCGGCAGCAGCACCTGGCCGGCGCCGTGCCAGTTGACCTCCAGCCCCATCCGGCGGAAGCGCTGCTTGACCGACTCCAGGGTGTTGCCGAGGGTGGACTCCTCGACGGGCTTCAGCCGGTAGTCGCCGGAGCGGGTCGGGTCGGGGGTGAAGCCGAGCCGGAGCTGACGGAGCAGGGCGGCGTCCTCCGCGGCCTGCTCGCGCAGCGCGCCCACGCTCACGCCGACCCCGGAGTGGGCCAGCAGGGTGAGCGTGGCGAGCACCGTGTCGTGCAGCAGGCGGGCGCCCTGGCGGCGGCGCGCCTCCGTCTCGCTCGCCTGGCGCTCCACGCGGTAGGCGCGGCTCATCGTGGAGATGCGCTTCAGGGTGCGGGGCACCGTGCGGGACAGCCAGATGCCGGTGGCGGTCAGGGCGACCCAGCCGGCCGCGATGAAGATCAGGATCTCGAGGAGCCGCGACCCGGTGACGAGCAGTGTCAGCACCGTCGCGCCGATGGTCGCCGCGCCGGCTGCCATGGCCAGCACGGTGCGGGCGCGGGAGGTCGGCGCGATCACCGCGACGCTGGCGATGCCGACCGCGCCGACGACGCCGACCGTGGTCACCGCGGACGGACGCAACTCGGACTGCGGGAGCAGGTACAGGAGTATCAACCCGAGTCCCGCGACCACCGTCACGCACATCCAGACCGTGAGGCGGCCCAGCGCGACGAACTGGAACTGGGCGACGCCCATGCAGGCCAGCAGGACGAGCGAGGCGAAGTAGAGCGGCGCCGGGAGGGTGCCGGGGACGCTCACCGTGAGCAGCGTCGTCGCCGTGGCCGTGAGGCCGACGGTGCGGGCGGTGGTGGCGAGCAGCCGATCACGCTCCTTCTGGATGCGCGACATGCCCCTCCATTCCCCTCTACGCCGCGAACAGCCTCCTGAGCTGCTCGCTGACGGCGTCGTCCTCGATCAGGAACCCGTCGTGACCGAAGTCGGAGCGGATCACCACCGGCAGCCTACCGTCGATCGTCTCCGGGAGGTGGGAGGCGATGAGCTCCTGACCCTCCAGGGGGAACAGCCGGTCGCTGTCGATCCCGACCACCAGGGTGCGCGCCGTCACGCGTGAGAGCGCGGCCGCGAGTCCGCCGCGGCCGCGACCGACGTCGTGCGAATTCATCGCCTCGACCAGGGTCAGATAGCTGTTGGCGTCGAAACGCCGGGTGAACTTGTTGCCGTGGAAGTCGAGGTACGACTCCACCGCGAACCGGCCGCCGCCGCCGAGCGGGCTGATCCCGCTCTGCCAGGCGCGTTCGAACCGCTCGTTGAGCTCGGACGGGCTGCGGTAGTTGAGCAACGCCATCCGGCGGGCGAGCGCGAGGCCGCGGTGCGGGCCCTCGCCGTCCTTCTCGTCGTAGTAGTACCCGCCGTGGAACAGCGGGTCGGTGCGCACCGCCTCGATCTGCACCGAGTTGAGCGCGATCTGGTCGGCGGTGGAGAACGGCGGCGCGGCGATGACCGCGAGCCGTTCGACGCGCTCCGGGAACGTGACGGCCCACTCCAGCGCCTGCATGCCGCCCATCGAGCCGCCGATCACGGCGGCCCAGCGCCCGATGCCGAGCGCGTCGGCGAACGCGGCCTGCGCGTTCACCTGGTCGCGGATGGTCGTGAACGGGAAGCGCGGCCCCCACTCGGCGCCGTCCGGGGCGATCGAGGCGGGGCCGGTGGTGCCCTGGCACCCGCCCAGCATGTTCGGGACGACGACGAACCAGCGGTCCGTGTCGATGGCCTTGCCCGACCCGATGATGCCCTGCCACCAGCCGGCGGTGGGGTGCCCCGGCCCGTTGGCGCCGACAGCGTGGCTGTCGCCGGTCAGCGCGTGCAGCACGAGCACCGCGTTGTCGCCGGTCTCGGACAGCTCGCCCCAGGTCTCGTAGGCGACCCGGACGAACGGCAGGCTCTCGCCGCTCTCGAACGAGAACGCGCCGATCCCCGCGAACGACCGCGAACCGGCGGGGTCGGACTCCTTCCACGCCCCGCTCGCCGCGGGCTTGCCGAGCAGCGACCGCGCCTGAGCCTCCGTGATGAAGCTCGAGGGTGCCGTGTCCGCCGAGGTCTGCCACTCCATTGCCCCATTCTCACGGAACGGCGCTGTGTGCGGTGCTGTGTTACGCCGGGCTGGCAGTGCCGACTCCCTCAACGTGGCAAGATGTCAGATGCGGAATGTAACAAGGAAGCCAGGGGGAGTCCGTGCTCGTCTTCATCGCCATCGGCGTCGCAGGACTCGTCGTCCTGCTCGTCTCGCTGCTGTTCGGCGAGCTCTTCGACCTCCTCGACGGCGCGCTGTCCGGTACCGGCCTCGGCGCCGGGCTCACGCTGTTCGGCGCGTCGGGGGTGCTCGCGCTCGCCAACGACTGGCCGGCCGGCGCCGCCTACCTGATCGCCGCGCTCGCCGGCGTCGTGACGCTCGCGGGCGTGCAGGTCCTGGTCCGCCGCTTCGTGCGCGGCGACGACGGCGCCCCGAGCGACCCGGCCGGGATGACCGGTGTCGCGCGCACCACGGTCACCCGGTCCGGCGGCGAGGTCAGCCTGGACGGCCCCTACGAGTTCGAGGCGCGGCTCGCGGCCAGCGACGTCGACATCCCGAGCGGCGCCCCGATCCGTGTCATCGCGGTGAGCGGCCCGCGCGTCCGCGTCGAACCCCTCGAACCTGTCGACCCCTCCCTCCATCGAAAGGACTGACCGTGGACTCCTCCCTCATCGGAATCGTCGCCGGCGGCGCGATCCTCGTCGCCGTGCTCGCCGTGTTCCTGTTCATCGCCGGCCGCATCCGGCGCGTCGCGCCCAACGAGGCGCTCGTCATCGTCGGCCGCGGCGCCGGTCGCAGGCCCGGCGCGGGCGAGCCGGACGGCGGCCAGCGCGTGGTGATCGGCGGCCGGGTGTTCATCTGGCCGATCCTGCAGCAGGGCTTCCCGATCTCGCTGGAGCAGCGCCAGATCGGGATCGTCGTGGAGGGCGTCGACGCCAACTTCATCAAGCTGGCGATCCAGGCCAGCGTGAACTTCAAGGTGTCCGGCACGCCAGAGGGCGTCCGGCGCGCCGCCCAGCGGTTCCTCTCGCAGCAGAGCTCGCTGACCGAGATCATCCAGCAGTCGCTGGAGGGCTCGCTGCGGTCGATCATCGGCAACATGCCCGTCACGGAGATCATCTCGAACCGCAACGCGCTGTCCGAGGCCGTGGTCGAGGCGACCAAGGTCGACCTCGCCGAGCAGGGCCTCCAGGTCGACCTGCTCAACATCTCCGACATCTCCACCCCCGGCACGAACTACCTCGCCGATCTCGGACGCGCGGAGGCGGCACTCGCGAAGCAGAACGCCGAGATCAAGGAGGCCGAGACCGCCCGCGCCAGCGAGTTCGCCCGGATCGACGCCGCCGAGCAGATCGCGGAGCGGCAGAAGGCGCTCAGCCTCAAGCAGGCGGCGATCAAGGCGCAGACCGACCGCGCGAACGCCGAGGCGGACGCCGCGGGGCAGCTCGCGACGGCGGAGCAGGACCGGATCGTCGCCGCCGAGGAGCGCGAAGCCCTGGCCGAGAAGGCGAAGGTCGAGCAGGAGCGGCTGGACATCGAGGTGCGCAAGCCGGCTGAGGCGGACGCCTACGCGACCGTCCAGCGCGCCCAGGCCGAGCGCGACGCCGCGAACGCCGCGACCGAGGCGGACGCCTTCAAGCGCCGCACGATCGCCGAGGCGAACAAGGTGGCGGCGGTGCAGGACGCGCAAGCGGCGGCCGAGGGCGTCCGGCTCGCCGGAGAGGCCGAGCGCGACCGCCAGATCGCTCTCGCCGCCGGTGTCCGCGCCGACGGCGAGGCCCGCGCGGCCGCGATCGAGGCGGAGGGCATGGCCGAGGCCCGGGCGACCGACGCCAAGGCCGAGGCGCTGCGCAAGTTCGGCGAGGCCGGTCTGGCCTCCGAGATCATCGACCGCCTCCCGGAGATCACGCGGGCCGTCGCGGAGCCGCTCGGCAACATCGACTCGCTGACCGTGATCAGCACGGAGGGCGCCGCCGCGGTGACCAAGACCATCGGCCAGGTGGCGAGCGAGGTGCCGAAGGTCGTCAAGGACCTGACCGGGCTCGACCTCGGCGCGATGCTCGGATCGCTCACCGGCAGCGCTCTCGCCGGCAGCGCTCTCGCCGGCGGCCCACTGGCCGGCGCCGGCCCGGCCGATCCGGCCTCCGCCGAGCGCTGACCTGCCTCAGCCGTCCTCGCCGTCGCGCGGGCCGGGGTCCTCCACGGGCCTCGGCCCGTCCGGCCGCTCGTGCTCGCGCGCCCGGCGCTCCCTGGCCTGCTGGGTCTGTTCGCTGAGGTAGTTCACGATGGTGGCGCTCGCGGTGCCGACGATCGCGATGCCGCCGATCATCAGCACGACGGCGAGCATTCGTCCGGTCACCGTGACCGGGTAGTAGTCGCCGTAGCCGACGGTCGCCATCGTGACGCACGCCCACCAGATCGAGTCGCCGAAGGAGCGGATGTTGGAGCCGGGGGCGTAGCGCTCGACCTGGTACACGGCGAGCGAGAGGACGTAGATGAACATCACCACGAACGTGCCGGCGATGATGATGATGCGCCGGCGCAGGTGGCTCCCGCTGCCGCCGCGCAGGCTCGGGAGGCGGAAGAGGTCCGTGATCAGCCGGAACGGCCGTGCGACGGGAATCAGCACCGACAGCAGGTCCACGACGTTGTGCTGCACGAAGCTCCGCTTGTCCTCCGCCAGCCGGAAGCGCACCACGTAGTCGACCAGGAACGCCACCCAGATGAGCGCGAGCAGGGTGATCAGGACGCCGTAGAGCACCCGCCCCATGTCCGGCTGGAGGACGGTCCACGAGTAGGCGACGAGGAAGGCCACGCTCGCGACGACCCCGGGCCATGCCGTGGACGCCTCCCAGCGTCTGCGCTTCGCGTCGTCCGCCATGGTCGGCCCGTCAGTCCTTGACCTTCAGCTCGCCCTTGGCGAAGCGGTAGGAGGCGGCCTGCGCGACCGGCTTCACGACGATCAGGTCGAGGTCCACGTGCCGCGGCAGCTCGAGCGCGTGCACGATCGTCTCGGCCACGTCCTCCGCGGTCAGCGGCTCCGGCACGTCCTCGTAGACCGCGTCGCGCTTCTCCTTGTCCCCGCCGAAGCGGACCAGCGAGAACTCCTCGGTGGCGACCATGCCCGGGGCGACCTCCACCACGCGGATGGGCTCGCCGTTCAGCTCCAGGCGCAGCACCTCGGTGAGCGCGTGCTCGGCGAACTTCGCCGCGTTGTACCCGCCGCCGCCGACGTAGGCGTTGAGGCCCGCGATGGACGTCAGGTTGAGGATGTCGGCGTGGCCGGTCTCCCGAGCGCCGTCGCGCAGCAGCGGCAGCAGAGCGCTGATCACGCGCTTGGTGGCGATGACGTTGATCTCGTACATCCACACCCAGTCGTCGACGCTGGAGGCCTCCACCGAGTCGAGCCCCTTCGCGCCGCCGGCGTTGTTGACCAGGGCGTGGATGGGGCCGGTCGCGGCGAGGCGGTCGCGCAGCGCGTCCACGTCCTCCTGGCGGGTCAGATCGGCGGCGAAGACCTCGGCGCCGGTCTCGGCGGCGAGCTCGTCCAGGCGCTCCTGCCGGCGGGCGACGCCCACGACCTCCCAGCCCCGCCGGCGGAACAGGCGGACCGTCGCCGCCCCGATCCCCGAACTCGCTCCCGTCACGACCACACGTCTGCTGCTCATGCTGCCTATTCTCATGGGTTACGGCATGTTTCGGGCACGTTGCCCACGCGCGGCCGCGAGTCTAGCGTGTGAGCGACCACCTTTCGGTGACACCACCCGAAGGCCATCACCCGAAGAAGGAGCTCAAGCCATGACCGACGCCGCCGACTGGCAGTTCGAGACCAAGCAGATCCACAGCGGCGCCGCGCCGGACCCCGTGACCAACGCGCGCGCGACCCCGATCTATCAGACGACCTCCTACGTCTTCAATAACGCGCAGCACGCCAAGAACCTGTTCGCGCTCGCCGAGTTCGGCAACATCTACACCCGCATCCAGAACCCGACCCAGGCGGTCGTCGAGGAGCGCGTCGCCGCGCTCGAAGGGGGCACCGGCGCCCTCCTCGTCGCCTCGGGCCAGGCAGCGGAGACCTTCGCGGTGCTGAACATCGCGCAGGCCGGCGACCACATCGTGTCGTCCAGCTCGATCTACGGCGGCACCTACAACCTGTTCAAGTACACGCTCGCGAAGCTCGGCATCGAGACCACGTTCGTGGAGAACCAGGACGACGCCGAGGAGTGGCGCCGCGCGGTCCGCCCGAACACCAAGCTGTTCTTCGCCGAGACCATCGGCAACCCGAAGATCAACATCCTCGACATCGCGCTCGTCGCCGACGTCGCGCACGAGTCGGGCGTCCCGCTGATCGTGGACAACACGATCGCGACCCCGTACCTGATCCGCCCGTTCGAGCACGGCGCCGACATCATCGTGCACTCCGCCACCAAGTTCCTCGGCGGCCACGGCACGGTCATCGGCGGTGTGGTCGTGGACGGCGGCACGTTCGAGTGGTCGAAGAACGCCGAGAAGTACCCGGGCCTGACCCAGCCGGACCCGTCGTACCACGGCGCCGTCTACACGGCTGCGGTCGGCGACGGCCTGGCCTACATCATCAAGGCCCGCGTCCAGCTCCTCCGCGACCTCGGCTCGGCGATCGCGCCGGCCAGCGCCTGGCAGCTCATCCAGGGCATCGAGACCCTCTCGCTGCGCGTCGAGCGGCACACCCAGAACGCGCAGGAGATCGCGGAGTTCCTGGAGGCCCACCCGGACGTCGCCTCGGTGAACTACTCCGGCCTGCCGACCAGCCCGTGGTACGCCGCGGCCAACAAGTACGCCCCGAAGGGTGTCGGCGCGGTGCTGTCGTTCGAGCTCAAGGGCGGCGTCGACGCGGGCGCGGCCCTCGTGGACAGCCTGAAGCTGTTCAGTCACCTGGCCAACATCGGCGACGTGCGCAGCCTGGTCATCCACCCGGCCTCGACCACGCACTCCCAGCTCACCCCGGAGCAGCAGCTCACCGCGGGTGTCACGCCGGGCCTGGTGCGCCTCTCGGTGGGCCTGGAGAACATCGACGACCTGAAGGCCGACCTGTCGGCCGGTCTCGCCGCCGCCCGCGCCGTCGCCGACGCCGCCCGCGTCTAACCCCCCCCCCATCCATCGAAACGTGAGTCGTTGCGGAAACCAGTGACCTGGAATCCGCAACGACTCACGTTTCGTCGTTGTGCGGTGGGGCGGGTCAGCGGCGGGCGAGCTCCACGCACTGGCGGAGGAGCGCGATGGCCTGGCGGGCGTCGGCTGTGACGAAGGTCTGCCGCTCGCCGGCCCGGTCGCGCACCGCCCGGTCGAGCAGCTCGGCGTGCTCCGGCCAGCGTTCGGACGCACTGCGAGCCGCGGCGGTCTTGGACACGATCCGCCCGGACTCCATCGTCTCCACCAGGCGGATCGGGCTGAGGGCGAGCCAGCGGACCGTCTCAGGGCGCACCGGGTCGCCGGGCTTCCGGTCGGCGATCTCGGCCTCCGCGCTGTCGCCGACCGGGGCCCAGAACTCGATGAGGTCGCTGCGGGCGCGGTCCGCCAGGTGGGTCGCGGTGTCCGGGTGCCGGTCTGCGGTGGGCGTCCAGATCACGTCGCCGCCGTCCACGACGCCCTGCACGCCGTCCTCCAGCTCGCGCCAGGTCGCCCAGCTCAGGCTGCCGCCGGCGAGGGCGCTCAGCAGCACGCCCTCCACGACCTGCGGCGCCGTCTCCACCTGGTCGGGGCCGCGGGCGATCTCCGACTCGGTGAGATAGACCCCGTCGATGTGCGGCGACGACTCGGCGTGGAGGGCCGCGAGCGCGGGGAGGTCGTCGACCGGGTCGCGGGTGACGACGAACACCACGTCGATGTCGCTGACGCCGTCGTACCAGTCGCCGGTCGCCGCCGAGCCGGTCACGATCGCTCGGCTGACCAGGCCGGGCGCGAGGCGGCGTTGCTCGAGAAGAAACCGGGTGAGTGCCTCGCCGACCTGCGGCGGTAGCTGCGTGTCCATGATCCCCCTCTGATCGAGTCCTGTCAGACGATCGTCGCCTCAGCGTCGGCGAAGGCCAGGCGCGGCACGAAGAACAGCAGGACCGCCGCCACCAGAGCGCCGAGTCCGCAGATGGTCCAGACCAGCATGTAGCCGAACAGGCTGGCCGCCGTGGCGGTGACGGTCGCGGCTCCGGTGAGCAGGACGACGCCGAAGACGGCGGAGGCGAACGAGCCGCCGATCGTCTTGGTCGTGTTCGTCATCGCGGTGGCGACGCCGGTCTGCCCGCGCGGGGCGGCGGCGGCCGCGGCGGCGGGGAGCGCCCCGACCAGGGCGCCGGAGCCGATGCCGGCGATGGCCATGTTGGTGAAGGCCTGCCAGGTCTCCTGGTGGAACGGCAGGAACAGCAGGTACCCGATCGCCACCAGGAAGGACGCGCCGATGAGCGTCACGCGCGGGTTCAGCCAGGACGACACCACCGGGAAGAGGACCGCGCCGACGATCATCGAGATGAGGTACGCGCCGATCAGGATGCTGCGCTGGCCGGCGCTGAGCCCCAGGCCGTAACCGTTGACCGGATCGGTGCCCGCGTAGGTGCTGAGCGGGGCCTGCGCGCCGAGCAGGCTGATCCCGATGAGACCGGCCGTGAGCTGCACCGGCCACATGTTCGGCTGGCGCAGCACACGCAGGTCGATCGCCGGATCCTTCTGCTTCAGCTCCCAGCGGCCGAACGGGATGAAGGCGAGCACCCCGAGGAGGATGAGCGCCCAGACCCACCAGGCGCCGACGCCGTCGATCCGCAGGAACGTCAGGCCCGAGGTGATGAGCAGAAGGGCGAGCGTCAGGAGGATGAAGCCGACACCGTCCAGCGTCCGGCCGCCCACGGGCTCCGATTCCGGGACGCCGAACAGGATGGCGAAGAACACGAGGGTGACCGCCGCGGCGGGCACCATGAGGGTGGTCGTCACGTTACCGCCGAACGCCTCGAAGAGCAGCCCGGCGCCGATCGCGCCCACGATCGCGCCGAACTCCAGGGCCACCACCAGCAGGCCGGCCGCCCGCCGGGTGCGCGAGGCCGCCGTGTCGGTGCGACGGCCGCGGTCGAAGATCAGCGCGATCTCCAACGGCAGCCAGACCACATAGAAGCCTTGCAGCGCGAACGCGACCAGGTAGGTCGTGAAGTCGTGCGAGAACGCGAGCGCCCAGCTCGAGAGCGCGGTGAGCACGGTCGCGACCAGCAGGATGCGCTTGTGCCCGAACATGTCGCCGAGCTTGGCGAGCACCGGGACGACGAGCGCGGAGAGGAGCAGCTGGGCGGCCTCGAACCAGTTGTAGTCGGCGTCGTGGATGCCCAGATGCTTGACGATGTCGGAGATCAGCGGCACGTAGTAGCCCTGCAGGATGCCGCTGGTGAGCTCGACCAGTGCGAGCCAGCCGATGAGGGCGGCGGTCGCGCCGATCGCGGTGGACGCCCGGCGCTGGGCGACCGTCTTCTCCGAGGTCATGCGCGGATGCTAACACCTGCCGCGCCCTTGTACGGTAGATGCGTGGCCAGCGAACTCGACGATTCAGGTGCAGACGTCCTCGAAGCGACGGAACGGGAGGTCCTGGGCTGGCTCGAGTTCGGCGACGCGGCCCGGCACCTGGCCGGTGAGGTGGTCGAGTCCGGCTTCGAACCCGACATGGTCGTGGCCATCGCGCGCGGCGGCCTCCTGCTCGCCGGAGCGATCTCGTACGCCCTCGGCATCAAGGCGTGCGGCGCCCTGAACGTCGAGTTCTACACCGGCGTCGACACCCGGCTGCCCGAGCCGGTGGTCCTCCCGCCGATGCTCGACTCCTCCGCGCTGGAGGCCAAGCGTGTCCTGCTGGTGGACGACGTCTCCGACTCCGGCCGCACCCTCGCGATGGTCGTCGACCTGATCGCGGCCTCCGGCGCCGACGTGCGCACGGTGTGCCTGTACTCCAAGCCGCGCACGGTGCTGGAGCCCGACTTCGTCTGGCGCCGCACCGACCGGTGGATCACGTTCCCGTGGTCGGCGCTGCCGCCGGTCACGGCCTCCACGCACTGAGCAGGGCTGCCCGCGCCATGCCGAAGACTCTGGCGGAGCTCGCCGCCGACGGCTCGATGGACCCGGGCTGGGCGCAGGCGCTCGCCCCGGTCGCCGACCGCATCGCCGGGATGGGCGAATTCCTGCGCGCCGAGGTCGCGGCGGGCCGGCCGTACCTCCCGGCGGGGGAGAACGTGCTCCGGGCGTTCCGTGCGCCGTACTCGGACGTGCGTGTGCTCATCGTCGGCCAGGACCCGTACCCCACGCCCGGCCACCCGATCGGGCTGTCGTTCGCGGTGGAGCGGCACGTGCGCCCGATCCCGCGCAGCCTGCAGAACATCTACCGCGAGCTCCGCGACGACCTCGGCGTCGTGCCGCCGCCGCATGGCGACCTGAGCGCGTGGGCGGACCACGGCGTGATGCTGCTGAACAGGGTCCTGACCGTGCGTCCCGGCGCGCCTGCCTCGCACCGCGGCAAGGGGTGGGAAGCAGTGACCGAGCACGCGATCCGCGCCCTGGTGGAGCGCGGCCGGCCGTTCGTGAGCATCCTCTGGGGTCGCGACGCGGCCACGCTGAAGCCCCTGCTCGGCGGCAACCCGGTCATCGAGTCCCCGCATCCGAGTCCGCTCTCGGCGTCCCGGGGGTTCTTCGGGTCGCGGCCGTTCTCGCGGGCGAACGCGCTGCTGGAGGCGGCGGGGGAGAAGCCGGTGGACTGGTCGCTGACGCCGTAACCCCGGCGAAACGCGCGACGACGTACCCTGGAACCGTGCTGGAAGAGGAATACGAGACCCGCCGGGTGCTGCCGCGCCACCTGCGCAAGCCGGAGCCCGACGAGGCGCCGTTCGACTACGCCATCCGCGAGGCGCGGCCCGAGGACCTGCCCCACGTGCGCGAGATCTACAACCACTACGTCGCCAACAGCACCGTCACCTTCGACGAGGACGCCATGACGCTGAAGGAGTGGAAGAGCAAGTTCGCCTACCTCCACAAGCTCGGGATGCCGTTCATCGTCGCCGAGTCGCCGAGCGGCCAGATACTCGGCTACGCGCTGGTGTCGCCGTGGAAGCAGAAGCGCGCCTACCGCTTCACGGTCGAGAACTCGATCTACCTGGGCGCGGCGTCCACCGGGAAAGGCCTCGGCCCGGTCCTGATGCAGGAACTCATCGACCGCTCCAAGGCCGCGGGCCTGAAGGAGATGATCGCGGTCATCGCCGACAAGGGCGCGGAGGCCTCGATCAAGATGCACGAGAACTTCGGCTTCACCGAGATCGGCCGGATGGGACGCGTCGGCTACAAGTTCGAGCGCTGGCTGGGGACGGTGCTGATGCAGAAATCGCTCAAGTAGGGCTTGTCGCCGCTAGGGTGTCACCCGTGACAACCGCCTCCCCGCGCCCCGGCGAGGTCGCCTCCGCCGCCCCGGCGACGCCCGCGAACCTCCCGCTCCGGAAGCGCCCGTTCGACATCTTCTTCGTCGTGATGTTCTCGCTGTTCAGCCTGACCTGCGTCATCAGCGACGCCATCCCGACGCTCGGCATCCCGCAGACCGCGACGACGACCAACATCCTCGCGCAGTGGAACTACACGTATTCGTCGCAGTACGACCCGCTCTACCAGCACGAGGCGCTCTGGCTGCGGTTCATCACCGGCACGAGCGCGTTCGTGTACCTGCCGTTCTACATCCTGCTGATCGTCTGCCTCGTCAAGGGCTTCAACTGGATCCAGCTGTTCTGCGTGATCTACGCGACCATGATCATCAGCCTGACCGCCATCCCGATCTTCGGCGTCGAATTCTTCGGGCCGGTCGGGGAGCGCACGCCCAACCCGGTCGTCTTCCTGCTCTACAACGGCCCGTATGTCCTCGTGCCGCTGCTGCTCCTCATCCGGATGCGCAAGCCGATGCCGTTCACCAGGAGGTTCTGAGATGCCGCTACTGGAAGATCTGTCCGTCTACGAGGACGGTGACACGTTCACCGTGTACGACCACTCCTACGAGGATGAGGACGCCGAGCCCGGTCGGGGGAGGCTGCTCGGCACCGTCGCGCGGACCGCGGACGGCGGCTACGTCCCGGAGGGACCCGGCGCGATGTTCGCGTGGGTGTCGCCTGCGCGCACGATCGACGACGCGCTCGCCGCGTTCGTCGGCTGAGGCCCCGGGAACGATCCGGCCGGCTCACGCCGCCGGGTGGCGCCCGCCGAGCTCCAGGAGGCCGACGCCGCCGATCAGCAGCACCAGGCCGAGGATCTGCACCCAGGTCAGCGACTCCCGGAAGAACACCCAGGAGATGACGGCGATCGCCGCGACGCCCACCGCCGACCAGATCGCGTAGGCGACGCCGAGCGGGACGCCGCGCGACAACGACTGCGACAGCGCGATGAAGGAGGCGACGTAGCCGACCACGACGATCGCGAACGCCCACCACTTGGAGTTCTCACCCGACGTGAACTTCAGGAACGTCGTCGCGACGACCTCCGTCGCGATGGCGACGGCGAGGAAGATGTAACCCAGCACGGGTCCACGGTACCGATCGGAGGAACACAGGGATGAACGACACAGCACCGGTGCGGCAGTTGCGCATCGTGGTGGAGGCCGAGGACTACGACGAGGCGCTCGCGTTCTTCCGCGACGTCCTCGGGCTGCCCGAGCAGGCGAGCTACGCCGGCGACGGGGGCGCGCGGGTCGCCATCCTCGACGCGGGCCGCGCGACGCTGGAGCTGGCCAACCCGGCGCAGAAGGCGATGATCGACGACGTGGAGGTCGGCCGCCCGGTCGCCCCGCGCATTCGGCTGGCCTTCGAGGTGGACGACGGGCGCACGGTCACCGCACGGCTCGTGGACGCCGGCGCCGAGCTGATCGCGCCGCCGACGGTGACGCCGTGGAACTCGCTGAACGCGCGGCTGGGCACGCCGGGCGACCTCCAGGTGACGGTGTTCCAGGAGTTGGGCTGACGTCCACTATGGGTTTGCCGAGTATCGCGGCCATGTCGTTCGCGGCGACCTAGGCTCACCTCGACGACATCGTCGGGCGGCCCGCGTGGCGGGTCGGCCGAGTGAGGCCGATGGCACAAATCGTGGCCGGGAGCAGGGCTCCCGGCCACGTCCATGTCCGAGGGCATAGCGTGGTCCCGTGGAACTCCATGAGATGACGGCGCTGGCGTTGTGGCAGGAACTGCAGGCGGGGAGGGTGTCGCCGCGGGAGCTGGCCTCCCACTACCTCGACCGCATCGAGCGGCTGAACCCGCAGTTCGGCGCGTTCGTCACCGTCACCCGCGAGCGCGCGCTGGAGCGGGCGGACGAGGTCGCCGCCCGCGTGCCCAAAACCGCGCCGCTCTGGGGGCTGCCCTCCGGCGACAAGGACCTCTGGCTGCGCGCGGGCGTCCCGGCGGGGTTCGGCTCGCGGGTGATGGCCGGCTTCGTGCCCGACCGCTCCGACGAGATCGTGGAGACGCTGGACGCGGCGGGCGCCGTGAGCCTGGGCAAGACGAACGCGCCCGAATTCGGCCTCCCCGCCTACACCGAGTCGCTGGTCGCGCCGCCCGCCCGCAACCCGTGGAACCCCGAGCTCGGCGCGGGCGGGTCGAGCGGAGGCGCGGCCGTCGCGGTGGCCAGCGGGATGCTGCCGTTCGCGCCCGGCTCCGACGGCGGCGGGTCGGTCCGGATCCCCGCCGCGGCGTGCGGCCTGGTCGGGCTCAAGCCCTCGCGCGGGCTGGTGCCCGCCGGGAGCGGCATCGATTCGCTCGCCGGGCTCGTCGTGGCGGGCCCGCTCGCGCGCACCACAGCGGACGCGGCGCTGCTCCTTGACGGGATGATCGCGAAGGTCGGCGGCCGGATCGACCACCACTTCACGCTGCGGGCGCCGTACGAGGACGACGGGCCCTTCCTCGGCACCGCGATCCGCGGGGAGGGGAGGTTCCAGCTCGGCGTGATGACGACCTCCGCGTGGGACGACGCCTACGACATCGTGGTCTCCCCGGAGGCCCGGTCGGCGCTCGACGCGGCGGTCGATGCGTTCGCGGCCATGGGGCACGGGATCGAGGAGACCGCCCTGGAGCCCGACCCGACCTACGCCCCCGCGTTCCGGACGATCTGGCAGGCCGGAGCCGCGCGCATCCCGGCGGACGGCGATGCGCTGGCTCTGCTGGAACCGCTCACCGCCTGGCTCGTGCGGCGCGGCCGGAGCATCCTCGCCCGGGAGCTGAGCGAGGCGCTCAGCGCGCTGACCGCGTACGAGCGCTCCTTCATCCGGCAGCTCGCGTCGTTCGACGCGGTGCTGACGCCGGCGCTCGCCCTGACTCCGCGGCCGGTCGGCTGGTACGACCAGGAGGACGGCGAGCGCAACTTCGAGCAGCAGGTGCTGTACACGCCGTTCACCTCGATGCTGAACGTCAGCGGCCTGCCCGCGATCGTGCTCCCGGTCGCGCAGACGGCGGACGGCCTCCCGATGGGCGTGCAGCTCATCGGCCGCCCCGGAGGCGAGCGCACGCTGCTGTCCCTGGCGGCGCAGCTGGAGCGCCGCCTCCACTGGGAGACCCGCCGCCCGCCGCTCTGGTGACCCGGCCATCTCGCGTCGGCGCCGGAGGAGACCGGCCCGCCCTCACCACCGATCTCCTCCGCTGACCGCTCCGCACTGGCGTGTCGCATCGGCTCTCCTCCGTTGTCCACGGCAACCGGGCAGCGCTACCCTGCCCGTGTGGACGATGAGTTCCGCCCTGTGCTCGGCGAAGCCGCCGTGCTCGCGGGGCGCTGGCTGGACGGCGTACGCGACGGGGCGATCCCGCCGACCGCCGATGTCGAGACGGTCAAGGACGCGCTGGGCCGGCGGCTCCCGGAGCGCGGGCCCGCTGCGACAGAGGTGCTGACGCACTTGGCGTCGGCCGTCGAGCCGGGGCTGATCCGGATGGACTCGCCGCGCTTCCACGGCTGGGTGATCGGCGGCGCGCAGCCCGTCGCGCTCGGCGCCGATTGGCTGGTCGCGGCCTGGGACCAGAACACCGCCCTGCGCGCGGTCACCCCCGGCGTGGTCGCCGCGGAGGAACTCGCCGCCGAGTGGATGCTCGACCTCCTCGGGCTCCCCGCTCAGGCGGAGGTCGGCTACGTGACGGGCGCGACCGCCGCGAACCTCGTCGGCCTGATCTGCGGCCGCGACGAGACGCTGCGCCGCGCCGGCTGGGACGCGCGGACGGACGGGCTGGCGGGAGGGCCCCGTGTACGCCTCCTGGTCGGCGCCGAGCGTCACGGCTCGGTCGACAGCGCCGCGATGCTGGCCGGGCTCGGCGCCGGACGTCCGGTCGGCACCGACGAGCAGGGCCGCCTCCGCGTGGACGCGCTCCGCGAGGCGCTTGCTGAGGGCCACGGCCCGGCGGTCGTGTGCCTGCAGGCGGGCAACGTCCACTCGGGCGCGTTCGACCCGCTGGCCGACGCGATCGAGGTCGCGCACGACGCGGGGGCGTGGGTGCACATCGATGGCGCGTTCGGGCTGTGGGCCGCGGCCGCCCCGCGATTGCGCCACCTCACCGCGGGACTGGCAGGCGCGGACTCCTGGGCGACGGACGCGCACAAGACGTTGAACGTCCCGTACGACTGCGGCCTCGCGATCGTCGCGCACCCGGAGGTGCTGCACGCCTCGATGGCGCAGCACGCCGCCTACCTCGCGGCGATGTCCGGTGCGGCGGATCCCGAGGACCGGGTCCCGGAACTCAGCCGCCGCGCGCGCGGAGTCCCCGTGTACGCGACGCTCGCCCAACTCGGCCGCGCAGGGGTCGCCGACCTCGTCCAGGGCCTCGCGGACGCGGCGAGGATCATCGCGGACGGGCTTGCGACCATCCCCGGGGCGCAGGTGCTCAACGACGTGGTCTACACGCAGGTCTGCGCGACGTTCGGCGACGACGACCGAACGCGCCGGGTGGGGGAGGCGCTCCGGCAGGGCGGGGTCGCGCTGGCGTCGCCGTCCGAGTGGCACGGGAGGGCGGTGCTGCGGTTCTCGGTCAGCAACTGGCTCACCGACCGCGTGGAGGCCGGACGGACTCTGGAGGCGGTGCGGGCGGCCGTGGCCGCGACCGCGTAAGGCGCTCCTACCGCCCCGCCGCGTAGCCCTGCATCCCGCGCGGGTTCGCTGCCGCGCTCAGTACGCCCGTCTCCGGGTCGCGCCCCACCGACGACAGCCGGCCGAGCGTCCACCCGCCGGCCCGCGTCACCACGTGGCCGCGGGCCTCCAGCCCCGCGATGACATCCTCGCCGAGCCGCGACTCCACGACGGCGCCGGCCGGCACCCACGTGCGCGGCCAGAACGACTCCGCCAGCGACGTGGTGTGCAACGCCGGCGCGTCGATCGCCTGCTGCGGTGTGTAACCGCCGACCAGCGTGCGCAGCAGGTAGAGCAGCTGCCACTGGTCCTGCTGGTCGCCGCCCGGCGAGCCGAGGGCGGTCACCGGGAGGCCGTCCCGCAGCACGAGCGTCGGGGTGAGCGTCGTCCGCGGTCGCTTGCCGGGCTGCAGGGTCGAGGCCGAGCCCTCCTCCAGCCAGGTCATCTGCAGGCGGGTGCCGAGGCAGAAGCCGAGCGCCGGGATGGTCGGCGACGACTGCAGCCAGCCTCCCGAGGGCGTCGCGGAGACGATGTTGCCCCAGCGGTCCACTACATCGATGTGACACGTGTCGCCGCGGGTGGTCCCGTCGCGCGCGACGGTCGGCTCGCCGACGCCAGCGATGGCCTCCGCCAGCGGCGGCTCGTACGACGTGCGCAGCGGCGGGAGGAACGGCTCGGCGCCCGCCACCCGGCCCGGACGGAACACGGCTGAGGCTCGGTCGCCGATGAGCGCGCGACGGGCGGCGATGTACTCCGGCGCCAGCAACTCCGCCACGGGGACGCGGGCGTCGCCGAAGTACGCGTCGCGGTCGGCGTAGGCGAGCTTCTGCGCCTCCAGGATGGTGTGCGCGCCGAGCTCGGTGGACGGGTCGAGGCGTTCGTCGTCGAAGCCGTCGAGGATGGCCAGCGTCTCCAGCAGCGCGGGCCCCTGGCCCCACGCGCCCGTCTTCGCGATCGTGTGACCGCGGAACTCCAGCGTCGTCGCCTGCTCGTACCCGGCGCGGAAGGACGCGAAGTCGGACTCCGCGATCACGCCGGCGTGGTCGGTGCCGGGGGAGTGCCGGTGCGGGATGCGCGCGAACGCGGACGCCTCCCGCGCGACGAGGCCGGTCGCCCACTCGGTGCGGGCGGCCTCCACCCGGTCCTCGCGTGTCGCCGCGGCGTCGCCCGCCGCGATCAGCCCGCGCAGGACGCGCGCGTACGCGGGATTGCGGATGAGCTCGCCGGCCTCCGGGACGCGGCCGCCCGGCATCCAGTGCTCGGCGGAGGAGGGCCAGTGCTCGGCGAACAGCCCGGAGACGGTGCGGATCGTCGTACAGACCCGCTCCAGCACGGGATGGCCGTCCTCGGCATAGCCGATCGCGAACGCCAGGACGTCGGCGAGCTCCCAGCTGCCGTGGTCCTTCAGCAGGAGCAGCCACGCGTCGACGGCGCCGGGGACCGCCGCCGCGAGCGCGCCGGCGCCGGGGACGAGCTCCAGCCCCTCCGCCAGGTAGTGCTCCCGAGTCGCCCCCGCCGGGGCCGGGCCCTGGCCCGCGAGCACCACCGGTGTGGGGTCGTCCGCCGTCGCGAACAGCGCCACCAGGTCGCCGCCCGGGCCGTTCAGGTGCGGCTCCACCACGTGCAGCACGAACGCGCCGGCGACGGCGGCGTCGAACGCGTTGCCGCCGCGCTCCAGGACGGCCTGCGCGCTCGCCGTCGCCAGCCAGTGCGTGGAGGCCGACATCCCGAACGTGCCGGTGAGCGTGGGGCGGGAAGTGACGGCGGGGGGAGGGGTGAACGTCATGGACCCCATCCTGCACCGCCGCGGGCCCGACCCGGACTCGAATAGGGTGGACCTCCGTGTCCGTCACTCACCGTCTGGGCCGCACCGACGCCGATCGGCTGCACCTGGCCCTCATGCTCGCCCTCACGTTCTCGACCGGTGTCGTCGACGCCACCGGCTACCTCGGCCTCGACCGGGTCTTCACCGGCAACATGACCGGCAACGTCGTGCTGCTCGGGATGGCGCTGACCGGGACCACGAACCTCCCGATCCTCCGGCCATTGCTGGCACTCGGCGCGTTCCTCGCGGGCGCCGTCGTCGGCAGCCGGCTCGTGCGCCGGGACGACGGCTGGTCGGGCCGGGTGACCGCGACGCTCTGGGTGATCGCGGGGCTCCTGACCGCGATCGCGGTGCTGCTGGCGTTCGCGCTGCACCTCGACCCGGAACTGGTGGGCACCATCGCCACCTCCGCGCTCGGCTTCGCGATGGGGATGCAGGCAGCACTCGCGCGCCGGGTGAAGGTGGCCGACGTCACGACGGTGGTCGTGACCTCCACGCTGACCGGCCTCGCCGCCGACAGCCGCCTCGCCGGCGGGAACGGCTCGTTCTGGGTGCGGCGCGCGCTCGCCGTGCTGCTCATCACCGCGGGGGCTGCGGCGGGCGCGCTCGCGCTGCTCGTGCACGTGTCGCTCGGGGTGCTGGTGTCGGCGGCGATCACGATCGCGGTCGCCTCGCTCGGCCACACGGGCCACCGCGCCCGCGCGTCGGCAACGGAGGAGTCCCCGCTCGACACGCCGGCCGCCGGCAGCTAACGGAGGAGGCCCAACCTCCCGAGGCCCGGATGTCCTCCGTTGCCGACGCCTCGGGGCGCCGCGCCGCGCGTCGCTAGCGGAGGAGGCCCGACCTCCCGAGGCCCGGATGTCCTCCGTTAGCTGTCCCGGGCACGGTTTCGGGCGCCGATCTCCTCCGTTGCCGACGTCAGTCGAGGAGGCGGCGCAGGGACACTGGGGCGCGGTTGCGCCAGGCGTCCGTCATCAGCTCGCGCAGCAGCCCCGGCTCGATGTCGGAGAAGTCGACGTGCGCCGACGACAGGCGCCCGGCGTACCACTGCTCGGAACAGTGCTCCGGCCACGCCGCCGCAGCCTCCCTGATGCCCGCCTCGCCGAGCATCAGGTTGACCGTCGAGGTGTCCGGGTCGAGCATCGTCGCGAAGCGCTTCCCGCGCACGCGGAACGCCGGGAGGCCGCCGTGCTCGTACTCCTCGACCTCCGGGAGGCCCAGAGCGAGCGCGTGCACGGCGGCGGCGTCCATCAGGTCCCCTAGTTGACCGGCCCGGTGTACTTCTCGCCCGGTCCCTTGCCGATCTCGTCCGGGAACGGCGACGCTTCGCGGAACGCCAGCTGCAGCGAGCGGAGGCCGTCGCGCAGGCTGCGCGCGTGCTGGTCGCCGAGGTGCGCGGCGCTCGCCGTCACCAGGCCGGCGAGCGCGTCGATCAGCTTGCGGGCCTCGTCCAAATCGGTCTGGTGCTCGGGGTCGTCCGCCAGCCCGGTCTTCACCGCGGCGGCGCTCATCAGGTGCACGGCGGTGGTCGTGATGACCTCCACCGCGGGGACCTCGGCGATGTCGCGGGTGGCTCCCGCGATCGCCTCCTCCTCGTGGCTGTGACCGTCAGGGATGGGGGATGTGTCGCTCACTGCTTTCCTCTGCTAGAATCGTTCGGGCTCCGGGGCATCTGCCTCGGGACGAAAGTGGAGATTCCTCCCACCCGCGCTTGACCGCTTTACAGGTTACCGGGTCGTTGCACTCCGCCGACGTGCGTCAGCACGGCGGTAGCCAGGGTGCTGCACCAGCCCTGCGAGACGAATCCTTCGGGAAAATCGGGTCGCGGGGCTGCGCTGGTGCGTGGAATCCCCGCTTTCTCCGAACCGTCGAAGGACGGCCGAGCACTCGAAGCATCGCTCATCAGAGGAGACTGACATCAGCGAACCCCGTACGAATGACCGTATCCGCGTCCCCGAAGTTCGACTCGTCGGCCCCAGCGGAGAGCAGGTCGGCGTCGTCAAGATCGAGGTCGCCATCCGACTCGCGCAGGAGGCGGATCTCGACCTGGTCGAGGTCGCGCCCAATTCCAAGCCGCCGGTCGCGAAGATCATGGACTACGGCAAGTTCAAGTACGAGGCTGCGCAGAAGGCCAAGGAGGCCCGGCGCAACCAGGCGAACACCATCCTCAAAGAGGTCCGGTTCCGCCTCAAGATCGACAAGCACGACTACGAGACCAAGCGCAAGCGCGCCGAAGGCTTCCTGAAGTCCGGCGACAAGGTCAAGGCCATGATCCTGTTCCGCGGCCGCGAGCAGTCGCGCCCCGAGCAGGGCGTCCGACTGCTGCAGCGCTTCGCGGAGGACGTCGCCGAGTTCGGCCAGGTCGAGTCGAACCCGACCATCGACGGTCGCAACATGGTGATGATCATCAGCCCGCTCAAGAACAAGTCCGAGGCCAAGGCCGAGGCAAACGCAGTACGTGCCGCTTCCAAGGCGCGCGCCCAGGGGCGCGACCAGGAGGCGGTTGCTGAGACAGCCGACGCTGCTCAGTCCGAAGAGAGTTCGCCCGCCCAGGCGACGAACGAGGAGAAGTAATGCCCAAGCAGAAGTCCCACTCCGGCGCCAAGAAGCGCTTCAAGATCACCGGCAGCGGCAAGGTCATGAAGCAGCAGGCCGGCATGCGCCACAACCTGGAGGTCAAGTCCAGCGACCGCAAGCGCCGCCTGAACGCGGAGCAGGTCGTCCCCGAGGTGGATGCCAAGGTCATCCGCCGGATGCTCGGCAAGTAATCCCCCCGACACGCACGTAAGGAATATCGACTAATGGCAAGAGTGAAGAGGGCCGTCAACGCCCACAAGAAGCGTCGGGTCATCCTCGAGCGCGCCGAGGGCTACCGCGGTCAGCGGTCGCGCCTCTACCGCAAGGCGAAGGAGCAGGTCACCCACTCCCTCGTCTACGCGTACCGTGACCGCCGCCAGAAGAAGGGCGACTTCCGCCGTCTCTGGATCCAGCGGATCAACGCCGCGAGCCGCGCCAACGGTCTCACCTACAACCGCCTCATCCAGGGCCTGGGCCTGGCGGGCGTCGAGGTCGACCGTCGCATCCTCGCCGAGCTGGCCGTGAACGAGCCCGCGACCTTCGCGGCGCTCGTGGAGACCGCGAAGAAGGCCCTCCCGGCCGACACCTCGGCCCCGAAGGCCGCGTAAGCAGCTGCACCACCACGAACGGCCCGGCCGACCTCGCGTCGGCCGGGCCGTTCGGCGTTCCCCGCCGATAAGCTGTGCGCATGCTTGACAACCCGCGCTCGCCGCGCGTCCGCGCCGTCGCGAAGCTCGCGAAGCGTCCCGCCCGTGCCGAGACCGGGCTGTTCCTCCTCGAAGGGCCGCAGGCGGTCTCCGAGGCGCTGACCTACCGACCGGAACTGGTCGTCGAGCTCTACGCGACGCCGACGGCGCTGGAGCGCTACCAGGACATCGCGCAGACCGCCGTGGAGGCCGGTGTCGACGTCGAGTTCGTCACCGAGCACGTGCTCGACACGATGGCCGACACGGTCACGCCGCAGGGTTTCGTGGCCGTGTGCCGGCAGTTCCCGACCTCCGTCCGCGACATCTTCGCCGACGAGCCCCGGCTGGTGGCGATCCTGGAGGAGGTGCGCGACCCCGGCAATGCGGGCACGATCATCCGCGCCGCCGACTCCGCGGGCGCCGACGCCGTCGTGCTCACCGGTCGCACCGTGGACCTCTACAACCCGAAGGTCGTGCGCTCCACGACGGGGTCGCTGTTCCACGTCCCGGTGGCGGTCGGCGCCGACCTCGCCGATGTGGTCGGCCGGGCGCACAGTGCGGGCCTGCAGGTGCTGGCCGCCGACATCAAGGGGGAGGACCTCCTCGCCGCGCGTCAGGAGGGCCAGCTCGCCCGGCCGACCGCGTGGGTGTTCGGGAACGAGGCCCACGGGCTCGCCGACGACCTGCTCGGGCTGGTCGACCGCGTGGTCACGGTGCCGATCTACGGCCGGGCCGAGTCGATGAACCTCGCGACCGCGGCGTCGGTCTGCCTGTACGAGTCGGCCTTCGCACAGCGGTCAGAGTAACCCATAAGGCTTGCGTTATATAACACCGTCTTGATAGATTGCGTGCATGGACGGTCTGGAAGCGGTGGGCGACCCCGTGCGTCGTCGCTTCGTGGAGCTGCTCGCGCGCGGTGAGCGCACGGCGGGCGAGCTCGCGACGCTCGCCGCCGACGAGTTCGGGATCACGCAGCCGGCGGCGTCCCGGCACCTGCGGGTGCTGCGGGAGTCGGGCGTGGTGGCCTCCCGGGTGGACGGGCAGCGCCGCGTCTACGCGCTGGAGCCGGAGGGGCTGGCGGCGGCGGCGGCCTGGTTCGACGGCTTGGGGGCGATGTGGGAGCAGCGGCTGGACGCGCTCGGAACCGAACTGGCGCGCGGACGGCGGCTGCAGCGGGGAGACGCCTCGCGCGTAGTCCGCGGAACCCGGCCCCAGCCCCAGGGCAGAGGAAAGGCCGCATCGTGACCCTCTGGGGAGAGCTCGCCCTCGACGGCGCGCGCCGCTCGCTGACGGTCGAGCGTGAGTATCCCGCGACCGCCGCCGACCTCTGGGCTGCGCTCACCGAACCCGAGCGGCTGGCCCGCTGGATCGGCCGCTACAAGCAGACCGCCGAGGGATTCCGGCTCGCGATGGGCGGCCCGGACGCCGACGCCGTTGTCGACGGTCGCGTTCTGGCGTGCGAGCCGGAACGGCGCCTCCTGGTGACCTGGCGGTTCAGCGGCGCCGGCCAGGTGGAGGCGCCGACCGAGCTGGAGGCCGTCATCGAGCCAGCAGGCGAGGGCCGCGTCCTCCTCACGCTGACGCACCGGCGCGTCCAGGCGATCACGGCCTCCGTGTACGGCGCGGGCTGGCAGGACGTTCTCACCCACCTGGCCCGCGAGCTCGGCGCCGACGCGTCGCCGCAGGAGCACGACGGCTACCTCGGCGAGGCTGCGGATCCGGCGGCGTTCGACGCGGCGCTGGACGAGTACCGCCGCGAGGAGGCCGCGCTGGTCCCCGCGAGGATGGAACGCACCGGCGGTCGGTCCGCCGTCTCGCTTCAGCGCCTCCTCGACGCTCCCGTGGACGAGGTCTGGGACGCCCTCACGCTGCCCGACCGGGTCGGCCGCTGGCTGTGGCCGGTGGTGGAGTGGCCCGACGATCCCGCGCGCGAGCGCCGGCTGCGGCTCGGCGACGTGATGCGGCTCGGCGACGAGAACGTGGCGGGCGCGGTCCAGGTCCTGGAGGTGCTGGAGCTCGAGGAGTGCGCGCACCTCCGCTTCAGCTGGGGCGACGCCGCGGTGAGCATCCGCCTCACGGAGACAGGCGACGGCACGCTGCTGTCGCTCGAGCAAGACGGAGTAGAGGACACCTTCGGCGCCGGGCGGCTGCGCTCGGCGCCCGACTTCGCGGCGGGCTGGCACCAGCTGATCGACCAGCTGACCCTGCTGCTCTCCGGGCTGACCGTCCCGGCGCCCGACCGGCTGTGGGAGGCCGCGTACCTGGTGTACTCGGCGGAATAGCCCTCGGTCCGGCCGCCGAACCTCCCGACTCGGCCGCAGAGCCCTCCTCGTCCACCGACTAAACTGGGGAACCGTGTCTGAAACCACAGAATTCACCGAGGCGACCGTCGACGCGGCCGTCGGCGCGGCGCTCGCCGCGATCGACGCCGCCGGCACCTCGGACGCGCTGAAGGCCGTCCGCCACGACCACACCGCGGAGGGCTCTCCGCTCGCACGGCTGAACGCGGCCATCCGCTCGCTCCCGGGCGACCAGAAGGCCGCGGCGGGCAAGCTCGTCGGCGGCGCGCGTGGCCGCGTGAACCAGGCGCTCGCCGCCAAGGAGGCCGTGATCGCGGCCGAGGAGGACGCCGCCCGGCTCGCCGCCGAGGCTGTGGACGTCACCGCGCTCCCGACCCGCTGGACGCCCGGCGCCCGGCACCCGCTGAGCCTCTTGCAGGAGCGCATCGCCGACATCTTCGTCGGCATGGGCTGGGAGGTCGCGGAGGGCCCGGAGCTGGAGAGCGAGTGGTACAACTTCGACGCGCTCAACTTCGACGCCGACCACCCGGCGCGCGCCATGCAGGACACGTTCTTCGTGGAGCCCACGAACGCGCACCTCGTGATGCGCACGCACACCTCGCCGGTGCAGCTCCGTGCCCTCCTCGGGAACGAGCTGCCGGTCTACCGCATCGCGCCGGGCCGGGTGTTCCGCACCGACGAGTTCGACGCCACGCACCTCCCGGTCTTCACCCAGACCGAGGGCATCGCCGTCGACAAGGGCCTGACCATGGCGCACCTGCGCGGCACGCTCGACCACTTCGCCAAGACGCTGTTCGGCGAGGGCGCGCGCGTGCGCCTGCGCCCCAACTACTTCCCGTTCACCGAGCCGAGTGCCGAGCTCGACCTCTGGCACCCGACCTTCAAGGGCGGCGCGCGCTGGATCGAGTGGGGTGGCTGCGGCATGGTGAACCCGAACGTGCTGCGCTCGGCGGGCATCGACCCGGAGGTCTACTCCGGGTTCGCGTTCGGGATGGGCGTCGAGCGGGCGCTGATGTTCCGCAACGACGTCAAAGACATGCGTGACATGGCCGAGGGCGATGTCCGGTTCTCCCAGCAGTTCGGAATGGTGGTCTGATGCGCGTCCCCCTGAGTTGGCTCGGCGAGTACGTCGACCTGGAGCCCGGCACGACCGCCGAGGAGGTCCACGCCGCCCTCGTGTCCGTCGGGCTCGAGGAGGAGGACGTCCACACCTTCGAGATCACCGGCCCGGTGGTCGTCGGCCAGGTGCTGGAGTTCGAGGAGGAGCCGCAGAGCAACGGCAAGACCATCCGCTGGTGCCGCGTGCGCGTCGCGCCCGAAGGGCAGAAGGCCGCCGACGGCGGCGAGGACGTGCGCGGCATCGTCTGCGGCGCCCGCAACTTCTTCGCCGGGGACAAGGTCGTCGTGACGCTGCCCGGCTCGATCCTGCCCGGCCCGTTCCCGATCGCCGCGCGCAAGACCTACGGCCACGTCTCGGACGGCATGATCGCCTCCGCGCGCGAGCTCGGCCTCGGCGACGACCACGAGGGCATCCTGCGGCTGAAGACGCTGGGTCTCGACCCGGAGGTCGGCACCGACGCCATCTCGCTGCTCGGGCTGGACGACACCGCGGTGGAGGTCAACGTCACCCCCGACCGCGGCTACGCCTTCTCGATCCGCGGCATCGCCCGCGAGTACTCGCACGCGACCGGGGCGGCGTTCCGTGACCCGGCTGAGGCGGTCCGCGTGCACTCCGCGGGCGCGCACGCGCACGGCTTCAGCGTGACGATCGACGACCGCGCCCCGATCCGCGGGCGCGTCGGGGCCACGGTCTTCGTGACGCGCGTGGTCCGCGACGTCGACGGCTCCCGGCCCACCCCGCCGTGGATGGTGGCTCGGCTGAAGCTCGCCGGCGTCCGCTCCATCTCGCTCATCGTGGACATCACCAACTACGTGATGCTCGAGCTCGGCCAGCCGATCCACGGCTACGACCTGGACAAGCTGTCCGGCGGCATCGTCGTGCGCCGCGCCCACCCGGGCGAGACCCTGGTGACCCTGGACGACCAGACCCGCAGGCTGGACGTCGAGGACCTCCTCATCACCGACGAGTCCGGTGCCATCGGCCTGGCCGGCGTGATGGGCGGCGCGTCCACCGAGATCGGCGCAGGCACCAGGAACGTGCTCGTGGAGGCGGCGAACTTCGACCCGGTGTCGATCGCGCGCACCGCCCGCCGGCACAAGCTGCCGAGCGAGGCGTCCAAGCGTTTCGAGCGCGGCGTCGACCCGCGCGTCGCCGTCGCGGCGGCCGCACGCGTCGTGCAGCTCCTGGAGCAGCTGGCCGGCGGCCACGCCGACGAGCTCGGCTCGCTGCTGGACACGGCCGGGGAGGCCGAGCCGATCCGCCTGCCGAGCGACTACATCCCGAACCTGATCGGCGTGGAGTTCACGGACGACGAGGTGCGCGGCGCGCTCGCCGAGATCGGCGGGACCGTGACCGGCGACGCCGACGGCCTGCTGGTCGTGCCGCCGAGCTGGCGTCCCGACCTGCGCGACAAGTCCGACCTGGCCGAGGAGGTCGCCCGGATCGTCGGGTTCGACCGCATCCCGTCGGTGCTGCCCGTCGCGCCTCCCGGCCGCGGCCTGACGCGCGCGCAGAAGCTGCGCCGCGCCGTCGCCCAGATGCTCGCCGACAACGGCGCGACCGAGGTGCTCGCCTTCCCGTTCGTCTCGGAGGCGGAGAACGACCTGTTCGGCTCGCCCGAGGCCGGCGGCGTGCCCGCTGTGCGGCTGGCCAACGCGCTCGACGCGACCGCCCCCTACCTGCGCACGTCGCTGCTCCCGGGCCTCATCGACGTGGCCAAGCGCAACCTCGCGCGCGGCCTGGTCGACCTCCGCATCTACGAGCTCGGCACCGTGTTCCTGCCCGGAGGGGGCGTGCTCGGCAGCGAGGAGCTGCCGCTCGGCGCGGCCCTTCCTGGCGATGACGTGCTCGCCGGCCTCAACGCGGGCATCCCCGCGCAGCCGCGCCACCTGGCCGGTCTGATCGTCGGCAACACGGTGGAGAAGCAGCCGGGCCAGGCTCCCGTGGCCGCCGGCGTGGCCGACGCGCTCACGGCGGTTCAGCAGACCGCGACCGCCGTCGGCGTGCGCGTCGAGCCGGTGCAGAGCCGCCACCAGGCCCTCCACCCGGGGCGCACGGCCCAGCTGGTCGCGCACGCCGCGGACGGCACGCGCGTCACGGTCGGCTACGCCGGCGAGCTGCTGCCCGCGATCGCGGAAGACCTCGACCTCCCGCGCGTGGTGGCCGTCTACGAGCTCGACCTGGACGCGCTGATCGCCGTGGCGCCCGCCGACATCGTCGCGGGCGTGATCGCCGGCTTCCCGGCGGCGACGCAGGACCTCTCCCTCGTCGTGCGCGACGAGGTCCCGGCCGGCGAACTGATGGCCGCGGTCCGGGAGGGCGCCGGCACGCTCCTGGAGGACATCCGCCTGGTCGACGACTACCGCGGCGCCGGCCTCCCGGCCGACCACAAGAGCATCACCTTCGCGCTGCGCTTCCGTGCCGACGACCGCACGCTGACGGCAGCCGAGGCCAGCGAGGCGAAGCTCGCCGGCGCCGCTCGCGCCGACGAGCTCTTCGGCGCCCACATCCGCGAGTAGCCACCGACGATTCGTGCCGAATGTCGCGTTAGCCTCCGCCAATCACGACATTCGGCACGAATCGCGACGACGACATTCGGCACGAATGTCGACTCTCGCGCCGCCAGACGCGACATTCGGCACGAATCGCGGCGCCCTGGGGCGTTGTGTGACGGGCGCGATTTGGCGGCCGACCCGGCCAGGGCGCTAGGGTGGTCTACATGCTTAACGTCGGTGCCCCCTCGATGCGCCGACGCCTGCGCGACCGCCGAATCTAGGCGGCGCTCGGGCGACCCTTCGCGGTCGGACAGGGGCGTCGCCGGATCCTCGGCCCCCTGTCGTCCACCTCATCAAGGAACAAGCATGACTTTCTCGGTTGCCGTCGCCGGTGCCTCCGGGTACGCGGGTGGCGAGCTGCTGCGCATCCTCGCCGATCACCCCGATTTCGAGATCCGCACCGTGACCGCGCACAACAACGCCGGTCATCCGCTCGCCGCGCACCAGCCGCATCTGCGCTCGCTCGCCCACCTCACCCTCTCCGAGAGCACGCCGGAGAACCTCGCCGGCCACGACGTCGTCTTCCTGGCGCTGCCGCACGGCCGCTCGGGGGAGGTCGCCGCGCAGCTGCCCCACGACACGCTCGTGGTCGACGCCGGCGCCGACCACCGGCTGGAGGACCCCGCCGACTGGGCGGCGTTCTACGGCGGCGAGTACTACGGCTCCTGGGCGTACGGCGTCCCCGAACTCCTGGTCGGACCGGATGGCGCCAAGCAGCGCGCGAACCTCGCCGCCGCCACCCGCATCGCCGCACCCGGCTGCAACGCGAGCGCGGTCTCGCTCGCCCTCGCGCCCGGTATCCACGCCGGCGTGATCGAGGAGGAGGACATCGTCAGCGTCCTCGCCGTCGGGCCGTCCGGCGCCGGGAAGTCGCTCAAGACGATGTACCTGGCCAGCGAGATCCTCGGCTCCGCCAACCCGTACGCGGTCGGCGGGACGCACCGGCACATCCCGGAGATCCAGCAGAACCTGCGCAAGGCCGGTGCCGTCGCGCCGACCCTGTCGTTCACGCCGGTGCTCGTGCCGATGTCGCGCGGCATCCTGGCGACCTCCACTGCTCGGGTGAAGCCGGGGGTGACTGCCGCACACGTCCAGGAGGTCTGGGAGGCCGCCTACGCCGACGAGCCTTTCGTCCACGTCCTTCCGGCCGGCAGTGTGCCGCGCACCGCGGACGTGCTGGGCTCGAACACCGTGCTGATCGGGGTCGCCCTCGATCAGGCGGCGGGCCGGGTCGTCACCGTGCTCGCGATCGACAATCTGTACAAGGGAACGGCCGGCGCGGCGATCCAGTCCGCGAACCTCGCTCTCGGACTCGCCGAGACCGCCGGCCTCAGTGTGAACGGAGTCGCGCCATGAGCGTCACCACCGCCAAGGGATTCTCGGCCGCGGGCGTCGTCGCCGGCCTCAAGTCCAGCGGCAAGCGCGACCTCGCGCTCGTCCAGAACCGCGGGCCGCTCACCGCGGCGGCGGCGGTCTTCACGACGAACCGCTGCAAGGCGAACCCCGTCCTCTGGAGCGAGCGGGTCATCGCGGACGGCGTCGTGTCCGCCATCGTCCTCAACTCCGGCGGCGCCAACTGCTACACCGGCGCGCAGGGCTTCCAGACCACGCACGCGACGGCGGAGGCCGTCGGTTCGGCCCTCGGCGTCTCCGCCGGCGACGTGCTGGTCTGCTCCACAGGCCTGATCGGCGACCAGCTCGACGTCGACAAGCTGACCGCGGGGGTCGCCCAGGCGGCCACCGCGCTCGCGGGCGACTCCGGGCTCGGCGCCGCCGAGGCGATCATGACCACCGACACCCGGCCGAAGCAGGCCGAGCAGGTCTCGCCGGCCGGCTGGGCGGTCGGCGGCATGGCCAAGGGCGCGGGGATGCTCGCACCAGGGCTGGCGACGATGCTCGTGGTCATCACCACCGACGCCGTGCTCGACTCCGCGCAGCTCGACACCGCGCTCCGCGCCGCCACCCGGGTCACCTTCGACCGGCTCGACTCGGACGGCTGCATGTCCACCAACGACACCGTCGCGCTGCTCGGCTCCGGCGCCAGCGGCGTCACGCCGGATCTCGCGGAGTTCACGCTCGCGCTCACCGAGGTGTGCCGCAGCCTGGCCAAGCAGCTCCAGGAAGACGCCGAGGGCGCCTCCCACGACGTCACGATCGAGGTCGTCAACGCCCGCACCGAGGACGACGCCGTGGCGGTCGGCCGCGCGGTGTCCCGGTCCAATCTGTTCAAGGCGGCCATCTTCGGCAACGATCCGAACTGGGGCCGGGTGCTCGCCGCAGTCGGCACGACCGACGCCGAGTTCGACCCGTACGGGATCGACGTCGCGATCAACGGCGTGCAGGTGTGCACGGCGGGGGAGCCGGACCAGCCGCGCGACCTCGTCGACCTGACGCCGCGTGCCGTGCATGTGCTCATCGACCTGCACGCGGGCGACGAGACGGCGGCCATCCTCACCAACGACCTGACCCACGACTACGTCCACGAGAACAGTGCCTACTCCAGCTGAGATGACCACAGTGACCGACGACACCGCCACCGCCGACACCGACACCGCAGAGGCCGCCGAGCACGCCGCCGCCGCGGACAAGGCCGCGACCCTCATCGAGTCGCTGCCCTGGCTGAAGACCTTCCACGACCGCATCATCGTGGTGAAGTTCGGCGGCAACGCGATGGTGAACGACGACCTCCAGCGCACCTTCGCCGAGGACATCGTCTACCTGCGCTATGCCGGCCTGCGCCCGGTGGTCGTGCACGGCGGCGGCCCGCAGATCTCCGCGATGCTCGATCGGCTCGGCATCGAGAGCGAGTTCCGCGGCGGCTACCGGGTGACCACGCCCGAGGCGATGGACGTGGTCCGTATGGTGCTGACCGGGCAGATCAACCGCGACATCGTGAGCAACATCAACAAGCACGGGCCGCTCGCCGCCGGGCTCTCCGGGGAGGACGCCGGCCTGTTCCAGGGCCGCAAGCGCGGCGCCGTGGTCGACGGCGACGAGGTGGACCTCGGCCTGGTCGGCGACGTCATCGGGGTGAATCCGGAGGCCGTGCTCGCCCAGCTCGACGCCGGCCGCATCCCGGTGGTCTCCTCGATCGCGCCGGACATCGACGACCCGGGCCAGGCGCTCAACGTCAACGCCGACGCCGCGGCGGCCGCGCTCGCCGTCGCGCTCGGGGCGGCCAAGCTCGTCATCCTGACCGACGTCGCCGGGCTCTACAGCGACTGGCCGAACCGCGACTCCCTGCTGTCCAAGATCGCCGCGCCCGAGCTGCGCGAGCTGCTGCCGTCGCTGGAGTCCGGAATGATCCCCAAGATGGCGGCCTGTCTGGACGCCGTCGACGGCGGCGTCCCCAAGGCTGCGATCATCGACGGCCGCGTGGCGCACTCGATCCTGCTCGAGGTCTTCACGCAGTCCGGAATCGGAACGGAGGTGGTGCCGGCATGAGCGCATCGGCCACGCACAGCATGGACGCGAACACCCAAGGGCGCTGGAAGCCGCGCTTCGGCGACGCCATGATGCGCACGCTCGCGACACCCAAGCTCATGCTCGCCCGCGGCGAGGGCTGCCGGGTCTGGGACGTCGACGGCAACGAGTACCTCGACTTCCTCGCCGGCATCGCGGTCAACTCGCTGGGCCACGCGCATCCGGTGCTGGTGGAGGCGGTGAGCAGCCAGGTGGCGACGCTCGCGCACGTCTCCAACTACTTCTCGACAGCGCCGCAGCTGGAGCTCGCCGAGCGCCTGCGCGCGATCACCGGCGCGGGGGAGCACGGCCGCATCCTGTTCGGCAACTCCGGCGCCGAGGCCAACGAGGCCGCCTTCAAGCTTGCACGGCTCAACAAGGGACCGCACGGCAAGCGC
Source organism: Leifsonia sp. GW821-FHT13C09 (assembly GCF_058806435.1). Taxonomy (NCBI): domain Bacteria; kingdom Bacillati; phylum Actinomycetota; class Actinomycetes; order Micrococcales; family Microbacteriaceae; genus Leifsonia; species Leifsonia sp. GW821-FHT13C09. The sequence continues at coordinate 1,260,619 of NZ_JBXAPS010000001.1, read as the reverse complement.
ACGCGGGTGCTCGCCCTGCACAACGCCTTCCACGGCCGCACGATGGGTTCGCTCGCGCTGACCGGCAAGCCGCCGATGCGCGAGGCGTTCGAGCCGCTGCCCGGCGGTGTCGAGCACATCGACTCGACCATCCACGCGCTGGAGGCCGCGATCGACGACCGCGTGGCGGCGCTGTTCGTGGAGCCGATCAAGGGCGAGGCCGGCGTGCTCGACCTCCCGGAGGGCTTCCTCCAGCGGGCCCGCGAGCTCACCGAGCAGCACGGCGCGCTGCTGATCATCGACGAGATCCAGACCGGCATCGGCCGCACCGGTCGCTGGTTCGCATACCAGCACGCCGGCATCCTCCCCGACGCGATCACGGTCGCGAAGGGCATCGCCGGTGGCGTGCCGATCGGCGCCCTCATCACCTTCGGGCGCGCCTCGGAGCTGTTCAGCCAGGGCCAGCACGGCTCGACGTTCAGCGGCAACCCGCTGGCGACGGCCGCGGGCAACGCGGTGATCGGCGAGATCGAGCGCGCCGACCTGGTCGGCAACGCCGCCCGTCGCGGCGAGGAGCTGCGTGCGATCCTGCGCTCCTACAACTCGCCGCTGATCGGCGACATCCGCGGCGCGGGCCTGCTGATCGGCGTCGGGCTCACAGACGGCGAGGCGCACCGGCTCTCCGACGCGGCGCTCGCCAACGGCCTCATCATCAACGCGCCGAACGAGGCGAGCATCCGGCTCGCGCCGCCGCTGATCGTGGGCGACGCCGAGCTGGCGGAGTTCCGCGAGCGGTTCGGCCGCGCGCTCGCCGACGTCCACGCCTCCTGACCTTCCGACCGACGCAGACCAAGGACTCCCGATGACCCGTCATTTCCTCCGCGACGACGACCTGAGCCCGGCCGAGCAGGCCGAGGTGCTCGACCTGGCCGCGCGCCTGAAGGCCGACCGCTTCTCGGCGAAGCCGCTCTCCGGCCCGCAGACAGTCGCCGTGATCTTCGACAAGACCTCGACCCGCACGCGCGTCTCGTTCGCCGTCGGGATCGCGGACCTCGGCGGCAGCCCGCTGATCATCCAGAGCGGCGAGAGCCAGCTCGGCGGCAAGGAGTCGCTGGCCGACACCGCCCGCGTGCTGGAGCGCATGGTCGCCGCGATCGTCTGGCGCACCTTCGCGCAGACCGGGCTGGAGGAGATGGCGGAGGGCACGACCGTCCCCGTGATCAACGCGCTGTCGGACGAGTTCCATCCCTGCCAGATCCTCGCCGACCTGCAGACCGTCCGCGAGCACAAGGGCCGCACCGAGGGGCTGACGCTCGCGTTCTTCGGCGACGGCGCCAGCAACATGTCGCACTCCTACCTGCTGGGTGGGGCGACCGCTGGGATGCACGTGCGTGTCGCGGCGCCCGCGGCGTACGCGCCCGACGCGGCGGTCGTCGCCGACGCGGCCGCGATCGCCGAGCGCACCGGCGGCTCGGTCGGCGTCTTCACTGACGCCCGGGAGGCCGCGGCCGGCGCCGACGTCGTCATCACCGACACCTGGGTGTCGATGGGCAAGGAGGACGAGAAGGCCGAGCGCGTCGCCGTCTTCGGCGACTATACGGTGAACGCCGAGCTGATGGGGCTCGCGGCGGACGACGCCGTGTTCCTGCACTGCCTGCCCGCCTACCGCGGCCTGGAGGTGACGGCCGACGTGATCGATGGGCCGCAGTCGGTGATCTGGGACGAGGCCGAGAACCGCCTCCACGCCCAGAAGGCGCTGCTCGCCTGGCTGCTTGCGAAGAACGAGGAGGGGGCGGCATGACCGACACGAACGACGGCGTCGGCAAGACCGACGAGGGCAAGCTCTGGGGCGCGCGCTTCGCGGGCGGACCCTCGCCCGAGCTGGCCGCGCTGAGCAAATCCACCCACTTCGACTGGGCGCTCGCGTCCTACGACATCGCGGGCTCCCGGGCCCACGCCCGCGCGCTCGCGGCCGCGGGCTATCTCGACGACGTGGAGCTCGCCGGGATGATCGGCGCCCTCGACGTCCTGGAGACCGACGTGATCTCCGGCTCCTTCGCCGCCGCCGAGAGCGATGAGGACGTCCACGGCGCCCTGGAGCGCGGCCTGATCGAGCGGGCGGGCGCCGAGCTCGGCGGCAAGCTCCGCGCGGGCCGGAGCCGCAACGACCAGATCGCGACGCTGGTGCGCCTCTACCTGCGCGACCACGCCGGCATCATCGCGGAGCGGCTGATCGCCCTCATCGACGCGATCGCCGCCCAGGCGGACGCGCATCCCACCGCGATCATGCCCGGACGCACCCACCTGCAGCACGCGCAGCCCGTGCTGCTCGCCCACCACCTGCTCGCGCACTGCTGGCCGCTCGTGCGCGACCTGGAGCGGCTGGCCGACTGGGACCGGCGCGCGAACGTCTCGCCGTACGGCTCCGGGGCGCTCGCCGGCTCCACGCTCGGCCTCGACCCGCTGCTGGTCGCCCGCGAGCTCGGCTTCGCGACCAGCTCGGAGAACTCGATCGACGGCACCGCCGCGCGCGACGTCGTGGCCGAGTTCGCGTTCGTCGCCGCTCAGATCGGCGTCGACGTGTCGCGCTTCGCCGAGGAGATCATCCTCTGGAACACGCGCGAGTTCGGCTTCGTGACCCTGGACGACTCGTACTCCACGGGCTCGTCGATCATGCCGCAGAAGAAGAACCCGGACATCGCCGAGCTCGCGCGCGGCAAGGCCGGCCGTCTCATCGGCAACCTGACCGGCCTGCTGACGACGCTCAAGGGCCTCCCGCTGGCGTACAACCGCGACCTCCAGGAGGACAAGGAGCCGGTGTTCGACTCGGTGCAGACGCTGGAGGTCGTCCTCCCCGCGTTCGCCGGCATGGTCTCGACGCTGCGCTTCCACACCGACCGGATGGCGGAGCTCGCGCCGCAGGGCTTCTCGCTCGCGACCGACGTCGCCGAGTGGCTGGTGAAGCAGCACGTGCCGTTCCGGAACGCGCACGAGATCACCGGCAGCCTGGTGAAGTTCGCCGAGGACAACGGCCTGGAGCTGAGCGACCTGACGGACGAGCAGCTCGCGGCTGTCTCGCCGCTCCTCACCCCGGAGGTGCGTTCGGTGCTCACCGTCGAGGGTTCTGTCGCGAGCCGTACCGGGGCCGGCGGGACCGCTCCCGACCGGGTCGCCGACCAGCTCGCGGCGCTGACGGAACGGGTTCGCGCCCTCACCCGCGCGCTCGTCGCGACGCGGCGGGACCTGGGCTGATGGCCGGCAGGCGCCCGGCCTGGCTCATCCCGCTGATCGTCGTCGTGGCGGTCGCGGTGATCGTCGTCGGCCTGATCGTCACCGTCGTGGCCGGCGGCCGGATCTTCTGAGCGGGGGCCGATGACGCTCTACCGGCCCGGGCGCGACGTGTTCACCGCGTCGGCGCTGGAGGTCGCCCCGAAACTGCTCGGCGCTGTGCTCCGCCACGAGACGGAGGAGGGCGTCGTCGGCATCCGGATCAGCGAGGTGGAGGCCTACGTCGGCGACGGCGTGGACCCCGGCTCGCACTCGTTCCGAGGCCGCACCAAGCGCAACGCGGTGATGTACGGCGATCCCGGCCACCTGTACACGTACTTCACGTATGGGATGCACGTCTGCGCGAACGTGGTGTGCTCGCCGGAGGGGTTCTCGTCGGCGGTGCTGCTCCGCGCCGGGGAGGTAGTGGAGGGCGCCGAGCTGGCGGCCCATCGGCGTGGCGGTCCCGTCGGCCGGGCGATCCCGGCGCGCGACCTGGCCCGGGGCCCTGCGCGGCTCGTGGTGGCCGCGGGCATCCTGCTGTCCGAGAACGGCTCCGACCTGTTCGCGCCCCCGTTCGAGCTGGAGCTGCCGAGCGTGCAGCCGGCCTATGAGACCGGGCCGCGCACCGGCGTCTCCGGCGCCGGCGGGAGCGTGACGTTCCCGTGGCGGTACTGGCTGCCCGGCGACCCGACGGTGAGCCCCTACAAGCGGCACCCGAAGTCGCACGACTGACGGTCAGGCGACGGCGAAGCGGAAGAGCCCGGCGCAGACGCACGCCCAGATCAGGCTGACCAGGGTGCCGATGATGAAGCGCTCGCGAGCCTCCGGCGCCTCAAGCTCGGTGAAGCGGCCCACACCCTTGATCGCGACGATGACGCCGAGCGCCTCCGGGAAGCCGGCCATGATCGAGCCCGTGGTCGCGAAGCGCTCCAGGTAGCCGATCGTCATCCCGCCGCGCAGCACCTCGCGCGTCTCCTCGATCCCGCTGACCCGGTCGTGCACGACGATGCCGCCGTGGACGCCCGGCACCGATGTGCTCCGGGTCGCGAGCGCGAGGGCGAGCTGTGCGGCCGGACCCCCGCCGACGACGCTCAGCGCGAGGGCGACGACGCCGATCAGCATGCGGAAGACGAGGGGGGCGCCGTGCTGGGGGAGCGCGACGAGGAGGAATGCGAGCCCGAGCAGGCCGACCGCGGTGTAGACCAGTGGCCGGCGCGGCGCGCGGAGCGTGGCGATCATGCAGCACACGGCGGCGATGGCGCTGATCAGCGCGAGGGCCCAGAGGATGATCGGCAGGACGGCGGCGAGGAGCTGCGGCACGGGCAGGGGCGTCATCCATCCTCCGGTCGTTCGGCCGACTGCTGGGCTGCGTCGGCGGTCCCCAACAGCCTAACCAGGGCCGGCTGCGCCGCCAGGTCGGCGCGCAGGCCGGCCGCGCGGGCGCGATCGCTGGCGGACTGCGGGGTGATGCCGAGCCTGGCTGCCGCCTCGGCCTGCGTCAGGCCGCCGGCGACCAGGTCGTACAGCTCCCAGCCCGCGTCGGTCCGTGCCGCCCGGAGGGTCAGCAGGAGTCCGATGAGGGCCTCGGCGTCCGCTGCGGGGTCCGGCGCGACGACGGCCTCCGCGGCGAAGCGGAGGGGCGCGCGTTTGGCGCGGGTGACCGCGGCCCGGGCGGCGACGAACGCGTCGCCGCTGGCCTCCCTGGTCGCGCCGGGCAACGGCGATCGCACGCCGCCGATGCCGAGGCCGACGCTCCAGGCGCCCCCGCGGGTGAGCGCTGTGACGATGTCGAGGGCGGTGGCCGGGTCGGCCGTCAGTGCCTGGAGCTCGTCTCCGGCGTTCCGATCGGCGGGCAGCGCGAGGCGGTCGCCGTGGCGCTCGTTCAGTGCTGCCAGTGCGGGCGCGACGATGTCGGGCCGGCTGCGGCTGTCGACTTGGTCGGCGGTGACGACGAACATGGACGCTTCTTCCGTGTCAGGACTCTGAGCCTGATCAAGATGATATCAGGCCGTGGAGCCTGTCTCAAGCATACTCAGGCTTACAGACCTGATGGACGACCGGGGCGGGAGGGCCGCCGCTGCTACTCTGTGGGAGTGCCAGAAACCGCCGCCACAGCAGAGCAGAGCAGCGCAGAGCAGAGGCTCAGCGCGCAGACCAACGACCCGTCGTTCGACGACATCTGGGACGAGCTGAAGTGGCGCGGACTCGTCCACGTCTCCACGGACGAGACCGCGCTCAAGGAGCTCCTGGCCGGCGACCCCATCACCTACTACTGCGGCTTCGACCCGACCGCGCCGAGCCTGCACCTCGGCAACCTCGTGCAGCTCCTGACCATGCGCCGCCTCCAGCTGGCCGGCCACAAGCCGCTCGGCCTGGTCGGCGGTTCCACCGGCCTGATCGGCGACCCGCGGCCCACCGCGGAGCGCACGCTCAACACCAAGGAGACCGTCTCCGAGTGGGTCGGCTACCTCCAGCAGCAGGTCACCCGCTTCCTGTCGTCGGAGGGCGACAACGCCGTCCGCCTGGTCAACAACCTGGACTGGACGGCGCCGCTGTCGGCGATCGACTTCCTGCGCGAGATCGGCAAGCACTTCCGTGTCGGCACGATGCTGAAGAAGGACGCCGTGGCGGCGCGCCTCAACTCCGACGAGGGCATCTCTTACACCGAGTTCAGCTACCAGATCCTGCAGGGCATGGACTTCCTGGAGCTGTACCGCCAGTACGGCTGCGTGCTGCAGACCGGCGGCAGCGACCAGTGGGGCAACCTGACCAGCGGCACCGACCTGATCCGCAAGGTGGAGGGCGTGCACGCCCACGCGATCGGCACCCCGCTGATCACGAACAGCGACGGCACCAAGTTCGGAAAGAGCGAGGGCAACGCGATCTGGCTGGACGCGAGCCTCACGAGCCCCTACCGGATCTACCAGTTCTGGCTCAACGCCGACGACGCCGACGTGATCGACCGCCTCAAGGTCTTCACCTTCCTCCACCGCGACGAGATCGAGCGCCTGGAGCGCGCGGTCGCCGAGGAGCCGTTCCGCCGCGAGGCCCAACGCCGGCTGGCCTACGAGGTGACGGCGCTCATCCACGGCGTGGAGGCGACGGAGGCCGTGATCGCGGCGTCCGAGGCCCTCTTCGGCCAGGGCGACCTGGCCGACCAGGACCGCGGCACCCTGGAGTCGGCCCTCCGCGAGCTCCCCAACACGACGACGGCCTCCTCCACCACGATCGCCCAGGCCCTGGTCGACACCGAACTCACCAAGAGCCTCGGCGAGGCCCGCCGCGCGGTCGCGCAGGGCGGCGTCTACGTGAACAACGTCAAGGTCGAGGACGCGGAGTCGCCGGTGGGGGACCACCTGCTGCCGGGCGGCATGGTGGTGCTGCGCCGCGGGAAGAAGACGCTCAGCGGCGTGTTCGTGGAGTAGCGGACGCGCGCGGGTAAGGTGACGGACATGCAGAGCCAAGCGGCAGGGGACGGCGACCGCCCGGACGACGCTTCGGCCACCTCGGACGGCCTCCTGTCGCAGCTCGAGGTGATCGAGGAGCAGCCGCTCGCCGCGCGCGCCGAGGCGTACGCGCAGCTCCACGAGGAGCTGTCCGCCCGGCTCGAAGGCGCCGACGCCCCACGGCATGGCTGAACGGCTGGATGTCGCGCTCGCCGCGCGCGGGCTGGCGCGGTCGCGGACCCACGCCGCGACGCTGATCGCGGACGGCCTGGTGACCGTCGACGGCAAACCCGTCGTGCGGGCCTCCACCAAGGTGGGCGAGGAGCAGGTGATCGTCGTCGCGGGCGCCGACCACTACGTGAGCCGCGGAGCGCACAAGCTGATCGCGGCGTTGGATGCGTTCGGGATCGCCGTGCAGGACCGCGTCGTGCTCGACGCCGGGGCCTCGACGGGAGGGTTCAGCCAGGTGCTGCTGGAGCGCGGCGCGCGGTTGGTGATCGCCGTCGACGTCGGGCACGGGCAGCTCGCTCCCGACCTGGCACGCCAAGGCCGGCTGTTCTCCTATGAGGGCGTGAACGTCCGGGAGCTGACCCGCGAGTCGTTCGGTGCGCTGGTCGGCCCCGAGCTGCGTCCGGACCTGGTCGTCGCCGACCTGTCGTTCATCTCTCTCACGCACGTGCTCCCAGCGCTGCGGGAGGTCGCCGTACCGGACGCGGACTTCGTCCTGCTGGTGAAGCCGCAGTTCGAGGTCGGCCGCACGGGTGTCCGCGAGGGGATCGTCCGCGACGCCGGACTGCGCGCGGACGCCGTCGGCGGCGTGCTGTGGAGCGCCTGGGACGCGGGCCTCGGCACCGCCGGAGTGATCGCCTCGCCCATCGCCGGGTCCTACGGCAACCGGGAGGCGCTGGTGCACCTGACGGAGCGCGGGAGCAATCCAACGGAGTGGCTGGAGCGGGTGCGTTCGGTCACGGGGTGAGCGCCAGAGGCCCGCCGTCCCGCGTGTGAATTCCAAGGCGAAGCGAGCGTCTCGCGCACGCGGATCGGCCGCACCGCGCGCGCCGTCGCTGAAGTCGGTCGATATCCTCTGTCGAGCCGAATCGAAATGTGAAACTCCGACTCCCCACTCCAATCGGTGATCCGTGCCGCTCGAATCCGAAACGAGGCCGCCCCGTGAGTCTGATCCCCGCGGTTTCGTGGCGAGCCCGACTCGTCCAGGCTCGGATGCTGTTCACGGTCTTCGTCGGTTATCTCGCTGTTCCGGTGCTCAACGCGGTTTCTCCGCTGCTAGCGCTGCCGGCGATCACCGCGACGCACGGCAGCGGCGCATGGACGGCGATCGCTCTCGGCCAGTCCCTCGGCGGCACCGCGGGGGTTCTCGTAGAACTCGGCTGGGGCCTGAGCGGGACACAGCGCGTCGCGCGCATGTCGGAGCGCAACCGCGCTCGCGTATTCGCCACCTCGCTCGTCACGAAGGCGGCGGTCGCCGTCCCCGTGCTTGGAATCGTCATCCCCGTGGCGGCACTCCTCGCGCCGGATCCAGGCGGCCTTGCCGCCCTTATCTCCCTGGCGACAGGGTTGGCGGTCATGGGAGGCGGATGGATTTTCATCGGGATGATGCGGCCCCGGCTCTTCCTGTTCACCGAGGTGCTCCCGCGAACCGCGCTGATCGCTCTGTCGGCGGCTGCCGTTGCCGCTGGCCTCTCGTTGTACGTCTACCCGATCGCCCTCCTACTGGGGGCTCTGATTTCGCCGGTGGCCGCTGCTCTCGTGCTCGGCGTGCGCGGCGCTGACTTCGTCGCACTGGGGCCGCGTCGTATCGCGCGTGTCATCGGCATGCAAGGTCACGCGCTGAGCACGAACGTCTTCTCGTCGATGTATCTGTCGCTCGGCACGACAGTTGCCACGCTCGGCTCGGTTAACGCGACGCTGCTCTATGCGTCTGTCGACCGACTCAAACGGATGGTCCAACAGGTCATCTCCACACAGCAATACGTCCTCAAAGGGTGGGTCGGTCGGGAGGTCGACCCCGGTCTGCGCATCACCCGCGCAGTCCGAGTGACGCTCATCAGTTCCAGTATCGGCGTGCTCTGCGGCATCGGCTTCGCTGTCGGAGCATCGACGGCCGCCCACGCGGTCTTCTCGGGCACGGTCGACATTCCGCCGCTTGCGGCAGCGCTCGGCGGCGCGAACCTCGCGATCGTCTGTGCGAGCATGGCCTCCGGGCCCGTGCTCCTGGTCGCGCTAGGGCGCATGTCGGCGATCTCTCGCTCTGCGGCCATCGGCGCTGTGGTCGGTCTGCCCTCGATATTCGTCGGTGCCTTGCTCTTCCACGGAACCGGTGCGCTCGGCGGCCAGCTCATCGCTGAGACAGCGGTCCTGCTCGTGCAATTGCTCGCTATCCGCACGCGCTTTCGGGAACTGCGCCGCAACGGTCGCGGGCGCGCCGCGTCGATGAACCCGGCCGCCCCGACGCCCGCCCCTGAGTGAACGTTCTCCACAATCTCCCCGTCCCCGGCACATCCCGCCCCGAAAACCGACAGAATAGTGGGACGGCCCGGAACGGGCGCGGAGGCACAGAGGCGAGCACAGGCACACTGGCGAGCACAGGGAGGCGACGTGGCGGCATCGGGTGAGGCGCAGCGATACATTCTGGTCGTCGCGCACACCGGCCGGCAGGACTCCCTCGACGCCGGCGTGCAGGTGTGCCGTCAGCTCATCAGTGCGGGCGTCGTGCCGGTGCTCAGCGAGGACGAGCGGCGCGATCTGCTCGCCGCGGCGCCCGATCTGGACGCCGTCGCCGTGCTCGGCGACGAAGTGCAGGCGAGCGACCTCGAACTGGTGATCGTGCTCGGCGGCGATGGCACCATCCTGCGCGCGGCCGAGCTGGTCCGCGGGTGCACGGCGCCGCTGCTCGGCGTCAATCTCGGGCACGTCGGCTTCCTCGCCGAGAGCGAGCGCGACGATCTGGAGATCGCGGTCGCGCGCGGGCTCGCGAAGGACTACGAGGTCGAGGAGCGCATGACGCTCTCCGCCCGCGTCAAGGTCGGCAAGGAGGTCGTCTACGAGAGCTGGGCGCTGAACGAGGCGACCGTCGAGAAGGCGAGCCGGGAGCGGATGCTCGAGGTCGTCATCGAGGTCGACGGGCGGCCGATGTCGAGCTTCGGCTGCGACGGCGTCGTGATGTCGACGCCGACCGGGTCCACCGCCTACTCGTTCTCGGCCGGCGGACCCGTGGTCTGGCCCGGTGTCGCAGCCCTGCTGCTCGTGCCGCTCAGTGCGCACGCCCTGTTCTCCCGGCCGCTCGTGGTCGACGCCGACTCCTCGCTCGCGATCGAGCTGCTCGACCGCGCGGGCGGGGAAGGCATCCTCTGGTGCGACGGCCGCCGCCAGTTCGACCTGCCGCGCGGTTCCCGCGTCGTGGTGCGCCGCTCGCCGATCCCGGTGCGGCTCGCGCGGTTGCACCCCGGGCCGTTCACCGACCGGCTCGTGCACAAGTTCGACCTCCCGGTGACGGGATGGCGGGGGCCGGCCGGACGTGACTGAGCGCTCCACCGCCCGCGCCGCCGCGGGTCGCACGCAGGCCACCGCACCCCGCGGCGGCATCGACGAGATCTCCATCCGCGACCTCGGCGTCATCGCCGAGGCCGCCCTCCCGCTCGGGCCCGGGTTCACCGCTATCACCGGCGAGACCGGCGCAGGCAAGACCATGGTCGTCTCCGCCCTCGGCCTCCTGCTGGGCGAGCGCGCCGACACCGGCGCCGTCCGGCTCGGCAGCTCGCAGGCCTGGGTCGAGGGACGCTGGCGCGTCGAGGAGCCGGGGGAGGTCGTGGACCGCGTCCGGGACGCCGGCGGCGACGTCGACCCGATCGGCGACGGCGCTGCCGAACTCGTCCTGAGCCGGTCCGTCTCGGCCGAGGGCCGGTCGCGCGCGGTCGTCGGCGGCCGCAGCGCGCCGGTGAGCGTGCTGACAGAGCTCGGCGAGCAGCTGGTCGTCGTGCACGGCCAGTCCGACCAGCTGCGGCTGCGTTCCGCGGTGGCGCAGCGCGAGGCGCTCGACCGGTTCGCCGGTCCCGACCTCGCGGGCGCGCTCGAGCGCTACGCGCAGGTCTTCCACCGTTGGCGGGAGAACGCGAGCGAGCTGGACGAGCTCCTTGCCGACCGCGACCGGCGCGCACGGGAGGCCGACGACCTCCGCGTCGCCATGGCCGAGATCGAGACGGTCGCACCGCAGCCGGGGGAGGACGACGAGCTGGGCGAGCGCGCCGAACGGCTGACCAACCTCGAAGAGCTGCGGCTCGCCGCCTCAGGCGCGCGCGAGCTGCTCTCGGCCGAGGAGTCCGAGGAGCCCGACGTGGTCGGCCTCCTGGAGGCCGCCCGCCGGCAGATCGAGCGGGTCGCGCCGCACGACGCCGAACTCGCCCCGACCGTGGAGGCCGTGGCCAACCTCAGCTACCTGGCCTCCGACGTCGCCGCCCAGCTCTCCACCTACCTCGCCGCGCTCGACACCGACGGCTCCCGCGAGCTGGAGGCCGTGCAGGAGCGCCGGGCGGAGCTGTCCGCACTGGTCCGCAAGTACGGGCCGACCCTGGACGACGTGATCAGCACGCTCGAGACCGGGAGCCTGCGGCTGCTGGAGCTGGACGGCGACGCCGACCGCATCCAGGAGCTCACCGACGAGGTGACGGCCGACCAGGCGCTCGTCGTGGAGCTCGCCGCCGACCTGAGCGAGCGCCGCAGGGCCGCCGCCGAACGGCTCGCCGCGGCCGTGTCCGACGAACTGTCCGCCCTCGCCATGCCGGACGCCCGCGTGGTCGTGGAGGTCACGCAGCGCGACCAGGACGACCCGCAGAGCTACACCGCCAGCGGCCGCGACCAGGTCGCGATCCTGCTGCGCCCGCACCCGGGCGCCGAGCCGCGGCCGCTCGGCAAGGGCGCGTCCGGCGGCGAGCTCTCGCGCGTCATGCTCGCCATCGAGGTCGTCATTGCGGCCACCGACCCGGTGCCGACGTTCATCTTCGACGAGGTCGACGCCGGGGTCGGCGGCGCCTCGGCCATCGAGATCGGGCGGAGGCTCGCACGCCTCGCCCAGAGCGCCCAGGTGATCGTGGTGACGCACCTCGCGCAGGTCGCGGCGTTCGCGAACAACCACCTCACGGTCGTCAAGGGCAACGACGGCGCGGTCACGGCCTCCAGCGTGCGCCGGCTGGACGGCGACGAGCGGATCGCGGAGATGGCGCGGCTGCTGTCCGGCCTGCCCGACTCCGAGAGCGGCCTCGCCCACGCGCGCGAGCTCGTGGACATGGCGGCGGCCGCACGCTGAGCCGCGACACGCGCGGGACGCCCCGCTTCAGGTGATAAGCTGAGAGCCCGTGGTGGATTATTCAGACGCGGCGCAGACCAACAGCAAAAACGGCACTACCAAGCACATCTTCGTGACAGGTGGTGTCGTTTCTTCGTTGGGAAAGGGCCTGACAGCGGCCTCCCTCGGCAATCTCCTGACGGCCCGCGGCCTCCGCGTCGTCATGCAGAAGCTCGACCCCTACCTCAACGTGGACCCGGGGACGATGAACCCGTTCCAGCACGGCGAGGTGTTCGTCACCGACGACGGCGCCGAGACCGACCTCGACATCGGCCACTACGAGCGCTTCCTCGACATCAACCTCGGCCAGTCGGCGAACGTCACCACCGGCCAGATCTACTCGAACGTGATCGCCAAGGAGCGCCGCGGCGAGTACCTGGGCGACACCGTCCAGGTCATCCCGCACATCACCGACGAGATCAAGCGCCGGATGCGCCTCCAGGCCCAGCCGGGCCCGGACGGCGAGCCCGCGCCGGACGTCATCATCACCGAGATCGGCGGCACGGTCGGCGACATCGAGTCGCAGCCGTTCATCGAGTCCGCGCGTCAGGTGCGCCACGAGCTCGGCCGCAAGAACTGCTTCTTCGTGCACGTCTCTCTCGTGCCGTTCATGAACGCCTCCGGCGAGCAGAAGACCAAGCCGACGCAGCACTCCGTCGCGGCGCTGCGCTCCATCGGCATCCAGCCCGACGCGCTCGTGCTGCGCAGCGACCGGCCGGTGTCCGAGTCGAACAAGCGCAAGATCGCGCTGATGTGCGACGTGGACGAGCAGGCCGTCGTCAACGCCGTCGACGTGCCGAGCATCTACGACATCCCGACCATGCTGCACGAGCAGGGCCTGGACGCCTACATCATCGACCAGCTCGGCCTGGACAAGGCGAACGACGTCGACTGGAACGGCTGGGCGCGCCTGCTGGAGGCCGTGCACGACCCCAAGCACGAGGTCACCATCGGCCTGGTCGGCAAGTACATCGACCTCCCCGACGCCTACCTGTCGGTCACCGAGGCGCTGCGCGCGGGCGGCTTCGCCCACCGCACCAAGGTGAAGCTGAAGTGGATCCCGTCCGACGAGTGCCAGACGCCGGAGGGCGCGGCCGCCCAGCTCGGCCACGTCGACGGCATCTGCGTGCCGGGCGGCTTCGGCGTCCGCGGCATCGAGGGTAAGGTGGGCGCTCTGAAGTTCGCCCGCGAGAACGGCATCCCGGCGCTCGGCCTGTGCCTGGGCCTGCAGTGCATGGTCATCGAGTACGCCCGCCACGAGGCCGGCCTGGCCGGCGCGTCATCGTCGGAGTTCGACCCGGACACCGAGTTCCCGGTGATCGCCACCATGGCCGAGCAGGTCGAGATCATCGCCGGCGGCGACCTGGGCGGCACCATGCGCCTGGGCCTCTACCCGGCCGTCCTCGCCGAGGGCTCCCTCGCCGCCGACCTGTACGGCGCCCCGGAGGCGAGCGAGCGCCACCGGCACCGCTACGAGGTCAACAACAACTACCGCGAGCAGATCGCCGACGCCGGCCTCTGGTTCTCCGGCACCTCGCCGGACGGCCACCTGGTCGAGTACGTGGAGCTGCCGCGCGACGTGCACCCGTTCTACATCGGCACCCAGGCGCACCCGGAGCTGCGGTCGCGGCCGAACCACGCGCACCCGCTGTTCGCCGGGCTCGTCGGCGCGGCCCTCGACCGCCAGAAGGCCAGCCTCCTGTTCGAGGTCCCGGCGGACGACGAGGTCGGCGCCGCTGTGGACGGTGCGCTCGAAGTCGGCGCGGACGCCTGATGGCGGCGGAGGCGGGCGGCGCGCGGGAACCCGGCGTGCTGCGCGATGAGCCCTTCCGCCCGGAGATCGTCGCCTCGGAGGTCGTCTTCGACGGGAAGATCTGGGATGTCCGGCGCGACACCTTCCGCTACAACGGCGAGGAGATCACCCGCGAGTACGTCGACCACACCGGCGCCGTCGCGGTGCTCGCGCTGGACGACGAGGGCCGGGTGCTGCTGATCAAGCAGTACCGGCATCCCGTCCGCCACCGCGACTGGGAGATCCCGGCCGGGCTCCTCGACGTCCACGGCGAGGACCCGCTGACCGCGGCGCAGCGCGAGCTGGCCGAGGAGGCCGACCTCCAGGCCGGCCGGTGGAACGTCCTGACGGACATCTTCACCAGCCCGGGCGGCAATGACGAGGCCATCCGCATCTACCTGGCGCGCGACGTCCGGCCGACCGGCGAGGCGTTCGCGCGCGAGGCCGAGGAAGCCGACATCGAGGTGGCCTGGGTGCCGCTGGAGGACGCGGTCGACGCGGTGCTGGAGCAGCGGTTGCACAACGCCCCGCTCACCATCGCCGTGCTCGCGGCGCGGGTGGCGCGCGAGAAGGGCTGGGCGACCCTCGGCGCCGCCGACGCGCCGTGGCCGAGCAACCCCAAGCTGGGCGATGCCGGCGCCACCGAGCTGAGCGAGCAGAGCGCCGCGGGATGACGGTCGCGGCCGACGCGGACGCCTTCCTGAGGCACGTCGCCATCGAGCGCGGCCTCTCGGCGAACACCGTCGCCGCGTACCGGCGCGACCTTTCGGTCTACACGCTCTGGCTGGACGAGGAGGGGATCGGCGACGTCCGGGAGGTCCAGCCCGCCACAGTCTCGACCTACCTCGCCCATCTCGCCTCGCGCGAGGAGTCGCCGCTGACCGCGACGTCCCTCGCCCGGATGCTGTCCACGGTGCGCGGGTTCCACCGTTTCCTGCTGGAGGAGGGCCGCGTGGAGGTGGACGTGGCCCGCGACATCCGGCCGCCCAAGCAGCCGAGCACCCTCCCGAAGGCGATCAGCGTCGACCAGGTCACGGCGCTGCTGGCGGCCACCGACGGCGACGAGCTTGACCAGCTCCGCGACAAGGCGCTGCTGGAGCTGATGTACGCGACCGGCGCGCGGGTCAGCGAGGCGGTCGGCCTCAACGTGGACGACGTGATCGACACCGACGTGGTGCGCCTCACCGGCAAGGGCTCCAAACAGCGCATCGTGCCGCTCGGCAGCTTCGCGCAGGCCGCGGTCTCCGCCTACCTGGTGCGGGCGCGTCCGGTGCTGTCGGCGCGGGGGAGGGCGACGCCCGCGCTGTTCCTCGGGATGCGCGGCGCGCGGCTGTCACGCCAGAACGTCTGGCTGATCATCCGGGCGGCGGCCGAGCGTGCACAGCTCGGCGTGGAGATCTCGCCGCACACCCTCCGGCACTCGTTCGCCACGCACCTGCTCGCCGGCGGTGCCGACGTGCGCGTGGTCCAGGAGCTGCTCGGCCACTCCTCGGTGGCGACGACGCAGATCTACACGCTGGTGACGGCCGACGCGCTGCGGGACGTGTACGTGACGGCTCACCCGCGGGCGCGGTGACGCCCCCGCGGCGCCTTCCGGTACAGCCAGACCAGCACCTTCCCGCCCTCGCCCGTCACCCGTGACGGCCTGAACCCGAGCTTGTCCAGGATGCGGAACGACGGCGCGTTCCAGCGCTCGACGACCGCCCACAGCAACGGGAATCCTGCGTCGAACGCCGCATCGGCGACAGCCGCGGCGGCCTCGGTCGCGTAGCCGCTGCCGACGTGCCGCCGCAGCAGCTCGTACGCGAGTTCCGGCTGCGCGTCGCTCGTGCGCCTGGTGACCAGGCCGCAGTATCCGATCGCCTCGCCGGTGTCCGTGAGCTCGACCGCGTAGACGCCGAAGCCGCGCTCGTCGGCGGCGCGCCGCTGCGCGTCCAGGCGCTCGCGCTCCTCCTCGACGGTGCGGGCCTCCTGTGCGGGGTCCTCGGCGAGCAGCGCGAGATTCCATTCGGCGTCGCGCCCGTCGCGGAGGCGCAGGCGCAGGCGCTCGGTGGCGAGCTCGGCAGGCATCGTCGGCATCCGCACAGCGTACCCCTGGGGCCGGTCAGCGACCGACGCCGTGACCCGCCGCCGTCGCGGCCCGCGGACAGGGGTGCTCGCGGATAGGATGGAGCCCGTGAACAGGCCGTGAACGGCCGACGATCGAAAGGGACGAGGATCAGCCAGGTGACGCGCAACGACGAGGTCAGGACGGAGCTTCCCGGCATGGACACCGCATCCATCGCCGCGCCGCTCGGACCCACCGGGCGCCCGCTGCGCGCGTTCCCCGCGCCCGCCGAACTGAAGCAGCACGGACCCGCCAAGATCGTGGCGCTGTGCAACCAGAAGGGCGGGGTCGGCAAGACCACGACCTCCATCAACCTGGGCGCCTCGCTGGCCGAATACGGCCGCCGGGTGCTCGCTGTCGACTTCGACCCGCAGGGTGCGCTCTCGGCCGGGCTCGGCGCGAAGACCCACGACGTCACCACCATCTACGACCTGCTCGTGAACCGCCACGCGGACGTGCAGGAGGCCATCCAGACCACCGGCGTCGCCGGGCTGGACATCATCCCGGCGAACATCGACCTCTCGGCCGCCGAGGTGCACCTGGTCAACGAGGTCGCGCGCGAGCAGATCCTCGCGGGTGTGCTGCGCAAGGTGTCGGCCGACTACGACGTCGTCCTCATCGACTGCCAGCCGTCGCTCGGCATCCTCACCGTCAACGCGCTGACCGCCAGCCACGGCGTGCTCATCCCGCTGGAGTGCGAGTACTTCGCCCTGCGCGGCGTCGCGCTGCTGATCGAGACCATCGACAAGGTGCGCGAGCGGCTCAACCCGGCCATCGAGCTGGACGGCATCCTCGCGACGATGTACGACTCCCGCACACTGCACTCGCGCGAGGTGCTGGAGCGCGTCGTCGACGCGTTCGGCGACCGCGTGCTCGAGACGGTGATCTCGCGCACGGTGAAGTTCCCGGACGCCTCGGTCGCGGCGACACCGATCACGCAGTTCGCGCCCGAGCACCAGGCGGCGGAGGCCTACCGCCAGCTCGCGAGGGAACTGATCTTCCGTGGCGCCGTCGCCTGACGCGCCGCAGGATCAGGACACCGCCGGCGAAGGCGGCTTCCGCGTCGCCGTCGGTCACTTCGAGGGGCCGTTCGACCTCCTGCTGTCGCTGATCTCCAAGCACGAGCTCGACATCACCGAGATCTCGCTCAGCCGCGTCACCGACGAGTTCATCGCCTACCTGCGCCGCCTCGACGCGGACGAGAGCCTGGACGAGGCGAGCGAGTTCCTGCTCGTCGCGGCGACACTCCTCGACCTGAAGATCGCCGGCCTCCTGCCGCAGGGCGAGCTGGTCGACGCCGAGGACGTGGCGCTGCTGGAGGCGCGCGACCTGCTGTTCGCGCGGCTGCTGCAGTACCGGGCCTTCAAGGAGGCCTCGACCTGGTTCGCCGCGCGCCTCGACGCCGAGAGCTCGCGGCACGCACGCGCGGTGCGGCTCGAGGACAAGTACCGGCAGCGCACGCCGGAGCTGGTCTGGACCCTGACCGCGGAGGACTTCGCGGCGCTCGCGACGCTGGCGATGACGCCGCGCGAGATCCCCGTCGTCGGGCTCGACCATCTGCACGCCCCTCTGGTCAGCATCCGCGAGCAGGCTGCCGTGGTGGTCGGCATGCTGCGAGCGGGGGAGCCGCTGTCGTTCCGGCAGCTCGTGGCGGGAGCGGAGCAGAAGGGCGTCGTGATCGCCCGGTTCCTCGCCGTACTGGAGCTGTACCGGCACGCGGCGATCGCGTTCGAGCAGCTGGAGCCCCTGGGCGAGCTGACGCTGCGCTGGACGGCCGAGCACTGGTCGGAGGAGAACCTGTCGAACCTGGGAGCGGATTATGACGGTTGACGGAACCGAGCTGGAGACCGAGCCGGCGGGCGTCGAGGACGCCCAGATCGAGCGCGCCTTGGAGGCCATCCTGATGGTCGCCGACGAGCCGATGAGCCTCGTGACGCTCGCGACGGCCGTGGGCGCGCCGGTGAAGCGCGTCCGTGCGGCGGTCGACGCCCTGGTGGCCGACTTCGATGGCGCGGCCGGACCGGACGGCACGCCCGGCGTGCGCCGGGGCTTCGAGCTGCGGGAGGTCGGCGGCGGCTGGCGCGTCTACGTGCGGCCGGAGTTCGACGCGGTCGTGTCGGGCTACGTCCTCCAGCAGAACCCCACCCGGCTGTCGCAGGCGGCGCTGGAGACGCTCGCGGTGATCGCCTACAAGCAGCCGATCAGCCGCGGCGCCGTCGCGTCCATCCGTGCCGTCAACGTGGACTCCGTCGTCCGCACCCTGCTCGGCCGTGGGCTCATCACCGAGCTCTTCACGGACAGCGAGACCGGCGCGATCAACTACGGCACCACCGACCTGCTGCTGACCCAGCTCGGCATCAACTCGATCGAGGAGCTGCCGAAGATCTCGCCGTTGCTGGCCGACGGCGCGGAAGGGTTCGACGATGTCCGCTGACGGTGCGAACGGCGGCGCGGCCGCGCAGGGCGAGCGCCTCCAGAAGGTGATGGCCGCCGCCGGCGTGGCCTCCCGCCGGGTCTCCGAGGGCCTGATCGTGGCCGGGCGCGTCACCGTGAACGGGCAGGTCGTCACCGAGCTCGGCCGCCGCGTCGACCCCGCGACCGACCGGGTGGCCGTGGACGGCACCGCGGTGCAGCTGGACACCTCCCGCCGCTACGTGATGCTCAACAAGCCGGTCGGCGTGGTCAGCTCGATGCGCGACGAGCAGGGGCGCCCCGACCTGTCCCGCTTCACCGCGGACTACCCGGAGCGACTGTTCAACGTGGGGCGCCTGGACGCGGAGACGTCCGGCCTCCTCATCCTCACCAACGACGGCGAACTCGCGCACGTGCTCGCGCACCCGAGCTTCGGCGTGACCAAGACCTACATCGCCCGGGTGCGCGGCACGGTCGCCCCGCAGACGATCGCCCGCCTGACCAAGGGCGTCGAGCTGGAGGACGGCCCGATCGCCGCCGACAAGGCGCGGCTGCTGCAGTCGCGGTCGGGCGGCGGCGACAGCCTCGTGGAGATCACCCTGCACTCCGGCCGCAACCGGATCGTCCGCCGGATGATGGCGGAGGTCGGGCATCCCGTGATCGAGCTGGTGCGGCGCCAGTTCGGGCCGCTGCACCTCGGGACGCTGAAGGTGGGGGCGATGCGGGACCTGACGAAGGAGGAGCTGGGCGCGCTCCTGACGATCTCGCGGCAATAGCCCGCGAGCGCTTCATCAGGAGACTCGGCTGGATCCTCCTTCCGAAGCGCGTTCCGAAGGAGTCCAGGCGGCGCGTCGGCGCGAAGCTCCTTCGGGAGGAGCGCGGATTCCGCCCCGACTAAGGTGGATGCGTGACTGATACCGCCTCTCGGGTTGCCGGACCCGTCCGCGTGGTCGGTGCGGGGCTGCTCGGGGCGTCCGTCGGGCTCGGGCTGCGCGCCTGCGGCGTGGACGTGCTGCTCGCCGACGCCTCTCCGGCCCACCTGCGCCTCGCCGCCGACTACGGCGCGGGGCGCCCGGACGACGGGGCCGCCGAACCCGCACTGATCGTCGTGGCGGTGCCGCCGGACCTGGTGTCGCGCGTCGTCGCGGAGGAGCTGGCCGCGCATCCCGCCGCCGTCGTCACCGACGTCGCGAGCGTCAAGGGCCAGCCGCTCGCCGAGCTGGTGGAGGCCGGCGTCGACCTGTCCCGCTACGTCGGCTCGCACCCACTCGCCGGCCGGGAGCGCGGCGGCCCCAGCGCCGCCCGTGCCGACCTCTTCATCGGCCGCCCGTGGGTGGTCGCCGCCCGGCCCGAGAACGCCCGCGCGTCGGTCAACCTGGTGGAGGCGCTCATCCTCGACCTCGGCGCGACGCCGGTCGAGATGGCGGCGGACGACCACGACGCCGCCGTCGCGCTCGTCTCGCACACGCCGCAGATCGTGTCCTCGCTGATGGCGAAGCGCCTCGCGGCCTCCACCGACGCCGCGCTCGGCCTCGCCGGCCAGGGCGTGCGCGATGTGACCCGCATCGCGGGCAGCGAGCCGGAGCTGTGGGTGCAGATCCTCGGCGCGAACGCGCCCGCGATCGTCTCGATCCTGCGCGCGTACCGCGACGACCTCGACCGGGTGCTCGCGGCGTTGGACGACGTGGACGCCGCCGGCGCGCGTCGCACCATCGCGGAGGAGATCGCCGGCGGCAACCTCGGCGTCTCGCGCCTGCCGGGCAAGCACGGGCAGGACAAGCGCTTCTCCAGCCTCGTCGTCATGGTGGACGACCGCCCGGGCGAACTCGCGCGCCTCCTCGCCGAGCTGGGCGAGCTGGACGTGAACCTGGAGGACCTGCGCCTGGAGCACTCGCCGGGCGCCGCCTTCGGCCTGGCGGAGATCGCCGTGCTCCCCGAGGTGTGGCAGCGCACCGTGACCGACTTGACCGACCGCGGCTGGAGGATCGCCGGATGACCGACCCGACCAACCCCACCGACACCGCCGACCGCACCAACGCCGCCGACAACACCGAGGCCGCCGGCCTCCCGATCGTCGTCGCGGTCGACGGGCCCGCCGGGAGCGGCAAGTCGTCCGTCTCGAAGGCGACCGCGCGCAAGCTCGGCTGGTCGTACCTCGACACCGGCGCCGCCTACCGGGCGCTCAGCTGGTTCGTCGTGCAGCGCCGGCTCGACCCGACCGACTCCGCGGCCGTCATCGACGCTCTGCCCGACTTCGACTACCGGATCGGGACCGACCCGGACACCTACCACGTCTTCGTCGGCGACCACGACGTCACCGACGTCATCCGCGAGCCGGAGGTGACCGCGGTGGTGAGCGCGATCGCGCGCGTCCCGGAGGTGCGAACGTTCCTGACCGGGCTGTTCCGCGCGATCATCGCGCACGGCGAGAAGCGCGGCATCGTCGTGGAGGGCCGCGACATCACGACCGTGGTCTGCCCCGATGCACCCGTGCGCATCCTGCTCACCGCCGACGAGCAGGTTAGAATGGCCAGGCGTTCTGCCGAGCTGACCGGGCATTCCGCCGACCACGTCGGTGAGGCCCTCCGCAGACGCGACGCGGCCGACTCCCGGGTCGTGGACTTCATGAACGCCGCGGACGGCGTGACCACCGTCGACTCCACCGACCTCGACTTCGACCAGACCGTCGACGCGGTCATCGCGGTCGTACAGAAAGAGACCCATGTCTGACATCGAGAACGAGCCCACGGGCGCCGACGACCTGGTCGAGCGCCTGGCGGAGCTGGACGAGAACCTCGCGGTGCAGCGCGCCGCCGCCCTGCGCAGCGGTCTGGAGGAGTACGAGCTCGACGACACCGACCTCGACCTCCTCGGCGCCGTCACCGAGGACCCCGACGCGATCACCTACCTGCCCGCGCTGCCGGTGCTGGCCATCGTCGGCCGCCCGAACGTCGGGAAGTCGGCGCTCGTCAACCGCATCCTGGGCCGCCGCGAGGCCGTGGTGGAGGACACCCCCGGTGTCACGCGCGACCGCGTGTCGTACCACGCGGAGTGGAACGGCCGCCGGTTCACAGTCGTGGACACCGGCGGCTGGGAGCCCGACGCGCGCGGCATCGACGCGTCCGTCGCTGCGCAGGCGGAGGTCGCGATCGACCTCGCCGACGCGGTGCTGTTCGTCGTGGATGCGACCGTCGGCGCGACCTCCACCGACGAGCACGTGGTCCGGCTGCTCCGCAAGACGAAGAAGCCGGTGTTCCTCGCCGCCAACAAGGTGGACGACGCCCGTCAGGAGCCCTACGCGACCGAGCTGTGGTCACTGGGCCTCGGCGAGCCGTGGCCGGTCTCCGCGCTGCACGGCCGCGGTGTGGCCGACCTGCTGGACGAGATCCTGAAGGCGCTGCCGGAGGTCTCCAAGGTCGCCAAGCGGGAGGTCGGCGGTCCGCGTCGCGTGGCCATCGTCGGCCGTCCGAACGTCGGCAAGTCCTCGCTGCTCAACAAAGCGGCGGGGGAGGAGCGCGTGGTCGTCAACGAGCTCGCCGGCACCACCCGCGACCCGGTGGACGAGCAGGTCGAGCTGGGCGGCAAGGTCTGGCGCTTCGTCGACACCGCCGGTATCCGCCGCCGCGTGCACCTGCAGCAGGGCGCCGATTTCTACGCGTCGCTGCGCACCTCCACCGCGCTCGAGAAGGCGGAGGTCGCGGTCGTCGTGCTCGACGTGTCCGAGCCGATCAGCGAGCAGGACGTCCGCATCATCGACCTCGTGCTGGAGTCCGGCCGCGCGCTCGTGCTGGCCTTCAACAAGTGGGACCTGCTGGACGACGACCGCCGCCGCTACCTGGAGCGGGAGATCGAGCAGGATCTCGCGCACGTCTCCTGGGCGCCGCGCGTCAACATCTCGGCGCGCACCGGCCGGCACCTGGAGAAGCTGGTGCCCGCGCTGGAGCTCGCGCTGGAGTCGTGGGACACCCGTATCCCGACAGGCAAGTTCAACGCGTTCCTCGCCGAGCTCACCGCGGCGCACCCGCACCCGGTCCGCGGTGGCAAGCAGCCGCGCATCCTCTTCGGCACGCAGGCGAGCAGCCGGCCGCCGACATTCGTGGTGTTCACCACGGGCTTCCTGGACCCGGGCTACCGGCGCTACATCATCCGGCGCCTCCGCGAGGTCTACGGCTTCGAAGGCAGCCCGATCGTCCTCAACATGCGCGTGCGCGAGAAGCGCAAGCGCTGACCTCCCGAGTACGCCCATAATCGGTCAGAAACCGCCGAGTACGCAGATTGTTCGCGTACTCGGCGGTTTCGGCGTCAAGGGGACGCGGAACCCCCAGTGCGGGGGCGACCCGGTTGGGGGTATTTGTACCCCGGTCTGTCCTCACTACTGTGGACCTCTGAGAGAGCTACCCGACTGCGCTACCCGAAGGCGCAGGCTCTCGTCATCGAGGACGCATACCCGAAAATGAGTTCTACAAGTTCATACACGCCTGCCCGGAAACGACAGTGGGGCGCCGAGCGCCGCACCGAACCGCTGCCCACGGTCCACCCGAAGCCTTCGGACCGGAAGATCACTTGGAGCCGCGTCGCCATCGTCGCGACCATCGTCTTCTGGGCGATCTACGTCGTCACCACGATCATCCGCCAGTTCCTCGTGCTCGGCACGCAGGACTTCCGCTTCACGATGGAGGCGATCGGCTACACCGTCGTCGTCACCTTCCTCACCTTCTCCGCCCTGATGTACCTGGTCGCCCGGCAGGGCGCGCTGCAGCGCTTCCAGAAGCACGTGCGCGTTCCCCGCGCCGAGCTCGACCGGCACTTCGCCGAGCACCAGCCGTCCATCACGGTGCTCGTGCCCTCCTACGCGGAGGAGCCCGAGGTGGTGCGGATGACGCTGCTCTCGGCCGCGCTGCAGGAGTTCCCCTCCATGCGCGTCGTGCTGCTGGTCGACGACAACCCGAACCCGACCGACCCGGCCGTCGCCGAGCGGCTGAACGCCACCCGCGCCCTCGCCGACAGCATCACCGGGCAGCTGGCGGAGCCGCGCTTCCGTTTCTCGGACGCGCTGATGCGCTTCGAGCTGGGCGACGAGCGCGCCTTCGCCGACGACGCGGACGCGCTCGAACTGGCGGACCACTACCGCTGGGCCGCCGAGTGGCTGTACGCGCAGGCCGACGCGCACGGCATCGACGACCACGTGGACGTCTTCTTCGCCGACCAGGTGCTCCGCGCCCTCGGCGACGAGCTGGCGCGCACGGCGGAGGCCGTGACGGCCGCCGTCGGCGAAGGCGCCGCGCTCACCTCCGAGCGCGTCGCCCAGCTCTACCGCCGCCTGGCCTGGACGTTCGACGCCGAGCTGATGATCTTCGAGCGCAAGAAGTGGGCGTCCCTCTCGCACGAAGCGAACAAGGCGATGAACCTCAACGCCTACATCGGCCTGATGGGCGGCACCTATCGCGTGGAGGAGACACCGGACGGTCCCATCCTGAACGCGGTGCCCGCAGGCTCGCGCCGGCCCGGCGACATCGAGATCCCGGACAGCGACTTCCTGCTGACCCTGGACGCCGACTCCATCCTGTTGCGCGAGTACTGCCTGCGGCTGACCTATTTCCTGCAGCAGCCGGACAACGCCCGCGTCGCGGTGACGCAGACCCCGTACTCGTCGTTCCGCGGCGCCGGCACCCGCATCGAGCGCCTCGCCGGCGCGACGACCGACATCCAGCACATCCTCCACCAGGGCAAGAGCTTCTACGGCGCGACCTTCTGGGTGGGCGCGAACGCGGTGATCCGCAAGCGCGCGCTGGAGGACATCGTCGAGACCGAGTGGGTCGGCGGCTTCGAGGTGCGGCGGTACATCCAGGACCGCACGGTCATCGAGGACACCGAGTCGAGCATCGACCTCGGCACCCACGGCTGGACGCTCGTGAACTACCCGGAGCGGCTCAGCTACTCGGCCACCCCGCCGGACTTCGGCTCGCTGATCGTCCAGCGCCGCCGGTGGGCGAACGGCGGCCTCCTCATCCTGCCGAAGCTGTGGAAGCAGGTCCGCGAGCGCAAGCGCCGCGGCGAGACCGTCTCGCGGATCGAGCTGCTGCTGCGGGTCAACTACATGGCCTCCATCTGCTGGGCGAGCTTCGGCCTGGTGTTCCTGCTGGCGTACCCGTACGACGGGCGGCTGCTCAGCCCGATGGTGCTGCTGGCCGCCCTGCCGTACTTCATCAGCCAGGCCAGCGACCTCCGCTACGCCGGCTACAAGGGCACCGACATCTTCCGGATCTACGGCTTCAACCTGATCCTGCTTCCGGTGAACCTGGCCGGCGTGCTCAAGTCGATCCAGCAGTCGCTGACCGGCAAGAAGATCCCGTTCGCCCGCACACCGAAGGTGAAGAACCGCACCGCCTCGCCGCTGCTGTACGTGCTCGCGCCGCTCGCGATCATCGCGTTCTCGCTGTTCACGCTGTGGCGGGACTGGAACGCGCACAACTGGGGCAACGCCGCGTTCGCCGCCTTCAACGCGACCCTCGCGATCTGGTCGCTGGTCGCCTACATCGGCATCTGGAACACGATCGTGGACATCTGGCTCGGCCTGACCAAGCCGCTGTACGTCGAGAAGAAGCGCACGCGCTCTGCTCCGGCCTCCGCTCCCGCGACCGAGTCGATCGACTGGCGCTCCGTGCTGTACCACGGCCACGCTGGTGGCGACGTGCCGCACTTCGAGCGCACCGCGGTGCGGGATGACGCTCCGCTCGACGCTCCGGCGGTCGACGGCGAGCGGCAGGCCGCCTGATGGCGCGGAAGGACAGGAAGGCCGTCGCGGAGGTCTCGCAGACCGACCGGCTCCAGGCCCCCGAGTCGGACGCCGGCCGCCGCCTCTCGCCGCTGCGCGTGATCGGCGCCGCCCTCGTCGCGGTGGTCGTCGTCTCGGCCGGCGTCGTCGGCTTCCAGTGGTGGAGCGCGCGGGCGTCGGTGGACGTGAAGCCGTGGTTCGCGTCGTTCGTGGACGTGACCGCGACCCCGAGGTTCGGGTTCGAGAACCTCGGGTCGACCTCCACCAAGGACGCCGTGCTGTCGTTCGTCGTCTCCGACCCGACCGACCCGTGCACGCCCTCCTGGGGCGGCGCGTACACGATGAGCGAAGCGCGCGGTTCGCTCGATCTGGACCGCCGGATCGCGCGCCTGCAGCAGCAGGGCGGCACCGTCGCGGTGTCGTTTGGCGGCCAGCGGAACGAGGAGCTCGCCGTCGGCTGCACCGACCCCTCGGCGCTGAAGAACGCGTACGCCTCGGTGGTCGACCGCTACAAGGTCGGCACCGTCGACCTGGACCTGGAGGGCGACGGCCTGGTGAACGCGGACGCCGCCGCACGCCGGGCGACCGCCATCCACGACCTCCAGCAGGAGCGCCGTGCCGCCGGCAAGAGCCTCGCCGTCTGGCTGACGCTCCCGGTGTCGCCGACCGGCCTGACCGTCGACGGCACCAACGCGGTGTCGGCGATGCTGAAGGCGAAAGTCGACCTCTCCGGCGTCAACCTGATGACGATGGACTTCGGGAGCGCGAAGGACGCGGGGAAGTCGATGGCCGCGACCTCCGAGGCCGCGCTCACCGCCGCTCAGCGCCAGCTCGGCGTGCTCTATGACCGGGCTGGCACGCACCAGTCCGACCCGAGCCTGTGGGCGAAGATCGGCGCCACCCCGATGATCGGCCAGAACGACGACCAGGGTCAGGTGTTCGGCCTCGCCGACGCCCGGACGCTGAACGCCTGGGCTGTCTCCACCGGTATCGGCCGCATGTCGATGTGGTCCGCGAACCGCGACAAGACCTGCGGGTCCAACTACGTGGACACGGGCGTGGTGTCGGACGCGTGCAGCGGCGTGAATCAGGGCAAGCAGACCTTCGCCGGCCTCCTGTCGAAGGGCTTCGACGGCCGCATCGCGCTGGGGGAGGGCGCCGTCACCACGGCCGAGCCGACCTCCACCGCCGCGACCGACGACCCGGCGCACTCGCCGTACCCGATCTGGAGCGGAAGCAGCTCGTACCTGAAGGGCACCAAGGTCACCTGGCACCACAACGTGTACCAGGCGAAGTGGTGGACGAAGGGCGACGTCCCGGACAACCCTGTGCTGAACGCGTGGGAGACCCCGTGGGACCTGGTCGGTCCGGTGCTGCCGGGCGAGGGGCCGATCCCGCAGCCGACCCTCCCGCCGGGCACCTACCCGAATTGGAGCGGTGAGACCGCCTACGACAAGGGCGCCCGCATCCTGTTCGACGGCGTGCCGTTCGAGGCGAAGTGGTGGACGAAGGGCGACAGCCCGGAGGCCGCCAGCGCGAACCCCGACTCGTCCCCTTGGGCCCCGCTCACCCAGGACGAGATCGACACGATCCTGGGCGGTGGCGCCACCCAGAAGTGACTCGACGGCGGGATGCTGCCTCCTGGCGCATCCCGCCGCCGACCCACCTGGACGCACCGCTGCGGGGCGGGAGGTCCGGGCGTCGCGTCGCGCCTCCTCGTCGGGAGGCAGGCCGCGCGGCGCTGTGCCGGCGGGGCTTCGTGGCTGTCGGGTTGGTCACGACCGGCCCCGCCGGCACGCTAAGATAGTCGAGTTGTCCTGCTTGGCGCTCTCACGGCCTGGGCGGGACAGCAACGGGCTGTGGCGCAGTTTGGTAGCGCACTTGACTGGGGGTCAAGGGGTCGCAGGTTCAAATCCTGTCAGCCCGACCAGTAAAACAAAGGGGACTCGGCCTGTTGCCGGGTCCCCTTCGTCGTCCGATCGGTCGATGTGTGAGCGATGTGTGTTCACAGGCCCTCAGGTGCGCGCAGCAGAAGCGATTCCGGACTCACACCCAGCGAGCGCGCGTGGGCCTCCATCTGCTGAAGGGTCACATTGTCGTTCGCGTGCCGGGTTCGCGTTCGAGCGGCGCCCGACGCTGACCTCGGCGTAGGCGGTTCCGTCGGCAGCGACTCCAACCACTTCTCGAGGTCCGAGGCGATGATGATCGGACGCGACGACGGGTACCGCCTCGGGAGGTCCCCGCGGTCGATGGCACGCCTGAGGACCGATTCGCCGATTGCCGCCATTTCAGCCGCTTGCGGGATCGTATAGCCGAGCTTCTTCCTGGTCTGCTCATTCATGGTCTGAGGCAAGCATCGGTATCGGCCAGTTGCAACGTTCGCTCGTTGAGATGACGACGGCGCGCGCTGCTGTGCTGCCATGCGGGACTATTTCATGGCCGCACGGCCTCATCCGAGCTCAACTGGAGATCCGAATGTTGCGAGATGAAGATCAGACTGCGAAGCCAACCCGAGAGGAGTGTATGCGCGCCGCCGGGCGTGTGCTTCTGCAGATCGCGATCCGGCTCGAACTCGAGCGGCGAGCGGCCGAGGCGTCGGCCAAGCTCGGATGAAGTCAGCGTCGAGGTCCGAGTGACGGAGGCTTGTCAGTAAGATTCGGCCATGCTCATTGAGATGGCGAAGTCCACGCCACCCGACTTCTCGGCGCTTGCGGCCTGGAGCACGCTCGGCTCGGCTGTGGTTACGGCCGTCACCGCGGTGCTCATCTACCTGCAGATCCGGCAGACACGCCGCAGCGTGAGGGCGACCGAATTGGCAGTCAGTGCGGCCCAAGATCAGGCGGCCGCAGCGCAGCGGTCGATCGATGAAGCTCAGAAGGCGTTGATCTCCTCGCAGATTCCGAAGCTGACTGTCCGGGTTACAGAGCAACCGTTCGAGGTTTGGCTTTACGAAGCGCCGGCGAGCGGGCCAGACATGTCGATGACACGCATCGACCCCGGTTCGGTCACGTGGACGACACCGGGCGACAATTCGAAGCGTCTCGCCTTGCGATACAAGGTCGAAGTCGCAAACGATGGCCCTGGGCGCGCGGACATCGAGGTGTCTTACGACGTCGGGAGCTCGCGCCGTCGCGAAGCCCTTGTCCTGCTAGTAGGCAAGGCGCGATCTTTCGACGTGTTGCGTGTTGAGACTCTCGAAGAGTGGATCAGGCTATACCGACGCTATGACCCGCAACGCACTTCTGACGAGGGAGAATCGGAGCGGGAGATCTTCCGCCTCTTCTACTCCTACAACGCCGATTTCGGTTCGAATGAGGGTCACCCCGTTGTATCTGGGGGGAGCATTCTCGAGCCCGTCCATGGTAACGATTCAGGGTGGACCACGCGTGAGCTGCGTGAGACCGACTATGCCTATCCACTCGCCTCCGCACAGCCATTCGAGCGGCTCTACTATCGCTCGAAGCTCGCAAACGAACGACTCGAGTAAGGGGGTCAGTCGACCGTAGCGTGCCCACTCTGGGGTGTACCGGTGCGTCTGCGCAATCGATACGATCGAGCAGTGTTGAGGAAACCTCTATTTGCCGTCGTTGTAGTGCTTGCCGTGGTCGCTCTAGCCGGGTGCTCGACCCACAATGGTGGTTCCGTCCAGGCTGCTGACAACTCGTCGAAGACGCCCACCGCGACGCCGACGCCCACGCCCACCGTGCACATCATGAGCGCAGACGAGGCCGGAAAGTTCTACCTGGCGGCGGTGTGCCCGACCAACAAGGCCAAGGCGGCGTTCAACGCGGCTCTGACCTCACAGAACCTCACCTCCATCCAGCAGTCTGCTGCGGCCACGCGCGACTCCGAGCGCGCCGAGGTGACCCAATTCACGAACACGGACATTCTCTGGCCGCCTGTCGTCTCCTCGGCTGACTTGAAGCTGCTCAGTGACTCCGACTTCGCATCCATCTCGATCCTGAACGAGATCGCGGCGGCCGGCACCCTGGACTCCGCGAACTCCCTCTCCAACAGCTTCGTCGACAACGGGGCCGGCGCAGCATCGCAGCGCATTCGACTCGTGCTCAACCTGCCAGCGGATACATCCGCGGGGTGCTGATCACACCATGTGGCTGACGGTCCTGTGGTGGGGCGCTTTGCTGCTGCAACTTGCTGGCGTCGGCTTCGCGCTCTGGGGCGTCGCGGACAACCAGAGGGCCTACCTCGCGCCCGGCGAAAAGTGGATGCTCCAGTGGGCGGTCACACTAGGTCGGTTCATCAAGCAGACGGGACTCCGGGCGTGGCGTTCGTTTGCGCCGCAGAAGCCAGATGTCGAGGTGAGCGCTGTTCCGCCCCCCACGGACTCGTTGATCGGCTATTCGAGCGGCACAATTCGAGATCCGTGGGTACCGCTCGGCCCGACGTCGCCCGACGACGAGCGTCTGGAGTGGATAGAGAAACGAGTCGCTGAGACACATGCTCGGCTCGTCGAGCTTGAGGCACATGGAGTAGCGCAAGGCGCGGCGACGCGCGAGCTGCAGGATTCGATCAAGGAGCAGGGTGACGAGCTTCGCGCCGAGGTGCAAGACTCCGTCGGACGGCTGGCAACTCGGGGCACCAGGCTCGCGGCATGGGGCCTCTTGATGACTGCTATTGGAATGACTATCGCCGCTGCGATTCAGGGACCTTGGACCTGGCACTAGCTCGCCCTGGATTATCCACAGAGTGGATGCCCTCGACGTAGCCGCCATCAGCCGGTTCGCTCATTCGCTGGTCCCCTGTCCGATCCCGAGCGCCCGGCCGAGCTGGGCGAGCATGCTCGCCGCGTCTTCGGCTCCAGATCCCGAGTTCTCCACAATCCGGGTCAGCTTGTCGAACGTGATCCCCGCCGCGGTGATGATGTTGCGGCGCACCTCGACCGGCGCCTGGTCCAATAGGCGCTCTTCGTAGGTGTTGTCCGTGCCGCCGAAGTTGTACACCAAGTACGGCTCATCGATCCGGTCCAGCATCGACTCGGCCGCGGCAAGCATCTTCTCCGCCAACCGGATACGGCCGGCCGCGATGTCAATCTTGTGCGCCTCGTTCGCGGCCGCGGTCTGCGACCGGTCGAAGCTCACGCGAGCGTCCTTCGCCCACCTCGAGATCGTCGCCGGGGAGACGCCGAGCTCGCGGGCGATCGCGTTGCAGCCGAAGCCTCGTTCGAATAGATCCCGGGCCTGCTGGCCCTGCGTGAACGCGGCCATCAGCTCGCGACCTCCTGAAGACCGCCGCCCAGGGCGGCCTTCTGTCGTGCGTTTGCCTGGTTGACCACGATCCGAGCTTCACCGTTCGCCATCTCCCGGAGGACGCCGAAGAGGGTGCCGTCCATGTAGATAGGTCGATCCCCGCCGCCCTGGCGTTGTTTGGCCGCGAGTGCGCTTGCCGGGTTGTCGTTATACGCCTTCATGAACCCCGGGTCGTAGCTCGCGGACTTCTGCTTCACGACGAACTCGCCGGGCGTGAGCATTGCCGGGACGGTGTCCGTGCCGCGAGGCTGGAACGGATTCCCGCCGCCCGCGAGGTACGCCGCGTCGATCGCGCCGCCGGCAGCTCGATACTGGGACACCTCGCCACCAGTCGAGAACATCTTGGTCGCGCCACCGGCGGTCCCGCCGTTCTGGGTGGTTACGACGATGTGGGCCGTGTACGTGCCGACGAAGCGGTCGAGTTGCGATTGGAAGGCGAGTACCTGAGCCTGAGCAGTGTCGAGCCCAGAGGCGTGGACCTGGGTCGTGACGTTCTTCGGGATGAGCCCGTACTGATCGGCGAGCGCGTTCGCCTGTGCCTCGGTGTCGCCCATCTTCTCCGCCGTCTGGATGAACGATTCGCGGGCCGCCTGCATGTTCGCGGTGAGGTCTCCCGTGGCCGTTCCCGCTTTCGCCTGGGCCGAGATCAGCGCGACTGCGGACTGCGCCATGTTGTCGAGCGCGGTGGTGTTGTCGCGACCCTTCTGCGTGTTCTGGTCGAGGGTCGCGCCGTTCTTCTGCAGGGCGGCCGAGGCATCCGCGATCGACTGGTTCCAGGAGACGCTGGCCTGAGTGGCTGACAGGTTGACGTTGCCGAGGCCGGCGAGCGCCTGCGCGAACTGGTCGGTCGCTGTCTTCGCGGCGTTCTGCGCATCCGCGAGCTTCTTCGTGGTCGCGTCAGCCACCGCCAACGCCTGGTTGGCGGAGTCCTGCGCGCCCTTCTGGTTGTTCGTGGCGCCCGTCAACTGGTCGATCTGAGGCTGCAGCGGTGCGATGGCGTCCTCGAGGCCCTGGATCGGGTTGAGGACGTCGCCAACGATCTTGCCGACCCACTCAAGACCGGAGCCGAGGACCGGGACGGACTTCGCGAGCCCCTCCACCCATTGCACCAATTTGCTGAGTTTGTCCGCTGCGTTGACGATGTCCATGATGTCGGTGCCGAGTGGAGCGAGCTCCTTCCCGAGTTCGACGGCGTCCTTGGTCAACGTCTCGAGCGTGACAGCGACTCGGGGAAGGTTCGCCTCCGCGTACGAGACGAAGTCATTGAGGCCGCCGGCAGCCGCCCAGGAGGCGAACTCGGCTGTCCACTGCTGCAGAATGCCTGCGCCCTCACGGAAGAGCGGTTCGAGCGATTCGACGCTACTCAGAGTGCCGCTGAGGAGGTTGTCTCCAGACTGGCCGAGCATGCCGGCGAACTCGCCCACGAACGCGTTGAGCTGCGGCATGGCCGAGTTGGCGGTCGAGACGGCGTTATCGAAGCCGTCGAGGATGCCCTTCGCCGCGGTCGACTCGAGGGTTTCCAGGTCGCCCTTGAGCTCGGCTACACCGGCGCGGTACTGCTCGCCGGTGGCCGTGCCAGTTGCCATCTCCTTCTTGATACCTTCGAAAGCCAGAACACCGGCCGCACCTTCCGCGACGAACGCGCCACCGAGGCCGACCACCGCCGCCACCAGCGGCCCGATGAGGGCAGTCGCACCGATGATGGCGTACGTCTGCGCTTGCGTGTTCTGCATCATTGAGCCGGCGGCGTTGCTGGACGCCTTGGCCCCGGTGTCGGTCGCCGCAGCCTCAACCTCCTGCGCGGCGGCGTTCTCCAGTGCTGCGCGCGCGGCAGCCTGCTCGGCGTCCTTGAGCGCGGTCGACGCGACGATCTGCTTGAGCTCCGCGGCTTCCGCGTTGCGCGTCGCCCGTGCGACAGCCTCTTCGGCGGTGGCGAGCTGGAGATCCGTGCGCCCGCGCTTGTCCTGCACGTCCGCGAGCCGCAGCTCCGCGAGGTACTGCGACGACGCGGCGTTCGCTGCGGCACGCTCGGCCGCCGCGAGGCGCGTCTGCGCTGCCGCGAGGTTGCTCGCCGCCTTGTCCGACGAAACGGAGGTGCTGCCGCCGCCGAGCGACGACTCCGCTGCACGGACAGCCTCCAGCTTCGCCATCGCGTCCGCGGTGTCCGCGTGGACCTTGATGTCCGGGTCCACGCGGCCCAGCTCGCGGGCGCGCGCCTCGGCGCGGTCGAGGGTCGCGTTCCAGTCGTCGTCGTTCAGTCGCAGGTACGCGACGATCGAGCCTTCGGTGGTGGGCGTGGCAGGCATTAGGCCTCTCCTCAGCTCTGTGTCGCGTGGCGGGCCTGGATGTTCACCCAGTCCAGGCCGAGGGTGTCGAAGATCTCAACGGGTGCTGACGGTTGGGCGCCGATCCACCGCATCTGCGACTTCGCCAGTTCCACAGCGGCCGCCGGATCATCGAAGCTGAGCTCGCGGCCGTCTGGCGTGCGGACCTTGTCGAGTGCACTGCTGATGACGTCGACCTGCCCCGTGAGGAGTTCGGGCTTCACCAGGTCATAGAACTTCGAGTCCGTGAGCTGCTTGTGCGTGACGACGCGGCCTGAGAGGTCGGCGACTCGGGAGGTGCCGATGCCGTAGTTGTCTACGTTGCTGCGAATGATGCTCATATCACCGCACCTCGCTCAGCCAGTCGGCAGCGACGCCGCCGGACTGGGCGTGCAGCGTCTTGTAGAGCGGGGCGAGAAGCTGCTTCGCGACCTCGGTCGCCGGGATGAACAGGTGCTCCTCACCGTTGAGCGTGAAGGAAGATGCGCCGGGCGCACCTGGCACCGTGACCGACCAAAGCTCGTCGTCGGGGTCAATGTAGTTCGCGTCGTGGGACGCGTACTCGGCGATCGCCCAGACGGCGCGGTTGCGGTCACGGAGAAGCTCAAGGGCCGCGAGGATGTGCGGTCGAGCCTTCTCGAGTTCGGCCTCCACCTCGGCCGTTACGTCCTTCCGCGCCCGGTCGAGGTAGTTCGCGAGGAGGTTTCGGTATCCCTCCGCGCGGAGCTCCTCGGCGCGCTTCGCCGCCTTCTTAGTCGCGGCGTCTCGCATGATGCGGGCCCATCCGGCACGCTTCTGCGCTTCTTCGAGCTGCTCCTGGGTGACGTCGCCGCCGTCGCGGGCGCCAGCCTCCAGGTCAGCGGCGAGGCCCTCAGCCTCCTCGACCTGCCGGTCGGCCTCAGCGATGATCGACTCGGGAGTCTCCAGGGTCGTATCGTGCCGTGCGGACCCCATCTCAGGCACCCACATTCGGCTCGAAGAGCTCGTCCAGCGCACGCTTGCGGTCGAGGGCCTGAGCGGCTTCCTCGACCGTGTAGGTGATCTGCGGGTCTGGCTGGCCGAACATCTGCGGGTGCGCCTTACGAGCCTCCGCCTCGGTGATCTCGGTCCAACCGTGCTTCAGGTAGCGGCGGCCGGTCTCGCTCTTCTCGTGGAGAACGTTCTCAAAGTGCTCGTCGGTGACGGAGTGAACTCCGCCGTCCTCGTTGCGGATGTACTTGGTGGTCATTCGGGTCTCCTTGGGGTCTGTCGGTCTATGTCGTCCGCTTGGATGATCCAGTCCCGCCCAACCCTGCGGGACTGGATCTTTCCGTCCGAGCAAAGCCGGCGAATGTGCCGCTCGGAGCAACCCATCCGTTCGGCCGCTTCTCTCGCGGTCAACTCCAGCTTGGCGGGTGGTGTGATCGGCGCTTCCGCATGCGGACATGTCGTGCCGCGGCGGTCGACCATGACCCGTTGCGCTTCGAACACGGCCTGGATGAACTCAAGCTGCACACTCACCGTGTGTCCGTTATCCCGGTCATAGCGGGCCTTCTCCGTCGCCTTCCGTGCGATGTGGCCCCACACCTCCGGCGGGGCCACGATCGAGCCGTCAGGCCGGACCCTGAACCATGTGCGAGGCACGCGTTGTCACCTCCGCTAGGCTCGCGCTCGTGGACTGCAATTCGACGCCGACGGTCGCATGCGAGCTGTCGCGCATTGCTGCGACGCTCGCCGACAAGACCCCCTCGCCGTTTGAATGGCTCCAGCTTGCGATGACCGTGTTGGCCTTACTCGCCACGGTCGCCGTGGGTTTCGCCGCCGCGTACATCGCATATCGATCCCACGTGACAGCTCGGATCGCCCTCCAGTCGGCTGAAAGGTCGACTGAGTACGAACGGGCGCGCCGTGCACGTGATGACCGCATGGAGTTCTTTACAAGATTCCAGTCGACCGTTTTGGACGTCGCGTTCAGTGATCGCCTTGAGGGCGGCCGTTTGGCACCGGGCCCGTTCTTGAGCGCCGTGTCGGTGTCTGCGTTCGCCCGTGCGATCAATGACGCGGGCGCTGGCCGACTTTCGACAGAGCTGAATGGCTTTGTCACGGCAATAAACGATGGTGCGGCGTCCGGAGCGAACGTGAAGGTAGGGAAGCCGTCGGCGGACCTTATCAAGCGCGGAGCGCTTTGGGCCGCTGAACCGCAGCGGTATCTCGCCATGGAACCACTGGTGGTTACGTTCGGTGAGGCCGACGCGCTCGACACCTGATCTGATTCGGTATCAGAGGGCCAGCCCAGAGCCCTTGCAATCATTGGGCTCCCGGGGCTGTGTGAGTCGCGTGTGAGCGCTACGCGCCGCGCATCGGGGACTCGCACCGCAGGTTGGCCCGCGCGTACGCGCGCGTAAGGGGTCGAATGTTCGCCCGCGCGCGTTTGGCCTGGAACGTTCCGCATCGCCCTCACGAATCGCTCTCCACAGGGTCGGACGGGCCGATGCCGTCGAAGATCTCTTGGACGTTGTTGACGGTGATGCGGGTTTGGAGGCGGGCGCGGGCTTCGTCGACTCCGACTGAGTCGGTGAGGATGTTCGCTGCGACCGCGCCTAGTCCTCCGAGTAGGAGTTCGACTTCGAGGTCCGGGTTGGGGAGGCTGTTCTTCCATGCGAGTGCGCGGTCGACGGCGTCTTGGGGGAAGTTGCCGCCGACGGCTTCGAGGACGATCTCGTAGATGACTCGTGCTCGCTCCCACATGTCGCTCACTGGGGGAGCTCGCTTCCGAGAGTGGCTTCGATTTCGTCTCGGAAGTCGTCGACGGAGACTTCGGCTTTGCACTGGCTGACGACTTCGGCGAAGAGTTCGCGGCCCCCTGGGAGTCTTTCGATGAGGGATGCGGAGATCGACGCGAGGGCCAGAATCAGAAGCTCACGCTCGGCCGGCACAGACGTCCGTGCGTGGACGATGGTGATCAGGTCGCTCGCCGTCGTGACTTGCTCAAGGATCTGGTCGACGAGATCGGTGGCGATCAGGGTGTACCTGGCCGGGGTGCTCATGCGATCACCCACCGTCGCGCAGCGGCGCCCGTGGAGGAGATTCCGTCGCGGTCGTGTTCGCGGATGGGGGGTTCGCCGGTGATGGGGCGGGAGAGCTCGGCGCGCGCGGTGCGGACGCGTTGGGCGGTGCGTGTGCCGCCGCCTGCGCGGTACATGGCGAAGATCTGCTCGTCGCTGACGGGTCCGCGGGCGGCGATGATCGAGAGGACCTTGCGGCGTACCTCGTTCGCGTCGGGCGTGGCGATGGTGGCGGCGTCCCAGCTCGTGTCGGGATCGTTGGAGCGGACGCGCCGCTCGAGGTTCGGGGTGCAGGTGGTGACTGCTTCACGGGCGGCCACATCGCAATCGGTGCAACGGGGCGGGAAGGCTTCGCCGACGTGCTCGGAGCAGCGGGCGCCGGTGTCGGGTTCGTGGATGGTCATTCTCACTCCTAGTTCGGGTAATCCACAGGTGCAGGTGACGTGCCAGGGTTGGTGATCTGTTCGTGGTGGCTAGTTCTTGAAGTGGTTCCTGAGGTGGTTCCTTGGGCCCGACGATCGGTTGGGGCAAATTGCAACGTCTGGTTGTGCCAGGCGGCCCGACGTTTCGTTGGATTGGTGGCGCAACGTTTCATTGGGGCTGCTCAGATCGCAGGCCCGACGACTTGTTGGGGCTGCTTGCTAGCTGGTCGAGCCCGAATCCGGCGAGGATTGTGAACTCGGCTCGTTGGCCTGCGCGACCGCTCCGAACCCTGGTGATGGCGCCCGCCTCAACCAGCGCGGCCGTAGCGCGTCTCACGACCTCGAATGCGGACCGCCGCGCCTTGGCGGCCTCCGGGGTGTCGTCGTGCTCGGGAAGGGCGAAGCCGAGGCCGTAGGCTGAGCGCTCGCGGGAGCCGTAGTAGCGGGGCGGCTGATCGGTGTCGAGCGCGGTGTGCGCCATGAACGCGAGCAGTCGGAACTCGTTTCCCGTGAGGGAGTGAGCCATTCCGAATGCGAACGCTTTTCCGACCAGTTGCGCGCCCACGCTTAGCTGTCCTCGCCCTCGATGTCCGCGACGGTCTCGGTCACCTCTCCGAGGAGGACGAGTAGACGCTTCACGGGAACCACGAGGCGCCGGCCGAGCGAGAGCGTAGGCAAGTCGCCGGATCGTGCTGCGGCATATCCCTGGCTGCGGCTGATGCCGAGCAGCTCGGCGGCCTCGGGAACAGCGATGGTTGCGCGGCCCCGGATGTCCTCGACGGTTGTCATGCGCCTGCCACCTCTCGCAATTGGTCAAGCAGGCGGGCGTAGGCCACTCGTGCGTCGCCGCTGGGCCGGCGGCTGCCGGTTTCCCATCTGGAGACCGTGTTCGTAGCTACGCCAAGCTCCGCGGCGACTTGTGCTTGTGAAGCTCCCGCAGCTACTCGGATCTCGCGTGCGAGGCGCGGCGGTGGCAATTGCTTGGATGCAGTGAGCTTTGTGATCAGGTCGCTCATTTGTGCACCTCCCTCTCGTGTCACTTCATTGGACGACAAGGTGTGGGGCGCTGGGTTGAGTGCGCGGAACCTGGGCTAGCCGGAGTTGGGTGCCCAGTAAATGAGCTAGTTGTGCACTGGTAGATACATTGGTAGAGTCACCGTCATGACGAAGGACGAACCCCTCGAAGCGGAATGGCACCCGATCGGCGCTTTCCCCGTGGGCTCCGACGAATCGCTTCGCTTGCAGCAATGGATCGGAGAGCTCTCATGGATGGGGCTCGGTCCTGACTTCCCCGATGACCCAGGAATCCCACCCGTATTCGTGGCGCTGGGTAAAGCCGACGATGGCCGGCTGATTTGCACGGGCCTCATCATCGGCGAGATCGGAAACTTCAGTTTTGGGACGCGCGAACTGACGGCTCGTGCCCTCCGCCAGATTCGGATTCCGGAGCTCATCACGTTCGTCAAGCGAGCAGAGGCCCACTTCGGTCAGGCTCGCGAGCTTATCGAGTCTCTCCCGGCCGTCGGGCGGAAGCCCCGAGGTAAGGGAGATGAATTCCTCAGGGAGATCGCGCGCGCCTACCGCCGCGCTCTGGACGTTGCGCCGCACAGGCCCACAGCTTGGATGGCCGAGCAGTATGGGACGCCTGGCTATCCCAAGCCCGCCGCGACGGTGCGCCGTTGGCTGAAACAGGCTCGCGATGCGGGGTATCTCGGCGCGGGCATAGCGGGGAAGCCGGGCGAGCTCCCGCTCAGCGAGGACCAGAAACCCACCAGACCCTAGAAGAAAGGGAGCCCCCGGCCCGTTCACAGCGAGCCGAGGGCATCGTCCGAACAACACGAAAGGATCACTCGGACATGAACAGTATGACAATCAACCCCACCGCTCGGGAGAAGATCGGCGCGGCCGTGAGAGCTGAGGTCGGCCGACACGGGCGAACCGCTGCCTCCGTGGCGAGCGTCCTCGGGCTCAGCATGTCTTCGGTCTATCGCCGGTTTACCGGCGAGACGCCGATCAAGCTCAACGAACTCTGCGCCCTCGCGCCTCACCTCCAAATGGACACGGTGGAGCTTCTGCTCGCTGCGAAGCCGACGGAGGTGAACGCATGAGCGCGACGGCGCCCAGTCTCGTGCTCCGGCCGGAAGCGGTCGACGAGCTGAAAAGGCTGGCCGAGTCCGAGAGTGCGGAGCTTCTGGCCGAGACGATCGGAGGGGAACCGTCGAAGCTCGCCGCGGCATTAAGCAGCGAGATCAGCCCCTCGCTCGAGCTGGTCGCGCGCGTCGTCGTGGCGTTCCCGCAGATGTCGTTCGCATCGCTTTGCGCGGTGGCCTGATGGGGGCGATGGCAAGCCGTCCGCTCCTGCTCCGATCAGTCGAGGGATCGGCTAAGCGGAGTCCCGCCGCGACGGTCGCGAGGAACATCCGCTACGAACTCGGCGCGGAGCGCCTAGGAACGTCGTTCTTCGCCCAGGTCGCCGGAATCAGCGTCAGAAGGGCCCGGGACGTCTTCTACGGCCGCCGACCGGCATCCTTGACGGAGTTGGTCGCGCTCGCAGGCGCCCTAGCTGTACCCACCGCCTCGTTCCTCGTGGGCGTGTGAACCGAGAAGTTCGACCCGTGCGCCGTCCAGCGCGGCGCACGGGTCGCAAGATTGCCAGGAGGAACGACCAATGAGTGGAGACATTTACCGTCGCTGCGGATGCCGAGACGCGAGCGGCAAGCAGTATCGACCCCTGCCTGACCGCGCATCTGCGGACGCGAAGGCGCACGCCTGCCCGAAGCTACTGAGCGATCCGAAGCACGGCTCGTGGGGCTACGCGGTCTCGGGCGGCGTCGACCCGGTCACCGGGAAGCGAATCCAGCCGCGCGCGACGGGATTCGCCACGAAGGCGGCCGCGCAGAAGGCGCGCGCCGAGAAGGTGACCGAGGTCGCCGCCGGCCGGTACAAGGGCCACCAGACGGTCACGCTCGGCGAGTACCTGACGTCCTGGCTTGACCGCATCGACGGAAAGCTCAGGCCCTCGACGGTGGTCACCTATCGCAGTTACGTGGCGAACGACATCGTGCCTGCGCTCGGACGCGTGCGCCTCGCCGAGCTGCGACGCGCGCAGGTCGACAAGTTTATCCGCGACCTCGAGAAGGGGGGCCGAGGTGCGACGACCGTACGCCGCATCCATGCCACCCTCTCAAGTGCGTTGAGCGCTGCCGAGACACTCGATCTGGTGGACTTCAACGCGGCGTCGAAAGTATCGCTGCCCGCGGTGAAGAGGACCCGCATCACCATTTGGGAGCCGGCGCTTGCAAATGCCTTCCTGCTGAAAGCGGGGGAGCATCGACTGGGCGCGTTGTTCGAGCTCGAGATCCATACCGGCCTGCGCCGCGGTGAGATCTGCGGCCTTCGTTGGTCGGACGTCGACCTCGATCAGCGCGAGCTCCGGGCGCGCGTGCAGCTCACGCAAATGAAGGGCGGGGCAGTCGAGGGTCCGATCAAGACGGATGCGGGTCAGGACCGCGTGGTGTCCCTCTCGGATGACGCGATCGGCGCCTTGATCGGGTGGAAGCTTCGCCAGGAGATCGAGCGGGACACCTGGGGCGCGGCCTACATCGAATCTGGGCGCGTGTTCACCTACGAGAACGGATTGGACCTGCGCCCGCGGTTCGTCACGGACGCGTTTCATGCAATCGTCGCCGCGGCCGGCCTTGAGCGAATCCGCTTCCACGACCTGCGTCACCTGCATGCGTCGTTGCTCATCGCGGCAGGAGTGCCCCTCGCCGTCATCAGCAAGCGACTGGGCCACAGCACGATCTCAGTTACGTCGGACCTCTACGGCCATCTGCTTCGAGATGCAAACCGTCAGGCGGCAGAGGCCGCGTCGGAGCTCCTGCGCGCGGGGCGGTAAGACGCCGATCAAAGCGGAAGGGCCTTCGAGGTGCCAGTCACCTCGAAGGCCTCTTTTGCGCGTGGTCGCGTATGCCAATTCGTTTGTGTGCACGATTGTGTGAGCGGACTGCTCATCACGGGTTGGACCCGACCGCACGAAGAGGCCGCGCCGGTGGCGGAAATCCGGACCACAGCGCACCGTATGGACTACGCGATATGGCCTCTGTCTGACTGGGGGTCAAGGGGTCGCAGGTTCAAATCCTGTCAGCCCGACGTTCTGAAAAAGCCGGAGGGGCACGAAGGTCGCAAAGCGACCACGTGCCCCTCCGGCTTTTTCAGAACTCGCGCTGCCTAATGGGGTCCCCGCCCGCGAGGGGCCCCAGGCGCCGTGTCTCGCTCTGCGAGGCACGGCGCCTGGGGGAGCGGGTGGGGCGCAGCCTGGCGACGGGCGTGGAGAACGACACGACAACTCCGCGCGGTCGACCAGCCCTCGCCCCCCTCTACAACGTCGCCGGCACCGCCCGCCCGGGGAACAGCCTCGCGTACTGCCGCCGGTACATCCGCCGTCCGACGACGCGGTACATCACACGCACCGGTGCAGGCATCTCCTTGAACAGTTCCTTCCGGTCTTCGGCGGGGTTCGATGCCAGGATGAGACCGAGGTAGCTCAGCAGGAGTTTCCGGTCGATGGTGTCGATTCCGTGCTGGCCGACTTCGGTGAGCTCCGTGTCGGTGAGGACACGGTCGACAGCCGGCATCACCTCGGTGACCTCCCGCCGTAGGTGCGTTTGCAGGACCTCCGAGAGGTCTTCGTACTGTCGGACGAGTTCACTGCTGGTGTCGGCGTCCGCTGTTGCTATCCAGCGGGAGCGGACAGGTTCGATCGCGTCGAGCATCTGCGCGACCTGCTTGTGCTGCCCCAGCATCTGCCCGACATGCAACGCGCACGCCGGCGCCCGCTCGGCCAGTTTCGGGTACATGAGCAGATCCTCGCCCTCGTGATGCACGCGGAGCCCGTTGTCGAAGGCGGAGAGGACTTCACCGACCTCGGCAGCGCGGTCGGTGTCACCGGTTTTCGCTGAACGCACCAGCCCGGGCGCCTCCTGATACGCCCAGAGGAAGAACCGGTGGATGCGGCGCATGTCTGCCGTCCCGGCACACAGAACCGGGCCCGGCGGCAGTGGAGCCGCCGTTTCCCCCGACCTCATCACAAAGAAATCCGTCACGTGGGTCACCCCCTCTTGGACCCCGGCTCTCCCCGGCCGGAGCATAGTCGTTGATCGGTCGTCCGCAACAGGCGAGGGGGCGTATCCTTGCGCTCGCTGATCCTGTGAGGGGTGGTTGGTCATGGCGAACCCGCGGTCTTGTCGATCCGCTCGAGCGGGTCCGTCCTGTCGATCGGGTCGAAGAACTCGGTGCTGTCGATCGGCAGTGTGGGCTCGGCGCTGTCGATCGGGTCGATCGGTTCCTTCGCGTCCGTGCTCTCCATCGGTTCCGCGCTGTCCTTCGTAGGGATCCTGTCGTGGCTGTCCGTCGCTTCTGTGATGACGTCGCGGTGGAACGCTCTCCGACGGTGACGCGCGCTCGATCCCTACTCCTGAAAGACCCCCAGCATCCGTTCCCGGTTGTCGCCGAGCGCCCGCTCGCAGCCCGACACGCAGTGCACGTCCTGCGGCGCCGTCCGGAAGCCGACCTGGCCCGGATTGCCGAGCATCTTCACCGTGCCGTTCATACGCTTTCCGCAGACGGGGCAGTCCGCCGTCCGCAGTTCGATTCTGATCGCCATGGGCTCACGGTAGACCCCCCGTTTGCGGGACATGCGCGGCCACGCGGGCGGGCGTGGAACGTCCAGGAACGACTCCTTGCGGTGCACGGCGCAGTCTGCCTGGAGCGTGTCGTCGGATGCGGCCACCGCGACCCTGGAGG
The DNA here is from genome assembly GCF_058806435.1 of Leifsonia sp. GW821-FHT13C09. Taxonomy (NCBI): domain Bacteria; kingdom Bacillati; phylum Actinomycetota; class Actinomycetes; order Micrococcales; family Microbacteriaceae; genus Leifsonia; species Leifsonia sp. GW821-FHT13C09. The sequence continues at coordinate 1,218,617 of NZ_JBXAPS010000001.1, read as the reverse complement.
CGGCGGTCGCGTTGGAGTACGTCGTCTCCTGAAGGAAGACGCGTTGGAATGTCCTGCCGGACTGCGTTCGGCAGGAGTTCGAGCGCGTGCCGGGCCCGAGGATCCTGCGGGCGCGGGCGCGGGCGCGCGAGCGGGGCTAGCTGGCGGCCTCCTCGGGGGGCGCGAGGGGGATGCGGGCTCGGCCGATGGTGGCCACTCCGGTGGGGGTGAAGAGCTGGTCGGCCAGGGATTCGATGCACATGCGCAGCGCGCCGGTGAGGACGCTCGCGTGGCCGTACTGCGAGCCGCGCAGGCGCGTCTCGATCGGGCGGTCGTTCCGGGCGAGCGTGCGCTCGAGGGCAGGGATGAGCAGGTCCTGCAGGGTGCCGAGCGAGCCGCCGAGAATGATCTCCTCCGGCGCCAGCAGCCACGCGATCAGGGTCACGCCGGTGCTGAGCGCGCTCGCGAGGCGATCGACCTCCGCGACGGCGTGCGGCTCGCCGGCGCGGGCGGCGGTGACCAGTTCCCAGGTCGCCGCATGGCCCGGAGCGAGCTCGTCGTCCAGGTCGACCAGCAACGGGCTGACCAGGTCGTGAAGCCCCAAGTCGCGCGCCCAGCTCACCTCACCGGCGGCACCGTCCCGGCCGCGGTACAGCTCGTTGCGGAGCACCAGACCGATACCGATGCGCTCGCTGTCCGAGAAGATGTAGGCGAAGTCCTGCACCTCGCCGTCGCGCGACCACTTCTCGCCGAGCGCGGCTACCTTGGCGTCGTTCTCGACGCGAACCGGGCAGTCGAACAGCTCGCCGACCGCGTCGCGCAGTGAGAAGCCGGTCCATTCCGGCATGGTCATCGGCAGGTCGACTATCCCGTCGTCGCGCACGATGCCGGGTGTGGAGACGGTGACGGCGACGACGGCCGAGCGGTCGACGCCCGCCTCTTCCAGGACGCGCGTCACGCAGTCGTCCAGCAGGCTCAGTCGCTCGGCCCGGGAGGTCTTGATCGGCAGCGGCATGCGGAGGTCGCCGAGGATCGTCGTCGCCAGGTCTGCGACGGTCGCGTGGATCTGGCCGGCCTCCAACTGCAGCGCGACCACGCACGCCGCGTCGTAACGGAACGCGAACGAGCGCGCCGGGCGGCCGACCGGTCGGGCGTCGGGGGAGGCCGCGGCCAGCTCCACGACCCAGCCGGACTCCATCAGGTCGTCGAGGATCAGCTCGATGGTCCGCCGCGACAGCCCGGACTCCTGCTGCAGCTCGGTCATCTTCGCCGGGCTGGTGCGGTACAGGATGCCGAGCGTGCTGGCGGCATTGCGCTGCCGCATCTCCGAATGATCCATCTGTGGTCTACCCCTTCGTGCCAGTGCCTGATCATACGCGAGAAAAAATAGTTTTGCTATTACCGCGCATAATTGCTAACGTTCCCGTTCAACGGCGGCAAGCAAACCTGCTTCCCCCGCCGAGAGCTTCGAAGAAGAAGGGCCAGCGTGACTGTTCAGAAAGACCGGATCGGAGTCGGCATCGTCGGCTGCGGCAACATCTCGGGCGCGTACTTCCGCGGGCTGGAGCGCTTCGACGGCCTCCGCATCGTCGGCTGCACCGACTTGAGCCAGGAGCTCGCGCAGGCGGCGGGGGAGCGTTACGGCGTCCCGGTCTTCGCGAGCGTGGCGGAGCTGGCAGCGGCGGAGGGCGTCGACATTCTCGTCAACCTCACCCCGCCGCTGGCGCACGAGAGCGTGACCCGCGCGCTCATCGCGACCGGCAAGCACGTCTTCACAGAGAAGCCGCTCACGGCCTCCTTCGCCACGGCCGCCCCGCTGGTCGCGGAGGCCCGCGAGCGCGGTGTGCTGTTCGGGTCGGCGCCCGACACCTTCCTCGGCTCGGCAGGGCAGACCGCGCGGGCCGCGGTGGACGAGGGGCTCATCGGCGAGGTGATCGGCGCGAGCGCGTTCGTCACCCACAGCAAGGCCGAGCTCTGGCACCCGGACCCCACCTTCCTCTTCATCCCCGGCGGCGGCCCCGCCCTCGACATGGGCCCGTACTACATCGCGGCGCTGGTCAACCTGCTGGGGCCGGTCGAGAGCGTCTCCGCCCGCGCCCGGATCGGCAGCACCATCCGCCCGGTCTCCACCCCCGGCCGCCGGGTGGAGTCCATCGACGTCACCATCCCGACGCACGCCTCGGCGACGCTCGACTTCGCGTCCGGCGCCATCGGCACGGTGCTCGCCAGCTTCGACGTCTGGGACCACAACCTCCCGTTCATCGAGCTGTACGGGTCGAAGGGCACGCTCAGCGTCCCCGACCCGAACAACTACGACGACGCGGTGCGCGTCCGCCTGCACGGCGAGGACGAGTGGCGCGAGCTGCCTCCCGTCATCGAGGGCTTCACGAGCGGTCTCCTAGAGGAGCTGCTTCCGCTGCGCGGCCCCGGCGTCGCCGACCTCGCCGCCGCGCTGACCGGCGAGCCGCACCGCACCAGCGCCGACTTCGCCCTGCACGTGCTGGAGGTGCTCGACGCGATCGCGAACGGCACCGACGGCGTCCAAACCCTGACCACCAGCTGCGAGCGCCCCGCCCCGTCCACGGAGACCTGGCGCTCGGCATCCCTCGAGGAGACCGCGATCGCATGACCGCCACCACCGCCGCACCCACAACCACCCGCGCCTTCGGCGTGGACCTGATCACCTTCTTCGACCCGGGCTTCTGGGGCCTCACCGGCCGCGAGGAACTGGAAGCCCTCGCCGCCGCCGAACCGCGCCGCGTTTGGGACACCATCCTCGACGCCCTCCAGGAGGCCGGCGTCGCCGAGCTCGAGATGACCTTCCCGCCTGCCGACCGCCTCACCGCGATCGCCGCCTACGGCTCGGCGGAGGCCTTCGCCGCCGAGCTGGAGCGCCGCGGGCTCTCGGTGGTCAGCGCCTACTTCGCGGACATCGAGCACGCGGAGGACGTGACCGACCCTGCCACGCGCGCCGCCATCCTCGCCGCCGCCGAGACGGAGGCCGCCTTCCTCGCCGGCATCGGCGCCTCCTTCCTGGTCGCAGGACTCCCGATGCGCCGCAACAACGCGGAGGGCGACGGCCTCGCTCCGGTCGACCTCGCGACCGCGGCGCCGATCGCGGACATCGCCAACGAGGTCGGCGCGATCGCCAAGCGCCACGGCGTCACGCTCGCACTGCACACCGAGAGCCACTCGGTCTTCTGGACGCCGCGTGACGTCGACCTGTTCCTGCTGCTGACCGACCCGTTCCTCGTCGCGTTCTGTCCGGACGCCGGCCACATCGTGCTCGGCGGGGGAGACCCGGTCCAGCTGATCACCCGCCACCGCGAGCGCGTCGTCATCGCGCACTGGAAGGACGCGGCCGGCGCGTTCCGGGAGGACGTGCTCGTGGACGAGCACATCTGGGAGCGGCACCGTCCCTACTTCCGCGCGGCCGGCCAGGGCATCATCGACTGGCCCGCGTTCGCTGCGGCCCTCGCCGCGATCGGCTACGAGGGCGGCATCCTGCTCGAGCTCGACGCCGCCGCCGACCCTGTCGGGCAGCTCATCGCGGCGCGCACCTATCTGGAGGACGCCACCGCCGGCATCCTCTGACCCGGACCGCACCATCACGGACCGCACCACCTCCACCCGCCAGGAGTGGATTCCTGCAGCACCAATCAACAAGGAGAGAATGACGTGAACAACTCACGCAGCACCAAAGGGCAACGGCGCCGCTCCATCGCGCGACGGACGACGATCGCCCTCGGAGCAGCCGTCGCCGCAGCTGTCGCCCTGACCTCGTGCTCGCTGTCGCCGAGCGCCTCGGGAAGCGACAGCAACACCCTGACCGTCGCCATCTGGAAGGGCTACGGCGCCGACCTGCCCTGGGTCGCCACCGACTTCAAGAAGGAGACCGGAGCCACCCTCAAGTTCCAGTACATCGACTCCGAGTCGAACCAGCTGCAGCTGGTGAACAAGGCCAACGGCGGGATCGACGTCGCGCTGCCGAACATCCAGTACATCGGCCAGGGCATCGACCAGGGCATCTTCCACGAGCTGGACACCTCCAAGCTGACGAACTACAACGACTTCTACCCGGATTTCTCCGGTCGCAAGGAGATCCGCAAGGACGGCAAGCTGTACGGCGTGCCGTGGACCTGGGGAAGCACTGGCCTGTTCTTCGACGGCAGCAAGGTGACGCCGACCCCCGACTCGCTCAGCGTGCTCTGGGACCCGAAGTACAAGGGTCAGATCGCGCTCATCGACGACGCGACCGTGCTCGTCCCGATCACGGCCCTCTACCTCGGTGAGGACCCGCAGAACCCCGACATGGCCAAGGTCACGCCGGCGCTGCAGAAGCTGAAGGACAACGCCAAGCTGCTCTACTCGTCCACCGACGACCTCGCCAAGGGCATCGCCAGCGGCGCCATCGTGGCGGGCATCGCGAACTCCGACGGCATCGGCGGCCTGGTCGCAGGCAAGGCGCCGGGGACGGCGAACTTCCGGTACGAGGTCACCAAGGAGGGCGCGGTCGGCTGGATCGACAACTGGGCGATCGCGGCCAAGACCCAGCACCTCGACCTCGCCTACAAGTGGCTGAACTACATGACCGGCAAGGACTTCCTCACGAAGTGGGCGAACACTCCGGCCGACTCCTCGCCGGCCCCGGCCAACAAGTCGGTCGTCGCGTCGCTCGAACCGGCCACGCTGGACCGCCTCCAGGCGAACCCCGACAAGATCTCGAGCCTCGCGCTGCAGCTCCCGCAGCCCGCGGACCGGCTCCAGTCGTGGGTCGACGCCTGGACGCAGGTGAAAGCCGGCTCCTGATGACCACCGCTCCGCTGTCCCTGGCCCGCCGTCCCCGGCGGCGGGCCAGGGGAGCCCTGGGCACGGGCTTCCTGCTCACGCCCGGCGGCCTCCTGCTGGTCCTGTTCGCCCTGCTTCCGCTGGTCGCACTGCTGGTGATCGGGTTCACGAACGGCTCGGGCGGCGTCACCGTGGAGAACTTCACCGAGATGTTCTCGAGTCCGGTGTACCTGTCGCTGCTGGGCCGGACGCTGCTGATCGCGTTCTGCGTGACCGTGGTCAGCATCGCGCTGGCCTGGCCCGCGGCGTGGGCGTTGGCACGCTACACGCGACCCAAGGTGAAGCCGCTGATCCTCGGGTTCGTCATCATCCCGTACATCACCTCGCAGCTGCTGCTGATCTACGGGTTCGTCAGCCTGATCCAGGCGGGCGGGCCGGTGATGTCCTTGCTGTCCTCGATCGGGCTGGCGGACCCGCAGGCGTCGATCATGTACACCCCGGCGGCGAACATCCTGATGCTGATCCAGGAGTCGATCCCGACGGCGATCCTGGTCATGTACTCGGCGTCCGAGCAGATCAGCGGATCGGTGCTGGAGGCCTCCCGCACGTTGGGTGCGTCGAAGGGGTTCGTGTTCACCCGGGTGATCTGGCCATTGTCGACGGCGATGATCGGCGTGAACTTCGCCCTCACCTTCGTCCAGACCGTCGGCGCCTTCGCTGAGCCGGCGATCCTCGGCGGTCCGAACGGGCAGATGCTCGGCAACACCATCTCCGCGCAGCTCTCCGCGGGCGTGCACCAGCAGTTCGCCGTGGCGATGTCGCTGGTGCTGCTCGTGACGTCGCTGGCGATCGTCGGCGGCGTGACCGGCCTGCTGTCGTGGTCGCGCTCCGCCCTGTCGGGCGTGTCCAAGGCGGGTCGCCCGAAGGCCGAGCGGGTGCTCGCCCGTGAAGCCGTCGCCGCCGCACCCACGGAAGGAGTCCTCCGATGAAGACCGCCGTCCTGCCCCGGCTGATGAAGATCTGGCTGTACGTGGTGCTGGTGATCCTGGCGCTGCCGCTGCTGGCCATGACCGCGCTCAGCCTGAACCAGTCCCGGTACGGCACGTTCCCGTTCCACTTCACGTTCGACTGGTACGCCAATCTCTCGCACGACCAGGCCCTCGTGGACGCGCTGCTCACCAGCCTCAACCTGGCGACGCAGGCGACCGTCGCGGCCGTGATCGTCGGCACGCTCCTCTCCCTCGGGATGGCGCGCAGCCGGATCTACGTCACGGCGCCGATCAACAGCCTGCTGCTCGCCCTGCTCACGGTCCCGGCGCTGATCCTCGCCGCCGGGTTCGTCGTGGTGTTCGGCTGGCTGGGCCTCGGGTCGAGCACGCTCGGGCTCATCCTCGCCTCGATCGTGACCTCGCTGCCGTTCGTGGTGCTGATCGTCTCGGGGCGCCTCCGCGACCTGAACCCTCACTACGCGGAGGCCGCACACTCCCTCGGCGCCGGCCCGCTGCGGACGTTCCTCACGATCACCATCCCCCTGATCGGACCGTCCATCATCGCGGGCGGACTGCTGGCGTTCGTGATCACGTTCAACAACTTCGCGATCCAGCTCTTCCTCGCTCCCATCGGGGTCTCCACACTGCCGGTGCAGATCTATTCGATGGTCCGCCTCGGGGTGACCCCGGATGTGGACGCGCTTGCGACGATCATCATCCTCTCCACGGTGCTGCTGGTGGTCATCCTCAACTGGCTGTCCGGCAACGCGGCCAAGCTCTTCACGACCTCAACGAACAAAGGAAACTGATGGCCGAGCTCACTGTGACCGGTGTGTCCAAGACGTTCAACGGCACCCGCGTCCTTCACCCATTGGACCTGACCGTCGGCGACGGCCGGTTCTGCTGCATGCTGGGCTCCTCCGGGTCCGGCAAGTCCACCCTGCTGCGCATCGTGGCCGGCTTGGAGGACCCCGACGAGGGTTCCATCCGGGTCGGCTCTCGCGATGTGACCCGGCTGTCGGTCGAGAAGCGGAACATCGGGTTCGTCTTCCAGAACTACGCCCTGTTCCCCCACCTCAGCGTGCTGGCGAACGTGATGTACGGGCTGCGCGCCCGCCGCACCCCCCGGGCAGCGGCGAAGAGGAAGGCGGAGGAGATGCTCGGCCTGGTCGGCCTGGGCGACTTCGGCGGCCGCTCACCCTCCCAGCTCTCCGGCGGCCAGCAGCAGCGGGTCGCGCTGGCGCGGGCGCTGGTGACCTCCCCGGACCTGCTGCTGCTGGACGAGCCGCTGTCGGCGCTCGACAAGAAGATCCGCGGTGAGATGCAGCGCGAGCTCAAGCGCATCCACCGCGAGACCGGGCTGACCACGATCATGGTCACCCACGACCAGGAAGAGGCCATGGACCTCGGCGACCAGGTCATGATGCTCGACCACGGTGTCGTCCAGCAGAACGACACCCCCGAGGCGATGTACCGGACGCCGGGCAACCGGTTCGTGGCGCAGTTCCTCGGCGGCCACTCCCTAGGCACCGGCGTCGTCCACGGATCCGGGCCGGCCGCGACGGTGGAGATCGGCGGCCTGTCGCTGACGACAGCGCAGAACGACCTCCGCGAAGGCGACCGCGTCGACGTGCTGGTCATGGCCGAACGGGTGCGCATCCTGCCGGACGACGCGGCCTCCACGGCGGGATCCGCGGTGGGCGTGCTGCGCGCGCTCGACTTCTTCGGGCCCTTCGCGCGGGCCGAGATCGTCGCCGGCGACCTCCGCATCCCGGTCACGATGCTCTCGCAGGCGGCCGACGCGCTGACCCCCGGCCAGCAGGTCCGCTTCGCGATCGCCCCCGAAGGGCTGCACGCCTTCGCCGGGGAGCACGCCGCCTGAATTGTGCCGTCACATCGCAACTCCTACCGATGACGTTCGAAAAGCATCCAGACGATCTCTGCCCCATCGCGCCGGCTCGCCCAGACCAGGTCATGCTCTTGTCGTCCGAGCTCGTTGCATACGGCGATATGCGCCGAGCCCTCGCGAACGATCGAGGCAGCATTGCTCGTAGATGTGGCCATCGCGAATTCGTGGCGTTGCTGCGCGAGGTGGTCAGGCACGAGTTGACTGTAGATCCCCCGCACCTCGGGCATTGCAGCAACGACAACTCCGTCGGTCAGGGAGTCCAATGTCTCTGGCCGGACAGCAAGACCGTAGTCAGGAGTTCGGTGAACGAAGATACAGGCCAGTTCAAGGAGCGTATCCCAGTGGAACGCGGTCACGTCGTTGTAGGCGCTCGGAACGAGGGCGTATTCAGCCGCGCCATCCAGGACTCGGTGTACAGCGGCTTCAAATGAAGAACAGAGCTCGAATTGGAGGCGCGAGGTATCGCCCGCGGTGAGGTGGCTGGCCAGCTCGTTCAGGACGTCGTGCGCGCTTGTTCCTGTTGGACCGAGCGAAGCTATTCGAACGTGACCGCGCGTGTCTATAACCCCCTGGAGCCAACTCGCTGCGCGCTCTGCCTTCGGCAATAGTCGGGGAACGGAAACCACGGGCAAGTGCGGATTACTCATGTCGTGATCCCGCGACCTTTTGCGAGCTCCTGAGCGACCAGTTCCTCATGGCCGGGCTTGCTCCGGCGGTCGAGGATACGAGCCGCTTTCCAACTGACGAACGCGCCTGTACTCACCACAGCGTCGAGCTCATCGAGAACTTCCACCTGGCAGCGCACTCCTAGCTCACTTTCGAATCGTCGCGCGATTGCGAGCGATTGCGATGAGACGTGATCCGCCGCAGAATCCGCCAGCTCGACGCGAACGGTAACGACATCAGCCCCTGACGCTGGGTCGTTGTCGATGACGACTTGATATCCGTAGCAGTCAGTGACCCCGTGGAGAACGGCGCCTTCGATTGCAGCGGCCGGCACCTGACTCCCGCCGATCGTGATCTGGTCGAGCACACGCCCGATGACTTCGATTCGCGGACCAGGAAGGTCACCCTTGTGCATCTCATCGTTCGTGATGCGGACAAGGTCACCCGTGCGGTATCGCACGAGCGGCTTGATCCCGTCGGCGAGCATCGTCACGCAGAGCTCACCCGTCCCACGCTCGCCCAAGCTTTCAGATGTCTCCGGGTCGATGACTTCGACGATGTAATTGGTCTCGGCGAGTCGCATCGTCCCTGACGGGCATGCGACCCCCATGACGAAGGCCTCCTGCGATCCGTAGAGAATGTTGTAGGTCGTCGCACCCCAGATCGCGTCGATGTTTGCGGCCAATTCCGGGGTGCACATCTCGCCGGTTACAAAGAAGAGTTCGACCGAGAAGTCGCGTTTGATATCGAAACCGTAGTAGCGCGCGGCTCGAGCGAGATTCAGACACACGCCCGGAGTGGCGACGACTACCTCGAGCCGCAGGTCGCGAATTAACTCGAGCGCCTTCTTGAACCCCATGACAGGTGAGTACGGCCAGATCTTCGCGTTGCACGATCCTACGTTCCTCGCGACGTCGCCGAGGGTGTCACCGAAGGAGTGAACCTCAGTGGGACCCATGAGTCCCACGGCGGGGCGGCGGTCACCGAAGTGCTTGGAGAAGATGGCGCGCCAGGACTCAGTGATATGGGTGTTGCTAGAGATGATCTCCTTCTCATCCCTCGGACACGGCGTCGCTCGGCCTGTCGTTCCGGTGGTCTCGTAGAAGAACGTTGCTTCCGAGACATCGCCGGAGAGCACGGCGAACATTTCACGGCGCAGATCCTGTTTTGTCGTAAAAGGCAACGTCGACAGGTTGTCGAGACCGATCGTGGCGATGTCGACCTCCGCGAAGTGGCGCGCGTAGAAGGGCGAGCGCTCCGTCACCTTGGCGAGAACGGTGCGAAGCTGATCCGATCGCCACTCCTTCAGTTCTTCCTTCGAAAGGCTACGAGCGTAGTGGCGCTCGGCGATCTCCGTGAAGCGTTCGACAAAGTCATTGTCGCGCGGCCTTGGGAGCCAAGCGCCACCGTCTCTGAGGGCGGTCACCCTGGTCGGCTCGTGTGAATTCATGCGATTCCTCCGTTGATATCGATGACGGATCCGGTGGTCCATGTGCCTGCGGGACCGAGAAGCGACGCGATCGCGTATGCGATGTCTTCCGGTTGCCCCAGCCGCCCGAGGAGACTGGATGAGCGGTAACCATCGAGGCGACCGGCGGGGATGCGCGACGCCATCGAACCTTCGACAACCCCGGGAGCCACGGCGTTGACACGAATCCGAGGAGCGAGGTGAAGTGCCAGACTCTTCGTCAGAGCGAGGACACCGCCCTTGGCTGTTCCGTAGGCTAAATCGTGACTTCCGTGTTGACCGCTGATCGAGGCGAGATTGACGATGCGCGCACCGTCCTGGGCGTATTCCGCGAAAGACAGCGACGATAACCACGCGGTGACGACATTGCCTCGCCACACACGATCGAATTCGGCGAGGGTGGTCGTCGACGGATCGAGCCCCTCGTAGACGCCGGCACAGTTGATCAGGCCGAAAAGATTGCCGTTCTCGTGCGCGATGCGTGAGAAGACCTTCCCAACGGAACGCGGGTCGCTGAGGTCAGCGGTGAAGCTATCTGCTGACTCAGCGCCCACAAGGTCGATTCCGACTGTGCGGTACCCCTCAGCGGTGAGACGGGTGCGCGTCGCCCTGCCGATATCGCCCGTCGCGCCGGTGACAACGACGATGCCCTTCATTGTCATGACGCCCTTTCGTTGGTGGGCATCGGCAACTTCATCGACCGCCCGAACACTTGCTCATGTTCCCTGAGAAGCCAGATCGCTTCGGCCATGCGTGAGAGCATCGCTTCGAGCGCTATGACGCCTTCAGTGTCATCCAGTGGCGACCGGCCGCCCTCAGTCGTGAATATGGCGGGGAAACCGCTCCCGACAAGGAGCATCCGGTTCAACATGATGTTGTGGTAGAGCTGCGAGACAACGTCAACGTGCGAGTAGCGGCGTCCGACGACGATGACGCCGCCGACCTTGTTCGCCAGCGGGCGCGCGAGCCGCAGGTAGCCGACCCCCGCTCGTTCGATGAACGTCTGTAGGAGCGATGCTGCGCCGAATCCATGTACCGGAACGGCGTAGATGATGCCGTCGGCGGAGATCAGACGATCGACGATACGCGGTACATCGTCATCGATCTCGCACGGCGATGCGCGGAAGTTGCAGCTTCCGCACGGGCCACAAGGCACGATCATGTGCTCGGCGAGGGTAATGATCTCCAGACGAATGCCGTGCTGCTCCAGGAACTCCCCACTGGTGCGGACAACGGCTGCCGTGTCCCCATCCCGGCGTTCCGATCCGACGAGGGCGACGACGACGGGCGCATTCTGCTGGTGCGTCATCACGCGTCCCATTGCTTGCTCCAGGCGGGCACATGCCAGCGAAGGAACGCCCGGAAATGGTCGATCCCATGGTCCGTTGTGATGCTCTCCGGATGGAACTGCACAGATTCGATCGGCAGCGAGCGGTGTCGCAAAGCCATGATGTAACCGTCATCTCGGGAGCGAGCGCTGACTTCGAGTTCAGGAGGAAGACTGTCTTCTTCGACAATGAGCGAGTGGTATCTCGTGACCTGTTGACCCGCGGGCGATGCCGAGAACATCCCGCGCCCGTCATGATCGATCGTGCTCGACTTGCCGTGCATCAGATGCGACGCCGGAACCACCTTCGCGCCGAATGCGGCCGCGATCGCTTGATGGCCCAGACACACGCCGAGAAGGGGAATCTGGCCTGCGAACTCGCGCACCAGCTCCACATGCCCCGAGTCGAGCGGATGCCCTGGCCCAGGACCGAGCACGAGGAGATCTGGACTGACCTCACGGATGTGTTCTGCAAGCCCTTGGCGGGAACGAACAACGATCGGGCCGGCATCCAACCCCTTCAAATACTGATCGATGATGAAGACGAAGCTGTCGAATGCATCAATGAGCAAAGTCCTCATGCCAGTTCCTCGCCGGTAACGGCCCAATAAGTCGCCCCGAGCTTTGTCAAAGTCTCGTTCCACTCGTTGATCGGTACGGAGTCAGATACCACTCCCGCCGATGCGCGGAGGCTGTAGCGCCCCTCCGAATGCACCGCCATGCGTATCGCGAGACCGAGGACACTCCAGCCGCCGAAGCCCACAACGCCGAACGAGCCCGCGTACAGCCCTCGACTGCTGGTCTCGAGCCTTTCGATGATCTCCATTGCTCGAACCTTCGGCGCGCCAGTCATAGTTCCCGCCGGAAAGCTCGCTCGGACCACGTCGTAGATGTCGTGATGCTCCGGCACACGCGCTGTGACGTTCGAGACGAGGTGGAACATGTGCGAGTACCTCTCGATGGTCATGAGATCCGGAACCTCGACGGTCATAGGTTCTGCCACGCGACCCAGATCGTTGCGGCAGAGGTCGACGAGCATGATGTGCTCCGCACGCTCCTTGGTGTCGTCCAGGAGGTTACGAATCGCCAACGCATTTCCTTCTTCGGTGTCCTGCCGCCGTGCCGTGCCGGCAATGGGCCGCATCGTCACGGTCTCTCCGTCGATGCGGACGAAGAGTTCCGGGCTGGCGCCCACTACGACATTTCCGGCGATCGGTAGCAAACACATGTAGGGGGACGGATTGCGCCAGCGGAGGCGGCGGTAGACGTCCAGGTGATCCGCGTCCGTCTTCACCGTGATTTCATGCCCGAGCTGCACCTGGTAGATGTCGCCAGCGCGGATGTGATCCAGTCCAACCTTCACCCGACGGAGGTATTCGTCCTGGTCGACATCGTCCGTGACCTCGATAGGCCGAGGTACGGTGATCGGTTCTCGATCGCCTTCCTGACTGGTGACGGGCTCATTCTCGATCTGCGCGACGAGCTCCTCGACATCGAGAGAGGGCCACAGCGATGATTCGGCGACCGTCAGTGTGGACGCGCGGGTGGTGAGGTCAGTGCGGATGAGTCCGCGAACAAGGCTGAAGATGGCGTCCGGAACCCGATTCCCACTATCGGGAATGAGGCGAGGCAGCTTTTCGATATAACGCACGGCGTCGTATCCGTAGTAAACGAGAAGGCCGAAACCGAACTGAGCCGGGTCGCGCTCGACTTCGAACAAGGCGTCGATCTCGCGAGGGAGATGCCAAAGGGCGGCATCGTCACACAGAACGAGGCTCCCTTGTACGAAGCGCAGCACGTCCGCGTTCAGGAGGGCCTCCTGGGCGCGCTGGACGAGGGCGGGAAGGCCGCTGAAGGCGACGTGGTCGCGATAGACGGCGATTTCGAGTAAGCCCGTAATGCCGATGAGCGAGTTCTTCGTGTCTGTCGACGGTCCCGCGAGCGACTCGAGCAGAAAGGCAGAACGCTCTCCCACGATTCCTCGGACGGTGACGAGGCAATCCAATGAATCGTCTACTGAGACGGACCTTCTCTGGATTGTCACCTTTGTCACGTCATCACCTCGCTGATCGTCGCCGACTGCCATGTTGTTATCCCTGCTCTGCATGGGCGGCTTTGGCCCGCAGCATGGCGGCCATTTTCGCGAGCGTCGGAGGGGCGTCCAGCACGTCCGTGACCACCTCGACGAAATGGGCTCGTGCGGGATCGTCGAAGGCGGCCTGAAGAGCCTCGGCAAGCGATCGAGCATCGCGGACCGAATGAATCGTCATCGTCGACTCTGGAACTCCGAGTGCTCGCGGGACGAGGGGCCACTCCCATGTGGCGATGTCGTTGTAAGCCGCGTGAGGTCCCCGGATCACGCGCTCGACGGTGTAGCCACTGTTATTGACGAGAACGATGACGGGATTGAGGTGCTCGCGATGGATGAGGCCGAGCTCCTGGGCGACCAACTGTGCGGCTCCATCACCGATGACCGCGATCACGCGCCTCGCCCGATCCCCGATCGCTGCCCCCAGCGCTGCAGGCAGCGAGTATCCGATCGCACTCCACACGGGTGCCGACTCGAATTTCGTATCGTCGGGGAAGGCGATGTCGAGCGCTCCATAGTGCGATGTGCCTGTGTCTGCGAACAGCCGCCAGCGAGTCGGAAGCGACCCGGCGATGAGTGCCCAGAGATGGTCTTGCGTCAGCGGAATGGACCTGGACCCGGGACTCATCGACACGAGTGGGGTAGAGGGTGAGAATTCCGACTGTGAAGTCGAGCGGGCAGGCCATTCGGTACCGAGAACGTCGAGCAGATCAACGAAGCGGGCTCCCTCGACGGATACTCCTGCCCAGCTGACGCTGTTCTTCGTGACGGCGAGCGTGGACTCTGGCGCGAATCGGTGGCTCAGGCCGCCTGTGGTGGTGTCGGCGAGCGTGCAGCCGATAAGGACACGACCCTCGTCGCCCTCCACCGCATTGCGCACGAACGGGTCGGAGAGCTTGCCGTTGTACAGACCGAGATATCCCTGCGATGACTCGTCGACCACTCCTTTCGAGTTCGGAAGGACGGCAACGCGTACGCCACGCTGGATGAGGCACGACATCGCTTCTTCCCGTCCCCAGCGCCCGACCAAATGGCCTGCGACAGCGACTGCTGCCGGAAACGTGTCGAAGAAGTCCGAAATGAGTTCGCGAGCGCGCTCGGCTGTCGCAGGATCGGGTGCTCCAATAGCCCTTTCGAGAGGAACACTCCGGACGCGCACAAGCGAGACGTCTTGCGGGATGAGCAGGTACGTGGGTAGGCGCGATTGGATCCACGTGTCGAGGGCGCGATCCACATCCTCAGCGGCCGTCTCGGCGGCAACGACGAACTGTTGATGGGTGATTTCTCCGGCGACGCGGAGGAACCGAGAATGGTCGCCGTCCGCGAGCGTGTGATGCACGGCCGCGCCAGAAGACATCGCGGTCGTGGGCGGCGACGAAACGAGGTGGAGGACGCCCACGTCTTCTGCCATGGAGCCGGCTACTCCGCAAGCGGCTCCGAGCTCGCCAACACCGAAGGTCGTGGCCAGAACGCCGAGGCCACGGGCCCGGGCATAACCGTCCGCAGCGTACGACGCTCCGAGCTCAGACGCGGCCCCGACCCATTTGAGCCCTTCGAAGGTCTCCAGTTCATCCAGGAGAGCCAAAGAGAAATCGCCGGGTATGCCGAAGATTTCTTCTACGCCTGCCTCCGCCAAGCGCTCGAACAAATATCGAGCCAAAGGAACGGTCTTCTCACCCATTCGACGGCATACCCCCAATAGAACGCTCGTGCTCGACGATCGCAAACGACTCGCTGCTAGGCGTCGAGTCCCAGCGCTCGCAACATCGGCAGCAGCTTCAGCGTGGTTTCCGCAAGCTCAGTGTGGGGCCGAGACTCGTGGACGATTCCGGCTCCGACATCTAGAATTGCAGATCTTCCATGAAGCCTAGCGGCCCGAAGAATAATCCGCCAATCGCCGTCGCCTCGCTTGTTCTGCCAGCCGACGTACCCGGTGTAGAAACCGCGGTCACGCCCTTCTAGCCCACGAATCATCTGGCGGGAAGCGGCGCGAGGCCACCCGCAAACGGCGGCGGTCGGGTGCAGAAGCTGCGCGAACGCGAGCGAATCTCGTGTGTCGCCTGACTTCACATCTACCTGGATGGTGCTCTTGAGGTGCCAGATCGTGTCGGTGCTGAATGCGAACGGCCCGTTGTGGTGGGCCGTCCCGGCTGACTTGAGCCTGCCCATGATGTCCTCGACGACGAATGAATGTTCGTCGCGATTCTTGCGATCCTTGAGAAGGTTGTGCGCGGTGACCAGGTCGCGGTCTCTGTCAATTCGCC
This sequence comes from Leifsonia sp. GW821-FHT13C09, assembly GCF_058806435.1. NCBI lineage: Bacteria > Bacillati > Actinomycetota > Actinomycetes > Micrococcales > Microbacteriaceae > Leifsonia > Leifsonia sp. GW821-FHT13C09. Next base: position 1,203,138 of record NZ_JBXAPS010000001.1, on the reverse strand, counting down.
GTGGGGCAGACCCGGCCAATGGACCACTCTGAACGACGCCACCGCGTTTGGATACGAGAACTTCGGGGCTTGCGCCGACGACATAGCTGCCTTCGTCGCGGAATGCGAATGGGAGGATCGACGGGTCTCGGGCCAGTCGCGAGAGAACGGCGTCGAGGTCTACGTCCGCCCCGGTATCGACTTCGACGGCGCGGGACAGCACAACCTTGTCGACGACGCCACGATTGATCTGACTGAGCGCCCTTTCGACTGAGGCGAGAAACGCCGATGTGGAGACGGAGGCGCGCTTGCCGTCGACGTGTTCACACAGCGGGCTCAGTTCTGTCGTAGGGGGAGCGATATCCAGCAATTCAACGGCTTGTGGACTGCCGACCCAGAGTGCGCCCGCGGCCTCCGTATCGAACGGCGCGGCTCCTGCGATGACGGCATCGTCATCGCAGCGCGCAAGCATGCGCCGCGCTAGCCTGACCTGCTCGTCGAATGGTCGATCTCGAGGCACCTCCTCTGCGTTGGTCAACTGGAAGGGGCTGACTGGGTCGCGCCAGGTGAAATCGGCCTCATGGGTGGTCGGATTCACTCGGCGCCCTCGTTAATCGATGTAATGCTTCCGAGGTGCTGGTGCACCACATTGCAATGCGTAATTTTAGAGCATTCAAGTGACAAACACACCTGGCTCGCGAGGGGTGGGGCTCGGCCCGGTCCTTGCGAGAGACTATGCGAGAAACACAGTGACGCCGCCCACGACGGTCTCGGCAGCACGTGCGATGTCGAGACCGCTCCCGTCGGAGATGTCCCGGTCGAGGAGCACGAGGTCGGCGGCGAAGCCCGCCGCGACTCTCCCGGTCTCCGCTTCCAGCCGTCCGACCCACGCGGCGGTACCGGTGTACGCGTCGAGCACCGTCGCGAACGGCAGTGCCTCCGCCGCCAGCAGCGGCTCGGTCAGCGCCGGCCCGGTCGCGTGCGGGTCCGTGGAGGGCGCAAGCCGGGTCGTTCCGGTGTGCATCGCCCACAGTGGGTTCGGGTCGGAGACCGGCCAGTCGCTGCCGCCGACGATGCGGGCGCCGTGCCGCCGCAGCGACTCGAACGGGAAGTGCCGCGACGCGCGGTCGTGGCCCATCATGGGCAGCTTGCGCTCCACGATCTCGGTGTCCGTGCGGGCCCAGAGCAGCTGCGCGTTGGCGGTGACGTCGAGCGTCGGGAAGCGGTCGAAGTCGGCCGGGTCGACCACGTCGAGGTGGGCGAGCTGGTGGCGGCCGCCGTCCGGGCCGTTAGCAGTGCGCGCGTGCTCGACCGCGTCCAGGCACTCGCGCACGGCGCGGTCGCCGACGGCGTGCAGGTGCACGTCGAAGCCGCGCGCGTCCAGCTCGGCGACGATCGCCTTCAGCAGCTCGGGCGGGATGAAGGAGTCGCCACGTTCGCCTGAGCCGTCGGCGTACTCCTCCAGGAGCGCGCCGGTGTGGTTCTCGATCACGCCGTCCTGCATGATCTTCACGACGCCGGCCGTCACGCCGGGGACCTCCGCCGCCCGCGCGCGCCGGGCGGCCAGCTCGTCCACCTGTTCGAGGCCGCGGTCGCGGTCCCACCACTGGCAGAGCACCACCCGCGCGGTCAGCGACCCGCGGGACGCGAGGGCGAGATAGCTGTCGAAGGAGTCCGGGCCGAGCTCGCTCTTCCCCACAGCGGCATCGTGCCAGGTGGTGACGCCTACCGAGTGGAGGCGCTGCTGGGCGGCGAGCACGGCCTCCTCCAGGAAGCCGGGAGGCGGCGGCGGAGTGATCGCGTCGAGCGCCTGCACCGCGGTGTCGAGCAGCACGCCGGTGAGCCGCCCCGCGCCGTCGCGCACGAACCGGCCACCCAGCGGGTCGGCGACATCGTCGTGCACCCCCGCGGCCTCCAGGGCCCGTGAGTTCACCCAGACGCCGTGGCCGTCGTGGCTGGTGAGGATCACCGGCCGCTCGGGCACGACCGCGTCGAGCAGTTCCCGGGTGGGCAAGCCGCCGGCGAAGACGTCGCCGTACCAGCCGACGCCGACGATGGTGTCGAGCTCGGGATGCGCGGCGGCGTACTCCGCGATCACCCGGCGGTATTCGCCGGCGTCGTGCACCGGCATCAGGTCGATGCCGAGCAGTGCGCTGCCCGCCATCGGCGGGTGCACGTGCGTGTCGTGGAAGCCGGGCAGGAGGGAGCCGCCGGCCGCATCCCGGACGACCGTGTCGTCGTCCCGCAGCGCCGCGAGCTCGTCGTCCGCCCCGACCGCCGCGATGCGACCATCGCGGACGAGGACGCCGCCGTCCTGCCAGACGCCGTCGCCGAGGTAAAGGCGGGCGTTCGTGAAGTGCAGACTCGTCATCGGCGTCCCTTTCGCGTATCCGACCAGTCTCGGGGCGAAACAATGGATCACGCAAATAGTTTCGGTTGGATCAGTTCATCAGCACCGCAGATGTGTGATCTCGCCGAAACGTCGCCGTCATCTCAGGCGCGGTGGGGCTCCGGGTTGAGGGCCTCCGCCACCACCTGCGCCGCGATGTCGCTCACCGCGCGCGCCCGGGCGGTCGCCCGCACCGAGCGCATCGCCGCGAGCACGACGGGCAGTGCGGGGACGCTGTCCGCGATCGGCAGCGCCGCCACGCGCTCGCCGTCGTAGCTGAAGTCGTGCCGCGGCCGCTGGTTGAGGATCGAGAAGCCGTGGCCGTGCGCCACGAACGCGCGCACCGTCTCGTAGTTGAGCGACCGATGCCGGATCTCCGGCTGGAGTCCGGCGCCGGCGAGGATGCCGAGGAAGTACTCCCGGCTGTGCGGCAGGTCGAGCAGGATCATCGGCTCGCGCGACAGCTCCCGCAGGAACACCTGCGGCGAGGCGGCGAGGGGATGGTCGGCCGGCAGGATCACGTGAGGGGGAGCGTCCGACAGCACGGCGGTGCGGATGTCGTTGCCGAAGCCGAAGTCGTAGCCGATCAGCAGCTCCACCCGGCCGCTGCGCAGAGCCGCCCGGGCGCCGTCGGTGTCCAGCTCGTCCACCTCGATGTCGAGGTACGGGTGCTCGGCGCGCACCCGGCTGACGATCGCCGGGAGGATGAACGGCGCGAGCGTGACGAAGCAGCCGATCCGGATGGTGCCGCGCACCTGGTTGTCGATGCCGCGGGCGGTGTCGAGCGCCTCCTCCAGGTTGAGCAGCAGCGCCCGGGCGTCGCCGAGGAACTGCTGCCCGGCCGGCGTGAGCGTCAGCCCGCGCGAGCGCTGCCGGATGAAGAGCTGCGAGCCGACCTGCTGCTCCAACTGCGCGATGGCGGAGGAGACGGCGGACTGCGCCACGAACAGCTCCTCGGCGGCGCGGGTCATCGACAGGTGCGTCGCGGCCTCGATGAAGTAGCGGAGCTGCGCGAGCGTGACATCCGGCTTCTTGCTCATGGGGAGGCATCCCGTCGGCGCGGCCGATTACGGCGGTGTTTCGGTCCTGTTACCTACGGCCCTGCATCTTGCGAAGTGATGCAGTGCTTCAGGCAACCTTACTTGATAGATGCGGCGGAAGAGCAGAGGCTTCTATGCCAAGCGACAGCGATCCGAAGCACCAGGGCGAGGAGCACACCATGACCACAGAGGTCCGCAGCGACGCCCTCGGCGTCGAGACCCGCACCATCGACTACATCCCCGAGGACGAGCGGCACGGCAAGGCCCGCAACCTGTTCACGATCTGGTTCGGCGGCAACATCATGATGCTGTCGATCGCGACAGGGCTGCTCGCTACCGCGGTGTACGGCCTCCCGATCTGGGCGGCGATCGTCGCGCTCGTCGTCGGGAACCTGATCGGCGGCGTCGTGATGGCGTTGCACGCTGCGCAGGGCCCGCAGATGGGCGTGCCGCAGATGCTGCAGACCCGGGCGCAGTTCGGGTCGTACGGCAGCCTCCTGGTGGTCGTGATCGTGGTCGGGATGTACGTGGCGTTCTTCGCGTCGAACGTGATCCTGGGCGGTCAGGCGCTCGACTCGCTGACGCACCTCGGCGCGTTCTGGTCCACCGTGATCGTCGGCCTGATCAGCGTCTTCGGCGCGGTGTTCGGCTACCGGCTGCTGCACGTTTTCGGCACCGTGATGAGCGTCGTCGCGGGCCTCACCATCGCGATCGTCTTCGTCTACATCTTCGCCGCGGGCACCCTCCCGGCGAGCGCCATCAGCTACGGCTCGGTGACCGCCACCGGCATCATGGGCACGATCTCGGTCGCGGCGCTCTGGCAGATCGCCTACGCGCCGTACGTCTCCGACTACACGCGGTACATGCCGAAGGACACCGGCGTGCGCGCCGCGTTCTGGGCGACGTTCGCCGGCTGCGTCGCGGGGTCGGTCATCCCGATGGTTCTCGGCTCCGTCGTCGGCGCGGCGTTCCCGAAGGACGATGTCGCGACCGGTTTGAGCGCCCTCATCCCCGGGATCGCCGGGCTCGCGATGCTGGTGTTCGGCGTCGGGATCAGCGTCAGCAACGGGATGAACCTCTACTGCGGCAGCCTCGCCATCATCACGATCGGGCAGACGCTGTTCCCGAAGTGGATCCCGCGGGCCGTCACGCGCGGGGCCATCGCGGTTATCCTGTTCCTGGTCGCACTCGTGCTCGGCTTCGCGTTCTCGGCCAACTTCCTGGTCAACCTGTCGAACCTGATGATCCTGCTGCTGTGCGTCCTCATCCCGTGGACCGCCGTCAACCTGGTCGACTACTACGCGGTCAAGCACGGCAAATACGACATCGCCTCGCTGTTCCGCCAGGACGGCGGCGTCTATGGCCGGATCAACCGCAACGCGGTGATCTGCTACGTGCTGGGCGTCCTCATCCAGCTGCCGTTCATCAACACGGCGTTCTACACCGGACCGATCGCGACCGCGCTCGGCGGCGTCGACATCTCCTGGATCGTCGGCCTGGCCGTGATCTGCCCGCTCTACTACGCGCTCATGAAGTGGGCGCCGTCGAAGCCGCCCGTGCTCAGCGCGGCCGCCGCCTCCCTCCCCACCACCGTCGCAGGAGCAGAATGACCCTCGATCCAGCAGCACAGCCCGCCGCCGAGTACGACTACGTCGTGGTCGGCGGCGGCACTGCGGGCGGCATCGTCGCCGCACGCCTCTCCGAGAACCCGGACGTGACGGTCGCCCTGCTGGAGTGGGGCCCCAGCGACCGTGATGAGGGCCGGGCCCGCGAGCTGAGACGCTGGGAGGAGATGATCGAGAGCGAGTACGACCTCGACTACCGCAGCGTGCCGCAGCAGCGCGGCAACTCGGCCATCCGGCAGTCACGCATGCGCATCCTGGGCGGCTGCTCGACCGCGAACACCATGATCGCCTGGCGCCCGCTCGCCTCCGACCTCGCCGAATGGGTGCAGGCCGGAGCCGACGGGTGGGACGCGGCGAGCTTCCAGCCCTACTTCGACCGGCTCGCCATCCCGGTGCACCCGGTGGGGGAGGCGGACCGGAACCCGTTCGTGGCCGACGTGGCCGCCTCGGCGGTGACGGCCCTCGGCCTCCCGGCGCAGGAGCGCTGGAACGACGGGCGCACCGACACCCTGGCACGCGGCGCCGGGTTCTTCGAGGTCGGCTACGACCCCGAGACGAACGTGCGCGGGTCGAGCTCCATCCACTATCTGCACGACGTGATGGACGCGCGGGAGTCGCTGGATGTGATCACAGGCGCGCGGGCGACGCGGATCGTGGTCGTGGAGGGGCGCGCAGTCGCCGTGCAGTACCGCGACGCCTCCGGTGCGTTGCATGAGGTGCGGGCCCGGCGGGAGATCGTGCTCGCCTGCGGGGCGATCGACACCCCTCGACTGCTGATGCTGTCCGGCATCGGCCCCGGGTCTGTGCTGGCGGATGCCGGTGTCATTCCGGTGCTCGACCTTCCCGGCGTCGGCGAGAACCTCCAGGACCACGCCGAGGGCCTGGTCGTCTGGGAGGCTGTGTCGCCACCGCCCGCGGTGTCCGCCTCCGGTTGGGACGCCGGCGCGATGGTCGGCGTGGACGGCGACCCGACCAAGCCCGACGTGCTCATGCACTTCCCCGTGGAGCCGGTGGTCGACCACCCGCGTGCCCGCGGAGTCTCGTTCCCGGAGTCCATCGTCGCGATCGCGCCGAACGTCGCCAAGCCGCACAGCCGCGGCCGCGTCACCATCGCCTCCGCCGACCCGGACGAGCCGCCGGTGATCGACTACCGCTACTTCACCGACGCGACCGAGCACGACGAGCGGATGCTGGTCGCCGGGGTGCGGCTCGCACGCGAGATCGCGGCCGCCGAGCCGATGCGCAGCCACCTGGTGCGGGAGGTCTTCCCGGGGCCGGACGTGCAGACGGACGAGGAACTGTCGGCCGTGCAGCGCGACATCCACCAGACGGTGTACCACGTGTCCGGGACGTGCCGGATGGGCGCGGTCGACGACGAGCTCGCGGTGGTGGACCCGGAGCTGCGGGTGCGCGGGATCGACGGGCTGCGCATCGCTGACGCGTCGGTGTTCCCGACGCTCACCTCGGTGAACCCGGTCATCACGGTGATGATGGTGGCGGAGCGGGCGGCGGAGCTGGTCGCGAACGCTTGATATTGCAAGCATAGGAATTGATGTTGTAGCGAACACCCGCTCTGTTGTGAGATTCTGAATTCCTGTGCAGCCGCCGGTTGCGCAGGGAATCAGTTACACGCACAGTTCGGGGAAACAATGCAGTTGAACAAACTTCGTGCACGCGCCATCCTGGGGGCCACAGCGCTGCTCACCGTTGCGGGAGGGGTGGTGGCGACGTCGGTTCCGGCGAGCGCGGCGACCTTCACTCAGCACGTCGGCGTGCTCTACACCAACAAGATCTACCATTACGCAGACTCGTTCGGGACGATCCAGCATTGGGTCGTTGCGCAGGGGAAGAAGATCTACGCGCCCAAGGCTGGGCCTGGCGTGTGGTCCGACCAGGGCACGAGCTGGGCCGGGATCTCGTCTTACGGCCACGTGGGCCAGCCGTAGGGAAGGCTCTTGCGTCGTATGACAATCGCTAGCGCGGTTGCAGTGGCCCTCGCCATTGCAACCGCGCTAACGGCCTGTTCCCCGGCAGCCGATTCGTCCGCGGGAGACCCGCGGCGTCCTCCCGCGGCGTACTCGGGTCCCATCCCCGCCTTCTCTGGACCGTGGGCATCGGAATTCGCCGATGCGTATCGCTCCACCACGAGCGAGGTGGTTCACAGAATCCTCGAGAAGGAATCGATTACGGACCGCGACTACACCGAAGTGAGCAGTGCCTACGTCAGGTGCATGGCGAACAAAGGCTTTAAAGCGGAAGTGACCGGGCCTTTCGGGGAGAGCGTCATCGACGCCGGCCCTGGCGATGACGCCGCCCAGCAGGAATGCGACCAGGATATGTCGGTCATCGCAGCGCTGCGGAGAAGCGTCGATCGCAACCCGGACCACCGCGATGAGGAGGAGATTGTCGCGGCCTGTCTTGTCGACAAGAAAGTGGCGCCGCCCGGATACTCGAAGCGCGACTACGAAGCCGACCTCCAAGCCCAGAAATTCCCTTACAGCATCGACGATCCCGGCTTCTCCAAGTGCGTCAACGATCCGCTCGGTCTGGCGTCCGGGAAATGAAACGGTTACTGCGGCGCTCGTCGCTGCCCGCTGTCCTGGCCGGAGTCGCCGCATCCCTTGGAGTCGGCGTACTCGTTGGTGTGCTCTTCGTGCGGCCGGCCGCGCCTGAGGCCATCGCGCCGAGCGGCTCGCTCGCCGCTGCTCCCGCTAAGGAAGTGCAGACCGTCGATGAGCAGCCTGCCACCCTGGTGGTCACGGCTGCACCGGCAGAGACCCTCTCGACCTCGATGTCGGGAACGGTGACGAGCACGACGTGCGCTGCCGGCGGCTCGGCCAAGTCGGGCAGCGCTGCGCTGTCCGTCAACGATGAGACGCTGATCTACCTTGCGACGTCACGGCCGCTATGGCGCGACCTCACGGTGGGTGACGTCGGGGCGGATGTGCGTTCCCTTCAGGAGGAGTTGGTGGCACTGGGGCATGCGCTCCGGCCGGACGGCCGGTTCGGATCGGCCACGCTCAGAGCGGTCGTCGAGATCGCCAGGAACGCCGGAGCGAGCGACTCGGCCACCTGGGCCGACCTGCCACATTCTCGCGTGATTTGGCTTCCTGCGTCGATTGTCCAGACGGTGACATGCGACCGTCAGCTGGGAGACCGGGTGAGCGAGGGTGATCCGGTTGCGACGCTGGTCGGGGGAGTGGCGGCAGCCCGGGTTGCACCCCTGCCGCAGAATGCCCTGGCGGGCGACAGAGTCGTGGCCGTCGGCGACCTGACGCTTCCCGTCGACGGGTCCGGGTCGATCGCAGCAGGCGACGATCTCACCCGCCTGGCGCAGTCCTCTGCCTACCGGGAGCATCTTGATGACACGGGCACTGGACCATCCGGTGCGGGTGCTTCCGGCGATGGTTCGGCGGGGGCGGGACTGTCGGTCCAATACCGCCTCGCGACGCCCGTCGGCGTGTTCTCGGTTCCCGCTGCATCCGTGTACGACACCCACGGAGTCTCGGCGTGCGTCGTGGCAGACGGGCGGGGCATCGCAGTCACGATCGTCGGTTCGCAGTTGGGGCAGACCTTCGTCGTGCCCGAGCAGGACCAGAAGCTGCGCCACGTAGGCCTTGACACGAAGGACGCTCCCGCGTGCCGGAAGTAGGCTTCGGCGACGATCCGCGACGTGTCGTGGCGACGGACCTCTCGCACCGATTCGGAGAGACGTCCTTCTTGTTCGTCGGGTTGAATTTCACCCTCGTGCCGAACGAGGTCTACGCACTGACCGGTCCATCCGGGTCGGGGAAAAGTACCCTGCTCAGCTTGCTCGCCGGGTGGGCCGATCCGACATCCGGCACACTGTCCCGGCAGAACATCGACAAGATCTCCTGGATCTTCCAGAACCCGCACGGAGTCGCCGGTCGGACCGCCGAGGATCACGTCGCCCTTCCGCTCCTGGCGCGAGGGCGGACGCACGCGGACGCCCGAGCAGAGGCTCGAGTCCGTTTGGCACGCGTGGGACTCTCGCGTGTCAGTGGGTCTCCCTTTCGAGATTTGTCGGGAGGCGAAGCGCAGAGACTGATGCTCGCCCGTGGCCTGGCAGCCGAGCCGGACCTCCTGTTGGTCGACGAGCCGACGGCTCAACTCGATTCCCATACCGCCGCCACGGTCAACGACGCGATTGCTGCGGTCGCGGGCCAAGGAAGCATCGTCGTGGTCGCCACCCACGATCCACGAACGCGAGCTGCCTGCGCCGGTGTCATCGATCTGGCCGCCCAATGAGGCTCGGCTCGCTCATCCGCGAAGCCGTGTTGAACGTCACCAGTGGAGCCACCCGGGCGGCGCTCTTCTGCCTCGCCCTCGCGTGCGTCGTCGTCGGGTGCGCGGGTGCGGAGATCGCGGTGGTCGCAGACATCGAGCATCGCGCCGCGGAGTTCCGCGACAGAGGCGGGTCGACGCTCGTGTATCGCATGAAGAACGGAATCGACGCATCGGTCTGCGATCGGCTGAGGTCGATCCCCGACGTGTCCGCGGCCGGGGCCGTGCGACAACGGAGCAGTGGAGAGGTTGCGGCGGCATTGCCGGACCAGGTCATCCCGACCTTCGACGTCTCGGCCGGATTCGGAGGCTACCGAGCACTCGGTGAGAGATCCACGGCCAGTGGTGTCTTCATCGCAGAAGACCTGGCATCCACGCTCGGCGTCACGTCTGGCCAGTCGCTGGCGCTGACCTCGGGCGCTACCCGGATCGGAGCTGTGTTCCCGTATCCCGCCGACGGGCGCCTCTCCGGTTACGGCTATTCGATTCTGAGTCCCGCCGACGCGTCCCAGCCGTACGACGAGTGCTGGATCGAGGCCTGGCCGGTGACCGACGCGCTCCTCTCCGTCGTCCCGACCGTCCTCATACCCGGCGCTGCGTCGAACGTTCCCCCGGGCCAGGGGCCCCAGCTCAAGCAACTCAACGCATCTCTCGGCACGCGATTCGACGGCGCTCACGCCTTCGAGAGCAGGATCACCCGATTTGCGCCAGTCGTGGTCGCCGTGGTCAGCGTCACCCTGGGGTTCATCTCCGTCACTCGTCGGAGGCTGGAGTTGGCGGCCGCGCGCCACGCCGGCGTGACTGCCGCCAGCCAGACATTCCAGTTGATGGTCGAATCTCTCGCGTGGGCGGCGACCGCGTCGCTCGTCGCGCTGCCGATTCTCGGGACTTTCGCGCTTGTGCAACAGCCCGGAGATCCGACGTCCTTGTGGAGCGTTGCGCTGTGGCCCGTGGCGGCTTCGGTGCCGGCGGTCCTCATCGGGACTGTCAGTGCGGTTCTCGGCATTCGGGAACGGCACCTGTTCGTCTACTTCAAGTCCCGATGAGGCGTGCAGCGCCTCAGTCGCGCACCGGCTCCAGCAGCACCTCCGGCCCCGGGTCGACGCGGCGGTCGCGGGACCGCTGCCAGAAGTACCCGGCCAGCGCCAGCACCGTGATGACGATCAGCGTCCCCACCGTGAACCCTTCGAAGGTCGGCCGGTCGACGCCCCAGGTGTCGACGAAGTCGTACTTGACCCCGAGCAGCCCCTCCAGCGTTCCCGGGAAGACCGCGACCCACGACCCGAGCAGCACCCACGCGTAGATGATCACGACCGCGATCCACAGCCCGGCCCGGCCTCCCGGCACCCGGAAGGGGCGCTCGACGTCCGGGTACTTGCGGCGCAGCCGCACGATGGACGGGAAGATCACCAGGTACGACAGCAGCAGGGTGGAGATCGCGACCGTGAGCACCACCGTGAACACCGCCGCCGTGCTGCCCTTGAGCAGCAGCGTCGCCGCGACGCAGAACACCGTGGCCACGATCCCGGAGAGCAGGTTCATCCGCACCGGGGTGCCGAACCGCTTCGAGAAGACGCCGAAGTAGCGGAAGAACGCGCCGTCCGCGCCGGCGGCGGCCTGCACGCGGTCGGAGGCGATCATCCACGCGCTCGCCTGGGTGAGCACCACGAACACGAACAGCAGCGCTGCGATGAACATCACCGGGCCGGTCGCGATGCCGTAGACCGAGAAGACCTCCTTGAAGGCGTCGAGGAGGCCGCTCGCGCCCTGCACCTTGTTCGCCGGCAGCACCGCCAGGATGGCGAAGATCGGCACGAGGTAGCAGAGGATCGACACGATGCCGGACGACGTGATCGCCCGCGGGACGTCGCGCTGCGGGTCGCGCATCTCCTCCGCCGCGCCGTTCGGCGCCTCGAAGCCGACGACCGCGAAGAGGATGACCGGGGTCACCGCGAGGAAGCCGCCGAGCGTCGGCGAGAACGCGCCTGCCGCATACCCGTGCACGCCGTTCTTGATCGCGTAGACGGCCACGGTGACGACGAACACCACCAGCAGCAGGATCTTGACGATCGCGCCGGCCGCGACGATGTGCTTGCCGTACTGGAGGCCGATGATCGCGGTACCGATGGCCAGCCAGATGAACACCAGCTTGAACACGATGTCCCCGGCGCTCCCCTCCGGAAGCGGGGCGATGTAGGCGCCCCAGGTCGCCGCGGAGATGAACACCAGCGAGCCGCCCATCCAGAGCGGGTTGGTGATCCAGTAGAACAGCGTCGCGATCGCCGCGGTGAGCTTGCCGAACGCGAGCCGCACCCACACGAAGGGGCCGCCCTCGTCGTGGAACGTGCTGCCGAGCTCGGAGATGACGAGCGCGTACGGGAAGAGGAAGGTGATCCCGATCACGGCCGTCCAGGTGAACGCCTCGGCGCCGCCTCCCGCAGCGATCTGGGCGACGGTGTCGATGGAGATGACCGCGCTGATCGACAGGAAGACGATGTCGAGCCGGCCGAGGGTCTTGCGGAAATGCTGGGTTCGGATGTTCGAGGTCTGGAGCTTCGTGTCGGTCATCGGGGGACTCCTTCGTCCTTGCATTCTCTTCGGGTGGGGACTGGTGGGGGAAATCCGGCGGGGCGGGGACGCTCAGCCGGTGGGGAGGCGTTACCCGGCGCTGAACGCGCGGTCGAGGCGGAGGATCCTCTCGGCACGGCCGAGCCGCGGGAGGTCGCTGCCGTCACGCACGACCCTGCCGGCCTCCTCGAACTCCGCGAGGAAGCCGCTGGCCCAGGACACGTCCTCGGCGGAGGGCGCCATCACCTCGTTGACGATGCCGACCTGGGTCTCGCGCAGGCAGAGCCGTCCGGTGAGGCCGAGCGCGGCGGCCGCCCGCGACTGCTCGGTCAGGATCGGCGCGCCGTCGACCACCGACGGTCCGTCGATCGGGCCGGGGAGGCCGCCGACGCGGCTGGCGACGACGAGCCGCGAGCGCGGGTAGGCCAGGGCGACCTCGGAGTTGGCGACGCCGGTGTCGCGGCGGTAGTCGCCGCTTCCGAACGCCAGGCGGAAGGCGCCGGGGGCGCGGGCGATCAGGGCCGCGTTCTCGATCCCGAGAGCGGACTCGATCAGGGCGACGACCGCAGTCGCGCCGCCCAGCCGCTCCGCGGTCTCGGTGACGTGGGCGGCGTCCTCGGTCTTCGCGAGCACGACCCCGAGCAGCCCGGGGAGGCCGCGCAGCCGGTCCAGGTCGCCGGCCCAGAACGCCGAGGTGCGGTCGTTCACGCGCACCCACGCCTCGCCGGCGGACTCCAGGAAGCGTGCGACGCGCTCGCGCTCCATCTCTTTGCGGGAGGCGTCGATCGCGTCCTCCAGGTCGATGACGACCGCGTCCGCCTGCGACCCGGCGACCGCGACGGGGTCGAGCCGGGCGGCCGAGATCAGCAGCCAGGAGCGCGCGACCTCGGGCGGCACCCGGGTCGTCGAGCGGGGCGTGACGTCGAGCTGCATCGTCATCGCCGGCCTCCTACGCGTGCTGGAACCACGTGGTCTTCAGGCCCACGTAGTTGTCGATGGCGTGGCGGGAGAGGTCGCGGCCGAAGCCGGACTGCTTGAACCCGCCGAACGGGGTCGTGGAGCCGAGCGCGTCCACGGTGTTCACCGAGACGGTGCCGGCGACCAGCCGCTCGGACACCCGGTGGGCGCGGGAGAGGCTGGAGGTCCAGAGCGACGCGGCGAGGCCGTAGTCGGTCGCGTTCGCAGCGCGCACGGCGTCGTCCTCGTGGTCGAAGGCCTGGACGACGACCAGCGGGCCGAAGACCTCGTCGCGGTGCAGGGCGTGCGACAGCGGGAGGCCCGCGACGATCGCCGGGTCGATGAACGCGCGCGAGCCCTGCCGCTGGATGCGCTGGCCGCCGATCAGCTCGCCGTCGCGGGCGGCGGCCTCGATCGCGGCGGCGACGCCGTCGGCGTGCGACTCCGAGACGAGCGCGCCGTTGCCGCTGGCCGGGTCGAGCGGGTCGCCCGAGCGGTACGCCTCGCTGGCTTTCGTGAGCAGCCCGACGAACTCGTCGTAGACCGGGCGCTCGACGAAGATCCGCGAGTTGGCCGAGCAGACCTCGCCCTGGTTGTAGAACGCGCCGAAGGCGGCCTTCTCGGCGGCCAGAGCCAGGTCCGCCACGTCGGCGAAGATCAGGTTGGAGCTCTTGCCGCCGGCCTCCAGGCTCAGCCGCTTCAGGTTCGACTCGCCGGCGTAGGTCAGCAGCTTCTTGGCGACGGCGGTGGAGCCGGTGAAGGTGAGCGCGTCGACGTCCGGGTGGAGGCCGAGCGCGCGGCCGATCACCGAGCCGGGGCCGGGGACGACGTTGAGCACGCCGGGCGGGATGCCGGCCTCCAGCGCCAGCTCGCCGAGCCGGAGCGCGGTCAGGCTGGTGGTCTCGGCCGGCTTCAGCACGACGCTGTTGCCGGCGACGAGGGCGGGCGCGAGCTTCCAGGCGGCGATGTCGAGCGGGTAGTTCCACGGGACGATCGCGGCGACGACGCCGAGCGCGACCCGGCTGACGATGGCGGTCGATCCCGGGGGAGTGGACGGCACCTCGTCCGTGAGCTTGTCGGCGAGTTCGCCGTACCAGCGGAACGTCGCCGCGGTGCCGGGCACGTCGACCGTGCTGGTCTGCGACAGCGGCTTGCCCATGTCGAGGGATTCGAGGAGGGCGAGTTCGTCGGCGTTCCGCTCGATGAGGTCGGCGAGGCGGCGGAGGACGGCGCCGCGGTCGGCGGCGTCGCGGCGGCTCCAGACGCCGGACTCGAAGGCGGCGCGGGCGACGGCCACGGCGCGGTCGACGTCGACGGAGCCGCCCTTGGCGACCTCCGCGAGCGGTTCGCCGGTGGCCGGGTTGATCGTGACGAACGTCTCGCCCGACGCGGACGGGACGCGGTCGCCGCCGATGACGGCGCGCCCGTCGATGCGGGTCGCGAGGCGCGGGACGGCCTCCGGGGTGGCCGCGGTCGTCGTGGTCTCGAGCGTCATGCGGGGCTCTCCTCCGTTCGCCACGGTCGGGAACCTCCCGCCGTGGTCTTCGCAGAGTACGCACGAGTGGTGCATCGGAACGAGCGCTGAAAAGCGTTGCACTGCATCGCTCGAAGTGATGCAGCCGAGTGGACCAACTCTGGACGGTTTCGTGGCAGGGATGATTCGCGTGCGCACGACGCACGCGAAGCATCACTTCAACTGATCCAGTACGGCGATTCTCATTGTTTTACAGATTCGCTGCGGCCTGCTGACAATGGCCAGACATCCACGGAACAGCACAGACCACCACGGATCAGCGAAGGAGATCAGCATGTCGAGCCAGGAGATCGAGGTCCTCGTCGTCGGCGCGGGACAGGCCGGTGTCGCGATGAGCGCCCACCTGACCGAGCGCGGCATCCCGCATCTCGTACTGGAGCGCGGCCGCATCGCCGAGCGCTGGCGCTCGGGCCGCTGGGACTCGCTCGTCGCCAACGGCCCCGCCTGGCACGACCGCTTCCCCGGCCTGGAGTTCGACGACGTCGACCCGGACGGCTTCGCCCCCAAGGAGCGCGTCGCCGACTACTTCGTCTCCTACGCCGCGATGACGAACGCGCCGATCCGCAGCGGGGTGGAGGTGCTGTCGGTGCGCCGCAACCAGGGCGCGCCCGGCTTCCGGGTGGAGACCACCGATGGCTCCTACACGGCGCGCTATGTCGTCGCGGCGACCGGTCCGTTCCAGAAGCCGGTCATCCCCACCGTCATCCCGGCCGACGCGGGCGTCCAGCAGTTGCACTCCAGCGACTACCGCAACCCCGCGCAGCTGCCGGAGGGCGGCGTGCTCGTCGTCGGCGCCGGCTCGTCCGGCGTGCAGATCGCCGACGAGCTCCGGCGCGCCGGCCGGCAGGTGCACCTCTCGGTCGGGCCGCACGACCGGCCGCCGCGCCGCTACCGCGGCCGGGACAACGTGTGGTGGCTGGGCGTCCTCGGCAAGTGGGAGGCCTCCGCGCCCGCCGCCGGCGCCGAGCACGTGACCATCGCCGTCAGCGGCGCCCGCGGGGGACGCACCGTCGACTTCCGCGAGCTGGCCGAGTGCGGCATCACGCTCGTCGGCCGCACGCAGGACTACGTGGACGGCGTGATCCGGTTCGGGAGCGACCTCGCGGCCAACATCCACGCCGGCGACGCCAACTACCTCTCGGTGCTCGATGAGGCCGACGCCTACATCGAGCGCAACGGCCTCGACCTGCCCGAGGAGCCGGAGGCGCGCATCCTCGGCCCCGACCCCGCCTGCGTCACCGACCCGGTCACCGAACTCGACCTCGCCGCCGCAGGCATCAGCTCCATCGTCTGGGCGACCGGCTTCGGCGTCGACTACGGCTGGTTGCAGGTGGACGCGCTGGACGCCGCGGGCCGTCCGGTGCACCAGCGCGGCGTCTCCGCCGAGCGCGGCGTCTACTTCCTGGGGCTGCCGTGGCAATCGCGCCGCGGCTCCAGCTTCATCTGGGGCGTCTGGCACGACGCCGCCTACATCGCCGACCAGATCCAGATCCAGCGCACCTACCTGTCGTACGAGAACGCCGCGGTCGCGGCGGAAGGAGCAGCCGTCTGATGCCGACCCACACCCGTATCCGCCCGTTCAACACCAAGGACACCTACCCTGAGCAGAACCTCGACAACGACCTCTGCCAGGCCGTCGTCGCCGGCGGCGTCGTCTACCTGCGCGGTCAGATCGGCCAGGACCTGGAGACCCGTGAGTCGGTCGGCATCGGCGACGTCGAGGCGCAGGCCGAGAAAGCCATGGCGAACATCGCGATGCTGCTGGAGGAGGCCGGCTCGAGCCTCGAGGACATCGTGAAGGTGGTCATCTACATCATCGACCCGCGCTACCGGGAGGCCGTCTACCGCGTCGTCGGCCGCTGGCTGAAGGGCGTCTTCCCGGTCTCCACCGGCATCGTCGTGTCGGCGCTGGCCCGGCCGGAGTGGCTGGTCGAGATCGACGCCACGGCGGTCATCAGCTCGCCCGCGGCCGTGGCGGGAGGCGCCGCGTGACGTTCTCCATCCTCGCCGTCGACGACACCGGGGCGATCGGCTCCGCCATCTGCTCCTCGTCGCCCGCCGTCGCCGCCCGCTGCGTGAACCTGGCCGACGGCGTCGGCGGCGCGCACTCCCAGAACATCACCGACCCGCGCCTCGGCCCGCGGCTGATCGACGGACTGCGCGACGGCCGCCCGGTGGAGGAGCTGCTGGCGTGGGTCGTGGACTCCACGCCGGACATCGACTACCGGCAGCTCCTCGTGATCGACCGGAACGGCCGCTCGGCCATCCACTCCGGCTCGCACGTGCTCGGCCACCACGGCCAGGCGCAGTCGGCGCACGCGGTCGCGGCGGGCAACATGCTGGCGCGCGACGATGTGCCGCAGCTCATGGTGGACGCCTTCGAGGCCTCCACCGGCGAGCTGGAGGTTCGGCTGCTGGCCGCGCTCCAGGCCGCGATCGCCGCCGGCGGCGAGGAGGGGCCGGTGCACTCGGCCGGCGTCGCGGTCGTGCGCGACGCCGGCTGGCGGGTCACCGACCTCCGTGTGGACTGGGCAGAGAACCCTGTCGAGCTGCTGGGGCAGATCCTGGTGGAGACATGGCTGCCGCAGCGGGACGCCTACGTGACGCGCGGGCTGATGCCGGCGGGGGCGCCGAGCTATGGGGTGCCGGGGGATGAGTGACGTCGCGGTCGCTGCGGCGGCGGCGGTGAAGGACCGCGCCCGCGCGCTGGTCGACGCGGACCTCCCGTCGCTCATCGTCCTGTCCGAGGCCCTACACGCCGACCCCGAGACCGCTTGGAACGAGCACCGCTCCAGCGCGCGCCTGCAGGAGGCGCTGGCCTCCCGCGGCTTCGCCGTGACACCGGCCTACCTCGGGCTGGACACGGCGTTCCTCGCCACCTCCGGCACAGGCCCGGTGCGCATCGGCGTCTGCGCCGAGTACGACGCGCTCCCCGGCCTCGGCCACGCTTGCGGGCACAACCTCATCGCCGCGATCGCGGTCGGCGTCGCCGGCGCTCTTGCTGCGCTGGTCGATGAGCTCGGCATCACCGTGGAGGTCTACGGCACCCCGGCGGAGGAGGGCGGCGGCGGCAAGATCGAGCTGCTCGACCGCGGCGCGTTCGCCGGGCTCGACCTCGCGCTCATGGCGCATCCCGGGCCGGTGGACGTCGCCGAAGCCCGGCCGTTCGCGGTGGCGCACTCGCACATCCGCTACGACGGCAAGGCGGCCCACGCCGGCGCGTACCCGGAGGAGGGCGTCAACGCCAACGACGCCTTCGTGGTCGCGCAGGTCGCCATCGGTCTGCTGCGCCAGCAGCTGCCGCACTCCGCGCGCGTGCACGGCATCCAGACGGTCGGCGGGCAGGCGCCCAACGCCATCCCCGACCGCACCGAGGGCCGCTGGTACGTCCGCGCCGAGACGCTGGCCGAGCTGGAGCGCATCGAGGATAAGGTGAACCGCTGCTTCGAGGCGGGTGCGCTGGCCTCCGGGACGACGCTCACCATCACACCGGAGAGCAAGCCGTACTCGGAGTTCCGCAACGACCAGCGGGCGCTCGGGTTCTACCGCGCCAACGCGGAGGCACTGGGGAGGGTATTCGACGGGAGCTCCGCCGCCGGCCGGATGAACCGCGCCTCCACCGACATGGGCAACGTGTCTCAGGTCGTCCCGGCCATCCATCCGTACATCGGTGTCGGCAGCCTCCCCGCCACCAACCACCAGCCGGAGTTCGCCGCCGCGTGCGTCGGGCCGCTGGCGGAGAAGGCGCTGCGGGATGCCGCCGTCGCGCTCGCGCAGACCGTCGTGGATTTCGTGTCGTGACCGCCATCCGCACCGAGCACGACTCGCTCGGCCCGGTCGAGGTCCCGGCCGACGCCTACTGGGGCGCGAACACGCAGCGCGCCGTCGAGAACTTCCCGATCTCCGGGCGCGGGATCGGGACGTATCCCGAGCTCGTGACCGCGCTCGCGCTGGTCAAGCAGGCGGCCGCGCGGGCGAACGCGGAGATCGGGGTGCTGGAGCCGCGAGTCGCGGAGGTGATCGACGCCGCGTGCCAGGACATCGTGGACGGCGGCCTGCACGACCAGTTCGTCGTCGACCTGATCCAGGGAGGCGCCGGCACCTCCACCAACATGAACGCTAACGAGGTGATCGCGAACCGCGCGCTCGAACGCCTCGGGCTCCCGCGCGCGAGGTACGACGTCATCCACCCGCTGGATCACGTCAACCGCAGCCAGAGCACCAACGACGTGTACCCGACGGCCGTCAAGGTCGCGCTCACGATCGGGCTGCGGCGGCTGATCGCCGAGCACGCGCTGCTCGCGGCGGCGTTCCGCGCCAAGGGGGTGGAGTTCCGGGACCACGTGAAGATCGGCCGCACCCAGCTCCAGGACGCCGTGCCGATGACGCTCGGCCAGGAGTTCACGGCGTTCGCGGTGACGATGGACGAGGACAACCTGCGGCTGACCGAGACCATCCCGCTGCTCGCGGAGATCAATCTCGGCGCGACGGCGATCGGCACCGGCATCACGGCGTCGCCCGGCTATGCCGCCGCGGTCGTCCGCCAGCTGGCTGGGCTGACCGGCTTGCCGCTGGTGACCGCGACCGACCTCATCGAGGCGACCTCCGACACCGGGGTCTTCATGCTGGTCTCGGCCGCCCTGAAGCGCGCCGCGATCAAGCTCTCGAAGATCTCCTCGGACCTGCGGCTGCTGTCCAGCGGCCCGCAGTTCGGCTTCGGCGAGCTGCACCTGCCGCCGCGCCAGGCGGGCTCATCGATCATGCCGGGCAAGGTCAACCCGGTCATCCCGGAGGTCGTCAACCAGGTCGCCTTCGCGATCGCGGGCGCCGACGTGTCGATCACGATGGCCGCCGACAACGGCCAGCTCCAGCTCAACGCCTTCGAACCGGTGATCGCCAACGCGCTGCTGCAGGGGCTGACCTGGCTCACGAACGCCTGCCGGACGCTCCGGGTGAACTGCGTGGACGGCATCCAGGCCGACGCCGAGCTGCTGCGCATCCGCGTGGCGTCCTCCGTCGGGCTGGTGACCGCGCTGACGCCGCGGATCGGCTACACGACCGCCGCGCAGATCGCGCACGAGGCGCTGGAGACCGGGGGAGACGTGCGCGCGGCCATCGTCGGCCGCGGGCTGCTGACGGCGGAGGAGTACGACGCGATCACCGACCCGCGGGCGTTGACCGGGGCGTGCTGAGCCGCCCCTCCAACTCTTCCGGAGTTGTGCACGCTGCGGCCCGGCGTGTCGCGTGCAGAACTCCGGAATCGATGGCTGGGGGTCAGCGGGTCCAGGCTCGGAGCGTGGCCGCGGCGGCGGACACCACGTCGCCCAGCCACGGCAGCACCGCCGTCGCGAACGTCCGCCGCACCTGGCTCACGTCGTCGTCCGCGGACTCCGCCACCCAGATCACCTGCTCGCCCGCGTAGACCGAGTCCAGGAGCCGCACCAGCGGCTCGACCGGTGTGGCCGCCACGAGCTCGCCGTCGGCCACGGCCTCCCTCAGCGCCGAGCGCGTCAGCTCGGTGAACTCCCGCGGCCGCCCGAATGCCGAGCGCGGGTCGGATCCCGGGTGCACCTGGCCCCAGAAGGCCACGACCACGCGCGCCTCCTCGCGTGTCACCGCGGAGGTCGGCAGGATCTCCTCCGCGATCGCGAGCAGGGCCGCAAGCCCGCGGGCCTCGCCCGTGCGCGCCGCGATCCGCTCCAGGGTACGGTCGATTCCCCGCTGGGCCGCTGCCTCCGCGATCTGCTCGACGGAGTCGAAGTAGTGCCAGAGGGTCCCGGGCACCACGCCGAGGTCGGCCGCGACCGAGCGGCCGTGCGTCCCGGCGGCGCCGGTGCGCGCGAGCACGCGCAGGTAGGCGTCCACGATGTCGCGGCGGCGCTGGTCGTGATCGACGATCTTCGGCACGCTCCCCATCTTGCACGACGCGACGCGGAGGTCGGAGCAGGGGCCCCAGCCGGGCGCTTCGCGTCGGGAACGGAGGAGGTCGACCTCCGCGACCCCCGATACCGCAGCGAACGGAGGAGGGGCCACCTCCGAGGGCCCGAATCTCCTCCGTTGCCCCGCACCCGCGCCCGCCCACACGCGCGGCGCTGCCTCCCGCCGCGCCACCAACGGAGGACTCCCGCCCCCCACCCCGCCCGATCTCCTCCGCTACCTGCCCAGACCCGGCGTGTCGTCCCGAATCTCCTCCGTTACCAACATCGCGCTTCCCTCAGCCGGATTTTGACGCTATAGTCAATAACCATCGGGATCCCACCGACGAAGGAGTTCTGGAATGTCCCTGACGATCGCCACCGCGACCTCTCACCCGCTCGCCGCGCTCACCGGAGCCGAGATCGACCGCGCCCGCGAGGTGTTCGCCTCCGCCGGCCTCGTGTCCGAGCACACCCGGTTCACCTACGTGATGCTGCGGGAGCCGCACAAGCGCGACGTCCTCGACCCGGACCGCGCCGCCACGCTGCACCGCGAGGTGGAGACCCTGCTGCTCGACTTCGCCACCGGCGCCGTCACCCACGCCGTCGCCGACCTCGCCGCGGGGGAGGTCGTCCACACTCGCGAGCTCGACCCCGTCACCGAGGGCACCGCGCCCGTGCTGGACGAGGAGTTCGGCCTCGTGGACGAGATCGTCAAAGCCGACGCCGGCTGGGTCGCCGCGCTCGCCAAGCGCGGCATCCACGACATCAGCACGGTGCGCACCTGCCCGTTGACCGCCGGCCACTTCGACTACGACGACGAAGAGGGCCGCCGGATGTTCCGCGTGCTCGCCTTCGTGCAGCAGAGCGAGTCCGACCTCCCGTGGGCGCACCCGATCGACGGCCTCGTCGCGCACGTCGACACCCTCTCGCGCTCCGTGATCCGCCTGGTCGAGACCCCGATCGGCACCGTGCCGCTGGAGTCCGGCGACTACCTCGACCCGGAGGTCACCGGCCCGCTGCGCACGTCGCTGAAGCCGATCGAGATCACCCAGCCGGAGGGCGTCAGCTTCCAGTACCGGGACGGCGTGCTGAGCTGGGAGAACTGGGACCTCCGCGTCGGCTTCAACGGCCGCGAGGGCCTCACCCTCCACGACGTCGCCTTCACCTACCAGCAGGAGCGCCGCCCGATCATGCACCGGGCCTCCATCTCGGAGATGGTCGTCAACTACGCCGACCCGACGCCCATCCACGGCTGGCAGAACTACTACGACGCCGGCGAGTACCAGTTCGGCCGCCTCGCGAACTCGCTGGAGCTCGGCTGCGACTGCCTCGGCGACATCTTCTACCTGGACGCGGTGGTCGCCGACGACTTCTGCCGCCCGCGCACGATCAAAAACGCGATCTGCGTCCACGAGGAGGATTACGGCATCCTCTGGAAGCACACCGACGAGTTCACCCACACCTCCGAGGCCCGCCGCCAGCGCCGCCTCGTCGTCTCCTTCTTCACCACCGTCGGCAACTACGACTACGGCTTCTACTTCTACTTCTACCTGGACGGCACGTTCGAGGTGGAGGCCAAGGCGACCGGCATCGTCTTCACCGGCGCCCACGACGGCGGCGACGACCCGTACTCCACCCCGCTCGGCCCCGGCCTCGGCGCACCCGTGCACCAGCACATGTTCTGCGCCCGGCTCGATATGACCGTGGACGGCGTCGCCAACGCGGTCGACGAGATCGACGTCGCGCGCGTGCCGGTCTCGGAGAGCAACCCGTGGGGGAGCGCGATCGGCCGGACCATCACGCGCCTGTCGTCGGAGGCCTCGGCCGTCCGGGACGCCGACGGTTCGGTGGGCCGCGTCTGGTCGATCAGCAGCGCCTCCCGCCGCAACCGCGTCGGCCGCCCCACGAGCTACGTGCTGCACCCGTCGTCGGAGCCCGCGCTGTTCTCCGCGGACGAGGCGCACCAGCGTCGCCGCGCCGGTTTCGCCGCGCACCACCTGTGGGTGACGCAGTACGAGCCGTCGGAGCTGTGGGCGGCCGGATACGCGGTGAACCTGCACCCCGGCGGCGCGGGGCTTCCGGCCTACGTCGCCCAGGACCGCCCGCTCGACGGCGAGGACATCGTCGTCTGGCACACCTTCGGGCTGACGCACTTCCCGCGCCTGGAGGACTGGCCGATCATGCCCGTGGACTACGCCGGCTTCACGCTCAAGCCGTACGGGTTCTTCGACCGGAACCCGACGCTGGACGTGCCGCGGTCGACGTCGTCGTCGTGCCACACGGCGGGTGCTGCTGCTTCTGCAGCCTCCTGCGGCGCCGATTGCACCTGCGGGCACTGATGCTGCTCGACGTGGGCGCGCTCGGGGCCTCCACGGTCTCCGCGTGCTGCCTGCTGGGCTCGCCGCGCCCGGTGCGGGTGTGGGTGTCGGCCGGGCTGATGGTGCTCGCGATGGCGGGATGCGTGCTCGGGTCGTCCGTGCCCGGCGTCGGACTGGCCGCCATCGTGTTGTCGCTGGCCTCGGCGGGATTCGCGCTGCAGCGGCGGTCCGGGAGGGTGCCGCCGATGAGCCTGCACCGGGCGCTCGGCGGGGTGACGATGGCGGCGCTGGTGGCGATGTCGCTGGGGATGGCGCGGGAGCCGTCTCTTTCTGCGCACGCCCACGGGGTCTCGCTCGGCGCTATCGTGGTCGGGTTCGTCGCGGGGTATCTCGCGTACAGTGCGTGGCTGCTCGTCACGATGGTGCGGGCTCGCGGACTGTCGCGTCGTCCCGCTGCGCGCGGCCTCCTGGAGCTCGGCGAGGTCGCCGGGATGGCCGTCGGCGTCCTGCTGATGGCGGTGATGTAGGCGGCGTCAGCCTTCGGTGCCGTGCCCGGACTCCGCGATCGCGACCCTGAGCTCCCGTGCGACATCCTCGAGCGTGCGCCCCGAGGCCACCGCCATCCCGGCAATGTAGGCCGTGAGCGGCGCCGCTGGCCGCGTCACCCCGTGGGCGGCGTCCTTCGCGAGGTCGAGCAGCGCGGAGACATCGCCCGGCTCCAGGCTCACCCCGAGCCGCCGCGCGGCGGCGCCGGCCCATGCGTCGAGTTCCTGCGGTTCCATCAGTGTCGCTCCTTCAGTCGTTCGAGGTCGTGCTGTTCGTCGATGTCCGCGACCGCGTCGCGGTGGGCGCGGACGATCGGGAGTCCGAGGTGCCCGATCAGCGCGCGGACCGGCCGCCCGGCGGTGCCGCCGGCCGCGTCGAGCGCGTCGAGCTGCGCCCTGAGCGCCGCGACCGGGACCCGCGCGAGCAGCCACTGCACATTGCCGTCGTGATCGGCCAGAATGCCCACATCGATGGCGTGCAGCGCGGCGACCGTGCTGCGTGGCCGCGCAAGATCGGCCGACACGATGAGCGTCTCCGCGGCCTCCTCGGGCAACGCCGCGACGCCCGCCGCGATCCCCGCGCACGGCCCACCCCACCGCGGAAACTCGGACACGGTCACGACCCCGCGCGGGACGGTCTCGTTGGTCGCCGACACGAGGACGACCGTCGCACAGCCGCCCACGGCCTCCATCGTCCGCTGCAGCAGCGTGCGCCCGTCGACCTCCGCACGCAGCTTGTCACTGCCGAAACGCGTCGAGCGGCCGCCGGCGATGACGATGGCGGCGGGCGGCGGGGGAGGGACGGGCACGAGGTCCAGCCTGGCACGGTCGGGGGTGCGGCACGAGCGCTGCTGGCCGCGCCATTCCCTACACAAGGCATTTCCTTCCGGCTGCGAGCGCTTTTCTTACCCTGTGCACTCGACGGCCATTGGGCGTCTCACACTCGCCTTTCGTCCTTCTGGGAGGTCTGGCGACGTGGACCGAAGTCTCAGATCGCTGGGACGAAGGCGACCATCCAGTTGGGCCGCGCACGGAATGCGAGTTGGGCTGCCACCGCGTAGCTACGCAATATTTCAGGGATCTCAACGGGCGCGCCGTCGACTTCACGTTCTCCCCACGGGCAGACGTGCTTGGTGACACATACAGCATTCCGTAGGTCGAGTATCCGCCGGCGGCGACGGCGCGCTTTAGATGGTCGGAGATGGCCGGAAACTCTCCGTCGGCGGCCGATCCGCGCCGCTTGGTCACTTCGACCAGGATCAGCCTCTCGTTGGCCAGATCTTGGATTTCGACGTCTGCCATCCCGCCCGGTGAGTGGCGACCGCCCGAGTTCGTCCCGTGATGAACGATTCGGCAACCTCGGTGTTCAAACGCCTAGCGTAGGTCTGATGTGATCTTCTGCTCGAGTTCAAGAGCAGCATCGAGATCGTCGTATCGGCTTGTCATTTATCCCCGCTTGTAGTTCGAATTCTCCCCAATACAATGGCGCGTCGACACGACGTTCAGCATCACGGGCGTTGCGTCCGTTATCAATGTCGCCAACAACCTTCGATGGCGTGCTGCCGCGGTGGCGGCTTCGCAAATAAGTCGTCAGCGGTGAGAGTTGTCGTCATCTGGAAGCGTCGAACGGCAACCTTGTCGTGCGATCGTCTGATGGATGTCCCCCATTGCAGGATCGTCACCGAATTCTCGGCGATGACCGTTGGAATCGGATGACCGTTTGTCGTGCCGACGTCGAGCTGGATCTTGACGCTGGGAGATTCAGTTTCGTATTCACTGTGACGCGCAGCGTCGAGTATTTCGCGCCGTGTCGGACTGGAATAACCGTCATGCTGCCGCGTCGAAGGTGATTCCGGCTTCGTCTTCGAGTGCGGCTACTGCTGCCGCACCGACCGGCCTCGCGCACGCGTGCCTCTTACTGGGTGTGTCGAGCGGGCCCTGGCGCGGCAAAACTGGACTCGGTTTGAACTTGAATAGCAGTTCGAGCCGGGGGGAGTTCGCTGTGGGTTCCGCAGGTTACTCGGCGGCCGAGGAAAGCCGCCGCCAGCTAGCCATGGCCGCGGAGCATGAGCGGCTTGCAGCCGAGGCGAGAGACGCCGCGGAACGGTGGATGATTGCGCACCGCACCGAGCGACAAGTCGCGGGCAGCCTCGCGCCTCTCTCGGCCGCGGGATACTCCTTTCTTCATGACCGGGCCTGGCCGGGTTCGCGCTCGCGGGCGCAGATAGACCACGTACTTGTGGGACCCGGGGGTTTGTTCATCGTCGACACCAAGGCATGGGCCGACGTCGAGATCGCAGCGGGCCGAATTTTCCGCGGGCAGGCGGACGTTACGGATGACCACGACGGGTTGGCAGATGTCGGTTTCGGGACCGAAGCTGTTATGGCGGATTTAGGTCTGGCGCCCGGCGAGGTTCACGTTGTCGTTGTCCTAGCCGGTAGAGCGATGCCCCCAACCGAGGTGGGTGGAGTCGTTGTGGTGGGGGAGAAGCAGGCAGCGAAATACATCAACGCGCACGGTCGTAGGCTTACCGACCTTCAGGTCAACTCGGTTCTCGGCGCTGCTCTGAGCCACTTTCCTGTATTGAATGCCGAACCAGTCCCCATCGAAACGACCATTTCGGAACCTGTCCTTGCAGAGGCCGCATTAGAGCCTTTGCTCGAGGTCGAGGATGTCACGGAGATCCTGCTCGCTGGTCTTATGGCCGCACCGATTGAGGAGTGGATGGCTTTCCTCCATCCAACCCAAGCGAAATTGGTCAGGCGCGGGTTCAACGGGCCCGCACGAATCCGTGGAGCTGCAGGCACAGGCAAAACTGTTGTCGGCCTCCACCGTGCGGCGTATCTGGCCCGGTCGCAGCGAAGCAAGGTCCTGGTGACCTCCTTCGTGAGGACTCTTCCTGACGTGCTCGGCAATCTTCTGGGCCGGCTCGCCCCCGACGTAACCGAGCTGGTGGAGTTCGTCGGCGTTCACGCATTCGCTTTGCGCTTGCTCAAGCAGCGTGGTCTGAGGATGAACGTCAAGAAGTCAGAACTCGATTTGGCCTTCGGATCGGCGTGGCTTCGTTCCGCTGCCGGCGGTCCGCTCGCTGCGATCGACGCCAACCCTCAGTATTGGCGGGACGAGATCAGTTATGTGATCAAGGGTCGGGGGCTGACCCGGTTCGACCAGTACGCCGACCTCACGCGGACAGGTCGGCGTCGCCCGCTGGGCATCGATCAACGTCGCGAGGTCTGGAAACTCTTTGTGGCGTATCAAGAAGAGCTCGCGCATCGCAAGGTTCATGATTTCGATGATGTGATCCTCCGGGCCGAGGCATCCCTTCGAGCCACGCCGATCAAAGGCTACGGCGGGGTGATCATTGACGAGGCGCAAGATCTCACGTGCGCCATGGTACGAATGCTTCACTTGCTGGTCGGGGACAAGCCCGATGGGCTCACTCTGATCGGGGATGGGCAGCAGACGATCTATCCGGGTGGCTTCTCCCTCACGGAGGCGGGTGTGTCGATTGCGGGGCGCGGTGTTGTGATGTCCACCAATTATCGGAACACGCGGGAGATCGTCGAGTTCGCCTCCGCAGTGATCGATGGCGACGAGTTCGCTGACATCGAGGGTGACGTCCGTAGTCGGGACGCGATGAGTGACGTACCGAGGTCGGGTCCGGTCCCGGTCTCTCAGCGATTTTCGAGCAGGGCGGCACACGACAGGGAGTTCATCCAGTACTTTGCGACTCTGCCGTGCGCACCTGGTGACGTCGGAGTTCTCTGCATGACGACTCAAGGGGTCCGGGATGCGGTTCAATCGCTCAGTTCGGCGGGCATCCCCGTCCTGGAGCTCACCGATTATGCCGGGATTCCTGTGGATGCGGTCAAGGTCGGAACCATCAAGCGGGCGAAGGGACTCGAGTTCAAACACGTCATGCTTCCTCGTGTGCCACCATCACTCCTCGAGGGCGCTGACCGGGATGATGAAGTCCTGACGATTCACCGCCGCGAGCTATACGTAGGAATGACTCGTGCACGTGACGGCCTTTGGGTCGGTGTGTGCGCCTAACGCTCGTCGTTCACTTCCACGTCCAACAGCCGGAGCCGTACGGCGAGAGCGCCTGTACGTAACCCCGCGCCCGCCTACGCCTTGGGCGACACGACTTCGAACTCCTCGTCGGCCCGTACGACCAGGGTGATCCCGTGCCGGCCCAGCAGCGCAACGAGGTCCGGCGTGGGGCGAGAAGGCAGCAGCACCACCGGGGTCGCCGACCTGCCTGCCTGCTCGGCGACGTGCACGTAGTCCAGTACCTGGCCGATTGCGGTCCTCACGTAGTTCCGACCGGAAGACTTCTTGGCTTCGACGATCCATCCGCGGGACTCCACGTACAGATCAGGCTCGATGGTCGCACCGTGTGAGGTCAGCCGCAGGCGTCGCGGTTCGTCGCCGCCGGCCCGCAGCCACGTCCCGAAGTCTGACTGGAGGGCGAATTCAAGGCGCGAGACCACCCGATCGCTTGGTGCCTCGGGAGCTTCAACAGCGACGATCACGTCACTTGTATTCGGCAGCGTCCATGCGTCGACGTCCGCTTGCGGAGCTTCCGCCGCGGACGCCGGAGCAAGAAGAGTGCTCGCCGCGTCTACGGGGACGAGGTTGAAGATCAGTCCGGTTCGCGGCTTACCGTCGATGTCAGGGATGGTTCTCTCCCAGTACGTCGGGTCTCCGGTGGCGAACTCCCCGACGTACGTCACTGATGTGCCTTGGACGGTGAAGAGGCGGATCGGACGCCCGTTGGGTCCCGATTCGGCCAGCGCACGGTTGCCGCGCGTGAGCTGCTGGTCGCCACGCTGACCTTCTCCGGTGTAGGAGTACGAGCCGTCTTCCTGTAGGCCCTCGAACAGGTGGTAGCCGAAGGCCGAACCGCTTCTCGCGTCGGTGAATACCAGAATGTCGGGCCGCCCCTTGAGCGTGACGATCCCGTTCTGCCGACTTCCGCCGTAGGCCGCGTGAAGCGCGCGGCGAAGGACAGCGTCCCCGGGTTCGAGCGTCCACACAGCGCCATCTGTGCGGGCGGATCGTCCGATATGGGCCCTCACCGCATCTGCTTGCTCGTCGCTCAGCGCCCACCGTGTCAAGCCGTCCGGCGGCGTCCCGTAGAGCTCGCGCAACACGTCTCGGATCCGCTTCTGACTGAAATTTAGTTCGAGCGAGAGTTGCGCAGGCGTGATGTCGGGCATGAGTCGACGCTACGAAATGCATGTAATGCCTGCAATCCCCACCAAGGGGCACTAGAGAGACACCTGTAGCACGCGCAGCGTCCGGCTTTGCAGCTTCGGCCGCCTATCTGCCTTGGTGGCAGGCTGGACAGATGCGACGCGAGATCACGAGCCGCGACTTCGAGACCACGGGCATTGTCCTCGATCCGGTCACCCAAGTGGAGCTGCCCATCCCCACGTTTAGCAATGCTGACTCGACCGTTATTCGCGAGGCGAAGCGGCGCTCAGGCGAGTTGCGCCACGTCAGGTTCTTTCCAGATCACGGCCACCCTTGGCCGCTCTGGGACTCGTCCGTCGGGTACACCGCCGACCCCGAGGATTTCGCCCTGGGCGACGAACTCACTCACGCCCTTCGCCAGTGGTACGACGAGTGGGAGGCCGCGGCTGGCCCGGGGGAGCCGTGGAAGGATCCAGTCGCGCTAGGGGCGTGGGAGGCCCGTGGTGACCTGCTCGCTCTGCGGCTTGCGGAAGAAGTCTGGGACTTCGCGATCGTTCACGCTGAGCATCGCGACTAGGTGAGGTCCGGGGTGACGCGCAATGCGGTCACCCGAACGATCAGCAGACCCCGCGATTGGACGGTAAGCACGCGATCAGCTTTTCCCACCAACCCCTCCCAATCCACCCCCGAACGATATATCGTTAACTATCGTTACCGACTCACCACGATCCACACCTGGAGGCACATCATGAGCGGAACATTCACCGGCGGCGGAGGCTGGGCCAACATGAACGCGGACAGCCTGTTTCAGGCGTTCGACCAGCTGCGGTCGCAGTTCGAGAAGAAGGTCGGCACCCGCATGGGGCGCGGCGACGTGCGCTCCGCTGTGCTCGCGCTGCTCGCCGAGAAGCCCATGCACGGGTACCAGATCATCCGGGAGATCGAGGAGCGCAGCGGCGGGAGCTGGAAGCCGTCTGCGGGGTCCGTCTACCCGACCCTTCAGCTGCTCGCGGATGAGGGGCTCATCACGGCCGACGAGTCGAACGGGCGCAAGACCTATTCGCTGACCGAGGAGGGCCGTGCGGCCGCCGAGGAGGCCGGGCCGGCGCCGTGGGCTCCGGAGGAGAAGAAGCAGGACAGCCGCGGTCCGTGGGGTCCGGGCAACTGGAGCGGCGGGCACAACCCGTTCGACTCCGAGCTGCCGAAGGCGGGGATGGCGCTCGCGCAAGCCGCCGCGCAGGTGCGGCGCACGGGGACGCCCGAGCAGATCAAGGAGGCCGCAGCGGTCCTCGACGAGGCGCGGCGGAAGCTGTACTCGATCCTCGCCCAGGACGCCCAGGACTGAGCGGGTGGCGGCGCCCGACGCGGCCGGATCAGGCGCGACGACGACACCAGGCACGAACAACAAGAAAACAGCAGTAGCGGGCTCCGGCAACACCCGGGCCCGCTACCGCCGCATCCTGCGGTTCGCCGCGGCCAACCTCATCCACATCTGGTGGTACGACCTCTTCCTGCCGCGCATCGGGCTCTGGCGACTCAGCGAGCGCGGGCGCACCAAACGGCTCACCGCGTTCGCGCGACGGTTCCACGACCTGGCGGTCGAGCTCGGCGGGCTGATGATCAAGGTCGGGCAGTTCCTGTCCTCCCGGCTCGACATCCTGCCGCCCGAGATCACCAAGGAGCTCGAAGGGCTGCAGGACGAGGTGCCGGCGGTGCCGTTCGACGCGATCAGGAGGCTGGCCGAGGCTGAGCTCGGGATGCCGTTGGAGCGCGTCTTCGACAGCATCGACCCGGTGCCCGTCGCGGCGGCCTCGCTCGGCCAGGCGCACCGGGCGCGGCTCGCCGCACAGGACCGGGAGGACACCGGGCTCGACACGGTCGTCGTCAAGGTGCAGCGGCCGGGGATCGACGCGATCGTCGACGTCGACCTCGCGGCGCTGCGCCGTGTCGGCGGCTGGCTCAGGCGGGTCCGGGTGGTGGCCGAGCGGGTCGACATGCCGGCCCTGGTGGAGGAGTTCGCGGCCACCAGCCTGGAGGAGATCGACTACCTCCACGAGGCCCGCAGCGCGGCGCGGTTCGCGGAGGACTTCGCCCACGACCCGCGCGTGGCGG
This sequence comes from Leifsonia sp. GW821-FHT13C09, assembly GCF_058806435.1. NCBI lineage: Bacteria > Bacillati > Actinomycetota > Actinomycetes > Micrococcales > Microbacteriaceae > Leifsonia > Leifsonia sp. GW821-FHT13C09. The sequence continues at coordinate 1,172,648 of NZ_JBXAPS010000001.1, read as the reverse complement.
TGCCGGAAGTGGTCTGGGAGCGGACCACCCGTCGCGTGCTCACGCTCGAAGACGTCACGGCGATCAAGATCACCGACGTGCTCGCGCTGCGCGCCGCGGGGATCGACCCGGCGCACGTGGCGCCGGTGTTCGCCTCGGTCATGTTCGACCAGCTGTTCACGAACGGGTTCTTCCACGCCGACCCGCACCCGGGCAACATCTTCGTCACACCCAACGTGGCCGAGATCGGCGACGGGATGGACGCGACCACTGCGCACCCGTGGAAGCTGACGTTCATCGACTTCGGGATGATGGGGGAGGTCCCCGACGGCACCCGGCGCGGCCTCCGCAAGCTCCTCATCGCGGCGGCTGGACGAGACGGCAAGGGGCTCGTCGACGCGATGCGCGATGTCGGTGTGCTGCTGCCGACCTCCGACACGAGCGAGCTCGAGCGGGCGATGACGCAGCTGTTCGCGCGGTTCGGCGGGATGGGGTTCGCGCAGCTGCGGGAGGTCGACCAGCGGGAGTTCCGCGACTTCGCCACCCAGTTCGGCGACGTGATCCGGTCGCTGCCGTTCCAGCTGCCGGAGAACTTCCTCCTCATCATCCGGGCGATGTCGCTCACGTCAGGGGTGAGCAGCGCGCTCGACCCGGCGTTCAACCTGTGGGACTCGATCGAGCCGTACGCGACGCAGCTGCTGCGCGACGAGAGCCGGAACATGGTGCAGGACGCGCTGAAGGAGGCCGTCTCCATCGCGGGCGTGGCGGTCCGGCTGCCGAAACGGCTCGACGGGATGGTCAACCGGATCGAGGAAGGCAACTTCTCGGTCAAGACACCGGCGCTCGACCAGAGGATCGGGCGGCTCGAACGCGTCACCCGGCGGCTCATCGCGGCGGTGCTGTTCAGCGGGTTCCTGGTCGCCGGCGCGGTGCTGCTGCCGACGGTGCCGGCCTTCGGGATCGTGCTGATGAGCGTGTCGGCGCTGCCGCTGATCTACGTGCTCGTGGGCGGCCGGAGGCGGTAGTCCGGCGAGCTGAGGAACCGGCGCGGCGGGGAGGCCGGGTCAGGCACCGGTCACCCAGTGCCGGGTCACCGCCTGCACGTGTGCGCCGTCCAGGTCCGCGAGCTTCACCGCGGCGAACCGCCGCGCCGCCTCCGACGTCTGCACCCGCGCCGGCGGCTCCGAAGCCCGAAGCGTCTCCACGATCACGTCGGCCACGCCCTCCGGAGTCTGCGCGGCCGCCGGGTCGAACGCGGCGGCGGTGCGCGCGAGGTAGGCGTTCAGCGCGCCCTCGTACGGCGTCCCCGCCACCGTCGGGGCCTCCTGCGCCTGCACGTTCGCGACGAACTCGGTCGTCACGGCGCCGGGCTCGATCACGCTCACGCCGACACCCACGGTGGCGGCGACCGGGGTCAGCGACTCCATGAAGCCTTCGACGGCGAACTTCGCGGCGCAGTACGCCTCGTTGAACGGCTGGCCCACCACGCCGCCGACGCTCGACACGGTGACCACGCGGCCGCCGCTCTCGCGCAGCAGCGGCATCGCGGCCTTGGTGACGGCGACGACGCCGAAGAAGTTGACCTCCATGACGGCGCGCACGGCGGCGACGGACTCCAACTCCACCGTCCCGAGGTGCCCGGCGCCCGCGTTGTTGAGAAGTGCGTCGAGACGCCCGTAGGTCGACCGGATGTGGCCGAAGCACGCGGCGACGGAGTCCGGCGAGGTCACATCCAGCGACTGGAGATCGAGCGAGACGCCGGCCGCGTCGGCGGCGGCCTGCAGAGCCGACGCCTTGCCGAGGTCGCGCATGGTGGCCACGACGGTGAACCCGTGGCGGGCGGCGGCGACCGCGGTCGCGAGGCCGATACCGGAGGACGTTCCGGTGACGAGGAGGATGGATTCGGTCACGAGGTCATCCTGCCACCGCCAGTCAGTGCTCCGGCAGTCAGTGCTCCGGCAGCGTCACCCGCTCTCCGTCGCGGGTGAACCCGCGCGTCGCCTCGTCGTAGGTCGTGTGCGACCGTTTCGGCGACGAGTCGGCCGGCGGCGGCACCTCGGTGTTCTCCAACGCGCGCAAGACGAGCATCTCGACCAGGTGGGACGCCGTGGTGTGACGGTGCAAAGCGATCCGGACGAGCGCGGCGTACTCCGGCTCGTTCAGGTGCAGTTTGAGTGGGATGCCCCCGGGCACGGTGCCGGGGCCGAGGGCGGTGGGGCCGGTGGCGTTGGCTTCGCTCATATGCGGATTGTGCCTCCGGACGGAGGGCCTTGGCTATTCCCGAATTTTGTCCCCCGGTCGGCGAGGAACGACGTCTTGCCGAGTTCCCGACCGCTGGGGCATCATGCCGCCACGGGGGAGCCGGAGGGTCTTCCGCGGGGGTGCCGCAGCCGCGGCCGCGGCGGCGGCGACGGACGAGAGGGGTGCCCGAAATGACTGAGGCGAGGACGGCGACCGGTTGGGTCGGCTGGGCGTATTTCGCGTCGACAATGCTCTTCATCGGGGCGGCGATCGACATCTTCTACGGGATCATGGCGATCATCGGACCGAACACGGCGTACTTCGTCAGCACGAAGGCCGTCGCCTCCTTCAACGTGGCGCTGTGGGGCTGGTGGTCGCTGATCATCGGCGTGCTCCTGCTGCTCGCGGGACTGTTCCTGCTGCGCGGAGCGATGTGGGCGCGGGTGTTCGCCGTCGTGATCGCGGGGCTCAACGCGGTCACCCAGCTGATGTCGTTGCCGGCGCAGCCGTGGTGGTCGATCGTGATGGTGACGGTCGACATCCTCGTCATCTACGCGGTCACGGTGCACGGACGGGAGCTGAAGAGCTAGCGCGCGACAGGGACGACATCGGGACCGGGTCATGAACGATGTGCACGACACGTTCGTTGCGGTGTTCGTGTACCCGGACGAGTCGGTCGGAACCATCACCAAGGAGCTCCCGATCGTCGGTGCCCGGCCGCCGGCGGTGCTCCGGGCCGCCTCGGCGTTCGAGGGGGCGGCCGCGGTGGATGTGTTCCGGCTGGCGGACGCCAGCGCGTGGCCCGAGGCGGCAGCCTACCTCTACGAGGGGACCGTGCCGGGGACCGTTGGGGACGCCGCCGGCGTGGAACAGGTCACGACTCCCGACGACTGAATTCTTGTGACTACCGCGGCGTGTACTCGTACACGACCGCCGACCAGTGGTTCTCCAGCTCGTCCCACGCCGCGTCGTCCATGTACGCCAGCCGGAACTGCAGGTTGAGCACCGGCCCGAGCACCTCCAGCACGTCGGGACGGAACGGCATGTCCGGAGGCAGCCCGAGCCCGAAACTGTGGATGACGCTGTCGTCGGCCGCGCGCAGCCACACGCCCCAGCCGCGGTCGAGGGGCATCGCGACCACGCGGAACACGTGCGCGGGCTCGTAGTCGGCAGGGAGCGCGTCCGGAAGGTCGGTCATGCGACCAAACTACACACAGGACGGGCGCCTCAGGCCGTCACCTGACCACTCCGTCACCCGACCACTCGGTCACCTGACCACGCCGTCGCGTGGCGCGCTCAGAGCGAGCTGGTCGTCGGGGGCCGTCGCCCCCGCCTGGACGCGCCGCACCTCCGCCACGCCCGCGCAGAACGCGCTCACCGCCGCCGCGATCAGCACCACCAGCGCGTCCAGCAGCCGGGTCGTGCTCAGCGGCTGGCCCGGTGTGGTCGCCAGGGCCACGAGGGCGATCAGCGCCACCGCCCCCGCGAACCTGGCGAGCTCCCGCATCGGCCGTCCCCGTGTCCTGTGCCGGCCTACATCGCGGCCGCGAGCTTCCGGATGAAGAGGGTCTGGGTGACGATGATCCGCTCGATCTCGTCCGGGTCGACCGACTCATCGGAGGCGTGGATGCGCGACTGCTTGGTGTCCTCGGCTCCCCACAGCAGGATCGCCGCGCCGGGCGACACCTTTTTGAGGGAGGCGACCAGCGGGATGGAGGCGCCGCTGCCGATCGACTCGACGTCGCGGCCGTAGGCCTCCCGCATCGCGTCCATCGCGGCCGGGATCGCGGGGTGGCTCTCGTCCACCCGGAACGCGTGGCCGACCTTGACCTTCTCCACCTCGACCACGCAGTTCCACGGGCGCTGCGACCGCAGGTGCGCCATCAGCGCCTCCAGCTGGGCGTCGCCGTCCGAGCCCGGGATGATGCGCATCGAGAGCTTCGCCGTGACCGACGGCAGCAGCACGTTGGACGCCTCTGCGGTGTTCGGGAGGTCCATCCCGAGCACCGTCACCGAGGGCTTCATCCAGATCCGGTCGGCCAAAGAGCCGGTGCCCAGGTAGTCGACACCGGGGAGGATGGCCGACCCTTCCCGGTACACCGGCTCGTCCATCGCCGCCCCCTCCCAGCGCCCCGAGTCGACGCCGGGGATCACCGTGTCGCCGTTCTCGTCGTGCAGGGTGTCGAGGATGCGGATCATCGCCGTCATCGCGTCCGGCGCCGCGCCGCCGAACTCGCCGGAGTGGACGGGGTTGGCCAGGGTGCGGACGGTGACCGTGCAGGCGACGTCGCCGCGCAGCGCGACGGTGAGGCCGGGGCGGCCGACCTCCTGGCCCCCGATGTCGGCGATGACGGCGGCGTCGCACGCGAACAGCGCGGGGTTGGCCTCCACGAACGCTTCGAGATGCGAGATCGTCTCCTCCTCGCCCTCCGAGAGCAGGATGACGCGGCACGGGCGATCGGCGCCGAGCAGCTTCAGCGTGGCGTAGTTCGCGACCAGCCCGGACTTGTCGTCGGCGGCGCCGCGGCCGTGGATTCGGCCGTTCGCGGCGCGCGTCGGCTCCCACGGCGGGGTCGACCAGCCCTGGCTCTCCGGCGCGGGCTGCACGTCGTAGTGCGCGTACAGCAGCACGGTGGGCGAGCCCTCCGGGCCGGGGAGGTCCGCGTAGACGCACGGGTAGCCTCCTGGCACGTCGAGCAGGCGGACGCCGTCGGCCCCGGCCGCCTCGAACAGCTCGACCACGGCTTCACCCATCCTGTGGACGGGCTCCGGGTCGAAGCCGGGGAAGGCGACGGACGGGATGCGCACGAGGCCGTAGAGGCGTTCCAGCACATCAGGCATGAGCTCCTGCGCGGCGGCGGCCACGTCGGCTGCGGTGTCGGTCATGGTGTTCCTCCGAGAAGTGGCGGCGGCGCGCTCAGTGGATGACGAGCTGGATCAGGAGGCCGGACGCCACCACGGCGACCCAGGACACCAGCATCGGGATGGTGAAGGAGTGCCAGACCGGCACCTGGGTGAGTTTCGTGGACCCGGTCCGGTCGGTCTCCACCGACGCGATCTGCGAGCCGTTCGCCGGGAAGAGCCAGACGCCGATCAGGGACGGCCACATCGCGGTGATCACCCCGGGCGCGAGCCCCGCGGTCAGCGCGATCGGGATGAGCGTGTTGGTGGTCGCCGACTGGCTGGTGGTCAGACCTGCCACGATGAACAGAGCCACTGCCAGCAGAATCGGGTTGGCGTTGATGAGCTCGCCGAGCGGCTTGATGATCGTCTCCTCGTTGGCGGAGATGAAGGTGTCGGCCATCCAGGCGATCCCGAACAGCGCCACGGCGGCGACATAGCCTGCCCTCAGCAGCGGCTGCTCGACCACCAGCGACGGCTTCACCCGGCGGACCAGGATGATGACCAGCGCGACGGTGAACATCACCATCTCGATCACGGTCGCCATCGGGATCGGCTGGGGCTTGCCCTCCGCGTCGGGGAACGCCGGGCGCAGCGACGGGAACAGGCCGAGCAGGACCACGAGCAGCGTTCCGGCGACGAAGATCCACGCGGCGGTCGCTCCTCCCGGCGGGACCGGGTGCTCGATCGCGGAGGCCTCCTCCTTGGAGAGCCGGCCGGCGCCCCGCGGCGGCTTGGTGGCGACGGCGGTGGGCGCCGCTCCGGCGTCGGTCGCGCCGCCGGCACCGGCCGTCGCGGCGGGAGCCGCCCGGCCGATCTGCTGCTCGTAGCGGTGCTCGAGCGCTGCGGGGACCTCCGCTGTCCCGGCCTCCACGCGCTTGAGGAACACGGCGTCGTCGAGCAACTCCTTGCCGATCCGCTGCTGCACGAACGAGGTGACGATGCAGGCGACGATCGCCGACGGGATGGTGATGGCCAGCACCTGCGGGAGGCCGAAGCCTTTCGACTCCATCAGCACGAGGTAGGCGGCCATCGCGGCCGACACCGGGCTCGCGGTGATGCCGAGGCCCGACGTCACGGTGGAGGCCGCCAGCGCCCGCTCGGGTCGCTGGCCGTTCCGGTACGCGGTCTCGTAGATCACCGGGATGAGCGCGAAGAAGATGTTCGACGTGCCGGAGAGCACGGTGAAGACGAACGCGACCAACGGAGCCACGTAGGTGAGCCGTCTCGGGTTGCGCTGGATGATCTTCGACGCGATCGACACCAGGTAGTCGATGCCGCCGGCGGCCTGCATTGCACTGGACGCGGTGATCACGGCGATGATGATGAAGAAGGCGTCGATCGGCGGCGACCCCGGCGGCAGCCGGAAGACGAACACGAGGATCGCGGTGCCGACCACCCCCCAGAGCCCCAGGCCGATGCCACCGGTCCTGACCCCCAGCACGATCGCGCCGATGACGACGCACCCCTGAATGATGACCAGAGCGATATCCATCATGGGCCTCCCCAGGCGCCGTCTCCCTGTTCGCCCACAGGATGCACCACGGTCACGGCGGTGGGAATAGGGCAATTGTTCGGATTTTGAACATTTCGAAACTCCCGAAAACCGGGTGTAGCCAGGGACGCCCGGCCGGAGTTACATTCCCGTCGCCGGCATAGAAGGCCGGCACTCGAGGGGAGGGACCGAAATGAGCAGCTTCTGGAGTACGGTCTGGCTGTTCTTCTGGTGCTTCGCGTTCGTCGCCTACCTGTTCGCGCTGTTCGCGATCATCGGCGACCTGTTCCGCGATCACACGCTCAACGGCTGGTGGAAGGCGGTCTGGATCATCTTCCTGATCTTCGTGCCGTTCCTGACGGCGCTGGTCTACCTCATCGCCCGCGGCCGCGGCATGGCGGAGCGCAACATGAAGGAGGCCGTCGACACGCAGGCGGCGGTGGACGCGCACATCCGCGAGGTCACGTCGACGAGCACCCCGGCGGACGAGATCGCGAAGGCGCAGGCCCTGCTGGACTCGGGCGCGATCTCGCAGGACGAGTTCGCCCACCTGAAGGCACGGGCGCTCGGCTAGCACGCACGCGTGGTCACCGGCTCCGGGCGCCGCGGCGGTTCAACCCCCCGCGCGGCGGCGCCCGCAGTCGGACGCCGATGGGGAGCGGATCGGAGGCCGCGCATGAGTTCACCGTCCGGAGCCAAGCGCATGACGGTGCTGCAGGCGACCTACATCGGGGTCGGCTCGATGGTCGGCGCCGGGATCTTCGCCCTCCTGGGAGCCGCGGGCGCGGTCGCCGGTGCGGCGGTCTGGCTGTCGTTCCTCATCGCGGGCATCATCGCCCTCCTGCAGGGCTACTCGTTTGCCAAGCTCGGCTCGAAGTACCCGTCCGGGGGCGGCATCCTGACGTTCCTCTCGAAAGGGTACGGGGAGGGTCACGTCGCCGGGATCGGGGCGTGGCTGTTCTTCACGGCGGGGTCGATCGTGGTCGCGATGATCGCGTCGTCGTTCGGCAGCTACGCGAGCTCGGTCGTCGCGCACGACGACCCGACGTGGGCGAAGGTCCTCGGGGTGCTGCTCATCCTGGTGATGAGCGGGCTCAACACCATCGGGTCGGCTGCCGTGGCGCGTGTGCAGTCGGTGATCGTGAGCGTCGTCCTCGTCATCCTGGTGCTGTTCGCGGTCGTCACGATCGCGACCTGGAATCCGGCCCTGCTCGCGCCGTCCGGCTATCCGGGCTGGCAGGACATCATCTCCAGCGTGGCGCTCACGTTCTTCGCGTTCCTCGGCTTCGGCGTGATCACGTTCACGGCGAAGGACCTCCCGAACCCGGCGCGTCAGCTGCCGAAGGCGATCTACTTCGCGCTGCTGATCGCCACCACGGTCTACGTCGCGGTGTCGCTCGGCGTGTTCGGCACGCTCACCGCGGACGAGGTCGTGAAGTACGGGACGACGGCGCTCGCCGAGGCTGCCAAGCCGGTGCTGGGGCAGGCCGGCTACGTGCTCATGGTGGTGACGGCGCTGTTCTCGACCACCGGTGCCGTGAACGCCGGCCTCTACCCGTCCATCGGGATGACGCAGCACCTGGCGAGCGTCGGCCAGTTCCCGCCGTTCTTCGGCCGCAAGTGGGGACCGTTCCCGGCCGGGCTGGTCGTGATGGCGGTGCTGGCGATCCTGCTGGTGTCGTTCTTCAACCTCAACGCGATCGCGTCCATCGGGAGCGCCGTCGCCCTGCTGGTGTTCTCGGCCGTGAGCATCGGCCACCTGCGCATCCGGCACGAGACCGGAGGCAACGTCGTGGTGCTCGTCGTCGGACTGCTGGCCACGCTCGGGACGTTCGTGATCTTCAGCACGACGACGCTCGTGAACGAGCCGAAGACGGCGTTCGCACTCCTCGGGATCCTGGTGCTGGCGGTGGTCATCGACTTCGGCTGGAAGGCCGCGGCGCGGGGGCGGAAGCGGCCCCGCGCGGCGTGAGGGATGGGCGCCCGCTGCGGGACGCGGCCTCGGCGCGTAGCGCGGGGCGCTCCGGACCCGTAGGGTCTTTACCGAGGGCCCCTCACGGGGGCTCTTTCGCCACGTTCACCCCAGGGCCACGACCCCGTCACTGTAGGAATAAGGAGCAACATGAGCTACGCCGTGACCAATCCCGCCACGGGCGAGACGGTCAAGACCTTCGACACGATCACCGACGCCGGCCTCGAGGCCGCGATCGCGTCGGCCGAGAACGCGTACCGCACCTGGTCGAAGACGACCACGGTCGAGGAGCGGGCGGCCCTGGTCCGCCGCGTCGGGGAGCTGCACGTGGAGCGCCGCCAGGAGCTGGCCGACATCATCGTGCGCGAGATGGGCAAGCCGGTCGAGCAGGCGCTCGGCGAGGTGGACTTCGCCGGGGCGATCTACGAGTACTACGCCGACCACGCGTCGGAGTTCCTGAAGGACGAGCCGATCCAGCTGCTCGACGGCACCGGTTCCGCGGTGGTCCGCCGTTCGGCGCTGGGCGTCCTGCTCGGCGTCATGCCGTGGAACTTCCCGTACTACCAGGTCGCCCGCTTCGCTGGACCGAACCTGATCATCGGCAACACCATCCTGCTCAAGCACGCCGAGCAGTGCCCGGAGTCGGCCGCCGCCATCGAGCGGATGTTCCTGGACGCGGGCTTCCCGGAGGGCGCCTACGTCAACATCTACGCATCGCACGACCAGATCGAGAAGGTCATCGCCGACCCGCGCGTCCAGGGCGTCTCGCTGACCGGCTCGGAGCGCGCCGGCGCCGCGGTCGCCGAGATCGCCGGCCGCAACCTCAAGAAGGTCGTGCTGGAGCTGGGTGGGTCCGACCCGTTCATCCTGCTGTCGACCGACGACCTGGACGCGACCGTGCAGAACGCGGTCGACGCCCGCCTCGACAACAGCGGTCAGTCCTGCAACGCGGCCAAGCGCTTCGTGATCGCGGACGAGCTGTACGACTCCTTCCTGGAGAAGTTCACCGCCAAGCTCGCCGAGGTGGAGGCCACCGACCCGACCAGCGAGTCCTCGGCGCTCGGCCCGCTCTCGTCGCTGAAGGCGGCGGAGGGCCTCGACGAGCAGGTGAAGCGCGCCGTCGCCAACGGCGCGACGCTGGTGCGCGGCGGCGGCCGCAACGGCGCGTTCTTCGAGACGACCGTGCTCACCGACGTGACCCCGGACAACCCGGCCTCCAAGGAGGAGTTCTTCGGTCCGGTCGCCCAGGTGTTCCGCGCGAAGGACGAGGCGGACGCGGTGCGCATCGCCAACGACACCCCGTTCGGGCTCGGCTCGTACCTCTACACGACCGACGAGGAGCAGGCCCTCCGGGTCGCCGACCAGATCGAGGCCGGCATGGTCTTCGTCAACGTGGTGCTTGCAGACGGCGCTGAGCTGCCGTTCGGCGGCGTGAAGCGCTCCGGCTCGGGCCGGGAGCTCGGCCGGTTCGGCGCCGACGAGTTCGTGAACAAGAAGCTCATCCGCATCGGCGGCTGACGCTCTCGGTGTCACGGACGGCCGGTCGCCTTCGGGTGGCCGGCCGTTTCGGCGTTTCGGAGCACGAGACCGCCTGCGCGGTAGACCACCCGGTCTTGACACTTCCTCACAATCAGCGGGACGCTGTCCCCGTGCAAGAGCTGCCGATCGTCTACTGCCGCGGGTATGCCGGCCCGACCAGCCAGATCGACTCCACGGTCAACGATCCTTTCTACGGCTTCAACGAGGGCGCCACCCACACCCGGGTCAACGGTGACGGCGACCCGATGTTCTACCAGTTCGAGGGACCGCTGCTGCGGCTGCTGGGGGAGCGCGCCTACCAGGTGTTCGTGCGCGGGAGCCAGAAGGAGCTGCTCGCGACCGCCGCCGACGGCTCGCTGCCGCAGAAATCCATCTGGATCCACCGCTTCTATGACGAGGCCGCCACGACGTACGCGGCGCCGACGCCGCGCACCGGCAACCTCTTCGACCGGGCGATCACCTGGACAGAGGACCTCGTCCGCGAGCACACGCAGGCGCAGGGCTTCGACATCGAGCAGGCCGCACGCGAGCTCTACGACCTCGTGCTGTCGGTGCGCGAGAAGACCGGGGCGCCGAAAGTGTTCCTGGTCGCGCACTCGATGGGCGGCCTGGTCGCGCGCTGCATGATGCAGAAGGTGTGCGAGGAGGGTGGCCGCATCCCGGCGAAGGAGCTCGTCGCCAAGTTCTGCACCTACGCGACCCCGCACGGCGGGATCGTCTTCACCGGCGGCCTCCTCAACTGGCTGATGGAGACCTTCGGACCGGCCGGGTCGGACATCTTCTCGCCGCCGAAGATGTACGGCTACCTGACGCCGGGCAAGAAGTTCGGCGATAAGCCGATCGGGGTGGCGTGGGACCCGCGGGTCATCCCGTCGGCGGTGTTCGACGTGGACGACGTGTTCTGCATCATCGGCACCGACCAGAACGACTACAACCTGGCGAAGCTCGGCGTCGGGCCGCGCAGCGACGGGCTCGTGCTCATCGAGAACGCCTACGTGAAGGGCGCGCACCGGGCGTTCGTGTACAAGTCGCACTCCGGTCCGTACGGCGAGGTGAACTCCGAGGAGGGCTACCAGAATCTGTCGCGCTTCCTGTTCGGCCACTGGTCGGTGCAGGTGGAGCTGAGCAATCTCCCGCCTGCGTCGGTCGTGGCCGCGCAGCCGGACGTCGCCTGGCAGGCCGACCTCCAGCTCGCCATCCGGGGACTCTCCGTGCTGATCACCGAGCAGAAGGCCGTGCACTACAACCCGGTGCAGCTCAACGCGGAGATCGCGCAGCACGCCCCTGGCGCGCCGGGTGACGACTCGGTGGACGCGCCGATCCCGCTGGTGGGGACGTTCCTGTTCTCGAAGGAGCCGCCGAGCGACCTGCCGCCGACGCACGTGACGCCGGGGGTGGGCGACGATCCCGGGCCGGCCGGTGCGCCCGGCGCCGCACCCACTGCGCCCGCACCCGCTGCGCCCGCACCCGCGCCTGCGCCCGCCCGCCAGGGCTGGTGGCACCGCTTCGTGGAGTCGTTCGGAGCGGGCGACGACGAGCACACCACCGAGGCTGCCTCCCTCCCGCCGGCCGACGTCCCCCTCGAGAACCCGCTCGACCCCACGCTGCCCGCGGTGCCGGCCCCGGGCGCCGCCGGACCGGGCTCCTCCGAGTACGCCCGCCTCAGCCAGGATCTCTCCCGCTACGCCCTCACCCTCCGCGTCTACCAGGTCATCACGCGCAACGGCGTCTTCGACTTCTCCAGCAACCTCGAGCAGGTCGGCGACTGGCAGGACGTCCTCATCGTCGACATCGGCCGCTCCGCCGCCGGGCGCTTCGGCGCCTGGACGGGCTGGAACAGCGCCGTGCCGGGAGCGATCAACCAGCTCGGCCAGATGTCGGACGAACTGGCGCTCACGCCCGACCCGCAGAACCGCAACGTCATCCACGCGGTGCTCGACCTCCCGCCCGCCGCCCGCGCCCTCCCGATCTTCGGGCCGGCCGCGCAGCTCGCCTTCACGATCGTGAATAGGGACCCGGAGGGGTAGGCCCGGCGGCACGACGCGGCTAACGTCGGCCACATGACCGCCGCCGAAACCCTGGACGTCGAGGATCGCGCCCACCCGCACCACCACCACGGCTGGTGGTGGAAGACCCTCCTGGCCGGGTTCGGGCTGTGGGTGATCACCATCGTCGTCACCGCCTTCACCGGCAACATCAATCTCGTCCCGACGCTCATCCTGCTCGGCAGCTTCCTGGTGCCGTTCTGCGTCGTGCTCTTCGCGATCGAGCGGGTGACCGGGTCGATCAGCACCCTCCAGCTCATCCTCGCGTTCTTCGTCGGCGGCATCTTCGGCGTGCTCGGGGCCTCGCTGCTGGAGGCCGACCTCCACCAGAGCTTCTGGGTCTACGGCCTGGTCGGGCTGATCGAGGAATTCGTCAAGGTGGCGTTGCTGGTGATCTTCGGCTGGCGGACCGTGCCCAAGACCGCGAAGCAGGGCGCTCTGCTCGGCGCGACGATCGGGGCCGGGTTCGCCGCATTCGAGTCGGCGGGCTACGCGTTCAACGCGGCCATCACCTCCCGCGGAATCGACCTCGTCTCGCTGCTGCAGACGGAGCTGGTGCGCGCCATCCTCGCGCCGGTCGGGCACGTGCTGTGGACGGCGATCCTCGGCGCGGTGATCTTCGGCGCGGCCCGCGGCGCCAGACGGTTCCGCTGGTCGTGGTGGATCCTGCTCACCTACGCGTGCGTCTCGCTGCTGCACGCAGCGTGGGATTCCGCATCGGACATCGCCACATTCTTCGCGGTGCTGACCAACGGGAGGGCGGTGCAGGAGTTGCAGAGCGGCGGATTGCAGCAGAGCACGGCGAACCAGGTGGAGGCGCTCGCGACCGTGCTCTACATCGTGGCGCTCGCGGTCGTGTCGGCGGCGGGGATCATCACCCTGTGGCTGGTGCTCCGCCACTACCGCCGGACGGAGACCGCCCGTGCGGCGTCGGAGCCGCAGCCCGCGCCGATGCCCCCGGCCTAGTTACGCGTTTCTCCCGCCGGCGCGCGGGAGCGGGGGAGTGAGGTCGATCGGCGCGTTCGGGTGGGTCGGTTGGTACTCGGCGAGCCGCTCCGCCAGTTTCGTCAGGCGCCTGCGCGCCGCCTCGTCCGCGTTCTCTGCCGTGCGTACCGCCTTGTCGACGGCCTTGACTGCGCGCTTGTAGGCCTTCTTGGCCTTCTTCTTCATGCCCATCCTCCGACGGTGCCACCGGATCGCCGGAAGCTCAACCGGCTTGCGCGCGACCCACAGCTGAACGCCGGGCCCCGCTCAGGGGCGGGGGCCGGCGATCGGCCCCGGGCGGTCCGCGTAGGTGCGCCCGGTGACCACCAGCCGGAGGACCGCGGGCGCGACGTCGTAGCGTTCCGCCAGCTCGGTGAGCGACGTCCCGGCGGCGAACGCCTCGCGGATGCCGCGCACCTCGTCGTCGCCGAGCCGCCTCCGGTGCGCCTCGGCGATCGGGCCGCCGTGCCCGGCGTGGGAGCTGCCGCGAACGATCAGACTGACCCGCTGCTGGCTGGTGCCGAAGCGCCGCGCGATTTCGGTCTGCGAGACGCCGGCGCTGTGCAGTCGGCGCATCTGGACCACCTCGTCGTCGTCCCCGGACGCCGCTTCGACGCCCGTCGTGGCTCCGCGCACGACGGACGCGATCGTCCAGTGCGAGACGCCGAAGCTGTCCGCGATCGCCTGGCGGTCCTCGCCGGCCCTGACGCGCTCCCGGATCCGCTCCACCTGCTCGACGGTCAGCGGCCGGGCGCGCGTGGCAGCCGCGCCAGTGAGCGGTCCGCCGACGTCGGCGAACGCGCGCCCGGAGGCGATGTTGGAGACCATCTGGTGCGAGATGCCGTAGCGCTCCGAGACCTCCGCGCGCGGGGCGCCGGCGGCGACGGCCTCCCGGATGGCGACGACCTCCGCGCTCGTCACCTTGCGCGACTTGCCCGGCAGGATCGGTCCGCCGGCCTCCTGGCGCGACCGGCCGGTCACCAGGCTCGACACGGTGTTCTGGCGCACGCCGTACTCGGCGGCGAGCTGCACCTGGCGCGCGCCTGCGGCGTACTTCTCGCGCAGCTCGCGCACCTGCGCGTCGGTGAGCGGGACGGAGGCCATGAGCCGAGAGTATCGGTGCGGGCGGGCCGGCGGAACAGGGGTCCGGCGGCGCTGCTCAGTCGCGGTGGACGCGCTTGGCCAGCGGAGGCAGCGGGGCGCCGCCGGCCGCGAGGCGCGCCCTGTTGGCCTCCCGCAGCACCGCCCAGGCGTCGGCGACCGGGCCGACGTGCGCCAGCTTGTCGGGGTTGATGACCGTGCGGATGGTCTGGACGCCGCCGCCGACGATCTCCAGGCTCATCGTGTTGATCACCCGGTCGTCGCGGTCGCGGAAGACGGCGCCCGGCTGCCCGTTCACCTCGTGCTGCTCGACGGTCCCGCCGATCGCCGCGAACGGGCCGGCCATCGCGACCAGCACCTGCGCCACGTCGTCCGCTCCGATCACGCGCCGTGCCCACTGCGGCGCCTTGCCGCCGCCGTCGCCGACCAGGTCCACATCGGCGAGGAGAACCGCGCGCAGCGCCTCCACGTCGCCGGCGCGGAACGCGTCGAAGAACCGGGCGGCGAGGTCCTCGCGCTCGGCCCGGTCGGCGTCGAAGCGCGGCCGGCCCTCGTCCATGTGGCGGCGGGCGCGGACCGCGAGCTGGCGGCAGGCGGCCTCCGACCGGCCGACCGCCGTCGCGATCTCGGGGAAGTCGAACGCGAACACCTCCCGCAGCACGAACACCGCGCGCTCCAGCGGGGTGAGGCGTTCGAGCAGCAGAAGGGCGGCCATCGACAGCGAGTCCGCCAGCTCGGCCGCGCGCTCGGGGTCCTCGTAGGGATCGGAGAGCAGGGGCTCCGGGAACCACGGCCCGACGTAGGCCTCGCGGCGCACCCGCGCGGAGGAGAGCACATCGAGGGAGACGCGGGTGACGATCGTCGAGAGGTACGCCTTGACCGAGGCGGGCTCGACGCCCGCGGCTTGGTAGCGCAGCCACGTCTCCTGCACCGCGTCCTCCGCCTCCGTCACGCTGCCGAGGATGCGGTACGCGATCGAGAAGAGCAGCGGCCGGAGCTCCTGGAACGTCTCTTGCGTGTCCTCGGTCACGTCAGTCCCTCCGCGAACCCCTGCCGCCAGGACGGGTAGCGCAGCTCCCAGCCCAGCTCGCGCTTGGCCTTCGCGTTGGAGAAGGCGCGGCCCTCCGTCATCATGATGACAGCCTGCTCCCCGGCGGCCATCCGCGCCAGCCAGACCGGGATGCGCAGCGGAGGCTTCGCCCCCGCCGTCCGGGCGAGGTACGGCAGCCATTCGCTCGCCGGGGCCGGGTCGTCGTCCACGATGTCGAACACGCCGGTCGCGTGCTGCTCCAGTGCGAGGACGGTCGCCGACGCGGCGTCGTCCAGGTGCACCCACGAGCTGTAGCCCTGGCCGCGCCCGACCTGCGGGTACTGCCTGCGCCGCACCAGCTCGACCTGGTCGTCGGTTGCGCCCGGGCCGTAGAGGGCGCCGTAGCGGAGCACCGCGCCGCCGAACGCGGTCACCGTGTCTTCGACGTGCTTCATCGCGCGCATCCCCGGCTCGGCGGGCGTGCCGGTCAGCAGGTCGAGCGGATCGGCCTCGGTCTTCACCCAGCCGCCCTCGCGGAGGCCGTTCCAGCTCGCGTAGCCCTGCGCGAGGAACCGCGTCACGCCCTGCGCCTCGGCCGCGGCCAGCAGGTGGTCGGTGCCCTCGGTGCGCAGCCGGTTGGTGCCGGCGAACCACTTGTCGGGATGCTTGAGGTCCGGCTTGCCCGCGTGCGCGGGGTTGATCGCCGTCATCTGGTGGATGATCGCCTCCGGCTCGGCCGACGCCACCGCCCGGCCGACGGACGCACCGTCGAGTCCGTCCATCACGACGCCGGTCGCGCCCATCGCCTCGATCGTCCCGAGCTTCGCCGCGCTCGTCGTCGACGCCGTCACCGTGTGCCCGCGCGCCACCAGCTGCGGCACCAGCCGCCGGCCGAGCACGCCGCTCCCACCTGCCACGAAGACCCGCATCATGTCCACCTTCCGCTGTGTTCTCTGCGTACATCCCTGCAGACGGGACAGCGATCGCCCGTGTGACATCCGGCCCTCCCCGGGGCGGCCTCCACTCGCTAACCTGACGGCCATGAGCGAGAACGGGCGGGGCGGCCGGGTGATCGTCCAATCGGCGCAGTGGGGCTTTTTCTTCTTCATCGCGTACATCGGCGCGGCGATCTACTTCGTGTCGGTCTCCAACGGCTCGTTCTGGGGCGTCGTGCTCGGGCTGCTGCAGGCGATCGTCTGGCCGGCGTACGTCGTCTACCACGTGCTGGTGCTGCTGCATGCGTGAGGCGGTCGGTGTCGGAGGCGGGCTTTACGATCACACGATGACGCCGCCTGCCGCCTCCCCAGCTACGACCGAGCTGGTCGTCGCCGACGCCGCCTCCTGGCGCGCGTGGCTCGACGCCAACGAGGACGGCTCGGACGGCGTGTGGTTGGTGCTCGCCAAGAAGGGAACGACGGACCCGACGTCGCTCAGCTACGCGGAGGCGGTGGACGAGGCGTTGTGCAGCGGCTGGATCGACGGGCAGAAGCGCAGCCGCGACGCGTCGACGTTCGTGGAGCGCTTCACGCCGCGGCGCGCCGCCTCGCTGTGGTCGCAGCGCAACATCGGGCTGGTGGAGGCGCTGATCGCCGAGGGCCGGATGCGGGACCGCGGCTACGCCGAGATCGAGCGAGCCAAGGCGGATGGCCGGTGGGAGCGCGCCTACGCGCCGTCGAGCACCGCGGAGATCCCGGAGGACCTGGCCGCGGCGCTCGAGGTCTCGGTGGCGGCCGCCGCCACCTTCGCGACGCTCAACGCGGCGAACCGGTACTCCGTCATCCACCGCGTCATCACCGCGCCCAGCGCGACCAGCCGCGGCAACCGCCTCGCCAAGCTGATCGGGATGCTGGAGGCGGGCGAGACGCCCCATCCGCAGTGACGGCGCCCCGGCGCTCGGAGCGGGGCGTCGGTACGCCGGCGGCCTCCCCGCTGTCGCCGGCCACCGTTACAGTGCCGCTATGAACCGACGCACCGCCCGCCCCGACGACGTGGACGCGATCGCCACCACCATGGCGCTCGCGTTCCGCGACGACCCGGTGTGGGGTCCCGCGCTCGTCGCCGCGGACGGGGGCACCGGCCACCTCCTGCCGTTCTGGCGGTTCTTCGCGGAGGGCGCGGTCGGCCACGGGACCGTCTCGGTCCTCGACGGGCCGGACGGCGAGATCGCCAGCGTCGCGGTCTGGCTGCCGCCCGCCGTGGACGAGCTCACCCCGGAGCAGGAGCGCGACCTCGACACCCTCCTGGTCGCGACGCTGTCGCCGGAGCGGTACGCCGCGTACGAGCAGCTCTACGCGCTGTTCGACGACGCGCACCCGCACGAGCCGGCCCATATGTACCTGAGTCTCCTGGCGACGCATCCCGACCATCGCGGCCGTGGCATCGGGCAACAGCTGCTCGCGGAGGACCTCGCCCGGTTCGACGCCGGCGGGCTGCCCGCCTACCTCGAGTCGACCAACCCGGCCAACGACCACCGCTACGCGCGCGCCGGCTTCCGACCGGTGGGCGGCTTTCGCGCGGTGCTCGACGGCGCACCGGTCACGACGATGTGGCGCGATCCGGTCGATCGGGGCTAGACGCTCCTCGGTTCTCTGAGGAAACCTCGGCCGTAACGGCGCGCATCGACCCGGCCCGAGGGAGAGACCCATGAAGCAGAACGACCCGACCGCGGCCATCGCCGACGCCAACCGTGCCCTCCTCGACGCGCTGCCGTTCGCCGACGCGGACGACTTCGCCGACGCCGACCGCGGCTACCTCGGCACGCTCGAGGACCCGGTGATCCGCGACGCCGACGGCAACGCGGTCTGGGACGCGGCGGCGTACGACTTCGTGGCCGGGGACGCGCCCGACACCGTCAACCCGAGCCTGTGGCGGCAGTCGAAGCTGGTCGCCAAGCACGGCCTCTACGAAGTTGTCGACGGCGTGTACCAGGCCCGCGGGCTCGACCTGTCGGTGATGTCGTTCATCGAGTCCGACCACGGTGTGATCGTCGTGGACCCGCTCATCTCGAAGGAGACCGCCGCGGCGGCGCTCGGCCTGTACCGCGCGCACCGCGGCGACCGTCCGGTGGTGGCGGTGATCTTCACCCACAGCCACATCGACCACTTCGGAGGCGTGCTCGGCGTGGTGGAGGCCGCCGACCTGGAGGGACGGACGGTGCAGATCGTGGCGCCGGAAGGCTTCCTCGGCCACACCATCTCCGAGAACGTCTACGCCGGCACCGCCATGGGGCGCCGTGCGGGCTACATGTACGGCGCGGCGCTCGACAAGGGTCCCTCGGGGCAGGTGGGGGCCGGGCTCGGCCAGACCACCTCCACGGGAGAGCCTGGCATCCTCGTCCCGACCGTCGACATCCGGGAGACCGGCCAGACGCTCACCATCGACGGCGTCGAGGTCGAGTTCCAGCTGGCGCCGGGGACCGAGGCCCCCGCGGAGATGCACTTCTACCTGCCGCGCTACCGCGCCCTCTGCATGGCCGAGAACGCGACGCACAACCTCCACAACCTGCTCACCCTCCGCGGTGCGCTGGTGCGCGACCCGCACATCTGGTCCGCCTACCTGACGGAGGCGATCGAGCGGTTCGCCGACCGGTCCGACGTGCTGTTCGCCTCCCACCACTGGCCGACCTGGGGCGGCGACCGCATCCGGCACTTCCTCGGCGTGCAACGCGACCTCTACGGCTACCTGCACGACCAGACGCTGCGCGGCATCAACCGCGGCTTGACGGGTGCGGAGATCGCGGAGGACTTCGAGCTGCCGCCGGCGCTGGTGGCCGAGTGGAGCACGCACGGCTACTACGGGTCGGTGTCCCACAACGTGAAGGCGGTCTACCAGCGCTACATGGGCTGGTTCGACGGCAACCCCGCGCGGCTGTGGCCGCACCCGCCGCAAGCCCTGGCCGAGCGGTACGTGGCGGCGATCGGCGGCGTGGACCGGGTGGTCGAGCTCGCGCGGGAGGCGTACGATGCGGGCGACTTCCGCTGGGCGGCGACGCTGCTCGACCACGCCGTCTTCGCCTCGCCGGCGCACGAGTCGGCCACGGCGCTCTACGCCGACACCCTGGAGCAGCTCGCCTACGGTTCGGAGAACGGCACCTGGCGCAACTTCTTCCTCTCCGGGGCGACGGAGCTGCGCGAAGGCAACTTCGGCACCCCGACCACGGCGGCGTCACCGGCCATCCTCATCCAGCTCTCCCCGGAACAGCTCTTCGACTCGGTCGCGATCCGCGTCGACGGCCCACGCGCGTGGGACCTCGACCTGGCGTTCGACATCACCCTGACCGACCTGGGCCGCAGCTTCCACCTCACCCTGCGCAACGGGGTCCTCGTGTACGTGGAGCGCGAGCCGTCGGGGGAGGCGCCCCTGCACCTCACGCTGACGAAGCCGCGACTGCTGCGGCTGGTGGGCGGCGACACCGAGACGGACGGGCTGACGGTGGACGGGGACCTGGGAGTGCTGACGCAGATGGTCGGCGTGCTGGATGAGGGGGATCCGGGGTTCGACATCGTGGTGCCGTAAGCGCGGCGGGGCGGGGTCAGTCGCCGACCGGCCCGGGTGTGGCAGCGTCCTCTGTGTCGCCGCCGTCCTCTGTGTCGCCGCCGTCCTCTGTGTCGCCGCCGTCCTCTGTGCCGCCGCGGTCCTCTGAGTCGCCGTGGTGCTCTCTGTCGCCGCCCTCCTCGCTCGTCTCTGCACCGTCCTCGCTGTCGTCCGAGCCGCCCTCGCTCTCGTCTTCGCTCTCCTCGCCGGACTCGCCGCGCCCCTCCGCCAGCGCCTCCGCGACCGCCTGGTCCACGGTGAGCTCGCGGCCGGCCGCGATGGCGGCGGCGACCTCGTCGCCGTGCGGCCCGGAGAGCAGATCGTCCAGGTAGCGCTGATGGAAGGTGAACGTCGGCCCGTTGTGGAGGCCGCTCCGCTCGCGGAGAGCCTGCGCCGCGCCGGCCAGCTCGCCCGCCCGCTCGTCGTCGTGCGAAAGCGCCGCGACCGCGACCATGCCCTCCAGACCATAGGCGATGCCCTCCGGGTGACCGACCGCGGCGGAGATCGTCACGCTCAGCGCGAAGTCCGATCGCGCCGCCGCCACGTCGCCGAGCATCAGCTCTGTCCAGCCGAGGTGGTACGACGCGATCCGCTGGCCCACGCGGTCGCCGGACCGGTTGGTGAGCGCGAGGCTCGTGGTGAAGTGGTCCTGCGCCTCCGCCAGGTCGCCTTCCCGCAGGGCGACCCGCCCCAGCAGCACTCGGGCCATCGACTCGCCCCACACGCTTCCGTTCGCGCGGTAGAGGGCGAGCGCGGCCTCCATCACCCGCCGGGCGCGCGCGGTGTCGGGCGTGTCGCCGGCGAGCAGGGCGAGCGCGAGCGAGATGGAGGCGATCCCCTCGCCGGTCGGGTCGCCGGTGCGGCGGAACAGCTCGATGCTCTCGGCGAGGTCGGCGGCGACACTGCCGTCGGGGTCCTTCCAGAACATGATGGTGCGGCTGAAGTAGAGCGCGATGGCGCGGGTGTGGGGGTCGAGTTCGTCGCCGGACGTCAGCGCCTCCTCCATCCAGGTGCGCACCTCGCCGAGCAGGCCGGTGACCCACCAGTACAGGTAGAGGCTGAAGGCGAGACGCGCGGCCCGATCCCAGTCGTGTCCGTCGAGCAGGAACCGCTCGGCCGCCCGGAGGTTGTCCCGCTCGTCGCCGAGACGCCGCATCCACCGGCGCTGCCCGGCGCCACGGAGGTCGTCCTCCGCGTCGTCGCCGAGCGCGAGGAAGTAGCGCGCGTGCGCGTCCCGCACCGCCGGCTGTTCGCCGCTGTGCGCGAGCTGCTCCCTGGCGTATTCGCGGACGATCGCCTGCATGGAGAACCGCGGCCGGTCGTCGCTGTCGTGCTGGCCGACGAGGCTGCTGTCGACGAGCGCGGCGAGATTCTCGAGGACCTCCGCGTCGGCGGGGGTGTCGCCGTTGTCCGGCGTGATCGCCGCCCCGACGAATTCCGCGGCCTCCAGCGTGAACCCGCCTTCGAACACGCCCAGCCGGGCGAGCAGTTTGCGCTGGTCGCTGCTGAGGAGCTGCGTGCTCCACTCGATGGTCCGCCGGATGGTCTGCTGGCGTGCGGGAAGGTCGCGTGCGCCGCCGACCAGCACGGACAGCCGCCGGTCGAGCCGGTCCAGCAGTTCCGCGGGGGAGAGGACCCGCACGCGCGCCGCCGCCAGCTCGATCGCGAGGGGCACCCCGTCGAGGGCGTCGCAGACCCGCTCGACGGCCTCCTCGTTGTCGGGGGTGATCTCGAAGTCCGGTTTGACGGCGTGGGCGCGCTCGACGAACAGGTCGACCGCCTGCTCGTCGCCGAGCGGTTCGACGTCGTAGCTCTGTTCGCCGCTGATGCGCAGCAGCACCCGGCTGGTGACCAGGATCGCGAGCTCGGGCGCCTCCGCGAGGAGTGTGGTGAGGGCGGGCGCGGCGTCCACGACCTGCTCGAAGTTGTCGAGCACGAGCAGGATGCTGCGCTCGCGCAGCGCCGTCGCCAGGTTCTCCATGATGGGGGCGTCGCCGGTGTCGCGGACGCCGAGGGACTGCGCGATGCGGCTGGGCACGCGTTCGGGGTCGTGGACGGCCGAAAGGTCGACGAACACGGCGCCGTCCTCGAAGTCCGGCGCCGACGCGCGCGCCGCCGCGATCGCGAGTCTGCTCTTCCCGATCCCGCCCGGGCCGACCAGTGTCACGAGCCGGGTCCCGGAGGCGAGCATCCCGTGGATCTCCGCGATGTCCCGCTCACGCCCGACCAGCCCGGTGAGCGGCACCGGCAGGCGGACGGGATCGGCCACCGCCGGATCCGGTCCCGAGCGCCCGATGGCGGGGCGCGTCGGTTCGTACTCGTCGAGGATGGGCGCCTTGCTCTGGTCGAAGCGCTCGGCGAGCAGGATGGCGAGGTCGGCCTCCACGAGCCGGGCCAGCTCTTTGGCGGTCTCGAAGTATTTGTAGGCCGCGCGATCGTCGTCGCGGATCCGGTTCAGGAGGCCGGTGAGCCGCTCGTCCCGGTGCTCCGAGGCCTTGACGTAGAGCAGTCGGGGGACGTCGTCGGGGCAGAGGTTGTATTCGTCCTCGAGCCCCGAGACCTCTTCGTCGGGCGCCACCCAGCCGTAGCGCTCCCAGTAGAGACCGAGGAAGACGTCGGACTGCTGGAGGTACGAACGATAGAGCTCCCGAGGCGGGTGGGGACGCGCCCCGAGCTCGAACATGACGGGAGCGAGGTGCAGCCGTTCGATCGCGTTCCGCGCCGCGCGTCGTTCCTCGGCGAGCTCCTGCAGGGTGGAGGAGACGAAGATGCGTAATCGCTGATCGGGAGTCCGGATTACATGAGGGCGGCTCATGTTATGTCATTGTGTTGCGTTCGTATGGAAATGTACAGGGGAGGCGGGCCAACGATTCAGGCTCTGCGCCGATCCCGGCCACCTTGCCGCCTGGGTTCTCCCGCTCTATGCCTTGCCGCTCCCGCTCTACGCGTTGCCGCTCCGCGCTCTCCCGCCTCACGCCTTCCCGCTTTGCGCTCTCCCGCTCCGCTCTGACCCGCCCTGCGGCGTCGCGTCCGCACCCCTCACCGGCCCGCACCGCACCTGAGCCGTGTCGCACGCCGCCACATCCGCGTCCATCCGGCTCTGCTGCCAGCCACTCAGGAAGTCGGCGTGACCCGTGACCGGCGGCCCCTGCGTCGCAGGTCCGGTCGAGAGGGTGATCCCCGCGCCGCTCGCGGTGGGGTAGGTGACGTGAAGCACGATCTGCGGGATGTGCACGGGATGCGATGCCGGACACCCCGTCGTCGTGGCGTACACCGCGCCAGAACGATCGCGGCCGTCCATCGTGTGGCCGTCCCAGCAGTTCGGGAAAGTGATGACGAGCCGGAGCTGCGAGCCCGACGGGCAATCGTGCGGGAGCGATGCCCTTCCCGGTCGCGGGTCGGTCGCGGTCGCCGTGCAGGTCCAGCCGACGACCGAGGTGCTTTGCGGCGCCGTGGCCGTCTCGTCGCCCGCGATCAGGCTGACGCCCTCCGGCATGGTCCGCGTCGACGACGCGATTCCGGGCGGGGTACGCCAGTAAAGCAGAGTGCGCTGCGGGACCAGGGCGTGGCGGGAGGGCACCTTCTCGCTGTGCTCGTTCTTCTACGTCTGCGCGCTGACGGACGCCGGCCGGCTGGACGAGGCGCAGTACGCGTTCGAGAAGATGCTCACCTACGGCAACCACGTCGGCCTGTTCGCCGAGGAGATCGACCCCGCCGGCCTCCAGCTCGGGAACTTCCCCCAGGCGTTCACCCACCTCGCGCTGATCCGGGCGGCGATCGCCCTCGACGCCGCGCTCACCGCCCAGAGCTCCCGAGAACGGCGCACCACCGACCGGAAGCCCGCACGATGATCCCGCTCACCATCGGCACCACCGTCGAGGCCCCGGAGCGTCCCGCCGTCATCGACGGGTCGCGCTTCAACCGGCACACGTTCTGGTGCGGGCAGAGCGGATCCGGCAAGACCTACGCCCTCGGCGTCGTGCTGGAGCAGCTGCTGCTGGAGACCGAGTTGCCGATGGCGGTCCTCGACCCGAACGCCGACTTCGTGCGGGTGTCGCGGACCCGGGAGGACGCGTCGCCGGACGAGCGCGAGCGGTTCGCGGACTTCGACATCCGGGTCTTCCACTCCAGCACCCGCACCGAGCCGCAGTTGCACGCCCGCTACGTCGACCTCAGCGTGCGGTCGCAGGCGGCGGTCGGGAGGCTGGACCCGATCGCCGACGAGGAGGAGTACAACGCCCTCCTGCACTTGGACAAGTCGCAGGCGCAGCGCTTCGACAAGGAGCGCTTCCTGGGGGCGCTGGCCTCCTCGGACGACCCGGCGCAGCGCCGGCTGGGGATGCGGATCGACAACCTGGAGATCCTGGACTGGCCGCTCTGGTCGTTCGGGCGTTCCTCGGTCGTGGACACGATCGACGAGCGCCCGCGTGTCACCGTGCTGGATGTGGGCGGCTTCGCCCACCAGGCCGAGCCGCAGGCGGCGGCGCTCTGCGTCCTGGAGCACCTCTGGGAGAAGCGGATGGAGCGCGACCCGCTGCTGATCGTGCTGGACGAGGCGCACAACTTCTGCCCGCCCGTGCCGCGGAACAGCGTGGAGGCGCAGCTCACGGAGCAGCTGATCCAGATCGCCGCGGAGGGCCGCAAATTCGGGCTGTGGTTGTTCCTGTCCACGCAGCGGCCCACCAAGATCCACCCGAACGTGCTCTCGCAGTGCGACAACCTCGGCCTGATGCGGATGAACTCGCCGCGCGACATCGACGAGATCGGCGACGTGTTCGGGTTCGTGCCGCAGCACCTGCTGGAGCAGTCGCCGACCTTCCGCAAGGGCGAGGCGCTCTTCGCGGGCGCGTTCTCGGACAAGCCGCAACTCGTGCGGGTCGGCCGGCGCATCACGGTCGAGGGCGGCAGCGACCTGTCCGTGGAGCCGAGCGCGGTGGGAGCCGGCTAGCCGGCGTCGGACAGTCAGGAGGCAGCATGAGCCAGGAGCAGACCCGCAGGGACGCCGCTGAGGCGCGCGGGATCGTCAACGATGTCGTCCACGGCAGGCTCATGCATGTGCCGGCGACGATCGCGCAGTCCATCGAGGACTTCCACGACGCGTCGCAGGAGTGGCGCAGGCTGTTCGCCGAGCTGCTGGGCACCTTCTTCCTGGTGCTGGTGGCGGCGGGCGGCGGGATGATGGGCCAGGCGTTCCCGAACACGATCTCCCGCACCGCCGCGGTGACCGCGCCGGCCCTGATGGTGTTCGCGATCATCCTGTTCATGGGCAAGGTCTCCGGCGCGCACCTCAACCCGGCGGTCAGCGTGGCGTTCGCGCTGCGCGGGGACTTCCCGTGGTCCCGGGTGCCCGGCTACATCGTCGTGCAGCTCGGCGGGGCGTCGCTGGCGGCGTGGTTCCTGGAGGGCGTGACGCACATCTCCGCGCGCTACGGCTCGAACTACCCGGCAACCGGGTTCTCGTCCTGGGACGCGCTGCTGATGGAGACCGTGCTCACGTTCGGCCTGGTGAGCGTCATCCTGGGCACGGCCTCCGGAGCCCAGAACCTCGGCATCATCGGCGCGTTCGGCGTCGGCGCCTACATCGCGCTGGCTGGACTCTGGGGGAGCCCGATCTCCGGCGCCTCGATGAACCCGGCCCGCACCTTCGGGCCCGACCTGGTGAGCGGGCACTGGGACGCCTACTGGGTCTACATCGTCGGACCGGTCGCGGGGGCGGTGGTCGCGGTCGGCGCGGCGTTCCTGCTCCGCGGTCGCGGCGGTGGCCTGGCGGGCTCGGCGGCGGCGCAGGGCGGCCTGCAGACTCAGGCGCGCTTCCCCGAACAGGAGTGACGTCGCCGTCGCCGTCGGACCATGATGGCCTCATGGACTCGATGGACCTCAACTCGTCCGCGGCGCAGCCCGATGACAGCGGCATCCGGGTGCAGCGCGCGCTCTGGCGGCACTGGGGCACACCGGCGGGGATCTACGGCACCATCGTCTACGCGAGCGTGGTGGCGGCGAGCTCCGGGGGCACGTCCAGCCGCTCCGACGCGCTGCACGTCCTGGTGTTCAGCCTGGTGAGCATCGTGGTGTTCTGGCTCGCCCACGTCTACTCCACGGCCCTCGGCTTCCACGCCGACGACGAGAGCGCGCGAGCCCGCATCGTCGACTCCCTCCGCCACGCCCTCTTCGAGTCGAGCGGAATGCTGGAGGCCGCGGTGGTGCCCAGTGTCCCGCTGCTGCTGGCGGCCCTCGGGATCCTGCCGCCCGCGACGGGGGTGCTGGTGTCGCTGTGGCTGACGGTGCTGCTGCTGGCGCTGCTCGGGTACCTCGTGTTCCTGATCCGGGGGCGGCCGGTATGGGTGTGCGTGACGGGGGCGGTGGTGACGGGGTTGTTCGGGGTCGTGGTGATCGTGCTGAAGACGACGTTGCAGCACTGACGTAAGTTTTTGCGAGTTGTAATGCGTGCCGTTACGCGTTACAGTGATGGAGGTGATCAAGAGTTTCGCCCACAAAGGCCTGTCCGCGTTCTACTACACAGGCTCGGCGAAAGGGATCGTTCCGCAGCATCGGCGACGGCTGCGGTTGATCCTGGCGACGCTCGATGACGCCGCGGTACCCGAGGATGTCGACCTGCCCGCGTTCGGCTTCCACGCCCTGAAAGGCGACCTCGCCGGGATGTTTTCCCTGCGCGTGAACGGCAACTGGCGAGTGATCTTCGCCTTCGACGACGAGGACGTGATCCTCGTCGACTACCTGGACTACCACTGACGACGAAGGAGGCGATGATGACGATGCACAACAGACCGCACCCCGGCGAGGTGCTCGCGGAGCAGCTCGGAGTCGAAGGGCTCGGGCTGACCGTCGGCGAGGCCGCTCTGAAGCTGGGCATGTCCCGTCCGGCCTTGTCGCGCGTTCTCAACGGGCATGCCGCGATCAGCACCAAGCTCGCGCTCGCGCTCGAGGGCAACGACATCGGATCGGCGGAGCTCTGGCTTCGGATGCAGATGCGCTATGACCTCGAGAACGCGCGAGCGGCAGCGGCAGCAGCCGGCTGAAGCGAATTCAACGCGAGCGGCGAACTCCTTCGCCGACTACTCCTCACACCCCATCGTTCGGCCCGCTCCCGCCGCCCGCGTCCGGCGGCCGTGCACCCGACCGCGCGACAGCCTTCGCCGAGCGCCGTTCCGCCTTCGCCGCGGCGGACTCCTCCTTCATCAGGTCTTTCGTCTCGCGCAGGTCGCCGATCGCGGCGCGCCAGATCCGGGCGCGCGGGTCGGAGTCCACCAGGATCGCCCGGGCGAGCAGCGTCAGCGGGATGGCGAGGATGGCGCCGATGGCGCCGAGCACGACCGCCCAGAGCAGCACCGAGAAGAACGTGAGCGTCTGACTGAGCGCCACGGCGTTGCCGACCACCTTCGGCTGCACCACCGACTGGACGACGGCGTTGACGATCCCGTAGATGACGATGATCGCGATCACCGTGCCCCAGCCGCCGATGAGGTAGCCGAACACCAGTGGCGGCACCAGCGCGAGGAAATAGCCGACGTTCGGGATGAAGCTGCACAGGAAGGACAGGATCGCCCAGAGCAGCGCGGCCGGCACGCCGAGGATCAACAGCGCGATGCCGTTGATGACGCCCTGCACGACGCCGAGCACGGTCGTGACGACCATGTAACGGCGGACGCTGTGCGCGAAGCCGGTCATCGCGTAGACGAGGTTCGGTTTGGTCGGCTCCAGCTGGCGCAGCAGCGTCGGGGTGTAGGCGGCGTCGGCGGGCATCAGGATGAGCATGGTCAGCACGATCACGCCGAAGGTGATGAGGCCCAACGCGCCGCCGAGCAGCCCGCCGAAGAAGTTGACCAGCTTCGTCGGGTCGAATCCTTGCGTCACCGCTTTGACGTCCTGTGTGTTGATGCCGATCGTCGACAGCCAGCTCGCGAACTGCTGGCCGATCTGCTGGAACTGCTCCTTGTACTGCGGCAGCATCGAGACGAACTGGGCCATCGCGATGATCAGGAGGGCCGCGAAACCGGCCAGGAGGGCGAAGGTGGTCAACGCGACGGCGCCGGTCGCGACACCGCTCGGCGTGCCGTGGCGTTCCAGCCAGACCCGGACGGGCTGCGCGCAGATGACCAGGACGAGGGCCAGCAGCGACGGGGCGAGGATGCCGGCGATGGCGTGCAGCCCGAACAGGATGACGGCTCCGCTCGCCAGGCTCAGGAGGATGCGGACGCTGCGGCCGTTGGAGGCCGTTGCCTCCTGCTCGGGGTCGGGTGCGTCGGGTGGGGCGGGCTCGGGTCGGCGGGCGCGTCGGCGGAACGGCCAGATCCCGCTAACGGCGGCCATGATCGGTTCCTGCGATCGGTGTCTGGAGCGCCATGATGGCCTCCCGGTCAGTGTCGGTCAGCCCGGCGGACGGCCGGCTGCGGGCGTGCGACGGCGCCGGAGCCCTGGAGGACTCCGGCGCCGTCGCGGTCGGGTCGGTCACGTCGGTCACCGAGCCCGTTCGATCACGCCGTGGGCGCTGCCGGCGGCGGGGTCGGCGCGGACGGTGCGGCGGGAGCCGCGTGCGCCCCGGCTGCGGCCTGGTGGCCGAGCGCGACGCTCTTGAGGTGCGCGAACTCTTCCGGGGTGATGGTGCCGGCGTCGAGGAGGGCCTTCGCCTTCGCGATCTCGTCGGACGGGCTGGAGGACGCCACCTCGCGGATGTAGGCGTCGGTGCTCTGCTGCACCTGGCGGGCCTCCTTCTGGCTGCGCTCCGCCATCCCCGGCCCGCGGGCGATTAGGTAGACGAGCGCGGTGAGGAACGGCACGAAGATCAGGAAGATGATCCACAGCGCCTTCCACCAGCCGTTGAGCTTGTGGTCCCGGAACAGGTCGCTGATGATCGCGAACAGTGCGAACAGGTAGGCGATGAAGGCGAAGCTCCAGAAGAACAGCCAGATGATGTTCCAGAAGTTGTTCCAGAAATCCATGTCGTTTTACCTTTCCCCCGGGGCTCGGGTCCGAGCCTGGATGTGCGCTGAGAGTAACGCCGCGAGGGTTCGGGCGTCTAGAGGGCGATGGGGTGGGGTTGGGGTGAAAATAGGGAGGAGCGTTATTTACACTTAGCGCTTTAAGCGTAAATAACGATTAGGCTTGCTCTCATGTCCGAAATGGGAACCTGGCCCGCGCTCGACCGGGAGTCCTATGCCTGGCAGTCGCGCTACAGCCGGGACCACCTGACCCGGCGCCAGTGGGCGTCGAGTCGGGGGCCGTACGAGGCCGCGATCGTGCCGCGGATCGGGGACCGCGACATCCCGGTCAGCGCCCTCGTCGCGGCCGAAGCGGTGGAGGCGGCGGCGATGCTCACGCGCTTCGACGCAGAGCTCGGACTCTCCGTCCTGCCGTTCGCGTCGATCCTCCTGCGCAGCGAGTCGGTGTCCTCGTCGCAGATCGAGAACCTGACCAGCGGCGCCCGCGCGATCGCGGAGACCGAGCTCGGCGAGCGCGACACCGGCAACGCCCCGCTGATCGTGCGCAACGTCCACGCCATGCAGGCCGCGCTGGAGCTCTCCGACGCCCTCGACGGCGGAGGCATCATCGCGATGCACGCGGCGCTCCTGGAAAATCACGCGCCCGAGCTGACCGGAGGCTACCGCCGCGAGCAGGTGTGGATCGGGGGCTCGGGCGTGAGCCCCCACGGAGCCACCTTCGTCCCTCCTCACCACGAGCGCGTGCCCGGTTCGATGGCGGACCTGGTCGAGTTCATGGGCCGTTGGGACGTCCCGGCGCTCGTCCACGCGGCGATCGCCCACGCGCAGTTCGAGACCATCCACCCGTTCCCGGACGGCAATGGCCGGACCGGCCGCGCCATCGTGCATGCCATGCTCCGGCGGTCGCGCACGACCGCGACGGTGGTCGTGCCGGTCTCGGCCGGCCTCCTGTTCGAGGTGGAGGACTACTACGACGCGCTCACCGCCTACCGCCTGGGCGAGGTCGACCCGATCGTGCGGGCCTTCTCCGACGCAGCCGGCTTCGCGGTGCGCACGGGGCGTGAGCTCGCCACCGCGATCGCGGAGCTCCGCGCGCGCTGGGAGGACGCGCTGACGGGCCTGCGCTCCGACAGCTCGGGCCGTCGGGTCGCCGCGCTCGCCCTGGAGCAGCCCGTGCTCAACGCGGCGGTCGTGGAGGCCCGGCTCGGGCTCTCGGCGCCGGGGACGTATCGCGCGTTCGAGGCGTTGGTGGACCGTGGCGTCCTCCGCCCCGCGAACTCGCGCAAGCGCAACAGGCTCTGGATCGCGGACGACATGATCCAGGCGCTCGACGCGTTCGCCGACCGTGCGGCTCGTCGCTGCGCGGTGTAGCGGGAGCAGGGGCGCCCGGGAGGGCGTGGCTGCCCCACGTAGGGCTACGCCCCGGCCCACTCCAGCACCCGCAGCGCCCGCAGCGTGTTCCACCGGCTCGGTTCGCCGACCGCTTCCATGTCGAGCAGCGCGCGCCCCGAGTGCTCGTGGTCGAGCAGCCAGCGGCCGTCCGGCTGGCGCCGCGACGCCACGACGGACACGGCCTCCGCCACCCGCTCGTCCGCCGGCACGCCCGCCGCCCGCAGATGGTCGAGGCCGCGCAGGACGTCGTACGACCAGTAGTACGGGAACGAGAAGCGCAGCCAGCTGTCGCGGATGATCGACCCGTCGCTCAGCCGGCGCATCAGCCCCCGCGTCAGCAGATACTCGTGGCCGCGCTCGATCGCCCCGGCCACGTCGGTCGGGCCACCCGCGTCGCGGTAGGCCGTCAGGCCCTCGAGCGCGCAGATCGTGCTGTGGAACGAGCCGGGGTCCTGCCGGGTCTCGGCGTAGCAGTTCCAGCCGCCGTCGTCCTGCTGCTCGTTCAGCAGCCGCTCCACGATAAGCTCGCCGGGATGCCCGAACCGCGCGCCGGCGACGAGCACGCGGCCGTTGATGCACGGCTCCACCTCGCCGTCGAAGAACGGATGGTTCCACCACTCCTCGCCCCAGTCGACGTGCCGGACGACCCGGTCGACCGCGACGCGCGTCCGCTCGCCGTCCGCGGGTCCGCCCAGCAGGGCCAGGAGCAGCATCGCGTCATCCACGCCTACCCGGTCGCGCTGCGTCCAGACGCCCTCGCCCCAGGTGCCGTCCTCCTGCTGGAGGTCCAGCAGGCGGGCGCCCCAGCCCTCGGTCTCCACCGTCGCGCGCTCCGCGGCGACCGCGTCGTCCGGTTCATGGAGAAGGTCGTGGCGCACCTGCCACCGGATCGCAGGGTCGCCGTCGAGAAGCCAGCCGAGGACATCCACGGCGGCCAGGCTACCCGGCGAACGACTGCGTGCCCAGTACCGCCAGCAGGGCCGGGTCCTCCGCCGCCTCCGGCGTCAGTTGCTCTGACAGGCCGCAGGCGCGACCGCCGGCGGCAGGACATTCTGCGAGCAGATCGTCGTGCGGTCCCGCCACTGCCACGCGCCCTCGACCCACTGGAAGACCGCCGTCGTCTGCGACTGGGGATGGTTGACGCCCGCCGCCGCCCAGCCGGCGCTGCACGCCAGGTCGGTGCCGATGGTCCCGGGGAGTCCCGCCGCCGCGAGCGCGCGCTGGAGGGCAGCGGCCGTGCAGTCGGGCGTCCCGCCCGAGCCTCCCGCGCCGGGCGTGCTGGTCGGCGCCGGTGTCGCGGTCGGAGCGGAGGTCGTCCCCGGCGCGGGCGCCCCGGCCACGCTGCCGTACCCGAGCGCACCGAGCGGACCGTCGATGCGGCCGGCGGTCGCCCACGCGACCCCGTCCGCGCTGGAGCTCACGCGCGTCGTGTTGAAGGCGTGGCCCTGGTTGATGAGCTCCGAATCCTCGCTGCCGAGGAGCCAGCGGCCGCCGCCGGCCGCCAGGACATGCGGGAGCTGCTGCTTCAGCGCCGCGGGACTGGACGTGGTCCAGGTTCCGCCCCCGGCGCCCGCGTCGATCAGCGTGTCCTGGAGCGGCGGGTCGAACGAGGCCGGGTCGGCCGGGTACGTGGTGGACGCCGCGATGCGCCAGCCGTCGGCGCCGTGAGCGACGATCCCGTCCGTCTGCTGCGCGAGCGGGGCGCCGCTCGCGGTCCACGTGGTCCCGTCCGCGCTCTGGTACACGTTCACGGGGGAGTTCAGCACGTAGATCGCGTTGGCCGTCGCAACCCAGTGACCGTCGCCGTAGGCGATCGACCAGAAGCCGTCCGATCCGGGGGTGTCGACGGTCGTGGTCTTCGTCCAGCTCGTGCCGTCCGTGCTCGCGTAGACGTCGGCGTGACCGCTCGGCTGTGAGAGCCCGGTCGAGTCGCTGTAGCCGTCGGCGGGGTCGCCGACCGCGAGCCAGCCTCCCGTCCCGAAGCCGACGGCGCGGAGGCGGCCGCTCACCGTGGTGGCGACGGTCCACGTCCTCAGGTCGGGCGAGGTGAGGATCTCCGAGTGGATCGACGCCTGGTCGTCGGACGCGGCGACCGCGACCCAGCGCCCGTCCCCCCACGCGAGTCCCGAGATCAGCTCGTGCGGGACTGTCGTCGCGCGCGCCCACGCGGCGCCGTCCGCGCTCGTCCACAGGACGGATTGGTCGGCGATCCCAGCGCCCACCGATGAGGTCCAGCTCGCGGCCGCCCACACCGCCGCCCCGGCGCCGAGCGGCTGCGCGTAGACCTGGCCGCTCTCGCGGTCGACGAGCTGGAAGCTTCCGCCCGCCGTGCCGCCGTGGACCAGGATCACGCCGCCTGCCGCGTATCCCGGCCACACCGCGCCGGTGGTCGACGCCGACGGCACGGACACCACGCTCGGCTCGGTCAGCGGGTTGCCGCAGTTGCACTTGACCCGGGGGACGCCGGCGCTGTCGACCATCACCGCGGTGCCCGCCTGCAGGATCGCAGGGAAGGAGGTCGCCGCGCCTGCGCGGTAACCGTGGTTCTGCACGAGCGTGTCGCTGTTGAGGATCACGGGGGTGAGGCCGGCGACGTAGTGCTCGATCGTCGCCGGTGCGGTGCCGAGCACGTGCGCCCAGGCGGCGGCCTTGGCCGGGGAGTCTCGCAGGAAGCGGACGAGTCGCTGTGCATCGCAGACGTGGACGTTCCCGCTGCCTCCGTACAGACCCGGGGCGGTGCCCTCTGCGACAGGCGTGCTCGTTCCGCCGGCTTTCGGGAGGGTGGCGCGCAACTGTGCGGACTTCCGGGTGACGGTCGCCGAGGCGGTGGGCGCGGCCTCCGTCTGAGTCGTGTCGGTGAACGGGTTCGGGCCTGGCTTGTCGGCCGGTACGAGCGTCAACGGAGCGGCCGAGGCCGAGCGGCCGATCGCGATGCCGGCGACGACCGCGGCGACGACGACGGCGACGGCGACGACGATTGCGGCGGCGAGCCACCAGCGCCGTCGGCTGCGCGACCTCGGACCGTGTCCGTCTGGGTCGGGCGGGGTCCGGGGGACGGCGTCCCTCGACATGAAGGTGAGAATAGCTCAAATTTGAACGGGTGGGGAGGTTCTCAGGCGAACGACTGGGTGCCGACCACGCTCAGCAGCGCCAGCTTCTCCGCCGCCTCGGTGCGCGGTGCGGCCGTCAGGACAAGCAGGCACTGCGACTGGTCCTCGGTGAAGAGCGCCTGGCAGTCCAGCTCGATCGCGCCGAGCTCCGGGTGGAGGAGGGTCTTGTGGTCCTCGAACCGGCGGGCGACCTCGTGCCGCTCCCACAGCTCCGCGAACTCGGGGCTCCGCTCCAGCAGCGCGCGCACCAGCTCGCCGGCGCGCGACTGCGGGCCGAGCGCGCCGTAAGCGTCGCGGAGCGAAGCCACCTGGGCGCGGCTCTGCCGGTCGCGGTCGGCCTCCGGGTACATCGCCCGGGCCGTCTCCGGGGCGGTGAACCAGCGGTAGAACTCGCTGCGCTCGAGGCCGATGTAGTGCGACCGGTCGCCCAGCAGCGCGACGGCCAGCCGGTTCTGCAGGAGCGTCTCGCCGAGGTTGGACAGCACCAGCGCGGGCGTGTCGTCCAGCCGGTCGAGCACGCGCTGAAGCGCGGGAGGCACATGCGCCCCGCCGAGACGGTCGGGGGTGTTGTGCCCGGCGACGCGGTAGAGGTAGTCGCGCTCGTCGGCAGAGAGCCGGAGGGCGCGCGCGAGGGAGGCGAGCATCTGGTCGCTCGGCTGCGGGCCGCGGCGCTGCTCCAGCCGCGTGTAGTAGTCGTTCGACATCGCGGCGAGCATCGCGACCTCCTCGCGGCGCAGGCCGGGCGCGCGGCGGCGGGGGCCGGAGGGCAGGCCGACGTCCTCCGGGCGCAGCGCCTCGCGGCGGCGGCGGAGGAAGTCGGCGAGCGCGGTGCGGTCCATCACACCATCATCCGACGTCGGGCGGGTCCGAGCCAGGGATCGCGGATCCCCCGATGAGCGCTCCGCTCCCGCCCGCGGAGGAACCCCCGCAGAGTGGAGGGCATGAACATCACAGGGAACACCGTCTTCATCCCCGGCGCCACCAGCGGCATCGGGCTCGCCCTCGCCGTCGCCCTCCACGAGCGCGGCAACAGCGTCATCGTGGGAGGCCGCCGCACCGAGCTTCTGGAGGCCATCGCCGCCGAGCACCCCGGCATCGACACCGTCCGCATCGACACCGCCGACGCCGAAAGCATCCGGGAGGCCGCGGACACCGTGCTCGCCGCCCACCCCGACCTGAACGTGCTGATCACGATGGCCGGCATCATGCGGGCGGAGGACTGGCACCGTCCCGAGGCGTTCCTCGCCTCCGCAGAGTCGATCGTCACCACCAACGTGCTCGGCCCGATCCGGCTGATCGCGGCGTTCGTGGAGCACCTGCAGACCCGCCCGGACGCCACGATCGTGACCGTGTCTTCGGGACTGGCGTTCACGCCGCTGAAGGTGACGCCGAGCTACAACGCCAGCAAGGCGGCCATCCACATGCTCAGCGAGAGCATCCGCCTGCAGCTCGCCGACACCTCCGTGCGCGTCATGGAGCTGGAGCCGCCGGCGGTCCGCACCGCGCTCATGCCGGGACAGGAGGAGAGCGACTTCGCGATGCCGCTGGACGAGTTCGTGGCGGAGGTCATGGAGCTGATCGAAACGCAGCCCGACGCAACCGAGCTCCAGGTGGAGCGCGTGAAGTTCCTCCGCTACGGCGAGGCCCGCGGCGACTACGACCGCGTCGTGGAAGTGCTGAACGGCTCCGACCCGCACGCCCGCGAGTCCGCCGCTTAGGAGGCGTACTCGGGCGTGAGGGCGAGCCAGGCCGCGAGCGCGTCGATCTCGGCGCGCACCGCGTCCCGCACCTCCGGCGCGAACGGCTCGTCCTCGTGGACGGCGGCGACGCGGAGGATGCCGGCCTTCCGGTCGGCGGTGGCGTCGAGCTTGCCGATCAGCCGGTCGCCGTGCAGGATCGGCAGCGCGAAGTAGCCCCAGCGCCGCTTGGCGGCGGGCTTGTACATCTCCAGCAGGTACTCGAACCCGAACACCTCCTGGCTGCGCACCCGGTCGTGCACGAGCCGGTCGAACGGCGACAGCAGCGCGGTCCGTCCGGCGAACGGGAGCCCGACGGCGGCCGGGTCCACCCGCCACTCGAGGGTGCTGCCCTCGACGGTCGCCGGTTCGCCCGCCTCGCCCACGAGGGCGCGACGGGCGATTCCGAGCGCGCGCAGCCTGCGCTCGTCGCGCAGCCGGGCGGCCTCCGCCTCCGGCACGACCTCGATGCCGTCCGGGTAGACGCGCTCGCCGAGGTCCCAGGTGCGCTGGCGGCCGATCCGCCCGGCGACGGCGACCTCCCCGCGGCCCTGCAGCAGTTCGAGCATGCGGGTGACGTTCTGGCCGTGCGTCCAGCCGGTCGACACCCACGGCACGGCGGCGGTGTCCGGGATGTCCTTCGACAGCGTCGGGCCCTGGTCGCGCAGCAGAGCGAGCACGTCGCGGCGGAACGCATCGTTCGCCTCCAGCCAGGCCTGCGCACCCGACAGGCGCTCGGGCCAGCGCGACATCCGGTCGAGGTGGAGGCCGAGGTCGGAGACCGGCCGCACCATCGCGAACGGCGGCGTGACCGGATCGTCCATCGCCTTGACCTCGTAGAGCAGGCGGTCGGTCTCCAAGGCCTCCACCAGCGCCTCCGGCCGGTAGGTCGCACCGAGCCGGGTGTAGGCGATGAGGTCCGCGCTCGGCGCGATGGCGGCGGTGGGGTCGAGCTGGAGGAAGGTCAGGCTCTCCACGAGCGGGACGATCCCGGCCGGCCGCGCGGCGTCCAGGCGCTGCGCCCGCACGGCGATCCGGCGCGCTTCGTCGCGGTCCAGGGTGACGGCCATGCCCCCCACGGTAGCGGCGGGATCCGACGTCTGCGCAGCGCGCCCGCTACGACTCGATCCGCGACTTCCGCCGCCGCAGGGCGATGGCGCGCACCAGCACCGGGCCGACCGAGAGCACGACGATCCCGATCAGCACGAAGTCCAGGTACTTCGACACGAAGTCCGCGACGCCGGGGATGTGGCCGAGTCCGTAGCCGATCAGCGTGACCCCGGCGGCCCAGACCGCGGCGCCGATCACGTTGAAGAGGCTGAACACCCCGTGGCGCATCCGGCCGACGCCGGCCGCGACGGGCGCGAACGTGCGCACGACCGGCACGAAGCGGGCGACGACGACCGCGCCGCTGCCGTACTTGTCGAAGAACCGCTGTGTCCGCAGCACGCTGGCGCGGCTGAAGACACCGGACTCGCGCCGGTCGAACACCGCCGGGCCGGTCTTCCAGCCGATCAGGTAGCCGACCTCACCGCCCACGATCGCCGCGATGGCGACCGCGACGATCACCAGCCAGAGCGGCTGCGGGATGTGGCCGGTGAGCGTGAGCACGCCCGCGAAGAACAGCAGGGTGTCGCCGGGCAGGAAGAACCCGAGCAGGAGGCCGGTCTCGGCAAAGACGATCGCGCAGATGCCGAGCAGCGCCCAGGGGCCCGCGGCCTGGATCAGGCCCTGCGGATCGAGCAGCCCGGTGTGGACGAGGGCGCCGGCGGCGGCCAGTGCGTGGGCGGTCATGGGGTCCTTTCGTACAGCGAGATCAGTTCGCGATGGGTCGTCATCCGCGTCGTGGTCTCGTGGTAGCCGAGAGTCGTGAGGTCGGCGACGCCGTAGTCGTCGACCGAACCGGGGGAGGGCGCGAACTCGATCAGCCAGACCCGGTCGATGCCGTCGAATCGGCCGAGAGCCCCGGCCTGGCGCACAGTGTACGCGCTGTCCCGCCACGTCGAGGTCTCGGGGTAGGGGACGCGCAGGGCGACGTCCCTCGTGTTCGCGAATCCTGCGGGGTAGGTGTGCTCGGCGAGGCGGGGGAGCTTGGACGGCTTGGTCGATTCGTCGAACACGACCGCGTCACCGGGGAGCGCGTGCGCCCCGATCGCGGCGGAGACCTCCGCCCAGTCGCTCTGGTTCTTCGCGTACGGCGTGCGCTCGGCGACGAGGACGGGGAAGCACAGCGCGAGGACCAGCGCTCCCGCGACGACGCCCGCCCAGCGCCGCCAGCGGAACACCTCGTCCACGCCGCACGCGATCAGGAGCGCCGCGGCCGGCGCGCAGAACGACACGTACCGGGCGGTGAAGTCGGGCACGACCGACTGCACGGCGATCAGGATGGCCGGCGGCAGGAGCAGCCAGAGCAGGGCGAGCCCGACGGGGGACGGGACGCGCGACTCCGGGAGCCCGAGGAACCGCTCCCCGCGAGCCCGCGCCACAAGCACCCGCTGCCGGACCGCGACCGCGACGGCCAGGACGATCAGCGCCCAGGCCGCGATCCCGAGCGGCCAGGAGTCGCCGAACCACAGGCCGCTGAACAGGGTCTCCGGTGCGAGCTGCGGCACGGCGCCGAGGTAGGAGATCTGGTTGTGCTGGCCGATCGCGAAGACCAGCAGGGGCGCGACGGCCAGCACCGCCCCGCCCACTGCGATCAGCAGGCCGCGGACGGTGCGCCGCGGCGGGCGGCAGAGTGCGACGATCACGCCGTGGACCACCACGAAGAGGATCGTGTAGAGGAAGACGTACGTCCCGAGCGCGAGCAGCGCGCCGTAGCCGACGAACCACGCGGCCCGCGGCCGCTCCCGGTCGAGCACTGCGACGAGCAGCACGGTCAGCCACGCGACGACTGCGGCGGAGAACGCGAACGAGCGCGCCTCCTCGCCCATGTAGGTGACGCGGGGGAGGAGGGCGCAGACCAGGCCCGCGACGACCGCCGTGCGGGTGTTCCGCAGACGCGCCGCCAGGAGCACGACGGCCGCGGTGGCCAGCCCGACCGCGATCGCGCTCGGCAGCCGGACGGCGACGGGGGAGAACCCGAACAGTGCGCCCCAGAAGTGCAGGCCGAGGTAGTACGTGCCGTGCACGGCGTCGATGTTGCCGAGCATCCGGAACAGCGACGGCAGCGGTCGCTGCGCCGACATGACGCTGGTCGCCTCGTCGCCCCAGAGCGACGGGATGCCGGAACCGATGGCGGAGAGTACGGTCGCGAGCACGCCGAACGCCGCGGCGAGCGCCACGGGGCGGGTGAGGGGCCGGGCCGTCTGCGTCGGGGCCGGCCGCAGCATCGTGACAGACAGGTCGGCACCGTCCTCTCGAATCAGCGTCCACCTCCAGTGAATCCCAATCCTCCCCAGAAAAGTCCAAGACGGTGGTGAACGGTCGCGGAATAATCCTCCCACCCGAGCGTTGAACTTGAGTGCAATCAGCTCAACTTTCAGAAACAGGAGATCAGGTGCCTGAGAACTTCACCCCCGAGAACGGCAGCGAGAACTCGTTCGACGAGTTCCTCTCGCGCTACCTCGCGGGCGAGCGCGCCCGCGCCGCGCGCTCCATCGACATCAGCCGGTTCCTCAGCCGGCGCACGCAGGAACTCCTCGCCGAGGCGGGCCGGTACGCCCTCGAGCACGGTCACCGCGAGCTGGACGCCCTGCACATCCTCCGCGTGATGGCCGGCCAGGAGCCCGCGTCCGAGGCCATGCGCCGCATCGGCGTCGACCCGTCCGCGGTCGCCGCCGCCGCCGAGCAGCGCCTCCCCGCGTCCGGGGAGCCGATCGACGCCGACGGCGCCTCGATCACCGCTTCCGCCCAGCGCGTGCTTTTCCACGCCTACCAGGTGGCCCGCGCCTCCGGTGCGACCTACATCGACCCCGAGCACCTCTTCTTCGCGCTCGTGATCGGTCAGGACGCCCCCGCCGGGCAGGTCCTCCAGGCGGCCGGCGTCACCCCCGACTCCCTCACGAACGCCATGCGGCAGTCGGCCACCGTCGGTGCGGGAGCCCAGGACACCGCAGAGACGGCCGGCGAGTCCGAGACCCCGATGCTCGACCAGTTCGGCACCGACCTCACCGCGCTCGCGCGGGACGGCAAGCTGGACCCGGTCATCGGCCGGCTCGACGAGATCGAGCAGACCGTCGAGATCCTGTCCCGCCGCACCAAGAACAACCCCGTCCTGGTCGGCGAGGCCGGCGTCGGCAAGACTGCGATCGTGGAGGGCCTGGCCCGCGCGATCGTCGCGGGCGACGTCCCCGAGCAACTGCGCGACAAGAAGGTCGTCGCGCTCGACCTCGCCGGGATGGTCGCCGGCACCCGGTACCGCGGCGACTTCGAGGAGCGGCTCACCAAGCTCATGGACGAGATCAGCACGGGCAAGGACCAGCTGATCGTGTTCGTGGACGAGTTGCACACCGTGGTCGGCGCCGGAGGGTCCGGCGAGTCCGGCGGCATGGACGCGGGCAACATCCTCAAGCCCCGGCTGTCGCGCGGCGACCTCCACCTGGTGGGGGCGACCACGCTCAAGGAGTACCGCCGCATCGAGAAGGACCCGGCGCTGGAGCGCCGCTTCCAGCCGGTGATGGTCGGCGAGCCGGGCGTCGAGGACGCCGTGCTCATCCTGGACGGCCTGCGCTCCGCCTACGAGGAGCACCACGCCGTCACGTACACGCCGGAGGCCATCCGCGCGGCGGTGGAGCTGTCCAACCGCTACATCTCCGACCGGTTCCTGCCCGACAAGGCGATCGACCTGATCGACCAGGCGGGCGCCCGGCTGCGCCTGTCGCTGGGCAAGCGGGTGGACGCGTCCGAGCTGATGCAGCGCCTGGCGACCCTGGAGTCCGAGAAGAACTCCGCCGTCGCGGCCGAGCACTACGAGGAGGCGTCCCGCTTGCGTGACGAGATGGAGGCCGTGCAGCAGGAGATCGACGAGCTCGGGAAGAACCCGCGCCGCGCCGCCGAGGCGGTCGTGGACGAGGCAGAGATCGCCGCGATCGTGTCCCGTGCGACCGGCATCCCGGTGTCCCGCATCGGCGACGCCGACCGGGAGCGCCTCGCCGCTCTGGAGTCGGAGCTGCACGCGCGGGTCGTCGGCCAGGACGACGCGGTGACGGCCGTCGCGAAGGCGGTGCGCCGCAACCGCACCGGCCTCGGCGACGAGCGCCGTCCCGTCGGCTCGTTCCTATTCCTCGGCCCGACCGGCGTCGGCAAGACCGAGCTGGCCAAGTCGCTGGCGGAGTCGCTGTTCGGCGACGACAAGGCGATGATCCGGTTCGACATGAGCGAGTTCGGCGAGCGCCACACGGTCGCCCGCCTGGTCGGCGCCCCTCCCGGGTACGTCGGCTACGACGAGGCCGGCCAGCTCACCGAGCGCGTGCGGCGCAACCCGTACTCGGTGGTGCTGTTCGACGAGATCGAGAAGGCGCACCCTGACGTGTTCAACCTGCTTTTGCAGGTGCTGGACGACGGACGGCTGACCGACGGCCAGGGCCGCACGGTCGACTTCCGCAACACGGTCGTCATCATGACCTCCAACCTGGGTTCGGAGTTCCTGGCCTCCCGCAGCGGAGCCCTCGGCTTCGTCCCGTCGGGCTCGGACGGCTTCGCCTCGGACAAGGACATCCGCGACCGCGTGATGGGCAAGCTCCGGGAGGCCATGCGCCCCGAGTTCCTGAACCGCATCGACGAGATCGTGCTGTTCCGCAAGCTGGACGCCGAGCAGCTGCGCGACATCGTCCGCCTGCTGCTGCAGGCGACGGCGAACCGGCTGGCGCACCGCGCCATCGGGTTCGACGTCACCGACGCGGCCGTGGCGTGGATCGCCGACGCCGGCTACGAGCCGGAGTACGGCGCGCGTCCGCTGCGCCGCGTCATCCAGCGCGAGGTCGACGACCGGATCGCGGAGCTGATGGTGGCAGGCAGCGTCGCCGACGGCGGCACGGTCGTGGTGGACGCTGTCGACGGGGCACTGCAGGTGCGGCCGCGGGCGGTGTTCGCGGCGGCGGCGTAACGCTGAGAGGTACTGAGAGGCGCCGGCTCCTTCGGGGGCCGGCGCCTCTTCGTCATCCGACGAACCGCATCCAGTTGATCCAGAAGTACCCGGTCGCGAGCAGGCCCAGCACGAGGCCGATGATCGCGGTGACGCGGCCGTTGTAGCGCACCGACGGGTCGACGGAGCTCGCGCGCACCAGGCCGGCGACCGAGAAGCCGGCGCCGAGCAGGGAGAGGATCGAGAACGGGTTGATGAGGAGGCCGATGAGAACGAGGAGCACGCCGGTGTACGCCCACGGGTTGTTGCGGCGCATC
This sequence comes from Leifsonia sp. GW821-FHT13C09, assembly GCF_058806435.1. Classification (NCBI taxonomy): domain Bacteria; kingdom Bacillati; phylum Actinomycetota; class Actinomycetes; order Micrococcales; family Microbacteriaceae; genus Leifsonia; species Leifsonia sp. GW821-FHT13C09. Next base: position 1,131,291 of record NZ_JBXAPS010000001.1, on the reverse strand, counting down.
GCCCGCTCGCGGTCCGCGTGGCGGCTGGCGGCGGGCTCCATCGGATAGGTCGGCTGGTGGCTGTACAGCGGCTGGCCGGAGTAGGCCTGCTGCGCAGGGAAGCCTGGCTGCGCAGGGTAGCCGGGCTGTGCCGGGAAGACGGGCTGCGGCGGCACGGCCGGTTGCGCCGCCTCCGGATGCGCCCGCACATGCTCCGTCCAGGTCGCGCCGTTCCACCACCGGACGCGGCGCGCGTCTCCTGGGTCGGTGTACCAGCCGGCGTCGGGTGTCGTCACAGGTGCTCCTCGAAGTTCGTTCGGGAAGTCTATGAACCTGCCGGGTCGCTCGGGCATCCCCAGCTCGGGGCACCCTTCCTGAAAATCCACATAGGGGTACAGTGCGTGTCTCAACCCGTCCCACAGCAGACCCTGGAAGCGTGGACCCGTGCCCATCCCGGACAGATTCCAGAATTCCCCGCGCCTTCAGGCGATCGACGAGCGTCTCGAGCCTCTCAAACGGTTCGAGTTGGCTGCTCCGCGTTCGCGGAACGCCGCGATCGTGCAGTGGGTGGCGCTCGCGCTGGTCGCCGCGGTGCTCTCCGCCTTGTTCTTTCTTCCGGGTTTCCTGGGAGCCGGTGTAGCGGCCGCTGCGGGGATCAACGACTTCAACAAGCTGCCGGGGGACCTCAACATCGGGCAGTTCGCGCAGAACTCGACGGTGTACGCCAAGCAGGGCGGAAACGACGTCCCGATCGCGCAGTTCTACGCGCAGAACCGGAAGGACGTGGGCTGGGCCGATGTCGCCCAGGTCGCCAAGGACGCCGCGACCTCCGCCGAGGACCCGCGCTTCTACTCCGAAGGCGCCGTCGACCTTTTCGGCACCGTGCGCGGCGCGCTCTCCACGGTCGTGGGCGGCAACGTCCAGGGCGGCTCGTCCATCACCCAGCAGTACGTCAAGAACGTCGAGGTCGAGCACTGCGAGGGGCTCACCGACCAGAAGAAGGTGCAGGCCTGCTACAACGACGCCGCCGGGGTGACCCTGCAGCGCAAGATCCAGGAGATGCGCTACGCGGTCGGCCTGGAGAAGAAGTACAGCAAGCAGGACATCCTGCTGGGCTACCTGAACGTCGTCGGCTTCGGCGGCCAGACCTATGGCATCGAGGCCGCGTCGCAGTACTACTTCAACACCAGCGCCGCCCGGCTCACCTTGCCGCAGGCGGCGACCCTGATCGCGATCGTCAACAATCCGTCCAACCTCCGCATCGACGAGCCGAACAACAAGGACAACGGCGCGGCCAACGGGTACGCGCTCACCAAGGCGCGCCGCGACTACGTGCTCGACCGCATGTACGTGAACCACAAGATCTCGCTCGCCGACCGGGATTCCGCCAAGAAGACGCCTATCCAGCCCACGGTCACCGTGACGCCCTCGGGCTGCGCCGTCGCCCAGAACGTCAACGCGGCATTCTTCTGCGACTACGTCCGTGACGTCATCCTCAACGACCCGGCGTACGGCAAGACGAGCGCCGACCGGTGGACGACCCTCAACCGCGGCGGCCTCAAGATCTACTCGACGCTGAACCTCGACCTCCAGCAGGTCGCGCAGCAGTCGCTCTCCAAGTACATCCCGGGCTCGCGCCCCGACATCGACATCGGAGCCTCCAACGTGTCGGTGGAGGTCGGCACCGGCCGCATCGTCACGATGGTCGAGAACCGCGCGTTCAACAACTCCGACCAGGCCCAGCCGGGCACGACCGCGGTCAACTACAACACCGACGAGGCCTACGGAGGTTCGCAGGGCTTCCAGACGGGATCGACGTTCAAGGCGTTCGACCTCGCCGGCTGGCTGGAGGGCGGTCACTCCCTCTACGAGACGGTCAACGCCTCCCAGCACACCTTCCCGATGTCCGACTTCTCCAGCAGCTGCGGGACGGTCTCCGGGCCGCCGTGGCCGGTGTCCAACGACGAGGGCTCGGCGAGCAGACTGTCGGTGATGTCGGCGACGGCGCAGTCCGTCAACACGGCGTTCGCCATGATGGCGACCAAGACCGACCTGTGCTCCATCCTGAAGGCGGCGCAGAACCTCGGCGTGCACCCGGCCAAGACCGGCGCGCAGCTCAACTCGTACCCGTCGATGATCCTCGGGACGAACAACATCGCGCCGCTGACGATGGCGACCGCCTACGCAGGCATCGCAAACGGCGGAACCGTCTGCACCCCGATCGCCATCGACAAGGTCATCAACGCCGACGGCACCCCGCACAAGGTGAGCCCGTCGACGTGCACGCAGGGCCTCCAGAAGAACATCGCGTCCGGGGTCACCTACGCGCTCCAGGGCGTCATGCGGGGCGGCGGCACCGCCGCCAGCGCGAACCCCTACGACGGCACGCCGATCATGGGCAAGACCGGCACGACGGACGACTCGCTGCAGAACTGGATGATCACCTCCACCACGAAGGTCGCGCAGGCCACCTGGGTCGGCAACGTGTCCGGCCAGACCCCTCTGCGCAGCCTCGACTTCAACGGCATCGGCGGCGGCAACGTCAAGTTCTCCATCGCCCGGCCGATCCTGAAGGCGCTCGACAAGGTCTACGGCGGCGACGCGTTCCCGAGGCCGGACAGCAGCGTGCTGTACGGCAGCCAGGTGACCATCCCCGACGTCAGCGGCAAGACGCCCGACCAGGCGACCGCGCTGCTGCAGGGTCTCGGCCTCACGGTCACCGTCGATCAGACGCCGATCCCGAGCGACCAGCCGGCCGGGACCGTCGCGGACACGAACCCGTCGTCGGGCTCCTCGGTGGACGGCGGTTCGAGCGTCACCATCCAGCTCAGCTCGGGGCAGAACACCGCGACGCCGGGACCGACCCCCACCCCGAGCGGCACCCCGACTCCGCAACCGACCGGAACCCCCGGCCCCGGTAACGGGAAGGGCGGTGGGACCGGCGGCGGCAACGGCGGCTAAGCCGGGCCGTGCTCCCGGGCGGTCGTGATCGCACGTCCGCCCGGCCACGCCTCGAGCACCCGCCCTCGCAGCGCGTTCGACCGCTCGGCGAACGCGCGCTGGCGGCGCACGTACTGGGCCTTGCCCTCGGCGGTCTCGATGCGCACGGGCTCCGCGCCCCACGGCCGCATGTCGTACGGGGAGGCCTGCATGTCGAGCCACCGGATGTCGCGGGCGAGCTCGAACGCGTCGAGGAGGAGCTCGCCGGGGACGAGCGGGCCGAGCTTCATCGCCCACTTGTAGACGTCCATGCCCGCGTGCAGGCAACCAGGCTGCTCCAGCTCCGGCTGCGTCTCGCGCGTGGGCGCGAAGCGGTTGAGCGGGACGGCGTCCGGCGTGAAGAAGCGGAACGCGTCGATGTGCGTGCAGCGCAGCTCCGCGGCCTCCACCACCGCGTCGGTGCCGTGCCGGCCGAGCCGCAGGGGGACGTCGTGGCGGCGCTCGTCCTGCCGGTAGACCATCGCCCACTCGTGCAGGCCGAAGCAGCCGAACCGGCCGGGCCGCGAGGCCGTCGAACGGAGGATGCGCTCGATGGTCGTCAGGAGCGGCGCCTTCTCGCGCTCCATCGCGGCGCGGTCGACGACGAGACCGTCTGGCGTCGCGCCGGGGGCGTACCAGCGCCAGGCCGCCCGGGGCTCGTCGGCGGCGTCCAGCAGCTCCACGCCCGCGCCGGGATGCCAGCGGCGCAGCACCGACGGCGAGTAGGCGTAGTAGGTGAACAGGAAGTCCTCGATCGGGTGCTTCTCGCCCCGGGCGGCCCTGGCGCGGTGACCGGCCGTGAGCGCGTCGGCGCGCTCGGCGTGCGCGGCTTCGCGGGCGCGCCAGTCGGCGGCGGGGAGCGGGAGGGTCACCAGACGAGGATACGTGCCCGCGTCAGCCCGGGGCCTCCAACGGTCAGCCCAGGGCCTCCAGCGATCAGCCCAGGGCCGCCAGCGATCAGCCCAGGGCCTCCAGCGGGTTGCGCTGCAGCTTGCCGGCGACTCCGCGGTCGACGATCCGCCGTGCCGCGGTGTCCGGCTTGCGCTCGGCCTGGTCGGTCACGCAGGCCGTGAACTCGGCGGCCAGCGTGAGCCGCGGGAACGCCGTGACGACCTCGCGGCGGAACTCCTCGGGCAGCGCCTCCGGCCGCACGCCGGAGATGTCCAGGGCGGTCGCGACCTCGAGCAGATGGCCTTCGGGGTCGAAAGCCGGGTCGACCTCCGGCCAGTTGTGCCGCACGATCACCTCGTGCGCCCGGGTGCGGCGGGCAGCCGGCCAGCCCGCGCCCGCGGTGAGCGCCTTCGCGACGTGGCCGCCGGCGTCCTCGTAGGCGAGGGTGTGGTTGTCGAAAGCGGGCGCGATCCCGATGTCGTGGAGGACGGCGGAGACGTAGAGCAGCTCGCGGTCGATGCCGTGCAGCCCCTCCACGGTCGCGAAGCCCTCCGCCCACAGCCACGACCGGAGCACATGGTTGAGCAGCGCCGGGGTGTGGTACTCGGCGGCGAGTTCGAGCGCGGCGCGCGCCGCGGCGGTGTCGGGAGCGACGATGTCGGCAAGGCGCATGCCTCCATCCTGCCGCGCCGCCCCGCACAATTCCGGCCGTGCGTCACCCATTTCCCGCCGACTTCGCCGCCACCGCCTCGCTGCGATTCGGCATGAATGTCGCGAAACCCGCGGCGTAAGTCGACATTCTTCACGAATGTCGCGAAACCCGCGGCGTAAGTCGACATTCGTCACGAATCGGGTGCAGGACATTCGTGACGAATGTCGCGAATACCGCGGCGAGACGCGACATTCGGCACGAATCGTGCGGTGCGCGGTGCTACGGGAGGGTCGGGTCGAGCACGGTGATGCCGGTGGAGGGCGCCGCCTCCGCGAGCGGGAGGAGCCGCGCGGCCTCCGCCAGGCCGACCGTGCGGCCGACCAGCAGCTCCGGCCGGAGGGCGCCGGACGCCACCAGCGCGAGCATCCCGGGGTAGTCGGCCGCCGCCATGCCATGGCTGCCGAGGATGTCCAGCTCCCACGCGATCGCGCGGTCCAGCGGAAGCGCCGGCATCCCGCCGGCGAGGAGGCCGATCTGCACGTGCCGACCGCGCCGCCGCAGCGACAGGACGCTCGCCGTCGCGGTCTCCGCGGATCCCACCGCGTCGACCGAGACGTGCGCGCCGCCGCCGGTGAGGTCGGCGACGGCGTCCGGAGCCTCCGGTCCGGCCGGGATGGTGTGCTCGGCGCCGAGCCGTGCCGCCGTCTCGAGGGCGGCCGCCGAGCGGTCGATCGCGATCGGCCGGGCGCCCAAGGCGCGGGCGATGACGATCGCGCTGAGCCCCACGCCGCCCGCGCCGTAGACGGCCGTCCACTCGCCCGACCGGAGGCCGGCGCGCGCGGTCAGCGCCCGGTACGCGGTGGCGAACCGGCAGCCGAGTGCGGCCGCCGCGGCATCGGCCAAGCCGTCCGGGATGGCGACCAGGTTGAGGTCGGCCGCCCGCACCGCCACCAGCTCCGCGTGCGAGCCCCGGTGCGTGAACCCAGGCTGGGTCTGGTCCGGGCAGACCTGCGCCTGACCCGACCGGCACCACTCGCAACGGCCGCAGCCGTTGACGAACGGCGCCGTGACCCGGTCGCCCGGCCGCCACCGCTCGACCCCCGGGCCGACCGCTTCCACGACCCCGGCGAACTCGTGGCCGGGGACGTGCGGCAGCCGCACCGAGTCGTCGTGGCCGGCCCAGGCGTGCCAGTCGCTGCGGCACAGCCCGGAGGCGCCGACACGGACGAGCGCGCCGCCGTCCGGCAGCTCGGGGACGGGGAGGTCGCCGACCCCGACCGGGCCGGTGAACGTCTCGTAGTGCAGCGCCTTCATCAGGCCTCCCTCTCGATCGACGCGGCCGCCGCGACCGCCGCAGCCAACCGCTCCGGACCGAGCCCGGCGAGCAGCGCGACGAGCGGCCGGTCCGCGTCCGCCCAGTCGAGTCCGGCCAGGTCGTCCGTGCCGCGCCACTCCAGCGCGTCGTGGTCCGTGGATGCGTGGGGCGCCGCGCCGGCCAGCGCGGTCGCGTACCCGGCGAGATCGACGCGGCCGGTCGTCGAGCGGTCGAGCAGCGCCCCCACCCGCACCGCCACCCCGAGCTCCTCGCGCAGCTCGCGCGCGAGCGCCGCCTCCGGAGCCTCGCCGGCCTCCACCTTGCCGCCCGGGAACTCCCACCGCCCCGCGGCGTCCTTGTGCGGGCCCCGCCGGCAGGCGAGCACGGCGCCGTCGCGCACGATCACGGCGGCGACGACCTGGAGGGTCCGACTCGGAGAGGTCACCGTCCCATCCTGCCGCACCGTCCCATCCTGCCGCCCAGTCCCATCCTGCCGCCCAGTCCCATCCTGCCGCCCATTCCCATCCTGCCGCCCGGTCCCATCCTGCCGCGTTGGGGATGCCAGGATGGTCACGTGACCGACACGAACCCCACCGTCCTGCTCGTGATCGACCTGCAGAAGGGGGTGCTCCCGGGCTGCCTCGACGCCGACGGCGTGGTCGCCCGCACTGCCGCGCTGGTCGAGCGGGCCCGCGCCGCCGGCGCCCCGGTGGTGTGGGTCCAGCACGAGGCGGAGGACCTCCCGTGGGAGAGCGCCCCGTGGCAGCTCGCCGACGACCTCGTCCCGGCGGCGGGAGAGGCGCTCGTGCGCAAGGAGTGCCGCGACGCATTCGCCGGCACCGACCTGGACGAGGTGCTGGAGTCCCTCGACGCCACCCGCCTCGTCGTCGCGGGTGCGCAGACGGACTACTGCATCCGCACCACGACGCAGAGCGCAGCGGTGCGCGGCTACGACGTCGTCCTCGTCGGCGATGCGCACACCACGACCGACGCGGAGTGGGAGGGCGTGACGATCAGCGCCGCGCAGATCGTCGCGCACACCAACCGGTACTTCTCGGGGTTGCGCTACCCGGGGCAGGAGTTCGGGGTGGTGTCGGCGGCCGACGTGGAGTTCTGAATCCTCACGGCGTCCACCGCAGCTCCACGATCTCGTGGGCGTCGCTGAGGTAGAACACGTTCTGCGTCCCCTCGTCCACCTCCACGAACGCGACCGGGTCGCCGACGATCGGCGGGGCGCCGACGAGCGGGCCGATGTCGTTGGTGTGCCAGACGCCCTCGCGCCACCAGAGCTCGTGGACGAGGTTGTCGTGGCCCGTGAAGATCACGTGCTGCGTCGCGACCGGCTGGAACGGTCCTGCCTCGAACGCGTAGCCCGCCGGGCTGGAGGTCGGGTACGGCGTCACTGCGCCCGCCGCTGCCGAGAGATCGACGTGGTGCCAGCCGGTCGGGTCCCACCACAGCTCCTGCAGGTGCCCGTTCCCTCCGACGTAGTCGATGTGCTGGGTGCCCTGGCCGCGGAACACGTAACCGTTCACCGTCTCGGCGTCGCTCACGACCGGGGCGCCGGTGGCCGCCGTCAGGTCGCCCCAGTGCCACGCCGAGGCGTCCTTCCACAACTCCAGGACGTGGCCCAGCTCGGTGCGGACCAGCACGTGCGCGGTCTGCTGGTCCTCGAAGGAGTAGCCGGTCGGCGCGGCGTCGGGGGCGCACGGCGGGGCGCCGGTCGCCGCGGTCAGATCGAGGTCGTGCCAGCCGTCGCCGGAGTTGCTCAGCTCGTGGATGTGGCCGCCGCCGCGGGCCTGGTAGACGACGCGCTGGGTGCCGTCGTAGTACGTCTCGTACCCGTACGGCTGCGACAGGGTGAGCGGAGCCCCTGCGGCGTTCGTGAGGTCGTTCGCGTTCCAGCCGTCGTCCTCGGTGTACCAGAGCTCGTGCACGTGGCCGTCGAACCGCTGGCCCTGGTAGACCACGTGCTGCGAACCCTGGTGCGCCCAGATGTAGCCGTTGGAGTTCGTCGCCGCGGCCGCGCCTCCCGCCTCGGAGACGAGGTTCTTGACGTTCCAGTCGTCGCTCGCGCTGCAATACAACTCGTAGAGCTGCCCGTCCCCACCGGTGAGGGAGTTGTAGCCCTGGAACACCACGTGGCGCGTGAACTGGGCGAACAGCCATGCGGTCGGCTGGTACACGGCGTGCGGCGCTCCGGAGGTCGCCGTCGTCAGGTTGGTGAGTCTCCATCCCATGATCCGCTCCGATCTTCCGGGCGTCGGCGTCGGGAATCGGCGTTGACAGGACCCAGCGTAAACGTGCGTGGGCCGCTGGAGACTGGTGGATCCGCGGCGGGTGCGGCCCTGCAGCTGCTGGCCCGGGGGACGACCCGGTTGGCTCGGGTCGGCCGATGTCGCTCAGTACGATGCCGGGGCGGGGCCGGGGCCGGGGTCTCCGATGAACCGCGTCGCAAGCCCCTCCGACGCCCGGGCCAGCAGGGTCACGTCGCTGCCGACCAGCACGTACGCCGCCCCGGCCCGCGCGTACCGGGTGGCCATCGCGGGGTCGAACGCGTTGACGCCCACCGGCGTCCCGGCCTCGCGTCCCGCACGGATGACGCTCTCGACGGCGGCGACGACGTCCGGGTGGTCCTGCTGCCCGAGCAGGCCCAGCGACGCGGCCAGGTCCGCCGGGCCGACGAGCAGCGCGTCCACGCCCTCAACGGCCGCGATGTCTGCCGCCGCCTCGAGACCGTCGGCGGTCTCGATCTGCACCGTCAGGGACGCCAGCTCGTGGGCACGCGCCAGGTAGTCCGGGATGCGGCTCCAGCGCGACGACCGCGCCAGCGCGCTGCCCACACCGCGGACGCCGCGCGGCGGATAGCGCACCGCCCGCACCATTGCTTCGGCCTGCGCGACGCTGTCGATCATGGGCACCAGCACGTTCTGCGCGCCGAGGTCGAGCAGCTGCTTGAGGATCACCGCGTCCCCGATCGGCGCGCGCGCCACCGGGACGACCGGGTACGCGGCCGCCGCCTGGAGCTGCGCCAGGATCGACTCCAGCCCGATGGGGGAGTGCTCGCCGTCGATCAGGAGGAGGTCGAGCCCGCTGCCGGCGCAGACCTCGGCGACGAGCGGGCTGCCCGCGCACGACCAGATGCCGTAGAGGGTGCGGTCGGCCGCGCGGAGGCGGTCGGCGAAGGTCGGGGTCGGCTCTAGCTGAATCGGCATGTCACGGCTCCCAGGGTCCCGTAGTCGGCGTGGATGGTGTCGCCGCGCTCCACCCAGAGCGGGCGGGTGAACGAGCCGGCGAGGACGATGTCGCCGGCCTCCAACCGGCTCCCGTGCTGGGCGAGCTTGTTGGCCAGCCAGGCCACCCCCGTCGCGGGATGATCCAGCACCGCCGCCGCGACACCGGACTCCTCGATGGTCTCGTTGCGGTACAGCAGCGCCGCCACCCAGCGCAGGTCGACCGCGTCCACCGCGACCGGCCGGCCGCCGACGACCATGCCGCCCATCGCCGCGTTGTCCGAGATCGTGTCAACGATCGTGCGCCCTGGCAGCTCGATGCGCGAGCTCAGGATCTCCAGCGCAGGCACCACGTACTTCGTCGCGTCCAGGACGTCGAACAGCGTGACGTCCGGTCCCTCCAGCGGGTCGGCCAGCACGAACGCCAGCTCGACCTCGATCCGCACGTTCGAGTACCGGTTGAACGGAATCACCGCCCCGGTCTCGTAGACCATGTCCGCGAAGATCGCCCCGTAGTCGGGCTCGGTGATCCCGGTCGCCTGCTGCATCACCTTCGACGTCAGCCCGATCTTGCGGCCGACCAGCCGGCGCCCGGCCGCGAGCCCGCGCTCGACCCAGACGCGCTGCACGGCGTAGGAGTCCTCCACCGTCATGTCCGGGTGGCGGGCGGTCAGCAGCGGCACGGTGGCGCGCTCGCGCTCGGCGGTCGCGAGCTCGTCCGCGATCGCGTGGATGGTGGGGGTGTCGAGCATCGGCGGCTCCCTGTCGTCGTCGGAGGGCGTCATCCGGGCCGGGAGAGGCCCGTTCAGGATCGTATATCATCTGGAGGCGACCGGCTCGTGATATATTCGTGCCTACGTACCTACAGAAAAGGAGGGGCGCATGGCGATCATGACGGCGCGAGCCTTCAATCAGGATGCATCAGCCGCAAAACGGGAGGCGGCGCGCGAGCCGCTGATCATCACCGACCGCGGTACGCCCTCGTTCGTCCTCCTGACGTACACCCAGTACCGCGAGCTGAAAGGGGAGCTCGACAACGTCGTCGATCTTCTGCGACAGGACGAGGAGGGCGACTTCGAGGCCGACTTCCCGCCCATGACCTTCGAGGCGAGAGAGATCGACCTGTGAAGTGGCTGCTCGACACCATGACCCTGTCCGCGACCCGGCGGCCCGATCGGGAGGATCCGGCCGTCATCCGATGGCTCGAAGGACAGAACCCGTACTCGCTCCACATCTCGGCGATCACGATCTTCGAGCTCGAGCTCGGCATCCAGCGGAAGGAGCGCATCGACGCGGCGCAGGGGATCGCGCTGCGGCGGTGGCAGGACGACGTGATGATGGTCTTCGCCGAGCGGATTCTGCCGGTCGACGGGGAGGTAGCCGGACTCGCCGCCGGTTACCACGTGCCCGATCCGCGGCCCGAGCGGGATGCGCTGATCGCCGCGACCGCAGAGGTCGGCAATCTGACCCTGGTCACGCGCAACTCGCGCGACTTCGAGCCGTTCCGGGTCCAGATGTTCAACCCCTGGATCACCCGGGTCTCGAAGGCCGCGATGTCACAGGCACGCGCGTCGAGCGCGGGGGCATCCCGGTAGCCTGAACCCGTGCCGGACCGTCTGCATCGCGTCGCCGTCCTCGTGCTGGAGGGCGCCAAGCCGCTCGACGTCGGCATCCCGGCGCAGGTGTTCACCACGCGGGCGAGCATGCCCTATGAGGTCCGTGTCTGCGGTGCCGCCCCCGGCCTCGTGACCGGCGGCGACGGCCTCTCGTACCACGTCGCGCACGGCCTGGAGGCGCTCGCGTGGGCGGACATCGTGTTCCTGCCGGGCTACCGGCATCCCGACCGCGAGGATCCGCCGAGCGAAGTGGTGGAGGCCCTGCTCGCGGCGCACGCGCGCGGCGCCCGGCTGGCCGCGATCTCGACCGGCGCGTTCGCGCTCGCGGCGACCGGACTTCTCGACGGCAAGCGCGCAACGACGCACTGGCACTACACGCGCGCGCTCGCGCAGCGATATCCGCTGATCCGGGTGGACGAGAACGTGCTCTTCGTCGACGAGGGCGACGTGCTCACCTCCGCCGGCGCCGCCAGCGGGATCGACCTCTGCCTGCACATCCTGCGCGGCGACCACGGCATCGCCGCCGCCAACCACGCCGCCCGGCGCCTCGTGGCCGCGCCGTACCGCAGCGGGGGTCAGGCCCAGTACGTTCCGCGCAGCGTGCCGGAGCCGCTCGGCGAACGCTTCGCGGCCGTCCGCGAGTGGGCGCTGCACCGGCTCGGCGACCCGCTCACGCTCGAGGTGCTCGCCCGCCGGGCCGCCGTATCGCCGCGCACCTTCTCGCGCCGGTTCGTGGAGGACACCGGCTACACGCCCATGCAGTGGGTGATGCGGGCGCGCATCGACGTCGCCCGGGAGCTGCTGGAGCGCTCCGAGCTCGGCGTCGAGCAGATCGCCGCGGACGTCGGGCTCGGCACCGGAGCGAACCTGCGGCTGCACTTCCAGCGCATCCTCGGCACGACGCCGAGCGAGTACCGCCGCACCTTCAGCGGCGACGCCGGCTGAGACGCCCGTCGCGCCGCCATTCTCGACATTCGTGCCGAATGTCGCGTCTCGCGGCACGATCCCCGCGATTCGTGCCGAATGTGCGCGTCGCGATTCGTGCCGACTGTCGCTTTTCGCAGCACAATTCCCGCGATTCGTGCCGAATATGGGCGCGGTGGGCGCAGTGGGCGCGTTGGCGGGAAGCTTTCGAACCGTGGCGATCGCGCCCCTGGTGGGGCGAAAGCGTGGAGGCGAGGCTGTCAGCGAAACGAAAGGAACCCTCCGCATGACCCGCATCGCCATCAACGGCTTCGGCCGTATCGGCCGCAACGTCCTCCGCGCCCTCCTGGAGCGCGACAGCGACCTGGAGGTCGTGGCCGTCAACGACCTGACCGAGCCCGCCGCGCTCGCCAAGCTCCTCGCCTTCGACTCGACCGCGGGCCGCCTCGGCCGACCCGTCTCCGTGGACGGCGACGTCCTCGTGGTCGACGGCCATCGCATCCGCGTGCTCGCCGAGCGCGAGCCTGCGCAGCTGCCCTGGGGCGAGCTCGGCGTGGACATCGTGCTCGAGTCCACCGGCCGGTTCACCTCCGCGACCGCCGCTCGCGCCCACCTGGAGGCCGGCGCGAAGAAGGTCCTCGTCAGCGCCCCTGCCGACGGCGCCGACGTCACCCTCGCCTACGGCGTCAACACCGACGCCTACGACCCGGCCGTCCACACGATCGTGTCGAACGCCTCCTGCACCACGAACGCGCTGGCGCCGCTCGCCGCGGTCCTGGACGACCTGGCCGGCATCGAGCACGGCTTCATGACCACCGTCCACGCGTACACCCAGGAGCAGAACCTGCAGGACGGTCCGCACCGCGACCCGCGCCGTGCCCGCGCCGCCGCCGTCAACATCGTGCCGACCACGACCGGCGCGGCGAAGGCGATCGGACTGGTCCTGCCGAACCTGGACGGCAAGCTGTCCGGCGACTCCATCCGCGTGCCCGTCCCGGTCGGTTCGATCGTGGAGCTGAACACGGTCGTCGCCCGCGATGTCACCCGGGAGGACGTGCTCGCCGCGTACCGGGCCGCCGCCGAGGGCCCCCTCGCCGGCGTTCTGGAGTACTCGGAGGACGCCCTCGTGTCGTCCGACATCACCGGCAACCCGGCCTCGTCGATCTTCGACTCCGAGCTCACCCGCGTGGACGGCCGCCACGTGAAGGTGGTCGCCTGGTACGACAACGAGTGGGGCTTCTCCAACCGCGTGGTCGACACGCTCGGGCTGCTCGCGGGCTGACACCCCGGGTGCCCGACGGACCGCGTCCCGCTCCGGGGCGCGGTCCGTTCGCGTGCGCCAGGGCTGCGGTGGGGGAGGATCGCGCCGGCGCGCCCTCGGAGCGCCGGGCGGCGTTCGCGCCCCCGGCCGGCTCGCCGCGGATCGCGTCGAGCGGCCCGTCGGCACGGGTGCGTCGGCTAGCGTGTGGGGATGCCCTCCACCCCCGCCGCCGAGGCGATCACTCCGGGCGTCAGTCGCGTGCGCATCCCGATGCCGCCCGGCGGCGGCCTCCCGTTCAGCAACGCCTACCTGATCGAGGACGCCGACGGCCGCGTCCACGTGATCGACCCGGGTTCCCCGACCTCGGAGGCGCACGAGACGCTGCGGACGGCCCTCGACGGCGCTCCGGTCGCCTCGATCGTGATCACCCACCTGCACGCCGACCACTCCGGCGGGGCGGGAGCGCTGGGCGCCGAGACGGGCGCCGCCGTGCTCGTCCACGCGCGCGAGCGGGCAGCGCTCGGGCTCATCGCCGCCGGCCTTCCCGCACCCGATCTGGAGGCGTGGGGCGTCCCCGCAGACCGCCGCCCGGAGCTCCTCGCCGCCGCGGCCGTGCCGACCGGCCCGGCCGCGGAGCTCGTGGACGCGGTGATCACAGGCGTTCTGGCGGATGGCGAATTGCTCGACGTCCCCGGCCGCCGCCTCCGCGTGATCGGGACGCCCGGCCACACCGACGGCCATCTCTGCCTGCACGACGAGGCGGCCGGCCTTCTCTTCACCGGCGACCACGTGCTGCCGGCGGTCAACTCCGGACTGGGGCTGGGCGGACCCACCGCCACCGACCCGATCGCCGACTACCTGGAGTCGCTCGACCGGGTCGCACAGCTCGATCATGACGGCCTCCTCGCCCTCCCCGGCCACGAGGACCCCTTCACCGGCCTGCGCGAGCGCTGCGCGGCCCTCGCCGCCCACCACCTCCGCCGCGCGGACGAGGTCGCCGCCCACCCCGGCGGCACCGTGTGGGAGACCGCGCGCACCCTGACCTGGACCGGCGGCTGGGATGCGCTGGCCGGCTTCACGCTGCTCTCCGCGCTGCGGCAGACGGCGCAGCACCGGGGGTTCGTCAGCCGGCGGGCGTGAGCGGCAGCGGATCGCGCGCGTGGAGCACCGCGCAGGGAACACCGTGCGCCTAGAGCGCTGAACGCCTCCAGCGCTGAACCCCTAGAGCAACGTCTCCACACCGAGCGTCACGCGGTCGCCGAGCCCGACGCCTTCGCGCCGTCGCACATCGCCCTTGATGGCCACCACGTACGCCCCGTCCGCGCTCTCCGGGAACACCGACGTCGACCAGCGCGACCCGCCGAGCGTCACCATCACCTTGACCGAGCCCCAGCCGGCGGGCGGGTGCGGCTGCAGGCGGATCTCCTCCGAAATGTCGTCGGGCAGGCGGGCGAAGACCCACAGGTCGCGCCGGGCCTCCCAGCGGAACAGCTCCGTCTCGAACTCGTAGCGCACGCCGGACATGCTTCCAGCCTGCCACCGACCACCGACATCGCCCCTGCCCCGCGCGGCCTCGGCGGCGCTATCCTCGCACCGACCCTCAGGAGGACCCATGGCCGCCACCCGTCCCGGCTCCGTCACCTTCGTCGCCGTGCTCGCCTACATCAACGGCGTCCTCAACATCGTCGGCGGCGTCGTGATCCTGTTCACCCGCGACCAGATGGCGCGGGCGTCGAACGCCGGCGCGCAGGCCGGGCTCATCACCTCCGCGATCGTGGCGATCATCCTCGGCGTCGTGATCCTCGTCGTCGCCCGCGGCCTGCTGAACGGCAGCCGGTTCGCGCGCGGGCTCGTCACGGTCGTCATGATCCTGAACGCGATCGGCGGGGTGCTGCTGCTGTTCAGCCTGCAGTTCTTCAGCGGGATCCTGGAGATCCTCTGGGCGATCGTCATGCTGTCGCTGCTGTACACGCAGCGCGCCAACGCCTTCTTCGCCAGCCGCGGCTGACCGATCGCGCCGGGCTGTCGGCGCGATCGGACAGAATGGGAGGTGGCGCCGACGCCCGGCGTCCCCGACCGACCCGAAAGGCATGTGGCCATGCGCTGGCCGAACTGGCTCAGGAAGCGCACCGTGAAGACCGTGCGCACGCGTCCCTTCGACGAGGACGCCCTCCCGGAACCCGCCGCGCCCACGCTGGAGCAGACCGTCGACGAAGGCATGCTCCTCGCGGAATACGCCACCCGGATGGCGGTCAAGAACCACATCGTGGTCGACACGCTGCAGTACGGCAACGACTTCGACCCGGCCCGGCACACCGGCGAGGCGGCGCACCTGCTCCGCGAGCTCGCCTCCGAGCAGGGCGAGGCGGCCGGCCGGATCGAGGCCGACCTGGAGGCCGCACAGGGCCTGCGCGGCGACGCGACCCACCCGCACGACTACCGCGACGTCGATGTGGCGAACCTGCGGCTGCGCCGGGACGCGGCGGTCGCGCTGGCGAGCGCGCTGCGGGCGAAGGCCGACTCGGAGGAGGAGCTGCTCGCGCTGGTGGAGCGCGGCCGGGTGGACGCCTGGGACGAGGTGGGCCGTGCGATCGAGGCAGGGCTCGACGCGTTCTCCGGGGTGGAGGCGCTGAAGGCCGACTACGAGCGCGAGAAGCCGGGGCGGCTCAAGCTGCTCATCTGGCGCGACCTCGCCCGGCTCCAGGAGGAGCGCACCGGGTACTGAGCACCGCGCCCGCTCACCCGCCGTCCCGCAGCGCCACCGGCGGCACCAGGGTGCCGACCTCCGTGCGCACCCACCGGTCGCCCGTCGCACGCTTCTCGGCGTGCGTAGCGAACCGGTACAGGAACATCCGCGCCCGGACCGACCGCGGCGGTTCCCCGCCGAACGGGTCGAACCGCAGCAGCCGGAGCGTCGGCCGGTCGGCCTCCAGCAGCCGCAGCAGGAACACCTCGAACCACGGCGAGTCCCGGGAGCCCAGCGCGAGGAACCACATCAGCCAGTCCAGCCGGAGATGGTACGGCGCGTACTGCCGGGGCAGCCTCCGCGGGTCGCCCGGCTTGCCCTTGAAGCCGTACTCGCGCCACTCGGCGCCCGGATCGTGCGGGTCGTCGGCCGTGCCCTCCACGACCACCTCGTAGCGCTCCTTCGTGACGCTCCCGAACGCGCCGTAGGCGTTGACCAGGTGCCAGCGGTTGAAGCTCGCGTTCATCAGCTGGCGCCTGCGGAACAGGTTCCGCAGCGGCCACCAGCTCAGCGCCACCAGGAACGCGGAGACCAGGAGCGCGACGACGGCGTACCAGAGCGGAACGTCCGCCGCGCCGATCCCACCGTGGATCGCGCCGCCGCTGATCCACCGCCACGCGCCGTCGCTCACGCCGGCGAAGGCGAGCACGATCGTGATCCAGTTGAGCCAGGCGAAGTTGCCCGTCGCCACGAGCCAGAGCTGGGTGAGGATGACCACCGTGGCCGCGACGCTCGCCACCGGCTGCGGGAGGAACAGCAGCCAGGGCACGATCAGCTGCGCGAAGTGGTTGCCCAGGACCTCCACGCGGTGCCACCACTTCGGCAGCAGGTGCGCGGTCCGGCTGAGCGGATTGGGCATCGGCTGGGTCTCGTGGTGGTAGTACAGCGCGGTGAGGTCGCGCCAGGAGCGGTCCCCGCGCATCTTGATCATCCCGGCGCCGAACTCCAGCCGGAACACCAGCCAGCGCAGCAGGATGACGATCGTGATCGGGGGAGCGGTGTCCCAGGAGCCGAGGAAGGCGACGGTGAAGCCGGCCTCGCAGATCAGGCTCTCCCAACCGAAGCCGTAGAAGGTCTGGCCGATGTTCGCGATCGAGAGGTACAGGAACCAGATGATCAGGAACACCGGCACGAACACGTACGACGGCGTCAGCTGCAGAACGCCGACGACGACCAGCGCCGCGAGTCCCGCCCCGGTCCACGCGACGGCGCGCAGCAGCCGGTCCGAGTACCGCCAGCGGAACAGCGTCGGCTGCCGCCGGGCGTACGCCGAGCGCAGGAAGCGCGGCGCGGGCAGGAGGCCGTGCTCACCGAGCAGCGCGGGGAACTGCGCGACGGCCGAGAGGAACGCCACGACATAGAGGGCTGCGACGCCGCGCTGCAGGATCTCCCGCGCGATCGTGTAATCGGTCCCGGCCAGCCAGCCCAGCGCATCCATCGGATCTCACCGTACGCTCGCCGCGGCGGCGGGCGAACGCCGGATCGCGAGGGAGGCTAGGCCGCGAGCTCCGCGTCCAGCCGGATGGCCCGGTGGTCCGACGCGCCCGCGGGGAGCACGTCCACCCGGTCCACGTCGAAGCCCGTGGAGGTCACGAAGTCGAAGTACCCGCTGAAGAACTTGTAGCGCAGGTAGGTCGGCTCGTCGCTGCGCTTGAGCGTGTAGCCGGAGGTGGTCAGGTGTCGTTCCAGCCCGCGGATGAACCACGGGTAGTTGAAGTCGCCGACCATGATCGCGGGCGTCTCGGGCGCGAGCGAGCGCATCCCCTCGTGGGCGGCCGCGATCTGCTTGCGGCGCAGCGAGTTGGAGGCCGTGAGCGGCGCGGCGTGGAAAGAGCCGAGCAGCACCCGCTCGCCGGAGTCGCGGTCGCGCAGCAGCGCGGCGAGCAGCCGCTCGTTCGCGGGGGCGAGCACGCGGTCGTGAAGGGATTTCTGCACGGCGAAGACCTGCGTGTCCAGCACCTCCCAGCGTTCGTCGCGCACGTAGACGGCGAGGCCGAGCCGGTTGGCCTTGGTGGTGTCGGCGAGCTGGAGGTCGTGCAGCCGCGGCGCGAGCGCCTCGCTGTCGCACTCCTGCAGACAGAGCGCGTCGGCGTCGTACGTCTTGGCGATGTCCTCGAGCTCGTGACCGGCAGCGTGCTTGCGGAGGTTGTAGCTGATGATCCTCAGGGCCCCGCACCTCCTCGCGTCGTAGTGTCGCCGGGGAACGCCCGGTCACCGCTCATTGTGGCCCAACCATCATGCTGTACAACGAGGACCGGTCGCATCCCACACGGAATTCACACCCTGGTCATCGCCCGTTGGACCGCTACGGTGGTCGCATGGCAGGCGACGCAGTCATCCTCACCGTCCCCGGTCCGCACGGGGACCGGGAGATCCGCATCTCGAGTCCGGGCCGGGTGCTCTATCCGGAACTCGGGATCACGAAGCTCGACCTCGCGAACTACCTCGTGGAGGTCGGCGAGGCGTTCGTGCGTGCCAATGGCGACCGGCCGCTGTCGTTGCAGCGCTTCCCGGACGGGATCGACGGCGAGCAGTTCTTCTCCAAGAACCCGCCGCGCGGCACCCCGGACTTCGTCCGCTCGGTGATGGTCGTCTACCCGAGCGCACGGTCGCACCCGCAGCTCGTGATCGACGAGCCGGCCGCCGCGGTGTGGGCGGCGCAGATGAACACGGTGGTCTTCCACCCCTGGCCTTCGCGGGCGGAGGACCCGGACAACCCGGACCAGCTGCGGATCGACCTCGACCCGCAGCCCGGCACGGACTTCGCCGACGCGATCCCCGCCGCGATCGAGCTGCGTGCGGTGCTCTCCGACGCGGGTCTGGAGACCTACATCAAGACGTCGGGCAATCGCGGCCTGCACGTGTTCGCGCCGATCGAGCCGAAACGGGAGTTCCTCGATGTGCGGCACGCGGTCATCGCGGCGGCGCGCGAACTGGAGCGGCGGATGCCGGAGCAGGTGACGACGGCGTGGTGGAAGGAAGAGCGCGGCGAGAAGGTCTTCGTCGACTTCAACCAGGCCAACCGCGACCGGACGATGGCCGGCGCGTACAGTCCGCGGGCGCTGGGGCACGCGCCGGTCTCCACACCGGTGACCTGGGATGAGCTGCCCGAGGTCGACCCGCGCGACTTCACGGTGCGCACCGTCCCGGAGCGGCTGCGCACCACCGGCGACCCGTGGCAGGATTTCGGCGAGCGCCCCGGCACCATCGACACGCTGCTCGACTGGTGGCAGAGCGACCTCGACAACGGCCTCGGTGAACTCCCCTTCCCACCCGACTACCCCAAGATGCCCGGCGAGCCGCCCCGCGTCCAGCCCAGCCGAGCCAAGAAGCCGTAGCCACCCGCCGAGTACGGAGAAAATCAGTCGGAAACCGCCGAGTACGCAGATTATCGACGTACTCGGGAGTGTGCGGCGGGTCAGGACATGACGTCGGCGAGGTCGTAGGCGATCGGGCGGTCGAGCTGGTCGTAGGTGCAGGAGGCCGCGTCGCGGTCCGGGCGCCAGCGCTCGAACTGGGCGGTGTGGCGGAAGCGCCAGCCCTCCATCTGGTCGTAGCGCACCTCCATCACCCGCTCAGGGCGCAGGCGCACGAACGAGACGTCCTTGCTCGCGGAGAACCGGCTGCGATCGGTCTCGCCCGTGACTGCCGCGCCGCTGTCGTCGCGCTCGACCAGCGGCTCCAGGTCGTCGACGAGCTGGAGGCGCACCTTGTCGCTGAACGCGGAGACGCCGCCGACATTGCGCAGCACGCCGTCGTCGCCGTAGAGCCCGACGAGCAGCGAGCCGACGCCCTGGCCGCTCTTGTGCACGCGGTAGCCGAGCACCACCACGTCCGCCGTGCGGTGGTGCTTGATCTTGAGCATCGTCCGCTTGTTCGGGGCGTACGCGCCGTCCAGCGGCTTGGCGACCACCCCGTCGAGCCCTGCGCCCTCGAACTCGACCAGCCACTGCCGGGCGCGTTCGGTGTCGACGGTCGTCCGGGTGACCTTGATGGGGTCGGGGAGGTCGCCGGCGAACTCCTCCAGCGCCGCACGCCGCTCGGAGAACGGCCGGTCGAGGTAGGACTCGGCGCCCAGGGCGAGCAGGTCGAACGCGACGAAGGTGGCGGGGGTCTGCTCGGAGAGCAGCTTCACGCGGCTGGCGGCCGGGTGGATGCGCTGGGAGAGCGCATCCCAGTCGAGCCGTTGGGCGCCGGGCTCGCCGGTGGGGACGACGATCTCGCCGTCGAGGACGCATGGGCCGGGCAGCAGCTCGCGGAAAGCCGCGATCAGCTCCGGGAAGTAGCGGGTGAGCATCTTGGAGCCGCGGCTCCCGATCTCGATGCGGCCGATTGTGCCGTCGCCGGCGTCGTCCGCGTAGACGAGCGCGCGGAAGCCGTCCCACTTGGGCTCGAAGCTGAGCCCGCCCGGGACGCTGTCCTGGTCGGGCACCGCGGGGAGCGCCTTGGCGAGCATGGGGGCGACGGGGGAGTCGGAGGTCGGACGCATGTCTCGATCATGCCGCGACGCGCAGCCGTCCGGAAGGGCGCGCCGCGCAGCCGTCCGGAAGGGCGGCCAGCGCGCGCCCGCGCCTTGCGGCGGTCAGCCCCTCTCCGCGACTCCCGTCAGACCCTCGCTCAGCATCCAGAGGTCGCGGGCGAGCTGCGGGTCCTTCGCCTGCCGGCTCACCGGGCCGTTGGCCGTGAACCGGTCGAAGTAGACCCCGCTGGGCGCCCCGACCGGGAGCGGGCCGGTGAGCCGCTCCAGCGGCGCGGCGCCCTCCTCGGGGGTGATGCCGTACCGGCCGCCGGTCACGGCAGCGCCGAACCGGATCAGGGGAGAGCTCGCCCCGAAGCTCGTGACGACCGTGCCCGGATGGAAGGAGTAGGCCGTCACGCCGGTGCCGGTGAGGCGTTCGGCGAGCTCGGTGACGAACAGGATGGTCGCGACCTTCGACGTGCCGTACGCCCGCCAGCCGCCGCGCCAGCGCCGCCGCTCCCAGTCCAGGTCGTCCAGCCGCAGGCTCCCGAACAGGTTCGCCATGCTCGCGGTCGAGACCACCCGCACGTCGCGACCGGATGCGGCCGTCTGCTCCAGGCGCGGCCGCAGCAGGTGGGTGAGCAGGAACGGCGCGAGGTGGTTGAGCTGGATGGTGCGCTCATGACCGTCGACCGTGTTGCGCCGCTCGTGATACAGGCCGCCCGCGTTGTTGGCGAGCACGTCGATGGCGTCGTAGCGGTCGAGGAGGGCGGCGGCGAGCGCACGCACGTCGTCCAGCCGCTCGAAGTCGGCGAGGAACGGCGTGGCCCCGATCCGCTCCGCGATCGCACGCGTCCGCTCCGGGTCGCGGCCGACCACGGCCACGTCGTCACCGGCCGCGGCGAGCCGTTCCGCGGCGGCGGCGCCGATGCCGGAGCTGGCGCCGGTGACGACGACGGTGCGGCGCTCCTGGGTGTTCATCGGGCCTCCTGGCTGTTCAGCGGGACTTCGGGGGCGTTCATCGGTAGCCGCCCTTCTCGAGGCCCGCCTCGATCTCGAACCGGTTGCGCAGCGGGTCGCGCCCCGCCAGCAGGTAGAGGAACGGGAAGAGCATGCCGTAGCGCTGCCACTGCCGCTTGTGGACGGCCTCGTGCTCGAGGACGTCGTCGCTCACATTGCCGTCGGTGAGGTAGCACGCACCGACGCACGACCCGCCGCGGCCGAACGTCCGCTTGGGCATGCCGCGGAAGACGAACAGTCCACCGCGCCGCTCGACCCGGCCGGTGCTCCAGGCGAAGCCCCAGACCAGCCCGACCGCGGTCGCGTACAGGTAGCCGAGCCGGCTGATCGGCGAGTCGAGGAACACCGCCGACAGGGGACGCGCCGCCGCCCTCCGCTCTGCACGTTCCGTCACTTCGCCGGCCGGCCGTACGTCTCGAGCAGCCGCAGCCAGATCTCGCTGACCGTCGGGTACGACGGGACCGCGTGCCACAGCCGCTCCAGCGGCACCTCGCCGACGATGGCGACCGTCGCCGAGTGCAGGAGCTCGCCGACGTCCTGCCCGACGAAGGTCGCGCCGAGGACGACGCCGCGGTCCTCGTCCACGACCATGCGCGCCAGGCCGTCGTAGTCATCGGCCAGGACGTAGGCGCCGCTGACCGAGCCGATCGGGTAGTCCACCACGCGAGTCCGGTAGCCGGCCTTCTCCGCCGCAGCCGCGGTGAGGCCGACGGAGGCGACTTCCGGCTCGGTGAACGTGACCTGCGGGACCGCCTGGTGGTCGGCGGTCGCCACGAACGCGCCCCAGGGCGCGAGCGACACGTCGTGCCCCTTCGCACGGGCGGCGATCGCGTCGCCCGCGGCGCGGGCCTGGTACTTGCCCTGGTGGGTCAGCAGCGCCCGGTGGTTGACGTCGCCGGCGGCGTACAGCCAGCCGCCGTCCACCGGCTCGCCCGCCGTGTCGAGCACGCGCATGCTGTCGTCGACGGTGAGCCAGCCGCCGTCCTCCAGCCCGAAGCTCTGCAGGCCGAGCCCCGAGGTGCGGGGCAGCCGCCCGGTCGCGACCAGGAGCTCGTCGGTCTCGACCACCGTGCCGTCGCCGAGCCGGATGCGGAACCGGTCGTCGTCGGTGCGCTCGACGGACTCGGTCGTGACGTCGAGGTGCACGTTCACCCCGAGCTCCGTCAGCGCCGCCGCGACGCGCTCACCGGCGAAGGGCTCGGCGCCGCCGAGCAGTCCGTGCCGCGCGATGAGGTGGACCTCGGTGCCGAAGCCCGCGTAGGCGGTCGCCATCTCGGTCCCGACCGTGCCGCCGCCCAGGATCGCCAGCGACACCGGTACCCGCTGCACGCTGGTCGCGTCACGGCTCGTCCACGGCTCGCTGTCGCGCAGGCCCGGAATGTCGGGCAGCAGCGTCGCGGAGCCGGTGCACACGGCCACGGCGTGTTTCGCGGTGAGGACGGTCGTCACCCCGTCCTCACTCGTGACCGTGACCTCGCGCGGGGCGGAGATGGTGGCCCAGCCGCGGACCAGGTCGATGCCCGCTCCCTTGAGCCACTCCACCTGCCCGTCGTCCTTCCAGTCGCTGGTCATGTAGTCGCGGCGGCGGAGCACCGCAGCGACGTCGAGAGGCCCGGTCACCGCCTCGCGAGCGCCGCCGACGCGCTGCGCCGCCCGGAGCGCGGCGGAGGAGCGCAGCAGGGTCTTCGACGGGATGCAGGCCCAATACGAGCACTCGCCCCCGACCAGCTCGGCCTCCACGATCACCGTGCGCATGCCGCCCTGGGCGGCACGGTCGGCGACGTTCTCGCCGACCGTTCCTGCGCCGATGACGATGACGTCGTACTCGGTCGTTGCGGGCATCTCTTCTCCTGAGTGGTCGTGGTCTCGTGTCGGCTGGACGGAGCCTGCGGGGTCAGCGCCCCACGAACTCCGCCGTGGTACGGGTGAGGAAGGCCTGCATCCCGATGCGGGCGTCCTCGCTGCCGGCCAGCCGGACGAGCGCCGGCTGCAGTGCGGCCTCGGCGGCGGCGTCGCCGTCGCGCACGGCGGTGACGGCGTTCGCGAGCGTCGCCTGCACCGCGAGCGGCGCCTGTGCGGCGATCCGCTCCGCGATGGCGAGCGCGGCGTCGAGCTGGGCGCCGTCGTCGACGACCTCCTGCACGAGCCCCATCCGGTACGCCTCGTCGGCGTCGAAGGGGTCTCCGGTGAGGATGTAGCGCATGGCGTTCCCCCAGCCCGCTGCGCGCGGGAACCGGATGGTCGCGCCGCCGAACGGCAGGATGCCCCGGGCGACCTCGATCTGCGCGAAGGTCGTCGAGCGCGCCGCGACGGCGACGTCGGCCGCGAGGATGAGCTCGATGCCCAGCGTGAGGCAGGTGCCCTGCACCGCCACGACGACCGGTTTGCGGACGCGCGGGCCGGACACACCCCAGGGGTCTACGCCGGTCTCGCCGACGAACGACAGCCCCTCCGGGCCGATGCGAGGGCCGACGTCGGCGAGGTCGAGACCGCCGGTGAAGTGGTCGCCGATCGCGTGGACCACGCCGACCCGCAGTCCGGGATCGCGGTCGAGCTCGCCGTAGGCCTCCGCCAGCGCGTTCAGCAGCTCGTAGTCCGCCGCGTTGCGCTTCTCGGGACGGTTGAGACCGATCAGCAGCACGGAGCCGCGCCGCTCGGTCAGGATCTTCGGTTCGCTCATGCCTCTCAAGCTACCGGCGCGATCAGCGGACGTCATCCGGCGGCGCGGTATCCGTGGACAAGTGGCGTGGGCCGCGCTCTGTGGAGGAACCTCCGCCGGCCGCGCTGGCCGCCTTCAGCGGCGCCGTCAGGCTCCCGAGCACCCGAAGGATCACGCTCAGGTCGCGTCCCGCCGCGTCCGGCGACTCCGGCGCGAACTCCGTGACCGCCGCTCCGGCCAGGTCGAACCGCGTGCGCAGGGCCCGGATCGCGTCCGTGAGCTGCTCCGGCGACACTCCGAACGGCTCAGGGAAGCCGATGCCCTCGATCGCGGACGGGTCGAGCACGTCGAGGTCCACGTGCAGGTAGACCGACGTCGCGCCGGTCGCCTCCACCGCGCGCACCAGCGCCTGCGGGTCCTCGAACTCGCCCGGAGCGACAACGCGGATCCCCATGCGCTCCACGAACGCCGACTCGCCGTCGTCGAGGGCGCGCGTGCCGGCGAGGACGAGTTGCTCGTGATGCAGCCGGGCCGCCCCGGTCGCGGCGAGCCCGTCTGGCCCGTCGCCGAGGAGGGCGCGCACGACCATTCCGTGGAAGGCGCCGGACGGCGATGTCGACACGTTGTTGAGGTCGCCGTGCGCGTCGAACCACACGACGGCGACGGACCCGGCCGGATGCGACCCCACCGCGTGCTGCACGCCCGCGAGGTCGGCGCCGCAGTCGCCGCCGATCGTGACGACCGGCGCCTCCAGGACCGCCAGCTCCGCCGCTGCCAGCTCGCGGACGAGGCTGAGCGACGAGTACCGCAGCACCCCCGTCCCGAGGGCTTCCCCCGCCGCCGCGGGGACCGCCACGCTGTGGGTCGCGTTCGCGGGGAGGTCGCCGCGGATGGCCTCCGCGCCGTCGATCAGCCGCATCGCCCGGGAGGACCCTGAACCCTGCCATTGCGGTACGACGAGGAACGATGCCGGGCTCATCCTGTTTCCTTCCGTGTCGCCGCCGCGGCCGCGTTGCGCAGGCCGGAGGCGGTCAGATGCTGACCGTAGGCGGGCATGTCGCGCTCGAACCGCCAGCCTTCGGCGAGCGGACCGAGGTCGACGACGTCGAAGCCGAACTCGTCCAGCAGCTCGGAGACGAGCGCTTTGGCGTCCTCATCGTCGCCCGCGATGGCGAGGGCGCGCCGGCCAGGGGTCCCCGGCGGCGCGGCGTCCGCGGTGAGGTTCGCGGCCGGGATGTGGTTGAACGCCTTGACGACGCTCGCCTGCGGGAGGACGCGCTGGAGCAGCCCGGACACGGTCTCGCGGCCGTCTTCCAGCTCGGGGATGACGCCGTCGCGCGCGGGGTAGTAGTTGCCGGTGTCGATCACGACCTTGCCGGCGAAAGCCGCGGACGGCAGCGAGGCGATCGATCGAAGCGGGATGGCCACCACGACGATGTCGCCTGCCAGGGCGGCCTCCGCCACCGTGCCCGCGCGCGCGTGCGGCCCGAGCTCGCCGACCAGCGCGGCGAGCGACTCCGGCGCCCGCGAATTGCTGATGACCACGTCGTAGCCGTGCGCGATCCCGAGGCGGGCGAGTTGACTGCCGATTCGCCCCGCGCCGACCAGGCCCAGCGTCGTCATGACACGTGCTCCACACTCTGCCGCGCGCCGCGCCTGCGCCGGAGCACCAGCCACAGCACGACGGCGCCGACGATGAGCACGACGGCGAGGGCCACCCAGAAGATCACGACTCCTCCGCTGCCGCCGACCGCGGCGCCGAGTCCCTGGGCCGCGGCGACGGCCGCCGGCGTCCAGTCCTGGGTGCGGAGCTTCGGCTCGACCTGCGTCTGTTCGATCGTGGTCAGCTCGCGGTCGCTGACCGGCCCGCTGCTGTCGCCGGACAGATAGTAGGCCTGGCCGTCGGTCGCGACCGCGAGCAGGTAGTCGGTCGGGCCGAGGTCGTTGCGGGCCGCGGTCTCGTTGGCCCAGTCCTCCGCGTCGGTCGGGTTGCTGAACTGGTCGACGTAGGCGACGTAGAGGCGGATGCCGTGGTTCTTGTAGAGGGCGGCCGAGGCGGCCTCGATCGTGTCCACGTCGGCGTCCGACAACACGCTCGCCTGGTCCACGACGTGCCCGGAGCCGAAGTCGACCGGGTCCGCCGTGCGCGCCGCCTGCGCCGCGGGCGCGGACAAGACGAGCGGCGCGGACCCGGCGCCCACCGCGAGCAGGAGGGCGATGAGCACGCGGCGCCCGATCAGTGAACGATGCACGGACATCCACCCACTCTCCCGAGCTTTCCTGTCATCGAGCCGAGTCTATGAGCGCGCTCCCGGCCGTGTCACTGTTTCGACCTGTTACACGCGCGGATGCGCGTAGCCGCATGCCGCCGCAGAATTGCTGTCATGTCTCCGGCCGCCCGCACCCTCGCCGTCGTCGAGGCGACGCGCTTCCGCGGCCACGACCCGGAGTATCACGCCTACGTGCAGGTGCTCGTCGGAGGAGTCGTCCGCGCGGCGGAGGCCGACGGCTGGACGGTCTCCCGGCTGGCGGCGGACGGTGGAACCGACGCCCTGCTGGCGGCGACCGAGCGGGCCGACGCCGCGGTGATCGTCGGCGGCGAGGATATCTCGCCGCGGTTCTACGGCGCCTCGGGCGGCTACCCGCACGAGAGCCTGCACCGCGAGACCGCCGACGCCGCCCAGCTCGCCCTCGTGCACCGTTCGATCGAGCGCGGCCTCCCGCTGCTCGGCATCTGCCGCGGCCTGCAGATCGTCAACGTCGCGCTCGGCGGCACCCTCGTCCAGGACCTCGGCGAGACCGACCACGTGCGCCGCGGCGTGCCCATCCCGGAGGTGCTGACGACGCATCCCGTGCTGCTGGAGCCGGACAGCCGCGTGGAGCAGCTGCTCGGCGGTCCGGTGGTCGCGGTCCGCAGCGCGCACCACCAGGCGGTGGACGTCGTGGGCGCCGGCCTCCGCGTCACGGGCCGCGCGCCCGACGGCCACGTCGAGGCGATCGAGCACGAGACCGCGCCGATCCTCGCGGTGCAGTGGCACCCGGAGGACCCGGGAGCCCCCGCCGGTCAGCTGGCCGCGCTGCTGGCCGCGCTGCGCGTGCCCGCCCCCGCGGCCTCCCTCGCCGCCTGACGCGCCGCGCGCGCCCCGCACATTCGCGACGAATGCCGTGAACAGCGCCGCGATACGCGACATTCGTCACGAACGTCCCGCAACCCCCGCCGCACATTCGTGACGCTTCGACGCGCATTCGGCACGAACGTCCCGAATGGCGCCGCTTAACGCGACATTCGGCACGAATGTGCGTGGCGTCAGTGCCAGCCGTGGGCGCCGATCAGGGGGACGAACGCGACCGCGCCGAGGTTGCGTTCGTGCAGCGAGCCGTCGGCGCCGCGCTCGAACACGGCCAGGTGCTGGGCGCCTCCCGGATGTCCCACCGGCATCACGATGCGGCCGCCCGGCGCGAGCTGCTCGGGCCAGGCGCGCGGCACGGCCGGCCCCGTCGCCGCGGCCACGATCGCGTCGTAGGGGGCTCCGGCGGGCCAGCCGAGCGTCCCGTCGCCGGTGACGACGTTCACGCGGTAGCCGAGCGCCTCCAGCGTCGCCGCCGCGGTGATGGCGAGCTCGGGATGCCGCTCGATGCTGACCACCCGGTGGCCGAGCTCCGCCGCCACCGCGGCCGCGTAGCCTGAGCCCGTGCCGACGTCGAGCACGGCGTCCTCCGGGCCGATCCGGGCGGCCTCCAGCATCAGCGCGACGATGTACGGCTGAGAGATGGTCTGGCCGTCGCCGATCGGCATCGGGTGGTCCTCGTAGGCGTACCGCTCCGCGCCCTCCGGGACGAACTCGTGCCGTGGCACGCGTCTCATCGCGTCGAGCACCCGCTGGTCCTCGATCCCGCGGAGGCGGAGCTGCTCCTCGACCATCCGCTCGCGTTCGGCGCTGAATTCCCTGTTCGTACCGCTATTGAACCACCGCGGCCCTGCGGTCCTGAAGGCTGGATGTCGCGGTCTCCAGCGCCTCCGCGCCGGCTCCGGCGGCCTCCAGCGCCAGCAGTGCCGCGCCGAGGATGGGCGCCGCCGTGACCAGCTGGATGCGCGCGAGCGGGGCACGCGCCGACAGCCGGCGCTCGACCCCGGACAGCAGCCGCTCGTCGCGCGAGCCGATCACCCCGCCGCCGAGGACGACCGGCACCTCGCGGTCCAGGAGCCCGAGCCGGCGCAGCGTCGTCACGGCGAACACCACGATCTCCTCGGCTTGCCGGTCGACCAGCTCCTGCGCGACCAGGTCGCCTGCGCGTGACGCCGCCAGCACCGCGGGAGCGATGCGGGAGAGGTCGCTGCCTGGGATGCGCCGGAAGTGCAGCGCCTCGATCACGTCGGGGATGCCGTCCAGCCCGTAGAGCGGCGGGATGGCCTCAACCAGCGCGGTCGCCGAGCCGCGCCCGTCGACCGCGCGCGCGGCGTGCCAGAGCGCCTGCTCGCCGAGGTGCCAGCCGCCGCCCCAGTCGCCGGAGATCATTCCGAGCGAGGGGTACCGGACGACCTCGCCGTCGGAGCGGACGCCGACGCAGTTGATGCCGGTGCCGCAGACCACGGCCACGGCGTCCGGTTCGCTCGTGCCGGCGCGCAGCAGCGCGAAGAGGTCGTTGTCGACGACCGCGTCCGCCCAGGCGTAGCCGGCGATCCCGGCGCGGAACTCGGCCTCCTCCGCGGGGAGGTCGAGCCCGGACAAGTAGATGTTCGCAGCGGCGATGGGGCGCGGCCCGGTCTCGTTCAGCAGCCGCTCGATCAGCTCGTCGACGAGCGCGGCGGTCGCGGCCATCCCGATCAGATGCGGGCTGGACGTGGTGCCGCGGGCGGTGGCCGCGACGGTCCCGTCGAGCTCCAGCGCGACCGCGTCGGTCTTCGAGCCGCCGCCGTCGACCGCGATCACGAGCGGCGCTCCCGGTCCGGGTGTCCCGCTCATCGAGCCCACGCCAGGTGTGCGCGGTTCTCCGCCAGGAGCAGGTCGGTCAGTCTCTCGGCGCGGTCGTACTGACCGACGAGCGGGTGCGCGAGCATCGCCCGCAGCACCCGGTCGCGGCCGCCGTGCACGGCGGCGTCGAGGGCGAGCCGCTCATAGCCGGCGACGTGCCCGATCAGCCCGGAGAGGTCGTCGGGGAGAGTCGGGATGTCCACCGCCCGTACGCCGGAGGCGCCGACGACCGCCGGCACCTCGATCACGTGGTCGTCGGGCAGGAACGGCAGCGTCCCCTCGTTGCGGAGGTTGACCACCTGCACGTCGCCGCGGTCGCCGGTCAGCGACGCCAGGAGGTCCACAGCGGCCTCCGAGTAGAAGGCGCCGCCGCGCTGGGCGAGCTGCTCCGGCTTGGTGTCGACGGCAGGGTCGGCGTACAGCTCCAGGAGTTCGCGCTCCACGCGCCGCACGGACTCTGCCCTGGTCGGCGCGTCGAGCTGCTCGCGGAGTACCTCGTCGTGCGCGTAGTAGTACCGCAGGTAGTAGCTCGGCACGCTCCCGAGCAGCCGGATCAGGGAGGCGGGCAGCTCGATCTCCTCGGCCAGCTGCGGCAGGTGCGTGCCCAGCAGGTCGGGGAGGACGTCCCGGCCGCCCACGGTGACCGACCGCTCCCAGGTCAGGTGGTTGAGCCCGACGTGCCCGAGCGCGACCTCGGACGGCGCGACCCCGAGCAGGCCGGCGAACCGGCGCTGGAAGCCGATCGCGACGTTGCAGAGGCCGACCGCGCGGTGGCCCTCCTGGAGCAGCGCGCGTGTGACGATCCCGACCGGGTTGGTGAAGTCCACGATCCAGGCGTCCGGCTTGGCGTGTTCGCGCACGGCGTCCGCGACCCGGAGCACGACGGGCACGGTGCGCAGCGCCTTGGCGAAGCCGCCGGGGCCGGTGGTCTCCTGCCCGATGCAGCCGCACGCGTGCGGGAACGTCTCGTCCCCGTGCCGGGCGGCCTGACCGCCGACGCGGAGCTGGATGAGCACGGCGTCGGCGTCGGTGACCCCGGCGACCAGGTCGGAGGTCGGCACGATCCTCCCCGGATGCCCCGCGGCGCGGAACATCCGCTCGCTCACGCCGCCGACCAGCCGGAGGCGCTCCGGGTCGGTGTCGACGAGCCACAGCTCCTCGATCGGCAGCAGGTCGCGCAGCCGGGCGAACCCGTCCACGAGTTCGGGGGTGTAGGTGGAGCCTCCGCCCACGACGGCCAGTTTCACGAGCTATCCCTTCACGCCGGTGAGTGTGATGCCCTCCACGAAGACGCGTTGGGCGAAGAAGAAGATGATGACCACGGGCACGGTGACGAGCATGGTCATCGCCATGGTGAGCCCCCAGTCGGTGCCGTGCACCCCGCGGAACGACGCCAGCCCGTAGGCGACGGGCCAGGCGGCCGGGTTCTCGGACGTGTACAGCAGCGGGCCGTAGTAGTCGTTCCAGGAGTTGAAGAACATGAAGATCGCGGTCGCCGCGATCCCGGGCTTGGCCATCGGCAGCACGACCCGCCAGAGCACACCGAACTCGCCGTTGCCGTCGATCCGCGCCGCGTCGGAGTACTCCGGCGGGATGGTCAGGAAGAACTGGCGCAGCAGGAAGATCGAGAACGCGTCGCCGAGCAGGTTCGGCAGGATGAGCGGCCAGAGCGTGCCGGTGAGGCCGAGCTGCGACCACATCACGTAGATCGGGATGGCCGTGACCTGCGGCGGCAGCAGCATCGCGACGATGATCGCGGTGAACAGCACGCCGGAGCCGCGGAACCGGATCTTCGCCAGCGCGTAGGCGGCGGGGACCGACGAGAGCAGCATGAAGGCCGTGGCCAGGATCGCGTACATCGCCGAGTTCGCGAACCACTGCGCGAGCGGCACGGTCGTGAACACAGTGACGTAGTTGCTCCAGACGAACGGCTGCGGCCACAGCGACGCCGTCAGCGTCTGCGAACTCGACATCAGCGACGTCAGGAACACGAACACGACGGGGGAGACGAACAGCACGGCGAGCACGATGAGGACGGCGTGCTCGGCGATCCAGCCGAGCGCCTTGCGGGTGCGCAGCGAGCGCGGGCTGCGGATCCGCCGCTCCGGCGCGGCGGGAGACGCCGGGGCCTCCGGGGTGAGGGTTGCGGACGTCATTGCGCGCCTTCCGGGGTGAACGCCTTGAAGCGGCGGAGCAGCAGGACGAGGATGATCGCGGCCACGACGAACAGCAGCACCGCGAGCGCCGAGGCGTAGCCGAGCTGGTACGTGCCGAAACCGCGCACGTACAGCCACTGCGTGTAGGTGAGCAGCGAGCCGTCCGGGTAGCCGAGTGTGTTGCCGATGCCCTCGCCGACCACGGCCTTGCCGCTGGCGACCGAGGAGGCGACCGCGGCCTCGGTGAAGTACTGGATCGCGGCGATCACTCCGGTGACCACCGCGAACAGCAGTACGGGCGAGATGCTCGGCAGCGTGACGTAGCGGACCTTCTGGAGGCCGCCCGCGCCGTCGAGCGAGGCCGCCTCGTACTGCTCGCGCGGCACGTCGAGCAGCGCGGCCAGCAGGATGATCATGATGTCACCCATCACCCAGACGCCGAGCAGCACCAGCGAGGGCTTCGACCAGGCCGGGTCGTTGAACCACAGCGGGCCCTTGATCCCGAACCAGGCGAGCAGCTGGTTGACCGGTCCGGTGCCGGGATTGAACAGGAACACGAACGCGACGACGCTCGCGACCGGCGGCACCAGCGCCGGCAGGTAGAAGATCGTCCGCCAGACCCCGGAGGCCCGGCGGGCGCGGGCGAGGAGGCCGGCGACGATGAGCGCGAACCCGGTCTTCACCGGCACCCAGATCACCACGAACCACAGGGTGTTGAGCGTGGCGAGCCAGACGTTCGGGTCCTGCGTGAACAGGTACTCGTAGTTGCGCAGGCCGATCCACTCCGGCGGCGAGATCAGGTCGAAGCGCGTGAACGAGTAGTAGACGGAGGCGATCAGCGGGTACACGAAGAAGATCGCGAGCCCGAGCAGGGCGGGGGCGAGCAGCGCCAGCGTCACCAGGTTGCGGCGCAGACGGCCTCGGGAGGACCGCGCGGGGCGGGCGGCCACCCCCCCCGCGCTGCGAGCCGTGGTCGTCACGAGCTCACGGTCCCTTGGAGAGGGCGAGGGCGTCGTTGATCTGCTTGTCGACCGACTTCAGCCCGGCGTTGATGTCGCCGCCCTGGCTCTGGTACTTGTTCCACCAGTCCTGGAAGGTGTTCTGGTAGCCGGCCCCGAGCGGGCTGGCCGGCGTGGTCATGACGTGCTTGTCCGAGGCGATGTCGAGGAACGTCTTGTACTGCGGGGAGACCTCCAGGTTCGGGGAGGCCAGCGCGTCCTTCGTGGTCGGCACGTTCTTGAGCCCGTTGGCCAGCTTGACGACCGCGCCGGTGTCGGTGGTGAGGTACTTCAGCAGCGTCCAGGCCAGCTCCGGCTCCTTCGATCCCTTGGAGATGCCGATGATGTTGCCGGTGATGTAGCCGCCGCCGTAGAGGTCGGTGTGATCGTCGGCCGTCGGGAACGGCGCGGTGCCGTAGTCGAGGCCCTTGGCCTGGTCGTCGATGAACGCGGTGCGGTACTCGCCATCCATGTTCATCGCCACCTGGCCGGTCTGGAACGCGTTGTCGGCCGAGAACTCCTGGCCGAGTCCGGACGTGAAGGCGTTGAGCTTGTCCCAGCCGATCTTGTCGACGTACGCCTTCTGCCACTGGATCAGCTCCTTCCAGCCGGGGGAGGAGGAGATCGCGCTGGTGCCGTCGGCCTTCAGCCACTCGGCGCCGGCGGCCGGGCCGTAGTGGGCGGCCGAGTTCTCGTACCAGCCCATGGTCGGGTTGAAGCCGAGCGTCTTGATGGAGCCGTCGGGGTTGAGCGTCGTCAGTTTTTCGGCCATCGACTCCAGCTCGCTCAGCGTCTTCGGCGGCTCGGAGAAGCCGGCCGCCTGCAGCAGCTTCTTGTTGTAGTAGAGGCCGTACACGTCGGCGAGCATCGGCATCGCGCAGCGGTTGCCCTTGAACTCGGTGTACGACTTCACAGTGTCGCTGAACTGGTTCATGTCGACGTGGTCGCGCGCGATCACCTTGTTGAGCGAGCGGAAGGCGCCGTTGGTGCAGAAATTGCCGACGATGTCGGTCGAGTAGGACAGCCCGACATCGACCTTGCTGCCGGTGGCGATGGCCTTCTGCAGCTTCTCGTCGTCCTGGCCGGAGTGGACGTCGACCTTGATCTTCGGATACTTCTTCTCGAAGTCGTCGACGACCGACTGGATGACCTTGGCCTCCCGGTCGGAGAAGAAGTGCCAGAACGACACGGTGCCGGAGAGGTCGGATGGCGTGCTGTCCTGGAACGACGCTCCGCTGGATCCGCCGGAGCATCCGGCCAGGGTGAGGGCCGCGGCCGCCGCGACGGCGACTGCTGCGATGAGGTGACGATGTTTCACGGGTGGTTCCTCGCTGATCCTTCTCGTGATTTCGGTGGACGGTGCGGTGTTCGTGCGGACGTGCCGGCGTCGCCTCAGACGGCGATGCGCGACACCTCGTCGAAGAGCGCCTCGCGCACCTCACCGAGGAGGTGTTCGCGTGCGCCGCGGAGGACGGGATGGGTGGGGACGCCGGTGGCGACGACGGAGCGCTCGCCCCAGTCGGCGCGCAGCTCGGCGGCGACGAGCTCGGCGAGCCGGGGGCCGCAGGCCGCGCCCGTCGGGCCGCCGAGCACGACCAACTCGGGGTCGAGCAGTGCGAGCACGGGGACGACCCCGACGGCGACGCGCGCGGCGAGTTCGGTCACCAGCGCCTCCCGGGCGGCGTCGTCGCCCCGGAGGACGTCGCCCCGGAGGTCGTCGCCCCGGAGTTCGTCGCCCCCCTGGAGGTCGTCGCCCCGGAGTTCGTCGCCCCGGAGTTCGTCGCCCTGCGGCCCGAAGCTCAGGCCGTGGCGGGCGGCGAGCTTCGCGACCGCCGGGCCGCCGATGAGGTCCTGCAGGTCGGCGGCCTCCGGGTCGAGGTCCGCGGCCGAGCGCGGGATGGGGAGGTAGCCGATCTCGCCCGCGCCGCCGGAGACCCCGCGGTGCACGGCGCCGGCCTGATCGACGGCCAGGCCGAGGCCGTCGCCCATCCAGAGCAGCGCGAAGCCGCCGGCCTCCGTGCCGACGCCGTCGGTGCGCTCGGCGACCGCGGCGAGGTTCACGTCGTTGTCGATGTGGACCGCGATGCCGAGGGCGTCCTCCAGCCGGCGGCGGATGCCCTGCTTGGGCCAGCCGGGGAGGGTCTCGATGTAGGTGAGCTCGTCCGTCCGCGGGTCGAGCGCGCCCTGCACGCCGACGCAGACGGCGCGCACCCGGTCCGGGTCGACGTCCGCCGCCGCGCACGCCGCCTCGATCGCGAGCCGGAGGTCGGCCTCCGGCGTCCGGGCGGCGAGCGGGGTGACGGCGATGGGGTGCTCCGCCCCGGCGGCGTCGACGATGGTCGAGCGGATGGAGGCCGCGTCGATGTCGACCGCGACGCCCAGCATCCGGTCGGTGCGCACGGCGTAGCCGGCCGCGTTCGGGCCGCGTCCGGCGGAGACCTCGCCGACGACGTGGATGAGACCGGCCGTCTCGAGGCGGGCGACCATCTGCGCTGCGGTCGGCTTCGAGAGCCCGGAGAGCTCGCCGATCCGCGTGCGCGTGAGGATGCCGTGCTCGAGCAGCAGCGCGAGCGCCGTGCGGTCGTTGGTCTCGCGGAGCCACCCCGGGGTCCCCCGGACGGGTCGGTCGGCCATGGTCATCCCCTCGTCGGAACGATTGTTGAGCCGAATGTATCAGGAAAGTTTCTTTATAGTAAAGAGGCAAACCTGAACGAGGCCGTGCCGTAGGGGGTTCCGAGCCTCAGACCACCGAGCGCGCGTGGTCGACGAGCCGGTCGAACGCGGCGTCGAGGTCCGGGTCGAGGCGCTGCCGGGAGGCGTCGGCGAGGTACCAGTCGACGATCTCGCCCGCGCCGTGCGCGAATGTCACGGCCGCCCGGTACTCGGGCACGAGCGACTTCACCTTGCTGTTGTCGAAGTGCATCGAGTGGGCCTTGTCGCCGAGGAGCCCGGGGCCGAGGTCTGGGATGACGGCGGCGATGGTCTCGCTCGCGACGTGCACGAGTTCGGCCTCCACACCCAGCGCCTCGGCGAGGTAGCAGTAGATCTGGTCCCAGGTCGGCGCCTCGTCGGAGGTGATGTGGAAGGAGTCGCCCACGGCCTCCGGGCGGCCGAGCAGCCCGACGAACGCGACCGCGAAGTCCGTGTTGTGCGTGATGGTCCACCGGCTCGTGCCGTCGCCGTGCACGACCACGGGCGCCCCGCGGCGCATCCGCTCCAGGTCGGTCCAGTGCCCGCTGGTCGGGATCATGGTGCGGTCGTACGTGTGCGACGGGCGCACTATCGTGATCGGGAAGCCGCGCTCGCGGTACGCCTCCACCAGCAGGTCCTCGCAGGCGATCTTGTCACGGGAGTACTGCCAGAACGGGTTGCGCAGCGGCGTGGACTCGATCACCGGCATCCGGGCGGGCGGGGTCTGGTAGGCGGACGCCGAGGAGATGAACACGTACTGGCCGACCCGACCCTCGAACAGGTCGAAGTCGGTGCGGATGTGCTCCGGGGTGAAGGCGAGGAACTCGGCCGCGACGTCGAAGCTGCGCTCGCCGAGCACGGCGTGGACGCTCTCCGGGTCGCGGATGTCGGCGTGCAACACCTCCACGCCGTCCGGCAGCGGACGCAGGTCGCTGTTCCCGCGGTTGATGACGGTGACCTCGTGGCCTTGCTCGAGGGCCCGGGTGACGCACGCGGAACTGATGACCCCCGTGCCCCCGATGAAGAGTGTCCGTGTCGCTGTCATCCCTGCTCCTCGCATCGTCGCCGGCGGTACTGCACAGGTTCCGCGGCCGTCGCCGGCCGCGCCCCCCAGACGACCCAGACTAATGCCCAGACGGCCTGCGAGGTTAAGGTCCCGTCGCGCCCCGCGTACAGTGCAGGTCGTCCGCCCAGCCGTCCAGGGAAGGAGCTCTCCCGCCGTGCCACTTCGAACCTGGCCCTCGCTCGTGATCGCGTGCCTCGTCGCGATCGTCGCCGCCGTGGTGGTGACCGCGATCGTGGGGCTGATCCTGCGCGGCGTGGGCCGCCATCGTCAATGGCCCGCTGTGCTGGTGAAGCGCGCGCGGGTGCCGTTCCGGCTCTTCCTGGCGGTGATGGTGCTGTGGATCGCGGTGGCGCTGACCTTGCCGCCGGACGTGCCGCGGGACTGGGCGGGCGTGATCAACCACAGCTTCCTGATCCTCGCGATCGCCACCGGCACCTGGTTCCTCGCGGCGCTGGTGGTCTTCGCGGAGGACCTCGGGCTCGCCCGGTACCGGGTGGACGTGCCCGACAACCGGTACGCCCGCCGGGTGCGGACGCAGGTACTTGTCCTGCGCCGGCTGACCGTCGTCGCGGCGGTCGTGATCGGCCTGGCCGCCATCCTGCTCACCTTCCCCGTGCTGCAGGCCGCCGGGGCCAGCCTGCTGGCGTCTGCGGGGATCATCGGTGTGATCGCCGGTGTGGCCGCGCAGTCGAGCCTGGCGAACCTGTTCGCGGGCATCCAGCTCGCCTTCTCGGACGCCATCCGGATCGACGACGTGGTCGTGGTCGAGCAGCAGTGGGGGACCATCGAGGAGCTCACCCTCACCTACGTGGTGGTGCACATCTGGGACGACCGCCGGCTGGTGCTGCCGTCGACATACTTCACCACGAAACCGTTCGAGAACTGGACCCGCCAGCACAGCGAGCTCCTCGGCTCGGTGGAGTTCGACCTCGACTGGCGGGTGTCGCCGTCGGGGATGCGCGCGGAGCTGAACCGGATCCTGTCCGCGACGGACCTCTGGGACGGACGGACGGGCGTCCTCCAGGTCACCGATGCGACGCAGGGCTGGGTGCGGGTGCGCGTGCTGGTCACCGGCAAGGACGCGCCGACCCTGTTCGACCTGCGCTGCCACGTGCGCGAGCTGCTGATCGACTGGATGCAGCGCTACGCCGACGCCGCGCTGCCGCGCAAACGCGTCGAAATGGTGGAGACCCCGGAGACGCAACTGCCGACCTCCCGCGCCCGCACAGCCCAGCAGGCCGAGGGCCGCCTCTTCGGAGGCACCCCCGAGAAGGAACAGCGCGCCTCCCAGTTCACCGACGCCATCCCCATCCAGCCCGACCCCACCCGCACCGACGAGCGCCGGGCCGACCCCGCCGACTAACCCCACCCCTTCCCGCCCCCGCCCCCCTCCCGACCCCGCCCCACCTCCCGCCCCCGCCCCACCTCCCGCCCCCCTCCCGCCAACAGGAGGAATCCCCGCGACTCACCCTGGATCTCCTTCCGAACCCCCATCGGAAGGAGATCCAGATCGTGTCTCCTGTTCACACCTAGCGCCTCCTCAGGTGAGTTCTCCACAGATTCGCGGGGAGGGCCGCGGAGCGGCGCTCCGACGCCCAGGATCGTTCCATGACCTGGATGAATCGGCTCAGAGAACTCGGTGGCGCAGCCACCACCCATCAGCTCCGGATGGCGGGCGCGACACCGGACGACCTGAAGCGCGCGGTGCGCGGCGGCGGGCTGGATCGCGTACGCAGGGGCGTTTACGTCTCGCCGCTCCTGAGCGGAGTGGCACTGGAGGCCGTCCGTGCCGGAGCGCGCCTGTCGTGCGTCTCGGCCTGCGCCAGCTACGGCCTCTGGTCCGGGTCGGACCGGCGAACCCACGTCATGCTGTCGCCGCAGTCGCGGCGTGCGCCGCCCGGACTCGTCTGCCATTGGCGGCCGGTCGAAGCGCATCCCGAGCTCTGGCGGGTGTCCCTCGCCGACTGCCTCCGGTCGGTGGCGCGGTGCGCGGACGAGGAGACGGCGGTCGCGGCGTTCGACACGGCGCTGGCTGCGGGGCACGTCAACCCCTCGGATCTCCGGCGGATATTAGCGGACGTGCCGAAGGCTGCGCGGGACCGAGCGGCGCACGCGAGGCCGGGTTCGGAGTCCGGAGTGGAGTCGGTCGTGAGGCAGCGGCTGGAGCAGCGTGGACGCCGGGTCGAGCAGCAGGTGCACGTGCGCGGCGTCGGACGGGTGGACATGCGGATCGACGGCGAGCTGTATCTGGAGGTCGACGGGTACGCCTTCCACAGCGATTCGGAGTCCTTCGAACGGGACCGGCTGCGTGATGCCACGCTCGCCGAGCTCGGACACCGCCGGCTCCGGGTGAGCGCTCGGCAGGTCGTCGAGGACTGGCAGAGGGTGGAGGCCGCGATAGACCGCATCGTCGAGCGGGCGTAGCGACCTCAGCGAACTCACAGCAACAGCGGGACCAACCGGTCGCCCTCCGCTGTTCTCCTAACTGACGGCGCCGCAGCCAGCGCTCGCCGCACTCAGGAGGAAACGTGACACAGGACTACCGCAAGAGCCAGGACGCCCTCGCGCGGCTCACCCCCGCGCAGTACGCGGTCACCCAGGAGGCGGCGACAGAGCCCGCTTTCCGCAACGAGTTCTGGAACAATCACGAGGCGGGGCTCTACGTCGACATCGTGTCGGGGGAGCCGCTCTTCGCGTCCGTGAACAAGTACGACAGCCGTTCGGGGTGGCCGAGCTTCACCGTGCCGGTGGAGCCGGGCAACATCGTGGAGAAGACCGACCGCACCTACGGGATGATCCGCACCGAGGTGCGCTCCGCCCACGGCGACAGCCACCTCGGCCACCTGTTCGACGACGGGCCCGCCGAGGCGGGGGGATTGCGCTACTGCATCAACTCCGCCGCGCTCCGTTTCGTCCCGCTCGCCGAGCTCGACGCGCAGGGCTACGGCGACTACCGCCACCTTTTCGAGAACGACCAGAACGACGAGAACGAGGAGAACCACTGATGACGACCGAGAAGGCCATCCTGGCCGGAGGATGTTTCTGGGGCATGCAGGACCTCATCCGCAAGCGCCCCGGCGTCGTGAGCACCCGCGTCGGCTACACCGGCGGCGACGTGCCCAACGCCACCTATCGCAACCACGGCACCCACGCCGAGGCGATCGAGATCGAGTTCGACCCCGAGAAGATCAGCTACCGCGACCTGCTCGAGTTCTTCTTCCAGATCCACGACCCTTCGACGAAGAACCGCCAGGGCAACGACGTCGGCACCAGCTACCGGTCGGCGATCTACTACGAGAGCCCGGAGCAGCGCCGCGTCGCCGAGGACACCATCGCCGACGTGGACGCCTCCGGCCTCTGGCCGGGCAAGGTCGTCACCGAGGTGGAGCCCGCCGGACCGTTCTGGGAGGCCGAGCCGGAGCACCAGGACTACCTGGAGCGCATCCCGTGGGGCTACACCTGCCACTACGCTCGTCCGGACTGGAAGCTGCCGCGCCGAGAGGCCGCGGCGAGCTAGTCAGGGCTGGACGCGGTCCAGCAGCACCGCCACCTCCTGGTGGCCGGTCTGCGGGAACATGTCGAGCACGCGCCCGGTGCGGATGCGGTACGACGGCATCCGCGCCAGGTCGTGCGCGAGGCTCTTGGGGTTGCAGCTCGAATACACCACGCTCCGGACACTGGAGTTCTCGAGCCAGCCGGACAGTTCGGCGCCGATCCCGCGCCGCGGCGGGTTGACGATGACCAGCTCCGGCGCGGTTTTCGCGCCGAGCGCGAACGCGGTCGCGTCCCCGGCCCGGAATGCCACCAGCGGCAGCCCCGCGGCGGAGGCC
This sequence comes from Leifsonia sp. GW821-FHT13C09, assembly GCF_058806435.1. Lineage (NCBI taxonomy): Bacteria > Bacillati > Actinomycetota > Actinomycetes > Micrococcales > Microbacteriaceae > Leifsonia > Leifsonia sp. GW821-FHT13C09. Next base: position 1,091,843 of record NZ_JBXAPS010000001.1, on the reverse strand, counting down.
GTCGCGCGGGCGCTGCGCACCGCCTCCGTGCTGGTCTCCACCCCGACCACGCGCCGGCCCGGCGCCGCCACGTTCAGGGCGAAGCCGCCGACGCCGCAGTACAGGTCCCACACGCTCGCCGGCGACACCTCGTCCACCCAGGCGGCGACCTGCGCGTACAGCGCCTCGGCCACAGCGGTGTTCGTCTGGAAGAAGCTCTGCGGCCGAAGCCGCAGCGGGATGCCGCCCACCCGCATCACGAGCGACGACTCCGGGGTCAGCACGATCTCGCGCTCGCCCTCCACGACCGCCTTGTGCTCGGGCTGGAGGTTCGCGGTCACGACGCGCGCGTTCGGCAGCGCGGCCAGCAGCTCGGGCAGCAGGGCGCGGATGCGGCCGACGGACCGCTCCGACCGCACGACGAAGCGCACCATCAGCTCCTCGTCGGGGGAGAGGGTAACCAGCACGTACTTGAGCTCGCCGCGGCGGTCGGGGACGCTGTACGGCTCGATCCGGGCACGGGTCACGAACTCCGCGAGCACCGGCAGCGCCGCGCGCACGCCGGGCGCGCAGATGCCGCACTCGCGCAGGTCCACGCCGCGTCCCGCTTCGTCGAGGATGCCGATGGTCGGCGCGTCGACCGTTCCGGAGACGACCATCTTCGCCTTGTTGCGGTAGCCGGCTTCGGCGCTCGCGACCGGCGGCAGCCAGACCGCGTCGCCGAACGGCGCCAGGAGCTCGCGCGAGTGGCGGTCCTTGCCGGCCAGCTGCTCGGCGTAGGGGATGCCCATCAGCGTGCACGAGCGGCACACGCCGGCGTCGAAGTACGAGCAGTCCATTCCGCAAACGATTGTACGTGGCGCGGCCATTCCCACCCGGCCCCGCAAAAACACAGAAAAAGCAACAAGAAATCCTCTTGTGGGATGTTGGTTCTTGTTGTAATGTGTGGGAAACCAAAGGAGGCCTCGCGTGTATGCAACGGAGCGTCAAGAGCGGATCGAGCGGCTGCTGCTCGAGGACGGCCGCGTCGCCGTGGTCGAGCTCGCCGAGCGATTCGGGGTGACCACCGAGACGGTGCGCCGTGATCTGGATGCTCTGGAGACGGCCGGAGCTCTGCGCCGCGTGCACGGCGGCGCCGTCGCCCTGGAGCGCGTGAGCACCGCGGAGGCCTCCGTCTTCGAGCGCACCGGCCTCCGAGCCGACACCAAGCAGCGCATCGCCGCCCGCGCCCTCGACGTCCTCGGCGACGGCTTCCGCGGCTCCCTCTACCTCGACGCCGGCACCACCACGGCGGCCGTCGCTCAGCTGCTCCCCGCCCGACTCACCGCGACCGGGGGAGAGGCGGAGGTCGTCACCCACTCGCTCACCCTCGCTCCCGCCCTCGCAGCGGCCGACCGGGTGGCCCTCACCGTGGTCGGCGGCCGTATCCGCGGAGTCACCGCCGCGGCGGTCGGCGCTGCGACCGTCCGCTCCATCCAGTCTCTGCGTCCCGACATCGTGTTCGTCGGCGTCAACGGCGTCTCCTCCGGCTTCGGTCTCAGCACGCCCGACCCGGAGGAGGCCGCCGTCAAGGAGGCCATCGTCCGGGCCGCACGCCGGGTCGTGGTCGTCGCGGACGCCACCAAGTTCCAGCAGGAGTCGCTGGTCTCGTTCGCGGCGCTCGACGCGGTGGACGTCCTGGTGACCGACCGCGCGCCCGACGGCGAGCTCGCCGACGCGCTCGCGGCCTCCGGAGTCGAGGTCGTGCAGGCATGATCGTCACCCTGACCGCCAACCCGTCCCTCGACCGGGCCGTCACGCTCAGCGCGCCGCTGCGCCCGGGCGAAGTCCAGTCCGCGGCGTCGTCCCGCGAGGACGCCGGCGGCAAGGGGATCAACGTGGCGCGGGTCGTCGCGGCGTCCGGCGTGCCGGCGCTCGCGGTGCTCCCGCTGGCCGCCGACGACCCGTTCGGCGTCGCGCTCCGGTCGGCCGCCGTGCCCGTCCGCACCGTCGCCATCCACGGCCACGCCCGCGCCAACCTCACGATCACCGACCCTGCGGGCGTCACCACCAAGCTGAACCTCCCCGGCGCGGCCCTCGACGGCGCCGACTCCGCTGCGCTGGTGGAGGCCGTGGTCGAGGCCTGCGCCGGAGCCCGGTGGCTGGTGCTCGCCGGCTCGCTGCCGCCTGGCGCCGGCGACGACTTCTACGTGACCGTCATCCGCGCGGTGCGCCAGCGCTGGGCGGAGGCCGCGCCGCTGATCGCGGTGGACACGTCGGGGGAGGCCCTGCGGGCCGCGGTCTTCGACGGCCACCCCGACCTCATCAAGCCCAACGAGGACGAGCTCGCCGAGCTCACCGGCGCCTCGTTCGAGACCGGCGAGCTCCCTGAGGCGGTCCTCGCCGTCGCCCGGACGCTCGTCCCCGAGCAGGCCGGCGCCGCGCTGGTCACGCTCGGCGCCCTCGGCTCCGTCCTGGTGACAGCCGACGGCGGCTTCGTCGCCGAAGCCCCGCGCATCCGCGTGCGGAGCACCGTCGGCGCAGGCGACAGCGCGCTGGCCGGCTTCCTGCTGGCCGACGTCGCCGGCGCCTCTCCTTCCGAGCGGCTCGTCCACGCGATCCGCTACGGCTCGGCCGCGGCCTCGCTGCCCGGCACCCAGGCCCCCCGTCCGGCCGATCTGCCCACCGACGACCTCAAAGTCGCCGCACTCCACCCCTGAACCCCCGAACTCCCCGGAGCCCGTCTCCGGCGGAGTTCATCCCCCCGACCTGGAGGACACCGTGTCACTGAAGACCATCACTCCCGCACTCGTCAGTCTCGACGGCGCGACAGGCGACAAGAGCGACGTCATCCGCGCCCTCGCCGCGCGCGTCGTCGCCGAGGGCCGCGCCAGCGACGTGGACGCCCTGTACGCCGACGCCTGGGCCCGTGAGCAGAAGGACGAGACCGGTCTGCCCGGCGGCATCGCCATCCCGCACGCCAAGAGCCCGTCCGTCACGGTCCCGACGCTCGCGTTCGCGCGGCTGGAGCCCGGTGTGGACTTCGGCGCGCCCGACGGTCCCGCCGACCTCGTGTTCCTGATCGCGGCGCCGGCGGACGCGGCCGAGGCCCACCTCGCCGTCCTGTCGAAGCTCGCGCGCAGCCTGATGACCGAGGAGTTCACCGCAGGACTGCGGGCCGCGAAGACTCCGGAGGACGTCGTGGCGCTCGTCGACGAAGCCATCGGCGAGGGCGACGCGCCCGCGGCCGCGACGAAACCGGCTGCCGCGTCCGCCGCTGCGGATGCCGCGACCGGCGCCGCCCTCCAGATCGACGGCCGCCCCGCCCGCATCGTCGCGGTCACCTCGTGCGCGACCGGCATCGCCCACACCTTCATGGCCGCCGACGCGCTCACCGCGGCCGGCGCCAAGAACGGCGTGGCCCTGACCGTCGAGCCGCAGGGCTCCAGCGGCTACCAGGCCATCCCGCAGAGCATCATCGACGACGCCGACGCCGTGATCTTCGCCAACGACGTGGACGTGCGCGAGGAGGCCAGGTTCGCGGGCAAGCCCGTCGTGCGCTCGACCGTCAAGCGCGGCATCGAGCAGCCCGACCAGCTCATCGCCGAGGCGGTCGCCGTCGCGGCCGACCCGAATGGCGCGCGCGTGACCGCGACGGGCGGCTCGTCCGCCGCGTCCACTGCGGCCTCGCTCTCCTGGGGCGCGAACCTCAAGCGCATCCTGCTCACCGGCGTCAGCTACATGATCCCGTTCGTCGCCGGTGGCGGCCTCCTGATCGCGATCAGCTTCCTGCCGTTCCTCGGCGGCTACGGTATCGCGCTCGCGCACGGCAGCTCCGGCATGAACAACGCCGTCTACACGCTGACGCATTACGCGATCTGGAACCTCCCGCCGGAAGGCCTCGGCTACTACCTCGGCGCGATCGCCTTCGAGATCGGCAGCGTGAGCCTCGGCTTCCTGGTCCCTGCGCTGTCGGGGTACATCGCCTTCGCGATCGCCGACCGGCCGGGAATCGCCCCCGGATTCGTCGCCGGCGCCATCGCGGTGTTCATGAACGCGGGCTTCCTCGGCGGTCTGATCGGCGGCCTGCTGGCCGGCTACGCCGCGTGGCTGATCGGCCGCCCGGCCGTCCCGCGCTGGCTGCGCGGCCTGATGCCGGTGGTCATCATCCCGCTCGGCGCCTCGATCGTCGCCTCGGGACTGATGCTGCTCATCCTGGGCGCCCCGATCGCCTGGCTGATGACCCAGCTCACGCACTTCCTGAACGGACTCTCCGGAGCCGGCGCGATCTTCCTCGGCGTCATCCTCGGCCTGATGATGTGCTTCGACCTCGGCGGTCCGGTCAACAAGGTGGCCTACGCCTTCGCCGTGGCCGGCCTTGCCGCCCAGACCGACGCCAGCTTCCACATCATGGCAGCGGTCATGGTCGCCGGCATGGTGCCGCCGCTCGGGATGGCGCTCGCCTCGACCGTGCTCTACCGCCGCGGGTTCACCGAGGTGGAGCGGGAGAACGGGGCGGCCGCGTGGCTGCTCGGCCTCTCGTTCATCTCCGAGGGCGCCATCCCGTTCGCCGCGGCCGACCCGCTGCGGGTCATCCCGGCGAACCTCGCCGGCGGCGCCGTCGCCGGTGCGCTCGCGATGGCCTTCGGAGTGGGATCGCGTGCTCCGCACGGCGGGATCTTCGTGTTCTTCGCGATCGACCCGGTCTGGGGCTTCCTCCTGGCGCTCGCGGCGGGAACGCTCGTCACGGCCGTCCTGGTCGTCGGCCTCAAGCGCTTCGCGGCGCCGCGCGTCGTGACCCGGGCAGCCGAGACCGAGCAGCCCGTGCCCGCGACGGTGGCGGCCTGAGCACCGGCCCCCACGACCATCACTGAGAGAAGAGAACCATGACCCAGCGCACCGCCACCGTCGCCAGCTCCTCCGGGCTGCACGCCCGTCCCGCCAAGCTGTTCGTGCAGGCCGTTCAGGAGAAGGGGATCCCGGTGACCATCGCCGCCGGCGACGGCCCCGACCTGAACGCCGGCAGCATCCTCTCCCTGATGGGGCTCGCGGCGAGCAAGGGCACGGTCGTGACCCTGAAGTCGGACGCCCCGGGGTCGGAGGTCGCACTGGACGAGCTCGTCGCCCTCCTGGAGACCGATCTCGACGCCGAGTAGCGGCTGACCCCCCACCCCTCCCGCGGCCGACGCGGCGCGCGGGGTCCGCGCCCTAGCGTCGAAGGACACGACCGCTCCCGCGACGACGCGGGCGGGAAGGGGGACAGGATGCACACGCTCACTCGGGTACTGGGTGCGATCGCGGTGGCGTCGGCGCTCGCGGCGGGAGGCCTCGTGCCCGCCGCGGCGGCGGAGCCGGTGATCGACCGGCACGGCTACTGGTCGGCGGAGAAGCTGAAGGCCGCGGCGCCCGACCTCCCGGTCGGGCACGGTGCCGGCGCGCCGGCGGAAGGGGCTCTCCCCGCAGAGCGGTCCCTGACCTGGGGCACGGTCGTCCCCGCCAACAACACGGTCGGGAGGCTGTTCTTCCGCACACCGACCGGTGACTCGTCGTGCACCGCCGCCGTCGTCAACAGCGCGACGAAGAACCTCGTCGTCACGGCGGCGCACTGCGTCCACCCGGGTGGCCCGGGGAAGGCGTACTACACCGACTTCCTGTTCGCGCCGGGCTGGAAGAACGGCCCGTCCGCGCACGGCTACTGGACGGGCACAGCGGCGGGCGCGTCCGCCGAGTGGACGCAGAGCAAGAAGTGGGACCACGACTACGCGTTCGTGCGGCTCGCCGCCAGCGGGGGACAGCAGATCGTGAGTCGGGTCGGCGCCAACGCCGTCGTGGCGGGTGCTGGGCAGGAGCAGGCCGGGGCGCAGATCTGGGGCTACCCGGCGCGGGCGCCGTACACCGGGCAGACCGCCCAGCGCTGCGACGTGGCCACGACCCGCGTGAACAGCTATGCGTCCGACGCGCGCGCCGCCTGCGACTTCACGCACGGCGCGAGCGGAGGCCCGTGGCTGAAGGACGTGCAGTCCTCCGGGATCGGCTCCGTGTGGGCCGTGACCTCCCGGTGCGAGAGCGCGAACGACGGCAGCGGGGCGTGCGCGGGTACGGCCCTGTTCGCGACCCCGCTGCCCCCGGCCGCGCTCACCCTCCGGGATACGGTCGGCGCCGGCTGAGAACGGCGGAAGGCCCCTCCCGCGGGAGGGGCCTTCCGGCTTGTCTTCGGTGCCCCCGGCTTGTCTTCGGTGCCCTCGGCTTGTCTTCGGTGCCCCCAGTAGGATTTGAACCTACGGCCTTCTGCTCCGGAGGCAGACGCTCTATCCCCTGAGCTATGGGGGCCAGGAGTGCCCGTCCAGGCTAGCATCCTTTCGCGCCGCGCCCGTCCAGCGGGCCCGCCTGCGGTCGGCTCAGCTCGCGGGCAGGTTGCCCAGCACGCTCTGCATCAACGTCGCGGCGTCGCCCGGCTCGAAGAACGCGGGCGACTCGGCGACCACCCAGTACTTGCCGCGGAAGATCTGCACCTGGCCGGCGGTGCCCGGCTTGAAGTAGCCCTCCACCTGCGGCGGCGTCCCGTAGGTGGGAACCGGCTGGGCCACGGTGATCGCGGTGTTCTTGAGCCCCTCCAGCTTGTCCGCGGGCGGGATCGCCACGGCGATCTGGATCACGTCGCCGCTGGTCTGGTTCTTCCAGGCGCAGGTGGCGCCCTTCCAGTCGGCGATCTGCTTCTCCAGCGTCCCGTCCGTCGGAGCGTAGCCCGGATCCGTCGCGAAGTTCGGGTTGTAGGCGTAGAGCTGGTTCGCGGTGACGACCTGGTCGCAGGTCAGCGTCACCGGCGTCGGCGGCAGCGTCGGAGTCGGGGTGGGCGTCGGCGTCGGGGTGGGGTCGCCGCCCTTCGAGCCGCCGGCGTGCGCGGACGCCGAGGCCGCGGCGTTCGGCTTCGCGGCCGGTGTGCAGCCCACGAGCGTGACCGCGGCGGCGGCGATCGCGAGGGCGGCGAGGGTCCGTGCTGTGTGCTGCTGCATGCGGTTCTGCGTCTTCCGTGTCGTCCGGTGCGTGTCGGAAGGCACCCTATCAAGACCCAGGGCGGGGGAAGGCGTGGAGCGCCAGTAGACTGGTCCCCTATGACTCCCGATGACCTCTCCGCCGCCCTGCTCGCCATCGTGACGACCGTGGTGAGCCGCCGACGCGAGGGCGACGCGAGCATTCCGGAGCTCACGATCACGGCGGAGGACATCCCGCTCGAGCGCCCCAAGAACCGCGAGCACGGCGACTGGTCGTCCAACGTCGCGATGCGGCTCGCCAAGCGTCTCGGCGCCAACCCGCGCGAGCTCGCGGCCGAGGTCGCCGAGGGGGCCGCCGGCATCGAGGGCGTCTCCTCCGCAGAGGTGGCCGGCCCCGGCTTCATCAACTTCCGGTTGGAGGCCGCCGCCGCGGGCAAGCTCGCCCAGACCATCGTGGAGGCCGGCGACGCCTACGGCCGCGGCGACCTCTACGACGGGCTGCTGGTCAACCTGGAGTTCGTCTCCGCCAACCCGACCGGCCCGATCCACCTGGGCGGCGCGCGCTGGGCGGCCGTCGGCGACAGCCTGGCCCGCATCCTGCAGGCCGAGGGCGCCGACGTCACGCGCGAGTACTACTTCAACGACCACGGCTCCCAGATCGACCGCTTCGCGCGCAGCCTGCTCGCCGCCTACCTCGGCGAGGCCACGCCGGAGGACGGCTACGGCGGCGCCTACATCGGCGAGATCGCGGCCCAGGTCGCGACCCGCGCCGCGGCCGACCCGGAGATCGGCGACCTGGCCGGCCTGTCGCGCGAGCAGCAGCAGGAGGTCTTCCGCCGCATCGGCACCGACCTGATGTTCCAGGAGATCAAGGACCGGCTGCACGCGTTCGGCGTGGACTTCGACGTGTACTTCCACGAGGACTCGCTGCACGAGTCGGGCGCCGTCGAGCGCGCCATCGAGCGCCTGGACGACCTCGGCCACATCTTCGAGGCGGACGGCGCGATCTGGCTGCGCACCACGACGTTCGGCGACGACCGCGACCGCGTCATCGTGCGCTCCAACGGCGAGCCCGCCTACATCTCCGGCGACCTCGGCTACTACCTCGACAAGCGCGAGCGCGGCTTCGAGCAGAACATCATCATGCTCGGCGCCGACCACCACGGCTACATCGGCCGGCTGATGGCGATGGTGGAGGCGTTCGGCGACGAGCCGCACGTCAACCTCCAGATCCTGATCGGCCAAATGGTCAACCTGGTCAAGGACGGCGAGCCGGTCAAGATGTCGAAGCGCGCCGGCACCATCGTCACGCTCGACGACCTGGTCGACGCGGTGGGCGTGGACGCGGCGCGCTACTCGCTGGTGCGCTCCTCCACCGACTCGCAGCTCGACATCGATCTCGACCTGCTCACCAAGCGCAGCAACGAGAACCCCGTCTACTACGTGCAGTACGCGCATGCCCGCACCCGCTCGGTGGCGGCCAACGCGGCGAAGTCCGGAGTCGACCGGAGCGTGTTCAAGCCGGAACTGCTCACGCACGAGACCGAGAGCGCCCTGCTCGGCGGCCTCCAGGAGTTCCCCCGGGTGATCGCCCAGGCGGCAGAGCTGCGCGAGCCGCACCGCGTCGCGCGCTACATCGAGGAGCTCGCCGGGCTGTACCACGCCTGGTACGCCGTGCGCGACGGCTCCACCCGGGTGCTCCCGCACGGCGACGAGCCGGTCACCGACGCCCACCGCACCCGGCTGTGGCTGAACGACGCGACCGGCCAGGTCGTCCGCAACGGCCTCGCGCTGGTGGGGGTGTCCGCTCCGGAGCGGATGTGACGGCATGACTGTGCGAAGCGAACGGCCCGCCCGCCCGCGCCGGCTGAAGACCCTCCTGCGGATCGTGATCGCTGTCGTGGTCGTCGTCCTCCTACTGGTGGTCGCCGACGCCGTGACGCGCGCGGTCGCGGAGCAGCGGGTGGCGGCCGAGATCGAGAAGAACCTCCCCTCGTCGGTGAAGGCCGACGTCTCGGTGCACATCGGCGGATTCTCGGTGCTCCAGCAGTTCCTGGCGGGCAGCTTCTCGGACGTGGACCTGGTGGCCCCGCACGCGACCGTCGACGGCGCGCTGCTGAGCGCGTCCATCCACGCGACCGGAGTTCCCACCGACTTCAGCAAGCCCATCCAGTCGGCCACGGGCACGCTGAGCATCTCGCAGGACTCGCTCAACAAGCTGATCACCATCCCCGGCGCCAAGGGCGACATCACCCTGGGCGACGGTGTGCTCGGCTACGACGGGAGCATCGACCTGCTCGGCCTCCCGGTCGACTACACCGTGAGCGCGACCGCCAAGGCGAACGGGAGCACCGTCCTGCTCACGCCGGGCAAGGCCAGCGTCTCGGCCGGGTCGGGCAACGTGAACGTCACCAAGCTGCTCCAAGCACTGACGGCGAGCGGGCCGTTCCCGCTGTGCGCCGCGCAATACCTCCCCGCCGGCGTGCAGGTCAGCGACATCCACGTGACGCCGAATCGCGCCACCGTCACGCTGACCGCGTCGAATTTCGTGATGGATGAGAAGTTCCTGCACAGCAAGGGGAACTGCTCGTAACACGGCGAAGCAGTTGTTTGCCTCTCGCTAGACTTCATGCAGCTTCTCCACCGGCTTCAGGGGCCAATCCGGGTCCGCTCGCCAGAGAGAACCCCACTCGTCGTACTTGAGTTCTCCGTACTCGTGAGGTTGTCCCCATGGCATCGAATCCGCTCGCACCACCGTGGCTCAGGGAGCCCGACGACGCGAATGCGCTCGTCCCGGGCCTCTGGTCGCGCACCGCCCACCGTGAGGAGGGTGCGATCGTCGTCGGCGGCGTCCCCGTCGCCGCGCTCGCCGAGCGTTTCGGCACGCCGCTCTACGTCGTGGACGAGACCGAGGCGCGCGAGCGCGCCGTCGAGGTGCGCTCCGCGCTGCAGCGCGCGTTCGCCGAGGTCGGCTCCGCGGCCCGGGTCTATTACGCGGGCAAGGCGTTCCTCTCGATCGAGGTCGCCCGGTGGATGACGGAGGCCGGGCTCAACATCGACGTCTGCTCGGGAGGCGAGCTCGCGATCGCCCTCGCCGCGGGCGTCCCGGCCGAGCGACTCGGTTTCCACGGCAACAACAAGTCGCTCGCCGAGATCGACCGCGCGGTGGTGGAGGGCGTCGGCGCCATCATCATCGACAGCCTCCAGGAGATCGACCGCGTCGCCGAGGCCGCGGAGCGCCACGGCGTCGTCCAGCGCGTGCGGCTGCGGGTGAACAGCGGCGTGCACGCGCACACGCACGCCTTCCTCGCCACCGCCCACGAAGACCAGAAGTTCGGCATCGCGCTGGCCGACGCCGCCGGCGCCGTCGCGCGCATCCGCTCGCACGCCGGGCTCGCGTTCCTCGGGCTGCACTGCCACATCGGCTCGCAGATCTTCGGAGCGGACGGCTTCGCCGAGTCGGCCGCCCGCCTGCTCGCCGTGCACAAGGAGCTGCTGGCCGGTGGGGACATCCCCGAGCTCAACCTCGGCGGTGGCTTCGGCATCGCGTACACGGCGGCCGACGACCCGGCTCCGATCGAGGCACTCGCCCGCAGCATCGCGGAGACTGTGGCGGCGACCTGCGAGGATCTCGACATCCCTATTCCGGCGGTCGCGTTCGAGCCCGGCCGCGCGATCATCGGCGCCGCGGGACTCACCCTCTACACGGTCGGCACGACCAAGGACGTGACGGTCGCCGCGCAGGACGACGGCGAGACGGCGATTCGCCGCTACGTGAGCGTGGACGGCGGGATGAGCGACAACGCGCGCCCGGCGCTCTACGGAGCCGACTACTCGGCCCGGATCGCCGGCCGGGCGTCCGCCGCCGAGCCGGTGCTCGTGCGAGTGGCCGGCAAGCACTGCGAGAGCGGCGACATCGTGGTGGACGCCGAGTACCTGCCCGGCGACGTCGCCCCGGGCGACCTCCTCGCGGTGCCCGCGACGGGCGCCTACTGCTGGTCGCTGGCCAGCAACTACAACTACCTCGGCCGCCCGCCGGTCGTCGCCGTGACGGATGGCGCGGCCCGCGTCATCGTGCGCGGCGAGACCGAGGCGGACCTGCTGGCACGCGACGCCGCGTACGAAGACGGGAGCACCCGCCGATGATCGAATACCGCAATCTCCGCGTCGCGCTGCTGGGCGCCGGCTCCGTCGGCTCTCAGGTGGCGCGGCTGCTGCTGGAGCAGAGCGACGAGTTCGCCTCGCGCGTCGGCGCGCGGCTGGAGCTCGTCGGCATCGCCGTGCGCGACGTGGACGCGCCGCGCGACGTCGACCTCCCGAAGGAGCTGTTCACCACCGACGCCACCTCGCTCATCCTCGGCGCCGACATCGTGGTCGAGCTGATGGGCGGCGTGGAGCCCGCCCGTGGCTACGTGCTGGAGGCGCTGAACTCCGGGGCCGACGTCATCACGGCCAACAAGGCCCTGCTCGCCACCCACGGTCCCGAGCTGTTCGACGCCGCCGAGCAGGTCGGCGCCCAGCTCTATTACGAGGCCGCGGTCGCCGGCGCCATCCCGATCATCCGGCCGCTGCGCGACAGCCTCGCCGGCGACACGGTCTCGCGCATCCTCGGCATCGTCAACGGCACGACCAACTTCATCCTCGACCGGATGGACACGACAGGCGAGACCCTCGCCGACGCGCTCGCCACCGCCACCGAGCGGGGCTACGCCGAGGCGGACCCGACCGCCGACATCGGCGGCTACGACGCCGCCCAGAAGGCCGCGATCCTCGCCAGCCTCGCCTTCCACACCACGGTGCCGCTGGAGCAGGTCTACCGCGAGGGCATCACGTCGGTCACCCGCGAGCAGGTCGAGGCGGCCCGCGCGGGCGGCTGGGTGATCAAGCTGCTGGCGATCTGCGAGCGGCTGGTCGACCCGGAGACCGGCGAGGAGGGCGTCTCCGCCCGCGTCTACCCGGCCCTGATCAGCCGCGAGCACCCGCTGGCCGCGGTGCGCGGCGCGCACAACGCGGTCTTCGTCCAGGCCGAGGCCGCGGGCGACCTGATGTTCTACGGCGCGGGCGCCGGCGGCGTGGAGACGGCGTCGGCCGTGCTCGGCGATGTCGTGTCCGCCGCGCGCCGGCACGTCGTGGGCGGCCCTGGCGTCGCCGAGTCGACGCACGCCGGCCTCCCGGTGCTCGATATCGGCCGCGTCGTCACCCGATACCAGATCACTCTGTCGGTGGCAGACCAGCCCGGCGTGCTCGCCAGGGTCGCCCGTATCCTGAGCGACGGCGGGGTGAGCGTGGAGACGGTGCAGCAGTCCGTGCCGAGCTCGACCGGCGCCGTCGTCATCTCCGGTAACCATCCGATTCACGGCGCGACCGCCCCCACCGCTACCCTGGTGATCGGCACCCACGAAGCCGAGGAGGCCGCGCTGGCGGCCACCGTGGAGGCGCTCGCCGCGAGCGACGTGGTCACCGCCGTCTCTTCCGTTCTCCGAGTCGAAGGATCGTAATGCCCCAGTCGTCGAATGGGCCGAAGTCGTACAGCCGGCAGTGGCGCGGCGTGCTCCGCGAGTACGCGGACCGCCTGAACATCTCCGAGGCGACTCCGATCGTGACGCTCGGCGAGGGCGGCACGCCGCTCCTGCCCGCCCCCGCGCTGTCCGCGCGCACGGGTGCGAACGTCTTCGTGAAGTTCGAGGGCATGAACCCGACCGGGTCGTTCAAGGACCGCGGAATGACGATGGCCATCTCCAAGGCCGTCGAGCACGGCGCGAAGGCCGTCATCTGCGCCTCCACCGGCAACACGTCGGCCTCCGCCGCCGCGTACGCCACGCACGCCGGCATCCAGGCCGTCGTGCTGGTGCCGGAGGGCAAGATCGCGATGGGCAAGCTCAGTCAGGCGATCGCGCACAACGCGCAGCTCCTCCAGGTGCAGGGCAACTTCGACGACTGTCTCGACATCGCCCGCGACCTGGCCACCAACTACCCGGTCCACCTGGTCAACTCGGTCAACCCGGACCGCATCGAGGGCCAGAAGACCGCCGCGTTCGAGGTCGTCGAGGTCCTGGGCGACGCTCCCGACTTCCACATCGTCCCCGTCGGCAACGCCGGCAACTACACCGCCTACCACCGCGGCTACACCGAGGAGCTGCAGCGCGGCGAGGCCACGAAGCTCCCGCGGATGTTCGGCTTCCAGGCCGCAGGCAGCGCCCCGATCGTGCTCGGCCACGCCGTCAAGGAGCCCGACACCATCGCCACCGCGATCCGGATCGGCAACCCGGCCTCGTGGGAGCTCGCGCTCAACGCGCGCGACGACAGCGAGGGCTACTTCGGCGCGATCGACGACGCCGCCATCCTGGAGGCGCACCGCATCCTCTCGGCCGAGGTCGGCATCTTCGTGGAGCCCGCCAGCGCGATCAGCGTCGCCGGCCTCCTGGAGCGCTCGGCCGCCGGTGTGATCCCGGCCGGCGCCACCGTCGTGCTGACCGTCACCGGCCACGGCCTGAAGGACCCGCAGTGGGCGCTCCGCACGGCCGACGGCTCCGACGTGCAGCCCACCATCGTCCCGGTCGACACGAACGCGATCGCCGACGTGCTCGGCCTGGTCCCGGCTACCGGGGCGTCGGCATGAGCTTGCGCGCCGTCGACCTGCGCAGCCGCGCGGTCGCGGTCAAGGTCCCGGCGACGAGCGCCAACCTCGGCCCCGGCTTCGACACCCTCGGACTCTCCCTCGCCCTCTACGACGAGCTGCGCGTCAGCGTGCGCGACGAGCCGGGTGCGAGCGTCGAGGTCGTCGGCATCGGAGCGGGGGAGGTCCCGACCGACGAGAGCAACCTCGTCGTGCGGGCGATCGCCCACACCTTCGAGTCCGTCGGAGTCGCGCTGCCCGGGCTGAACCTGGTGGCGCGCAACAACATCCCGCACGGCCGCGGCCTCGGCTCGTCCGGCGCGGCCATCGTCTCCGGCATCATGGCAGCCAAGGGCCTCCTGGAGGGCGTCGTCGAGCTCGACGCCCAGGCGCTGCTCGCCCTCGCGAACGACATGGAGGGTCACCCCGATAACGTCGCGCCGGCGCTCTTCGGCGGCCTCACGATCGCGTGGGTCACCCCGGACGGCCCGCGGTTCAAGAAGCTGATCGTGCACCGCGGCGTCTCGCCGCTGGTCCTCGTGCCAGAGCACGTCATGTCGACCGCGCTCGCCCGGAGCCTCCAGCCCGAGTCGGTGCCCCACGAGGACGCCGTCTTCAATGTGTCGCGCTCGGCTCTGCTGGTGGCAGCGCTCATCCAGAGCCCCGAGCTGCTGCACGCGGCGACCGAGGACAAGCTCCACCAGAGCTACCGTGCCTCGGCCATGCCGGAGACCGACCGGCTGATCACGCTGCTGCGATCCAACGGCTTCGCGGCAGTGGTCTCCGGCGCCGGCCCCTCGATCCTGGTGCTGTGCAGCGACCCGAGCCAGCGGCTCGCCGCTGCGGAGCTCGTCGCCCGGGAGGCGCAGACGGCCTGGCAGCCGCTGATGCTCGCGGTCGATTTCAAGGGCGCGACGGTCGCTCCGCTGGCCGTCGACGACGCGGACACACCGGCGGCGTAGCGTCGAAAGGGCCTGTCGTGAGGTGGTAAACTACCGAGTGCACCCGTGAAGAACCCGCGTCACGAGCGAATCCAGCTTCCGGGTGATCTCTTAGCAATCATGCCGTCACTCCTGCCTGCGCTTTTCGGTTCTCCGGAGCATCCGGAGATCCAGAGCGCACCGTAGCGCGGATCCGAACGCAGCACGGTAAGGCAGGCTCACGTGACGAGTGCTCCACAGCGGCGCGCAGAGTGCGCGTCGGGGGAAAGGAATCCTCTTCAGTGACTGATGTCGAACTCCACGCCGGGGGCGTGGACACCAGCGACCTGACCTCGCTCAAGGTGGCGGAGCTGCAGGCTCTCGCCGCCGAGCTCGGCCTCCAGGGCGCGACCCGGCTCCGCAAGGGCGAGCTGGTCGAGGCGATCGCGACGGCTCGCGCCGCGGCCGCCGGGACCGAGGCGCCCGCCGAGCCGGAAGCGGCAGAGCCCGTCTCCATCGAGACGGTGCCGGCCGAGACCGAGCAGCAGGCGGACCACGCGACGGCCGCCTCCCAGGTGCTCATCGAGCCGCTCATCGCCGAGCCCGTGGCGGACGAGCCCATCGCGGGCGACGCCCTCCTCGGCCAGGTCGCCGCCGAACCGCGCCGACGCGGCTCGCGCCGCGCCTCCAGCCCGGACGGCACGAGCATCGCCCCGTCGACCAGCGTCGGCGCGGCCACCCACGTCAACACCGGCGAGACCGGTGTCGAGTCGCTCATCCCGGACGTCGACGCTCTGCTCGACTCCGCTCTCGCGTCCCGCGAGCAGGCGCAGCGCGACGGCCAGGGCGGCGGACGGCGTCGCCGCGGCCGTGGCGGCCAGAACGGTCAGGGCCAGCAGAACGGCCAGGGCCAGGAGACCGACGAGCAGTCGGCCGAGGCGCCCGCACAGGGGGAGCAGGCCCGCGGCGACCAGGCCCGCGGCGACCAGACCGGCGAGCAGCAGGGCGACACCGAGCAGGGCGGCGAGCAGCAGCAGTCCGGCCGCAGCCGTCGCAACCGCAACCGCAACAAGGGCAACCAGAACGGCGAGCAGGGCCAGAACCAGCAGGGCGGCCAGCAGGGCCAGAACCAGCAGGGCCAGCAGAACCAGCCGAAGGACCTCCAGGGCGACGGCGGCCAGCAGGGCGGCCAGCAGAACCGCGGCCCGCAGCAGCAGCAGGCCGAGGGCGACCGCGCCGGCCGCTTCCGCGACCGCAACCGCAAGCGCCGTGGCGGCGCCGGCGGCGACGACCTCGAGCCGGAGATCGGCGATGACGACGTTCTGATCCCGGTCGCGGGCATCCTCGACGTGCTGGACAACTACGCGTTCGTCCGCACCACGGGCTACCTCCCGGGCGCCAGCGACGTCTACGTCTCGCTCGGCCAGGTCAAGAAGTACAGCCTCCGCAAGGGCGACGCCGTCGTCGGCGCCATCCGCCAGCCGCGCGAGGGCGACAACAACAGCCGCCAGAAGTACAACGCGCTGGTGAAGGTCGACTCGATCAACGGCCAGACCATCGAGGAGGCCGCGACCCGCGTCGAGTTCGGCAAGCTCACCCCGCTGTACCCGCAGGAGCGGCTGCGGCTCGAGACCGAGCCGGGCAAGGTCACCCAGCGGATCATCGACCTGGTCGCCCCGATCGGCAAGGGCCAGCGCGGCCTCATCGTCGCGCCCCCGAAGGCCGGCAAGACCATCGTGATGCAGCAGATCGCCAACGCGATCACCACCAACAACCCTGAGGTGCACCTCATGGTCGTCCTGGTGGACGAGCGTCCCGAAGAGGTCACCGACATGCAGCGCACGGTCAAGGGCGAGGTCATCGCCTCCACCTTCGACCGCCCGGCGGAGGACCACACCACCGTCGCGGAGCTCGCGATCGAGCGCGCCAAGCGCCTGGTCGAGCTCGGCCACGACGTGGTCGTCCTGCTCGACTCGATCACCCGCCTCGGCCGTGCCTACAACCTGACGGCCCCGGCCTCCGGTCGCATCCTGTCCGGTGGTGTCGACGCCTCCGCGCTGTACCCGCCGAAGCGCTTCTTCGGCGCCGCGCGCAACATCGAGCACGGCGGCTCGCTGACCATCCTCGCCTCGGCGCTGGTGGAGACCGGCTCCAAGATGGACGAGGTGATCTTCGAGGAGTTCAAGGGCACCGGCAACATGGAGCTCCGCCTGTCGCGCCAGCTGGCCGACAAGCGCATCTTCCCGGCCGTCGACGTCAACGCCTCCGGCACCCGCCGCGAGGAGATGCTGATGGGCCAGGACGAGGTCAAGATCACCTGGAAGCTGCGTCGCGCCCTCGCCGGCCTCGACCAGCAGCAGGCCCTGGAGATCGTGCTCGGCCGCCTGAAGGAGACCTCGAGCAACGTCGAGTTCCTCATGCAGGTGCAGAAGTCGATGCCGCAGCCGGCCAACGGCCACGGCAACGCGCACTCGCACGGCCACGAGAACGACCACCGCTAGCTGACGAAGCGCCCGTCCGCCGTGCCCTGTGCGCGGCGGCGGGCGCTTTCTCGTTCCCAGCCAGCGCCTCCAGAAAGAAGTCACGCATGTTCGAGTCGGTCAACGGCCTCATCGCCGAGCACGACGATCTCCAGCAGCAGCTCTCCGACCCCGAGCTGCACAGCGATCCGGTCCGCTCCAAGAAGGTGAACCGCCGCTACGCCGAGCTGTCGCGCATCGTCGCCTCGTACAACCAGTGGAAGCAGCTCTCCGACGACCTGGAGGCCGCGCGCGAGCTGGCCGCGGAGGACGAGGCGTTCGCCGAGGAGATCCCTGGCCTGGAGCAGAGCCTGGAGGAGTCCGGCGAGAAGCTGCGCCGCCTGCTGATCCCGCGCGACCCCAACGACAGCCGCGACGTCATCATGGAGATCAAGATGGGGGAGGGCGGGGCCGAGTCCGCGCTGTTCGCCGGCGACCTCCTGCGCATGTACCTCCACTACGCGGACTCCAAGCGCTGGAAGGCCGAGATCATCGAGCAGACCTCCAGCGACCTCGGCGGCGTCAAGGACGTCCAGGTCGCGTTCAAGGGCAACTCCAGCGACCCGGCCGAGGGCGTGTGGGCGCACCTGAAGTACGAGGGCGGCGTGCACCGCGTGCAGCGGGTCCCGGCGACCGAGTCGCAGGGCCGCATCCACACCTCCGCCGCGGGTGTCCTGGTCTTCCCGGAGGTCGACGAGCCCGAAGAGGTCGACATCAACCCCAACGACCTCAAGATCGACGTCTTCCGGTCGTCGGGCCCCGGCGGCCAGTCGGTCAACACGACGGACTCGGCGGTGCGCATCACCCACGTGCCGACCGGCATCGTCGTATCGATGCAGAACGAGAAGAGCCAGCTCCAGAACCGCGAGGCCGCGATGCGCGTGCTCCGGGCGCGGCTGCTCGCGAAGCAGCAGGAGGAGGCGGACGCCGAGGCGGCCGAGTTCCGCAAGGGCCAGATCCGCACGATGGACCGCTCCGAGCGCATCCGCACGTACAACTTCCCGGAGAACCGCATCGCGGACCACCGGACGGGCTACAAGGCCTACAACCTCGACTCCGTCATGAACGGCGCGCTCGACCCCGTCATCGAGTCCAACATCCTCGCCGACGAAGAGGCCCGCCTGGCCGACCTGGCCCAAGACTGAAACCGCCGAGTACGCGAGAAATCAGCCGGAAACCGCCGAGTACGCAGACAATCTGCGTACTCGGCGGTTGCTGTCAGATGTAGAGGGCGGGGTCGAGCCACTCGTCGCCGGCGATCTGCTCGTGGCCGGAGCGCGGGCGGGCACGGGCGGGGACGCCCGTTAGCACCGAGTCCGGCGGCGCGTCGTGGACGACGACGGCGTTGGCGCCGATGACGGTGCGTGTGCCGATCTCGATCGCGCCCAGGACCTTCGCGCCCGCGCCGACCGTCACGTGGTCGTGGATGGTCGGGTGGCGTTTGCCGTGACCGCTGCCGCGGCCGCCGAGGGTCACGCCGTGGTACAGCATCACGTCGTCGCCGATCCAGGTGGTCTCGCCGATGACGACGCCCATCCCGTGGTCGATGAAGAACCGGCGGCCGATGCGGGCGCCGGGGTGGATCTCGATGCCGGTCAGGAAGCGCGTGAACTGGGACAGCATCCGCGCCGGCATCCGGAAGCCGGCGAGCCAGAGCCGGTGGGCGACGCGGTACGACCACACGGCGTGAAGGCCCGAGTAGACCAGCGCCACCTCGGCGTCCCCGCGCGCGGCGGGGTCGTGCGTGCGCGCATTGCGGATGTCCTCGCGCACCCGGAAAAGGGCCACGCCGTCAGTCCAGGAGGTCGGCCCAGAGGGCGGTGGAGATGTAGCGTTCGCCGGTGTCGCAGACGATGGCGACGATGGTCTTGCCGGCGTTCTCGGGGCGGGCGGCGACCTGGAGGGCGGCCCAGATGATGGCGCCGGAGGAGATTCCGGCGAGGATGCCCTCTTCGGAGGCGAGCTTCTTGGCGATGTCGAGGGAGTCCTCGAAGGACACGTCGATGACCTCGTCGTAGACGCCGGTGTCCAGGATCTCGGGGACGAAGTTCGCGCCGAGGCCCTGGATCTTGTGCGGGCCGGGCGTGCCGCCGTTGAGGATCGGGGAGTCGGCCGGTTCGACGGCGATGACCTGCACGTCGGGCTTGCGCTCCTTCAGCACCTGGCCGACGCCGGTGATGGTGCCGCCGGTGCCGACGCCGGAGATGAAGATGTCGACGCCGCCGTCGGTGTCGGCCCAGATCTCCTCGGCGGTGGTGGCGCGGTGGATGGCGGGGTTGGCGGCGTTGGCGAACTGCTGCGCCCAGATGGCGTTGTCGTTCTCGGCGACGATCTTCTTCGCCGCCTCCACCGCCCCACGCATGCCCTCGGGGCCGGGGGTGAGGACGATCTCGGCGCCGAACGCGCGCAGCAGCACCCGCCGTTCCTTCGACATGGTCTCCGGCATGGTGAGGATGACCTTGTAGCCGCGTGCGGCGCCGACCATGGCCAGGGCGATGCCGGTGTTGCCGCTGGTGCCCTCCACGATGATCCCGCCCGGGCGCAGCGCCCCGGCCTTCTCGGCGGCGTCGATGATGGAGACGCCGATGCGGTCCTTCACACTGGCGGCGGGGTTGAAGAACTCCAGCTTCGCCAGCACGGTCGCGCCGGTGCCGGCGGCGAGCCTGTTCAGCTTGACGAGCGGAGTGCGTCCGACGGTTTCGGTGATGTTCTCATAGATCTTCGCGGGCATGGTGTTCACTCTATTCCGCCCGGAGCCCTGGTGAAGGCCTGTGACGGTAAGCTCGTCGGGCCATGTCTGACGCCGCGCCCTCCACCGTCCGCTCCCTCCGCGACGAGACGGTCGCCGTCCTCGCGCAGGCGGGAGTGCCCGATCCGGAGGTGGACGCCGACCTCCTCATCGGGTTCGTGCTCGGCGCCGGGCGCGGTCGCGTCCAGGCGCTGGTGGTGATGGACGCCGCGATCGACACGGACGACGCCCGGCGAGTCCGCGAGCTCGCCGCCCGCCGGGCCACACGCGAGCCGTTGCAGCACATCACCGGCTCGGCGCCGTTCCGCTCCCTGGAGCTCGCGGTCGGCCCCGGCGTGTTCGTGCCGCGGCCGGAAACGGAGCAGGTGGTCCAGTTCGCGATCGACGCGCTGCGCGCGGTGCCGTCGGCCGAGCCGGTCGGCGTCGACCTCGGGACCGGCAGCGGCGCGATCGCGCTCGCGATGGCGACGGAGGTGCCGCACGCCCGCGTGTACGCAGTGGAGAAGTCCCCGGAGGCGTTCGTCTGGACCCGGCGCAACGTCGAGTCGGTCGGCGCGACGAACCTCCAGGCGGTTCTCGGCGATCTCGCCGATGCCCTCCCCGAGCTGAACGGCACGGTGGACGTCGTCATCTCCAACCCGCCGTACGTGCCGGACGACGCGATCCCGCGCGACCCGGAGGTGCGCCTCTTCGACCCGGCGGCGGCGCTCTACGGCGGCGCCGACGGGCTCGACGTCGTGCGCGTCATCTCGGGCGTCGCCCGGAGACTGCTCCGCCCCGGCGGCACGCTCGTGCTGGAGCACGGCGAGCTGCAGGGCGCCCAGATTCGCGAGCTGCTGACCGCCGACGGCTGGCGCGCCGCCGCGACGCACCGCGACCTCACCACCCGCGACCGCGCGACCACCGCCCTCAAATAGCGATCCGCTCCCCGCGACATTCGTGCCGAATACGAGGAGGGTCAACGCTCCGCGAACGCCCGGACCGCCGCGAGCATCCCGTCGGTGTCGAACGTGCCGTCCTCCCGGCGGGTGAAGTGGAACGCGTGCATCCCGGCCTCGCGGGCGCCTTCCACGTTGGCGAGCGAGTCGTCGAACAGGATGGCGTCCTCGGGCCGCGCCCCGAACCGTCCCAGCGCCCGGGTGTAGATACGGCGCTCGGGCTTGCGGGCGCCGAGCACCGCGGAGACCAGGTCGTTGCTGCCCAGGATGCTCGCCACGTCCGGCATGAGCACAGGGAGCGAGTCCTTGAACGGGATGGGGTTGTTCGACAGCAGGGACACCGTCCCGAGCGTCGCGGCGACCCGCAGCGCCTCGACCGACCCGTCGATCCGGGTCATCGCGGCCTGCCTGGCCTCCTGCCACTGCTCCAGCGTGAGGCGGCCTCCGGTCACCTCCGCGAACGCGGCGAGGTACTCCTCGCTCGTGGCGTACTCGCCGATCTCGGCGGCGCGCTCGTGGCCGCCCGCCCACCAGCTCGACGCCAGCCGGTACTGGCTCACGCCGCTCAGCTCGGCGAGGCGGGGGAGCCGTTTGTGGAAGTCGTAGTCGTACAGGGTCTTGTCGCAGTCGAAGAAGTAGACGTCCATCGCCACCAGTATCGTCCCGCGCCCTGTCATCGTCCTACCGGTCCGCGCGGTCGCAGAGAACCTTGCGGTGGCTCAACTATCATGGGTGCCGTCATGGCTCCCATCTACGACTGCTCCGTCGACTCCGAACTCCTCACCGGCATGCGCCTCGCCCGCGGGGCGATCGGCCGCGGCGAACTCGTCGTGATCCCCACCGACACCGTCTACGGCGTCGCCGCGGACGCCTTCAGCCCGACGGCCGTGCAGCGGCTCCTCGACGCGAAGGGACGCGGCCGCCAGTCGCCGCCCCCGGTCCTCGTGCCCGGCATCCCCACGCTCGCCGCCCTGGCCGAGCGCGTCCCGGCCGAGGTCGACGCGCTCGTGCAGGCGTTCTGGCCGGGCGGCCTCACCATCGTCCTGCCCGCCGCGCCGTCCCTGGTCTGGGACCTCGGCGAGACCAAGGGCACCGTCGCGCTGCGCATGCCGCAGGACCGGATCGCCCTGGAGATCCTCGCCGAGACCGGCCCGCTGGCCGTCTCGTCCGCCAACCTCACCGGCCGCCCCGCCGCCCGCACCGCAGCGGAGGCGGAGGCCATGCTCGGCGAGTCCGTGTCGGTCTACCTCGACGGGGGAGAGGCCGGCACCTCCTACGAGCGCGTCGAGGGCAAGGACTCCTCCTCCACCATCGTCGACGCGACCGCGCTCGCGGCGGGCGCCGGCAAGCTCCGCATCCTCCGCCACGGCGTCATCTCCGCTGCGCAGCTGCGCGAGGTCGTGGGCGACGCGCTCGTCGACGACGCCGACGAGCCCGGTGTGCGGGCCGCGGACCCGGCCGACGACGCCGAGGCGGTCGCCGACACCGCCGCGGACACCTGAGCCGTGACCCTCTTCCTCGCCCTCGCGCTCATCTCGGCCGTGATCACGTTCGGGATGTCGGTGGTGGTCTACAAGGTCTCCATGCGCTTCAAGCTCTACCCGAAGATCCGGGAGCGCGACGTCCACACCCGGCCGACTCCGCGGCTCGGCGGCGTCGCGATGTTCCTCGGCATCCTCGTGGCTTTCGGCGTCTCCTGGCTGTTGTCCAGCCAGTTCGGCGTGCTGTCGCTGATCTTCTCGGACGCAGGCCCGATCATCGCGATCCTGGGCGCCTCCCTGCTCATCGTCGTGCTCGGCGTGGCCGACGACCTGTGGGACCTCGACTGGATGACCAAGCTCGCCGGCCAGTTCGTCGCGGCCGGGATCGTCGCCTGGCTGGGCGTGCAGATCTACTCGCTGCCCATCGGCGGCCTCACCATCGGCTCGCCGGTGATGAGCATCGTGATCACCCTCTTCGCGATCGTGCTCGTGATGAACGCCATCAACTTCATCGACGGGCTGGACGGCCTCGTCGCCGGCGTCGCGCTCATCGCCAACGGCACCTTCCTCGTCTACACGTACCTCTTGCAGCGCGACATCAGCCCGCAGAACTACTTCAGCCTGGCCGGCGTCATCGCAGCGATCCTGGTCGGCGCGTGTGCGGGCTTCCTGCCGCTCAACTGGCACCCGGCGAAGATGTTCATGGGCGACGCCGGCGCGCTGCTGATCGGCCTCCTGATGGCGACCTCAGCCATCTCGGTGACGGGCACGATCAACCCAGAGGCCCTGCAGACCCTCGGCAAGTCGTCGCTGGTTCCCGCGTTCATTCCGGTCACCATCCCGTTCGCTGTGCTCGTCATCCCGTTGCTCGACTTCGGTCTCGCGGTGGTGCGGCGGCTGCGCGCGGGCAAGTCGCCCTTCAGCGCCGACCGCAAGCACCTGCACCACCGCCTGCTCGACATGGGGCACTCGCACCTCCATGCGGTGCTGATCTTCTACGCGTGGACGGCCGTGCTCTCGATCGGCTGCCTGCTGTTCTTCTTCGACCCGTACTGGATGGCCATCGTCTTCGTCGCGATCGGCCTCGTGATCTGCACCGCGATCACCCTCGCCCCGCTCAGCCGCCGCAAGGTGAACGAGGCCGCCGCCGAGCTCGCCCCCGCAGGCAGCAAGGAGGCCGAGGAGACGGCGAAGTACGACGCGCTCGACATCGCGAGCGAGCGCATCTCCGTCACCACCCCGCCTGGCGATCCCGGCGAGCCCGCCAGCCCCACCAGCAAGGAGACCCGATGACCGACCACCAGGACGGAGCCCCCGCCCCGCGGCCGGACGAGCCCGCGAAGGCCGCTCCGCAGCAGCCGACGTCGACCCCGGTGCTGAAGGACGTGCTCAAGTACGGCTTCATCCTCGCCGGAGCGATCGCCGTCGTCGGGATGGTCCTCGGCGGGATCTTCGCCGGCTGGGTCGGCGTCACGAGCGCGCTGATCGGCACCCTCATGGCCGCCGTGTTCCTCAGCATCACCGCGCTCAGCATCCTGATCGCCAACCGGTTCATCGGTTCGGACCTCTTCGTCGGGCTGTTCTTCGGGATCGTGCTCGGCGGCTGGATCGTCAAGTTCGTGCTGTTCATCGTGCTCGCGCTGCTGTTGCGCGACCAGCCGTGGATCAACCCCGTGGTGCTGTTCCTGAGCCTGATCGCAGGGGTGATCGGATCGCTCGTGGTCGACATGATCGTCGTGTTCCGATCGCGCATCCCCTACGCCAGCGACGTCACGCTGCCGGGGGACAAACGCTGAACCTTATCCGATTCGTTACCGCTTGAAAACTCTTGTAGAGTTGTCAGTGATCCCCCACCCGTACGCGCCCATGCACCACCGGGCGCGCGAAATCGGGTGTCCACCGTTCGTCGTCGCGAGAGCATCAGCTCGACGCCCCGAAACAGGAGATAGCGCTGTTAGCTAACGCTGTGAACCTGCTGGTCCAGGCCGCAAGCTCCGATGGAGGAAGCTTCCAAGGCCCGTCGATCAACGAGTTCTTCCCACCCACCCTGTTCACCATCGGCGGACTCGAGTTCAACCGCATCACGCTGGTCCGCATCATCTCGACCGTCGCGCTGATCCTGATCTTCTGGCTCGGCACGCGCAAGATGAAGCTCATCCCCGGCCGCTTCCAGTCGGTCGTCGAGATGGGCCTGGACTTCGTCCGTGTCAACATCGCGGAGGACCTGCTCGGCCGCAAGGACGGCCGGCGCTTCCTGCCGCTGCTCACCACGATCTTCTTCATGGTGCTGTTCTTCAACATCACCGGCATCATCCCGTTCCTCAACATTGCGGGAACGGCCATCATCGGGACGCCTCTCGTGCTGGCGGTCGCGGCCTACGTCGCGTTCATCTACGCGGGTATCAAGAAGAGCCCGGGCAACTTCTTCCGGAACGCGCTGTTCCCGCCCGGTGTCCCGTGGTTCCTGTACATCCTGGTCACGCCGATCGAGTTCATTTCGACCTTCATCCTCCGGCCGATCACGCTGACCCTCCGACTTCTCATGAACATGGTCGTTGGGCACCTGCTGCTCGTGCTGTTCTTCACCGGCACCGCGTTCTTCGTCTTCACCCTGAGCGGACTCTGGTCGCTGTTCGGTGTGGTGACCTTCGCGTTCGGGTTCGCATTCTCCCTGTTCGAGATCCTGGTGGCTGTCCTCCAGGCCTACGTCTTCGCACTGCTCACGGGTGTCTACATCCAGCTCGCAGTCGCCGAGGAACACTAATTACGGTTCGCGCGACCGCGCGCACCGCCATCACGGAAGGAAACACATAACGTGGACATCGCTGCAATCAACGGCAACATCGCCACCGTCGGTTACGGCCTCGCCGCCATCGGCCCGGCCATCGGCGTGGGCATCGTCGTCGGCAAGACCATCGAGGGCGTCGCCCGCCAGCCCGAGCTGGCCGGCCGCCTCCAGGTTCTGATGTACATCGGTATCGCGTTCACCGAGGCGCTCGCGTTCATCGGTATCGCCGTCGGCTTCATCTTCCAGTAGTCCGTCCTCTTTATCCATTCCCGTAAGGAGGAACGATGCTCAACAGTGTCGTGATCGCCGCGACGGAGGAGACGCACAACCCGCTGATCCCCGCGTGGCCGGACATCATCGGCTCGGTGATCTGCTTCGTCATCATCCTGTTCTTCTTCTGGAGGCTGGTCCTTCCGCGCATGCGGAAGCTCCTGGATGAGCGCGCCGAGGCGATCGAGGGCAACATCGCGAAGGCCGACGAGGCTCAGCACAAGGCCGAGGCGCTGCTCGAGGAGTACACCGCGCAGCTCGCCGACGCGCGTGCCGAGGCGGCCAAGATCCGCGAGACGGCCCGCGTGGACGGTCAGAAGATCGTCGCGGAGGCCAAGGACAACGCCACGGCCGAGGCCGCGCGCGTGACCGCCGCCGCCCAGGCCCAGATCGAGGCGGAGCGCCAGGGCGCGCTCGTCTCGCTCCGCGGCGAGGTCGGCTCGCTCGCGATCGACCTCGCGTCCGGCGTGGTCGGCGAGGTGCTCACCGACGACAAGAGGGCCCAGGCCATCGTCGACCGGTTCCTGGCCGACCTCGAGTCCAGTGAAGCCCAGAAGGCCCAGGAAGCAGGGTCGAGCAACTGATGGGAAGCGCCTCCAGAGAAGCACTGGCCCGATCCGTCCAGGCGCTCGCCGGGCTCGGGTCCAAGGCCGATCTGGCGACGGCTGAAGACCTGTTCGCCGCAGGACGAGTCGTCGCCGACTCCGCCCAGCTCCGTGCGGTCCTCAGCGACCCCTCGGCGCCCGCCGACGGCAAGGCCGCGCTGGTCCAGCGCGTCTTCGCGTCGCTCTCGGCCCCCGCGGTCGAGCTGCTGACCGTCGTCGCGGGCGAGCGCTGGTCCGGCCAGGACGACGTGCTCGCCGCGATCGAGGAGCTCGGCATCCGCTCGATCGCCGCCTCCGCGCCGCGCAACGTGGACATCCCGGGCGAGCTGTTCGCGTTCGGAGGCGCCGTGACCTCCGACGCGCAGCTCGAGCTCGCGCTGCGCAGCAAGCTCGCCGCGCCCGAGGCCAAGGCCGCTCTCGCCGAGCGACTGCTCTCGGGCAAGGCCTCGACGCAGACCGTCGCGATCGCGCGCCAGCTCGTCCTGCAGCCGCGCGGCCGCAGCATCCGCGAGTCGCTCCGCGAGGCCGCGCGCATCGTCGCCGCCCAGTACGGCCAGGCGATCGCCACGGTCGTCACGGCCCAGCCGCTCCCGGCCGAGCAGGCCGAGCGCCTCCGCGCGAGCCTCGCCGCGAAGTACGGCGACCTCAAGCTCAACGAGGTCGTCGATCCCTCGATCCTCGGCGGCCTGCGCGTTCAGATCGGCGACGACGTCATCGACGGAAGCGTCGCGTCGCGCCTCACCGAACTCCGACTTCAGCTCGCGGGCTGACCGCCCCAGAGAAAACCCAGATAGGGAACAACGATGGCAGACATCCAGATCAGCCCCGATGAGATCCGGGACGCGCTCAAAGACTTCGTCTCGAAGTACGAGCCGGCCAACGCCGAGACCGTCGAGGTCGGGCACGTGCTCGACGCCTCCGACGGCATCGCGCACGTCGAGGGCCTCCCCGGCGTGATGGCGAACGAACTCATCCGCTTCGCGGACGGCACCCTGGGCCTGGCGCAGAACCTCGACGAGAACGAGGTCGGCGTCGTGGTCCTCGGCGAGTTCGACCAGATCGTCGAGGGCATGGAGGTGACCCGCACCGGCGAGGTCCTCTCCGTCCCCGTCGGCGACGGCTACCTCGGCCGCGTGGTCGACCCGCTCGGCAACCCGATCGACGGTCTCGGCGAGATCGCGACCGAAGGCCGCCGCGAGCTCGAGCTGCAGGCCCCCGGCGTCATGCAGCGCAAGTCGGTGCACGAGCCGCTCCAGACCGGCATCAAGGCGATCGACGCCATGATCCCCGTCGGCCGTGGCCAGCGCCAGCTCATCATCGGCGACCGCCAGACCGGCAAGACGGCCATCGCGATCGACACGATCATCAACCAGAAGGCCAACTGGGAGTCCGGCGACGTCAACAAGCAGGTCCGCTGCATCTACGTCGCCATCGGCCAGAAGGGCTCGACCATCGCCTCGGTGAAGGGCGCGCTCGAGGACGCCGGCGCGATGGAGTACACCACCATCGTCGCGGCCCCGGCCTCCGACCCGGCGGGCTTCAAGTACCTCGCCCCCTACACCGGCTCGGCCATCGGCCAGCACTGGATGTACGGCGGCAAGCACGTCCTGATCATCTTCGACGACCTGTCGAAGCAGGCCGAGGCCTACCGCGCCGTGTCCCTGCTCCTCCGCCGTCCGCCGGGACGCGAGGCCTACCCGGGCGACGTCTTCTACCTGCACTCCCGCCTGCTGGAGCGTTGCGCCAAGCTCTCCGACGAGCTGGGCGCCGGCTCGATGACCGGTCTGCCGATCATCGAGACCAAGGCGAACGACGTGTCGGCGTACATCCCGACCAACGTGATCTCGATCACCGACGGCCAGATCTTCCTGCAGTCCGACCTGTTCAACGCCAACCAGCGTCCCGCGGTCGACGTCGGCATCTCGGTCTCCCGCGTCGGTGGCGACGCGCAGGTCAAGTCGATCAAGAAGGTCTCCGGCACGCTCAAGCTCGAACTGGCGCAGTACCGCTCGCTCGAGGCGTTCGCGATGTTCGCGTCCGACCTCGACGCGGCCAGCCGCCGTCAGCTCGCCCGTGGCGCGCGCCTCACCGAGCTGCTCAAGCAGCCGCAGTACTCGCCGTTCCCGGTGGAGGAGCAGGTCGTCTCGATCTGGGCCGGCACCAACGGCAAGCTGGACGAGGTCGCGGTCGAGGACATCCTCCGCTTCGAGGCCGAGCTGCTCGACCACCTGCGCCGCAACACCGACATCCTCACCACGCTGCGCGAGACCAACGTCCTCGATGACGACACGGTGTCGAAGCTCGGCGAGGAGATCGACAAGTTCAAGCTCGAGTTCCAGACCGGCGAGGGCAAGCCGCTCGCCTCGGTCGGACGCGAGGAGTTCGAGGCGAGCTCCACGGAGGACGTCAACCAGGAGCGCATCGTCAAGGCGAAGCGCTGAGCACGGATAGGTACTGAGGAAGACACATGGGAGCACAGCTTCGGGTCTACCGGCAGAAGATCAGGTCTGCCCAGACGACCAAGAAGATCACCCGTGCCATGGAGCTGATCTCCGCCTCACGCATCCAGAAGGCGCAGGCCAGGGTGGCCGCCTCCACGCCGTACGCCCGCGCGATCACGCGCGCGGTGTCGGCGGTGGCGACCTACTCGAACGTCGAGCACGTCCTCACCACGGAGCCGGAGAAGATCGAGCGCGCCGCGATCGTCATCTTCTCGTCGGACCGCGGACTCGCGGGCGCGTTCAACTCGAACGTGCTCAAGGAGTCGGAGAAGCTCGCCGAGCTGCTGCGCAGCCAGGGCAAGGAGGTCGTCTACTTCCTGATCGGACGCAAGGCGCAGGGCTACTTCAGCTTCCGGCGCCGCGGGTTCGAGCGGGTGTGGACGGGCAACACGGACAACCCCGAGTTCGAGCAGGCCAAAGAGGTCGCCGACGCGGTCCTCGAGTCCTTCTTGCGTGACGCGTCCGACGGCGGCGTGGACGAGATCCACATCATCTACAACCGCTTCGTCAGCATGCTGACGCAGGAGCCCCAGATCGTCCGCCTGCTTCCGCTGGAGGTCGTCGAGGGCATGGAGGAGCCGGACCGCACGCAGGTCCTGCCGCTCTACGAGTTCGAGCCCGACGTCAACACCGTGCTCGATTCGCTCCTGCCGGTCTACATCGAGAGCCGCATCTTCAACGCGATGCTGCAGTCCGCCGCCTCCAAGCACGCGGCCACGCAGAAGGCGATGAAGGCCGCGAGCGACAACGCCGACAAGCTCATCACCGACTACACGCGACTGGCCAACAACGCCCGCCAGGCGGAGATCACCCAGCAGATCTCCGAGATCGTGGGCGGCGCGGACGCGCTGAGCTCGGCAAAATAATCGTCCAAACGAGAGAGAACGAATCATGACTACCGCTACCGCCGAAGCCCAGGCTTCGACCGCGCAGCCGGCCGGCGTGGGACGCATCGCCCGCGTCACCGGTCCGGTCGTCGACATCGAGTTCCCGCACGACTCGATCCCGGGGATCTACAACGCCCTGAAGACCACCATCACCATCGGCGAGCAGTCGACCGAGATCACGCTCGAGGTCGCTCAGCACCTCGGCGACGACCTCGTCCGTGCGATCGCCCTCAAGCCGACCGACGGCCTGGTCCGCGGCGGCGAGGTGCGCGACACCGGCGCCCCGATCAGCGTCCCGGTCGGCGACGTGACCAAGGGCAAGGTCTTCAACGTGACCGGCGACGTTCTCAACGCCGAGCCGGGCGAGACGATCGAGATCACCGAGCGCTGGCCGATCCACCGCCAGCCGCCGTCGTTCGACCAGCTCGAGTCCAAGACCCAGCTGTTCGAGACCGGCATCAAGGTCATCGACCTCCTCACCCCGTACGTGCAGGGCGGCAAGATCGGCCTGTTCGGCGGCGCGGGCGTCGGCAAGACCGTCCTCATCCAGGAGATGATCCAGCGCGTGGCCCAGGACCACGGTGGTGTCTCGGTGTTCGCCGGCGTCGGCGAGCGCACCCGTGAGGGCAACGACCTCATCCACGAGATGGAGGAGGCGGGCGTCTTCGACAAGACCGCGCTCGTCTTCGGCCAGATGGACGAGCCGCCGGGGACGCGTCTGCGCGTCGCCCTGTCCGCGCTGACGATGGCGGAGTACTTCCGCGACGTGCAGAAGCAGGACGTGCTGCTCTTCATCGACAACATCTTCCGCTTCACGCAGGCGGGCTCCGAGGTCTCCACGCTGCTCGGCCGCATGCCCTCCGCGGTGGGCTACCAGCCGAACCTGGCCGACGAGATGGGTCTCCTCCAGGAGCGCATCACCTCGACCCGTGGCCACTCGATCACCTCGCTGCAGGCGATCTACGTTCCGGCCGACGACTACACGGACCCGGCGCCGGCGACCACGTTCGCCCACCTCGACGCCACGACCGAGCTCTCCCGTGAGATCGCGTCGAAGGGTCTGTACCCGGCGGTCGACCCGCTGACCTCGACCTCGCGCATCCTCGACCCCCGCTACCTGGGCGCCGACCACTACCGCGTGGCCACCACGGTCAAGCAGATCCTTCAGAAGAACAAGGAGCTGCAGGAGATCATCGCGATCCTCGGTGTCGACGAGCTGTCCGAAGAGGACAAGATCACCGTGTCGCGGGCCCGCCGCATCCAGCAGTTCCTCTCGCAGAACACCTACATGGCGAAGAAGTTCACCGGTGTCGAGGGCTCGACCGTCCCGCTGAAGGACACCATCGAGTCGTTCGACGCCATCGCCAAGGGCGAGTTCGACCACGTGGCCGAGCAGGCGTTCTTCAATGTCGGCGCGATCACCGACGTCGAGGAGAAGTGGGCGCAGATCCAGAAGGAGAACGGCTGACATGGCTGTCCTCACCGTCAGCGTCGTCGCCGCCGACCACGAAGTGTGGTCGGGCGAGGCGAGCATGGTCGTCGCACGGACCGTGGAGGGGCAGATCGGTATCCTGCCCGGCCACGAGCCGCTGCTCGCCATCCTCGCCCAGGGCGAGGTGCGCGTGACCCTGAACGGCGGGGAGTCGATCGCGGCGCAGGCCGACGACGGCTTCCTCTCCGTCGAGAACAACACGGTTACCATCGTGGCGCGTCAGGCCGAGCTGGTCTGAGCATGTCCGACCCGAAAGCCCCGCTCGACCGACAGTTCGACGACGTCCGCGTCCCCGTGCTGATCGTGACGGCGGGGCTTCCTGGTTCGGGCAAGTCCACCATCGCGGAGATCATCGCGGGCCGGCTCGGCGCGACGGCGATCTCGGTGGACCCGATCGAGGACGCGATCCTCAAGGCCGGCATCGACTCCGACCAGCCGACCGGCCTCGCCGCGTACCTGGTCGCGGAGCGGATGGCCGAGCAGGTGCTCGTCAGCGGTCACTCGGTCGTCGTGGACGCCGTGAACGCCGTCGAGCCCGCGCGCCTGCAGTGGCGCGACCTGGCGGAGCGCTGCGGCGTGAAGCTGCGCGTGGTCGAGACGGTGTGCTCCGACGATGAGCTGCACGAGCAGCGTCTCGCGAAGCGCACGGGCCTGGGCGCCGCGTACGCGGTGGAGCAGAGCGTGGACGACTACGCCGAGTGGAAGGGCGCCGCGGCGTCGCTCCCGCGCGTGACCCTGGACACCTCCCGCCCGCTCGGCGAGAACGTCGACGCAGCCTTCGCCTTCCTGGAGGGCTGAGTGCTCGTCCTGCTGCCCCCGTCGGAGACCAAGCGCGACGGGGGAGAGGGGGAGCCGCTCGCCCTGAAATCCCTCGGCTTCCCGGCACTGAACGCGACGCGCCGGGCTGTCGTCGGCGACACGGTCGCGCTGTCGCGCACCCCGGAGGCCGCGGTCAGGGCGCTCAAGCTGGGCCCGAAGCAGGCGCACGAGGTGGCACGCAATCGTGGCCTCCGCCGGGCTCCGACGATGCCCGCGCTGCTGCGCTACACCGGTGTGCTGTACGACGCCCTGGACGCGGAGACGCTGACGGACGAGGAGTGGCGGTTCGCCGCGCGCAGCGTCGCGGTGCAGTCGGCCTTGCTCGGCCTCGTGCTCGCGGGCGATCCGATCCCCGCCTACCGGCTGTCGTTCGACTCGCGGCTCTCGCCCGCGCTCAAGAAGCGCTGGGCGGCGGTGTGCGCGGCGGAGCTGGCCCGGGTCGACGGGGTGATCCTCGACCTGAGGTCGGAGGGCTACGCCGCGCTCGGACCGCTGCCCGAGCGCGAGGGAGCGCACTACCTGCGGGTGCTCGCGCGGGACGAGACTGGCACCGTTCGCGCGCTCAACCATTTCAACAAGCAAGCCAAGGGCCTGTTCGCGCGTGCCCTCATCGAGCACGGCGAGGACTTCGCCTCCACGGAGGCCCTCCTCGCCTGGGCCGCCGCCGAGGGCTACGAGCTGACGCGCTCGGCGGACCGGGAGAGCGAGCTCGACCTCGTCGTCCCGGAGGTCGTCGGCGTGCCGGGGAAGCTCAGCGCGGTACTGCGTTCAGCACGCTGAGCATCTGCTTCGGAGCTGTGGTGCGCGAGGTGCAAGTGAGATATGCTCATCTCACGAGAGAAGGGACATCCCGTCAGTCCCGGCGCTGTGAACGCCGGAAGGCACCCACATACCAGTCGGGCCGACGCGCAGATCGCGGACACATCCTCGGATGTGCCGAGTCCGGAACCGGTGTGGCGGCAGCACAGTAGATTCCGCCTGCGGTCGGGCACGAGCGGACGCGTCGCCACCAGCGAGAACGGTTCCCAGATCGACTTCGTCGGCCCGACTCTCTCGTGGCCGCGGCTGCTGGGGCGCCAGACTGGCTCGGTGCGTCCCACGCGCAGTGCCTGTCACGCCGCGCGGAAGCAGCCCTCGAAGTGGTCGTCCACCATCCCGGTCGCCTGCATGAGGGCGTACATCGTGGTCGGCCCGACGAAGCGGAATCCCCGACGCCGCAGCTCCTTGCTCATCGCCGTGGACTCGGGCGTCACCGCCGGGACCTCGTGCCACTCCCGCGGTCTCGGCCGCGGGCCGGCCGGGGCGAAGCCCCACATCAGCTGCTCCAGCGGCACGTCGAGCGCGAGGGCGGCGCGCGCATTGGAGATGGTCGCCTCGATCTTGCCGCGGTGCCGGATGATGCGCTCGTCGCCCAGCAGCCGCTGGACGTCGGTCTCCGTCATGGCCGCGACACGTTCCGGGACGAAGCCGTGGAAGACCTCGCGGAAGGCCGGCCGGCGTTTGAGGATCGTGATCCAGGAGAGCCCCGCCTGGAAGCCCTCGAGGCAGAGCTTCTCGTAGAGCGCGCGCGGATCGTGCTGGGGCGTGCCCCACTCCTCGTCGTGGTAGCGCCGGTACTCGGGGTCGTTCGCCGACCACGAGCACCGGGCGCGGCCGTCGTCGCCGATCACGAGCGCGGTGCGGGCGACCGTCTCTGCCGGGAGGGTGGAGGTCTTCTCGGTGGTGGCTTCCGTGCTCATGCCGCGAGGGTGATCCCCTCGTGCTCCAGCAGCCAGAGCTTGGTGGGGATGCCCTCGCCTCCGCTGTACCCGGTGATCTTGCCGGTGGACGAGAGGACGCGGTGGCAGCCGATGATGATGGGCACCGGGTTCGCCCCGACCGCGCCGCCGATGGCGCGCCCGTAGCCCGGGTGGCCGAGCGCCAGCCCGAGTTCGCCGTAGGTGGTGAGCGTGCCGTACTCCAGCGCCGTGAGGCGCTCCCAGACCGCCGTGCGGAACGGGGTACCGATGAGGTGGACGGGCACGTCGAACTCCCGTCGCGTGCCGGCGAAGTACTCGTCGAGCTGGGCGGCCGCCTTCTCGAGCACGGCGTCGCGGTTCTCGGGCAGGCCGTCGTGGGGGAGCACATCGTCGCGTGCGATCGAGAGGGACGTGACGGCGTCACCGTCGCCGGTCAGCTCGATGCGGCCGATGGGGCTCGGCATCCGGAGGAGGAAGATCGTGGAACTGCTCATGGGTCGACTCTACGGGTGGCCGCCGACAGTGACTCGCGGAAATCGGACATCGGGGATAAGTCCCATTCCGGCCCGTTCTGTGGAGGACGAATCCGTTCGACCCGGCCGTGGACGCTGCCTAGACTCGACGGCATGGCGAACATCGAATACCGCACGCTCGGCGACTCGGGCCTCATCGTCTCGACGATCGGCCTCGGCTGCAACAACTTCGGCCGGGCGGGTACGGCCACCGAGACCCAGGAGGGCACCGACGCGGTGATCAATGCCGCGATCGACGCAGGCGTGACGTTCTTCGACACCGCCGACATCTACGGCAAGGAGCGGGGACTCTCGGAGACGCTGATGGGCGCGTCCCTCCGGGGCAAGCGCGACAGGATCGTGCTCGCCACCAAGTTCGGCATGGACATGGCCGGCGCGAACGGCCCGGACTGGGGAGTGCGCGGGTCTCGACGCTACATCCGCCTCGCCGTCGAGTCGTCGTTGCGGCGGCTGCGGACGGACTGGATCGACCTCTACCAGCTGCACCACCCGGATCCGGTGACCCCGATCGAGGAGACGCTGGAGACCCTGGACGACCTGATCGCCGAGGGAAAGATCCGCTACATCGGCCACTCGAACCTCGCCGGCTGGCAGATCGCGGAGGCCGAGTTCACCGCTCGGCTCGCCGGGCACCCGAAGTTCATCTCGGCTCAGAACGAGTACAGCCTGCTGGCCCGCGGCGCCGAGCGCGAAGTGCTTCCGGCGGTCAACGCCTACG
This sequence comes from Leifsonia sp. GW821-FHT13C09, assembly GCF_058806435.1. Classification (NCBI taxonomy): domain Bacteria; kingdom Bacillati; phylum Actinomycetota; class Actinomycetes; order Micrococcales; family Microbacteriaceae; genus Leifsonia; species Leifsonia sp. GW821-FHT13C09. The sequence goes on along the minus strand of NZ_JBXAPS010000001.1, from coordinate 1,057,318 downwards.
GCCTCGGCTTCCTGCCGTTCTTCCCGCTCTACAACGGGCTGTTCACGGGCAAGTTCAGCCGCTCGGGCGGGCCGGCCGACAGCCGCATCATGATGATCCGCAAGCACCTGCTCGACGACGCGCCGTGGGACGCCATCGAGCGGTACCAGGCGTTCTGCGACGAGCGCGGCGTCACCATGCTCCAGGCGACCTTCGCCTGGCTGCTGGCCCAGCCGGGGCTCACCAGTGTGATCGCCGGGGCGACACGTCCCGAGCAGATCGTGGCGAACGCGGAGGCGGCGACCGCGTGGACGCCGTCGGCGGAGGACATCGCGACCATCTCGGGCTTCTTCCCGCTCGACCGCTGAACCCGGCAGGGTCTGTTCGCTCGCGGCGAACGCGATCGCCGTTGTGAGTGAGCACTCACTCCGCTTACGATTCCTGCGTGGAAACCGAGTTGGAGACGACGCGCAACCGCGCCCCATCGCTGCCGCCGGAGGACCGTAAGGCGATGATCATCGACGCGGTCATCCCGCTGCTGATCGAGCACGGCCGCGGGGTGACCTCGCGCCAGATCGCCGACGCCGCCGGGATCGCGGAGGGGACGATCTTCCGCGCGTTCGGCGACAAGGAGACGCTCGTCCAGTCAGCGATCGAGAAATACCTCGACCCGGAGCCGTTGCGTGAGGCGCTGCGTGCCATCGACCCGGGCCTCCCGCTGGAGCACAAGCTGCGCGCGATCGTCTTCCTGCTGCGCGAGCGGTTCCAGAATGTCATGCGCATCGTGACGGTGGTGGGTCATCAGCGCCCGCCGATCCCGCAGGAGCGAACCGAGTTCGCGGCCATCATCGCCCGCATCCTCGCTCCGGAGGCCGCCGAGCTGAACTGGCCGCCCGACCGCGTCGCGCACATCCTGCGCCTGATCAGCTTCTCGTCCGCATTCCCCGCGCTGAACGACGGTATCGAGTTCAGCGTCGACGACCTGGCCCGGATCGCCCTCGTGGGCATCGCCGGCCGATCGTTCGCCGGCCATACGCCCGTCACCACCGTCACGACCGCCGCCGACGCGGCAGATCTGGGAGAGCCCGGATGCTCCTGAAACTCCTCGGCCGCTACCTCCGGCCGCACTGGCCGCTCCTCATCGGGGTGGTGTTCTTCCAGCTCGCCCAGTCGCTGTTGTCGCTGTGGCTGCCGACGCTGAACGCCGACATCGTCGACAATGGCATCGCCAAGGGCGACACCGGCTACATCCTGTCGACCGGCGCGGAGATGCTCGGCGTGACCATCGTGCAGATCGCGTGCGCGATCACCGCGGTCTACTTCGGCGCCAAGGTGGCCATGCTGGTGGGCCGCGACCTGCGCGGCGCGATCTTCCACCGGGTCGGCGAGTTCTCCGAGCGCGAGGTGACGCACTTCGGGGCCCCGTCGCTCATCACGCGGAACACCAACGATGTCCAGCAGGTGCAGATGCTCGTGCTGATGACCTGCACGCTGCTGGTGTCGGCGCCGATCCTCGCGATCGGGGGGATCATCCTGGCGATGCGGCAGGACCTGCAGCTCTCCTGGCTGATCGCGGTGAGCGTCCCCGTGCTGCTGATCGCGGTGAGCATGATCATCGTCCGGATGATCCCGCTGTTCCGGAAGATGCAGGAGCGGATCGACCGGGTGAACCGGGTGCTGCGCGAGCAGCTCACCGGCATCCGCGTCGTGCGCGCCTTCGTGCGGGAGGACGTCGAGACGGCGCGGTTCACGGTCGCCAACGACGAGGTCACCGACACGGCGATCCGGGCAGGCCGCCTGTTCGCGCTCATGTTCCCGATCGTGATGCTGGTGCTCAACGTCTCCAGCGTCGCCGTGATCTGGTTCGGCGCCTACCGGGTGGCCGACGGATCGATGCAGATCGGCACGCTGACCGCGTTCCTGCAGTACCTCGCACAGATCCTGATGGGCGTGATGATGTCCACGATGATGGCGGTCCTGGTGCCGCGCGCGGCGGTCTGCGCCGACCGCATCGGCGAGGTGCTGAACACCGAGCCGTCGGTCAGCCCCGTCGCGAACCCGGTCACCGAGGTCACCGCGCGCGGGACCGTCGAGTTCGTCGGCGTCGGCTTCTCCTACCCGGGAGCCGAGCAGCCGGTCCTCAGCGACGTGACCTTCTTCGCGGAGGCCGGCAAGACCACCGCGGTGATCGGGAGCACGGGCGCAGGCAAGACGACCCTCGTCAACCTCATCCCGCGGCTGTTCGACGCCACGACCGGAATCGTGCTGGTCGACGGCGTGGACGTCGCCGAGCTCGACCCCGAGCTGCTCTGGTCGCGGATCGGCCTGGTGCCGCAGAAGCCGTATCTGTTCTCCGGCACCGTCGCGAGCAACCTCCGCTACGGCAACCCGGACGCCACCGACGACGAGCTCTGGCGGGCGCTGGAGATCGCGCAAGCGAAGGGCTTCGTGGAGGAGATGCCAGAGAAGCTGGACGCCCCGATCGCCCAGGGCGGCACGAACGTCTCGGGCGGCCAGCGGCAGCGCCTCGCCATCGCCCGCGCGCTGGTGCGCCGGCCGGAGATCTACATCTTCGACGACTCCTTCTCCGCCCTCGACACCGCGACCGACGCGCGCCTGCGCAGCGCCCTCGCGCGGAACGAGTCGCAGGCCACCATGATCGTCGTGGCCCAGCGGGTGTCCACGATCATCGACGCCGACCAGATCGTCGTGCTCGAGGACGGCCACGTGGTCGGCCGCGGCACGCACGCCGAGCTCGTCGAGACCAATCCCACCTACGCCGAGATCGTCTCGTCGCAGCTCACCGCGGAGGAGGCGGCATGAGCCGCGCAGACGGCGCCCGCGGCGGCGCGACGGCCCAGCAGGCGCAGCAGACTCCCGTGCGGACGCCCGTCCGCCGCGGCCCGGGAGGCGGCGGGCCGTTCGGCGGGATGACGATGCCCGGCGACAAGTCGCTGAACTTCGGCCCCTCGGCCAAGCGGCTCGCCCGGCGGCTGCGGCCCGAGGCGGTCGGGATCGTGCTCGTCACGGCCCTGGCGGTGGTCAGCGTCGTGTTCGCGGTGCTCGGGCCGAAGCTGCTCGGCAACGCGATCAACCTCGTCTTCGCCGGGGCGATCTCGGCTCACCTGCCGGCGGGCATCACTCAGGCGCAGGCCATTGCGGGTCTTCGTGCGAGCGGCCAGGGGCAGCTCGCCGACCTCATCTCGGGGATGACGCTGACGCCGGGGCAGGGCATCGACTTCACCGCGGTCGGCCACGTGCTGATGTGGGTGCTCGCCCTCTACATCGCGTCGTCGCTGTTCGCCTACCTGCAGGGCTACGTGCTCAATGGGATCACGCAGCGCACGGTGTACCGGCTGCGTCAGGACGTGGAGGCCAAGATCCACCGCCTCCCGCTGACCTACTTCGACACGATGCAGCGCGGCGAGCTGCTCAGCCGGGTGACGAACGACATCGACAACATCTCGCAGACCCTCCAGCAGACGATGAGCCAGCTGCTCACGTCGCTGCTGACGGTGATCGGCGTAACCGTGATGATGTTCGTGGTGTCGCCGCTGCTGGCGGTGATCGCGCTCGTCACGATCCCGCTGACCCTCGTGGTGACCATGCTGATCGCCAAGCGCTCGCAGCGGCTGTTCGTGGCGCAGTGGCGCAACACCGGCGAGCTGAACGGCCAGATCGAGGAGGCCTTCACCGGTCACTCGCTGGTGAAGGTCTTCGGGCGGCACCGCGAGGTGGAGGAGCGGTTCCGCTCCAAGAACGAGGAGATGTACCAGGCGAGCTTCGGCGCGCAGTTCATCTCCGGCCTGATCATGCCGTCGATGATGTTCGTCGGGAACCTGATGTACGTCGCGATCGCCGTGGTCGGCGGCCTCCAGGTGGCGAACGGCGCGATGCAGCTCGGCGACGTGACGGCGTTCATCCAGTACTCGCGCCAGTTCACGCAGCCGCTGACCCAGCTCGGGTCGATGGCGAACCTGTTGCAGTCGGGCGTCGCCAGCGCCGAGCGGGTCTTCGAGCTGCTGGACGCCGAGGAGCAGAGCCCGGACCCGGCCGTGCCGGCCAGCCCGCAGGGCACCCGCGGCCGGCTGGCCTTCGAGAACGTGTCGTTCCGGTATCTGGCCGACACGCCGCTCATCGAAGACCTCTCGCTGGTGGCGGAGCCCGGCCAGACCGTGGCGATCGTCGGGCCGACCGGCGCGGGCAAGACCACCCTGGTCAACCTGATGATGCGCTTCTACGACCTGGACTCCGGCCGGATCACCCTCGACGGCGTCGACATCGCGACGATGACCCGGCACGACCTCCGCGACCGGATGGGGATGGTGCTGCAGGACACCTGGCTGTTCAAGGGCACGATCCGCGAGAACATCGCCTACGGCCGCCCGGACGCGACGGAGGAGGAGATCCTGGACGCGGCGCGGGCCACCTACGTCGACCGGTTCGTGCACTCGCTCCCGGACGGCTACGACACGGTGCTGGACGACGAGGGCTCGAACGTGTCGGCGGGCGAGAAGCAGCTGCTGACGATCGCCCGGGCGTTCCTCGCCCGGCCGAGCGTGCTCATCCTGGACGAGGCGACCTCCTCGGTCGACACCCGCACCGAGCTGCTCGTGCAGAAGGCGATGAGCGCGCTGCGCGCCGACCGCACCTCGTTCGTGATCGCGCACCGGCTGTCCACGATCCGCGACGCCGGGCTCATCCTCGTGATGGAGGCCGGGCGCATCGTGGAGCAGGGCACCCACGCCGAGCTGCTGGCCCGCGGCGGCGCCTATTACACCCTCTACAACGCCCAATTCGCCGCCCCCGCCGAGGAAGAGGCCTAGGCGCCCCTCCGATTCGTGCCGAATGTCGATTCACGCGACTCCACAGGCGACATTCGGCACGAATGTGCGGGGTCAGAGGCGTGCCCGGACGGCGCGCACGCACCAGAAGAGGCCGTATGCGATGAGGCCGAGGGCGATCACGACCAGCGCGACGACCCCGAACGGCGCGCTCGCCAACGTCTTGAGGCTGCCGTCGAGGCCGGTCGCCTTCGACGGGTCGTAGGTCACCGCACCCAGGATCACCAGGCCGCCCACCAGCACCAGGGCGACGCCCTTGGCGATGTAGCCGACGCGGCCGAGCGCGCTGATCGCTCCCGCCCAGCGGTCCGGGGGCAGCTTCAGGTCGCGTTCGAACCGGCTCGTCACGCCGTTGCGGAAGAACTCGACGCCGACGGCGACGACGATCAGGCCGATCAGGCCGAGGACGAAGACACCGCCAGGGAACGCGAGCAGATGCGCGCTGCCCGATTTCTGCTTGCCCGTGGAGTTGTGGCCGCCGCCGAGGGAGACCGAGATCGTGATGACCGCCAGCGCTCCGTAGACGACCGCCTTGGCGACCTCCACGACCTTCGTCATGGCCCCGTGCGCGGTGACAGCCACCAGGAGCTGCCACAGCGCGAGCACGATCAGCCCGATGACGATCAGCCAGAGCACGAACACGCCTCCGGGCACCGAGGCGACGGCCTGCATGGCGCCGGACTGGTCGGCCGTGCCACCCGCGCCGAAGGCGACGGCCAGCGCGATGACGCCGATCAGGATGTGCAGGAGGCCGATGGAGGCCAGCCCCACGCGGGTGAGGATCCGCAGGGTGGTGCTGTGCTCCAGCCGGGAGGCTGTTCGGGAGGGTGCGCCGCTCATACCGTGCACGGTACGCGGGGTCCCGGACGCTCGGAATCTCGGGTACCGTAGATAGCTGGGTCCGCCGCGCCGTCGCGCGGCGGCGAAGATCTGAATAGAGGAGGCCGGCATGGACATCGACCTCAGCGTCTTGCGTCTCATGGAGCGCGAGAAGGAGATTCCGTTCGATGAGCTGGTGCAGATCATCGAGCAGGCGATCCTGACCGCGTATCTGAAGCACACCAACCAGGCCGACCACCGCCACGGGCACAGCGATCAGCCGCCCGCCGCGCGCGTCCACCTGGACCGCAAGACGGGGCATGTCACCGTCTACGTCCCGGAGCGCGACGAGGAGGGCAACGTCATCGGCGAGGCCGAGGACAGCCCGAGCGACTTCGGCCGCATCGCGGCGTTCGCCGCCAAGCAGGTGATCAACCAGCGGCTGCGCGACATCGCGGACGACGCGGTGCTCGGCGAGTTCCGCGGCCGCGAGGGGGACATCGTCGCCGGTGTCATCCAGCAGGGCCCGAACCCGCGCATGGTGCACATCGATCTGGGCAGCGTGGAGGCCATCCTGCCGCCCGAGGAGCAGGTGCCGGGCGAGGAGTACACGCACGGGTCCCGCATCCGCGTGTACGTCACGAGCGTGGCGAAGGGCGCAAAGGGCCCGTCGATCACGGTCTCGCGCACCCACCCGGCGCTGGTGCGCAAGCTGTTCGCGCTCGAGGTGCCCGAGATCGCCAGCGGTGTCGTGGAGATCGTCTCGCTCGCCCGCGAGGCGGGGCACCGCACCAAGATCGCGGTGCGCGCGACCGAGCCCGGTGTCAACGCCAAGGGCGCCTGCATCGGCGAGCTCGGCCAGCGCGTGCGCGCGGTGACCGCGGAGCTCAACAACGAGAAGATCGACATCGTCGACTACTCGCCCGACCTCGCGACCTTCGTCTCGAGCGCGCTCTCGCCGGCCAAGGTGACCAGCGCCTTCGTGATCGACGAGTCGCTCAAGGCCGTGCGCGCGCTCGTGCCCGACTACCAGCTCTCGCTCGCGATCGGCAAGGAAGGTCAGAACGCGCGCCTCGCGGCGAAGCTGACCGGCGCGAAGATCGACATCCAGCCCGACTCGATCCTGGACGAGAAGTAGACGCCGACCGAAGGAATGCGAAACAGCGGCGGAGCGTTGTCTTGAAAGGCGGCGCTCCGTCCTGATTCGGCGCAGAGATGCGTGAGGGGTAAGATGGAAGCCGTCAGAACGTGCGTCGGATGCCGTTCTCGCGCTCCCCGATCCTCTCTTCTGAGGGTCGTCCTCCGGAATTCGGAACTCGTGGCGGACCCGTCCGCCACTCTCCCCGGACGGGGCGCGTGGCTGCATCCGGTCGACGAGTGTCTCGATCTCGCACTCCAGCGCAAGGCCTTCGGGCGGGCGCTGAAAGCGGACGGGGCGCTCGACCCGACGGCCATCCGGGCCGCACTGCGACCCCGGGTGGCATTGAGAGAACAGGCTGAAGAAGCAGTGACTTCACATGAGTGACAACAAATGAGCGGCTCGAAATGAGTGCCGTCCGCAACTAACGCCTGCCCTGTCCGGGGTGGGCCCCAGACAGGAGAATTGTGGCTGCAAAACCACGCGTACACGAGGTCGCGAGCGAGCTCGGCGTCGACAGCAAAGTCGCGCTCGCGAAACTCAAGGAGATGGGCGAGTTCGTCAAGGGCCCGTCGTCGAGCATCGAGCCCCCGGTAGCCCGCAAGCTGCGCGCCGCCCTGGAGGCTGAAGGCTTCACCGCCGACAAGGCGTCGGCGCCCAAGGCAGAGGCCCCGCGCCCCGCCGCGCCGCGCCCGCAGGCGTCGAGCGAGTCCGCCGCTCCCAAGCCGCAGCGGCCGCTCTCGGTCGCCGAGCGTCAGGCCGCCGCCGAGAAGGCAGCGGCAGAGAAGGCCGCCGCCGACAAGGCCGCGGCGGAGAAGGCCGCGCAGGCGGCTCCCGCCGCGTCCGCCACCACCGACGCCGCCAAGCCGGCCTCGCCGCGCCCCGGCGCGAGCGGCGGCTCCGGCGCCGGCAGCATCCCCCGCCCCGGCGCCCCGCGCCCGGGCAACAACCCGTTCTCGTCCAGCCAGGGCATGGGCCAGCGGCCCAGCACCCCGCGGCCCGGGAACAACCCGTTCTCCAGCTCGCAGGGCATGGGCTCGCGCCCGAGCCCGGGCAACATCCCGCGCCCGGCACCGCCGCGTCCCGGCTCGCCGCGCATCGGCGCGCCCGGCCAGGGCGGCGGAAACCGTCCCGGCCCGCGCCAGGGCGGCGGCGGACGTCCCGGCTTCCAGCAGCGCCCCGGTGGCGCCGGTGGCGGCGCGGGCGGCGGCTTCCAGCGCCCGGGCGGCGGCACGGGCACCGGTTTCGGCGCCCCGCGTCCGGCCGGCGGCGGTGGCCGCGGCCGTGGTCCCGGCGGCGGCACGGCCGGCGCGTTCGGCCGTGGCGGCGGCAAGTCCAAGGCCCGCAAGTCGAAGCGCGCGAAGCGCCAGGAATTCGAGATGCGGGAAGCTCCGTCGCTGGGCGGCGTGAGCGTTCCCCGTGGTGACGGCGGCACGGTCGTGCGCCTGCGCCGCGGCTCCTCCATCTCGGACTTCGCCGACAAGATCGACGCGAACCCCGCGTCGCTGGTCACCGTCCTCTTCCACCTGGGCGAGATGGCGACCGCGACCGAGTCGCTCGACGAGGCGACCTTCCAGATCCTCGGTGAGGAGCTGGGCTACAAGATCCAGGTCGTCTCGCCCGAAGACGAGGACCGCGAGCTGCTCGAGGGCTTCGACATCGACCTCGACGCCGAGCTGGAGGGCGAGTCCGACGAGGACCTCGAGATCCGGCCCCCGGTCGTCACCGTCATGGGTCACGTCGACCACGGTAAGACGCGCCTCCTCGACGCCATCCGCAACGCGAACGTCGTCGCGGGCGAGGCCGGCGGCATCACCCAGCACATCGGCGCCTACCAGGTGTGGACGGAGCACGACGGCATCGAGCGTGCCATCACCTTCATCGACACCCCGGGTCACGAGGCGTTCACCGCCATGCGTGCCCGCGGTGCGCAGGTGACGGACATCGCGATCCTCGTGGTCGCGGCCGACGACGGCATCATGCCGCAGACGATCGAGGCGCTGAACCACGCCCAGGCGGCCAACGTGCCGATCGTGGTCGCGGTCAACAAGATCGACAAGCCGGACGCCAACCCGGCCAAGGTGCGCCAGCAGCTCACCGAGTTCGGCCTGGTGGCGGAGGAGTACGGCGGCGACGTGATGTTCGTCGACGTGTCGGCCCGCAACAACATCGGCATCGACTCCCTGCTCGACGCGGTCCTGCTGACCGCCGACGCGGGTCTCGACCTCCGTGCGAACCCGAACAAGGACGCGCGCGGTGTCGCGATCGAGGCGAAGCTCGACAAGGGCCGCGGCGCCGTGGCGACCGTGCTCATCCAGTCCGGAACGCTGCGCGTCGGCGACGCGATCGTCGCGGGAACGGCCTACGGCCGCGTCCGTGCGATGGCGGACGAGAACGGCGAGCCCGTCATCGAGGCGGCTCCGTCGCGTCCGGTGCAGGTGCAGGGTCTCTCCAGCGTCCCGCGCGCCGGTGACACCTTCATCGTCACCGAGGAGGACCGCACCGCCCGGCAGATCGCCGAGAAGCGCGAGGCCGCCGAGCGCAACGCGCAGCTGGCGAAGGCCCGCAAGCGCATCTCGCTCGAGGACTTCACCCGTGCTCTGGAAGAGGGCAAGGTCGAGGCGCTCAACCTCATCATCAAGGGCGACGTGTCCGGTGCCGTGGAGGCGCTGGAGGAGTCGCTCATGAAGATCGAGGTCGACGAGTCGGTCTCTCTGCGCATCCTGCACCGCGGCGTCGGCGCGATCACCGAGTCGGACATCGACCTGGCGACCATCGACAACGCGATCGTGATCGGCTTCAACGTCCGCCCGGACGTGAAGGCGCGCGAGCGTGCGGCCCGCGAGGGTGTGGACGTCCGCTTCTACTCGGTCATCTACAACGCCATCGAGGACATCGAGAACTCGCTCAAGGGCATGCTCAAGCCCGAGTTCGAAGAGGTCCAGTCGGGTGTGGCCGAGATCCGCGAGGTGTTCCGCTCCTCCAAGTTCGGCAACATCGCCGGTGTCATCGTCCGGTCCGGAACGATCACGCGCAACGCCAAGGCGCGCGTCATCCGCGACGGCGTGGTGGTGGGGGACAACCTCGCCATCGAGTCGCTGCGCCGGTTCAAGGACGACGTCACCGAGGTGCGCACGGACTTCGAAGCCGGTATCGGCCTCGGCAAGTACAACGACATCCAGGTCGGCGACGAGATCGAGACCACCGAGCTGCGGGAGAAGCCCCGCGCTTGAATCGGTAGCATGTGAGGCCCGGCGGGAGACCGCCGGGCCTCCGGCTTCCGCACCGAACCATCCAAGGAGGACCCCATGGCCGACCCGGCACGCGCGAGGAAGCTCGCGGACAGAATCCAGGTCATCATCGCCAAGCGGCTGGATCGCGGCCTCCGCGACCCGCGGCTCGGCTTCGTGACGATCACCGACGTGCAGGTGACGGGCGACCTCCAGCACGCGACCGTGTTCTACACCGTCTACGGCACCGATCAGGAGCGCGCCGACACCGCCGCGGCCCTGCAGGCGGCGACCGGCATGCTCCGCAGCGAGGTGGGCAAGAACATCACCGCGCGGCTGACGCCGACGCTGACCTTCCAGCTCGACGCCATCCCCGAGAACGCCGCCCACATCGAGGACCTGCTGCGCCAGGCGCGCGAGCACGACACCGAGGTGGCGGGCCTGGCCTCCGGCGCGAGTTACGCCGGCGACGAGGACCCGTACGTGAAGCCGCGCGAGGACGACGAGGAGGACTGACGCCATGTACGCCGTCTCGTTCTACGACCCCGACCCCGACACCACCCCGGAGCGCTTCCAGCGCGTCGTCGAGGCCTACCCGCGCCACAAGGCGTACCTCGACGCGTTCGCCGCGGAGACCGGCGACGTGCTGATGATCGGCACGTTCGGCGACCCGGGGACGCAGGGGTCGATGGCGGTGTTCCGGTCGCGGGAGGCCGCGGAGCGGTTCCGCGACAGCGACCCGTTCTTCACCGAAGGGCTGGTCTACCGGTCGCGGATCCTGGACTGGGATCCGATCGTCTTCGCGGAGTCCTGAGCCCCCGCATCCTCAGGGCAGCGTGTAGCCGTCGCCCTCAGCGACCGCGAGCCCGTCGGCGACCAGTCCGCGGAGCGCGCGGTCGCGCTGCTCCGCGTCCGGCCAGACGTCTTCCAGTTCGGTGGCGGTGACCGGGATGTGCGAGCCGCGCAGCTCGGCGAGGATGCGGCCGCGCACCTGGCGGTCGCTGCCCTCGTACTTCTTCTGGACCGCTTTGCGCGGGCCGGCGTAGGCGGGGTAGCCCGCCGTGCGCCACGCGCAGGCCGCCGCCAGCGGGCACTCGTCGCAGCGCGGCGAGCGGGCGACGCAGACGATCGCGCCGAGCTCCATCATCCCGGCGTTGAACGCGGCGGCCGCCGGGCGGTCGTCGGGCAGCAGCGCCGTCATCGCCGCGAGGTCGCGCCGGGCGCTCGGCGGCCCCGGCTCGCCCTGGCCGTCGACGGCGCGCGCGATGACGCGGCGCACATTGGTGTCAACGACCGGATGGTGTGCCCCGTACGCGAACACCGCAACGGCGCGCGCGGTGTAGTCGCCGATCCCCGGCAGCGCGAGCAGCGCCTCCACGTCGTCGGGCACGACGCCGCCGTGCCGCTCGGTGATCGCGACCGCGGCTGCGTGCAGCCAGAGCGCGCGGCGCGGGTAGCCGAGCGACTGCCAGGCGCGCACCGCCTCCCCGGGCGGGACCGCCGCCAGGTCGGCGGGGGTCGGCCAGCGGGTCAGCCACTCCTCGAGCCGTGGGATCACGCGCGCCACCGGCGTCTGCTGCAGCATGAACTCGCTGACCAGAGTGCCCCACGGGGTGAAGCCGTCGCGGCGCCAGGGGAGGTCTCGGCGGTTGGCGTGGTACCAGTCGACCACCGCCGTGGCGAAGGCGCCGGGTTCGTCCGGGTCGGGCATGCATCGAGGCTACCGGGTGCGGCGGCCTATGCTCGTTCCATGATGCTGCCGCCGACGCCGCGGGTGACCGCCCTCCGCGAGATCGTGGCGGAGGTGCGCGCCCTCGCCCCGGGCGGCCGGGTGGTGGTCGCGGTGGACGGCGGCGGGGGCACCGCGACTTTCGCGGACGACCTCGCCGTGGTGTTCCGCGAGTCCGGGGTGGACACGCACCGCGCGTCGGTCGCCGACTTCCACCGGCCCCGAGCCGACCGGACTTTCTTCGGCCCCGAGACGCCGGAGCGCTATTACCGTGACGCCTTCGACTACTCGACGTTCCGCCGGGTGCTGCTCGACCCGTTCCGGATGGCGGGCAGCACCGGGTTTCAGACGGCCGCGTTCGACGAGGTGCGCGACGCGCCGGTCGGCGCCAGGTGGGAGACCGCTAAGCCGGACGCCGTGCTCGTGATCGACGGCGAGTTCCTGCTGCGGCCGGAGCTGCGCCGGGAGTGGAACGCGTCGATCCTGCTGGTCAACACGCCGGAACGGGCCGTTTACGAGGAGGACGCCCGGCCGCGGGCGTTCGCCACCATCCTCGTGGACGACTCCGACCCGCTCGTGCCGGTGCGGGTGCCGCGGACCGAGCCGGCCTAGCGGGCCAGCAGGGGAGCGAGCCGGCGCGCGACGTCGGCCGGTGCGATGAACGCCTTCGTGGCCTCCACCTCGTGCACCAGGGCGGTCAGAGTCGCGTTGACCGGCGCCTCCTGCCCGATCGCGCGCGCCTCGGCGACGACCGCGCCGTTCAGATAGTCGATCTCGCTCACCTGGCCGCGCCGGATGCTCTGCAGGGTCGAGCCGGGGTTGGGCGTAGCGCCCATCCTGCGGCGCATCAGCAGCGGGACGACCTGCGCCAGCCAGCGCGGCGACACGGCGACGAAACGCAGGATCCGGTCGTCCAGGCCCTGGATGCGGCCGAACCGCACACCGCGCGCGATGCCGACGCGGACCGCCTCCTGGAGGCTCGCGGTGATGATCGGCCGCAGCAGGCGGCTGCCGAGGGTCTCCTGGGCGCTGAGACCGGTGATCGCGGGCATGGCGTTGACCTGGTTGACCATGAGCTTGGTCCACTGGCAGCCGGTGAAGTTCTCGACCGCGAAGCTGGGCATGGCGGCGTCGAGGATGCGCGCGGCCTCCACCGCGCTCGCCGGCGGCTCGCCGTCGCCCGCGCCGAGGTAGGTGTTCGCGGTGGTGGTGACCGTGACCCGCCCGGGGGAGAGGTAGCTGGCGGCGTACAGGGCGAGCGCACCGACGCAGTCCGAGCCCGGGAGCAGCTCGGTGGCGACCCGCAGGCCGGCGAGGCCGTTCTGGACGACCACGACCGTGATGCCGTCGAGGAGTGCGGCGTTGTCGCGGATGGCAGCCTCGGCGTCCTGCGCCTTGGTGCAGACGAACACCAGCTCCGGGCGGGTCTGCAGCCGTTCTGCCGCGGCGACCCGGGCGGTGTGGGCGCCCCAGCCGCCGTCGAGCCGGAGGCCGTCGGCGCGGATGGCGGCGAGTTGCTCGCCGCGGGCGGTGACCTCCACCAGGTGGCCGACCCGGTCGAGGAGCGCCGCGATCGTGCCGCCGATTGCCCCTGCTCCGATCACGCCGATTCGCACGCCCTCCAGCCTAGGTGAGCGAACGAACTGGCAAGACACGCCGTCTCGCACGAGCGCGAGACGGCGTGTTCTGCCAGGTGGATCGTCGGCTACTCCGCGAGGACCGGGGTGGGCTCGGCGGTGGCCTCGGCCGCCGCGGCGGCCGCGAGGGCGTCGGGCTCGGGCTCGGCGGCGTGCGCGGCGGCCGCGAGCTGCGCCGCTCGGCGGCGGCTCGGCAGGGCGACCGAGATCACGGCCGCCAGGGCCAGCGCGCCCGCACCCACCCAGACGGCCGGGATGGCGGCGCTCACGTAGCCGGTCGGGGTCAGCGTGCCGCCCGCGCCGGTGAACACCGCGGTCAGCACCGCGACGCCCAGGGCGACGCCGATCTCCCGCAGCGTGGAGTTGGTGCCGGACGCCTTCGCGTGGTCGGCCGGCCGCATGTTCGCCAGCACGGCGGTCGAGCTCGGCGCGAACACCAGGCCCATCCCGACGCCGGCGAGCAGGAACGGCGGCCACATCTGCGAGTACGGCAGGTCGGCCGACAGCGTCCCGGCGATCCATGCCATCGCTCCCGCGAGGAACACCAGCCCGACGACGATCGGGAGTCGGGTTCCGGTGCGCCCGGACACGAGCCCGGTGAGGGGCGCGACGACCATCGGCGCCAGCGTCCACGGCATGGTCATCACGCCGGCCTCCAGGGGGGTATGCCCCTGCACGACCTGGAGGAACTGGATGAGGATGAAGATCGCGCCGAAGATCCCGAAGCTGAACGTGACGCCGACGAGGTTCGCGACCGTGAAGCTGCGGTCGCGGAACAGCCGGAGCGGCAGCAGGGGAGCGGACGTGCGCGACTCCCAGAAGACGAACGCCACGAGCAGCGCGCCGCCCGCGATCAGCGAGAACAGCACCTCCGCGCTGTCCCAGCCCGCGTCGTTGCCGCGGACGATGCCGTAGACGAGTCCGAGCACGCCCGGTGCGGCCAGCAGCAGGCCGACGATGTCGGCGCGCACCCGGTCGCCGAAGCTGTTCGGGATGGCCAGCAGCACGAGCGGGACGGCGATGACGCCGAGCGGGACGTTCAGCCAGAAGATGGCCTGCCAGTTCCAGCCCTGCACGACCGCGCCGCCGATCAGCGGGCCGAGGGCGACCCCGAGACCGGAGATGCCTCCCCAGATGCCGATCGCGGCCGGACGGAGGCGCTGGCTGACGCTGCCGGCGAGCAGCGTGAGCGACAGCGGGAGCAGCGCCGCGGCGCCGGCGCCCTGCACGGCGCGGGCCGCGATCAGCATCCACGGCTCGGTGGCGAGGGCGCTCGCGGCGCTGGCGAGGGTGAAGACGACGATGCCGCCGAGGAAGACCGAGCGGCGGCCGAGCCGGTCGCCCATCCCGACGGCCATCAGCATGAGCGTCGCGAAGCTGAGCGTGTAGGCGTTGACGACCCACTGCAGCTGCTCGATGGACGCGCTGAGGTCGCGGGCGATGACGGGGAGGGCGCTGGTGACGACCAGGTTGTCGAGGGTCGCCATGAACATCGGGAGGGAGGCCGCGACGATCGCGAGCCAGACGGGGACGCGGCGGGCGGTCGAGCTGGGCCGGGCCGGGCTTTCGGTGCGGAGAGAAGTCATGAGACGTTCGCTTCCTGGGTCGATGACGGGATTCGCGGGTGGGTATGTTCGGGTATCATTCGGAAGTAATCGAATGATTACAACGAACTGTAGTAATCGACTGATAACATGTCAAGCATGACTTCGGCGATCAGTGAACGGATCCCCTCGGCCGAGCGCCGCGAGCAGATCCTCGGCGCGGCGAGCCTCGTGTTCGGGGAGCGCGGCTACTTCGGCGCGACCACCGACCAGATCGCCAAGGCGGCCGGGATCAGCCAGCCCTACGTGGTGCGGATGTTCGGCAGCAAGGAGACCCTCTTCGTCGAGGTGCTGCAGCGCGCGCTCGACAAGCTGATGGCGAGCTTCCAGTCCACGATCGACGACTGGAAGGCCGAGGGCTCGCCGGCCGGCGAGGACGAATCCGTGGGCGGCCTCCACGAGATCGCCCGCCGGCTGGGGCTGGCCTACGTCAACCTCCTCGAGGACCGCGGCATCCTGCTCTCGCTCATGCAGGCATTCGCGATGGGCAACGATCCCGTCATCGGCGCGCGCGCCCGCGAAGGCTTCCTCGGGATCTACAAGATGGTCCGCGACCAGGTCGGCTTCTCGCCGGACGAGGCGCGCAGCTTCCTCGCCGAGGGCATGCTGCTGAACACGCTGCTCGGGCTCAAGCTGCCCGCCGAGTACGGTAAGGATGTGTGCGCCACCGAGATCATCGAGTCCACGTTCCGCACCAAGCTGCAGCTCGTCCTCGACGTCGCCGGCGAGAACGCATGACGGGCAGCGGTCTCATCCTGGTCGACAAGCCGGGGGGCTGGACGAGCCATGACGTCGTCGCGCGCGTGCGCCGGCTGGCCGGCACCCGCAAGGTGGGCCACGCGGGCACGCTCGACCCGATGGCGACGGGGCTGCTCATCCTGGGCCTCAACTCCTCCACGCGGCTGCTGACCTACATCGTCGGCGCCGACAAGGAGTACCTGGCGACCATCCGGCTCGGCGCGACAACGACGACCGACGACGCGGAAGGGGATGTGGTCGCGGAGGCCGATCCGGCCGCCGTCGCCGCCGTGTCGGACGAGGACATCGCGCGCGGCATCCGGGCACTCACCGGCGAGATCGAGCAGATCCCGAGCTCGGTGAGCGCGATCAAGGTGGACGGCAAGCGCGCCTACGCGCGGGTCCGCGCGGGCGAGGAGGTCGTCCTCCCGGCGCGCGCGGTGACCATCGCGGAGTTCGAGCTGCTGGCGGCGCGAAGGCTGCCCGGACCCGAGGCGCCGGTCGCGATCGAGGTCGACGTCCGCGTGGTCTGCTCCTCCGGCACCTACATCCGGTCGCTCGCACGCGACCTCGGCGCGGACCTCGGCGTCGGCGGCCACCTCACCGCGCTGCGCCGGACGTGGGTCGGCCCGTTCGACGTGCGCGAGGCCGGCGAACTCGATACGCTCGATCCCGCGGCGGCCCTCATCCCCGCCGCACGAGCCGCCTCCGCCCTCTTCGAGACGCTCGAGCTGACCGAGCAGCAGGCGATCGACCTCACGCACGGCCGGCGCATCCACATCGCCGATCGGGAGGGACCGGGAGGCGGACCCGTCGCGGCCATCGCCCCCGGCGGCCACCTCGTGGGACTCATCGAGTTCCGCGGAAAGGAAGCCAGGACACTCGTGAACTTCCCGACCGACGAGATCGCCTCCGCATGATCGAGTGGTTCGTGGCGCTGCAGGTCGGCGTCGCCGTGGTGGCCGGCGTGCTCTGCCTGGTGCTCGGGTTCGCCGGGCGCGTCCCCGGCGACGTGAGCATGGGGGCCGTCGCGCTGGTCGAGTTGCTGCTGATCGTCCAGCTCGTGATGGCGATCGTGGCCCCGCTGGTGGGCAACCCGCCGACCGGCAGCCTCGCGGAGTTCTACATCTACCTGATCTCGGCGATCCTCCTGCCGCTCGCCGGCGGGTTCTGGGCGCTGATCGAGCGCAACCGCTGGAGCACCGTCATCCTCGGCGGCGTCTGCCTCGCCATCGCGGTGATGGTGTACCGGATGGGGCAGATCTGGTTCGTGCAGGGCGTCTGACCGCGCGCGAGCAGACGTCGGCAGCGCGAATAGAATCGTTACCGATGTCCCACCACACCATGTCCGCCCGCGAGCAGAGCGGGGGCGACGCGCCCAGGCGCCGCGTCTCCGGCGTCGGCCGCGTCCTCGTGTTCGTCTACGGCGTGCTGGCGCTGGCCGCGACCGGTCGCAGCGTGTTCCAGATCATCGACCGCTTCCACGAGGCGCCCGTCGCGTTCACGCTGTCCGGCCTGTCCGCGGTCGTCTACATCGTGGCGACCGTCGCGCTCATCGCGCCGGGGCGTGTCTGGTACCGGGTGGCGTGGATCACGATCACCTTCGAGCTGGTGGGCGTGCTGGTGATCGGGACGCTCAGCCTGTTCGCGCCGGCGACGCTCGGCCTCCACGACATCGACCCGTTCGGCCGCGACGCGACCGTGTGGTCCGTCTACGGGATGGGCTACCTGTTCGTCCCGCTGGTCCTGCCGATCCTCGGCCTCCTCTACCTGTCGAAGCACAAGCCGCGCGACGGGGAGCCTTCGTGAGGGTGTTCGGCTCCGTCGAGGAGATCCCCGACGGCTTCGGGCCGAGCGCCGTCACGATCGGGAAGTTCGACGGCGTCCACACCGGCCACCGCGCGGTGATCGAGCGGCTGCGCGCCGTCGCCGCCGAGCGCGGGCTGACCGCGGCGGTCATCACCTTCGACCGCAACCCGCTGGAGCTGCTCGCGCCGGAGAAGTGCCCGGCCTCCCTGATGAGCAACCGGCAGAAGCTGGAACTGCTCGCCGAGACCGGGATCGACGCGACCCTGATGGTGGCCTTCGACCGGGCGCTCGCGGACCTGCCTCCCTCGGAGTTCGTGCACCGCATCCTGGTCGAGCGGCTGCACGCCGCCGCCGTGCTCGTCGGAAGCGACTTCCGGTTCGGCGCCCGCGGCGTCGGCGACGTCGAGCTGCTGCGCGAGCTGGGGGAGCGGTACGGCTTCACGGTGGAGCTGATCGACGACGTGCGGCCGGAGCACGGCCGCCGGGTGTCCTCCACCTGGATCCGGGAGCTGCTGGCCGCCGGTGACGTCGGGCACGCCGCCGAGCTGCTCGGCACCGTCCCGACCGTGCGCGGGGTCGTCGTCCACGGGGCGGCGCGCGGCCGCGAGCTCGGCTTCCCGACCGCGAACCTGTCGCCGGAGTCGGAGGGCCTCATCCCGGCCGACGGCGTCTACGCCGGCTGGCTGACCGACGACGATGGCACCCGCTATCCCGCCGCGATCTCGGTCGGCAACAATCCGACGTTCGAGGGCGTGCCGCAGAAGCAGGTCGAGGCCTATGTGCTCGACCGCGAGCTCGACCTCTACGGTCACACGGTCGACGTGGCGTTCTCGGAGCGCATCCGCGGCATGGTCGCGTACGAGGGGATCGAGCCGCTGATCGCGCAGATCGCCGCGGACGTGGAGCAGGCCCGGCGCATCCTGACGGCCGAGCGCGCGTGAGCGAGCACTCGCCGGACATCGCGTCCACGGCCTCCGCGTCCACGGCCTCCGCGCCGCGCCCGCTCTGGCAGGGCCGGACGGTCGCGCTGCTCGGCATCCTGCTGGTCGCGGCCAACCTGCGCACGGCGGTCGCCGCGCTGTCGCCGATCTTCGCGGAGATCCGCGTCGAGTTCCCCGTGTCGAGCGTCGGCGTCGGGCTGCTCGGGATGCTGCCTCCCGTCTGCTTCGCGCTGTTCGGTCTGCTGGCTCCGATGTTCACCCGGCGCGCGGCGCTGGAGGCGGTGCTGCTGATCGCGCTCGGCGTGATGCTGGCCGGGCACCTCCTCCGTGCGACGGCCGGGTCGTACGTCATGCTCGCGGTCGGGTCGGCGGTCACCTTCGCGGGCATGGGCGTCGGCAACGTCCTGCTGCCTCCGCTGGTCAAGCGCTACTTCCCCGACCGGATCGGCCTGGTGACGGCGCTCTACGCGACGGTGATGTCGGTCAGCACGCTCCTGCCGCCGCTCGTCGCCGTGCCGGTCGCCGACACGGCCGGCTGGCACGTGTCGGTCGGGATGTGGGCGCTGGTCAGCGTGCTGGCGATCGTGCCCTGGCTGCGCATCCTGATCACGCACCGGCCCGCGCATCCCGCGCACGACGTGGAGGTCGAGGAGGCCGACCACTCGCTGGTCCGGCGGATCTGGCGTTCGGGCCTGGCCTGGGCGATGGCGGTGGTGTTCGCGGTGTCGAGCCTGAACGCGTACGCGATGTTCGCCTGGCTGCCCCAGCTCGTGCACGACGTCGCGGGGACGCCACCGGCGGAGGCCGGAGCGCTGCTCTCGGTCTACGCCGGGATGGGCATCCCGGCCGGGCTGCTCGTGCCGCTGCTGGCCGCGCGGATGCGGAACGTCTCTGCGCTGATCTACGCAGGCGTCGCGTTCTTCGTCGCGGGTTACGCCGGGCTGGTGTTCGCGCCGGGGGTGGCGACCTGGCTGTGGGTGGCGTTCGCCGGCCTCGGCCCGCTGCTGTTCCCGCTGAGCCTGGTGCTGATCAATGTGCGCACGCGCACGCACGCCGGGTCGGTGGCGCTGAGCGGCTTCACCCAGGGTCTCGGCTACACGCTCGGGGCGCTGGGACCGCTGGCCGTGGGCCTCCTCCACCAGGTGACCGGCGGCTGGACGGTGCCGCTCGTGGTGCTGACCGCGACCGCCCTCGCCGCCGCGGGGGCCGGAGCCGTCGTCGCGCGCCCCACCCCCCTCGAAGACCGCTGACCACCACGCGAGTACGTAGATAATCTGCGTACACGGCGGTTTCCAGCGGATTTCTCGCGTACTCGGCGGCTAGAGGGCCGGCAGCATCGCGGCGCGGTGGATGAGGGCCGCCGCTCCGATGAGCGGGCCCTCGGAGGAGAGGGCGCTCGGGACGATCCGCACCTTGCGGACGAACGGGAAGTAGTGCGCCTCGATCACCTCGCGCATGTGCGTGAACAGGTCGGGCGTGGAGTGCGAGAAGCCGCCGCCGATCGCGACCAGCTCCAGGTCGAGCAGCGCGGTCGCGGAGGCGATGGCGTGGCCCACGGCGCGGCCGGTGCGGGTGATCGCCGCCACGGCGATCTCGTCGCCGGCGGCGTACGCGGCGGCCAGCTCCTCGCCCGTGTCACCGGTGAAGCCCTCGCCGCGCGCCCAGGCGACGGTGTGCGGACCGGAGGCGATTGCCTCCAGAGCGTAGGGGGCGCCGAAGGTGTCCTCACCCCGGGTGGCGCCGACCTCCACATGCCCGATATGTCCGGCGTTCCCCGTCGGGCCGGTGATGACCCGGCCGTCGACGATCAGGCCGCCGCCGATGCCTGTCGAGATCACCATCCCCATCACGTTGTCGACGCCCTGCGCCGCGCCCACCCAGTGCTCGGCCATCGTGATGGCGACACCGTCCATCTCCAGCGTCACCGGCACGTCGAGGCCGAGGGAGGCGACGACCGAGCCGATGAAGTCGCGGAGCGGGTAGTCGCGCCAGTCCGGCACGTTCAACGGAGAGACGAGCCCGCGCCTGCGGTCGATCGGGCCGGCGCAGCCGATCCCGACGCCGACGATCGTTGCGCCGTCCGGGAGAGCGGCGGCCGCGTCGCGCACGACACCGCCGACGGAGGTCTCCAGGTCGGCGACCGTCGCCGTGCGGCCGGTCGGGAGGCGGTGGCGGGAGCCGGGGAGGAGGACGCCGTCCGCGTCCACGAGGGCGGCTTCGACCTTGGTTCCGCCGAAGTCGACGGCGAGTGCGAGGGGAGTGGCAGACACGAGCCAACGATAAACGAAACCGCCCCCGCTCATTTGAGCAACGAACGCGCAACCGTTGCACACCAACCTAAACTTGACGCGTGGCCCTGAACGATACCGACGAGATCCTCGCCGTCAAAGCCGCAGAGCTGTACTACGAAGCCGGCAAGACCCAGGACGAGATCGGCGTCGCCCTCAACGTCTCCCGCTGGAAAGTCGGACGGCTCCTGGTGGCGGCGCGCGAGCACGGCTTCGTGCGCATCGAGATCGTCCACCCGAGCGCCCGGAAGTTCTCGCTGGAGCGCGAACTGTGCGGCTTCTACGGGCTGGACGACGCGGTCGTCGTCCCCGCCGCCGAGTCCGACGCCGACGTGCAGGCCCGTGTCGCGCAGGCCGCGGCCGACTACCTCACCACCCTGCGGCCCGTTCCGCGCACCCTCGGGGTGAGCTGGGGCCGCACCCTCCACGCCGTCGCCGCGCGGCTGCGCCCGGGCTGGGCCGTGGGCGTGAACCCGGTCCAGATCAACGGCAGCGTCTCGAGTACCCGTCAGGCCACGGCCGCCGCCGACACCGCGGTGGTGATGGCCCGCAAAGCCCAGGGAACGGCGACCCTGCTGCCGAGCCCGGCGATCTTCGAGCATGCCGCCACCCGCCGCGCCATCGAGGCCGACCGGTCCGTACAGTCCGTGCTGGAGCTCGCGCGCAGCGCCAACGCCTACCTGTTCAGCGCGGGCGTGGTCGACACCAGCTCGGTCCACGTCGACTCCGGCTACCTCTCGCCGGAGGACGTGCTCGCCCTGGCGGCCAAGGGCGCCGTCGGCGACGTGGTCGGCCGCTTCATCGACGAGGCCGGGCAGGTCGCCGACCCCGAGCTCGACGGCCGCACCCTCGGCCTCAGCCTGGACGAGCTCCGCAACGCCGGCACCGCCATCGCCGTCATCGCGGGGGAGGCCAAGCACGGCATCGCCCACGCGGTCGTCGCGAGCGGCCTGTGCACCACCCTGATCACCGACGAGTCGACCGCCAACGACCTCCTCGGCCGCGCGCCGAACATGAGAAAGCAGACGTCATGACCATCGAAACGACACCGCCCGTGCGCACGCTCGCGCCGGCGGCCCGCGCCGTCGAGGTGCTGGGCGGCGACCTCACCGAGGGGTCGCTGCGGCGCTACCTCGGCGGCATCCCCGGCGTGGACGCCGTCGGGCTGGAGCAGCGCGCGGCCGGTCTCGGCACCCGCTCCATCAAGACCACCAGCAAGGCCTGGGCGCTCGACAAGATCATCGAGCTCATCGACCTGACCACGCTGGAGGGCGCGGACACGCCCGGCAAGGTGCGCTCGCTCGTCGCCAAGGCCCTCACGCCGGACCCCAGCGACCTGACCGCACCGCGGCCCGCGGCGGTCTGCGTCTATGGCGACATGGTGCCCTACGCGGTCGAGGCGCTCGGCGCCTCCCACGCCGGCCGCGTCGCCCGCGAGACCGGGCAGCACGGCGGCATCAACGTCGCCGCCGTTGCCACGGCCTTCCCGTCCGGTCGCGCGTCCCTCCCGGTCAAGCTCGCCGACACGGCCGACGCGGTCGCGGCCGGCGCGGACGAGATCGACATGGTCATCGACCGCGGCGCCTTCCTCTCCGGACGCTACGGACTCGTCTTCGACGAGATCGTGGCCGTCAAGGAGGCCTGCCGCCGCGACGACGGCAGCTACGCCCACCTCAAGGTCATCCTGGAGACCGGCGAGCTGAACACCTACGACAACGTGCGCCGCGCGTCCTGGCTGAGCATCCTCGCCGGCGCCGACTTCATCAAGACCTCCACCGGAAAGGTCTCGCCCGCCGCGACCCTCCCGGTGACGCTGCTGATGCTGGAGGTCGTTCGCGACTGGCACCGGCTGACCGGCGAGGAGATCGGCGTGAAGCCGGCGGGCGGCATCCGCTCGTCGAAGGACGCCATCAAGTACCTCGTGACGGTCGCCGAGACCGTGGGCGAGCACTGGCTGCAGCCGCACCTGTTCCGGTTCGGCGCCTCCAGCCTCCTCAATGACGTGCTGCTGCAGCGGCAGAAGCTGCACACCGGGCACTACTCCGGCGCCGACTACGTGACGATCGACTGAGACGGGACGACACCACCATGAGCTTCCTCGAGTACGCCCCGGCCCCCGAGTCGCGCGCGATCCTCAACCTGCGCGACCAGTACGGCCTCTTCATCGACGGCGAGTTCGTCGACGGGCACGGCACGCCGTTCCAGACCATCTCCCCGGCGACGGAGGAGCGCATCGCGACCATCGCGACCGCCGACTCCGCCGACGTCGACCGTGCCGTGGCCGCCGCCCGCCGCGCCTACGACCGCGTGTGGTCGCGGATGAGCGGCAGCGACCGCGGCAAGTACCTGTTCCGCATCGCCCGCCTCATCCAGGAGCGCGCCCGCGAGCTGGCCGTGGCCGAGAGCCTCGACAACGGCAAGCCGATCAAGGAGAGCCGCGACGTCGACATCCCCCTGGTCGCCGCCTGGTTCTTCTACTACGCCGGCTGGGCCGACAAGCTGGAGCACGCCGGCCTCGGCCCAGCTCCCCGCGCCCTCGGCGTCGCCGCCCAGGTCATCCCGTGGAACTTCCCGCTGCTCATGCTGGCGTGGAAGATCGCGCCGGCCCTCGCGGCGGGCAACACCGTCGTCCTGAAGCCCGCGGAGACCACCCCGCTGACCGCGCTGCTGTTCGCCGAGATCGTGCAGCAGGCCGACCTCCCCGCCGGCGTCGTCAACATCGTCACCGGCGCCGGGGAGACCGGCCGCGAGCTGGTCGCCCACCCGGACGTCAACAAGGTCGCCTTCACCGGGTCCACCGCCGTCGGCCGCGAGATCGCGCGCTCGGTGGCCGGCACCGAGAAGAAGCTCACGCTGGAGCTCGGCGGCAAGGCCGCGAACATCGTCTTCGACGACGCGCCGATCGACCAGGCCATCGAGGGCATCGTCAACGGCATCTTCTTCAACCAGGGCCACGTCTGCTGCGCCGGCAGCCGCCTGCTGGTGCAGGAGAGCGTCCACGACGAGGTCGTTGAGCGCCTGAAGCGCCGCCTCTCCACGCTGCGCCTCGGCGACCCGCTCGACAAGAACACCGACATCGGCGCGATCAACAGCGCCGAGCAGCTGCAGCGCATCCGCGAGCTCTCCGACATCGGGGA
Source organism: Leifsonia sp. GW821-FHT13C09 (assembly GCF_058806435.1). Classification (NCBI taxonomy): domain Bacteria; kingdom Bacillati; phylum Actinomycetota; class Actinomycetes; order Micrococcales; family Microbacteriaceae; genus Leifsonia; species Leifsonia sp. GW821-FHT13C09. Next base: position 1,033,425 of record NZ_JBXAPS010000001.1, on the reverse strand, counting down.
GGCCGAGGGCGCCGACCGCTGGACGGCCGAGTGTGCGATCCCGGAGAACGGCTTCTGGTTCGCCCCGACCATCTTCGACAACGTGTCGACCAGCCACCGGATCGCCCGCGAGGAGATCTTCGGACCGGTGCTGTCGGTGCTCACCTTCCGCACCCCGGCGGAGGCGATCGCCAAGGCGAACAACACCCCGTACGGTCTCTCGGCCGGCATCTGGACCGACAAGGGCAGCCGTATCCTGGCCGTCGCCGACAAGCTCCGCGCGGGTGTGGTCTGGGCGAACACCTTCAACCGGTTCGACCCTGCCAGCCCGTTCGGCGGTTACAAGGAGTCCGGTTACGGCCGCGAGGGCGGCCGTCACGGCCTCGGCGCGTACCTGGTGCCCGGGCGCTCGCTGCCCGCCGCGGCGGTCACCGCCTCCAGCACCTCCACCCGCACCACGACCCGCAAGGGAGCGACGAAATGAGCCGCCTGGCCGTGCCGAAGACCTACAAGCTCTACATCGGCGGGAAGTTCCCGCGCTCCGAGTCCGGCCGCACGTACGAGGTCGCCTCCGCGAAGGGCGCGTTCCTGGCCAACGCCGCCAAGGCCTCCCGCAAGGACGCCCGTGACGCGGTCGTCGCCGCGCGCGGCGCGCTGTCCGGCTGGGCCGGCGCGACCGCCTACAATCGCGGCCAGGTGCTCTACCGGATCGCCGAGCTGATGGAGGGCCGCCGGGCCCAGTTCGTGGACGAGATCGTGTCCTCGGAGGGTGTCTCGACCGCCGTCGCGGGCGCCCAGGTGGACGAGGCGATCGACCGCTGGGTCTGGTACGCCGGCTGGGCCGACAAGTTCGCCCAGGTGGCGGGCAACGCCAACCCGGTCGCGGGCCCCTACTTCAACATCTCGGTGCCGGAGCCGACCGGCGTCGTCGCGATCATCGCCCCGCAGGACTCCAGCCTGCTCGGCTTCGTCAGCGCTGTCGCCCCCGCGCTGGTCGCGGGCAACACGGTCGTCGTCGTGGCGAGCGAGCGCTTCCCGCTGTCGGCGATCAGCCTGAGCGAGGTGCTGGCGACGAGCGACGTGCCGGGAGGCGTGGTCAACATCCTCACCGGCTCGCCGGCGGAGATCGCCCCGTGGCTGGCCTCCCACGCCGACGTCAACGCGCTCGACCTGGTGGGCGCGGGCGCGCTGGAATGGGTGGACCTCCAGATCGCCGCGGCGGACACGCTGAAGCGCGTCCTCACCCCGGAGAACGGTCCGGACGCCGCCGCGCCGTCGCTCGACCGCATCGCGTTCTTCACCGAGACGAAGACGGTCTGGCACACCAAGTCGCTGCTGTAACCGCCCTGCGGTGGACGGCACCCTTCCGACCTCCCGTGATCTGAGGGAGGATGGGAGGATGAGCGACGGGTGGGGATCGGGGCACGGACCGCTCGTCCTGGTCGGCGACAGCCTGACCCAGGGCGGCGACTGGGCGGCCTGGCTGCCCGGCGAGGACGTCGTCAACCTCGGCGTCGCGGGGGACACCTCCGACGACGTGCTCGCCCGCCTGGGCGACGTGGTGGCGGCGCAGCCGGCCCTGATCGCGCTCCTGATCGGCACCAACGACCTGGCCTGGCGCCGCTCGGTCGAGCACGTCGTGCGCAACATCGAGACCATCCTGGTCACGCTCCGCAAGGAGCTGCCCGAGGTGCGCATCCTCGTGCAGTCGGTGATGCCGCGCGGCCACGAGTTCGCCGACCAGATCCGCGACATCAACCGCCACCTCTGGCAGTTCGCCCCAACGGTCCACGCAGCCTGGCTCGACCTCTGGCCGGCGCTGGCCCTGGAGGACGGCGAGCTCAACCCGGCATACACCGACGACCGCCTCCACCTCAACGCGGAAGGGTACCGGGCATGGCTGGGGGAGCTGGTGCCCGGGCTGGAGCGGGCGCGGCAGCTGCCGCCGAGCAGCCGGGCGATCCAGCTGCCGGACCTGGGTGGGGCGGCGTAGGGCGCTACCGCCCCCGCAGCAGCTCTTCGTAGAACCGGATTCCCCGCAGCCACGTCGCCACGTGGATCCGCTCGTTCCGGGCGTGCAGCGTCCCGCGTTCGTCACCACTCATCTCGAACGGTGTGAACCGGTACACCGCGTCGCTGATTGCGGTGAAGTGGCGGCCGTCGCTCGCGGCGAGCATGATGTACGGCGTCACCACCGCGGACGGGTGCACAGCCGAGACGGCATTCGCCACCGCGTCCCATTCCGGTCCGTTCGTGGGTGAGACCGGGGAGGGCTCCGCCGGGTCGATCGTCTCGATGCGCACCAGCGGGTCGCGGATCGCGCGGCGGAGGTGGGCGACGGTCTCGGCGACGCTCGACCCGACCGCGATGCGCACGTTGAGCACCGCCGTCGCGGTCTCCGGCAGCGCGTTGGCGGCGAGGCTGCCGCTGAGCTGCGTGACCGCGGTCGTCGTGCGGACCATCGCCCGCGTCTCGTCGCTCAGCCGGCCGAGCACCGGGACCAGCACCGGCTTCAGCCGGCGCGCCCGCGTGAAGACCGCGCGCAGCGGCCCGGTCGCGTGTGCGCCGAGCGTCTCCACCATCTGGAGGTTCGTCTCGGTGAGGCGGGCGGGGAACGGTCGGGCGTTCAGCCGCGTGACCGCGCGCGCCAGTCGCACGGTCGCCGTCATCCTCGGCGGGGTGGAGGCGTGGCCGCCCTGCTGCTCCACCGTCAGCCGGACGCTCGTGATGCCTTTCTCGCTCACGCCGACCACCGCGATGGGCTCGGCCACGCCGGGGAAGACGCCTTCCACCACGGCCCCGCCCTCGTCCAGCACCAGGGCCGGCCGGACGCCGCGGGCGGCGAGGGCGGCGACGATGGCCTGCGCGCCGGAGCCGACCGTCTCCTCGTCGTGGCCGAAGCTGAGGTACACGTCCGCCGCGGGGGTGTGGCCGGCGGCGAGCAGCCCCTCCACCGCCTCCAGGATGGCGACGAGCGCCCCCTTGTCGTCCAGCGTGCCGCGGCTCCAGAGCACCCGGTCGTCGTCGGAACCGGTGAGCTCGGCGCCGAACGGCGGGTGCTCCCAGCCGTCGGCGGTGGCGGGGACGACGTCGTAGTGCGCCATCAGGACGGTCGGGGCGCCGTCGCCCGCGCCGGGCCACCGGTACAGCAGGGAGTGGCCGTGCAGCTCGCGCTGGAGGACGGCGTGCACGCGCGGGTACAGCCCGGGCAGGGTCGCCACGAAGGCGTCGAACGCCGCCCAGTCGGTCTCCTCGACGGCGCTGCGGGACACGGTCGGGATGCGCAGCAGCGTGCGGAAGCGCTCTACGGCGGCGTCGGCGTCGAGGTGGGCGGCGTCGAGCGGGACGGGGTCGCTCACTCGCCGGCCGCCGCGCGGAACGCCGCCGCCGCGTCGTCGCTGAACAGCACGAAGCGCACCAGCTCGACGGAGCCGACGCCCGACGACAGCACCGCTCGCACCGTGCTGACCGCGATCCGCGCCGCGTCCTCCATCGGCCAGCCGTAGATCCCGGCGGACACGGCGGGAAAGGCGACGGTCGCGGCGCCCAGTTCGCGGGCGACGCGCAGCGACGACCGGTAGGCGTTCTGCAGGTCGGGGGTGCGGTCCTCGCGCTTCGCCCAGACCGGGCCGACGGTGTGGATCACCCACTGCGCGGGGAGGTCTCCGGCGGTCGTCGCGACGGCCTGACCCGTCGGCAACCCGTCGGGCAGGGTGGTGGCGCGCAGCTCGCGGCAGGCGGCCAGGATGGCGGGGCCGCCGCGGCGGTGGATGGCTCCGTCGACGCCGCCGCCCCCCAGCAGGGAGCTGTTGGCCGCGTTGACCAGAGCGTCCACGGTCTGCTCGGTGATGTCGCCGCGGACGATCTCGATGGGGTCCGTCACGTCAGCCCCGGTTGTTCGAGAGCTCGTACACCTTCAGGAGCTCGAGGATGGCGTCGTCGCGCTGGTCCCCGCCCTCCTCGAACATGGTGGAGACGTGGGTTTTGAGGTGGTTCTCGACGAGCAGCTTGTTGAGCGAGCCGAGCGACTTCTGGATGGCGAGCGACTGGGTGATGATGTCGACGCAGTAGTCCTCGTTCTCGATCATCTTCTCGAGGCCGCGCAGCTGCCCCTCGAGGATGCGCGTGCGGTGCAGCGCCCGCTTCTTGATGTCTGCGATCACGTCTCCCAGGATACCGCGGAAACCCGATACCCCGCCCTGGTATCGACCAAAGAATCCGCTGCGCATCAGACCCCCTATTGGGGGGTATGGGAGGACATACTGCAGCGTCTATCCTCCCTAGCAGGGGTTGAGAAATATTCGTTTTACAGGAAAGGCCCGACTTTGCTGAAGAACCTCAGCCCGCTGCTGTCCGGCGCGCTCCTGCGCGCACTGGATTCCATGCACGACGGCGACACGCTCACGCTTGTCGGCAGCGGCTATCCCGAAGAAGCACTCACCGCGCCCATCGTCCACCTGGGGGAGGACGTCACCACTGAAGCCGCCGCCGAAGCGATCCTCAGTGTTTTTCCACTCGACACCACCAACCCGTCACCGATCGTCTTCCTCGACCTCGCAGGCGAGCCCTACGAAGTCCCCGATGTCGCCTTCGCCGTCAACGGCATCGCCTCCGACGCGGAACTCCGTCGCATCCCGATGAGCCGGCTCGAACTCGAGCCGTTCGTCGGACTGGCGCGGGACTCCGCGGTGATCGTCCGGGTCGGATCGGACGCGCCCCCGTGCGCGTTCCTGTTCCGGCGCGGCGCTCTCTGAGGCGGGACCGGCGGCAGCGGTCCGTATCCCCGGGGCCCGGTCCCGCCCCGGGGACGCGGGCTGTCCGGTCCACGCGGATCGCGCGCCGGCCGGTCGCCTAGAGTTGCAGGGTGCCCTACACCCCGCAGCCGCCCGCCTACAACCGCGCCGCCCTGGCGCCCGGCATCCTCGGCGCGCTGGTGCTGCTCTTCGGGCTCGCGTTCGCGGACTGGTACACCTACGTCGAGTACGCGGTCTGCATCCTGGCGCTCATCCTCTGCGTGTTCTCCTGGCAGGCGAAGAGCCGCTGGTGGCTGGCCGGACTGATCCCGATCGCGGTGCTCTGGAACCCGATCTTCCCGATCCGCGGCCTCACGCCGGCGCTGCCGCTGCTGAGCCTCGCCGCGGCCGCCGTGTTCGTCGCCGCGGGACTCCTGATCAAGATTCCGGCCGACACACGCCGCTGACCCGTCCCGATACGGTAAAATGACGGTTGCACGGCCGTCCTGCGTCGTGCGCCCGGCGTTCTGCGATGCTCGGAGTGGACCACTCGGTTCCGCTCCCCGCCGCCGCGCCGGCCCTCACGCCAAATGGCGTCGCGTCCGCTGTCAGCGCGCGACGCATCCACTGGAGGACCATGTCTCGTTCGGGTCAGCGCACGTCAAGTCAGCGCACGTCGGGTCAGCGCACGGAGAAGCGCACGTCCGGCCAAGGTGCGTCGCAGCGCGCCTCCTCGCAGCCGCAGCGCCGCAACCGCCACGCCAACAACGACGGGCTCATCCCCGTGCTCGCGCGCAAGGTGCGCGAGGTGGAGGCCAAAGCCGCCGACGGCAAGAAGCTCGGCCCGACGAACCGCACCAAGTTCCAGGTCATCGCCTTCCTCATGCGCGAGGAGCGCGCCCGAGCCAAGGCTGACACCGAGCTGAGCGACGCCGCGCGCGCCGAGCAGCTCAAGCGGCTGGACGGCATCGCCACCATCCTGGCCAAGACCGCCGCCCGCGACACCTCGCTCATCTCGCTGCTCGAGAGCGAGGCGCCGCCCACCGCGACCGCGCAGAAGATCCGGCGCGACTGGCTGCTGGAGTCCGGCACCGAGCTCAGCCCGGACGACCTGATCATCACGGTCGAGCGCGTGATCGCGCCTGAGAGCGTCATCCCGCCGGAGCTCGCACAGAAGCAGGTCGTGCCCGCCTCGGTGAAGGCGCGCCAGCTCTCCAACCCGTTCCTCGCGCCCGACTTCAGTAAGAGCACCGCCGCCGCCCCCTCGCCGCGCCGCCGCCTGGACTCGTGGGAGCTGCTCGGCCCGCTGTTCAAGTCGTTCGAGTACGGCGCGGGAGGCCAGGCCGCGAGCATGGAGCTCCCGCCTGCTCCGAAGATCGACCGCTACTCGCCGCAGGGGCTGGAGCTCATGCACCACCAGTCGCGGTTCATCGAGAGTGTGCGCCAGGGGCACCGCCGCTTCCTGCTCGCCGACGAGCCCGGCCTCGGCAAGACCGCGCAGTCCGTCCTCGCCGCGTCGGTCGCCGGCGCCTACCCGCTGCTCGCGGTCGTGCCGAACGTCGTCAAGATGAACTGGGCGCGCGAGGTCGAGCGCTGGACGCCGCACCGCCGCGCCACCGTCATCCATGGCGACGGCGAGGGCCTGGACGCGTTCGCCGACGTCGTCATCGTCAACTACGAGGTGCTCGACCGGCACCTGTCCTGGCTCAGCACGCTCGGCTTCCAGGGCATGGTGGTCGACGAGGCGCACTTCATCAAGAACTTGCACTCCCAGCGCTCCCGGCTCGTACTGGGGCTGGCCGAGGCGATCCGCGAGAAGGCGGCGGACCCGCTGCTCATCGCGCTCACCGGCACGCCGCTGATCAACGACATCGACGACTTCAAGGCGATCTGGCAGTTCCTCGGCTGGATCGACGGCAACAAGCCGACCGCCGAGCTGATGGAGAGCCTGGAGGAGACCGGCCTCACCCCGGCCGACTTCGGCTTCTACGCCGCCGCCCGTGAGTCCGTCATCGACCTGGGCATCGTCCGCCGCCGCAAGGTGGACGTGGCCGCCGACCTCCCGAGCCGCCGGGTGGTGGATCTGCCGGTCGAGTTGGACGACGACCTCGGCCGCTCGATCAAGCAGGCCGAGAAGGAGCTGGCCGCCCGGCTCGTCGCGCGCTTCCACCGCGCCGCGGCCGCGGGCCGGCCGGACTCGTTCGACGGCGACGACGAGGCGCACCGCAAGCACCTCATCCGGCTCGTCGCGCAGTCCGAGCTGGAGGAGTCGAAGTCGGCCAGGACCGGCGACAACGTCTTCACGATGGTCCGCAAGATCGGTCAGGCGAAGGCCGGCCTGGCCTCCGACTACACCGCGCAGCTCGCGCGGTCGGTGGGCAAGGTGGTGTTCTTCGCCAAGCACATCGACGTGATGGACGCGGCGGAGGAGGCCTTCGCCGCCCGCGACCTCAAGACCATCTCGATCCGCGGCGACCAGTCCGCGCTCGCGCGCCAGAAGGAGATCGACGCCTTCAACAACGACCCGGAGGTCGCGGTCGCGGTCTGCTCGCTCACTGCGGCGGGCGTCGGCCTCAACCTCCAGGCCGCATCGAACGTCGTGCTCGCAGAGCTCTCCTGGACGGCCGCCGAGCAGACCCAGGCGATCGACCGCGTGCACCGCATCGGCCAGGACGAGCCGGTCACGGCGTGGCGGATCATCGCGGCGCAGACCATCGACTCCAAGATCGCGGAGCTGATCGACGCCAAGCAGGGCCTGGCTGCTCGCGCGCTCGACGGCAGCGATGTGGAGATCGGCTCGGCCGACTCGGTGCAGCTGGACGCGCTGATCAACCTGCTGGAGGACGCGCTGGAGGCGTAGCCGCGCGGGTGGGAACCGTGTCAGGCGATCTCGGCGTCGTCCGGATCGAGCGGCACCGGACGCTCGTCGTCCGGCAGGATCCGGTCGTCGTCCTCGTCGTCGTCCACCGGCAGGTCGTCCTCGTCGCGGATGACGTCGGTGGGCTCGTAGTCGCCCTCCTGCGCCTCGAGGAAGTCGTCGTCGTCCTCCCGGCTGCGGTCCGTCTCGCTCATGCACCGAGGTTACCGCGCCCGCCGACGGCGCACGAGAGCCTCCGTGATTCGTGCCGAATCGCGGCTCTGCGGCGGCGAAAGCGACGATTCGTGCCGAATCGCCAGACCGCTATTCGTGCCGAATCGCGGCTCTGGCGCGGCGAAAGCGACGATTCGTGCCGAATGTCGCGCGGGCTCAGGTCAGCGCGAACTCGAAGTACGCGCCGAGGGCGTCGTGGCGGATGCGCGCGGAGCCGGCGAAGCCGGAGAAGTCGCCCGTGCCGGTGCCGGGGACGATGTAGCCGAAGGCGGACGGGTCGTCGGGATGCTGCAGGGCGCCGTGGTGGACCGTGAACGAGCCGGAGCGGCCGTCCGGGAGCGTGCCGGTGATCCGCTCGGCCGCGAGGTAGCCACGGCCGCCCTCCTCCGTCCCGGACGACACGAAGTGCGCGACGGACTCGCCGACCAGGCCCTCCGTGTAGGCCTTGCGCATCACGACCGCGCCGAGCCAGTCGCCCGGAATGCCGGGCAGCTCCTCCGGGTCCCAGCCGGTGACGTCGAAGCGGGCGGTGACGATGGTGGAGTTGTCCATGCCCGGAGCCTAACGAGCGCGTCCGCACACATCGTGCAATTTCGCGACAGCGCGGAAGTGGACTAGACAGGGGACATGGCGCAGCACCATACCCAGCTCGAGATCGAGCGCAAGTACGACGTGGACGGCGACCTCCGCCCACCCCAGCTCGTCGGCGTCGGAGCGATCGCCGTCGAGACCGGGCCCGAGACCGCCGAACTGGTGGCGACCTACTACGACACGACCGAGTTGCGGCTCGCCCGGCAGCGTGTCGCGGTGCGCGCGCGGCGCGGCGGGTCCGACGAAGGCTGGCACCTCAAGCTGCCGCCGACCGACGAAGGGCGTCCCGAGCTGCACTGGCCGCTCGGCGACGGCCAGGAGCCGCCGGCCGAACTGCTGGAGACCATCCGCGAGCAGCTCGGCGACGGCGTCCTGATCCCGGTCGCGCGAGTGACCAACAGCCGCGACACCACCCTCCTCAAGGACGCGGCGGGCTTCGAGCTCGCCGAGCTGTGCGACGACCACGTCCGCGGCGAGAACCTGCAGACCGGCACGAGCGACGCCTGGCGGGAGTGGGAGGTCGAGCTGCTCAGCGGCGCTCCGGATTCGCGCGAGGGCCGCACCGCTCTGCTCGACGGCATCGAGGCGGAGCTGCTGGCGGCCGGCGCCCGGCCTTCAGCGAGTTCGTCCAAGCTGCAGCGCGCGCTCGGCCTCTGAACCGGTCCGCGTCGGCGGGATTTTGGTGCTTCGGTGTCCCTCGGGCATGATGCCTCTGATCGGCCCGGGCGCGGCGGGATTTTGGTGCTCCGGTATCCCTCGGGCATGATGCCTCTGATCGGCCCGGGCGCGGCGGGATTTTGGTGCTCCGGTGTCCCTCGGGCATGATGCTCAGGGGCGCAACGAGAAAGAGAGCAGCATGAAGATCGGCATCCTGACCAGCGGCGGCGACTGTCCCGGACTGAACGCGGTCATCCGCGGCGCGGTCCTCAAGGGCGACCGTGTGTACGGGTCCGAGTTCGCCGGCTTCCGCTACGGCTGGCGTGGTGTGGTCGAGGGCGACATCATGCCGCTCGACCGGCACAGTGTCCGCGGCCTCTCGCGCCAGGGCGGCACCATCCTCGGCTCCAGCCGTACCAACCCGTTCGAGGGCGACAAGGGCGGCCCCGAGAACATCCAGCGGATGATGGACGAGAACGGCATCGACGCCATCATCGCGATCGGCGGCGAGGGCACGCTCACGGCCGCCCGCCGGCTCACCGACGCCGGCCTGCGGATCGTCGGCGTGCCGAAGACCATCGACAACGACCTCGCCGCCACCGACTACTCGTTCGGCTTCGACACCGCGGTGGAGATCGCGACCGAGGCCATCGACCGGCTCCGCACCACCGCCGAGTCGCACCAGCGCTGCATGGTCGTGGAGGTCATGGGCCGCCACGTCGGCTGGATCGCTCTGCACTCCGGGATGGCCGGCGGCGCGCACGCCATCCTCATCCCGGAGCAGCCGAAGTCCATCGATCAGATCTGCGAGTGGGTGGAGTCTGTGCGCGACCGCGGCCGCGCACCGGTCATCGTCGTGTCAGAGGGCTTCCACCTCGACACCATGGAGGAGGCGCACTCGCACAAGGGCCTCGACGCTTTCAACCGGCCGCGCCTCGGCGGGATCGGCGAGATGCTGGCCCCGATGATCGAGGAACGCACCGGCATCGAGTCGCGGGCGACCGTCCTCGGCCACATGCAGCGCGGCGGCGTGCCGAGCGCCTACGACCGCGTGCTCGCCACCCGGCTCGGCATGGCGGCGGTCGACGCGGCCTACGAGGGCCGCTGGGGCTCGATGGTGTCGCTGCGCGGCACCGACGTGGTGAACGTGTCGATCGCCGACGCGACCGGCGGCCTCAAGACAGTGCCGCCGGCGCGTTACGAGGAGGCGGCGTTGCTCTTCGGCTGACCGGCCGCCCCTCCCTTCCTCCGGGGACCGGGGTTAGGCTCCACCGTATGAGCGGAAGGAGCCCGAAGGTGCCCAGATTCGTCCAGCTCGAGGAATTCGGCTCGCGCGACTTCCTTCACCTCGTCGAGCGGGAGCGACCGTGGCCCGGGCCCGGACAAGTGCTGGTGCGGGTGATGGCCGCGGGCCTCAACCCGATGGACTACAAGGCGTACCGCAGCGAGCAGGCGGCCGCCCGGATGGGTGTGACGCTGCCGAGCGGAATGGGCCAGGACTTCGCCGGCTTCGTGGAGGAGCGCGGCGAGGGCGCCGAGCGCTTCGGGCTCGGCCAGGCCGTACTCGGCACTGCGCCCTTCGCCGCGCTCGCGGACTTCGTCGTGGTCGCCGAGGACGGGCAGATCGTCGAGAAGCCGGACCCGCTCACCTTCGAGGTGGCCGGATCGCTCGGCGTGGTCGGGCGCACCGCGATGGCGACCGCGGCCTCCCTCGACCTCGGCGAGACCGACACGGTGCTGGTGAGCGCGGCGGCCGGCGGGGTCGGGGTGCTGGCGGCACAGCTCGCGATCCGCTGCGGCGCCGCCGTCGTCGGCACGGCGAGCGAGGAGAACCACGACTTCCTGGAGACGCTGGGGATCATCCCGGTCGCCTACGGGGACGGTCTGGCGGACCGTGTGCGGGAGGTCCTGGACGACGGGCAGCGCGTGACGGCGGTCCTCGACAACCACGGGCCGGACACCATCGACGCCGCGATCGAGCTCGGCGTCCCTCCGGAGCGGATCAACACCATCGCCGCGTTCGGTCCCGCCGCGCGCGGCGCCCGCACGGTCGGCGGCCGTGCGGCGGGCAACGCCGAACTGGCGGAACTGGCCGAACTGCTCGCGCAGAACGAGCTGGTGCTGCCGATCGACTCGATCTTCCCGATCGAGCGCACCGTCGAGGCGTACGGTCGGCTTGAGGCCGGCCACGTCCGCGGGAAGATCGTGATCGTCACCGACTGAGCGTCGGCTAGGCCGGTTTCTGCAGCCCCAGCGTCCCGTACAGCAGTGGAAGGCCGCCATGCAGGCCACCCATCAGTGCGCCCATGCCGTGGCCTCCGCTCGGGAGGTCGATGAACGTGCTCGCCACTCTTGCGCGCTGCGTCGCCCGCACCTCGAGCTTCGCGATGCTGTGGTACCACGGGTCGTCGCGGCAGGCCGTGAAGATGATCGAGCCGGGGAACGCTCCGGGGAGGAGCCGGCTGAGCGGCTTGGACCGCTCGTAGGCGGCCTTGTCGCCGTGGAAGAACTGGCTGAGCGTTTCCGCCGGGTGCTCTGCGCCGGGATACTCCTCCCCGGAGATGTCGAGGACGTTGGCGAACAGGTCGGGGTGGTCGATGCCGAACGAGAGTCCGCACAGGCCGCCGTTGGAATACCCGGCGACCGACCAGAACCGGTGGTCGTGGGTGATCGGGAGGTGCCGGGCGGCCCAGTCCGTGACGTCCCGCGTGATGTAGGTCGCCGCGTTGCCGCGCTGCGCCGTGTCCAGGCAGAGAGTGTCGGGCATCCCGGGGCCGAGCTGGTCGGCGACGACGACGACGGGCGCGAGGCCGTGATGCTGAGCGGCGAGCCCGTTCAGCACGGACGCGATGGGCTCCGGGTCGGGGTTGCCGGGTTGACCCATCATCATCACGACGAGGGGCAGTGCGGGCGGGTGGGGCACGAGCGCGGCGGGCGGCAGGTAGACGCCGGCCTCCCTGGCGTGGAAGCCGCTGATCGTCCCCGGGATGTGCGCGGTTCCGGTGGTGCCCTTCAGCGGCATCCCGGCCGGCGCCTTCCAGTGCCTCCAGAGCGCGACGTCGTAGCCCGCGCTCCGAACGGTGAGCGGCCTGGCTTTGATCGGGTTCGGGATCGTGATGGCGAGGACGTTGCCGACAGTGCGGTCGAGTCCGTAGTTCAGATTGATGCCGAGGATCGCCGCCAGGACGAACGCCGGGATCGCGACGGCGGCCACCACCGTGCGCCACCGCGGAGTGCGGCCGAGGCTGGCCACGCAGAGCGCGACCCCGCAGAACACCGCGGCCACCCAGAGGTAGTTGCCGGCGCCGAGCGACTCCCCGAACAGGTTGAGCCAGCGGACGCAGACGAGCCAGGCGATGACGGCGCCCAGGAGGCCGACGGCGCAGGCGAGGCCGAACCGGCGGAGCAGAGCGAGAGAGGGACGGCGCGCCAGGAGGACGACCAGCAGTGCGGCGGCGACGGCGAACGCGAGGATCGGTACCGGACCGTCGAGCACGTCGATGGAGAGCAGCGCGTCAAACACGGCGTCTCGTCGGCATTCCCATGGAGCGAACCTATGGCCGAGAATCGAACGGATGGTGAACGAAACCCCGGTGCCGGGGCGTATTCTCCAGGTTCGCCCCCGAACTGGGGGCGGACCGGAACACGAGAGGAGCGGCAATGATCGACGAGGACACCGCGCGGCTGCTTCGCGCCGCCGGCCTGCGCTGGCAGCCGGCGTCGGGGGACACCTTCGCCATCGACCGGCCGGGCATGGCAGGCGAGCGCTTCACCGTGAGCGAGATGACGATCGAGGCGCACCACTTCGACACCGGCACCATCCTCGGCTTCAACGGCACGACCGAGTGGGCGCTCGACTCGCTCGCCGTCGAGGACGCGCTGTGGATCCCGCGCGAGGACCAGCTCAGGGAGCTGCTGGGCGGCTCCTTCCGTCACCTGGCGCGCACACCGGACGGGTACCGGGTCACGCTGGAGCTGGAGGGCGCCGAGCGCTACTTCGAGGAGGAGGACGCGGCGTCCGCCTACGCGCAGGCGCTGCTGTCGCTCATCGTCCGGGCGGCGGCGTAGCCAGGACCGAGCCGTCCAGGTCGGCGACCCGGGCGACGCCGGAGAGCCCGAGCGTGATGTCGAGCTCGGCCAGGAGGTTGCGGAGCAGCTCGCTCACGCCGCGCTCGCCGGCCAGCGCGAGCGCGTAGGCGTACGGCCTCCCCACCGCGACGGCCCTGGCGCCGAGCGCGAGCGCGATCACCGCGTCAGCGCCGCCGCGGATCCCGCTGTCGAACAGCACGGGGAGGCGGCCGCCGACAGCGTCCACGACGCCGGGCAGGGCGTCGAGCGCCGCGATCTCGCCGTCGATCTGCCGGCCGCCGTGGGTGGACACGTAGACGGCGTCCACGCCCGCGTCGAGGGCCCGGCGGGCGTCGTCGGGGTGCAGGACGCCTTTCAGGACGATCGGGAGGCTCGTGTGCTCGCGCAGGAACGCCAGGTCGTCCCAGCCGAGCGACGGGTCGGCGAACACGTCGAGGAACGTCTCGACCGCCGCCAGCGGCTCGCCGGAACGCAGGTTCTCACGCAGGTCCCCGGGGTGGTGGCGCAGGATGCTCGCGAAGGACGCCAGCGCGGCCGGAGTGACGGCGGCGCGCTCGCGGGGACCCGCGGCCGCCATCCGCTCCCGCACCAGCCGGCGGAACACCGGGTCGCTGGTGTACTGGGCGATGCCGAGGCCGCGGCTGAACGGCAGGTAGCCGAGGTCGAGGTCGCGCGGGCGCCAGCCGAGCACGTGGGTGTCGAGAGTGACCACGATCGCCTCGCAGCCGCTCGCCTCCGCCCGGGCGACCAGACTCGCGACCAGGTCGCGCGACGAGCTCCAGTAGAGCTGGAACCAGCGCGCTGCCCCCGGCCGGACGTCCTCCATGGCGGCGGCGACGGCCTCCATCGGAGCTGAGGCCTGAGTGGAGAGCACGGCGGGGATGCCATGCGCGGCTGCGGCGCGCGCGGCGGCAGCGTCGCCGTCGCGGCGGGCCAGCTCGAGCACGCCGATCGGCGCCAGCAGCAGGGGAGCGGGCAGGCGGCGGCCGAACAGCTCGATCGACAGGTCGCGCCGGGAGATGTCCCGCAGCACGCGCGGCACGATCCGGTGCCGGGCGAACGCGTCGGTGTCGGCCCGGTCGGTGCGCTCCAGCCCCGCGGACCCCGCGATGTACGCGAAGGCCGCGCGCGACATCCGCCGGCGCGCCGCGCGCTCCAGCGCGGGGAACGCGACCGGGATCGCCGGCCGTCGCCCGCTCACGCCCGCGCGGTACACGACGCTCTGCGCCGACCGGCCGATGCTGTTCGCCAGCGTCGTCGTCGTCATGCGCCCATTCTGCACATCCACCTGGCAGGACACGCCGCCTCGCGCCGCGCGCAGACGGCGTGTCCTGCCAGGTCGATGCGGTCAGCGCTTTCGCGGGCCGCCCTTTCGAGGGGTGCGGGGGTTGGAGGGTTTGGGGGGTTTGGCGCCTTTGGCGCCTTTGGGGGAGCGCTGGGCTTGCGCGGCTTCGGTCGCGGCCACCTCCGGGTTGCGCGAGCTGTGCGCTGTGCGCCCGCGCACGATGCCGATGAACTCGTCCACCAGCGGATGCTGCCCCTCCCGAGGCCAGGTCAGGCCGACCTGGGAGGTCGGGCCGTCCTCCAGGCGCATCGCCGTCACATCCTTGCGGCGCAGCGCCTTCGCCACGGAGGCGGGCAGCAGGGCGATGCCGTCGCCGGCGGCCACGCTGCGCATGAACGCCTCCGACGGCTCGCCGGTGACCCGGGGCTCGCCGTCGAGATCGGCGAGGTGCAGCTTCTCCTCCAGGGTCAGCAGGTGCTCGTGGTGCATCACGACCACGACATCCTCCGTGTAGAGCGGGATGAGGTGCCGGTCCTCGTCGGCCTCGGCGTCGCGCGCGAACACCATGTCGGCCTCGCCCGCCGCCAGCGCGCCCAGCGGGTCGGCCGACGGCCGCACCACGAGCTCCACGTCGGGCTGCCGTTCGGCGAAGACGCGCGTCCACTTGCCGATCGTGACACCGAGCGGGAAGGCGAGGGCGAAGCGGGAGGCCATGCAGGCCAGGCTACCGGCAGGCCGCCACCCGGCGCGGACGATACCCTGGAAGGCATGAAGCCCCAGACCATGAAGGCGGCCACTGCGGCCAAGAAGCTCGGCATCCTGCTGTCGGCGGCCCCGGAGGAGTTCCGCGACCGTGAGATCAGCCGCACCGAACTCGACGAGCTGAACGCCAACCCGCCCGCCTGGCTGGTCGCCCTCCGCGCCGACGGCCCGCACCCGCGCGACGTCGTGGCGCACAAGCTCGGCGTGAGCAACTCCGGGCTGGCCCGCGCCGGCGTCACCGAGCCGCTCACCACGGCCGAGATCAAGGCCCTCCTCGAGGAGAAGCCGGAGTGGCTGGTCGCCGAGCGCGCGACCCATGCGCAGGTGCACGCCGAGAACGCGCGGGTGAAGCAGCGAAACGCGGAGCGGACGGCGCGGACCGAGCGCGACTGACCTACCGCTGCGCGGGCTTACGGCTGCTCCGGCGTCCCCGCCGACCCGGCCTTCCTGACCGCGTGCGCCAGCACCTCCGGGCCGGTGACGAACGCGCGGCGCCAGGGCGCGACACCGTCGATCTCCACCTGCAGCGAGAAGCTCAGGATGGTGCGGATCAGCACGATGATCCCGAGCACCAGCGCATCGGTGAGCGTCGGGTTCGAGGTCACCGTCTTGACCAGGTCGGCCGCGACCAGCAGTTCGAGACCGAGCAGGATGACGCCGCCGAAGGCCTCCCTCAGGGTGCGGAAGGCGTCCGCGCCGCTGCGTGTGCGCACCCAGACCGCCACCGCGATCGCGAGCGCGACGACGAAGCCGACCGCCAGGGCGACGACGCCCGCGAACTCGAAGGCGACCCCGACCGCCTCGAAGACCGCGTGGGTATCCATGCGCACATGGTGGCACACCGCGCCCGCGGTGGAGAGAGGCGCGCAGCTCAGGCCACGTGGACGGCCGGCCTCCGCTTGACGTCCTTCTCGGCCTCGCGCAGCACCTCACGGGTCACCGGGGCGACCTCGCCGACCCCGGTGATCAGGTAGCGGAACATGTTCGAGATCGGGTTGCCCTCGGTCCACTCGAAGTAGATCGTCGGCACGACGCCGGTGATGTCGCGGATCTCCAGCAGGACCGCCGCGATGGTGTTCGGCACGTTGCCGCTCTTCACCTGCAGCACGCGGTAGCCGTACTTGACGACGCCGTGCACGACCAGGTCCTCCTCGAAGTCGGAGGAGTCGGACTTGATGACCTCGAGGAAGATGGTGCGCGACCGCTGCGGGATGTGGCTGAAGCGGCGCTCGTCCTTGTTCTTCTCCTCGTACTCCTTCGTCGTGTCGACGTCGGGCTCGTGCGAGATGATGCGGATCTCGCCCTCCTCCGCGTCCTCCAGGATGAAGTCGAGCGCCGTCACGTCGAAGGTGACGCTGGTCGCACGCACCTGGAACGACCGCCCGACGCGGGACACGATCGACACGATCAGGATGCCCAGGATGAACAGCGTCGCGATGCGGAGGCCGTCGGGGCGCTCGATGATGTTGTCGATGGTCGTGTAGACGAAGATCGCGGTGATGATCGCGAACACGACGGTGCGTTTCGGCTGCTTCTTGCGCCAGGCCGACAGGCTCACCGCGAGCGAGGCCGACGTGATCAGCACGAGAACGCCGGTTGCGTACGCGCCGCCCTGGGCGTCCACGTTCGCGTCGAAGACCAGCGTGATCAGGAAACCGATCGCGGTGAAGACCAGTACCAGCGGCCGCACCGCGCGGGCCCACTGCGGCGCCATCCCGTAGCGGGGGAGGTAGCGCGGCACCAGGTTCAGCAGGCCGGCCATCGCGGAGGCGCCGGCGAACCACAGGATGAGGATGGTGCTGATGTCGTAGACCGTGCCGAAGCCGTTGCCGAGGTACTCGTGGGCGAGGTAGGCGAGCGCACGGCCGTTGGCGGCTCCACCGGGCTGGAACTCCTTCTGCGGGATGAGCAGCGTGGTCGTGAAGCTGGAGGTGATGAGGAACACGCTCATGATGATCGCGGCTGTGGTGAGCAACTTGTGCGCGCCGCGGATGCGGCCTTCGGGCTGGGCGGGGTCGTCACCGGCCTTGCCTTTGATCTGCGGCATGACCGCGACGCCGGTCTCGAAGCCGGAGAGACCGAGCGCGAGCTTCGGGAACACCAGCAGCGCGACGCCCACCACGAGCAGCGGGTCGCCGTGCGTCACGAACACCGCGGTCCACCAGTCGTCGATGGCGGTCGGGTGCTGGAACACCTGGACGATGGAGGTGGTCACAACGACCACATTGAGCGCCAGGTACACGGCCACGAGCACGACGGCGATGCCGATCGCCTCTTTGAAGCCCTTGAGGAACACTGCCGCGAGCAGCGCGAGCAGGAAGAGGGTGATGAGGACGTTGTTGCCGTGGAACCACGATGGCGCGAACGGGTTCTCGATCGCGTGCGCCGAGGCGTCGGCGGCGGACAGCGTGATGGTGATCATGAAGTCCGTCGCGGCGAATCCGAGCAGCACGAGGACGAAGAGCTTGCCCGCCCACCACGGCAGGAACCGTTCGAGCATGGCGATCGAGCCGGAGCCGCGGAAGCTCTCCCGGGCGACCCGGCGGTAGACCGGGAGCGCGCCGAGCAGCGTCAGCGCCACCAGCACGAGCGTCGCGAACGGCGAGATCAGGCCGGCCGCCAGGGCCGCGATCGCGGGCTGGTAGCCGAGGGTGGAGAAGTAGTCGACACCGGTCAGGCACATGACCTGCCACCACGAGTGGGTGCGCTCGGGGTTCCGGCCGTGCGGGCCCTGCTGAGTGCCGCGCTCGTCGATCATGCCCCGCAGCAGCCAGTGCTTGAAGCGGCCGCCGTGCGCGGGCGCCGGGGCCAGCGGATGCGCCTGGCCCGGGATCGGGATCGGCTGCTTGGGCATCACGCGCCGCGGAGCGTCTCCGGTGAGCTCGGCCGGGATCGAAGCCGCGCCGCCTGAGGACGGATCGTCCGGTGTCGCAGAGCCCGTGCCCTGCGCCTTGTCACCGGACGGGGAAGTGCTCGACATCGGCTGCCCTTCGTTCACCTTCGTGCTCACTGTACGTTCATCGCACGGAGCGCCGGAAGAGACCTTCGGGAAGGACCCGCTACCGGCCTCCCCGCGATGCCTGGAAAAGTATAGTCAGGCGGCCGCGCTCACCACGCCGACGATCGGTAATCCTTCAGGAACACCCCGTACAGATCCTCACCCGCCTCGCCCCGCACCACCGGGTCGTACACTCGCGCCGCACCGTCCACCAGGTCGAGCGGGGCGTGGAAGCCCTCCTCGGCGAGGCGGACCTTCGTGTAGTGGGGGCGCTCGTCGGTGATCCAGCCGGTGTCGACGCTCGTCATCAGGATGTTGTCCGTCTCGAACAGCTCCTGCGAGCTCGTGCGGGTGAGCATGTTGAGCGCGGCTTTCGCCATGTTGGTGTGCGGGTGGCCGGCGCCCTTGTAGCGGCGGCCGAAGACGCCCTCCATCGCCGACACGTTCACCACGTAGGCGCGGCCCGCTGCGGCGAGCGCCGGCCGGAGGCGGTCGATGAGGATGAAGGGTGCGGTCGTGTTGCAGAGCTGCACCTCCAGCAGCTCCAGCGGGTCGATGCCGCCGACCGCGCGGGTCCAGGTGTTCACGCGCTGTACGTCGGGCACCAGGCCGCCGGCGTCGATCGCGGTGCCATCGTGGTGGCGCTCCAGCGAGGACGACCCGGCGGCCATGGCGGCCGAGGCGAGGTCGTTCGCGGTGAGTGCGGCGGCGCCGACCAGCTCGGCGACGGTGCCGTTCACGTTGGCGGACGACAGCAGCGGGTGGGCGGCGACGGAGGCCTCGAGCGCCTGCGGGTGCGGATCGGCGGTGTGGCCGAACGTCTCCAGCTCGGGGAGCGGACCGTCGGGCAGCGGGTGCGACTCGGCCTCCGCCAGCAGCGAGTACGCGCCGGGGGAGCGGCGGACCGTCTGCGCGGCGTTGTTGATGAGCACGTGCAACGGGCCGCGGGCGGCGACGGAGTCGGCGAGGCCGATCACCTGGGCCGGGTCGCGCAGGTCGATGCCGACCACGCGCAGGCGGTGCAGCCACTCGGCGGCGTCGGGCAGCTGGGAGAACCGGCGCACTGCGTCGCGCGGGAAGCGCGTGGTGATGGTGAGGTCGGCGCCGTCGCGCAGCAGGCGCAGCGCGATGTGCATGCCGATCTTGGCGCGGCCTCCGGTGAGCAGCGCGCGCTTGCCGGTCAGGTCGGTGCGGGCGGTGCGCTTGGCGTGGCTGAAGGCGGCGCAGGACGGGCAGAGCTGGTGGTAGAACCAGTCCACCTCGGTGTAGTGCTGCTTGCAGATGTAGCAGGCCTGCGAGTTGATCAGCGTACCGGCGGTCGTGGAGCCGGTGGTGGGGGAGGTCAGGTCGCGGCCGCGCGTCTCGTCATCGATGCGGTCGGGGGCGCCGGTCGCGGTCGCCGCGATGACGGCGCGGTCGGCGGCGAGCTCGGCCTCCCGGAGCTCGCGCCGCCTGGCCTGCTTGACGGCCTTGAACATGTGGGCGGTGGCGCGGCGGACGGCGACGAAGTCGGGGTGCTCCTGGTCGAGCTCGTGGAGCTGCGCGAGGACGCGGAGGGTGGTCGCGAGGTCGTCGGGATCGAGACTCGCGGAGGTTTCGGCTGGCACCGGACGATTGTACTGGGGCGCGGATGACCGCCCGCTGAGGGTGCCTACCCCCGGGGAAGCGGAGCTCAGACCTCCAGCTCGAGCCAGTCCAGCCCGCGGAGGTCGAGGCAGAGCCTGCCCTCGCGCTCGGTCGCCATCGCGATGACGTCGGAGCAGACCCGGCAGCGCAGCACCATCCCGTGGTCGTCGGGCCACAGGTGGGCCTTGGCGATCGCCGACACGTCGCCGCAGTGCGCGCACTTGCCGCGTGCGACGGTCACGTCGACGGCGAAGACCTCCGAGAGGAGCCCCGCCGCGGCATTGCCGTCGAGGTAGTCCATGTCGCTCACGCTGCCCCTCCGATCCCGCCGTAGCGTTCGGTGCGGATGCGGTCGGGGTCATGCCCGGCGTCGACGAGCCAGTCGGAGACCGCCTCGACGAACGGGGTCGACCCGCACAGGTAGAACCGCGGCGAGTCCGCCGCCGGAAGCACGAGCGCGCCGAGCGTCTCCTGCGTGAGGCGCCCCGCCTCGACCGGCCAGCCCTCCGGTGCCTCCCGCGTGAACACGTAGTCGATCCGCAACGGCGCGCTTCCCTCGCCGAGCGCCATCAGCTCGTCGCGGTAGTAGACCGACATCGGCGTGCGGGCCGAGTACAGCAGCCGGAACGGCGCGGCGCTCGCCGCGGCGGCGTGTGCGCGGGCCATCGACATCAGGGGCACGACGCCGGAGCCTCCGGCGATCAACTGCACGGCGCCCTCCTCGCCCGCCCGCCAGACGAACCAGCCGCCGACCGGGCCGCGCACCTCCAGCTGCTCGCCGACCGCGAGGCCGTGCACCAGGTACGGGGAGACTTCGCCGTCGGGGAGCTCCTCCACGGTCAGCTCGAACTCGTCCGGCGCCAGGCCGCCCGCGCCGGAGGCGGACGCGATCGAGTAGGAGCGCACGGCCTGGTAGCCGTCCGGCGCGGTGAGCCGCACATCCACGTGCTGACCCGCGAGGTGCCCGGCGAGCCCCGGCAGGCGCAGCCGGATCGTGCGGGCCGTCGCTGTCTCCTGGTGCGCGGCCACGACGTCCGCCACCCGCCACGCGCTGCTCACCAGTAGCGCTCTTCCTTCCAGGGGTCCCCGTACATGTTGTAGCCGTTCTGCTCCCAGAAGCCGGGCTGGTCCTGCGGCAGCATCTCCAGCCCGCTCACCCACTTGGCGCTCTTCCAGAAGTAGAGGTGCGGCACCAGCAGGCGGGCCGGCCCGCCGTGCTCGGGCGGGAGGTCGGCGCCGTCGAACGTGTGCGCCACCCAGGCCTTGCCGTCGAGGAGGTCCTTCAGCGGGACGTTCGTGGTGTAGCCGCCGTAGGAGTGCGCCATCGTGTACTCGTAGTCGGTGTCGACGTTCTCGAACAGGGTGTCGAGGGCGACGCCGCGCCACGAGGTGCCGAGCTTCGACCAGCTCGTCACGCAGTGGATGTCGGTGCCGACGTCGTCCTGCGGGAGGGCCAGGAACTCGTCCCAGCTCCAGCGGTGCACCACGCCCTTCTCGGTCGTGATCGTGAACGCCCAGTCCTCTTTCGCGATCCTGGGGGTCGGCCCGGCCGACAGCACGGGGAAGCCCTCCGTGACGTACTGCCCCGGTGGGAGGCGGGGGTCCTCGGTTCTGCGCCGGCCGAGGAAGCCGGACGAGATGATTCCCATGCGCGGAGCTTATTCCCGTCGCCGTGCACCGGTCTATGGCCGGTCGGTCTAGGGTGAGGACATGACCGCGGTGAATCTCGGGCTCCCGCGCAGCATGTCGCTGCGGGATGAGGGGAGCGCTGTCGCCCCCGGCGTCGACGGCCGCCCGGACGTTCCAGGGCTCGTGGACCGGTTCGGCCGCGTCGCCCGCGACCTGCGGGTATCGGTGACGGAGAAATGCTCGCTGCGCTGCACCTACTGCATGCCGGCGGAAGGCCTCCCGGCCATCCCGCGCGAGGAGCTGCTGACCCCCGCCGAGATCGCCCGGCTGATCGGGATCGGCGTGCGCGACCTCGGCATCCGCGAGGTGCGCTTCACCGGCGGCGAGCCGCTGATGCGCGCCGACCTCGCCGAGATCATCGGGCTCTCGGCCGCCGCAGCGCCCGGCATCGACCTGAGCATCACGACCAACGGCATCGGCCTCGACCACCGCGTGCGCGAGCTCGTCGCCGCCGGGCTGACCCGTGTCAACATCTCGCTGGACACCGTCGACCGCGAGCACTTCGCCGCGCTCACCCGCCGCGACCGGCTGCCGGCCGTGTTCGCCGGGATCGCCGCCGCGCACGCCGCGGGCCTGACGCCGCTGAAACTGAACGCCGTGATGATGCGCCAGACCCTCGCCGGCGCCCCCGACCTCCTCGCCTGGGCGTTGGAGCACGGCTGCCGGTTGCGCTTCATCGAGCAGATGCCGCTCGACGCCGACCACACCTGGCTGCGCGAGAACATGGTCTCCGCCGAAGAGCTGCTCGCCGTCCTGCGCACCCGGTTCGACCTGGTGGAGGCCGGGCGCCCGGACGACCCGTCGTCTCCCGCCGAGGAGTGGCTGGTCGACGGCGGCCCGGCGACGGTCGGCATCATCGCCTCCGTGACCCGCTCGTTCTGCTCCGCGTGCGACCGCACCCGGATCACCGCGGAGGGCACGGTGCGCTCGTGCCTGTTCGGCGACGACGAGACCGACCTGCGCGCGCTGCTGCGCGGCGGCGCCGACGACGCCGAGCTGGCCCGCTGGTGGCGGGGCGCGATGTGGGGCAAGCAGTCCGGGCACGGGATGGAGGCCGCCGGCTTCGTGCCGCCGGTGCGGAGCATGGGGGCGATCGGTGGCTGAGC
Source organism: Leifsonia sp. GW821-FHT13C09 (assembly GCF_058806435.1). NCBI lineage: Bacteria > Bacillati > Actinomycetota > Actinomycetes > Micrococcales > Microbacteriaceae > Leifsonia > Leifsonia sp. GW821-FHT13C09. The sequence continues at coordinate 1,010,819 of NZ_JBXAPS010000001.1, read as the reverse complement.
GCAGCATCCTGGTGCGGTACTTCGCGGCTGCCGAAGAGGCGGCCGGACGCGAGGAGGAGCGGGTCTCGCTCGACGCCCCGACCGTCGGCGCCCTCCGCGAGCTGCTCGACGCGCGCTACGGCGAGGCCATGCGGCTGGTGCTGCGCAACGGATCGTTCCTGGTCGACGGCGTCGTGTCGCGCGACCCGGAGGCGGCGATCGGCGAGAGAGTGGACGTGCTGCCTCCATTCGCCGGGGGCTGAGTCCGCAGCACGCGCTTCGCTAGACTGCGGCGAAGGGGGACACGATGAGCGTGCACATGCAGGAGTTGGCGGCCGTGCGGCGCCGGCAGGGGAGGTTCGCGGCGCTGGTGGTCGCGGCGGTGCTTACCGGGATCGGGACGTGGCTGACCGTGCCGTTCGGCGTCGCGCTGCTGACCCGCGGCGCGGTATTCGGGCTGGCGTTGCTGGTCGCGGGCGTCGTGCTGCTGGCGGCGTGCGTGATCGCGATCGTGGGCGCGAGCCGGGCACGGGTGGCGCCGGAGAGCCTTCCCGGCAAGGCGAACCCCGCCTTCGACGAGCCGCGCCCGTCCGCGAACCCCGACGGCGGCTACTCCACCGCGGGGATGAAGCTCGGCTCGAACTAGGCCCACGACATTCGTGCCGAATCGCGCGAATCGCGGCGGCATTCGCGCCATTCGTGCTGAATTGCGCCGGTTACATTCGTGCCGAATGCGGCGAATAGGCGCGGGAATCGCGACATTCGTGACGAATCGCGCGCGTCAGGCGGGGGAGATGCGGACCTCGGCGGGTGGCACGGTCAGGGTGACGTGGGCGCCGGGGGCGAGGCGCAGCTCGGCGACCACGGCCGCGGGGACGAGCGCGGTGAGCCGGTCGGTGCGCAACCGCACCAGGTCGTCGCGCGGTTCGAGCGCGGTGACCGTCGCCCGGATGCCGGTCGCGGCCGGCTCAGCGTCGCCCGCCCGCACCGCGACCGTCGAGGGCCGCACGACCGCCGTCACCGGCCGGCCCTCCGCGATTTGCGCTGTCGCCGTGCCGTCGAGGGCGAGACCGTCGTCGGTGAGCAGGCCGGTCGCCGTGCGCCGCCCGGTGAGCAGGCGGAGGCCCGTCAGCTCGGCGGTGAACGGGTGCCGGGGCTGCGTCAGCACGTCGCGCGCCGCGCCCTCCTCGACCACGCGCCCGGCGCCGAGGACCGCGACCCGGTCCGCGAGCAGGTAGGCGTCGAGCGCGTCGTGCGTCACGACGACCGCGGTGCGGCCGGCGAGCACCTCGGCCAGAATCCCGCGCAGCTCGCCCGCCACGCTCACGTCGAGGGAGGCCAGCGGCTCGTCCAGGAGGATCAGGTCGGGCTCCGCCGCCAGCGCGCGGGCGATGGCGACGCGCTGCGCCTGTCCGCCGGAGAGCTCGTCCGGACGGCGTTCCGCCAGCTCCTGGACGCCCGTGCGCTCCAGCCACTCGTCGGCCTTCGCGCGCGCCCCCGACCGGGAGGCTCCGGCCGACCGCGGCGCGAACTCGACGTTGCGGCGCACGGTCAGGTGCGGGAAGAGCAGGGCGTCCTGCGCCAGCAGGGCGATGCCGCGGCGGTGCGGGGGCAGCCAGGACGCTGTGCGATCGGCGCCTGGGAGGTCGAACAGCGTCTCGTCGGCGAGGGTCGCGCGCCCCGCGTCCGGGCGAACCAGCCCGGCCAGCACCCCGAGCACAGTGGACTTGCCCGCGCCGTTGGGGCCGAGCAGCGCCAGGGTCTCGCCCGTGCCGAGCCGCAGGTCCACCGCGACGTCGCGTTCGGCGACCGTGGCGGAGAATTCGAGGCTCACGACGTCGCCTCGCGCACCCGCCGCGGACTCCGGCGCAGCGGCTCACCCGCCCCGTGCGCTACGGCGACCACCGCGATCGCGACCGCGATCAGCACCAGCGACAGCGCGACGGCGGTGTCCGGGTCGGTCTCCCGCTGCAGGTAGATCTCCAGCGGCAGCGTGCGCGTCGTGCCCTGCAGGCTCCCGGCGAAGGTCAGGGTGGCCCCGAACTCGCCGAGCGCCCGCGCGAACGACAGGATCGAGCCCGACACGATCGCGGGCGCCACCAGCGGCAGCGTCACGCGGAACAGCACGCTCGACGGCCGCGCGCCGAGGGTGGCGGCGACCGCCTCGTAGCGTCGGCCGGTGGTGCGCAGCGCCCCCTCCAGGCTGAGGACCAGGAACGGCAGCGCCACGAAGGTCTGCGCGATCACCACCCCCGGCGTCGAGAACGCGATCGGGATCGCCCCGTCCAGCAGCCCGCGCCGGCCGTAGAGGGCGAGCAGGGCGAGACCGCCGACGACGGGAGGCAGCACGAGCGGCAGCAGCACGATCGCCCGCACCAGTCCGCGCCCGCGGAACGGCACCCGGGCCAGCACGATCGCCAGCGGGATGCCGAGCACCAGGCACGCGATCGTCGCCGCGAGCGACGTGCGCAGGCTGAGCAGCAGCGCGTCCACCGACGACGGCGAGGCGATCAGCGCGACGAACTGCGTCCAGTCCACCCGGGTCACCATCGCGACGATCGGGAGCAGCACGAACAGCGCGCCGAGCGCGGCCACAGCGAGAACCCAGCCGGGGATGCCGGTGCCCGTCCCCGTGCCGGCGGGCGCGCGGCGGGTCACGGCTTCCCGAAGCCGGCGGCCTCGAGCACCTTCCTGCCCTCCGGCCCTGTCACGTATGCGATGAAAGCCGCGCCCCCGGTGAAGTTCTGTCCCTGCTTGAGCTTCGCGATCGGGTAGGTGTTGACGACGTCCTCCGCCTCAGGGAACGGCACGGAGTCGACGCTCTTCCCCGCGCCCCTCACGTCTGTGACGTAGACGATGCCGGCGTCGGCCTCCCCGGACGACACCTTGCCGAGCACGTCGGTCACCGAGGACTCCTGGCTCACCGGCTTCAGCGTCACACCCGTCTTCGACTCCACCGCGGCGGTCGCGGCGCCGCAGGGGACCTGCGGAGCGCAGACGACGACTTTCCGGCCCGGCTCGGCGAGGTCGGCCCACCCCGTGACGTGAGCCGGGTTCCCGGGGGGAACGGCGATCGCGAGCACGTTCGTCGCGAAGTCGACCGTGTCGCCGGACACGATCCCCGCCGAGATCGCCTTGCCCATGTTCTTCTGGTCCGCCGAGGCGAACACGTCGGCCGGGGCTCCGGCGCTCAGCTGGGTGACCAGGTCGGACGATCCGCCGAAGCTGAAACGGACGGTGCTGTGCGGGTTGGCCTTCTCGAAGCCCGCGCCGAGCGCGGTGAAGGTCTTGGTGAGGGAGGCCGCGGCGAAGACGGTGACCGTGCCGGTGATGTCGTGCTTCGTCGGGGTCTGCGTCGGTGCGTCCGATCCCGCGTAGGCGGAGCATCCCGCGACGGCGAACGCCACGGTCACGAGCGCGGCCGCGACCATCCCGAACCGCGACCGGTTGCGCAAGGTTCTCCTCATTCGGCCGCCTCGGCGGTCTCCACGATGACGTTGGTGGCCTTGACGACCGCGACGGCGACCGAGCCCGGCTCCAGGCCGAGTTCGCGCACCGCCTCGCTGCTGATCAGCGACACGACGCGGTGCGGGCCGCACTGCAGTTCGACCTGCGCCATGACCGTGTCCATGACGATGTCGGTCACGATTCCCACGAACCGGTTGCGCGCCGACCGGCCGACCCCGGACCGGTCGGCGGGGAGGACGGCGTTCTCTTTGGCGAGCCGGGCGAGCTCCAGGCCGTCCACGACGGTGCGTCCGCCGTCGTCCTTGTCGCTGGAGAGCATTCCTGCGTCGATCCAGCGGCGCACGGTGTCGTCGCTCACCCCCAGGAAGCTCGAGGCGTCCCTTACCCGTATCTGCGGCACGAACAGCACTCTAGACCGGCAGACGCGTCGAAATCGACCCCTCCACCGGGTGCCGGCTCAGAGTCCGACCCACTCCGACGCGCCGTCGCCGAAGTGCTGGCGCTTCCAGATCGGCACCTCGGCCTTGATCCGCTCGACCAGCTCGGCGCACGCGGCGAACGCCTCCGCCCGGTGCGGAGCCGCCACGGCCGCGATGAGCGCGAGGTCGCCGATGGTCAGAGAGCCGACCCGGTGCACGGCGGCCACGCGCAGGCCGGTGCGCGCGGCGACGTCCTCGCAGCAGCGCCGCAGGAAGTCGGCGGCCTCGGGATGCGCCCGGTAGTCGAGCGAGACGACGGAACGGCCGCCGTCGTGGTCGCGCACGATGCCCTGGAACGACACGACCGCGCCGGCCTCGCGGCGCCAGACGAACTCGTCCAGCGTCGACGGGTCGAGCGGACGGTCGGAGATGTCGGCGAAGATGTCGCTCATCGGCGGCTCCCGTCGTGGTCGCGATCGCTGTCGCCGCGGAGCTGGTCGAGGAGGTGCGTCAGGACCTCGTCCAGGACGGCCAGCCCGTCCGCGACGCCGCCCCGGGAGCCGGGGAGGTTCACGACGAGCGTGCGGCCGGCGACGCCCGCCCGGCCGCGGCTCAGCGCGGCGAGCGGAGTGGAGGCCGCGCCGCGGGCCCGCAGCGCGTCGGCGAGGCCGGGCAGCTCCCGGTCGAGGACGGCGGCGGTGGCCTCCGGGGTGCGGTCGTCGGGGGCGACGCCCGTGCCGCCGGTGGTGAGGATGACGGCGGGACGCTCGGCGACGGCGGCCTTCAGGCTGGCGGCGATGTCCGCGTCCGCCACGACGCGCACCTCGGGGTCGAGGTCGTGGCCCTCGAGCCAGGAGGCGATGGCCGGGCCGGTGGTATCGGCCGCTTCGCCCGCCGCGGCGCGGGTGGAGGCGACGATCACGACGGCGGAGGTGGTGGACGCGCGGGTGTACGCGGGGGTGTGCTCGGGCGTCGAGGGCACGGGCTCCGCTTCGCCCTCCCTGCGCCATTCCCCGCGCTTCCCGCCGCTCTTGGCCACGAGCCGGACGTCCGTCAGGCTCGCCGCCGGGTCCACCGCCTTCACCATGTCGTGCAGCGTCAGCCCCGCCACGGCGACCGCGGTCAGCGCCTCCATCTCCACGCCGGTGCGCCCGTGCGTGCGTGCCACCGCTTCGATCGCGATCGACCCGGCCGTCTCGTCGAGCGCGAAGTCCACGCTCAGCGAGTTCAGCGGCAGCGGGTGGCAGAGCGGGATGAGGTCGCTCGTGCGCTTGCCGCCGGCGATCCCGGCGATGCGCGCCGTCGCCAGCACGTCGGCCTTCGGGAGGTCGTCCGCGGCGACCAGGCGCACCACCTCCGGGGTGGTCACCAGCCGTCCGCGGGCCACGGCCTCCCGGTCGGTCTCCGGTTTCGCGCCGACGTCGACCATGCGGGCGCGACCGTCGGCGTCCAGGTGGGTGAGCTCGCTCATAGGGTCCAGACTGTCACGTCCGAGCCGGACTCGACCGCCTCCGCCTCCTCTGGCAGGTCGATGAGCACGTCCGCGGTGGCCATCGCCGCCACGAGGTGGGAGCTCGGCCCGGAGACCGGCGCGACGCCGTCCTCGCGGAGCCGGCCGCGCAGGAACTGCCGTTTGCCCGGCACCGACCGCACCGACTCCGCCAGCCGGACACGCCGGACCGGCAGGGCGGGCAGGCCGGCCGCGTGGCGCAGCGGCCCGCGCAGGAACACCGCGAACGACACCTGCGTGCTGACCGGGTTGCCCGGGAAGCAGAGCACCGGAACGCCGTCGACGACCGCGGTCGCCTGCGGGCCGCCGGGCTGCATCGCCACCGTGGTGACCTCCGCGCCGCGCGGCAGCAGCACCTCCCGCACCACCTCGTACGCCCCTTTCGAGATGCCGCCGGAGGTGACCACCAGGTCGGAGGAGGCGACCGCGGCGTCGAACACGCGTGCGAAGGCCGCCGGGTCGTCGCTGCTGCTCGCCCGCAGCGACACGACGGCGCCGGACTCCTCGACCAGTGCGGCGAGGGCGACGCCGTTGGCGTCGAAGACCTGCCCGAAGCGCACGCCGCGGCCGGGTGTCGCGAGCTCCGATCCCGTGGTCAGGACGGCCACCCGCAGCCGCGCGCGGACGGCCACCGAGCTGACGCCCGCAGCGGCGAGCGCCGCCAGGTGCCGTGCGGCCAGCCTCGTGCCCGCCGTCACCAGAACGTCGCCGCGCTCCAGGTCGCTCCCGCGCTCGCGCACGTACTCGCCGCGCCTGCGGGAGCGCCGGATCTCCACCACCGCGCCGGCCAGGTCGTCGTCCCGGCCCAGGACGAGCTCGGTGTCCTCCACGGGCACGATCGCGTCCGCGCCGCTCGGCACCGGCGCGCCGGTCATGATCCGGATGGCCGTGCCCGGTGTCAGCGTCAGCGGCACCTCATGGCCGGCCGGGACGTCGCCGGTCACTTCGAGTGCGACCGGCACGCGCGCGATGTCGGCCGCACGCACCGCGTAGCCGTCCATCTGCGCGTTCCGGAAGAGCGGGAGGTCGACCTCCGACCGGACGTCGGCGGCGGCGACGCGCCCGGCGGCGTCGGCGAGCCGCACGATCTCGATGTCCGGCTCCGCGGAGAGCGGCTCCAGCAGGCGGCCTACGTGTTCGACGTGCTCCTCGACGCTGCGCGGTGGGGTCATGGCTTCAGTATCCCGCGCGTCCCGAGGCCAGGCGAGGGCTTCAGTAGCGGGGCAAGGAGGGGTCGACCTCGCGGGACCAGCGGTCGAGGCCGCCCTCCAGCACCACGCCGGGCGCGCCGGCGGCCGCGAGCAGCGTCCGCGCGGTCTCGGCCCGCGGGCCGTGGTGGCAGATGATCACCAGCGGGTCGTCGCCCAGCCGCGCGGCGACACCCGGAGCGTCCCGCACCACGACGTCGAGCGGCACCAGCAGCGAGCCGGGCAGCTCGGCGATGTCGGCCTCCCACGGCTCGCGCACGTCGAGCAGGATGTGCGGCTCGCCCGCCGCCAGGCGCGCGGCCAGGTCGGCGGGGGAGACGGCGGTGGCCGCGGCGGCCTCCACCGGCGCGACGCCGCAGAACAGCTCGTAGTCGATCAGCTCCGTCACCGGCTCCGCCGCCGGGTCGGCCGCGTACGGCAGCTCGCGGAACGTCCCGCGCAGCCCGTCGTGCACCAGCACCCTCCCGAGCAGGAGGTCGCCCTCCCCGGTCACGACCTTGGTGGCCTCGCTCACCATCAGCGAGCCGATCACACCGCAGACGCTCGGCAGCACGCCCGCCTCCGCGCAGCTCGGCACGCTGCCCGGTTCCGGCGGCACCGGGAACAGATCGCGGTAGTGCGGCCCGTGCGACGCCCAGCTCAGCCCGACCTGGCCGCCGAACCGGTGCACGGCGCCCCACACGACCGGCAGGCCGGCCAGCAGCGCCGCGTCGTCCACGAGGTACCGGGTCGGGAAGTTGTCGCTGCCGTCCAGCACGAGGTCGAAGCCGGCGAGGATGCCCAGCGCGTTCGCCGAGGTGAGCCGCTCCGGGAACACCCGGACGTCGATGCCGGCGTCGATGGCGCGGATGGCGTCGGCCGCCGACGCGGTCTTCTGCCGGCCCAGGTCCTGCTCTCGGTGGATGGTCTGCCGCGGGAGGTTGCTGAGCTCCACAGTGTCGTCGTCGATGATCCCGATCGTCCCGAACCCGGCGCCCGCCAGCAGCGGCAGCACGGCCGAGCCGAGGCCGCCCGCCCCGACCACGAGCACCCGCGCGGCGCGGAGGCGGCGCTGGGCGACCTCCCCGAAGCCGGGGAGCTGAACGGTGCGGGCGTAGCGGGCGCGCTGTTCCGCCGGCAGCGCGGGGCCGGGCGCGACCAGCGGCGCGGGACGATCGGGGGAGGCCATGGCGCTAGCCAACCACGGTCACGCCGATGGTGTGCAATCCGGTGGCGCCGTCCGGCACGACGTCCTGCACCTTCGAGGTCTGCACGGTCCCGTGCGCGTCGGTGGCGCGCACCTTGATCCTGTGCGCGCCGGGCGTGGCGTCCCACGCGTACTTCCACTGCCGCCAGGTGTCGGCGGAGATCGCGTCGGCGAGCGTGGCCTCCTGCCAGGGGCCGCCGTCGACCTGCACCTGCACGGCGCTCACGCCGTCGTGCTGCGACCAGGCGACGCCCGCGACCGCGACCGTGCCCGCCTTCACCTGATGCCCGTCGGACGGCACGTCGATGCGTGACTCCAGCTTGACCGGGCCGCGCTCCGACCAGCCCCGGTCGGTCCAGTACGAGGTCGCCTTGTCGAAGCGCGTCACGTTCAGCTCGACCACCCACTTCGTCGCCGACACATAGCCGTACAGCCCGGGGACGACCATCCGCACGGGGTAGCCGTGCTCCAGCGGCAGCGGCTGGCCGTTCATCCCGACCGCCAGAATGGCGTTGCGATCGTCGGTCAGGGCCTCGAGCGGCGTCCCGGCGGTCCAGCCGTCCTGGCTGCGGGACAGCACCATGTCGGCGTCGGCGGAGGGCTTCGCGCGGGCCAGCAGGTGGCGGATCGGGTAGCCGAGCCACTTCGCGTTGCTGATCAGGTTGCCGCCGACCTCGTTGGAGACGCAGGTGAGCGTGGTGATCGACTCCTCCAGCGGGAGGGCGAGGAGCTCGGCGAAGGTCAGTTCCACCTCCTTCTCGACCATCCCGGTGATCCTCAGCCGCCAGGCGGACGGATCGATGCCGGGGATCTGCAGGGCGGTGTCGATGCGGTAGAAGTCGGCGTTCGGCGTGATGATCGGCGCCAGGCCGGGGACGTCGAACGATGCCGCCGCCGGGATGGGCGGCGCCGTGACGGCGGGTCTCGGCAGGTGGAAGGCGGCGCGGGCGGCCGAGGCGGCACGGTAGCCGGTGGCGATCGCCTGGCCGACGATCGTCGCCACGATGCCGGCCGCGGCGGTCGCCGCGGTGGCGGTGACGAAGTGCCGCCTGCTCACCTCGCCCTGGGGAGCGATCCGGGTCGGCCGGGTGCCGCGCAGCAGGTCGGCCAGCCAGCCCAGGATCAGGATCGCGACCAGCGCGGCGAGCGCGGACGGCACGACATTCACGATCGAGGAGCCGGCCCGGGTGATCGCGGCGAGCACGCCGAGCGCCCCGCCGACGCCGATCAGGATGCGGCCGAGCGGGGGACGGCGCAGCTCCAGCCAGCCCGCGAGCGCGCCCCCGAAGAGGAGCACGACGGCGAGCGACGAGATGAGGAACGCCTTGTCGCCGGTGCCGAAAACGCCGATCACGGCGTTCTTGAGCCAGGCCGGGGTGAGATCGATGACGAGCGCGCCGACGACCAGGATGGGGCTGCCGTCCTGCACGAAGAACGCGCTCAGCAGCTCGGCGGCGCCGACACCCGCGACGACGCTCGCGGCGCCGACGGCGGCGGAAGGCCAGAAGGGCGCGCGCGCCGGATCGGCCGGCCGCGACGGCCGCTCGGTCCCCGACGGTCCCTCCGGGCGCGCCGGCCCCTCCGGCCCTGACGGCCCCTCCGGCCGCGCCGGCCCGGCAGACACAGGCGATCCCATAGCGGAAGGATAAGCGCGCGATCCGGTGGATATGCCGAGCATCCCGGCCTGTGACAGGCTTGAGCCCTATGGCCTCCCTCCGCGTCGACGACCTCCCCGGCTGGGCCGGCCCCTCCAGCGTGAGCGAGGACGCCGTCTATGAGGCGTTCGTCGCCTGGGCGGAGTCCACCGGCATCACCCTCTACCCGGCGCAGGACGAGTCGCTGATCGAGATCGTCGGCGGCTCGAACCTCATCCTGTCGACGCCCACCGGGACCGGCAAGTCGCTCGTCGCCGTCGGCGCGCACTTCGCGGCGCTGGCCCGCGGCGAGCGGACCTTCTACACCGCGCCGATCAAGGCGCTGGTGTCGGAGAAGTTCTTCGCACTGGTCGACGTCTTCGGCGCCGAGAACGTCGGGATGATGACCGGAGACTCCGCGGTCAACGCCGACGCTCCGATCATCTGCTGCACCGCCGAGATCCTCGCCAACCTCGCGCTCCGGCAGGGAGAGGACACCCCGGTCGGCCAAGTGGTCATGGACGAGTTCCACTTCTACTCCGACCCGGACCGCGGCTGGGCGTGGCAGGTGCCCCTGCTGCTCCTGAACCGCGCACAGTTCGTGCTGATGTCGGCGACCCTCGGCGACGTGACGGCGCTCGCCGCCGACCTGTCCCGCCGGACCGGCCGGGAGACCGCGACGGTGACCGGCGTCGAGCGCCCGGTGCCGCTGCACTACTACTACGAGCTCACGCCCATCCACGACACCGTCGAGGACCTCCTGCACACCGGTCAGGCGCCGATCTACATCGTGCACTTCTCGCAGCTGGCCGCGCTGGAGCGCGCGCAGGCGCTCTCCAGCGCGAAGATCGCCAGCCGCGAGCAGCGCGACGCGATCGCCGAGCTGATCGGCGAGTTCCGGTTCACGACCTCCTTCGGCCGCACGCTCTCCCGGCTGCTGCGGCAGGGTATCGGCGTGCACCACGCCGGGATGCTGCCCAAGTACCGCCGACTGGTAGAGCAGCTCGCCCAGCGCGGGATGCTGCGGGTGATCTGCGGCACCGACACGCTCGGTGTCGGCATCAACGTCCCGATCCGCACCGTGCTGCTGACCGCGCTGACCAAGTTCGACGGCACCCGGATGCGCCAGCTCAACGCGCGCGAGTTCCACCAGATCGCCGGGCGGGCCGGCCGCGCGGGCTACGACACCGCCGGCACCGTCGTCGTGCAGGCGCCCGAGCACGAGAGCGAGAACGCCAAGGCGCTGGAGAAGGCGGGCGACGACCCGAAGAAGCGCCGCAAGATCGTGCGCAAGAAGGCGCCGGAGGGCTTCGTCTCCTGGGGCGAGCCGTCCTTCCGCAAGCTCGTGGAGGCCGAGCCGGAGACGCTGACGTCCTCGATGCAGATCACCAGCGCCATGCTCATCAACGTGATCGGGCGCGGCGGCGACGTCTTCGGTCACGTCCGCGACCTGGTGTTCGACAACCACGAGCCGTGGAAACGGCAGCTCGCGCTCGCCCGCCGCGCGCTCGGCCTCTACCGCTCGCTGCTCACAGCCGGGGTCGTGGAGGTCGTGGACGGCGAGATCCGCCTGACGGTCGACCTCCAACCCAACTTCGCTCTCAACCAGCCGCTGTCGCCATTCGCCCTCGCGGTGTTCGAACTGTTCGACGTCGAGTCGCCGGCCTACGCGCTCGACATCGTCTCGGTGGTGGAGGCCACCCTCGACGACCCGCGTCCTGTGCTGTCGGCCCAGCAGTTCCAGGCGCGCGGCGAGGCCGTGGCAGCCATGAAGGCCGAGGGCGTGGAGTACGACGAGCGGATGGAGGCGCTGGAGACCGTCACGCACCCCAAGCCGCACGACGAGTTGCTGCACGAGGCCTTCGCGACCTACGCCTCCAGTCAGCCCTGGGTGGCCGACTTCGAGCTGAGCCCCAAGTCGGTGGTCCGCGACCTGTACGAGCGCGCGATGACCTTCGGCGAGTTCATCGCCTTCTACAAGCTGGCTCGGTCCGAGGGCGTCGTGCTGCGGTATCTGTCCGACGCCTACCGCGCGCTGAACCAGACCGTGCCGCTGGACCTCCGCACCGAGGAGCTGCGCGACATCGTGGAGTGGCTCGGCGAGCTGGTCCGCCAGGTCGACTCCAGCCTCCTGGACGAGTGGGAAGAGCTGGTGCATCCCGACGCCGCCCGGCACGCGGCCGAGAGCGGTGAGCTCGCCCCGCCTGCGCCGCGGAACGTCACCACCAACCGGCGCGCCTTCTTCGTGCTCGTCCGCAACGAGCTGTTCCGGCGCGTGCAGCTCGCCGCGCTCGACCGGGTCCAGGAGCTCGGCGCCCTCGAGAACGAGGCGGCGGCGCTCGCCGAGGCGCCCGCGCCGTCCTTCACCGAGCTGCAGTGGGACGAGGCGCTGGAGGCGTACTACGCCGAGCACGACGAGATCCTCACCGACGCGTCGGCGCGGGCCGCGAGCATGATCGTCGTGGACGAGGCGCCCGCCGCGACGGAGGGACTGTGGCGGGTGCGGCAGATCCTCGCCGATCCGGCGGGCGACCACGACTGGGGGATCGCCGCCGACGTGCTGCTGGCGGACTCCGCCCGCACCGGCGTGGCGGTCGTCCGGGTGACGGCGGTCGACCGCCTCTGACGGCCGGACGATGGTTTGACGCGTGCTCGACGGCCGTGAAAACATGTCCGAGGTCGCTTAACCGCGCCAGGCATTCCGCATGAACGTCCGGTGAACTCCCGCCGGGCGTCCGTCTCCACACGAGAAAGAAGCCGGTGGATCTCACCCTCATCATCGTGCTGGTCATCGCGCTGGCCCTGTTCTTCGACTTCACCAACGGGTTCCACGACACGGCGAACGCGATGGCGACGCCGATCGCGACCGGCGCGATGCGACCCAAGGTCGCTGTCGCGCTCGCCGCGGTCCTGAACCTCGTCGGAGCGTTCCTGTCGACGGAGGTCGCCAAGACCATCTCGGGCGGCATCATCAACGAGGGCTCTGGCGGCGTCCTGATCTCGCCGCAGCTGATCTTCGCCGGACTGGTCGGGGCCATCGTCTGGAACATGGTGACCTGGTTGTACGGCCTCCCGTCGTCGTCCAGCCACGCCCTCTTCGGCGGGCTGATCGGCGCGGCGATCGTCGGCGCAGGGATCGCGTCCGTGAACTTCCCGACGGTCGTGCAGAAGGTCGTCCTGCCTGCCGTCATCGCGCCCTTCACCGCCGGTGTGGTCGCCTGGGCCGCCACCAAGCTGGCCTACTGGATCACCCGCCGCTACGACGGCCGCCCGGACGGCCGAGGCGGCTTCCGCTACGGCCAGATCTTCTCCTCGTCGCTCGTCGCGCTCTCGCACGGCACCAACGACGCGCAGAAGACCATGGGCGTCATCACACTGCTGCTGATCTCGGCGAACCTGCTGCCCGCAGGGAGCGGGCCGCCGCTCTGGGTCGTGGTGTCGTGCGCCCTCGCCATCGCGATCGGGACGTACTCCGGCGGCTGGCGCATCATCCGCACCCTCGGCCGCGGCCTCACCGAGGTGAAGCCCGCGCAGGGCTTCGCCGCGGAGACGAGCACGGCCGCGACCATCCTGGCCTCCAGCCACCTCGGCTTCGCGCTCTCCACCACGCAAGTCGCCTCCGGCTCGGTGATCGGCTCCGGCCTCGGCCGCCGCGGCTCATCGGTGCGCTGGGGGACCGCCGGCCGGATCGCCATCGGCTGGGTGCTGACCCTGCCCGCGGCGGCGGCTGTGGGCGCCGTGGCCGCGCTGATCGGCCTCCTCGGCCCGATCGGCATCCTGATCGACACGGTCGTGGCCGTCGTGGTGATCGCCTTCATCTTCTGGCGGTCCCGCCGAAACCGCGTCTCCAGCTCCAACGCGGTGACGCCGGTCCCCGTCCAGGGCCAGAGCGACGTCGCTGCCTCCGGCCGCGTGGTGAAGATCAAAAAGGTCAAGCCGCTCAAAAAGGAGCGCTCGGGAAGGAACCCCGCATGAGCGCCGTCCTGCAGTTCATCACGGTCTTCGCCGCGTCCCTGATCGGCGCGTGCGTTGTCGTCGGCTTCTATGCGCTCGGCACACGGCTGCTGGCCGTGGCCGGCCGCGCGCTGTTCGTGGAGCCGGCGGAATTCACGGACGCGATCACGGTGATCACGCCGGAGCAGGCGGCCAAGGCCCAGAAGAAAGCCGAGAAGGCCCGCCGCAAGAGCCCGGTGAGCGAAGGTCGTAAGCGGGCCGCGCTCGCCGGCGCTTATGCGTGCTTCGTGCTGTGCGGGGCAGCGGTGCTGTATGGGCTGTATTTGATCATTCCGTACTTCCACGGGTGAGGGGTGCGTAGGGCCTAGCTGGGTGGTCCCGGCGACGGTGCCGGTGCCGGTGTCTTCAAGTTGCGTAGTGATCGCTCACGTGCCCACGACTGGATGGAGGGGTGGGTGGAGCACTCGGACGAGACACTGATGGACACTTGATCGCTGACGGCGGTGAGTCCGTTGTAGACGCCGTCTGGTCGTGTTGCGCGGATCGCGATGTCCATCTTGCCGGCGGGGGAGGTCCAATCGACTGTTCGTACGACGGTGAATCCTTGGCTTTCCCAGTAAGCGGTGAGTTTGTCCGCGATCGGGTGCGGGTCAGCTTCGAACGCATCGTGTGTAACGATGGCGCGTACCTGGTGAGGGTCTTCGCTCCGACCGTCCCGCACGGTGGCAGGCCGACTTCCTCCGCGGCCGGGTCCCAGGGCTTGTTGTCCAGGATCGCGCCGCGGTACCAGCCTTCGGTGTCGCCGGTGGCGGCGATGGCAGCGTTGGTGAGGTCGGCCCATTGGGTCAGCAACTCGGTGATTGTGTTCTGCGGGGTGCCCGGGGACTGTGGCGCAGGATCGCGGAGAGCGGGAACAGCCATACAGCCTCCGAGCAGCGACGCTGTCAGGGCCGCAGCACCGCACAATTTCACGAAACGACCGGCGAACCCGCTCAATCGGCCCGTCATCCGGTCTGTCTCGACCCATCGGTCGCCTTCGGAGCGGGCCCCGTCGAGAGAGCTCAAAAACCCCGGACATGGCAACGCTGTCCCGCTGTCCACCCGATGGGAGGCGATTCCCGGCGGGGTCGGAGCAGCGTGTGCGGATCATCCCCATAAGAACCCGTCATCCGCGTCTTCCGAGGTGGCGGACGCGGCTGGCGGCGGTGTCGGCGTCTTCAAGTTGCGTAGTGATCGCTCACGTGCCCACGACTGGATGGAGGGGTGAGTGGAGCACTCCGACGAGACGCTGATGGACACTTGTGTGCTGGTGGCGGTGAGTCCGTTGTAGACGCCGTCTGGTCGTGTGGCGCGGATCGAGACATCCATCTTGCCGGAGGGGGAGGTCCAATCGACCGTTCGTAAGACGGTGAACCCTTCGCTTTCCCAGTAAGCGGTGAGTTTGTCCGCGATCGGGTGCGGGTCAGCCCCGAACGCGGCATGCCTAACCACAGCCTCAACCTGATGAGCGGTCTTCTCGCCGACCGTCCCGCAGGGTGGCAGGCCAACTTCCTCCGCGGCCGGGTCCCAGAGCTTGTTGTCCAGGATCGCGCCGCGGTACCAGCCTTTGGTGTCACCGGTGGCGGCGATGGCGGCGTTGGTGAGGTCGGCCCACTGGGTCAGCAACTCGGTGATCGTCTTCTGCGGGGTGCCCGGGGATTGTGGGACGGCGTCATGCAGAGCTGGAACAGACATACAACCTCCTAGGAGAGAAAGCGTCGCGGCTGCGACGATTGCCACACCGCATACTCTCGCGATGCGATTCACGGACCCGTCGGATCTGTGATTCATCGGGTGGGCCTCAGGCCGCCGACGACGCCCTCGGACTGACCGATCGTCGTGTAACCGGTGTTTCGTAGGGCCTCCGTATCGTCGTCGAGGTATCCGAAGCCTTCGGGGGCGATCCCGTTGAGCAGGTTCCCGTCCGTGTGCGCACCCAGAGCGCTGTGGCCCTTGGTCTGTTTCAAGACCTCACCGTTCGGGAGGACTGCTCCCTCGGAGGAGAACGATTGAGCGTCGCCCATCGACTGCGGCACGTTCAACCCGATGAAGGGCGTCGCCCACCCCGTCCCCGGGGAGCGCAACGCTTCGGGGTTCGGCTCGGCCCGGCCCCCGAGAGCCGAGCCGAATGGTGCGAGGTGGTCCAGCTGGGCCGTCGTGGTGAAGATCGCCGGCTGGCCGCCCGCGTGCTTCACATGCAGACCCGTCAGCGACCCCACGACGTGGGTGTCGATCCCCGCCGACCCGAGCATGGTGAAGGAGTCCACCGCGTGCTTCACCCGAGTCAACGCATCGGCGGCCATCGTGGTCCCATACGAGTGCGCCACCACCGACACGTACGGGAACGGTACCGCCGGGTGCGCAGTCCGGGTGACGTGTGTTCCGTCCAGCTCGTTCGCGAACCGCCACGATCCGTCCTGCGCCAACGCCGGATTGTTCACACTCGCCAGGTCAGGAGTGTCATACCCCAGCCAGCCCACCACGGCATGTGTCCGACCTTCGTCGAGGTCGATCTGCTGGTCGTACAGTTTTTTCGCGGCGCGCGACCAGCTCTGGGTGGCCTCCGCCGCGTCGGAGTTCATCCCGGGTGCTGCCCAGGTCACCGTGTCCGCCGTGTCCAGATCGCCGTACCCGACCGCGACCATCGGCACCGGCGCCTCCAGGTTGAAAGACACCAACGACGCCAACGGGTCGGAAAGCACCGTTTCAAGGGCGGTCAGCACCTTCCGCTGCTCCGGGGTGAGGCTGGCCGTGCGCAGCTGCGCCGCTTCGTAGACGGCACGATTGCAGCGGTCGCGAACCCCGTACGGCAGCCCAGCCAGGTTCCCAAGGACACCGGGCGCCGCCGCCTGGAACGCCTCCCTCGCCTTGTCACCGAGCCCGCCCCACCACTTCGCCACCGAATCCGGCGACGGCGGATGCTTCCAGAACTCCTGCACGAGCCGCGGATTCTCCGCCGCGAGCACCGCCAGCTCCTCGGGCGTCAACCGCTTCAGCGTGTCCATCAGGGACGCGTTCACGCTCGCCGAGGCGGGGATGTGGGAGAGCTTTCCGACCACAGACGCGAAGGCTTTCAGCTCCGGCTTCGGGGCGGGCGGCAGCGCGCCGTGCAGGGCGTCGTCCAGCGTTCTGGCGAACGTCCTCTCGGCCGCGTCGTACTCCTGCTTCGCCCGTTCGGCCTTCCGTTTCGCGTCGTCCAGCCGCTCCTGCGCGTCGACGAACGTGCGGCGCGCTCTCGCCAGTTCGTCGCTCGCGTCCTGCTCCCGTCGGCGGGCGTTGGCCACGTCGAAGTGCGCCGGAGCGGAGGACCCCGGCGGCGGCTTCTCGGTGGAGCTGTACGCCTTCTCCAGGGCGCGCAACGCCGCCAGCAGCGCCGCTTGTTCGACGCCCAGGGCGGCCACCGACGCCTCCGCCGCCTCCAGGTCCGCCAGCGCCTCCTCGGCGTCCTGCAGCGCCTCGCCTGCTTCGCGCTGGGTGTACTCCAGCGCCAGCGACCACCTGGTCGCCGCCACCGCCCCCTCGTTGTGCTGTTCGGCCGCCTTCAGAGCCGCGGCGGTCAGCGCACGCAGCCGGTCCGAGAACACGTCGGCAGCCAGGCCCGACCACGATGCCGCCCCGAGGTTGGTCGTCAGCACCTGCCTGGCGACCACCGACTGCCGCTCCAGTCGGCCCGACCACTTCCGCAGGTGGGCGACCAGCGCCTCCACCAGCTCCGGATCGCCCGGCGTCGGGTCGGTGTCGAACCCGACCGGCGACCAGTCCGCCCACCGCGAACCCGCCCACCTAGAAGCCATAGAAACCACCCCGGTCGCCCGCGAACCGGTCGGCGTCCTCCGCATCCCGGCGCGGATAGGACTCGGCCGCCTGGGTGAGTGCGCCGGCCAGGCCGGCGACGAGGTCGTCGACGGCCGACTGGCCGCGGACCCAGTACGCCTCGTACCGGCTCACCGCTCCCCAGGCGACCGTCGAGCCGAAACGGCTGGACTCGTCCGCCGAAGGACGAGGGCCGGTGACGACCCCCTTCAGCGCTTTCGCGCCCGCCGACAACTGTTCGGGCTCGACGCCGACCGTCCTGCCCATCCCTGCTCCTGTTCCTGTCGATCCGTCTCGGGGCGCCGGCCTAGATGGAGGCGTAGCCGCCGTCGATCAGGATGTTCTCGCCGGTGACCAGGGCCGCCTCGTCGGAGGCCAGGTAGCCGATCAGCGCGGCGACCTCCTCGGGCCGGGCGAGCCGCCGGGCGGGGATGCGGGCGCGCGATTCGTCGCCCCTCGACCCCATCCAGGCCTCCCGGCCGAGCGGCGTCTTCGCCGGGAGCACGCCGACGCCGAGGATGCCCCAGTCGCGGGCGAGCCCGTGCTCGAGCAGCCGGTCGATCGCGAGCGCCTGGTGCGCCCGGTGGAAGCCGCCGACGCCGATGTGCGCGACGCCGCACGCGACGCCGGAGCGGTCGTAGCCGGTGGTGTGGATGCGCTGCACAGGTTCCTCTCGCTGACATTGTGCAGCGTAGAACAGATGAGAGGAGTGTGCAATATCGGATGCGGCACGCGCCCGGGCGCGTGCCGCATCCGCTCTACGCGGTGCCGCGCACGCGGGCGACCGAGTTCATCACGTGGTACACGACGATCGCCGCGATGGCGCCGAGCGCGATCCCGTTGAAGGTGAGCTGGCCGAAGTTCAGCGTGAAGTCGCCGATGCCGATGATGAGCGCGGTGGCAGCGGTGAACTGGTTGACCGGCTTGGAGAAGTCGACCTTGTTGTCGAGCCAGATCTTCACGCCGATCACGCCGATCAGGCCGTACAGCGCCGTCGTGACGCCGCCGAGCACTCCGGCGGGGATGGTGTTGATGACCGCGCCGACCTTGGGGGAGAGGCCGAGCAGCACGGCGACGATGCCGGCGACCCAGTACGCGGCGGTCGAGTAGACGCGGGTCGCGGCCATGACGCCGATGTTCTCGCCGTAGGTCGTCGTTCCAGACCCGCCGAAGAAGCCGGCGATGGTGGTCGCCAGGCCGTCCGCGAACAGCGCGCGGCCGGTGAGCTTGTTGACTGCGGGGTCGGTGAGCTGGGCTACGCCGCGGATGTGGCCGACGTTCTCCGCGATCAGCACCAGCACGACCGGGAGGAACGCGGGCAGGATGCCCCAGGTCGACGCAGCGTCCGCGAACGGGTTGGCCGGGAACGTGAACTGCGGAAGGCCGAGCCAGGCCGCCTTGTCGACCTTGCTGAAGTCGACCTGTCCCGAGAGCGCCGCGAAGACGTAGCCGACGACGACGCCGAGGAAGATCGAGAGCCGCCCCAGCATCCCCTTGAACAGCACGGTGCAGAGGATGACAGCCGCGAGCGTGACGAGCGCCGTGACCGGCGCCTGCATGAAGTTGTTTTTCGCGGCCGGGGCGAGGTTGAAGCCGATCAGCGCCACGATGGCGCCGGCGACGATCGGCGGCATCAGCCCGTCGATCCACTTCGTGCCCGTCGCGACCACGATCAAGCCGACGACGGCGAGCAGGAGGCCGGTGACGACGATGCCGAACAGCGCCGACGGCATCCCGTGCGCCTTGGTCGCCGCGACGATCGGGACGATGAAGGCGAACGAGGAACCGAGGTAGCTGGGCAGCTTGTTGCGCGTCACCAGCAGGAACAGCATGGTTCCGACGCCGGAGAACAGCAGCGTGGTGCTCGGCGGGAAGCCCGTGAGCAGCGGCACCAGGAACGTCGCGCCGAACATCGCGACGACGTGCTGGGCGCCGAGCCCGATCGTCCGCGGCCACGTCAGCCGCTCGCCGGGGAGCACGATCTCGCGCGCTCCGACCTTCTTACCGTCGCCGTGCAGCTTCCAGGGCAGAGCCATGCGTGTCCTTATCGTGTCGCGGAGGGAATTAGGCTGGTACAGCGCTGTGACGTACCTTCGAATGCGCCTCGAACCAAAACCCAACCGATACTACGGGAGACCACCATTTCCGCTTCGACTTCCACGCCCACGCCGACCCTCAGAGGGCGCCTGGACCGGTTCTTCGAGATCACGTCCCGCGGCACCACGTGGGCGACGGAGATCCGCGGCGGCCTGCTGACCTTCGTGACCATGGCGTACATCGTCATCCTCAACCCGATCATCCTGAGCTCCGCGCCCGACGTGACGGGCCACACGCTGGGCTTCGAGCAGGTCGGCGCCGTCACCGCGCTGAGCGCCGGCGTCATGACCGTGCTGTTCGGTCTGGTCGCCCGGCTGCCGTTCGCCTTCGCCGCGGGCCTCGGCATCAACTCGTTCCTCGCGGTGAACGTCGTCAAGGTGCTCACCTGGCAGGAGGCGATGGGACTCGTCGTCATCAACGGCCTGATCATCGTCCTGCTCGCCGCGACCGGGCTGCGCCGCCTCATCTTCAACGCCGTCCCGCCGCAGCTGAAGACGGCCATCACCGTCGGCATCGGCCTCTTCATCGCCTTCATCGGCTTCGTCGACAGCGGTTTCGTACGCAGCACCAAGACGGCGTCGCCGCCCGTGCAGCTCGGCGAGGCCGGGTCAATCGCGACGCTCCCCACCCTGGTGTTCCTGATCGCCCTGGTGATCATGGGCGTGCTCATGGCGCGCAAGGTGAAGGGCGCGCTCCTGATCGGCATCGTCGCGGCGACCGCTGTGGCCATCATCATCGAGGCGATCTTCCACCTCGGGTCCTCCGTGAAGAACCCGAACGGCTGGAACCTCTCGGTCCCCGCCCTGCCCACCTCGTTCGTCTCGGTGCCGAACCTCGGCCTCGTCGGGCAGTTCGACCTGTTCGGCTCGTTCGCGCGGATCGGCGGTCTCGCCGCGATCATGCTCGTCTTCACGCTGGTCTTCACGAACTTCTTCGACGCGATGGGGTCGATGACGGGTCTTGCCCGCAGCGCCGGCCTCGCGAACGAGGACGGGACGTTCCCGCGCCTGCAGTCCGCGCTCATCGTGGAGGGTGTCGGCGCGGTCGTCGGAGGTGGCACGTCGGCGTCGTCCAACACCGTGTTCGTCGAGTCGGCCTCAGGCATCGGGGAAGGCGCGAAGACGGGATTCGCGAGCGTCATCACGGGTGTGCTGTTCCTGCTGGCCATGTTCTTCACTCCGCTGACCAGCGTCGTCCCGAGCGAGGTGGCCGCCGCGGCGCTCGTCATCGTGGGTGCGCTCATGGTCGTGCAGATCCGCCACATCGACTTCCACGAGTTCTCCAGCACGCTGCCGGTGTTCCTGACGATCATCGTCATGCCGCTGACCTACTCGATCGCGAACGGCATCGGCGTCGGCTTCATCTCCTGGGTGCTCGTCCGGTCGCTCTCCGGCAAGGCGCGCGAGATCAGCCCGCTGCTCTGGATCGTCGCGGCCGGCTTCCTGGTGTACTTCGCGCGCGGCCCCATCGAGACGCTGCTGCCGCACTGATCGGCTGAGCCGCACATCCCGGGTAACCCCTGACCGCAACCGGGGGTTACCCGGATGTGCGCCGGCCGGGTGGATCACTTGACTGGATCCATGACATCCACCAGCACCTCACCGAACCCGGCGACCCCGTACCAGGCCGCTCCGGCCCGCACACTCAGCCTGACGAGCTTCGCGCTCGGCCTCGCGTCCATCGTCTTCAGCTGGACCTTCCTCGCCCCGATCGCCGGGCTCGTGCTCGGGGTCCTCGCGCTCAGCCGGGAGCCGGAGGGGCGCACCTTCGCGATCTGGGGGATCGTGCTCAACGCCGTCATGCTCGCGGGCATCCTCATCGGCCTCCTGGTCGCGGTGCTCGGCGTGGGCTTCGGGCTCGCTTTCCTGCCGTGGCACTACGTGGGGGCGCACCTCTGACGAGCGCCGCCCGCGCTGCCTGCGAGAATGGAGGGATGGAACCGTCCCCTCTCGTCACGCCACGCAGCGACAGGCCGCACAGCTTCGTCATCCGCGGCAGGAAGACCGAAGCCCAGCAGCGGGCCATCGACGAGTTCTGGCCGGTCTACGGCGTGGACTTCGACGGCTCGCCGCTCGACCTCGACGCGATCTTCGGGCGCAGCGCCCCGCGCGTGGTCGAGATCGGCTTCGGCAACGGCGAGAACCTGCTCGCCCTCGCCGGACGGCATCCCGAGAAGGACTTCCTCGGCGTGGAGGTGCACGGCGCCGGTGTCGGCCGGGTGCTCGCGGCCGCGAAGGAGCAGGGCCTCACCAACGTCCGGGTCGTCCGGCACGACGCGGTCGAGGTCTTCGAGCGGGGGCTCGGAGCCGACACCGTGGACGAGGTGCTCATCTTCTTCCCCGACCCGTGGCCGAAGGCGCGCCACCACCGTCGCCGGCTGGTGCAGCCCGATGTGGTCCGGCTGATCGTCGCCGCGCTGAAGCCGACGGGCGTGCTGCGGCTCGCGACGGACTGGGAGCCCTACGCGGAGCACATGATCGCGGTGCTCGACGACGAACCGGCGCTGACCAACGCCGCGGGGCCCGGTGGGTTCATCGCGCGCCCGGAGGACCGTTCGGTGACCAAGTTCGAGCGCCGCGGCGAGCGGCTCGGGCACGCGATCTTCGACCTGGAGTACCGGCCGCGCGTGTGAGGCCGCGCGTGTGATGATGGGCGCATGACCTCGGAGTCCACGCTCACGTCCGGCGCCGTTGCCGGCGACAGCATCCCGCACACCGTCGCGAGCCTGCGCGCCGTCTTCGACCGCGGGCGCACCAAGCCGCTCTCGTGGCGGCTCGCCCAGCTCGCCGCACTCCGCCGGATGCTCACCGAGCGCGCGGCCGAGTTCGAGGACGCCCTGCTGGAGGACCTCGCCAAGAACCCGACCGAGTCGCAGATCGCCGAGCTCGGTTTCGTCGTCGGCGAGATCGACCACATGCGCCGCAACCTCCGGCGCTGGCTGCGGCCCCGGCGGGTCGCCGTCCCTGGCGCCTTGATGCCCGCGCGGGCGCGGGTCGTGCTGGAGCCGGTCGGCGTCGTGCTCGTGATCGCCCCGTGGAACTACCCGGTGCAACTCCTGCTGGCGCCGCTCGTGGGCGCGCTGGCCGCGGGGAACGCCGTCGTGCTGAAGCCGAGCGAGCTCGCGCCCGCCACCTCGGCCGCGATGGCGCGGCTCGTCCCGCAGTACCTCGACCGGTCGGCCGTCGCGGTCGTGGAGGGCGGGATCGCCGAGACCACGGAGCTGCTCGCTCAGCGCTGGGACCACATCTTCTTCACCGGCAACGGCCGTGTCGGCCGGATCGTCGCGGCGGCGGCGGCCGAGCACCTGACGCCGGTGACCCTGGAGCTGGGCGGCAAGTCCCCGGTGTACGTGGACGACTCCGTCGACCTCGCCGCGGCCGCTCGCCGGATCGCCTGGGGCAAGTTCATGAACGCGGGACAGACCTGCGTTGCGCCCGACTACATCCTGGCCACGAAGCCGGTGTCCGAGCGGCTCGCCGCCGAGCTCGGGAAGGCCGTCCGAGCGCTCTACGGCGACGACCCGGCGGAAAGCCCCGACTACGGGCGGATCGTGAACGACCGGCAGTTCGAGCGGCTGACCGGGCTGCTCGGCTCGGGGACGACCGCGGTCGGCGGCCGGTCGGAGGCGGCTTCCCGCTATGTCGCCCCGACCGTGCTCGTGGACGTCCCGCGCGACTCGGCCGTCATGGGCGAGGAGGTCTTCGGCCCGGTGCTGCCGATCGTCGCCGTCGACGGGCTGGACGACGCGATCGCGTTCATCCGCTCCGGCGACAAGCCGCTGGCCCTCTACGTGTTCAGCGAGCGACGCGACGTGCGGCGGCGCATCCTCACCGAGACCAGCTCGGGGGCGGTCGGCTTCGGCGTCCCCGCGGCGCACCTCGCGGTCGGCGGCCTCCCGTTCGGCGGCGTGGGGGAGAGCGGGTCCGGCGCGTATCACGGCCGCCGGTCGCTGGAGACCTTCAGCCACGAGAAGGCCGTGCTGTCGAAGGCGCTCGCGCCCGACACGCTGCAGCTGATCTACCCGCCGTACACCGAGGCGAAGGACCGCTTCGCGCGCGGATTGCTGCGCAGACTCGGCTGAGCGCAGGCCGTCTCGACAGGCTGTCGAACGGCGTCCGGGATACCGGACGAAGTGTCCATCCAGCGTGCAGGCACCAGGGGTAGGCTCGGCACTGCCGGGCGCCACGAACGGCCGGTAGACCCCGATAACGCCAACGCACAACGAGAGGCAATGGAGCCAAGCGTGGATTCCACAGCAACGATGGACGAACCGAAGACGCACCCCATCCCGGTCATCGACCCGACCGCCGGCGGCACCGTCGTCGACGCGTCCGAGAACGTGTCCGACGTCCCGACCCCCAGCGCCGAGGGCCGGCCCACCCGCGTCGAGACGGACTCCCTGGGCAGCCGGGAGATCCCGGCCGACGCCTACTGGGGCGTCCACACCTCGCGCGCCCTCGAGAACTTCCCGATCGCCAAGCGGCCCATCTCCGTCTACCCGGACCTGATCGTCGCCCTCGCCGACGTCAAGCAGGCAGCGGCGCGGGCCAACCTGGAGATCGGCGTGCTGGACCAGCACAAGGCCGACCTCATCGACCGGGCCTGCCAGCTCATCATCGACGGCAAGTTCCACGACCAGTTCGTCGTCGGCGTCATGCAGGGCGGCGCCGGCACTTCCACGAACATGAACGCGAACGAGGTCATCGCGAACATCGCGCTCGAACTCGACGGCCACCCCAAGGGCGACTACGCGCACATTCACCCGATCGACGACGTGAACCGCAGCCAGAGCACCAACGACACGTACCCGACCGCGATCAAGATCGCGCTCACGTTCGCACTGGGCCACCTGCTCGACGAACTCGCTCTGCTGCGCGACTCCTTCGCCGCCAAGGGCCGCGAGTTCCGCCACATCCTCAAGGTCGGCCGCACCCAGCTCCAGGACGCCGTGCCGATGACGCTCGGCCAGGAGTTCCACGGCTTCGCCACCACCCTCACCGAGGACCACGCCCGGCTCACCGAGACCAAGTGGCTGCTCGCCGAGATCAACCTCGGCGCGACCGCGATCGGCACCGGCATCACCGCCGACCCCGGCTACGCGGCCGCGGCGGTCAAGCACCTCAACCTGATCACCGGCCTCAACCTGGAGACCGCGCCCGACCTGATCGAGTCGACGTCGGACGCCGGCGCCTTCATGTCGTTTTCCGGCTCGCTCAAGCGCAGCGCGATCAAGCTGTCCAAGATCTGCAACGACCTGCGCCTGCTGTCGTCCGGCCCCCAGGCCGGCCTCGGCGAGATCAACCTCCCGCCGCGCCAGGCCGGTTCGTCGATCATGCCCGGCAAGGTCAACCCGGTCATCCCGGAGGTCGTCAACCAGGTCGCGTTCTCCGTGGCCGGCGCCGACGTCACCGTCACCATGGCGGCGGAGGGCGGCCAGCTCCAGCTCAACGCGTTCGAGCCGGTGATCGCCCACTCGTTGCTGCAGTCCATCACCTGGATGGCGCAGGCCTTCCACACGCTGCGCGTCAACTGCGTCGACGGCATCACCGCCAACGAGGAGCGCCTCGGCGCGATGGTCGGCTCGTCGGTCGGCGTCATCACCGCCCTCACCCCGCACATCGGCTACGCCGCCGCGGCCGCGCTCGCCAAGTCGGCGCTGCTGACCGGCCACAACGTCGCCGACCTGGTGGTGGAGGCCAAGCTGATGAGCCGCGAGGAGGTCACCCGGCTGCTGTCCCCGGCGCGACTGAGCGGCCTCGAGGCGATCACCACCTCCATCCCGGTCGTCGAGGCCGAGGCCATCGAGAAGGCCGAGAAGGCGCGCGAGTAACCGCACGGGCCATCGACTTGGCAGGACACGCCGCGTGTGCGGTCGCTGACGCGGCGTGTCCTGCCAGGTCGTTGCTGGGTCAGTGCTCGGCGGAGCGGAAGAGGGCGATCATGTCGCGCGCGAGCTGGTTCGGGGCGGTCTCGCATGGGCTGTGGCCGGTGCGGTAGACGGCCAGTCGCGCGCCGAGCGCCTTCGCGTTCGCGGCGTGCAGGTGCGTCGGCCACAGGTCGTGGTCGCCCGTCGCCACCAGCACAGGGAGGCCGATCGCGGCGATGCGCTCGCGCACGTCCGGTACACGCTTCATCAGCCCGACCATGTCGTCCACGCTCGACCGCCGGGTGAGCGCGAACCGGGAGCGGACGAATGCCAGGCGCGTCGGTCCGACCTTGTTCTTGTTGGTGACGATGCCCCAGATCATCAGCCCGGCGCCCTGGCGGCCGTTCAGGAACCAGCTCAGCCAGCCGATGACCCGCACGCCGCGGAACGCCTGGCCGGGCTCCGGCGGCGAGGTCAGCAGCGTCAGCGTGCGGAACAGCTCCGGATGCTGGACGAGCGCGAGCTCCGCGAGGATGCCGGCGAAGGAGTAGCCGAGGACGTGCGCCGGGCCGCCGTCCTGCAGGAACGCCACGAAGTCCGCCACCAGGAGGTCGTAGGTGTAATGCTGTCCCTCCGCCGGTCCGGCCGTGGCCGACTCGTACTGGCCGGCGAGGTCGTAGCTCTGCACGTAGTACCCGGCCGCCACCAGGATCGGCGCCAGGAGGTAGAAGTCCTCCTTCGAGCCGGTGGCACCCGGGACCAGCACGACGCGCGGGTCGGCGGGGTCGCCGAGCGCGACCACGGCGAGCTCGCCGCTGGGTGCGCGGAAGGTCGAGAACGTCGCGCCGACGGGAGCCACCGACCAGTCGATGTCCGGCAGGACGGCGTCGAGGCGGGCCGCCTCGTCGTCTCCGCCCGAGAGCCCGGGCCGCCGCTCGCCGATCGACATGCACTCACGCTAGCCGACAGCGGACGAATGCGTGCAATACAGGTAATAGCTGAGGGCTGCCTCAGGTGACGCGGCAGTACGTCGTCAGATAGCCGATCCCGCCGATGGAGACCGTGACCGTCGAGCGGTCGCGCAGGAACACCGGGGGAGTGCGCGAGTAGCCGGCGCCGCCCGGGCTTCCGGTGGAGATCAGCGTGCCGGGCAGGATCGTGGCCGAGCGCGACAGGAACTCGATGATCTCGGCGACCGAGCGGACCATGTCGGCCGTGGACGCGTCCTGCAGGATCGCACCGTCCACGTTCGTGGTGAGCCAGAGGTCCTGCGGGTCGGCGATCTCGTCGGCCGTGACGACCACCGGTCCGTTCGGGGTGAAGCCGTCGAACGACTTGCAGCGCGACCACTGCGCCTCGGAGAACTGGAGGTCGCGCGCGGTGATGTCGTTGACCACCGTGTAGCCCCACACGTAGTCGAGGGCGTCGAGCACGGAGACGTTGCGTGCGGGCTTGCCGATGATGACGCCGAGCTCGGCCTCGTAGTCGACCTGCGAGGTGAGGTCTTCGGGCCAGCTCGTGGTGCCGCCGTGGCCGGCGAGCGAGTTGGGCCAGAGCGAGAAGACGGTCGCCGCCTTCTCGCTGCGCAGCTTCAGCTCGGAGGCGTGCGCGGCGTAGTTGGCGCCGATCGCGATCACCTGCGGCGGACGCAGCACGGCGGACGCGTGCCGGAGTTCGTGCACCGGGACGAGCGGCGCGCCGGCGGCGACGGCCTCGTCGACCAGGGTGCGCACCTCCGCCAGGCTCGCGTCGCCGCGTTCGATGAGGTCTTGGAGGTCGCGCGGCGCCTCTGTCATGAGCTCGTCGAGGAAGAGAGCTCCGTCTCCGATGACGGCCGCGAGGCGCGGGTGCGAGTCCGGGGTGGTACTGAGGTGCGAGAATCTCACACTGTCCAACCTATCGGTCGGACGCCCGTCGGCACGAACCGGGACGGCCCGGGAGAACGCCCAGAACGCGCAGAACCGGGGAGCGACCTCCAGCGGTCAGAGCACGGCGGCTCACGCCATCGCTCCCGGCGCCTCCTCGGTGTGCTCTGCCTCCCACCGCCGCCGCGCCGCGCGCCGGCGCCACGGGGTCTCCTCCGGCAGGTGCATGCGCAGCGTGCCGAACGCCCAGCGGATGCGCCGGCCGAAGCCGTGCCAGGTCGAGAACGGCCGCGACGAGATTCCGACGAGCAGGCGATCGTCGTACCGCACCACCACTCCGGGGTCGAGGTGGATCGCGAGGTCGAGGTCGTCGTGCACCTCGCGCAGGTCGCGGTGCACGCGCCCGCGGACCTGGTGCCAGACCTCGCGCCGCATCGCGAAGTTGGAGCCGAAGATCGGCGGGTGGCCGAGCCAGATCTCCATCGACCAGAAGTAGCCGCCGATGTAGACGAGCTGGCCGAGCCCTGCGACGAACGTGTTCCCGTCGTAGAAGACGCCGGGGCCGGTCAGCACGCCGATCGCCGGATCGTCGACGAACTCCGCCTCGATGTGCAGGAGCCAGTCGACGGGAGGCCGCGAGTCGGCGTCCAGGCGCGCGACGATGTCGGCGGTCACCGCGTCGTAGCCGGTCGCGGCGGCGGGGAAGATGCCGCGGGCCGGCTGCTCCAGGACGCGGGCGCCGCCGGCGCGAGCGACCGCGGCGGTGTCGTCGGAGCTGCCGTTGTCCACGACGATGATCTCGTCCGCGGGCCGCAGCTGCGCCGCCAGGTCGGCCAGGCAGCGGGCGAGCATCGCGGCGTCATCGAGCGCGGGGATCACGACGGCGATCGAGGGCACGACAGCGCTCCCTCCTCGACCGAAATGCACGTATTTGTGGCCGGGCCGTCACGGTGGCCCGCGTGAGTGCGATCCTACGCTTCGCGGGTGCCGGCGGGGCCACGCCGAGCCGGGCGCGCTGCGCGCTGCTCGCGCGCCTCCCGCTGCGCCAGGTGCGCGCTCCCCCAGAGGTGCATTCCGGCGTAGCTGCGCCACGGCGACCAGAGCGCCCCGCGGGCGGCGAGCTCGCGCGGCTCCGCCGGGAGGCCGAGCCGTGCTGCGCCTTGCCGCAGCGCCAGGTCGCCGGTGAGCAGCACGTCCGGGCTGCCGAGAACGCGGAGGGCGACATAGCCGGCGGTCCACGGGCCGATGCCCGGGAGCGCGACCAGCCGGGCCTCCAGCTCGGCGCGGGATTCGCCGACGTCGATCGCGAGAGAGCCGTCCGCGAGCGCCGCGGCGGCGCCCACGATCGCGTCGATGCGCTTGCCTGGACCGCGCAGCACGTCCCTGCCGTGCTCGGCGATCGCCGCCGCGGTCGGGAACAGCCGCGTGAAGCCGCCGATCGTCACCGGCTCGCCGAGTGCGGCGGTGAGCCGGGCGAGCGCGGTGCGCGCGGCCGGCACCGACACCTGCTGCCCGATCAGCGCGCGGAACAGGATCTCCTCCGGGTCCACGGCGCCGGGGACCCGCATTCCGGGTGCGGCCGCGACGGACGGAGCGAGCGCCGGATCGGCCGCGAGCGCCGTGTCGATGGCCTCGGCGTCGGCGTCCAGGTCGAGGAGGCGGCGAACGCGCGCGACCAGCGGGGCGAGGTCGGCCATGTCGGCGAGGCTCGCCGCGCACTCGATCGCGGGGGCGTCGGCGTCACCGGCGAGGGTGAGCCGGATGGCGGCGGGGCCGTGCGGGAGGCGGAGGGCCCGGCTGTACGACGGAGCGATACCGGACCCGTCCGCGCCCGTCACCGCGGCCTCCATCCCCTCGATCGCGCGCGCGCCCAGGAACGCCAGCAGCCGCGCGCCGTCGAACGGCGCCCGTGCCGGCAGCCGCAGCGTCAGCGACGCGCCCGCCGGCGCCCCCGCCACCATCGGCGCATGAGCGATCCCCGGCCGGCGCCGCGCGGACGCCCGGATCGCGCCGGGCGTAACGTGATAGATCTCCGCCATCGTCTCGTTGAACTGGCGCACGCTGGAGAAGCCGGCGGCGAAGGCCACGTCGGTGACCGGCATGTCCGTTCCCGCCAGGAGGAGGCGGGCGGTCTGCGCCCGGTGGGCGCGGGCGAGCGCGAGCGGACCGGCGCCCAGCTCGGCGGTGAGCACGCGGCCGAGGTGCCGCGGCGTGTAGCCGAGGCGGTGCGCGAGCCCGGGCACGCCCTCCCGCTCGACCGTGCCGTCGGCGATCAGGCGCATGGCGCGCGCGGCGAGGTCGTCGCGCACGTTCCACTCCGGCGAGCCGGGCACGGCGTCGGGGAGGCAGCGCTTGCACGCCCGGAGGCCGGCCTCGTGCGCGGCGGCGGCGGTCAGGTAGAAGGTGACGTTGTCGGCCCTCGGCGTCACCGCGGGGCAGCTGGGCCGGCAGTAGATGCCGGTGGAGTGGACGCCGGTGATGAACTGGCCGTCGAAGCGGGCGTCCCTGGCGCTCATGGCCCGGTAGCGCTGGGCGAAGACCGGGTCGGCGAGCCGGTCTTCGGCCGTGTCCGGGACGCGGGGCTTCGACGCGGTGCTGCTCATGCCTCCCAGCGTGACACGGGCCACCGACATCCGATAGCGGAAATCGGACATGAGCGCACCCTCGCTAGCATGACGGTCATGGATGTCATCGACTGGCTCAGGGCGGCTCTCGGCGAGGACGCGGAGGACGTGCTGTCGGTCGACCCCGAGCACCTGAACGCCGCCCGCGGCGACCACTCCGGCTGGGTCGCGGACGGCCTCCCGCTCGCCATCGTCAACGCCCGCACGGTCGACCACGTCCAGGCGGCGATGCGTGCGGCCGCGGAGTTCCGGGTGCCGGTCGTGCCCCGCGGCGCCGGCACCGGCCTGGCCGGGGGCGCGAACGCGACCGCCGGCTCGTTGGTCCTGAGCGTGGCGCGCATGGACCGCATCCTCGAGATCTCGACGGAGGACCAGCTCGCGGTCGTCGAGCCGGGCGTCGTCAACGCCGACCTCAACGCCGCACTCGAGCCGTTCGGGCTGTTCTTCGCGCCCGACCCGGCGAGCAAGGCGATCTCCACGGTCGGCGGAAACATCGCGACCAACGCCGGCGGGCTGCTGTGCGCGAAGTACGGTGTGACCCGGGAGGCCGTGCTGGGCCTGGACGTCGTGCTCGCCGACGGGCGGTTCCTCCGCACCGGGCACCGCACGGTCAAGGGCGTCACCGGCTACGACCTCACCTCGCTGCTGGTCGGCTCGGAGGGCACGCTCGGCGTGATCGTCGGCGCGACGGTCCGCGTCCTCCCGTTGCCGCAGGGCGAGCCGACCACCCTCGGCGCGCTGTTCGCGGATGTGCGCGCGGCCTCCGACGCCGCGGCGCGCGTGACCGCCGCGCACCTGCGCCCGGCGATCATGGAGCTGCTCGACGGGCCGGCGCTGGAGCGCATCTCGGCCCACCTGGGCGAGGAGACCATCCGGGAGGCGCTGGGCGCGAGCGGGGGAGCGGCGTACCTCCTCGTCCAGTTCGACGGGCCGGCCGCCGCGGTGGACGCCGCGCGGGCGAGCACCCTGATCGCGGAGACCGGCGGCACGGTGCGCGTCGCCGCCGACGCCGAGGAGGGCGAGCGGCTGCTCGCGATCCGGCGGGCGTTCCATCCGGCGCTCGCGGCGAGCGGGACGGTGCTCATCGAGGACGTCGCGGTGCCGCGTTCGCGGATGCCCGAGATGTTCGCGGCGATCGAGCGGATCGGCGAGCGCTACGGCATCGCCATCCCGACGGTCGCGCACGCGGGCGACGGCAACCTGCACCCGAACTTCATCACGGCGGGCGAGGAGGTCGGCCAGGAGGTCTGGGACGCCGCGGGCGACCTGTTCCGAACCGCGGTCGCACTCGGCGGCACGCTCACCGGCGAGCACGGCGTCGGCGTGCTGAAGCGACGGTGGCTGGCGGAGGAGCTCGGACCGGACTCCTACGAGCTGCAGGTGAAGCTCAAGTCGGTCTTCGACCCCCTGGGGATTTTGAACCCGGGGAAAGTCTTCGGCTGAAAAGGTCCCTTAAAAGACTCGACGCCCGGTGGTGCGGCGATGCCTGCAACGCTCCCGGGTCGTCGAGTTATGCGTCTAGCCTGCCCCAGGCTCGCCCGGATTGCAAGACTTTTGACGTGGAGGGCGTGCACCGGTTGGATGGGTGCATGGCAGAGAACACCAATGAGAAGCCCGAGGTCGACGCCCCCGAGGGCCCGGCCCCCACGACCCTCGAGATCGTGGACATCGTCGAGGGCTCCGGCCCTGAGGCGACCACCGGCTCCAAGGTCGACGTCCATTACCTGGGCGTCGAGTACGAGTCGGGCGAGGAGTTCGACTCCTCGTGGAGCCGCGGGCAGTCCATCAACTTCCCGCTGAACAACCTGATCAAGGGCTGGCAGGACGGCATCCCCGGCATGAAGGTCGGCGGCCGTCGCAAGCTCACCGTCCCGCCGGCGCTCGCCTACGGCCCGGCCGGCGGCGGTCACCCGCTCTCGGGCAAGACGCTGATCTTCGTGATCGACCTGCTCGGCGTGAGCTGACCTCCGCTCGTCGTGTCGAAGGGCACGTGGCACACCTCGGTGGCCACGTGCCCTTCGTGCGTCCGCCGGGTGTTCAGAGCGCCGGCGGTTGCAGGTGGGTGGGGATGGCGATCCGGTTCCAGATGTTGATCGTGCCGATCGCGAGGATCAGGTTCGCGAAGTCGACTTCGCCGAACTCGGCGATCGCGCGCGCGTAGAGCTCCTCGCTCACCCCGCCCTGGTGGATCATGGTGACCGCTTCGGTCAGCTCCAGCGCGGTGCGCTCGCGCTCGGTGAACCAGGG
Organism: Leifsonia sp. GW821-FHT13C09; assembly: GCF_058806435.1. Classification (NCBI taxonomy): domain Bacteria; kingdom Bacillati; phylum Actinomycetota; class Actinomycetes; order Micrococcales; family Microbacteriaceae; genus Leifsonia; species Leifsonia sp. GW821-FHT13C09. The sequence goes on along the minus strand of NZ_JBXAPS010000001.1, from coordinate 978,910 downwards.
GGATTCCCGCCAGGCGGACACAGCGAACACCTTGCGGAGCGGGTAGCCGCCCTCCTGGAGGTCCACGGAGTGCATGTCCACGCAGTAGCTGCAGCCGTTGATCTGGGAGGCGCGGAGCTTGATCAGGTCGCCGAGCGGCGCCTCCACGGTCTGGCCGACGTAGCCGTCGAGGCTGATCACCTTGCGGTAGCCGTCGGGGACGACGGCGGAGAGCTGCACCCGTTCGATGGGGGCGGGGTGGTCGGCGGCGGCGACGGTTTCGATGATCGAGGTGTCTGTCATGGCTCCAACGTAGGGTGCTTAATGGCTCGGTGTAAGATCCAATTCCGTCGAATTCTTATAGGCCAATCGGGAGGCCGTCACGGACATCCACGTGTCGTTCGAGGGCCGCGGCGACCGCACCGAGCGGGTCTACCGCGCGCTGCGGGACGCGGTCCTGGACGGCCGGCTGCGCCGCGGCGAGCGGCTGCCCGCCACGCGCGAGCTCGCCGCGAGCCTGGGCGTCTCGCGCAGCACCGTCTCGACCGCGTACGAGCGGCTGACGGCGGAGGGCTACCTCGTCGCGCGGGTCGGCTCCGGCACCTTCGTGGCGCTGCCCGCGGCGGCGGGCGAGGGACCGGCGCGCCGCCCGGCCGCCGCGCAGCCGGCGCCGGCGTGGCGCGACCTCGCCGATCCGCTCTGGTCCGAGCCGCACCCGATCGCGTACGACTTCAGCGTGGGGTCGCCCGACCCTGCGCTGTTCCCGGCCGACGCGTGGCGGCGGGCCGTGGCGGCCGCGCTCCGCGGTCCGGCGCTGCGGACGGCGCACTACGCCGACCCGGCGGGCCCGGTGCGGCTGCGTGCGGGGATCGCCCGGCACCTCGGCCTCGCGCGCTCGGTCATCGCCGCCGCCGACGACGTCGTGGTCACCAGCGGCGCGCAGCAGGCCTTCGACCTGCTGGGCCGCACCCTGCTGAGCCCCGGGGACACGGTCGCCGTGGAGGACCCGGGCTACCCTCCGGTCCGTCAGCTCTTCGAGCAGCTCGGCGCGCGGGTCGTGCCGGTTCCGGTGGACGACCAGGGCCTCCGCGTCGACCTGCTGCCGCCCGCGCGGCTGGTCTACGTCACGCCATCCCACCAGTTCCCGCTCGGCGGGGTGCTCCCGCTCGAGCGGCGCACCGCACTGCTGGAGTGGGCCGCACGTCACGACGCCGTGGTGGTGGAGGACGACTACGACAGCGAGTACCGCTTCGGCGCGCGGGCGCTCGACCCGCTACAGCGCCTGGACGCCGACGGCCGCGTGGTCTACGTCGGCACGTTCTCCAAGACGATGCTCCCCGGCCTCCGGCTCGGCTTCGTCGTCGCGCCGCCCTCTCTCGTGCCGGCGCTCCGCAGCGCCAAGCGGCTGACCGACTGGCACAACGACGTCGTCACGCAGTCGGCGATGGCGAGCCTGCTGGACTCCGGGGCGTTCGCGTTGCATGTGCGGAAGGCACGTCGCGTCTACGAGGAGCGCCACGCGCTCCTCGGGCGGGAGTCCGGCCGCCTGCTGGCGGGGCGCCTCGCGGTCGTGCCGTCGGCCGCCGGACTGCACCTCGCGCTCCGCCCGGAGGAAGGGGTGCCGTTCGACTCGGCGCGGGTGGCTGCTGCCGCCGCCGTCGCGGGGGTCGCGGTGCAGGCGCTCCCGCGCTTCGCGCTGCTGACCGCCGGGTGGGAGGGCCTCCTGCTCGGTTTCGGCTCGATCGCGGCGGAGGACATCCCGGACGGCCTCCGGCTGCTCGCCGAGGTCGTCGGGCGCGTGCACGCGGGATAGCGGACAACGGTTCCGCCGAGGCGGCCGGCTGAGCCCGTCCGGGCTGTCCGACCGCTTCGACGTGCCACGCGCCGCGGGTCAGATCGCCGACCAGCCGCCGTCGGAGGCGAGCACGACACCGGAGATGTTGGCCGAGTCGTCGCTCAGCAGCCAGGTGATCGCCGCCGCGAGCTGCTCGGGGTGGGCCACCGGCGGGACGTTGGTCTGCATGATCGGGCCGAGGCGCTCGCCGGCGAGCTGCGACTTGAAGGTGCCGTCGACGTTCGTGATGACCCCGCCCGGCGCGACCGCGTTGGTGCGGACGCCGTTCGGCGCGTAGAAGACGCTCGTGCTCTTGGTGAGGCCGATGACGGCGTGCTTCGACGCGGTGTAGGCCGCGCCGGCCGCGGAGCCCCGCAGCCCCGCCTCGGAGGAGACGTTCACGATCGACCCGCCGCCGGCCGCCACCATCAGGGGGAGGACCGCGCGGGTGAGACGCATGATCGCCGTGACGTTGACGAGGAACACGCGGTCCCAGGTCGCGTCGTCCACCTCGGCGGCAGGCAGGAAGCCGTCCATGATGCCCGCGACGTTGGCGAGCGCGTCGACCCGGCCGTCAGCGGCCTCCAGCAGTGCGGCGATGGTCTCCGCGCTGGAGACGTCGCCCGCGACGGTGACGATGTCCAGCTCGGGGTTCTCCTCCACCAGGGCCGCGAGCCGGTCTGCGGAGATGTCGCTGCCGACCACGCGCGCGCCCTCGGACGCGAGGCGGAGGGCGGTCGCCTTGCCGATGCCGGAGCCGGCCCCGGTCACGATGGCGGTCTTGCCGGCGAAGCGGCTGGTTCCGTTGCTGCTCATACTGCTGTACTCCTTGAGTCGATGACATCGTCGGCGCTCGGACGGGCGTCGATCTCTTTATAACACTGAGTGCCATAATGGAGACCATGAATTCGCCCGACACCGGATCCGGCCCGCGCCGACGCGGCCGGCCCGTGGACGTCGACCCCGACCGCGTCGCGCTGCTGGCCCTCCGGCACTTCGCGGAACACGGCTACGAGACGACGACGATGGACGAGATCGCCGCGCTCGCCGGGATCGCGCGACGGACGCTGTTCCGCTACTTCCCGTCCAAGCCCGACCTGGTCTGGGGAGGCCTGGAGCCGGTGGTCGCGCGGATGCACGAGGTGCTGGACACGGCTCCGGCGGACGAGCGCCCGCGGGACGTGATCGCCCGCGCCATCACAGAATCCCTCGACCTCGGCCCCGAGGGCGTCGAGGCGACCCGGTTCCGGCTGCGCCTGATGGCCTCCGACCCGGCGCTGATCGGGTTCGGTCTGACGCGGCTGGCCGCCAACCGCGACCTGCTCGCGGAATTCATCGCGCGCCGGCTGGGGGTTCCGCCGGAGGCGCTGCGGGCGCAGGTGCTCGCCGACGCGATCAGCTCGGCGAACTTCTCGGCGCTGCTCTGGTGGGCGTCGCGCGACGAGGGCGACGACCCGGCGGCGGTCGCGGTGGAGGCGCTGGACGAGGTGCTGCGGGGGCTGCCCGGCTGACCGGCGCGGCGGGTAGCCTGTGCGCCATGCCGATCGTCACCGAGTTCCCTCCCGGCACCCCCGTCTGGGCCGACCTTCAGACCTCCGACCCGGCTGCGGCCTCCTCGTTCTACCGGTCGCTGTTCGGCTGGGAGGTGCCGGAGGCCGACCCGGCGACCGGCGGCTACGCGATCGCCTCGCTGGGCGGCACTCCCGCGGCCGCGATCGGGCCGTTCCCGCCCGGGATGGAGCGCCCGGTCTGGACCGTGTACTTCGCGGTCGCAGACATCGACGCGTCCGCCGCGGCGGCGACGGAGACCGGGGGAGCGGTCCTCCTCCCGCCGGGCGAGGTCATGCCCGGCATCCGGCTCGCCGTCGTCGCCGACCCCGCCGGCGCGGTGCTCGGCCTCTGGCAGCAGGAGAAGGGCTCCCCGTGGCTGCGTGACGAACCGGGCGCGGTCGACTGGCTGGAGCTCGCCGCAGCCGACTACGAGAGCACGTTCCCCTTCTACGAGGCGGTGCTCGGCGTCGCGGCGAGCGAGATGCGGGTGAACGGCGAGCCGTACGGCCTGCTCGACGTCGGCCCGGTGAACGTCGCGGGCGCGACTACGGCGGCTCCCGGAGTGCCGGCGCACTGGCTGGTGTACTTCCGTGTCGCCGACCTCGACGCCGCCGTCCTGCGGTCGACGGAGCTCGGCGGCAGCATCCTCGAGGCCCCGGTCGCCGCCGAGGGCGTCGGCCGCTGGGCGATCGTCGCGGACGCCCTGGGCGCGGGTTTCGGGCTGCTCGAACCGGAGGCGCGGTGAGGCTCTTCGGCGTCTCTCGCGCGGACGGTGGGCCCATCCCGGTCTGCTAAACTCTTCAGGTTGCCGTCTGAACGGCCGCGGAGAAAGAGAGCCCAGGCATTCGGCCCCGGGCACCGCGCAACGAGAGAAAGGGGATCCCCTCTATGGCACTGGATGCAGAGACCAAGAAGGCGATCATCGAAGAGTACGCGACCCACCCCGGTGACACCGGATCCCCCGAGGTTCAGGTCGCCATCCTGACCAAGCGGATCAAGGACCTCACCGAGCACCTCAAGGAGCACAAGCACGACCACCACTCGCGTCGTGGCCTGCTCCTCCTGGTCGGTCAGCGTCGCCGCCTGCTCGGCTACCTGTCGGACATCGACATCAACCGCTACCGCGCCCTCATCGAGCGCCTCGGTCTGCGTCGATAACCTCAGGTCGCACGCAGGTCGTTCTTCGATCGACACCGCGAGCTTCTTGCGAACGGGCCGTCACCTCCGGGTGGCGGCCCGTTCCGCGTTCCCGGGGGGGAACATTCGTCACGAATGTCGAGATTCCCGCCGCCAATCCCCACATTCGGCACGAATCGCGTCCCGCGATTGCTGGGGCGTTAGTCGCGGTTGGCGCGGCGTGCGGTGAGGACGCGGTCGATGAGGGTGGCGGCGACGAGCGCGGCCGAGGCCAGGGCGATCACGATCACCACCCCCGCGAGCCCGATCACCGGCGATGCCAGCGGCGCGAGCAGCACCAGCAGGATTGCGATCCCGGTCTTCAGCGGCCGGATCACCACCTCCGGCACCAGCGGCGCGTGCAGCACGTAGAGCAGCAGCAGGAACACCGCCACCGGGATTGCGATCGCATACTCCACCGCCGTGTCCGACACCGCCGCGTGCGCCGCTCCGCGCTGCACGGCGACCTCCAGCCCGGCCCCGAGCGCCGCCAGCGACGCGAACACGAAGTAGTGCCCATACCCCCAGTAGAACGACCTCCCGCGGTTGGACTGGAGGCCTTCGGCCGCCGGCTCCAGGAAGTACAGCCACCACAGCGCGAACAGCAGCACCAGCCCCGCCGCCGCGATGACGACCAGCGCGGGGGAGACGCCGTGCGCCGCCAGGCCGCTCTGCACCCCGATCGCGGAGGCCGACACGGACTCCCCGAGGACGATGATCGTGAACAGCCCGTAGCGCTCCGCGATGTGGTGCGGATGCCAGGAGGTCATCCTCGGCCGCTCCGCCCACACCGGCACCAACAGCTCCAGCAGCCCCGCGAACAGGAACGTCCACAGCTTCAGCTCGACGGGCAGGAACCCCCACGCCACCCAGAGCACCTGCACCGCCGCGATCCCGATCGCGTACCGTAGCGCCGTCGTGCGGCCGTCCGGATGCTCGACCGCCGCGCGCACCCACTGACCCACCATCGCCAGCCGCATGATGACGTAGCCGATGATGATGGCGGTGAATTCCTGACGCTCGAACGCGGCCGGCACTCCCGCCGCCAGCACCAGCACGCCGCCCATCTGGACCATCGTCATCAGCCGGTAGGGCACGTCGTCGGTGTCGTACGCCGAGGCGAACCAGGTGAAGTTCATCCAGGCCCACCAGATCGCGAAGAACACCATCAGGTACGGGCCGAGGCTGCTCAGCGCGTGGCCCTGCTCGCTCGCGTGGGCGAGCTGAGCCGACACCTGCGCGACGGCGACGACGAACGTCAGGTCGAAGAGCAGCTCGAGCGGGCTGGAGACGCGATGCTCCTCGTCGGTCGAGCGCCCGGACATCGGGATGCGGAAGGCGATGCTCATGTGCGCAAGCATAGGAGGGTGCTCCGCCGCGTCCTTCCCGCCGTCACCGCCGCCTACCTGCTGCTGGTGGCCTGGATCACGCTGAACCCGGCCCCCGCCGACCCGCACCGCAATCCGCTCCTGGAGGGGCTCCTGGCGGCGTGCGCGCAGACCCCGCTGCTCGCCTGGATCGACTACGACGTTGTTGAGTTCACGGCCAACATCCTGCTGTTCGTGCCGATGGGTCTCCTGTTCGCGGTGCTGCTGGGCCGCTGGCGGTGGTGGCTGGCGTTTGCGATCGGCGCGGCGGCGACGCTGACGATCGAGTTCGTGCAGCACTTCCTGCCGGCGCGGGTGAGCGATCCGCGGGACCTGCTGGCGAACACGCTCGGGACGCTGGTGGAGATCGGGGTGGTCGCGGTGTTCGCGGGAGGGCGCCGGTCGCGCCCCGATGCGACGCCCTCCCGCAGTCTGTGACGGGCCGTCAGCCCAGCCCGAACGAGGCCAGCTCGGCGTCGTGGAGCAGCCGCGACCGGATCAGGAAGCGCTTTCCTTCCGGCGCCTCCACCGAGAACCCGCTTCCCCGACCATCGACCAGGTCGATCGTCAGGTGCGTGTACTTCCAGTACTCGAACTGGGCGGCCGACATGAAGACGCGCACCGGGTCGATCCCGTCGACCTCCAGCGCGCCGAGCAGCACATCCGACGCGCCGACCCGGAACATGCCGACCGGGTAGCACATCGGCGAGGACCCGTCGCAGCAGCCGCCGGACTGGTGGAACATGAGCGGGCCGTGGGCCGCCGCCAGCCGCCGCAGCATCGCCGCAGCGGCCGGCGTGACGTCCACGCGGGACTGAATGGTGTCCATCCGCTTAGAAGAACCCCATCGGGCCCTCGGCGTACGACACCAGGAGGTTCTTGGTCTGCTGGTAGTGGTCGAGCATCATCTTGTGGTTCTCCCGCCCGATGCCGGACTGCTTGTAGCCGCCGAAGGCCGCGTGCGCCGGGTACTGGTGGTAGGTGTTCGACCAGACCCGGCCGGCCTCGATCGCCCGTCCCGCCCGGTACAGCTGCGCGCCGTCGCGGCTCCAGACGCCCGCGCCGAGCCCGTAGAGCGTGTCGTTGGCCGTCGCGATGGCGTCGTCGAAGTCCGCGAAGCTGGTCAGCGCGAGCACCGGGCCGAAGATCTCCTCCTGGAAGATCCGCATCGAGTTGACGCCCTCGAACACCGTGGGCTGCACGTAGAAGCCGCCCGCCAGATCCCCGCCGAGGTCGGCGCGCTCGCCGCCGGTGAGCAGCTTCGCGCCCTCCTGCTTGCCGATGTCCATGTAGGAGAGGATCTTCTCCAGCTGGTCGTTGGAGGCTTGGGCGCCGATCATCGTCGAGACGTCCAGCGGGTTGCCCTGCTTGATGCGCTGCACGCGCTCCAGGCCGTCGGCGACGAAGCCGTCGTAGATCGACTTCTGCACCAGCGCGCGCGACGGGCAGGTGCACACCTCGCCCTGGTTGAGCGCGAAGAACGAGAAGCCCTCCAGCGCCTTCTCGTAGAAGGAGTCCTTCTGGGCCGCGACGTCCTCGAAGAAGATGTTGGGGCTCTTGCCGCCGAGCTCCAGGGTCACCGGGATGAGGTTCTCGCTGGCGTACTGCATGATGAGCCGGCCGGTGGTGGTCTCACCGGTGAACGCGACCTTGCGGATGCGCGGGTGCGACGCCAGCGGTGCGCCGGCCTCGAACCCGAAGCCGTTGACGATGTTGAGCACTCCGTCGGGCAGCAGGTCGCGGATCAGGTCGAGCCAGACGTGGATGGAGGCCGGCGTCTGCTCAGCCGGCTTCAGCACGACGCAGTCGCCCGCGGCGAGAGCGGGCGCCAGCTTCCAGGTCGCCATCAGAATGGGGAAGTTCCACGGGATGATCTGTCCGACGACCCCGAGCGGCTCGTGGAAGTGGTAGGCGATGGTGTCGTGGTCGAGCTCGCTGATGCCACCCTCCTGTGCGCGGATGGCTCCGGCGAAGTAGCGGAAGTGGTCGATCGCGAGGGGGATGTCGGCGGCCAGCGTCTCGCGCACCGGCTTGCCGTTCTCCCAGGTCTCGGCGACGGCGAGCAGCTCGAGGTTGGCCTCCATGCGGTCGGCGATGCGGGTGAGCAGCAGCGCGCGCTCGGCGGCGGAGGTTCTGCTCCACTCCGGGAACGCAGCCCAGGCGGCGTCGACGGCCCGGTCGACGTCGGCGGCGGTGCCGCGGGCGATCTCCGTGAACGGCCTCCCGGTCACCGGCGTGATGTCTTCGAAGTACTGGCCGCTCGCCGGCGCGACGTACCGGCCGCCGATGAAGTGGTCGTAGCGGGTGGCGTAGCTCACGACGGAGCCCGCCGCGCCGGGCTGGGCATAGACGCTCGGCTTCTCGGTGGTGACCGCCGCCGCGGCGTCTTCGGTCTGTTCCGGGCTCAGAGTCATTCGAGTCTCCCTTGACTGTCGCGTGCGCCCATCGCACGCCTCTGATCCGGGAGGTTACGCAGCGGGAGGTTGCATCCTGTTGCGACGTCAGGACTCGAGCGCGAGCAGCCGCGCCACGACCTGCGCCCGGCGCGGGGAGTGCGGCGGCAGCGCCTGCAGTGCCGCGCGCCAGATGTCCTCGTCGGCGGCGCCGCGCTCGGTCTCGCCCCAGGCGATCAGGAGGTCGGCGGAGCCGGACTCCAGCAGCGCCTCGCGCAGCCGGGCGATGACGTCCTCGCGCAGTTCCTCGACGCCGGGCGCGTCCGAGCCGGGCAGCGGGCCGCCGCCGTACGACGCGATCGCGGCCCGGTGCGCGCCCCTGCGCTGGAGGTCGAGCACCGCGCCGAGGTCGGTCTCCAGCGGCGCCGCGAGCCGGTACGGGCGGGCGAGCGGGCCGAGCTCCGGCGCGATGGCGGCGATCGCCTTGCGCAGCCGCACGATCTCGGCGCGAAGCGTGACCGTGGAGGCCGGGTCGCCGTAGAGCAGCTCGGCCAGCCGCTCCGCCGACAGCCCCTCGCGATGCCAGGAGAGCAGTGTGAGGAGTTCGCTGTGCCGTGCGCTCAGCGTGCCGGAGCGGCCGTCGGCGCCGGCCAGCTCCCCGGTGTCGCGGCCGAGGACGCGCAGGGCGGCGATCGCCGGCCGCGGACGGTCGCGCCGCGCAGCGCCGGGTGTCCGTGCGTCCCGCAGCCGCGCGATGAGCAGCTCCCGCTCCACCGCGGCCGCGGTCGCCTCCAGGAGGGGGAGCACGTGCGGCTCCGCCACCTGGTCGCCGCCCGTCACATCGATGACGCCGATGATGTCGCCGGTCTCGGGGTCGCGCACCGGCACGGCCGTGCAGCTCCACGGCTTGACGTCCTGGGCGAAGTGCTCGGCGCCGCGGATCTGCACGCCGCCGCCGATGGCGAGCGCCGTGCCGGGAGCGGAGGTGCCCACGTCTCCCTCGGCCCAGGCGGCCCCCGGGACGAACAGCATCGACTCGGCCCGCCTCCGCAGCACGGGGTCGCCCTCCACCCAGAGCAGCCGGCCGCGGGCGTCGCCGACGGCCACCACGACACGGCTGTCCGGCTCGGCGTCGCGGACGAGCAGCTGCCGGATCACCGGCAGGGCGGCGGCGATGGGATGCGAGCGCCGGGCGTCCTCCAGTCCGGGACCGTCGAGGACGACCGGTGCGGCGACGGCGGGATTGAGGTGCGCCCGCTCGGCGCGCCGCCAGGAGGCGTCGACGACGGGGCGCAGGCCGCGGTGCGGGCTGCCCGCAGGGGCGTCGACGGCGTCGTCCATGCGCAGCATCGTACGCGGTGCGCGGGCCGCCTGAGTACGGTGGATCGCGTGCGCACCATCGTGAAGGAACGCCCCGACGCGCCCGCCCTGTTCTTCGAGGCGGAGGCCGCGGGCCTGCGCTGGCTGGGCGACGCCGAGCGCGACGGCGGCGCCCGCGTCGTGCGTGTCGCGGACGTCGGCCCCGGCCGGATCGAGTTGGAGGAGGTGCCGGAAACCCGGCCGACTGCCGCCGCTGCCCGGGCCTTCGGCGCCGCCCTCGCCGCCACGCACGCCGCCGGAGCCGCCGCCTTCGGTGCGCCGCCCGACGGCTGGGACGGGCCGCTCTTCATCGGCCGCCGCCCGCTCCCGGCCGCCCACGAGCCCGGCTGGGGCCGGTTCTACGCGCGCGACCGCGTCCGCCCGTACCTCGATCCGGCCATCGCAGCCGGCAATCTGACCGCGCAGCAGCGGGAGATCGTGGAGGCCGCCCTGGCCCGGGTGGAGGCCGGCGAGTTCGACGACGACGAGCCTCCCGCCCGCCTGCACGGCGACCTCTGGACCGGCAACGTGCTCTGGTCCGCGGACGGCGCGGTCCTCATCGACCCGGCGGCGCACGGCGGTCACCGGGAGACCGACCTCGCCATGCTCGCGCTGTTCGGCGCGCCCCACCTCGACGAGATCCTCGCCGGGTACGACGCCGCCCGCCCGCTGCGCGCCGGCTGGCGGGAGCGCGTCCCGCTGCACCAGCTGCACCCGCTGGCGGTGCACGCCGCAGGGCACGGCCCGTCGTACGGCGCGGCGCTGGCGGAGGCCGCGCGCGCGACGCTCGCCCTCTGATACCGGGAATTCCGGGCTTCCGGGCACCACGACTGATAGGATTCTGCTGGTCGGCCGAACGCCGGCCGCCGGAGCAGGCTGGCAGGAGCTGGTCCTCGGTGGTGGTATCCGGATGCGCTGTGCGAGAGGCACAACCGCAACCGTGTATTTCTACTGATGGCCAGACGGGCTCAGCCCACGCACCCGCATGGGATGCCGCGTACACGAAAGCCGTGTCGAACTGCCTGCTCGCTCCTGAGCCCACCCTGCGCACTCCGCGCAGACGGGCATTGTGGAGTCGCGCCCAGACGGGGCTGCGACGTTAAACAAAGGAGAAAGACCTCTTGGAAGGTCCCGAAATCAAGTTCGCCGAAGCAGTCCTCGACAATGGACGCTTCGGCACCCGCACCGTCCGGTTCGAGACCGGACGCCTCGCCCAGCAGGCGCAGGGCGCCGTCGCCGCCTACCTCGACGAGGAGACCATGCTGCTGAGCGCGACGAGCGCCAGCAAGCACCCGAAGGACAACTTCGACTTCTTCCCGCTGACCGTCGACGTCGAGGAGCGCTCGTACGCCGCCGGCAAGATCCCCGGCTCGTTCTTCCGCCGTGAGGGCCGTCCTTCCACCGAGGCGATCCTGGTCTGCCGCCTGATCGACCGCCCGCTGCGCCCGTCGTTCGTCGACGGCCTCCGCAACGAGGTGCAGATCGTCATCACCGTCCTGAGCATCGCCCCGGACGAGTTCTACGACGCGCTCGCCATCAACGCGGCCAGCGCCTCCACCCAGATCTCCGGCCTGCCGTTCTCCGGCCCGATCGCCGGTGTGCGGCTCGCGCTCATCCCCGGCAACGGCCAGCACGAGGACCAGTGGATCGCCTTCCCGAAGGCCTCGCAGCTCGAGGAGGCCGTCTTCGACCTCGTCGTCGCCGGCCGCGTCCTCACCAACGAGGACGGCTCCGAGGGCGACGTCGCGATCATGATGGTCGAGGCGGAGGCCACCGAGGGCAGCTGGAACCTCATCCAGGGCGGCGCCGTCAAGCCGAACGAGGAGGTCGTCGCCCAGGGTCTGGAGGCCGCCAAGCCGTTCATCCGCCAGCTGGTCGGCGCGCAGAACGTGCTCGCCGAGCAGTCCGCGAAGGCGATCGCCGACTACCCCGTGTTCCTGCCCTACTCGCAGGAGACCTACGACAACGTCGCCGGGCTCGCCTACGACGAGCTGGTGAACGTCTACCAGATCGCCGACAAGGTCGAGCGCCAGAACGCCGACGACGCCCTCAAGGAGCGCGTCAAGGTCGCCCTCACCGAGAAGGTGGAAGCCGGCGCGCTCGACGCGGAGGTGCTCACGCAGTTCTCCGCGGCGTACAAGTCGGTGTCCAAGGTGGTCATGCGCGGCCGCGTGCTGCGCGAGGGCATCCGCATCGACGGCCGTGGCCTGACCGACATCCGTCCGCTCGACGCCGAGGTGCAGGTCATCCCGCGCGTCCACGGCTCGGCCATCTTCCAGCGCGGCGAGACCCAGATCCTGGGCGTCACCACGCTGAACATGCTCAAGATGGAGCAGCAGATCGACTCGCTGTCGCCTGTCACCAAGAAGCGCTACCTGCACCACTACAACTTCCCGCCGTACTCGACCGGTGAGACCGGCCGCGTCGGGTCGCCGAAGCGTCGCGAGATCGGGCACGGCTTCCTGGCCGAGCGCGCGCTCGTGCCGGTGCTGCCGACCCGCGAGGAGTTCCCGTACGCGATCCGTCAGGTGTCCGAGGCGCTCAGCTCCAACGGCTCCACCTCGATGGGCTCCGTCTGCGCCTCCACCCTGTCGCTGCTGAACGCCGGTGTGCCGCTGCGCGCCCCGGTCGCCGGCATCGCCATGGGCCTGATCTCCGACGTCGTCGACGGTGAGACCCGCTACGCGGCGCTCACCGACATCCTGGGCGCGGAGGACGCGCTCGGCGACATGGACTTCAAGGTCGCAGGCACCAGCGAGTTCGTCACCGCGATCCAGCTCGACACCAAGCTCGACGGCATCCCGTCGTCGGTGCTGGCGGGCGCGCTCAAGCAGGCCAAGGATGCTCGTACGACCATCCTCAGCGTGCTGAACGCCGCGATCGACACCCCGGACGAGATGGCCCCGACCGCGCCGCGCGTGATCTCGGTCCAGATCCCGGTCGACAAGATCGGCGAGCTGATCGGCCCGAAGGGCAAGACGATCAACGCGATCCAGGACGAGACCGGCGCCGAGATCTCCATCGAGGAGGACGGCACCGTCTACATCGGCGCCACCGACGGCCCGTCGGCCGAGGCGGCCCGCGCCCAGGTCAACGCGATCGCGAACCCGACGAACCCGGAGGTCGGCGAGCAGTTCCTCGGAACCGTCGTCAAGATCGCCGCGTTCGGCGCGTTCGTCTCGCTGCTCCCGGGCAAGGACGGCCTGCTGCACATCTCCGAGGTGCGCAAGCTCGCCGGCGGCAAGCGCGTCGAGAACGTCGAGGACGTCCTCGGCGTCGGCCAGAAGATCCTGGTGGAGATCACCAAGATCGACGACCGCGGCAAGCTGTCGCTCGCCCCGGTGCTCGCCGACGAGGCGGACAGCCACGGCCGCGACGCCGCCTCCGAGGGCCCCGCGGAGCCCGCAGAGGGCGCCGTGGAGACCGTCGAGAGCTGAGCTCCCGTTCCACAGCGAAGGCCGCGCCGACACACGTCGGCGCGGCCTTCGCCGTCTCCGCGCTGACCAACTGGCGAGTACGCGATAAATCAGCCGGAAACCGTCGAGTACGCAGACTATTCGCGTACTCGGCGGTTGTTACGCGTCGCGGGTGAGGAGGGGGCGGAGGCGGTACGGGATGAGCTCGCCCATGTCGAGGGAGGTCTCTGCGCGCTCGACGCCGTCGGTGGACTGGATCGCGCCCGTGATCCGGAACAGGTCCTCCGCGTCGGTGCACACCACCCGCAGCAGCAGGTCGGACGGCCCCGACAGCCCGTGCGCCTGCACGATCTCCGGGATGCCGGCCAGGTGCTCCACGATGTCGGCCAGTTTCTGCTGCTGCACGTGCACCGTCACGAAGGCCGCCAGGGGGTAGCCGGCGGCGCTCGCGGAGATGCGCCGCTCGAACGACAGGAAGGCGCCGTTCCGCTCCAGTTCGGCCACCCGCGCCTGCACCGTGTTGCGGCTGAGGCCGAGGCGGTCGGCGAGGGAGACATTGGTCGATCGCGGGTCGTCGGCGAGGGCGACGAGGATGCGTCTGTCGGTGCTGTCGAACGTGCGCATAGTGTGAAAGCTAGCACCTCGGCCAGACCCGCGACAGTGCACTCTGCACGGTCGACACGCCGTCAGTTGTGCGCGCTGATCGTGGAGCGTAGCCTTTCGGGTAATTCCGGCAAGGAGGCCGGAAGCCGGTCGTGCCTGCCACAAGCGGGCGGCCGGACGCGAGAGTGAAGGTTGCGTGAACCGTGACGATCGACAATCAACCCGACACCCGACTGGACGACGTCCACCTTCCGGCCGGCGCCGACACCGTCCGGCTGCTGACTCCCGAGGGCGAGCGCGTCAGCGACGTGCGCTTCGACGCCTGGGTCGCCGACATCGGCCCGGAGCAGCTCCTCGCGCTCTACGAGGACATGGTCGTCATCCGCCGCATCGACTCCGAGGCGACCGCCCTGCAGCGCCAGGGCGAGCTCGGCCTCTGGCCGCCGCTGCTCGGCCAGGAAGCCTCCCAGATCGGCTCCGGCCGCGCGCTGCGCCGCGACGACTTCGTCTTCTCCAGCTACCGCGAGCACGGCGTGGCCTACTGCCGGGGCGCCGGCCTCGTCGACCTGCTGCGCGTCTGGCGCGGCACCACCCAGAGCGGCTGGAACCCGTACGACATCAACATGGCGACCCCGCAGGTCATCATCGGCGCGCAGACCCTGCACGCCACCGGCTACGCGATCGGCATCCAGGCCGACGGCACCGACGCGGCCTCCATCGCCTACTTCGGCGACGGCGCGACCTCCGAGGGCGACGTCAACGAGGCGCTCATCTTCGCCGCGACCTACGCCGCGCCCGTGATCTTCTTCTGCCAGAACAACCAGTACGCGATCTCCGAGCCGGTCGGCCTGCAGGCGCAGCGACCGATCGCCGAGCGCGCCCCCGGCTTCGGCGTGCCGAGCGTCCGGGTGGACGGCAACGACGTGCTCGCGGTCATGGCCGTGACCCGCTCCGCCCTCGACCGCGCCCGAAGCGGCGGCGGCCCGACCTTCATCGAGGCCGTCACCTACCGGATGGGGCCGCACACCACCGCCGACGACCCGAGCCGCTACCGCGACCCCGCCGAGCTGGACGAGTGGCGCGCCAAAGACCCGATCGCCCGGGTGGAGGCGCACCTGGCCGCCGAGGGCCTGCTGACACCCGAGCGACTGACCGCCATCCAGGAGCACGCCGACCGCGTCGCGGCCGAAATGCGCCAGGGCGTCGTCGCCCTCCAGGACCCGGAACCGCTGTCGGTCTTCGACAACGTGTACGCCGAACCGCACACCGGCCTCGCCCGGGAGCGGGACCACTACTCGCGCTACCTGCGCACGTTCGTCGGCGGTGACCGATGACCGCGCTCACGATGGCGAAGGCCATCAACGCCGGCCTCCGCCGCTCGCTCGCCGACGACGACCGCGTCGTGCTCATGGGCGAGGACATCGGCACGCTCGGCGGCGTGTTCCGCGTGACGGACGGCCTCCAGACGGAGTTCGGCCCGCGCCGGGTCATGGACTCGCCGCTGGCCGAGTCCGGCATCCTGGGCACCGCCGTCGGGATGGCGTACCGCGGGCTGCGCCCGGTGGTGGAGATCCAGTTCGACGGCTTCATCTACCCGGCGTTCGACCAGATCGTCAGCCAGGTGGCGCGCATGCACTACCGCACCGCGGGCGCCGTGCGCATGCCGATCACGATCCGGGTGCCGTTCGCGGGCGGGATCGGCGCCGCGGAGCACCACTCCGACTCGCCGGAGGCCTACTTCGCGCACGCCGCCGGCCTTCGCGTCGTGAGCCCGTCCACTCCTCAGGACGCCTACACGCTCATCCGGCAGGCGATCGCCTCCGACGACCCTGTGCTGTTCTTCGAGCCCAAGCGGCGGTACCACGCCAAGGGCGACGTGGACGAGGAGGCCCCGCTGGAGGACGCCCGCCCGATGGGCACCGCCCGCGTGGTCGCCTCGGGCAGCGACGTCACGCTGGTGACCTACGGCGGCCTGGTCCAGATGGCGGCGGACGCGGCGCTCGCGGCCGACGACGAGGGGATCTCGGTCGAGGTCATCGACCTCCGCTCGCTGTCGCCGCTCGACCTCGACACGGTCGCGGCGTCGGTGCGGAAGACCGGGCGGCTGGTGGTCACGCACGAGGCCGCGCTGTCGGGCGGCCTCGGGGCGGAGATCTCCGCGTCCATCACCGAGCGCTGCTTCTACAACCTGGAGCACGCGCCGGTGCGGATCACCGGCCACGACATCCCGTATCCGCCCGCCCGGCTGGAAGCCCACCACCTGCCCGACCTCGACCGGATCCTCGACGGCATCGACCGCGTCATGGACCGGCCGAACTCGCTGAGCGGGGTGGAGGACTGATGGCGGTCAAGGACTTCGCGCTCCCGGACCTCGGCGAGGGGCTGACCGAGTCGGAGCTGGTGAGCTGGCACGTCGCGGTGGGCGACACGGTGCGGCTGAACCAGATCATCGCCGAGGTGGAGACCGCCAAGGCGCTGGTCGAGCTGCCCGCGCCGTACGAGGGGACGGTGTCGCGGCTGTACGTCGAGCCCGGCGTGACCGTGGCGGTGGGGGAGCCGCTGGTGGCGTTCGAGGTGGCGGGGCCGGCCGGGGCCGAGCCGGAGCCTCCCGTCGCGGCGCCCGCGGAGGAGGACGGCGGCTCTTCGGAGACCCGGGAACCGGTCCTCGTGGGCTACGGCGCACGGCCGGATGCGAAGGGACGGCCCGCGCGCCGGGCGCGTCCGGGACTCGCCGGGCAGGCCGCTTCGGCACAGCCGGTCGCCACCGCTCCGGCGGCGTCCGCGCCACAGGTCGCGACGGAGTCCGCCGCCGGCGGCCGGCCTGCCCCCTCCGTCCCGGAGCGGCCCCGCGCGGCCCCTCCCGTCCGCAAGCTGGCGCGCGAGCGCGGTATCGACCTCGCCGCCGTCACGGGGACCGGGGAGCGCGGGCTCGTGACCCGCGCCGACCTCGACGCCTTCGAGACCTCGGCCGCCGCACCGTCGGCGGCTCCGGCCGAAGCGGCGCCCGGCGAGCTGCGCATCCCGATCAAGGGCGTCCGCAAGGCCACCGCCGACGCGATGGTGCGCAGCGCGTTCGGCGCTCCGCAGGCGACAGTGTTCCTCACGGTCGATGTCACGCCCACGACCGAGCTGATCGAGCGCCTCCGCGCCCGGCCCGACCTCGCCGACGCGCGTCCCGGCCTCCTCGCCGTGGTCGCGAAGGCGCTGTGCCTGGCGGCGCGGCGCACGCCCGAGGTCAACTCGAAGTGGGACGAGGCCGCGCAGGAGATCGTGCAGACCCGTGCGATCAACCTCGGTATTGCCGCGGCAACCCCGCGCGGGCTGCTGGTGCCGGTGATCCGCGACGCCGACGGGCACTCGCTCGCCGAGCTGTCCGGCGCGATCCGCGACCTCGCCGTCACCGCGCGCTCGGGCAAGACACCGCCGGCCGCGCTGACCGGGGGAACGATCACGATCACCAACGTGGGCGTGTTCGGCGTGGACGCGGGAACGCCGATCCTGACACCGGGGGAGGCCGCGATCCTGGCCGTCGGAGCCGTGCGGCGTCAGCCGTGGGAGCACCGCGGCGAGATCGCCCTGCGCGACGTGCTCACGCTGGCGCTGACCTTCGACCACCGGATCGTGGACGGCGAGCAGGGCTCGCGCTTCCTCGCCGACATCGGCCGCATCCTCGCCGACCCGGCCTCCGTCCTCACCCTCGTGTAGCCACTATCCGTTCCGGACTTGTGTACGTGCACGCACGGCGTGTCGCGTGCACAAGCCCGGAACGGATGGAGGGGTCAGGCGTGGAGGGCGGCGTTGAGCTCGACGCCGGTGCCGGAGCGGCGGAGGACCTCGACGGCGCCGGTGAGGGAGTTGCGGCGGAAGAGCAGGCCGGGGACTCCAGAGAGCTCCACGGCCTTGACGGTCTGCGGCCGGCCGTCGGCGGTGACGGGGCCGTCGACGACGACCACCTTGGTGCCGGCGGTGACGTAGAGCCCGGCCTCGACCACGGTGTCGTCGCCGATCGAGATGCCGATGCCGGAGTTCGCGCCGAGCAGCGCACGCTCGCCGATCGCGACGCGCTGGGTGCCGCCGCCGGAGAGCGTGCCCATGATGGAGGCGCCGCCACCGATGTCCGAGCCGTCGCCGACCACGACGCCCTGCGAGATGCGGCCCTCCACCATCGAGGAGCCGAGCGTGCCCGCGTTGTAGTTGATGAAGCCCTCGTGCATGACCGTGGTGCCCGGCGCGAGGTGCGCGCCGAGGCGCACCCGCGACGCGTCCGCGATCCGGACGCGGTCCGGCGTCACGTAGTCGAGCAGCCGCGGGAATTTGTCGATGCCCGTCACGTGGATGCCGGCGCGCTGCAGCGTCGGCCGCAGGCGGTCCAGGTCCGCGGGGAGGACCGGCCCGGCGTTCGTCCAGGCGACGATCGGCAGGTGCGCGAAGATCCCGTCGAGGTTCACCGTGTTGGGGCGGGCGAGCAGGTGCGAGAGCAGGTGCAGCCGCAGGTACGCGTCCGGCGTGGAGGCGGGGGCGGTGTCGAAGTCGATCTCGACCGTCACGATGTCGATGCGGACGTTGCGGCGCGGGTCCTCGCCGGCGAGCTCCTCGAACTCGGCGGGGGCGATCCAGCGCTCGCGGCCGGCCGGGAGGCGGCCGAGTCGCGGCTCGGGGAACCAGGTGTCCAGCACGGTGCCGTCGCCGGCGATCGTGGCCAGCCCGTACCCCCAGGCGGAGCGGGCGTTCGCGGACGCGGCGGACTCGTCAGGAAAGTCGGAAGGCATGCCCCTAGATTAGTAGCGTGCCTCTCGACCTCAGCGCCACGTCCATCGACCTCACCCGGCAGATCTGCGACATCGAGTCGGTGTCCGGCAACGAGAAGACGCTCGCGGACGCGATCGTCGAGACCCTCTCGCCGCTCCCGCACCTGGAGATCGTCCGCGACGGCGACACCGTCGTCGCGCGCACGAACCTGGGCCGCGACCGCCGCGCGCTGATCGCCGGCCACATCGACACCGTGCCGCTGAACGGCAACCTCCCGACCCGCTTCGAGGAGGACGGCGGCGTCCGCTACCTCTGGGGCCGCGGCACCGTCGACATGAAGGCCGGCGTCGCCGTGCAGCTCAAGCTCGCCGCCGAGCTCACCGACCCCGCGATCGACGTGACCTGGATGTGGTACGACCACGAGGAGGTCAACGCCGAGCTGAACGGCCTCGGCCGGCTCGCCCGCAATCGTCCCGACCTCTTCGTCGGCGACTTCGCCATCCTCGGCGAGCCGAGCAACGGCGTCGTGGAGGGTGGCTGCAATGGCAACCTCCGCGTCGAGGTGCGGGCCTACGGGCTGCGCGCCCACTCCGCGCGGGGCTGGGTCGGCGAGAACGCCATCCACAAGATCGCGCCGGTGCTCGACCTGCTGGCCGGCTACACCGCCCGTGAGGTGGAGGTCGACGGCCTGGTGTACCGCGAGGGCCTGAACGCGGTCGGCGTCTCCGGCGGCGTGGCGGGCAACATCATCCCCGACGAGGCGATGGTGCACATCAACTACCGGTTCGCCCCCTCGCGCAGCTCGGAGGAGGCCATCGCGTATATGCACGAGCTCTTCGACGGCTACGAGATCACGGTGGTGGACCGCGCGGACGGCGCCCGCCCGGGCCTCGACGCTCCGCTCGCGCAGGAGTTCGTGGCCGCGGTCGGCGGCGTCGCCAAGCCCAAGTACGGCTGGACGGACGTCGCCCGGTTCAGCGCCCTCGGCATCCCCGCGGTCAACTACGGCCCGGGCGACCCCCTGAAGGCCCACGCCGACGACGAGCGCGTCGACGTGGAGCAGATCGTCGCGGTGGAGGCCGGTCTCCGTGCCTGGCTCAACGGTTCCGGCGCCCGCTGAGGCCGACGAGGCCGCGCTGGCCCCGCGCGGCCCGTGGTGGTCGCGCTGGTGGGTGCGGGTCCTCGGCGTCTTCCTCGCCAGCCGGGTCGTCACCACCGTCATCCTGCTGATCTTCGCGGCGAATCAGGGCAAGAACCCCTGGACCGGGCCGCATCCGGACTACTTCTCGTACGCGACGATCTGGGACGGGCTCTGGTACAACATCGTCGCGGTCAGCGGCTACCCCGCCGCGCTGCCGTCGACCGACGGCCTCCACGTGACCGAGAACGCCTGGGCGTTCCTGCCCGGCTACCCCGGGGTCGTCGACGCGGTCATGTTCGTCACCCGGCTGTCGTGGTCGCCGGCCGCGGTGCTCGTGTCGGTGCTGTGCTCCGCCGGGGCCGCGCTGGTGTTCTACCGGCTGATGCTGCGCGTCGGACTCGGCACGTCCACGAGCATGTTCGCGGTCGTGCTGTTCTGCGTCGCGCCGGTGTCGCCCCTGTTCCAGCTCGCCTACGCGGAGTCGCTCTACCTGCTGCTGCTCGCCACGGCGCTGCTGCTCCTGGTCGAGCGGAGGTACGGCTGGCTGTTCCCCGTGGTGCTCGCGATGGCGTTCACGCGCCCGAGCGGGCTGGCCTTCGCGCTGGCGGTCGGCCTCCACGTCGTGTACCGCTGGGTGCGCAGGCGCGACGACCCGTTCCCGGTGCGGGAGCGGGTGCTGAGCGCGTCGCTCGCCGTCTTCAGCGCCGTGGCCGGGATCGCCTGGCCGGCCATCGCCGCGTTCGCCACCGGCTCCTGGAGTGCGTATACGGACACCGAGCTCGCCTGGCGCTCTCCGTACATCGGCCATACCCATCTGACGCCGTTCACACCGTGGTTCCAGGCCGGGGACTGGTGGGCGAAGGTCATGCTCGGGCTTCCCGGGTGGATCGGCCTGGTCGCGGTCGTGGTGCTCGCAGCGGTGTACGCCGTGCTGCTGTTCTCGCCCGCTGTGCGACGCATCGGGGTGGATCTCCGCTTCTGGTGCGCGGCCTACGCGCTCTACCTGTTCGCGGTCTTCTTCCCGCAGTCGAGCACGTTCCGGCTCCTGATGCCGCTGTTCCCGCTGCTGGGCGTGATCGCGCTGCCGCGGAGCCGGGTGTACCGGGTGGGGATGGCCGTGCTGTTCGTGGCGCTCCAGGTCGGCTGGATCGCCCTCTGCTGGGGTGTGGACGGAGCCGACTGGTCGCCGCCGTGATCCGGCGCGCGACGGCCCGGCCCATCGGGCCCCGGGCCCGCGGCCCATTGGGCCCGGTGCCCGTGGCCCATGGGGTCTGGGGTAGACCGGCGATTTCCCCCGCCAGCCGCGGATGACGGATAATGGACATGACATCCACGAAAGGGGAGCTGCATGGCGGCCATGAAGCCGAGGACCGGGGACGGGCCGATGGAGGCTGTGAAGGAGGGACGGCTCATCATCGTGCGGGTACCGCTCGAAGGTGGGGGACGTCTGGTCGTCTCCGTCAACGATGCGGAGGCCAAGGAACTGCACGACGCTCTGGCGAGCGTCGTGAGCGCGTCCTGACGTACCCGACTGAACGAGATACCCGAGAAGGGGCCCCGAGCGATCGGGGCCCCTTCCTCGTGTCCGGGGTTCTTACGGCGTCAGCTTGGTGATCTGCAGCAGCCCGTCGCCCGCCGGCGAGAGCGCGCTGATCACAGCACCGGAGGCCGCCGTCTCGGTGATCAGCGTCCGGTAGCCGGTCGACAGCGGGTCGCGCGCCGCGGGGTCGGCGACCCGGCCGCGCCAGAGCGCGCGGGCGACCAGCACGGTTCCGCCCGGCCGGACCAGTCTGAGCCCGTGCTCGACGTACTCGATGACCGACTGCGGGTCTGCGTCGACGAAGACGATGTCGTAGGAGTTCTCGTTCATCCGGGGGAGGACGTCCAGGGCATGGCCGGTGATCAGCCGGACGCGGTTGGCCGCGACGCCGGCCTCGGTGAAGAAGGTGCGGGCGTGCTGCTGATGGTCCACCTCGATGTCGATGCTGGTGAGCTGCGCCTCCGCGCCGCCGTGCAGCAGCCAGAGCCCCGAGACGCCGACGCCCGTGCCGATCTCGACGATGTTCTCCGCCTTGGTCGCGGCGACCACGACGGCGGCCTGCGCGCCCGTGCTCGGCGCGATCGGGTCGACGCCCAGCTCCAGGGACTGCTGCCGGGCTCGGGCGATCACCTCGCTCTCGACGATGACGTCGTCGGCGAATCTCCAGTTCGAGTCCTTGTCAGACACGTGTCTCCCGTCAGTGGCCTCGGTCCAGAATAGGCCCAGCCGATCCAGCATTCGTGCAGCCGCGCGCGATACTCTTCATGTGTGTTCGGCCTGACCTTCGAGAAGCTCCTCATCGTGGCTGTGATCGCCGCGTTCCTGATCGGGCCGGAACGGCTTCCGCTCTACGCGGGCAAGCTCCGGCAGTTCGTGCGCACGGTGCGCGACTTCGCCGACGGCGCCAAAGACCGCATGAAGGAGGAGATGGGGCCGGAGTTCGACGACGTCGACTGGAAGAAGCTCGACCCGCGTCAGTATGACCCCCGCCGCATCATCCGCGAGGCCCTGCTGGACGACACGCCGACGCCGTCCGCGATCAAGCCGGTGACCCCGTCGGCGTTCACGCAGCGAGCGGACCTCCCGCCGGGGACGGTGCCGCCGTTCGACCCCGAGTCCACCTGAGAGCTCGGTCCACCTGAGCGCACGGTCCACCTGAGAGCTCGTACAGGCTCCCGCGCGCCTCGCTGACGCGCCACGCGCCGATACGACCCTGTATCCCATACGATGCGGGAATGATCGCAACGCAGCAGTGGCTGACCCGGGCGACGGTCGCCCGCTACGCCGTCGGCTCGCTCGGCACCGGGGGCTTCGCGACGCTGCCCGGGCTGGTCCTGGTCTACTACCTCACCGACAGCCTGGGCGTGGCGGCCATCGCCGCCGGGCTCGTCGTCACTGTCGCCAAGGTGTGGGACGTGATCATCGACCCGGTGATCGGCGCCCGCAGCGACCGGATGCTGGCGGCGCGCGGCTCCCGGCGGCCGATGATGCTCCTGGGCGCGATCGCCTTGCCGGTGTTCTTCCTGCTGACCTTCGCCGTACCGGCCGGCACCGCCGCCGTCCCCGCGGCCGTGTGGGTGTTCGTGGCGTTCCTGCTCACGGCCACCGCCTTCAGCCTGTTCCAGGTGCCGTACATCGCCCTCCCGGCCGAGCTCGCGTCCGGCTACGACGAGCGCACCCGGCTGCTGACCTGGCGTGTCGTGGTGCTGACCTTCGCGATCCTCCTGTTCGGCGCCGGCGGCCCAGCGCTCCGCTCGCTCGGCGGCGGGAACGACTTCGCCGGCTACTTCCTGATGGCGCTCGTGGCGGGCGTCGTGATCGGAGGCGGCATGCTGGTCTCCGCGTCCGTCGCACCCCGGCAGCTCCCCGCGGAGGTCCTGCCGGCGCGGGAGGGTGTGCTCACGACGCTCCGGACCAACTACGCGGCCGGGATCGGCGCCCTGCGGGACAGCCAGCCGTTCCGCGTTCTGCTGCTCACCTTCCTGTTGCAGGGTCTGGCGACCGGGATGATGCTCGCCGGCGCGAGCTACGTGGCGACCTGGGTGCTGCACTCGGAGGACGCCGTGACATTCCTGTTCATCGCGCTGATCGGTCCCGCGCTGGTCGTGACGCCGGTCTGGGGCGTCGTCGCGCGGCGGATCGGCAAGGAGCGCGGATTCCTCGCGGCGAGCGTCCTGTTCGGCGCGGCGGCGCTGTCGATGGTGCTCCTGATCTGGTTCCCCGGCGACTGGGTCTACCTGCCCGTCGCCGTCGCGGGCGCGGCCTACGCGGGCATGCAGTCGCTGCCGATGGCGATGCTGCCCGACGTCATCTCGCACGACGCCCGCCGCAACGGCCCCGGCCGGGCGGGGACGTTCGGCGGGATGTGGACGGCGGGGGAGACCACCGGCATGGCGCTCGGCGCGACCGTGCTCACCGTCGTGCTCGCGCTGACCGGGTACATCGCCCGCTCGGCGTCGGACGCGGCCGCGGCGGCCGGGGGAGCGACCCAGCCCGCGGAGGCGGTGGCAGGGATCGTGCTGAGCTTCAGCCTCATCCCCGCGGCGATCATCGCCGCGAGCCTGGCGCCGCTGGCGCGCTACCGGCTCCGGAAGGGGGACGTCGATGATCTCGTTTGACCGGAACGCGATCCTCGGCCGGCTCGCCGGCCTGCGGGCCGCGGACGCGCCGACGCACGGCGGGCACGTGCTCAGCTACGTGTACGACTCCGGGATCGCGGAACTCGATGAGCTGGCCGCCGCAGCGGTGCGGCTGGTGCAGCCGGTGAACGGGCTGGACCCGACCGCGTTCACGTCGGTGGCGGTGATGGAGCGCGAGGTGCTCGGCTTCGCGCGCGAGCTGCTGCATGGCGGCGACGAAGTGGTGGGCTCGGTGACCTCCGGCGGCACCGAATCGTGCCTGCTGGCTATGAAGACCGCGCGCGAGTCGTGGCGGGCGCGCGGCTGCTCGGGTGTGCCGCGCATCGTCGCGCCGGTGACCGTGCACGCCGCGTTCCACAAGGCGGCGGACTACTTCGGGCTCGAGCTGGACCTCGTGGCGGTCGATCCGGACAGTGGACGCCTGGACGCGGGCCGGCTGATCGAACGACTGGGACCGGATGTCGCACTGGCCGTCGTCTCCGCGCCGTCCTACCCGTACGGGTCGCTCGACCCGGTCGAGGAAGTCGCGGCGGCGTGCGACGAGGCCGGGGTCGACCTCCACGTGGACGCCTGCATCGGCGGCTGGATCCTGCCGTTCTGGCGGGAGCCGGACGGGTCGGCGCTGCCGGCGTGGGACTTCCGCGTCGCCGGCGTCACGAGCCTCTCCGCGGACCTCCACAAGTTCGGCTACGCGCCGAAGGGCGCGAGCGTGCTGCTGCAGCGCGGGCGCGACCGGCAGCGGCTGCAGTACTTCGCGACGACCGGATGGCCGGGCTACCCGGTGGTGAACCCGACGCTGCTGGGGTCCAAGTCGGCCGGGGCGCTGGCTGCGTCGTGGGCGATCATCCAGGCGCTCGGGGCGCGCGGCTTAGCGTCGCTGGCGGAGGCGTGCTTGCGGGCGACCCGGACGCTCGCGGACATCGTGGACGACATCGAGGGGCTGCGGGTGGTGGGAGCGCCGACGGGTCCGCTGCTCGCCGTCGCGGCCGACGACGCCGTGGCGGAGGAGCACAGGGTCGACCCGCACCGCTGGGCCGACCGGGCGCGTAAGCGCGGCTGGCACCTCCAGCTCCAGCCGGGGCTGACGCAGCCGGACGGGACGCGCCTGCCGAGCACGACGCACCTGACGATCACCCCGGTCACCCGGGACCGCCTGGACGAGCTGGAGGCCGCGCTGCGGGCCTCGGCGGACGATGTGCGGGGCGTGCCCCCGGTGGACGCCGCCGACCTGCTCCCGGCGCTGCCGCCGCTCGGCGACCGGCCGCTCGACTCGGACGCCGCCGCCGGCCTGCTGCGCGCCGTGGGGATCACCGGCGACGCCCCCGCCCTCCCGGACGAGCAGGCGCCCCTGCTGGCCCTGATCGAGGCGCTGCCGCGTCCCGTCACCGAGCGCCTCCTCACCGAACTCCTCGCCCGCCTCGTAGAGCCCGCCTGACAAACCGCCGAGTACGCGATTAATCAGCCGAAAACCGCCGAGTACGCAGATTATCGACGTACTCGGGGGTTGGGGCGGCTAGCGGGTCGAGAGCGGGAGTTTGCGGCGGGGGAGGTCGCGCGGGCGGGTCGCGAGGCCGGCGGCGACGGCGCGGATGGCGGCGGCGGCCGGGTCCTGCGGGTCGGTGACCACGATCGGCGCGCCGGTGTCGCCTCCGGTGCGCAGCGCCACGCTGAGTGGGACGCTGGCGAGCAGCGGCACGGGTTCGTCCTGTCCCGCCGAGAGCCGCCGCGCGACCTCCGCGCCGCCGCCGGAGCCGAACAGCTCCAGCACCGTGCCGTCCGGCTGCGCGAGCCCGGCCATGTTCTCGATGACCCCGACGATCCGCTGACCGGTCTGCCGTGCCACGACGCCGCTGCGCTCGGCGACGTCGGCCGCCGCCGGCTGCGGCGTGGTGATCACCAGCACCTCCGCCTGCGGCAGCAGCTGGCCGACCGAGATCGCCACATCGCCGGTGCCGGGCGGGAGATCGAGGAGCAGCACGTCCAGGTCGCCGAAGAACACGTCGCCCAGGAACTGCTGGATGGTGCGGTGCAGCATCGGCCCGCGCCAGGCGACCGCCGCCGACGAGGAGTCCACGAACATCCCGATCGAGATGACCTTCACGCCGTACGCGACCGGCGGCAGGATCATGTCGTCCACGCGCGTCGGCCGCACTGCGACGCCGTCCGCGTCGGTCAGGCCCAGCAGGCCGGGGATGGAGAAGCCGTGCACGTCCGCGTCCACCAGCCCGACCCGGAGCCCGCGCTCGGCGAGCGCCACGGCGAGGTTGGCGGTGACGGTCGACTTGCCCACGCCGCCCTTGCCGCTGGTCACGGCGTAGACGCGGGTGAGCGAGTCGGGGGCGAACTGCTGCGCCCGCGCCACGCGGCCGCCGCGCAGCTTCTCCGTGAGCGCCGCGCGCTCGGCGGGCGTCATCACCGACACGTCGACGGTCACGCCGCTGACGCCGGGCACGGCGGCGGCGGCGGCCCGCACGTCCCGTTCGATCTTGTCGGCGGCCGGACATCCCACGATGGTCAGCTTGACGCGCACGGTCGCGTGCCCGGCGGGGTCGACCTCCACTCCGCCGATCATGTCCAGCTCGGTGACGGGCTTGCGGATCTCGGGGTCGAGCACGCCGGAGAGGGCGCGCCCGACCAGCTCGGCCACGCTGCGAGCCGGGGGGACGGGCTCAGGCACGCGCACGTCCGTTCTCGGCCGCATCGCCCTTCTCCAGGTCCTCCAGCAGCGCGCGCAGCTCGGCGCGGATGAAGTCCTTCGTCGCCATATCCCGTACCGCGAGGCGCAGGGCGACGACCTCGCGCGCCAGGTACTCGGTGTCGGCGAGGTTGCGCTCGGCGCGCTGCCGGTCCTGCTCGATCTGCACCCGGTCGCGGTCGTCCTGCCGGTTCTGGGCGAGCAGGATGAGCGGGGCGGCGTACGACGCCTGCAGGGACAGCACCAGGGTCAGCGCGATGAATCCGAGCGCGGCCGAGTCGAACCGCCAGGCGTTCGGCAGCAGCGTGTTCCACAGCATCCAGGCGGCCACGAAGACGGTCAGCCCGAGAATGAACCACGGCGTGCCCATCGCCCGCGCGATCCACTCCGTGAAGCGGCCGAACCGGTCGTTCTGCTCGAACGGGTTGCGCCGGGGAATCACCGACGTGCGGAGGCCCTTCGGGGCGTCCAGGCTCGCGTCCTGCCTAACTCGTGCCATGTCCGCCCCTCCTTCCGTTCACGATGCGGATACTGCCGGTCTCGTCGGACGGGGCCTTCACAGGCTCGTCCTCGTCCTGACTTCGCCAGTCGTCGGGGAGCAGGTAGTCGAGGATGTCGTCGATGGTCACCACCCCGACGAGCCGGTGCTTCTCGTCGACGACCGGGACCGAGACGAGGTTGTAGCTGGCGAGGATGCGCGACACCTCGGCGGCGGAGGTGTCGGCCGTGACCGGCTCCAGGCTCGGGTCGAGCAGGGTGCCGAGCCGCACGTGCGGCGGGTAGCGCAGCATCCGCTGGAAGTGCACGATGCCGAGGAAGCGCCCGGTCGGCGCCTCGTACGGCGGCAGCGTCACGCAGACCGCCGCGCCGAGCGCCGGGGCGAGCTCGTGCCGACGGATGAGGGCGAGGCCCTCGGCGACCGTGGCGTCGGCCGAGACGATGATCGGCTCTGTCGTCATCAGGCCGCCCGCGGTGTCCGGCGCGTAGCTCAGCAGCATGCGCACGTCGTCGGCCTCCTCGGGCTCCATGAGCTCCAGGAGGTGCTCGCCGCGCTCGTCGGAGAGCTGGGCGATGAGGTCGGCGGCGTCGTCGGGCTGCATCTGGTCGAGCACGTCGGCGGCGCGATCGTCGTCGAGCTGCGCGAGGATCTGGACCTGCTCGCTCTCCGGCATCTCCTCCAGCACGTCGGCGAGCCGGTCGTCGGGAAGCTCCTCCGCCACCTCGAGCATGCGCTGCTGCGGGAGGTCGAGGAGCGTGTTCGCGAGGTCCGCGGGCTTCAGCTCCGAGTACGCCGCGATGAGCTGCTCGGCGGACTGCGCCTCGCCACGGGCCTGCTTCTCGCGCACCTCGTTCCAGGCGACGAAGGTGGTCTGGCCCTTGCCGAAGGGCGACGCGCCCGACTTCGGGCGGCGCACGAAGAGCTGGCTGACCGCCCAGTCGCCGGTCGGGGACTCCTGGATGGCGACGTCCTCGATGGTCGCCTCGCCGGTGCCGTCGGTGAAGACGACTTTGCGGCCGAGGAGTTCGGCGATGACCCGGACCTCCCCGCCGCGCTGCTCGAACCGGCGCACGTTGATGAGTCCATTGGTGATGATCTGGCCGCTGGAGATGCTGGTCACCCGGCCGATCGACAGGAACACCCTCCGCTTGCCGGGGATCTCGACGATGAGGCCGACGACACTGGGCGGATCGTCTTTGCGGTACACCACCAGGACGTCACGGACCTTGCCGACCCGATCGCCGACCGGGTCGAACACGCTGGTGCCGGCCAATCGGGCGACGAAGATTCGGGTGCTCACGTCTAATAACTTAAGCCCTAGCAGCCGGGGGACGGTGAGGATGGGACAATGACGGGATGACCACACCCAGCCCGCTCGGCGGACGCGACCGGATGCTCTTCCCGACCATGCCCCGGGGAGAGATCGTGGCCACCTACGAGACGTACGTGGACGCCCAGCAGGCGGTCGACGTGCTGGCCCGCGCCGACTTCCCCGTCGCCAAGGTCTCCATCGTCGGCAGCGACCTCAAGAGCGTCGAGCGCGTGACCGGCAAGCTCACCTGGGGACGAGTGGCGCTCGCCGGCGCGGCCTCGGGAGCCTGGCTCGGCATCTTCTTCGGGCTGCTGCTGATCATCTTCTCGCCGACCGTCAGCTATGCGTTCGTGATCGCAGCGGTGCTGATCGGCGCCGGCTTCGGGATGCTCTTCGGCATCGTGTCGTACGCGATCAACCGCCGCCGCCGCGACTACACGTCGGTGATGCAGGTGATCGCGACCAGCTACTCGGTGCTGGTGGACTCCGACCTGGTCCACCGTGCGCGGAACCTGCTCGGCGGCGCCGCCGACGCCGCGGCCGCGCCGGCCGGCTTCGCTCCGCCGGCGCACCCGTCCGACCCGCCGCCCGCGCCGCCCGTCCAGCCGGAGCCGCAGCAGCCGCCGGCGGACGACCAGCAGCCGCCGGCGGACGACCAGCACCCCACGGCGCCGCCCGCCTGACCGCCGGTCAGCGGGCGCTGAGGCGGCGGACCCAGGCCTCCACGTCGTCCGCGGTACGCGGAAGAGCGATCGAGAGGTTCTCGGCGCCGTCGGCCGTCACGAGGATGTTGTCCTCGATGCGCACGCCGATGCCGCGGAACCGCTCCGGAACCGTGAGGTCGTCGGGCTGGAAGTACAGGCCGGGCTCGATCGTGAACGTCATGCCCGGCTCGAGCACGCCGTCCAGGTAGAGGTCGCGGCGCGCCTGCGCGCAGTCGTGGACGTCCAGCCCGAGGTGGTGGCTGGTCCCGTGCACCATGTAGCGGCGGTGCTGCTGGTTGTCCGCCTGCAGCGCCTCCTCCGCGCTGACCGGTAGAAGGCCCCACTCGGCGGTGCGCTGCGCGATGACCGCCATCGCGGCCGCGTGGATCTCGCGGAACCGGATGCCGGGGCGCACGATCGCGAAGGCGGCGTCCGCGGCCTCCCGCACCGTCTCGTAGACCAGGCGCTGGGTCACGGTGAACGTGCCGTCGATCGGGAGGGTGCGGGTGATGTCGGCGGTGTAGAGGCTGTCGACCTCCACACCCGCGTCGATCAGGATCAGGTCGCCGGGGACGACCGGGCCGTCGTTGCGCGTCCAGTGCAGGATGCAGGCGTGCGGCCCGCTCGCGGCGATGGTGTCGTAGCCGACCGCGTTGCCGTCCAGGCGGGCGCGGGCGTTGAAGACACCCTCCACGATCCGCTCGCCGCGCGGGTGGTCCACGATGCGGGCGAGGTCCGCGATCACGTCGTCGAAGCCCGCTGCGGTCGCCGCGATCGCGCTGCGCAGCTCGGAGAGCTCGAAGACGTCCTTGACCAGGCGCAGTTCGGAGAGGTCCCGGGCGAGGCGGTCGTCGTCGCTGTGGTCCTCGGGGTCCAGCGCGGCGTCGCCGGCCTCTTCGCCGGCCTCGGCTGCGAGCATCAGGCGGGCGGCGTCGACCCGGTCGGTCAGCTCGGGGTCGGCCTCGCGCAGCACCAGGGTGGACGCGTCGACCGCGTCGAGGACGGCCTCCACCTCGGCGATGGCGCGGGTCGGGAGGTCCAGGTCGCTGGCGACCTGCGCGAGCGACGGGCGCGCGCCGATCCAGAACTCGCCGATCTCGGGGTTGGCGTAGAACTCGTCCGAGTCGCGACCGGCGCGCTCCCGGAAGTACAGGGTGGCGACGTGACCGCTGTCGGAGGGCTCCAGCACGAGGACGCTGCCGGGCTCGGCGTCGGAGCCCCAACCGGTCAGGTGCGTGAAAGCGGAGTGCGCGCGGAACGGGTAGTCGGTGTCGTTGGAACGCTGCTTGAGGCGACCGGCCGGGATGATCAGCCGCTGCCCCGGGAACAGCTCGGACACGCGGGCGCGGCGGGCGGCGGCGTAGGCGGCCTGCGCGCGGGCGCCGGGCAGGATCTCCGGGCGCTCGGCCCAGTTGCTGCCGATGTACGCGCGGAAGTTCTCCGATCCGGGGGTGGTGGAGCGGTTCGCGGTTGCGCGGGGCGCTTCCTCGGCCGTGTCGCCGGATGGTGCGGCGGCAGGGGCGGGCGCGGTGGTGTTCTCGGACGACATGCCGACCATTCTTCCACTCCTAGGATGGTGGGCATGGCTGATGAGCGACGGTTCCGCGGTCCCGTCGACCTCCACGCGCACTCCAGCGTGTCGGACGGGACGGAGACCCCCGCCGAGCTGGTGCGCGCCGCCGCGGCCGCCGGGCTCGGCACGGTCGCCCTCACCGACCACGACTCGACGGCGGGGTGGGCGTCCGCCGCGGCGGCGGCTCCCGAGGCCGGCGTCACCGTCATCCCCGGCATGGAGCTCTCCACCCGGGTCGAGTTCGCCAGCGTGCACATGCTCGGCTACCTCTTCGACCCGGCGGACGAAGCGCTCGTGGCCGAGACGCGCCGCATCCGCGAAGGGCGGATGCGCCGCGCGGAGGACATGGTGCGCCACATCGCCGAGGACTACGACATCACCTGGGCGGATGTGCTCGCCCAGGCGACCGACGGGGCGACGGTCGGCCGCCCGCACATCGCCGACGCCCTGGTCGCGCGCGGTCTCGCGGTCGACCGCAGCGCGGCCTTCGCCGGCATCCTGCACTGGCGCAGCGGATACTTCCAGCCGCACTACGCGCCCGATCCGATGACCGGCATCCGGCTCATCCGCGGGGCGGGGGGAGTCCCCGTGCTCGCGCACCCGGCGACCAGCAGCCGCGGCGTCATCCCGGAGGACCGGCTGCGCCGGCTCGTCCAGGCCGGGCTGTTCGGGCTGGAGCTCGACCACCGCGAGAACCGGCCGGAGGGAGTGGCGGTGCTGCTCGGCTACGCGGCGAAGTACGGCCTCCAGATCACCGGCTCCAGCGACTACCACGGGTCGGGGAAGCCGAACCGGCTGGGCGAGAACACGACCGATCCGGCCGTGCTGGAGCTGATGATCGAAGAAGCGACAGGCGCGGCGCCCTTCTACGGATGAGCGTGACCAGCCGTTAGCCTGGTCGGCGGGGATCAGGAAGCGAGGTACGTGTGTCTCGGCGGTTCTGGAGGTCTTCCGTCGCGGTGGCGGCGCTGATCGGCGCCGCCCTCGTGGTTGCGGGCGGTGCTCCTCCCGCGAACGCGGACAACTACCCCTCCTGGAACGACGTTCAGGCGGCCAAGGCGAACGCCGCAGCGGCGCAGGCGGAGGTCGACCGGATCAACGGCCTGCTGGCGTCGCTGCAGACCGCGGCCAACGCGGCCGGCGACCTGGCCGTGAAGCGCCTGGGCGAATACGGTCAGGCGGAGGCGGCCCTCAAGGCGGCCACGGCCAAGGCGCAGGACCTCGGCCAGCAGGCCCAGGCGGCCGCGGCACGATCGGACGAGCTGCGGGCGGAGAGCGGCAAGTTCGCGGCCCAGCTCACCCGGTCAGGGACCTCGGACGTCTCGCTCAGGCTCTTCCTCGGCGGCACGGGCGCGCCCGGCGGGACCTCCGTGGCGACCACCGGCACCCGGCCGTCCCTGCTGTATCAGCTGGGCGCGGTGTCCAAGCTCGCCGACCAGGCCTCCAGCCTCTTCGCCCAGGCCGCCGCGCAGAAGAACACCGCCGCGGCACTCAGCGACCAGGCGGCAGCTGCGCAGAAGGTCAGGGACCAGCTCGACAAGGATGCCCAGAAGGCGCTGCAGGCGGCGAACGCGGCGAAGGCGGCGGCGGACGCGCAGCTCGCCGCCCAGAAGCAGCACGCCACCACGCTGTACGCGCAGCTCGCGTCGCTCCAGAACACCGAGGCCTCGGTCGAGCAGGCCTACGCTGCCGGCGTCGCTGCCGCCCAGGCTGCGCAGGAGGCGGCGGCCGCCGCGGCCGCGCGCCAGGCGGCGAACAGCGGCGGCAGTGCGAACGGTTTCGCGCCTCCGCCCGGGATGAACGTCGATCCGGCCGCCGCCCAGTCGTACGCGTCGAGCCGGCTGAGCGCGTTCGGATGGGGCCAGGACCAGATGGGCTGCCTGATCGCGCTGTGGAACCACGAGTCGGACTGGCGCGCCGACGCGTACAACACGTCGAGCGGCGCGTACGGCATCCCGCAAGCGCTGCCGGCCAGCAAGATGGCGTCGGCTGGATCCGACTGGATGACGAACCAGAACACCCAGGTCAACTGGGGCCTCGACTACATCAACCGTTCGTACGGCTCGCCGTGCGCCGCGTGGTCCTTCGAGATGAGCCACACGCCGAACTGGTACTGAACGACGACCTGACAGAACACGCCGCCTACCGGGGTCGGTAGGCGGCGTGTCCTGTCAGGTGGATGCGCTCAGCTCGCGGGCGTGGCGGGGGAGCTGCCGCGTGAACGACGGCGACGCCGGCGCGGGGCGCTGTTGCCGTCGCGGTGCTGCGAGCCGCCGCCGTCGTGCGTGCCTGCAGCGGGGGACTTGTCCTCGCCGGCGGTGGGAGCGGTGTGCGCGGAGCTCGACGCCTGGACTGCTTCGCCCTGGCCGGAGCCTCCCGAGCGGGTGCGCCGGCGGCGGTTGCGCGCGCGGGCCTCGCCCTGCGCGCCGGGGCCGGTGGAGTCGTGGCGGGCGCCGTCCTGCGTCTCCGGAGCCTTGACGGCCGGGGTCGACTTCGGCCGGCCCTTCGCGCCCTCAGGGATGTCGAGGTCGCTGTAGAGGTGCGGCGACGACGAGTAGGTCTCGGTGGGCTCGGGCTGGCCGAACTCCAGCGCACGGTTGATCAGGGCCCACTTGTGCAGGTCCTCCCAGTCCACGAACGTGACGGCGACGCCGGTCTTGCCCGCGCGGCCGGTGCGGCCGGCGCGGTGCAGGTAGGTCTTCTCGTCGTCCGGGATGGTGTGGTTGATGACGTGG
Organism: Leifsonia sp. GW821-FHT13C09; assembly: GCF_058806435.1. Lineage (NCBI taxonomy): Bacteria > Bacillati > Actinomycetota > Actinomycetes > Micrococcales > Microbacteriaceae > Leifsonia > Leifsonia sp. GW821-FHT13C09. The sequence goes on along the minus strand of NZ_JBXAPS010000001.1, from coordinate 945,645 downwards.
GTGACGTCGTCCACGTCGATGCCGCGCGCGGCGACGTCGGTGGCGATCAGCACGTCCTTCTTGCCGGCCTTGAAGGCCGCCATCGCGCGCTCGCGCTGCTCCTGGTTGAGGTCGCCGTGCACGGCCGCGGTGTTGAAGCCGCGGTCGCCCAGCTCCTCGACCAGCTTGGCGGCGGCGCGCTTGGTGCGCGTGAAGATCACGGTCTTGCCGCGGCCCTCGGCCTGGAGGATGCGGGCGACGACCTCGTCCTTGTCGAGCGAGTGCGCCCGGTAGATGAGGTGCTTGATGTTCGCCTGCACCTGGCCCTCGTCGGGGTCGCTGGCACGGATGTGGATGGGGCGCGTCATGAAGCGGCGGGCCAGCGCGACGATCGGGCCGGGCATGGTCGCCGAGAACAGCATGGTGTGGCGCGTCGCCGGGGTCTGCGCGAACAGCTTCTCGATGTCGGAGAGGAAGCCGAGGTCGAGCATCTTGTCGGCCTCGTCCAGCACCATCTCCTTGACGTTCGAGAGGTTCAGCAGGCGCTGGCCGGCGAGGTCGAGCAGGCGGCCCGGTGTGCCGACGACGATCTGCGCGCCGGCCTTGAGCTGGGCGATCTGGCCCTCGTAGGCCTTGCCGCCGTAGATCGCGGTGACGGCGGTCGGACGGTTGGAGGCGGCCTGCTCCAGGTCCTCGAAGACCTGGACGGCGAGCTCGCGGGTCGGGACGACCACGAGCGCCTGGACGCCTGGCTCAGGGTTGAGGCCGAGCCGCTGGATGATCGGGAGGCCGAACCCGAAGGTCTTGCCGGTGCCCGTCTTGGCCTGGCCGATGATGTCCTGGCCGGCGAGGGCGAGCGGGATGGTCTGGGACTGGATGGGGAACGGCTCGATGATGCCCTTTGAGGCGAGGGCGTCCACCATGTCCTGGTCGATGTTGAGTTCTGAGAAAGTCACGTAAGGGTGCCTGTCGGTTCGAAAAGTGAGTCCACGCCCTGTTCTCGTCGCAGGCGCAGGGCCGTCGATCCTGCGCCGACGGCACCACAATCCTACTGGACCTCCCCGTTACACTGCTGTACGTGTCAACGTGGTTCACCAGACGCCGGCCCGCGGTCGAGCTGTCCCGCCTCCGCCCGCGCGCGCCTCAGGCGACGGTCCGCGTCGATCTGCACGAGGTCATGCCCGAGCTGCTGCCGTACCTCGGGCAGGCGGCGTACCTGCAGTTGGAGCAGTTCCAGACGCTTTCGCGGGTGGCCGCCGACACCGACGTTCTCGCGGCCAAGGAGGTCGTCTCCGTCGCCGCGGGCCTGGCGCTCTCCAAGCATCAGGGCATCGTGGCGGAGATCCGCCGGCGCGGGCACGAGCCCGCGGAGGTCATGCGGCCGTTCGCCGAGGAGATCGAGGGCTTCCGCGCGCTGCTGGTGGGCTCCGACTGGCGGGAGACGCTGCTGGCCGCGCTGATGACGGGCGGCCTGCTGGACGACTTCTTTATCCGGCTCGCGGGCGGCCTGCCCGGCGACGTCGGCCCGCGGATCGCTCAGCTGCTCGGGGCGGACTCCGGTCAGGAGGGTCTGCTGGAGGTGCTGCGCGGCGAGATCGCGGCCGACCCGCAGCTCGGGTCGCGGCTGGCGATGTGGGGGCGGCGCCTGGTCGGCGACACGCTGCTGGTGGCACGCTCGGCGCTGCACCTGTCTGGGAATCGCGCCGCGGACGAGGAGCGGATCGAGCCGATCTTCACCGAGCTGATCGCGGCGCACACGCGGCGGATGGACGCGTTGGGGCTGACGGCCTAGGCGTCGCCAACGGAGGAGATCCCTCGCGACACGCCCGACCGTGACAGTCAACGGAGGAGATGCGCGCCGCGGGAGGGGCGAAGTCCTCGGTTGCTGACCGGCGTCAGCGGGCGACGGCGCCGCGGGTGAGGGTGTGCAGGAGCTTGTCGTCGTGGGCGGTGCGCACGCGACCGATGACCACGTCGGCCACGATCACGACGACGCCGGTGCCCACCAGCGTGATCCACCAGATCCAGCCGCCGTTCCACTTCAGGCCGGCCCAGGTGAGGGCCACCCAGAGGATGCACGCGACGCTCACGCCCAGTGCGGGCATGAGCACGGAGCCGTGCGTGTGACGGTTGGGCAGGAGGTACCGTGCGCCGAGGCCGAGGATGGCGCCGGCGAGCGCGACGAAGAGCAGTTCCACGCTGGGGAATCTAGCCGACGAAGCCGATGCGGCGCGACTCCTCGGTGCCGACCTCCACGTACGCGATGCCCGCGGTCGGGACGATGTAGACCCGGCCCTTGTCGTCCGCGAGCTTGAGGATGCCGGTGCCGCTGCTGAGGCCGGCCTGGATCTGCTCGGTGAGCTCCTCGGCCGACTGGGCCGACTCGAAGCTGAGCTCGCGGGGGGCGTTGACGATTCCGATACGGATCTCCACGGGATGTGCCTTTCGAATCAGACCGGGCGGTTGCGAGTTCAGACTACGGCACGCGGCTCGCGGGCTCCGATCGCGTTCTCTGTCGGCGGACGCCGTTACCGTGAATGCATGTCCACCCGAGGCTTCCGTCCGCGCGTCGACGACGCGGCCGGCGGCCTCGCCGTCGCCCTCGACGACGCCCAGCGCGCGGTGCTCGCGCTGCCGGACGGCGCCTCGGCGGCCGTGCTCGGCGCGCCGGGCACGGGCAAGACGACCGCGCTGGTGGAGGCCATCGCCGAGCGCGTGCACGAGCGCGGCTACGCCGCCTCGGAGGTCCTCGCGCTGAGCGCCTCGCGCGCCGCCGCGACCGCGCTGCGCGACCGGATCTCGCTACGGCTCGGCGTGCCCACCCCGGGCCCGCTGGCCCGCACGGCGACCTCGCTCGCCTTCCAGCTCGCCGGCGAGCAGGCCAGGCGCAACGGCTGGGAACCGCCGCGGTTGCTCACCGGCGGCGAGCAGGACCAGATCATCGCCGAGCTGCTGGCCGGCCACCTGGAGGACGGCAGCGGGCCGGTCTGGCCTTCTGCGCTCGGTCCGGAGGTGCGGATCCTGCGCGGCTTCCGCACCGAGCTGCGCGAACTCATCGGCCGCTGCGCCGAGCGGGGCGTCTCGCCGTCGCGGCTGGCGGAGCTCGGCGCGATCACCGGGCGCGACGAGTGGCGCGCCGCCGGCCGGTTCATCGCGGAGTACCAGAGCGTGCTCGACAGCTTCCGCGGCGGCTACGTCGACGCCGCCGAGCTGATCGCCTCGGCCGTGCCGGTCGTGGCGGAGGGGAGCTCGCTGGACGGCCTCCGGGCGCTGTTCGTGGACGATCTCCAGGAGGCCACCGTCGCCACGATCGCACTGCTGCGCGCCGTCGCGGCCCGCGGCATCGCGGTCATCGCGTTCGGCGACCCGGATGTCGCCTCCACTACCTTCCGCGGCGCGGAGGTCGCTGCGCTCGGTCAGCTCGGCGCACGGCTCGGCGTCCCCGTGACGCGGATCGTGCTCGGCACCGCGCACCGCCAGACTCCGGTGCTCCGCGAGCTGACCTCGCGCGTCACCGAGCGGATCGGCGCGGCGGCGGTCGGAGTACACCGGGTGGCCGTCGCCGGCCGCGAGCAGCCGGAGGACGCCGGCCCGGCCGTCGTCGTCGTGAAGGCGTCGTCGGCTCCGGCAGAGGCCGCACGGCTCGCCCGGCTGCTGCGCGAGCGGCGGCTCATCGACGGCGTGCCGTGGAGCCGCATGGCGGTCGTCGTGCGTTCCGGCGCGCACATCCCGGGCCTCGCCCGCTCGCTCGCCGTCGCGGAGGTCCCGACCACCACCAGCATCGCGGGGCGTCCACTGCGCGACGACTACGCCGCCCGGCAGCTCATCACCATCGCGGGTGTCGCCCTCGGCGCGATCGAGCTCACCCCCGTCGTCGCGACGGAGCTGCTGCTCGGGCCGTTCGGCGGCCTCGACGCGATCAGCCTGCGCCGGCTGCGGCTCGCGCTGCGCCAGGAGGAGCTGGCCGGCGACGGCAACCGCCCGGGCGACGACCTCCTGGTCGAAGCGCTCGCGGGGCCCGCGAACCTCGCCACGATCGACTCCTCGCCCGCCCGCCGTGCCGCACGGCTGGCGGAGACGTTGCGCGTCGGCCGCGAGAAGGCGGAGGCGGGCGCCACCATCGAGGAGCTGCTCTGGCACGCCTGGGAGCGCAGCGGACTGGCGAAGCGCTGGCTGGAGCAATCCGAGCGGTCCGGCATCGTCGCCGACGAGGCCGACCGGCACCTCGACGGTGTGGTGGCGCTGTTCACCGCTGCCCGGCGCTTCGTGGAGCGCTCGCCCGAGCGTCCGGCCTCCGACTTCGTGATCGAACTCCTCGGCGCGGAGGTGCCGGAGGACACCCTCGCGGCCCGCACGACCGGCGACGCGGTGCTGGTGTGCACCCCCAGCGCGACGGTCGGCCGCGAGTTCGACGTCGTCGCGGTGGCCGGCCTCCAGGAGAGCGTGTGGCCGAACCTGCGGCTGCGCGGATCGCTGCTGCACCCGCAGGAGCTGGACGACGCCCTCGCCGGGCGCGGCGCGGACTCCGGCGCCACTCCTGACAGCGCCGACGACGGCCGGGACACCGCGGACCAGCGGGCGGCGGTCCTGAGCGACGAGCTGCGGATGTTCGCCCTCGCGGTCTCCCGCGCCCGGCGCCAGGTGCTGCTCACCGCCACCGCCAACGACGACGAGCAGCCCTCGCCGTTCCTGCGCCTCGCGGGAGAGCTCGCGGTCGAGGACGACGACCCGGGCATCCACCCGCTGTCGCTGCGCGGCATGGTCGGCCGGCTGCGCCGCCGGCTGGTCACGACCGGATCGCCCGACGCCGCCGACGCGCTCGCACGGCTCGCCGAGGCCGGGGTGGAAGGCGCCGACCCCGCCGACTGGTACGGGCTCGCCGAGCCGTCGACCACCGAGCCGCTCATCGACCTGGACGACCCGGAGGCGCGGGTGAAGGTCTCGCCGTCTCGCCTCGGGACGTTCGAGAAGTCGCCGCTGGCCTGGTTCGTTGACGAGATGGCCGCCTCCCCGAGCGGGCTGGCGGCCGGAATCGGCACCGTGGTGCACGCCGTGATGGAGGAGGCCGCCGCGACCGACGAGACGAGCGTCGACCTGCTCTGGTCGGGCATCGAGCGGCGCTGGGCGCAGCTCCAGTTCGAGTCGCCGTGGATCGAGGAGCGCGAGCGTCGCCGCACGCGCGGGCTGGTCGCCGGGGTGTCGGAGTACCTGCGCGACTTCGGGCGTGCCGGAGGCCGCCTGCTCGGCTCCGAGGGCGAGTTCCAGCTCGAGCTCGGCCGGGCCCGGATCAGCGGCAAGATCGACCGGGTCGAGGAGACCCCGGACGGCACCGTCGTGATCGTGGACCTGAAGACCGGGCGCACCGTCCCGACGGCGGCGGAGACGGCGTCGCACGCCCAGCTCGGCGTCTACCAGCTCGCCCTCGAGCACGGGGCTGTGGAGGCGGAGGGGCTGCCGCCGGGCGGCGCCAAGCTGCTCTTCGTCGCCAAGGGCGTGCGCGGCAAGGCATACCGCGAGGTCGTGCAGGAGCGCGTCGACGCGGACGCGCTCGTGCGGTTGGAGGAGCGCGTGGCCCGGGCGGCCGAGGGCATGGCCGGAGCGACCTTCGCCGGGGTGGTCGACCTCGGCGACCGCGACCCGCACGCGGCCTACGCGTACCGCATCCACCTCGTCCCGGCGGTCAGCGCATGAGCGGGGGAGCACGATGAACGACGACGGACTGCTGGAGCTGACGGGTGACGAGCCCGGTCTCGACCTGGTCGAGCTGGCCTTCGCCGCCGAGGCCGCGGCTCCCGAGCCGCAGCGCCCGGCCCGGAGCCTGAGCGCGGCCGAGATCGCCGACGCCCTCGGCCTCCCGCAGCCCACTGTGCAGCAGCAGGCTGTCATCGAGGCACCGCTCGCCCCCGCGATCGTGGTCGCCGGAGCGGGCAGCGGCAAGACGGAGACGATGGCGAACCGGGTGGTCTGGCTGCTCGCCAACGGCCTGGTGCGCGTGCCGGAGGTGCTCGGCCTGACCTTCACCCGCAAGGCGGCCGGGGAGCTCGCCGAACGGATCCGGCGCCGCATCGAACAGCTCGCGGCCTCCGGGCTCACCGAGGTGGTCTTCGACCCGTTCGATGCGCCGGAAGTGGCGACCTACAACGCCTTCGCCAACGCGATCTTCCGCGAGAACGCCCTGCTGATCGGCCGGGAGCCGGAGTCGGCCATCCTGAGCGAGGCCTCCGCCTGGCAGCTCGCCCGCCGGGTGGTGGTGGCCTGCGACGACGAGCGGCTGGTGGAGCTGGACAAGAGCGTGGACGCGGTCACCAGCGCCGTTCTGGACCTCAGCCGCGCGCTCAGCGAGAACGTCGCCGACGCCCGCGACGTGCACCGCATGGTGGAGGGCTTCGGCCGGCTGCTGGAGCTCCCCACCGGCAGCGGGCGGGTGAAGGACGCCTACGCCTCGGTCCGCGCGGCTGTGGCGTCGGTCGGCTCGCTGCCCCCGCTGCTCGACCTCGCGGAGCGGTTCGCCGACGAGAAGCGCCGCCGCGGTTTCGTCGAGTACTCCGACCAGGTCGCGCTCGCGCTGGCCGTGTGCGAGTGCCTGCCGGAGGTCGTCGCCGACTATCGCCGCCGCTACCGGGTGGTGCTGCTGGACGAGTACCAGGACACCTCCGTCGTGCAGACCCGGCTGCTGTCGTCGCTGTTCTCCGGGCAGGCCGTGATGGCGGTCGGCGACCCGCACCAGTCGATCTACGGCTGGCGCGGCGCGAGCGCGGCCAACCTGGGGCGGTTCGCCCTCGATTTCACCGGAGCGAAGGACGGCGCGGCCTCCTTCGCCCTCAGCACGAGCTGGCGCAACCCGACCACGGTGCTGGACGCCGCGAACACTCTGGTCGCCCCGCTCTCCGCCGACTCGCCCGTGCACGTCGAGCAGCTGCAGCCGCGACCCGGCGCGATCGCCGGCGAGCTCGACCACGCCTTCGGGCAGACCGTCGAGGACGAGGCGGCGACGATCGCCGAGTGGCTGCGCGTCCGCCTGGCCCAGCGGGATGCGCAGGGGATGCCGCCCTCGGCCGCCCTGCTCTGCCGGTCCATCAAGAAGATCGACGCGTTCACCGCGGCCCTCGCGACGCGCGGAGTGCCCTTCCACGTCCTCGGCCTCGGCGGCCTCCTCGAGCAGCCGGTGATCGCCGACCTGGTGAGCGCGCTGCGAGTCATGCACGACCCGACCGCGGGGTCCGAGCTGATCCGGCTGCTGACCGGGGCGCGCTGGCGGGTGGGTCCGCGGGACATCGCGGCGCTGCGGCGGGTGGCGAGCTGGCTGGCCGCCCGCGACCACCGCTTCCAGGCGCTCGACCCGGACGTGCGCGAACGGCTGCGCGGCTCGGTGGTCGCGGAGGAGTCGGCCTCCCTGGTCGACGCGCTCGACTTCGTGGTGGAGGCGCCAGAAGGTCACGGCCAGCTCGCTGACTTCAGCCCGGTCGGCCTCGAGCGGCTGCGGGCGGCGGGCGCGCAGCTCGACCGACTGCGGTCGCGTGCCGGGCTCGACCTCCTGGACCTCGTGACGCTGGTGCAGCAGGAGCTGCGGCTGGACATCGAGGTCGCCGCCAATGAGACCGCCCAGCTCGGGCAGGCCTCCCTGGACGCGTTCGCCGAGCAGGTGGCCTCCTATCTGGCCAGTGACGACCGCGCGACTCTCGGGTCGTTCCTGGCCTGGCTGGCGGAGGCCGAGCAGCGCGACAACCTGGCGCCGCGCAGCGAGGACCCGGAGCCGGGCACGGTGCAGATCCTGACCATCCACGGCGCGAAGGGCCTGGAGTGGGACGTGGTCGCCGTGCCGCGCATGGTCGAGGGGGAGCTCCCGGGGCCGCCGCAGAGCAAGCGCGGCTGGTTGGCGTTCGGCCAGCTCCCCAACGAGTTCCGCGGCGACTCGGCCGAGCTGCCGGTGCTGCCGTGGCGCAACGCGGAGGATCAGAAGCAGGTGGACGAGGCGATCTCCGCCTTCGAGGCCGCCAACGTCGCGCGGCACCTGGAGGAGCAGCGCCGCCTCATCTACGTCGCCGTCACGCGCGCGCGGCGCAGCCTCCTGCTGACCGGCTCGTACTGGTCGACGCAGTCCCGGCCGCGGTCGCCTGGCGCCTACCTGCTGGAGCTGCAACAGGCCGGGCTGCTGCCGGAGGACGCGTTCCCGCCGTGCGACGAGCCGGACGAGAATCCGCTCGCGCCGGAGTCGCGCACGGTGCTCTGGCCGCTCGACCCGCTCGGCGTGCGCCGCACGCGGGTGGAGGCCGCGGCGGCCGCGGTGCACGCCGCCCGCGAGCAGGGCCCGGGCGACGGCGGCGTCTACGCGCTCGACGTCGACCTGCTGCTCGCCGAGCGCGCCCGCCGCGAGGCGGAGGACGGACTGGTGGAGCTGCCGGCCCGCATCCCGGCCTCCCGGTTCAAGGACTTCGTGAGCGACCCCGCCGCCGTCGCCGCGCAGCTGCGCCGCCCGATGCCGGAGCGGCCCTACCGGCAGACGCGCGTGGGGACGCTCTTCCACCGCTGGGTCGAGGAGCGCTACGGCGTCGCGGGCGGCGCCACGGACGCTCTCGACGCGGCGGTGGCCGAGCTGGACGACCCCGCAGGTGAGATCCTGGGCGCCGAGGCGCTGGCCGAACTGCAGGCGACGTTCGCCGCGAGCGAGTGGGCCGATCGGGCTCCCGCCGAGGTGGAGCTGGAGATCCACGTCACGCTCGCCGGTCAGGTGGTGGTCTGCAAGCTCGACGCGGTCTACGCGGTCTCCGACGGCCGCCATGACGTCCAGATCGTGGACTGGAAGACCGGCAAGGCGCCGCGCGACGCCGCCGACCTGGAGCGCAAGCAGCTCCAGCTCGCCCTCTACCGGCTCGCCTACGCGAAGCACGCCGGCATCGACCCGGCCCGCATCGACGCCGTCTTCTACTTCGTGGCCGACGACCGCGTGGTCCGCCCCGAGCGGCTGTACTCCGAGGCGGAGCTGGTCGAGCTGTGGGACGGCGTGCGCGGCGCGTGACTCCGGAGCTTCCGCCGGTCACCCGCCCGAATCACCTGTAGCTCCGGAGGAGCCGGCGGCTCAGCCGGCCTGGTCGTCGACCGGGCGCATGCCGCCCGGACGGACCGACGCGCGGTCGCCCGGCGTGCGGTCGAGCAGAGCCTCCACGTCGTCCACCGCCATGATCGGGCCGGTGGCGGTCGAGAGCGGGGTGACCGTGTTGCTGTGCACCCGGTCGACCAGACCGTCGAGCATCTGCACGGCGTCGTCCACGATGCTCTGGTCGCGCAGCTCGCGGCCGTGAAGCAGCCAGCGCGCGACCTCCAGCTCGGCGTACAGCATCGCGCGCTGGGTGAACTGCCGGTCGGTGGCGACCTGGCGCGCGGAGGCGTAGGCGATGAGAGCGCCGTCGGTGGCTTCCGGGTCCATGGCGAGCAGCCAGTGCAGGTCGCGGGCCGGGTCGCCGACGCGCAGCGCCGACCAGCCGAGCACGGCGGAGACCGACTCGCCGTCGATCAGGAAGGAGTCGGCGGTCAGCGCGCCGTTGATCACCGTCGGCTGGAACTGCCACACGGAGTGGTCCGCGACGGCGTCGCGCCAGCGGTCGCGCAGCGCAGCGGGAAGCTTGCCGGTCGCGGCGGCGGACTCGATCAGCGCCGCGGTCGAGGACAGGCACTCCGCGGCGGTCAGCACGGGGAGGCCGGCCTCGCCGACGAAACTGGTCGGCAGGGTGTGGATGGCTGCGATGGCGTGGCCGATCGACCCGGCGAGGCCGTCGCCCGGCGGCACGTCCTCCACCGCGATGTGCTCGCCCGGCAGGAAGTCGTAGACGATGGCGCGCGTGCCGCCGACCGGCGCCTGTCCGAGATAGGTCGGCACGTCGAACGGCAGGCGGCTGCGGATGCCGGTCGTCAGGGCGCGCAGCGCGACGAGGTCGGAGCTCTGCTCCGTCTCGGCCGCCTGGGTGAGCGGGAGGCGCACGATGCGCTCGCTGCCGTCGGCTGTGCTGAGCACGGCGGAGTCGAACTCGCCAGCGCCGTCTGCGGTGTGCGCGCGGGTTCCGGTGACAGTCAGGTCGGGCACGGCCGAGCTGGCCAGCGCGGCTAGAGTGAGAGGGGATCTGGCCATGCACCTAGGCTAAATGGACATCCGCGCGTGGGCAGTTCCGCCACGCCTTGCAACTCTCTCCACGCCTCGAAGGGATCCCGATGTCGTCCGCATCGACGTCCGCGCTGCCGCTCGCAGCGCTCCCGCTCTCGCGCCACGCGATCGACCGGGATCACGCCGCCCGCTCCCGGCCGGCGCTGTTCGACGAGCTGTGGGAGGAGCCGGGCACCCGGGTGCTCGCGCTCTGGAAGGGCAGGGCGCTGCTGACCCCCGAGAGCGTGGCCGCCGCGACGCCCGCGTCCGACGGCTGGAGCGCGCCCGACGCCGGACCGGCGGAGCTCGAGCTCCTCCCGGTGGACCGGGTCACGGCCGCGCTCGTGCGGGTCTACCTCGGCCGCACGCTCGTGGACGCCCCCGGCCAGCCGGCCGGCTCGGCGGTCGTGCTGGAGGTCCTCACCGACGCGGCCGCGACCGAGCTGGAGCCCGACGAGGCGCGCTGGGGCAACCTCCGCACCGTCGCGACGGCGCTCAGCGACCGCGACGCCGGGCTGTTCACCGAGGCGCTCGCGATCGCGAACTGGCACGCCTCGCACACGCACTGCCCGCGCTGCGGCACGCCGACCGTGGTCGAGCAGGCCGGCTGGGTGCGGCGCTGCTTCGAGGACGGGTCGGAAGTGTTCCCGCGCACCGACCCGGCGGTCATCGTCACGGTGCTCGACGCCGACGACCGGCTGCTGCTCGGCTCGAACGCCATGTGGGAGCACTCCCGCTACTCGCTGCTGGCCGGGTTCGTGGAACCGGGGGAGTCGTTCGAGTCGGCCGTCGAGAGAGAGATCTTCGAGGAGGCCGGCGTCCGGGTGACCGACGCCCGCTACAAGGGTTCGCAGCCGTGGCCGTTCCCGGCCTCCGTCATGGTCGGCATGACAGCGCGGCTCGCCGACGACCAGCCGCCCGCCGCACTCGCGCCGGACGGCGAGGAGATCCTCGACCTGCGCTGGTTCAGCCGCGACGAACTGTGGGAGGCCAGGGAGCAGATCATCCTGCCCGGCCGGTCGTCCATCGCTCGCGCGCTGATCGAGGACTGGTACGGCGGCCCGCTCGACGAGCCTCCCGTGCTGTGAGCGCGGCGCTGTGACGACGGTGACGGCGTCCGGGCCCGACGGCCTGCTGGCAGGACTCGACGCGCAGCAGCGCGTGGCCGCCGAGGCCCTCTTCGGCCCGGTCTGCGTGCTGGCGGGCGCCGGCACGGGCAAGACCCGCGCGATCACCCACCGGATCGCCTACGGCGTCGCCTCCGGCGCGTTCACACCGAACCGGGTCATGGCGCTGACCTTCACCAACCGCGCCGCCGCCGAACTGCGCGGGAGGCTGCGGCAGCTCGGCGCCGGGGGAGTGTCGGCCCGGACGTTCCACGCCGCGGCGCTGGCGCAGCTGAACTACTTCTGGCCGCAGGTCGTCGGCGGCCAGCTCCCGAGCGTCCTGGACGGCAAGGGCCGCGTGCTCGGGCACGCCGCCGAGAAGCTGGGGCTCCGCGTGGACACCGCGACCCTCCGCGATGTCGCGGCGGAGATCGAGTGGCGCAAGGTCTCCAGCCTGGGCCTGGAGGAGTACGCCGCGGCGCTGGCCTCCCGCCCGCTGCCCGGCACCTTGACGGCCGAGCAGCTCGTGGACTTCCACCGCGCCTACGAGGAGCTGAAGGACGAGCGCAAGCAGATCGACTTCGAGGACGTCCTCCTGGTCTGCGCCGGGATGATCGAGACCGAGCCGTCCGTGGCCCTGCAGGTGCGCGAGCAGTACCGGTACTTCGTGGTGGACGAGTACCAGGACGTCTCCCCGCTGCAGCACGACCTCCTCCGGCTCTGGCTCGGCACCCGACGCGACCTCTGCGTCGTCGGCGACGCCAGCCAGACCATCTACTCGTTCGCCGGGGCCCGCAGCGAGTACCTGCTGGACTTCGAGCGGGAGAACCCGGGCGCCACGGTCGTCCGGCTGGAGCAGAACTACCGGTCGGCGCCCCCGATCATCGACACCGCCAACCGACTGATGCGCGGCCGCTCCGGCGCACTCACGCTGCACGCGGTGCACGAGGCGAAAGCGGGCGACGAGGTGGCGGCGCCTGCCGTGTTCGACGATGACCGCGCCGAGGCGCGGGCCGTCGCCCAGAGCATCGCGGCCGAGCTGGCAGCCGGCGCACGGCCGGAGAGCATCGCCGTGCTCTACCGCGTGAACGTGCAGGCCGCGGCGCTGGAGCAGGCGCTCGGCGACCTCGGGATCAGCTACCAGCTCCGCGGGTCGAAGCGCTTCTTCGACCTCCCCGAGGTGCGTCAGGCGGTCATGACCCTGCGTGCGGCGAGCGTCGCGGCGACCGACGAACCGTTGTTCAAGTCGGTCAGCGACGTGCTGCGCACGCTCGGCTGGTCCGTGCAGCCTCCGGAGGGTCGCGGAGCGGTGCGCGAGCGCTGGGAGTCGCTCAACGCGATCATGGGGCTCGTCGACGAGATGCCGGAGGGCGCGACCTTCCGCCGCTTCACCGACGAGCTGATGGCCCGGCAGGCCGGCCAGCACGAGCCGACACTGTCCGCCGTGACGCTGGCGACGCTGCACGCCGCGAAGGGTCTGGAGTGGGACTCCGTGTACATCGTCGGTCTCTCCGAGGGGCTGGTGCCGATCAGCTACGCCTCCAGCTTCGAGCAGATCGACGAGGAGCGTCGCCTCCTGTACGTGGGCGTCACACGTGCGCGGCACCGGCTCCGGCTGAGCTGGGCGCAACGCGGGAGTCAGCCCGGACGCCCCGTGTCACGGCAGGCCTCGCGGTTCCTGGCCGAGCTGGCGCCGGTGCGGGCGGCGCGGGAGGCCGGGCGAGCGGACTGAGGCAGCCGCACTCGGGATGCGGGTCCCAGCGCCGCTCCGACCACCGCCCGGCCGCCGGATCGTAGCGCGCAGCGGCGTCGGAGCGTCCGCCGGCGCCGCCGAGCAGCGCGAGGACCGCGCCCGCCGCGGCCGACGCCGCCGCCCCGCACACCAGTTCCGTCTCGCCGGGCAGCGGCCGGGTGTGGAGCTGCGCTGCGAGCGCCGGCCACGCCGGGTCCGCGTCCCGGCGATGGAGGTCGACGCAGCGCAGGCACGCGCCGTCGCCCGGCCGCACGAACGGCCCGACGGTCACCCCGCCGTCGCCGAACACCACGGCCAGGTGCGGGATGTCCCTGCGCAGCCAGCGCTGGTGCCGGTGCGGCGCGATCGCGAACGCGCCGACCAGGACCGCCGCCGCCGCGAGGTCGACGGCCGGGTCGTCGGCGGCGAGACCGCTGCGCACGTCGACCCCGGCCTCCCGCAGCAGGGCGAGGATGCGGGCCGCCGTCGGGCCGGCGCCGTCGAGGACGACGATCGGCGCGGTGTCGGACGCCGCGTCCGGTCGTGCCAGCAGCACGGGCTTCAGTCGCGCGAGCAGGGCGTCGACCGCCGCCGGTCCCGCTCCGGCGCTGCGGGCGATCATCCGCAGGGCGCCGAGGGTCGCGCCGGTGGCCAGCGCGGAGATCATCCGCTCCTCGGCCACGCCGACCGGTTCGAGGATCAGCCGCGCCCGCTCGACGCCGAACTGGAGTGCGCGCGGCGAGCGCCACGCACGCGGGACGGCGGGATCGAGCTGGTGGACCATCCCGCCATCCTGCCGTGGCGGGACCGCCCCGAGGCGGTTATCCACAGCTCCGGCCGCCTCGCGGTCCATCCACAACCCGTCACCACCCGCGGCCAACGGAGGAGATCGGCGCCGACACGCCGGGTGGTGGCAGCTTGCGGAGGAGATCGGGACGTGGGGAGGGCGGAAGTCCTCCGTTGGCCGCGGGGAGACTCCTCCGCTCGCTACGCGTCCTCGGCGGGGCCGTCGCCGCGCAGGAGGTCTTCGATGGCCTGGTCCAACTCGTCGCGCTCCGGCTCCTGGCCGGTGGCCGCGGCGGTGAGCCGGGCGACCAGGCGGGACGGGTCGTCGAGGTCCGCCGCCTGGGGGAGCAGATCGGGGTGCGACCACAGCCGGTCGCGGGCCTCCTGGCCCACGGCGTCCGTCACGGCCTGCCACAGGGCGGCGGCGTCGCGGAGGCGGCGCGGGCGCAGCTCCAGGCCGACGAGCGTCGCGAACGCCGACTCGGCCGGACCGCCCGCGGCACGCCGGCGGCGCACCGTCTCGGCGATCGCGTCGGCCTTCGGCAGCAACCGGGTGGCGCCGGCGGTGACCACGTCCACCCAGCCCTCGACCAGCGCGAGCACGGTCTCCAGGCGGCCGAGAGCCTCCTGCTGCTCCTCGGTCTTCGGCGGGATGAGGGCGCCGGAGACCATCGCCTCGCGCAACTCCTCGGGGTTGGCCGGGTCGAAGCTCTCGGCGAGCGACTCGAGCCGGTCGGTGTCGATCGTGATGCCGCGGGCGAACGCGGTGATCTGGGTGATCAGCTGCAGCCGCAGCCACTTCGCGTGCCGGAAGAGCCGCGCGTGGGCGAGCTCGCGCACCGCGAGATACAGCTGCACTTGGTCGGTGGGGATGTCGAGGCCCTCGCCGAACTCGGCCACATTCTGCGGGATGAGCGCCGCGCTGCCGTCGGCCAGCAGCGGAATGCCGATGTCGCCCCCGGAGACGACCTCCTTCGCCAGCTGCCCGACCACCTGGCCGAGCTGCATGGCGAACAGGGCGCCGCCGACGGAGCGCATGACCTGGCCGGCGTTCTGGATCATGCCCTGCATCTCCTCGGGAGCCTGCTCGGTGAGAACACGGGTGAGGGCGTCCGAGATGCTGAGCGCGACGGGCTCGGCGAGCTGGGTCCAGAGCGGCATGGTCTGGCGCGCCCACTCGGCGCGGCCGATGAGCTCCGGCTGCGTCGACAGCCCCGCCACGGTGGTGGCCTCGTCGAGCCAGAGCGCTGCGACGTGGAAGGCCTGGTCGAGCGCCGAGCGCTCGGCCGGAGTGACCGCGTGCGCGCCCTCGGAGGCGAGGGTGCGCGCCTGCTGGGAGGCCAGATCCCAGTTGATTCCGCCTCCCGGGTTCATCAGCGCGTTCTGGAGCTGCCCGAGGAGCTGCTGGATGGCGGCCGGGTCGTTCGGGAGGCCGGCGGCGCCCGCGAGCTGGCTCGGGTCGATGGAGGAGTCACCCGACAGGAACTCCCGCAACATGTCCCGGAACTCGTCGTCCGGTTCCTTGTTCGGATCGTCGGACATCGGTCGCGCTCCTCGTCTCGGGTGGTTTCGGCCGTGCGATTACGGCCTTTCCAGGCTTGGCATCTACGCTAGCCCGTGATCACCGCGAGCCGGGTGAGAATCGGCTCGGGCGATGCCGTGGGCTGTGCGCCCGTGGCGAACACGACCGAAGGGACCGCGCGTGACCCTGTTCACCGACGACGACCGCCCCGCGCCGCCCCCGCCGGCCGGCCGGATCGCGCCGTCGCGCCGGACGATCGCGGGCTGGGTCGCCATCGGCGTTGCCGTCGTGCTCGCGCTGGTCCTCGCGCTCGCGCCCGCGCCGTTCGTGATCGAGCAGCCCGGCCCGGTCTTCAACACGCTCGGCACCGACCAGGCGGTCGGATCGCCGCCCGCGCACGACGCGAAGCCCCTCATCACCATCCCGAGCCAGACCACGTATCCGACCGGCGGATCCCTCGACCTCCTCACCGTGTCGGTGGTCGGCAACCCGGACCAGAGCCCGAGCTGGTTGAGCATCGTCCAGGCCTGGTTCGACCCCAGCCGCGCGGTGACGCCGATGGACGAGGTGTTCCCGCCCGGGACCACCACCGAGCAGTCCAACGCCGCGAACGCGGCCCTGATGGTCGACTCCCAGCAGGACGCCATCGCCGCCGCACTCAACCAGCTCGGCTACCACTTCCCGCAGGCCGTCGCCGTCAAGCAGATCCTCCCGAAGACGCCGGCCGCGGCGGTGCTGAAGGTCGGTGACGAGATCCACAGCGTCAACGGGGAGACCATCGAGAGCGTCGCGGCTCTCCGCAAGGCGGTGAACGCCAACGGCGCGAATAAGGCGGCGGAGATCGGCATCCTGCGCGACGGCGCCGCCTCCACGGTCTCCATCACTCCCGAGACGACACAGGGCCAGGTCGTGCTCGGAATCGGCGCGGGAATGGACTACACCTTCCCGTTCGATGTCAACATCCAGCTCAACAACGTCGGCGGCCCGAGCGCAGGGCAGATGTTCGCGCTCGGGATCATCGACAAGCTGACGCCGGACAAGCTCAACGGCGGCAAGAAGGTCGCGGGCACCGGGACGATCGACAACGTGGGCTCGATCGGGGCGATCGGCGGCATCCGGCAGAAGATGTACGCGGCCCGCGACACCGGCGGAGCCGGCTACTTCCTCGCGCCCGCGTCGAACTGCGACGAGGTCACCGGGCACATCCCCGCCGGCCTGCACGTGTTCGCGGTCAAGACCCTGAAGGATTCGCTCGCCGTGCTGGACGCCGTCCGCAGCGGCGCGAGCACCGCGAAGCTCCCGACGTGCCCGGCATCCTGAGGTCTGTCCGGCATCCTGAGGTCGATCCGGCGTTCGGCCCGCACACCTGCTCTTCACCGCCGGGCCGCAGCATTCTCCAAGCGACGCCCGCCTAGGATGGACCTCTGAGTCACCCCACGAGGAGCACGAGGGCCCACACGTGAGTTCAACCGCCGCAGTTCGACCCCCTGGACGTCGCCGGGCCGCCATCTGGATCACCTTGGGTGTGGTCGTGGCGCTGGTCATCCTGTTCTTCGTCTTCGCCGGGCTGTACGCGGACATCCTCTGGTATCAGCAACTCGGGTTCCTCAACGTCCTGACCACGCAGTGGCTCGCCGGCACCACGATGTTCTTCATCGGGTTCTTCGCGATGGCCGTGCCGCTTTGGCTGTCCATCCAGCTCGCCTACCGGCTGCGCCCGGTCTACGCGAAGCTCAACACCCAGCTCGACCGCTACCAGCAGGTCATCGAGCCGCTGCGCCGGCTGGCGATGTACGGCATCCCGATCGTCTTCGGGATCTTCGCCGGCGTCTCGGCGGCCAGCCGCTGGCAGGCGGCGGCGATGTGGATCAACGGGACGTCGTACGGCAAGACCGATCCGCTGTTCCACCTCGACATCGGCTTCTACCTCTTCGCGCTGCCGTTCTACCGCAGCGCCGTCGGCTTCGCCTCGGCCGTGGTGCTCATCGCGCTGCTCGCGACGCTCGCCACCTGCTACCTGTACGGCTCCCTCCGGATCAGCGGCCGCGAGGTGCGGATCTCCAAGGCCGCGCGCGTGCAGATCTCGGTCATCGCGGGCGTCTACCTGCTCCTGCAGGGCATCAGCATCTGGCTCGACCGATACGCCGCCGTCACCGACTCCAACGTCAACGACATGATCAACGGCGCCGCGTACACCGACGTCAACGCGACCATCCCCGCCCGTGCCGTGCTCGCGGGGATCGCGGTGCTCGTCGCCATCATGTTCTTCGCGACCGCGTTCATCGGGCGCTGGCGGTTCCCGCTCGTCGGTACCGCGCTGCTCATCGTCGCCGCCCTCGTCGTCGGCGCGATCTACCCGTGGGTCGTCCAGCGCTTCCAGGTCGACCCCAGCCAGAAGACGCTCGAGACGCCGTACATCCAGCGCTCGATCAACGCCACCCGCGACGCCTACGGGCTGAGCAACATCGACGTCATCCCCTACGACGCCACGACGAACGCCCAGCCGGGCGCGCTGCGGCAGGACGCCCAGACCACCGCGCAGATCCGCATCATGGACCCCGCGGTGATCAGTCCGTCGTTCCAGCAGCTCCAGCAGTTCCGCCAGTATTACGCGTTCCCGCGCAACCTCAACGTCGATCGCTACGAGATCAACGGCAACGAGCAGGATGCGGTGGTCGCGGTCCGCGAGCTCAACCAGTCGGGGCTCACGAGCCGGAGCTGGTTCAACGACACGGTCGTCTACACGCACGGCTACGGGATGGTCGCCGCCTACGGCAACCAGCGCTCGAGCGACGGCCAGCCGGTGTTCATGGAGTCGGGCATCCCCAGCACCGGAACGCTCGGCCAGTACGAGCCCCGCGTGTACTTCGGCCAGCAGTCGCCGACCTACTCGATCGTCGGCGCCCCGAAGGGCTCCAAGCCGGTGGAGCTCGACTATCCGGGCGGCAGCAACAACGCGCAGCAGACCGCTACCACGTTCACCGGCAACGCCGGCCCGAAGCTCGACAACGTGTTCAAGCGGCTGGTCTACGCGCTCAAGTTCCAGGACGAGCAGATCGTCCTCTCCGACGCCGTCAACAGCGACTCGCAGATCCTCTACGACCGCGACCCGATCAAGCGCGTCCAGAAGGTCGCGCCGTACCTCACCCTCGACTCGCAGGCCTACCCGGCCGTGATCGACGGGCGCATCAAGTGGGTCATCGACGGCTACACGACCAGCGACCAATACCCGTACTCGCACGTCGGCAGCCTGAGCGACGCCATCGCGGACACCGAGACGCCGAAGCCGGCCTACGCCTTCGACGACATCAACTACATCCGCAACTCGGTCAAGGCCACCGTCGACGCCTACGACGGGTCCGTGCAGCTCTACGCCTGGAATGCTTCCGACCCGGTGCTCAAGACCTGGGAGAAGGTCTTCCCGACCACGGTCAAGCCGGTCAGCGACATGAGCGCCCAGCTCCTCAGCCATGTCCGTTACCCGGCCGACCTGTTCAAGGTGCAGCGTTCGGTGCTCGGCCAGTACCACGTGACGGACGCCGGCTCGTTCTACTCGCGCGATGACGCCTGGACCACGCCGAACGACCCCACATCGTCGCCGTCGGACCCGACGCTGCAGCCGCCGTACTACCTGACGCTGCAGATGCCGGGGCAGGAGACCCCGTCGTTCTCGCTCTACTCGACGTTCATCCCACAGGCCGCCAGCGATTCCAGTCGATCGATCCTGAAGGGCTACCTGGCGGTCGATGCGGACGCGGGCTCGACGAAGGGCACGGTGGCGTCGTCGTACGGCAAGCTCAGACTCCTGTCGTTGCCGTCGAGCGACACCATACCCGGGCCGGGTCAGGTGCAGAACAACTTCAACTCCGACCCGACCGTCTCGCAGGAGCTCAACCTGCTCAGGCAGGGCAAGACCGACGTGATCAACGGCAACCTGCTGACGCTGCCGGTCGGTGGCGGTCTGCTCTATGTCCAACCGGTCTTCGTGAAGTCGACGGGGGAGACGAGCTACCCGATCCTGCAGAAGGTGCTCGTCGCCTTCGGTGACAAGATCGCCTTCGAGGACACGCTCGACCAGGCCCTGGACGCCCTGTTCGGCGGCGACTCGGGCGCGAGCGCGGGCGACAAGAACATCCCGACCAGCGGCGGAAGCGCGTCAGGCGGCGGATCGAGCGGGACCGGGTCGGGCACGGGGTCCGGTTCGAGCAGTCAGAACAACGTCGCGCTGCAGCAGGCACTCCAGCAGGCCAAGCAGGCGCTGGCCGACCGCCAGGCCGCGCTCAAGGGCGGCGACTGGGCCGCCTACGGCGCTGCGGACGCACGGCTCCAGCAGGCGCTCCAGCAGGCGCTGGCGGCCGAGGGCAGCACGGGAACGGTCACGACGCCGAAGCCGACCCCGTCCCCGACGCCGTCGAAGTAGCCCGGCCTCTCGACGCGAAACGACCCGCATCCGCGACGGATGCGGGTCGTTCCGTATGTTCAGAGGCTGTACGAAGTGTGGCCACCGGGCCCGGTTGTCCGCGCGATTCGCCGGTATTTCAGGGCAAAACGCTTGCGCGGACTTTGATTGTCTACTTTACTAACAAACATGCTCATCGATGAAGCGCGGCGGTCCGGCTCCTCCGATCGGCGTCCGGCCGGCGCCGACGGCACGATGGTCCCGGGCCGCGCGCTCCGGCCGCGCACGAAGGTCCTCCCCGAGCATGCCCGCAACCACAACCGGTCGCTGGTGCTGCAGTCGCTGTACCGCGCCGGGCGGGCGAGCCGCGCCGACCTGGCCAGGGAGACCGGCCTCACCCGCGTCACCATCTCCGACCTGGTCGGGGAGCTGATCGCCGAGGGCCTCGTGGTCGAGCTCGGCCAGCGGGACGACGCCCGGCCGGGCAAGCCGGCCGTGCTGCTCGACGTGAACCGCGCCGCCACCCAGATCATCGGAGTCGACCTCAGCGAGCACGCCGTCTTCCGCGGCTCGGTGCTCGACATCGACGGTGCCGTGCTGCGCTCGGCGGAGGTCGAGCTGGCCGGCAGCCGCGGCGAGGAGGCCGTGACCAAGGTGCTCGTCCTGGTGGACGAGCTGGTGGCCGCGGCGACCGCGCCGATCCTGGGGATCGGCGTCGGGTCTCCCGGCATCGTCGACGCGACGGGCACGGTCGTCGCGGCGCCCAACCTCGGCTGGACCGACGAACCGTTGCAGCGACGCCTGGCGGAGCGGACCGGCCTGGCAGTGTTCGTCGCCAACGACGCCAACGTCGCAGTGCTCGCCGAGCACGGCTTCGCCGACGCCCAGGGCGACATGATGCTGGTCAAGGTCGGCCACGGCGTGGGCTCCGGCCTCCTGGTCGCGGGCGCGCTGGTCTTCGGCAGCCGCTTCGCCGCGGGGGAGATCGGCCAGGTGATGGTCGGAACCGACGACGGCGCCGACGGCCCGTACGACCGCGAGAGGTGCCTGGAGGCCTGGCTCGCCGTCCCGCGCCTGGAGGCGAAGGTGGCCGCGGCCGCCCGCGCCGGAGAGCCGGTGGACCCGGTGCTGCGCGAGGCCGGCCAGCGGCTCGGCGTCGCCGTCGCCCCGATCGTCGGCGCGCTCAACCTGTCGGAGCTGGTCCTCAGCGGCCCGGACGAACTGCTCGCCGGCGCGCTTCTGGACGCGTTCCGCGAAACTCTGCGGAACCGGACGATGGCCGGTTTCCACTCGGATGTCACGATCCGGATGACCGCCCAGGGCCGCGACAACGTGCTGCGCGGCTGCGTCATCATGGTCCTCTCGGCGCAGCTCGGCGTCTCCTGATGACCCTGATCGCGGACACCCGCACGGCGCCGGCCGAGCTGACCGGCTTCCGCTTCGCGGCGGGCGTCCGCGAGAAGCTTCCTGCCTTCCGGACCCGCTGCACTGTCGTCCGGCTCGCCAGCCTCGACAACGAACGCCTCGGCGTCCCGCGCTGGTACACGCTGGCGGAGGCCTGGACCGAGCCGGGCACCGCCGAGGAAGCGCTCTGGTCGGGCAACCCGGTCATCTACGTGGACAGCGACGACCCGGCCGAGCCCGTGCTCGCGACGGGGGCGCCCGTCATCCTCCTCGGCGTCGGGCTCGGCGCGATCCCGTGGCAGCGCGAGGTCGTGGACGCGGTGCGAGCACTGGGAGCGCGGATGCTGGTAGTGGAGATGGGCCCGCTCGTGATGCCCGGGTATGCGGATATCGCCACGGGCGGGTACGCCCAGGCGCACGGGGCGCTGCTAGTCTCCCTGCTCTGCGGCGGCGACGCGGGCTGACCCGCGGCGGACGAGCCGCAGGAGCCCGTGGACGGTGAGCGTCGCCAGGTAGCCGGCGGCCAGATCAGACAGCAGGCGCTCTCACCGCGCCCAGCTCACCCCGAGCGTCGCGTGCAGCGCGTACTGCGCCGCACCTCGGAACGGCTGCTCCTGCGCGGTCTTCGCGTAGCGGAAGCTGAGCGGCATCGCGGCGCGGACCGGGTGCCGGGCGGCCTCCGCGCGAACGTGGCCGATGAAGTCCGGGCCGAGCTTCGGTGCGGCGCCGCCGAGGACGACGTTCGGCACGTCGAGGGCCGCGCCGACCATGAGCAGCGCCCGGGCCAGTGTGCGGGCGCCCGCCGCGATGCGCTCGCGGGACTCGGGGAGGGCGGCGAGCGCCGGGACGTCCACGGCTTCCAGGTCGGCGCCGTGCGGGAGGCCGAGGAGGCTGGTGACCGAGACCACCTCCTCCAGGCAGCCGCGGTTGCCGCAGGCGCAGAGCGGAGCGTCGTCGCCGAACAGGACGGGCACATGGCCGATCTCGCCCGCGCGGTGGGTCGCGCCGGCGAGCACGTCGCCGTCCACGATGACGGCCGCGCCGACGCCCGTGCTGAGCGAGACGAAGAGCTGGTTGGCGCCGAACTCCTCGGAGATCGCATAGTCGGCGAGCGCCTCCGCGTCGGCGTCGTTGACCAGGTGGACCGGAGCGGAGACGACCCCGGCGAGCTCGCGGCCGAGGTGGACGTCCACCCAGCCCAGCTGCACGCTTTCGCGGACGAGGTCGGCGTCCACGATGCCGGGAACCTGCACCGCCACGGCGACGACGCGGGCGGTCGTCGCGGTCGCGAGGCGGCGGACGATCGCCCGCACGTCCTCCACCGTCGCCGTCGCGGTCGTGCGCTGGGCGACGCTCTGGACCACGTCGCCCAGGAGGTCCAGCACGGCCCCGCGGACCAGCCCGGGCTGGACGATCACCGACAGCAGCACGTTGCGGGAGGCCTCCACACGTAGCGTGGTCGCGCGCTTGCCGCCTGTGCTCTCGGCGAGGCTGCCCTCCACGACCAGGCCGTCCGCGATGAGGCCGGCCAGCAGTGACGAGACGGTCGCCGAGGTCAGCCCGGTGCGTCGCGCGATGCTCGCCCGGGTGGCCAGGCCCTCCCCGGACAGCACGAGCTGCAGCGCGCTCGTCAGGTTGCGCTCGCGCACGGCGGACTGCGTCGCCTTGCCGTGATCGTCAGCCACAGTCCTCCTCGCGGCGTGCGCATCTGATGCTGGCCCCCGGTTTACGACCATAGCGAATGCGGCGCATGATGGAGCGCATGGGATATGGCCTCATCCTCGTCGATGTCCAGCGCAACATGCTGGAGGGCGAGACCGCCGTCGAGGGCGCCGCGGAGTTCCGGGGTGTGCTCGCCGGCCTGTTGGACGCCGCACGGGACGCGGACGCCGCGATCGTGCACGTGAAGAACGACGGACGCCGCGGCGACCCCGACGAGCCGGGCAGCCCGGGCTGGGAGCTGGTCTTCGCGCCGCTGCCCGGCGAGCCGATCGTGCGCAAGGACGTCGCGAACGCCTTCGAGTCCAACCCGGCGCTGGCGGACGTGCTCCGCGCGATGGGCGTGGACACGCTCGTGGTGGCGGGCCTGCAGAGCGAGTACTGCGTGCAGGCGACCGCCGTCGGCGCGCTGGAGCGCGGATTCGACGTGATCGTCCCGGCGGGAGCGCACACCACGTACCCGGACGGCGAGCCCGCGGCCGACATCGTGGAGCGCGTCACGCTCGACCTCATCGCGGCCGGGGTGGAGGTCCCGGAGCTGGACGAGGTGACGTTCGGCTGACGTCGGCGGAGAGCTACAGCGCCCCGATCCGTTCGCCCTCCAGCGCCTCCCGGATGCTGAGCGAGTAGATCCGCGACAGCCCGGGCCGAGCCGGGTCGCCGGTGACGTAGGCGACCGACTCCACATGCTCTTCGAACGCGTTCACCTTGTCGCGCGGGGCGCCGACGATGAGCTGGAAGCCCAGCCCGCGGAACGCCGCCAGCGCGCGCCCGGTGTACTCGTTGTCGGCCTTCACGAAGCCCTCGTCGAGGATGATCGGGGCGTAGGTGGGGGTGGCGTCCGTCCCGTCGCCGAGCCGGTACCGCAGCGCCGCCCCAAGGACGAAGGCGATGAGCTCCTGGCCCTCGCCGCCGGACTTGCCCGCGACGCCCTCGTGCACGATCTGGGCGCCGTCGGCACGGGTCTCGATCGCCCGGAACTGGTAGTGCTCGCGCGCGTCGAGCACCCGCCGCCGCCAGGCCTCGCCGGCCCGTGAGCGCTCCTCGAGGCGGGACAGGTCGCGGCGGAGGTCGAGGAAGTCGCGCTCGATCGCGGCGGCGTCCCTCCGGTCGGCCCCGGCCGCGGCGGCGGTGTGCTTGCGCAGCGTCCGCGTGAACTCGTGGAGGTCGCTGTTCGACACCGGCCGCGGGTCGATGTCGAGGGTCGACCCCTCGCGGAACTCGATGCCGCGCAGGGCGTTCGAGATCGGGCGGACGCCGCGGCGGATCGCGTGGCCGTCCTCCTCGATCTGGGTGAGGAGGGCGCGCAGGCTGTCGCCCATGCTCGCGCCCGCCTTGACCAGCCAGTCGGACTTGGCGCGCGGGAGGTCGTCCTCCACCAGCACCCGGTGGATGGCCTGCACGGCGGGGAGGCTGTCGATGGTCGCGTCGATCTCGGCGCCGGGGTCGAGGTCGCGGTAGCGCTCGAACGTCACGACGAGCAGCTGCTCATAATGCTCGACGCTCTGCTGGTGGGCGTCGATCTGGTCGCGCAGCGCCGCCAGCGCCTCGGCGTAGCGCCGGTCGACATCGGCCGCCTCCCGCGGCGCCGCGAACGGCAGCGTGCCGAGCAGCAGGCGCTCATCGGCGGTGAGCGGGCTGTTGTCCTCCAGGGCGTCGGCGATGCTGTCCTCGATGTCGATGAGGGCGGCGTGCTGGGCCTCCAGCTCGTCCACGCGGGCCTGGAGGGCGGCGCCGCGCTTGGCAGCGTCGATCCGCTCGCGGTCGTGGCGTTCGGACTCCTCCTGGAGGGAGGCGGCCTCGGGGTGCGCGACCGAGACGTTCGCGAGCTGGTCGGCGAGCTCGGCGGCGCGTGCGGCGTGCGGCGCGACCTCGATGGCCTCCCACTCCAGCGCGCGGATCGCGCCGAGCGCCTCGCTGCGGCGGCTGGCGTCGCCGTGCTCGGCTTCCGCGCGGTCGGACGCGGCGCGGGCGTCCGCCAGCTCGGCCTCGAGGGACGCGATGCGGGACGCCAGTTCGTGGATGCGCGGGGTGTTGTCGAGGCCGATCCAGGAGGCGGTGCGGCGGTCGTCCTTGACGACGCGGCCGCGCGCGGCAGAGCGCATCCCGGAGCGGGTGACCGCGCCGGTGACGCCTGCGGGCCGGGCGGCGTCCAGCTCCTCTGGCGACTCGACGCACAGCACGCTGCGGTCGGCCACCAGCTCGTCGTGCAGCCAGCCGTGGAACGGACTGGCGTCGTCGAACTGGAGGAGCGCGGGGACGGTCCGATCGATCGGGTCGAGCGCCGGCGCGCGGCCGGCGGCGGCCGGCACGAGCACGACCCGGCCGCGCAGGTCGGCCTCGTTCACGAACCGGCGGACGGCGTCGAAGCGGCGCTCGTCCACGATCAGGTGCGTCGCGACCTCGCCGAGCACGGCCTCCACGGCGCGGCTCCAGTCCCGGCGGCCCGGGGCGACCTCGAACAGCTCGCCGGCGTACGGGAGGTCCTCTGGGGCCAGCCCGGCCCCTTCGGCGATCCGGCGGCGGCGCTCGTCGGCGTCGGCCGGCACGTTGCTGCGGCGCTGCTCGAACGACCGCTTCTCGGCGGTGGCGACGGCGATGGCCTTCTTCGCGGCGTCGACACGGCCGGCCAGCTCGTAGCGTCGCGCCTGCTGCTCGTCGTCGGCGGTCACCGCGGCGAGGCGCGACTCGGCCTCGCGCTGGAGCTCCGCGAGCTGACCTGCGGACTCCGGGGCGGCCAGTCCCGCGCGGGCGAACACGGCGTCGGCCGCCGCACGCTCGCGGGTCTGGGCCGCGAGGATCCGTTCGGCGAACTCGAGCTCCCGGCGGAGCACCACTGCGGGGTCACCGCCAGCCGCGGCGAGCCGGGCCTGGGCGTCCTGGTGCGCGCGGTGCGCCGCCTGCTCCTCGGCGTCGGCCTCGCGGCGCAGCGCCTCCTGCTCGCGCTTGCGGTCGCGGACCTCGTCCACCTGGCCGGACACCCAGTCGCGGATGCGCTCGGCCAGCCAGACCCGCAGCCGCGGGCCGGTTTCGCCGTCTGCGGGGGAGAGCAGCCGGCGCTTGCCAGTGGCGTCCTCGACGGCTGCGGCGTACTGCTCGGCCCGGGCCGGGACGTCGGCGAGCACCTCGAGCTTGCGCCGCGTGGTCTCGAAGACGTCGTACAGCGCGGACGCCTCGCGGTAGCTGCTGAGGGTGGTCTCCCAGCGCGAGAGGGCGCGCGGCTCGGTGAGCACGAAGCTCTTGAAGAGCTCGTCGATGGAGAACACGCCCTTGGACGCCTGAGCGCGGCGCAGCAGGGTGAGCGCCTTGAGCTGCGACTCGTCGCTGCCGCCGATGCCGAGCTCCTCGCACAGCCGCACGCGGAGCTCGGGCTGCGAGGAGGTGACCAGGTCGCGCTCGGGGTGCACCAGCCGACCGAGGGAGGCCCGGGTGAGCGGCGACGAGCTGCCCGGCTCCTGCACCAGCTCGTTCAGCCGGCCGAGCGGGAACTCGCCGTGCGCGAGCAGGTAGACGGTCGCGGTGGTGACCTCGTCCTGTGTGGACGTGTCCGGTCCGATCCAGGCGAGCCGCGCCGCGGTGATCGTCTCGCCGAGCTCGGTGCGCCAGGTGATCGCGGCGCCGCTCGGGAAGGCGGTGCCGAGCGGGCGCAGGAAGTGCGTGGTGGTGGTGTCCGAGCCGGCGTCCTTCACCTCGTCGGTCTTGCCGCGCGCGTAGCTGTAGACGGTGCGCTCGGAGCGGTGACGGGAGTCGTCGCGCGCCGCCCGGTTGAACTCCTGCGGGTTGGGCATGATGACGGCCGACATGGCGTCGAGCACAGTGGATTTGCCGCGCCCGGTCGGGCCGAGGATGGCGATGCCGCCGCGGCCGACCGGCATTCGGTGGAGGCCGTCGTAGCTGCCCCAGTTGAGGAGCTGGACGAGCTCGATGCGGAACTGGCCGCGGCGCAGCAGGCCCTCGTCGGCGGGCAGATCGGTCACTCGGCGTCCTCCTCGGCGGCGGCGGTGTCGGCGGGCGCACCGGCGCCCTCCAGGAACAGCCGCTCCAGGTGGAGCAGCTCGGCGGTGCCGATCAGCGGCACGACCGCGGGCGAGACGACGAAGAGATCGGGGTCCTCTGGCGCGGGGGTCAGCAGCTCGAGCCGGTCGAGCGCCGCGATCGCCGCCCGGATCCGGCGGTCGACGCGCACCTCGTCGTGGGCGGAGTCGCCCTGGAACCGGCCGAGGAACTCCGCGATGTGGTCGCGGGTGACCGTGACAGGCTCGTCGTGCGCGTCCGTGTAGGCGTGCTCCTGCCGCAGCAGCACGAGCAGGAGCGAGGCGTCGCGGGACAGCGGCTTCTCCCGTCGGAGCAGGACGGGGACGCCGTCCTCGCCGTTCTGCCGCTTGAAGGCGACCTCGTGCTCGCGGTCGAGGTGCAGGGTCAGGAACAGCTCGTCGAGCCGGGCGCGGATGTCGTCCTCGTGATCGAGCAGGTTCCGCCAGGCGTCGGGCTGCTTGGCGCGGGTGATGAACCGACTCGTGAGCAGGGTGACGAGCGCGGTGCGCGCCTCGCGGGGGAGGGTGTCGGGGACCCGGTCGCCGAAGGCGTCGTCGCGCGCCTGCGCGTCCGCGCTGTCGATCGGGTCCTGTTCGAGGGTGTCCGTCACCGGTCGTTCGCCTCCGTCTCGAGCGCGTCCCGTCCGAAGACGAGCAGCGGCATGGTCACTTCGCGGTCGCCGTCGGCCAGCTCCAGCGGCACGGTCTGGACGCCCTCGGCTACGGCGCCGTGCTCGGCGCCCAGCTCGATCAGGCTCACGGCCAGTCCGAGCCGGCGGAACTCCGGCGGCGTCTCCGCGTACACGTCGGCGCCGGTGACGGTCTCGGCCCGCGCGAGCAGGGCGTCGATCGTCTCCCGCACGGCCGCGGTGCTGGTCCCTACCGCGAGCCGGAGCGCGTCGCGCTCGTGCTCGGGCAGCGGGTCGTCGTTCTCGGTGATCGCGACGCCGACCTGCGGCCGGCCGCGGTCGCGCCAGAGCTGGGTCTGGGTCACGTCGACCAGCTCCCAGCCGCCGATGCCGAGCACGTCGCCGTCGACCAGCACCGGCCCGGGCCGGCGCTCCGTCCAGAGCGCGCCCGCGTCGAGCGCGCGGGCCGCGAGCGAGAGCAGCCGGGCGTGCCGGTCGGAGCCGCTGCGGCTGAGGAACCGGCGCAGTGAGGAAGTCCAGCGCACGTAGGTCTCCTGGACCGCCTGCTCCTCGGCGAGGAGCGAGGTGATCAGCGTCTCGAGCTGGGCGCGCTGCCGCTCGGTCAGCTCCGCGCCTGGGCGCGACAGCACCCGGTCGATGTCGGCGCGCATCCCGTCCAGTTCGCGCGAGGAGAGCATCCCCGCGAACCCGCGATACGCACGCCCCTCCGGCGTCTCCTCGAGCAGGTCGTTGTCGCGCAGGAAGCGGTCCACGAGCGCCCCCTTGCCGACATGCTGCGAGGAGGCAGCCCGCGCGACCTCCCGGTGGCGCTGCTCGACCATCGCGCCGAGCTGGCGGAAGTCCTCCGGCAGCGTCGCGGTGAGCCGGAGGACTTCGCGCACCTGGCGGGCGACCGTCTCGGGGGAGGCGGCGACCGCTCCGTCGCGCGCGATCGCGTCGCGGCGCGCCTGCAGCTCGGCGATCTCCCGGTCGAGGCGTTCGAGCTGGGACTCCGCGGTCGGGTCGGTGAGCGCGGCAAGGTGGTGGACGGCGTGCGCGATGCTCGCGAAGCGCGCCTCGGACACAGCGCTGTCCGGCTCGGCCAGCTCGCGGACGATCCGCAGCGCCTGGAGGGCGTACTGCGAGAGCCGGTAGCGGGCGCGTCCCTCGCCGGCGCCGGCGCGGGTGCGGATCAGCCAGCGGCTGTCCACCCAGCTCCGGCAGTACTCGACGGGGGAGGTGCGGGAGGACTCGGCGTCGGCCGGAGCGTCGCTGTCGTCGCGGTCGTCGCGGTCGTCCTCCAGGGCCTCGAGCGCCTCGGCGACCTTCTGGTGGAACCAGTCGGCCGATACGGTGCCGTCGGCGTACTCCAGATGACGGGAGAAGAGGGGGAGGACCCAGCGGCCGTTGTAGCTGCGCAGCAGCGCCCAGGTGGGATGCTCCTCCCAGACCGCCGCGACGCGCGCGGCGTCGAGAGCCTCGTCCACTCATCCTCCGGGTGCCAGACACGTGCAGCACAGACAGGTGCAGCACAGACAGGTGCAGCACAGACAAAAATCGGCCCGGACCTGGGGATTTCTCCTCAAGTCCGGGCCAGTTGGTTGCGGGGGCAGGATTTGAACCTACGACCTCTGGGTTATGAGCCCAGCGAGCTACCGAGCTGCTCCACCCCGCGGCACAAGAAGAAACTCTATCACGGCCTCGGGGCGCTGTGAAATCGGGTGCACGCCCGGGCGAGTCCGATTCGTGCAGACCGGGCGTCCCACTAGAGTCGAGCCAGGAATTCGGGAGAAGACGTATGGCGAACTCTGCTCAGAAGTACCGCGTGTGCGTGATCGAGGACGATCCGGACGTCGCGTTCTACATGAAGACGGTGCTGGAGAAGCGTGCCGATGCGCAGGTGGTCGCGGTCACCGATCCGTCCATCGCGCTCGACACCATCGCCGCCTTCGACCCGGACGTCGTCATCACGGACATCGAGATGCCGGGCATCTCTGGCATCGACCTGTTGCGCGAGCTGCGCGGGCGCCACCCGGGGATGCCGGTCGTGGTGATGACCGCGCACGTCTCGGTCGACTACGCCGTCTCCGCGCTGCGGGCCCAGGCCGACGAGTTCCTCACCAAGCCGATCGCCTCCTCCGAGCTCGTCGCGATCGTCGGCCGCCTGGCCGAGGAGGGCCGCGCCAAGCGCGCCGCCAACCAGCAGCAGGTGGTCCTCGCCATCGGCGCGCACCCGGACGACGTCGAGATCGGAGTCGGCGGCATCCTGTCCGCGCACCGCGAGGCGGGCAATCAGGTGGTCATTCTGACGCTCTCCCGCGGCGCCCGCGGCGGGGACGCCGAGGACCGCCAGCACGAGTCGCTCGCGGCGGCCGAGCTGCTCGGCGCCCGCCTGTTCCTGGAGGACCTGGAGGACACCCGCATCTCGGCGGGCGACCCAACCGTCAGCATCGTCGAGCGGGTCGTCGCCGAGGTGCGGCCGGACATCGTCTACACGCACTCCGCGCACGACCGTCACCAGGACCACCGTGCCGTGCACGCCGCCGTCAACGTGGCGACCCGGGACGTGCGCACGGTCTGCTGCTTCCAGAGCCCGTCGGCGACCATCGACTTCCGGCCCACCCGGTTCGTGCCGATCGACGGGTTCACCGAGTCCAAGCTGCGGCTGATCGACTGCTTCCGTTCGCAGACCGAGCAGCGCGCGTACCTCGAGCACGACTTCGTGCTCGCCACCGCGCGGTACTGGTCCCGGTTCGGCGGCGGCACGAACTGCGAGCCGCTGGAGGTCATGCGCGACACCGCCGACATCTCGGTGCCCGCCGCGAGCATCCACACCGACGCACGGATCAGAAGGACCCAGGAATGAGCGACGAGGTCACCCGGGTCCTGGTCACCGGAGCCGGCGGACCGGCCGGCGTCGCCGTCATCCGCTCCCTGCTCAAGCGCGCCGACGTGGAAGTGCTCGCGGCGGACATGGACGGCTGGGCGAGCGGGCTGTACCTGGTGCCAGAGGGCGCCCGCCGGATCGTGCCTCCCGGGAAGTCGCCGCAGTTCGTGGACGACGTGATCGCCCTGTGCGCCACCGACGACGTCGACGTGCTGTTCTCTACGGTGGACGTCGAGCTGCCCGGGCTCGCGGCGAGACGGGACGAGCTGGCGGCGGCCGGCACCGCCCTCGCCGCGCCGAGCCACGAGACGCTGGTGACGTGCCTGGACAAGTACCGGCTCGCGCAGACTGTCGCCGGCCGCGCGCGCATCCCGGAGACCCGGCTGCTCGACCGCGACGGCGTCGGCGCGGAGTGGGTCTTCCCGGTGATCGTCAAGCCGCGCAGCGGCGCGGGCTCGCGGGGCGTCCGGCTGATCCCCGACCGCGCGGCACTGGAGGCGCTCGGCGAGGACCGCAGCGTCATCATCCAGGAGAACCTGCCGGGCGAGGAGTTCTCGGTCGACGTCCTCGCCGGGCTCGACGGCAACGTCATCGCCGCCGTGCCGCGCTCACGGGAACGCGTCGACTCCGGCGTCTCGATCGCCGGCCGCACGGTTCGCCGGGCCGAGCTGTCGGACACCGCCGCCGACGTCGCGCGCGCCATCGGCCTCACCGGCGTCGCCAACGTGCAGCTGCGCTACTCCAGCGACGGCGTCCCCGCGCTTCTGGAGGTCAACCCGCGCTTCCCCGGCGCGATGCCGCTGACGATCGCCGCCGGCGTCGACATGCCGTCGCTGCTGCTCGACCTGGTGCTCGGCCGCCCGGTGCCCTCGGCCGTCGACTTCGCGGAGCTCGCCAACGTGCGCTTCCTGGAGGACGTCTTCCTCGACCCGGGCGACGTGCTCGTCTCCGGGAACGCCGCGCACGCCGAGGGGCCCGAAGAGTGACGGCACCGGGAGCGACCGGGCTGAGCGCGCTCCTGGAGGGCGACTTCCATGTCCACTCCACCTTCTCCGACGACGCCCGCAGCACGCTCGCCGAGAACATCGCGGCCGCGCACCGCGCCGGGCTGCGCACGGTGCGGCTGACCGACCACGTGCGCGCGTCGACGGCGTGGGTTCCGGAGTTCGTCGCGGCGGTCGCGGCCGAGCCGGTACCGGACGGTCTCACGGTGCTGACCGGCGTGGAGGCCAAGCTCCTCGACGTCTCGGGCGCCCTCGACACCCCCGCCGGCCTCGTCGTCGGCCCCGGCGGTGTGGACGCCGTCGTGATCGGTGACCACCAGTTCCCCGGCACCGATGGGCCGTGGTCGCCCGAGGCCACCCGGGAGCGCCTTGCGGCCGGACTCTCGGCGGACGATGCGCTCGACCTGCTGATCGAGGCGAGCATCCGGGCGATGGAGGCCACGCCGCACGCGCAGCTCGCGCACTGGTTCTCCATCCTGCCGAAGGTCGGGCTCTCAGAGGAGCAGCTCGGCGCCTCCCGGCTGGCCGCCTGGGCCGCCGCGGCGGCTGCCACCGGCACGATCGTCGAGATCAACGAGAAGTGGGCCTGCCCCGGCCCCGCCGCGGTGCGCGCCCTGCAGGCCGCCGGTGCGCGTATCGTTGCCTCCACCGACAGCCATGACGCCGCGGACGTGGGCCGCTACGACCGAGTGGCGGCGCTGCTCGCCGCCGTCGATCAGGAGGAGAAGGGATGAGCCCCGTCGAGCTGACCCGGGTGCAGCGCGAGCAGCTGCAGCGCGAGCTGGACGCCAACCGGCGCTGGGAGTTGCGGCTGCCGGTCTACGGCGCCGTCGCCCTCCTGATCATCGCCGCGATCGTCGTGGTGCGGGTGGTGTTCTTCTCGTGACGGCCAAGCGGGTCGTGATCGCGGACGACGACGCCGACATCCGGGGGCTCATGGTGATCGCCGCCAACCGGGCGGGTGTCGACGTCGTGGCCGCGGTCGACAACGGCCGGTCGGCGCTCGACGCGGTGAACGCCGGCGGCATCGACCTGGCGGTGCTCGACATCTCGATGCCGGGCCTCAACGGCGTGGAGGTCGCCGAGGCGATCCGCGGCGGCGAGCTGACCAAGAGCACCATGATCCTGATGGTGTCGGCCTCCGTGCAGCTCCTCACCGACCACGGCATCGTCGCCGACCGCTCGGACAGCTTCCTCATCAAACCGTTCAGCCCGCGAGCGCTCTCCGAGCGCATCCGCTCGATGCTCGGACTGGGAGAACTCGCATGACGGTCGACCGCTGGCTCAGCCGTATCCCGATCGAATCGCCCTCCGTCGTCCTGAAACTGGCGCCGACGCTGGTGGGGTACGCGATCGCGCTGGGACTGTCGCTGATCCCCGGTGTGGTGAGCCAGCACATCCTGCCCTACATCGGCGGCTCGGTCGCGATGATGATCGGGGCGTTGCTGCTCGCGATCCTGGTGCCGTGGCCGCGCGTGGGAGTGCGCTGGTCGGTCGTCGTCCCG
The DNA here is from genome assembly GCF_058806435.1 of Leifsonia sp. GW821-FHT13C09. Classification (NCBI taxonomy): domain Bacteria; kingdom Bacillati; phylum Actinomycetota; class Actinomycetes; order Micrococcales; family Microbacteriaceae; genus Leifsonia; species Leifsonia sp. GW821-FHT13C09. Next base: position 912,804 of record NZ_JBXAPS010000001.1, on the reverse strand, counting down.
TTGATCGCGATGCTCTCGATCGGATTGATGCGGATCGGCACCGGCGGCACCACCTCGGCGGTCGGCGTCATCCTGCTCCTGCCGTTCGTCTGGATCGCGACGGAGGAGGGCCGGCGCAACATCGTGATCGCCGGGGCGGGAATCTTCCTGGTGCTGCTCGCCCCCATCGTCGTGGATGTGGCCTCGACAGGTCCGGCCGACATCATCCGCGCCTTCTTCTCGCCGGTCATCTACCTGATCGTCGCCGCAGTGGTCAACGAGATCGCGCACCGTTCGCGCCGGCAGCTCGCGGCGACCCGCGCCGCCGCGGAGCAACGAGAGGAGCTGCTCCAGCAGGCCGTGCGCACGCAGGACGAGCTGGTGCTCAACGAGGCCAGGCTGAAGACCGCGAACCGCCTCATCCAGAGCATCTGGAACGCCGTGACGGAGCAGTCCGTGATCGGCACGGACCTCGACGGTGTGATCGACGTCTGGAACCCGGGCGCCGAGAAGATGCTCGGGCTGACCGAGGGTCAGGTCGTCGGCGCGAACCGCAAGGTCATCGAGTTCCACCTGGTCAGCGAGCTGGAAGAGCGGCTGCGCGACATGGACGCGCGCTTCACGACGGTGGCTGGCATGGACGACTTCTCCGCGCTCGTGGACACTGTGCGGGCGGGCTATGCCGACGTGCGCGACTGGACCTACGTGCGCGCCGACGGCAAGGAGGTGCCCGTCCAGGTCGCCGCGACCCCGCGGCTGGACGAGAACGGGCACAGGGTCGGCTTCATCTTCGTGGCCACCGACATGACGCAGGCGCGGGAGTTCGCGCGCCTCAAGGACGAGTTCGTCGGCCTCATCTCGCATGAGCTGCGGACCCCGCTCAGCTCGATCCTCGGCTACCTCGAGCTGATGCGCGACGACGACGAGTCCCCGCTGTCCGACGAGCAGCTCCAGTACCTGGGCGTCGCCGAGCGCAACGCGCACCGGCTGCTGCGGCTGGTCGGCGACCTGCTGTTCACCGCCCAGGTGGAGTCCGGACGGTTCCCCATCGACATCACGGACGCGGAGCTGCGCTCGGTCGTCGCCGCCTCGGTCGAGTCGGCGACCCCGGTCGCCGCGACCGCGGGTGTCGAGCTGGTGTGCGACGTCCCCGACGAGCCGGTGGAGGTCCGCGGCGACACCGTGCGCCTCGGGCAGGCCGTCGACAACCTCGTCTCCAACGCGTTGAAGTTCACGCCGTCCGGCGGGAGGGTCACCGTCTCGCTGCACCGTGAGGGGGAGGAGGCGGTGGTGGCGGTGACGGACACCGGGATGGGCATCCCGGCTGTAGAGCTGAGCCAGCTCTCGCAGCGGTTCTTCCGTGCCTCCACCGCCACCCGCAACGCGGTCCCGGGCGTCGGCCTCGGTCTCACCATCACCAAGGCGATCGTCACCGCGCACGGCGGCCGGCTCGACATCGCGAGCGAGGAGGGCCTCGGCACGTCGATCAGCCTCCGGCTCCCGGTCGAGACGCCGCGCCCCGTCGCGGAGGCGGTCCCCGGCGCGGAGGCCCGGCCGTGACCGGCGTCGGCGTCGCGGTCGCGCAGTTCACGCCGGGCGACGACCGGGTGCACAACCGGGACCTGGCGGAGGCGCTGATCGCGGTCGCGGCCGCCCGCGGGGCGCGGCTCGTCGTGCTGCCGGAGTACTCCTCGTACTTCACCGACCCCCTCGGGCCGTCCTTCGCGCGCAACGCCGAGCCGCTGGACGGGGAGTTCGTGCAGGCGCTCCAGGTCGCGGCGCGCGACCACGACGTCTTCGTGATCGCCGGGCTCGTCGAGCAGACCGGGGTGCGGGACAAATTCGCCAACACGCTCGTCGCGGTCGGCCCGACCGGCGAGAGACTCGCCGTCTACCGCAAGCAGCACCTCTACGACGCCTTCGGCTCCACCGAGTCCGACTGGGTCGTGCCCGGCGACCTCGCGCTGCCCGAGGTGTTCGAGGTGGACGGCCTCCGGATCGGCATGCAGACCTGCTACGACCTGCGCTTCCCCGAAGTGACGCGGCGGCTGGCGGACGCGGGCGCCGAGCTGGTCGCCGTTCCCGCGGAGTGGGTTCGCGGTCCGCTCAAGGAGCAGCACTGGTCGACGCTGATCGCCGCGCGCGCGATCGAGAACACGCTGTACGTCGCGGCGGCCGACCACACGCCGCCGATCGGCGTCGGCTCCAGCGCGATCGTCGACCCGATGGGCGTCGTGCTCGCGGGACTGGGGGAGACCTCGGGCGTCGCCGTCGCGGAGGCGTCGGCCGAGCGCGTGCAGGAGGTCCGCCGGCGGAACCCGGCACTCGAGCTGCGGCGCTACCGGGTGGAGCCGATCGACTGAGCGCGGCTCGGCAGCGTTCGGGTCAGGAGCCCAGGCCGGGTCAGGAGCCCAGCGTCGCCAGCCGCGCTGCGGCCTCTTCCAGTACTTCGACGCGCTTGCAGAAGGCGAACCGCACCAGCGACGCCGTCCGCCGCGCATAGTCGTCGCGGCAGAACGCGGACAGCGGCACCGCGACCACACCGGCGAGCTCGGGCAGCCGGCGGCAGAACTCGACGGCGTCGGGGTGGCCGAGCGGCGCGGCGTCCGCGACGACGAAGTAGGTGCCGTCGCTGCCGTGGACGTCGAATCCGGCGGCCCGCAGCCCGGCGGACAGGACGTCGCGCTTGTGGGCGAGCGCGGCGGCGATCCCGGTGAAGAACGTGTCCGGGAGGGCCAGGCCGGCGGCCATAGCCGGCTGGAACGGCGCACCGTTCACGTAGGTGAGGAACTGCTTCACGGCGAGGATGGCGGTGACGAGTTCGGCGGGCGCGGTCAGCCAGCCGACCTTCCAGCCGGTGGTGTTGAAGGTCTTGCCGCCGGAGGAGATGGTCACGGTCCGCTCCCAGCCGCCGGGGAGCGTCGCGATCGGGATGTGCCGCGGCCCGAAGGTCAGGTGCTCGTAGACCTCGTCGGTGACGATGAGAGCGTCGTGCCGGTGGGCCAGTTCGACGATCGTCGTCAGCGTCTCGCGGTCGAGGACCGCACCGGTGGGGTTGTGCGGCGTGTTGACCAGGATGACCCTGGTGCGGTCCGTCACGGTGTCGCGCAGCCGGTCCAGGTCCGGCCGGAACGCCGGCGGTTCCAGCGGGACGGTTCGGTGCACGCCGCCGGCGAGGGAGATCACCGCGCCGTACTCGTCGTAGAAGGGCTCGAATGTGACGACCTCGTCGCCCGGCTCGAGCAGAGCGAGGAGGGTCGCGGCGATGCCCTCCGTCGCTCCGGCGGTGACCAGCACCTCGCGGTCGGGGTCGACCTCCAGACCGTAGAAGCGCCGTTGGTGATCGGCGACGGCCCGCCGCAGCTCCGGGACGCCGATCCCCGGCGGATACTGGTTGGCGCCGGCGCGGATGGCGTCAACGGCCGCGTCGAGCACGACGGCGGGCCCGTCCTCGTCGGGAAAGCCCTGGCCGAGGTTGATGGCGCCGGTGCGCACCGCGAGAGCACTCATCTCCGCGAAGATCGTCGGGCGGACGACGCCGTCCGCACCCAGCAGTCCCGCGCCGCGCGCGGCGGCCCTCCATGCGCCCGAAACCGTCATGGACCCACCGTAGGGCCTCGCTCCGAGCGTATCCATTCGTTACGTTGGGAGGAGTCATCGGGAGGCGGAAGGTCGCCCACAGGACCCGCAAATAGAACGCTCAGGTTGGCATCCCAAGCTGTCTAGTGCTTGGAAGGAGCACCACACCATGACCGACTCCCCGATCACCCCGGAGCCCGCGAAGCCCCAGAACGACGCCGAAGCCGACGCGGTCGTGGATGGCGGCGCGGCTCGTCCCGCCGAGACTCCGGCGGCGCAGACTCCCGTAGCGGCGCAGACCCCGGCAGCCGAGCAGCCCAGCGCTCCGGCCCCGGACCACGGCTGGACCGCTCCCGCCGCCGCTCAGCCCGCGGCGCAGCAGCCGACCGCCGAGCAGCCGACGGCGCAGCAGCCCACCGCGCAGCAGCCCACCGCCCAGCAGCCCACCGCCCAGCAGCCGACGGCGCAGCAGCCCACGGCGCCGCAGGGCCCGATCCCCGTGAACCACACGCAGCCCACCCAGCCGGTCGCCCCGCAGCAGCCCTACGGTCAGCCGGCCGGCGCGCCGCTGCACCAGCCGCAGCCCGACTACGGCAACGGCGCGTTCGGGCAGCCCGCCTACGCGCAGGCCCCGTACGCCCAGCCGGGCGCTCAGCTCCCCGGCGCCCACCAGCCCTACGCCGCCGCGCCGGGCACCGGCGAGAAGGCGCCCCGCAAGCGCAACACCGGCCTGATCATCGCCACGCTCGCCATCGGCGCGCTCATCGGCGGCGTGGCCGGCGCAGGCGCGGGCATCGGCCTGTACTCGGCCACTGGAAGCAACGCGACCATCAAGACGGTCTCCGGCCCGCAGAACATCACGGTCAACGACACCAACAACGCCACCACGGTGACCGCGGTCGCCGCCAAGGCGTCGCCGAGCGTCGTCACCATCTCCGTCAGCGCCTCCAGCGAGGGCGGCACCGGTTCCGGGGTCGTGCTCTCCCCGGACGGCTACATCCTCACCAACACGCACGTCGTCACCCTCGACGGCGCCGCGGCCAACGTGAGCATCAGCGTCACCGACAACAACGGCAAGATCTACACGGCCAAGATCGTCGGCACCGACCCCACCACCGACCTCGCGGTCATCAAGCTCGACGGCGCCAGCGGGATGACCCCGATGAACTGGGCCGACTCCAGCAAGCTGAACGTGGGCGACACCACGGTCGCGATCGGCGCCCCGCTCGGCCTCTCCGGCACCGTCACCGACGGCATCGTGAGCGCGCTGAACCGGTCGATCAGCATCGCGTCCTCGGCGGCGCCGAAGTCCAGCGACGGCTCGAACGGCAACGGCGGCGGCAGCGGCAACGGCAGTTCGCAGAACCCGTTCAACTTCGACTTCCCGAACCAGGGCGGCGGCTCGTCGCAGAGCGGCAGCCAGGGCACCATCTCGCTCCCCGTCATCCAGACGGACGCGTCGATCAACCCGGGCAACTCGGGCGGCGCGCTGCTCAACAGCAAGGGCGAGCTGATCGGCATCAACGTCGCGATCGCGAGCGCCGGCGGCGGCAGCTCCTCCGGCACCCAGTCCGGGAGCATCGGCGTCGGCTTCTCGATCCCGTCGAACCTCGCGAAGCGGATCTCGGACGAGCTGATCAAGGACGGCAAGGCGACCCACGGCCTCCTCGGCGCCTCGGTCGGCGACGCGAGCCAGGACAGCAAGGCGACCACGGTCGGCGCCGCCATCAAGTCGGTCACCTCCGGCGGAGCCGCGGCCAGCGCCGGCCTGCAGGCGGGCGACATCGTCGTCAACTTCAACGGGCTGCCGATCACGGACGCCACGGACCTGACCGCCCAGGTGCGCGCGCTTCCGGCGGGCGCGAAGGCCGAAGTCACGTACCTCCACAACGGTCAGTCCAAGACCACCTCGGTCACCCTGGGCTCGCTCCCGGCGAACTGACCGCAGGCCCGCACGGAAGGCCGTCCCGCAGAGCGGGGCGGCCTTCCGTCGTCCTGTCGTCGGACGGGGCGCTCAGGCGCCGGCTGATAAGCTCGGCGAGGCCCGTACGACGAATGGATCAGATGCCGGACGACAACGTGAACACCCTTCCCGGTGTGTCCTACGTGATGCCCGTCCTCAACGAGGCGACCCATGTGCGGGCCGCGGTCGACAGCCTGCTGGCACAGGACTACACCGGTCCGTTCGACGTCACCATCGCGCTCGGGCCGAGCATCGACGGCACCACGGAACTGGTCGCCGAGCTCGCCGCCGTCGACCCGCGCATCCGCGTCGTCGACAACGAGGTGGGCTCGACCCCGGCCGGGCTGAACCTGGCGATCCGCTCGTCCCGGTACCCGGTCGTGATCCGCGTCGACGCCCACAGCGTCCTGCCGCCGGACTACGCGCGCATCGCGGTGGAGACCATCCTGGAGACCGGCGCCGACAACGTCGGCGGGCTCATGGACGCCCAGGGCACGACGTCGTTCGAGCGCGCGGTCGCCCGCGCATACGGCAGCCGGATCGGGCTCGGCGGCACCAAGCTCCACGTCGGCGGCACAGCCGGCCCTGCCGAGACGGTGTACCTCGGCGTGTTCCGCCGCGACCGCCTCCAGCAGGTCGGCCTCTTCGACGAGGAGATCAAGCGCGGCCAGGACTGGGAGCTCAACCGGCGCATCCGGCAGGCGGGTGGCACCGTCTGGTTCACCCCCCGGCTGCGCGTCGTCTACCGGCCGCGCCCGAACCTGTACCGGCTCGCCCGGCAGTTCTTCTCGACCGGGATCTGGCGCGGCGAGCTCGCCCGGCGCTTCCCGGCCTCCAACGGCGTCCGCTACTTCGCCCCGCCGGTGATGGTGCTCGGCGTCGCCCTCGGCGTGCTGCTCGGACTCGGCGGCGTGCTGCAGGCCGTCCTCGGTGCGACCCCCTGGCTGCTCTGGGCCTTCGCGGTGCCTGCGGCGTACCTGGTCATCGTGGTGGCGTCCGCGTTCGTCTGGGGGCGCCGCGACAACTTTTCCGCGTTCCTGTGGTTTCTCGTAGTCTTGCCGTGCATCCATTTCAGCTGGGGCATCGGGTTCATCCTCGGATACCTCTCGCTCACGCGGAACATCACGGCCCACACGGGAAGGTAGGCATGACAGCAGCGGGACCGGCGGCGCACGGAGCGCGGCCCTCGTCGATCGCCGAACTCCGGGCGGTGGCCCAGCCGCCCGAGGTGCGCGGACGGCGCAACGCCGAGCACTGGACGGCGTCGCTGTACCTGCGGAACCTGTCGCCGTACCTCACCTGGGTCCTGCTCAAGACCTCCATCTCGGCCAACGGCGTCACCGGGCTGATGATCCTGACCGGCTGGGCCACGGCCGCGAGCCTGCTCATCCCCGGGATCGCCGGCGCCGCGCTCGCGCTCGTCCTCGGCCAGCTCCAGATGCTGGTGGACTGCTGCGACGGCGAGGTCGCACGCTGGCGCGGGACATCGTCGCCCGCGGGGATGTTCCTCGACAACGTCGGCCATTACACGACGGAGACGCTGATCGCCATCGTGCTCGGCATCCGCGCCGCCGGGTTCCCGTTCGAGGCGCCGCAGGACTTCCTCTGGACGAACCTCGGCACCCTGCTCGCGCTCATCATCGTCCTGAACAAGGCGCTCAACGACATGGTGCGCGTCGCCCGGGCGAGTGCCGGCCTGCCCAAGCTGGCCGACACCGAGGCCGCGTACGCCCCGACGCACGGGGTGGTCGCCCGGCTGCGGAAGGCTGCCAAGTTCGTCCCGTTCCACCGGATGTACCACTCGGTGGAGCTGACCATCCTGATCTTCGTCTTCTCCATCGTCGGGCTGTTCATCGGCTCGCCGCTCGCCGACCGCGTCCTGCTGTCGATCCTCGTTCCGCTGGCGCTGCTGGCGGCGATCGGGCACTTCGTGGCGATCATGTCGTCCAAGCGGGTCCGTGGCTGACCCCACGGTCGGCGTCGTCGTGCTCACCCAGGGCACGCGGCCGGAGGACCTGCTGCGCGGCGTGGAGTCCGTCCTCGCCCAGAAGGGGGTGGCCACCGACATCGTCGTGGTCGGAAACGGCTGGGACCCCGCGACAGCGGATCCGCCGTTGCCGCCCGGGGTCGGGACGCTGGCGCTGCCGGAGAACCTCGGCATCCCGGCCGGGCGCAACCGAGGGGTGCCGCAGGTGGCGGGGGAGTACCTGCTCTTCCTGGACGACGACGCCGACATCCCGTCGCCCGGCTTCCTGCGCGACGCGATCGCCCTGCTGCGGAGCGACCCCGGTGTCGGGATGATCCAGCCCCGGCTGCGGGCGCGCGACGGCAAGCCGTCGCCGCGGCGCTGGATCCCGCGGATCCGGAAGGGCGACCCGGAGCGGTCGTCCGCAGTGTTCTCGGTGCTGGAGGCGGTCATCGTGCTCCCGCGCGTCGTGTTCGAGCGCGCCGGTGGCTGGGCCGACCCGTTCTTCTACGCGCACGAGGGCATCGAGCTCGCCTGGCGGGTGTGGGATCAGGGCAAGCGCGTCTGGTACGCGGGCGACCTGGTCGCCGAGCACCCGGCTGTGTCGCCCACCCGGCACTCGTACTACTACCGCCTGAACGCCCGCAACCGCGTCTGGCTGGCGCGCCGCAACCTGCCCGCGGTGCTGGTCCCGGTCTACGTCGGCTCGTGGACGGGCATTCAGCTCCTGCGCTGGTTCCGCAAGCCGGACGTCCTGCGCGCGTGGTTCGGCGGCTGGCGCGAGGGCTGGAGCGCCGACCCGGGCGAGCGCCGGCCCATCCGCTGGCGCACGGTGCTGCGGATGACCGCGGCCGGGCGGCCTCCGATCGTCTAGGGCGCGGCTTCGTCCGGCGACTCCGGCGCGGCCGGATCGTCGTCCTTCCGCCCGCGACGGGCTTTGCTCGCGGGCAGGGCGCTGCGCAGCACGACCCCCGCCTGCACCACGCGGCGCCCGGTGACCACTCCGAAGCGCCGCACCGCTCCCGGCCCCTCCGACGGAGTGAGGGCGTCCGGGATGACGAGCGGCGCCGACCCGAAAGCCAGCCGCGAGTTCGTGACCACGCGCCGGCCGAGGATGTGGTTGCCGGTCCCGCCGACGACCGCGCCGATGCCGAACGGGATCGCCCGGGCAACGATCGAGGCGCCGCCGCGCACCGCGAACTGCCGGATGAAGGAGTTCCGCAGCCGGTCCACGAGCGGCCCGACGACCATCGACGGCAGCGTCGTGGTGACGAGCTCGCCCCAGTACGCCGTGCGCGTGACCCCGGTGCCGGCCACCTGCGCGGCGAGCTGGCGCACCAGGTCGGAGCCCTCGCGGCCGAGCATCATGGTCAGGACGAGGGCACGTGCCCGCGCCGGGTCCTCCACCGCGATGCCGTGCAGTTCGCTCAAGGACTGCGCGTACAGCGCAGTGGCCTCCAGAAAGGCGGCGGTCTCCAGCCCGGAGAGGGCCAGGGTCACGCCGGTGCCGATGGCGGGGATGACGGCCGTGGCGCCGACCGCCGCGCCGCCGGTGGTGACCGCCGCGAGATAGCGCCGCTCGAGGATGGCGGCGAGCTCGACGGCCGTCGCCTCGGGGTGCCGGCGGCGCAGGCCGCGCAGGTGCGCGAGCACGACCGGCCGCTGGATGCCGAGGAACCGGTCCAGGGTGTTGTCGACGGCGCGCGGGGTGTCCCCGCCACGCGGCGGTCCGCCGGTCGGGGAGACGAAGGGCTCGGGTCGCTTGCTCATCTGTACCGAGTGTAGGCCTCCACGCCGCGGCGACCAGGCCGGCGAGGAGATCGCCGCCTCAGCGCCGTCTGGCGCGCTCCTGCAGGAACTCCTCGGCGCTCAGGACGTCGAACTCGTCCGGCAGGTCGCGTTTCGACAGCCCGTGGGTCAGCAGCGCGACGTCCGTGCCGAGCACGCTCGCGATCCGCAGCATGGTCACCAGGCTCGGGTTGGCGGTGCCGCGCTCGATCTTGCCGTAGTTGGTGACGTGCATCTGGGCGAGTTCGGCGATGCTCTCCTGGCTGAGACCGAGCGCGAGGCGCGCGTCCCGCACGTTCGCCCCGAACCGGATCGCCGCAGGAGAGGTCGGCTGTTTCATGCGTCATGCCTATCCGGTTGCGGATTCCCGAACCAGAGTGCCTGCCACTTCGACATTCCTGCCTGAGGCCGGAACTTCGGAAAATACATGCCGTCGGACCGCGCGCGGCCGCGCCTCAGCGCCGCCTCTCCCGCTCCCGCAGGAACTCGTCCGCCGTCAGGACCTCGAACTCGGCGGGCAGGTCGTCTCGTGACAGCCCTTCGGTCAGGAGGGCGATGTCGGTGCCGAGCACGCTCGCGATCCGGAGCATCGTGACGAGGCTGGGGTTCGCGATGCCGCGTTCGATGCGGCCGTAGTTCGTGACATGGATCTGGGCGAGTTCGGCGACGCTCTCTTGGCTGAGCCCGAGGGCGATGCGGGTGCGGCGCACCTGCGCACCGAAGCGGACCGCGGCGCGAGACCTCGAATGTTTCATGCGTCATGCTTATCCGGCTGGAGACTGGCGGGCCAGAGTGTGCGCCACCGCGACCTTCGTGCCTCAGGCCCGGAGTTCGGAAAATGCATGCAGGAGGACCGCGGCCGTCGGGCGGGAACCACCGTACGACGAGCAGCGTGTCACGCGCGGGGTCGTCGCTGCCGCTCAGGCTGGCGCGCACGGCCTCACCGGGCCGCACGGCGGACGGCGAGCTCACCCGCACGGACGAGCTGCCCGCGATGCTGACGGTGACGCCGCGCAGTTCTTCGTTGCTGGTGTTCACAAGGCGGAAGTGGGGCGCGCCGCTGCGATCGACGGTCCAGGGGACGCGGTAGGCGTGGCGCCTGTCGCGGAGTGGGGCGAGCGGGGTTCGGAGGTTCCGGAGCGTCTTCATGGGAGCAACGGTAATAACGCCCTCCGACGCCGGAACGCCGAATTCGGGCCTGAAGACCTCTTCTGGGGAGAACTCGCGCGATTTCTTTTCTGTGCAGGACTTCCAGTGGTGCTGAAAAGCTGGTTGACCGGCGCTTTTCTACGCCCCGTAGTCCTGGTTGTAGAGGTCGAGAACCGCGTCGATCGGGCCGTCGAGCACGAGGCTGCCCTTGTCGAGGTAGAGCCCGCGGGCGCAGAACCGGCGCAGGTCCTTCTCGTTGTGGGAGACGAAGAAGAGGGTGCGGCCGCTGGCGAGCAGCTCCTCGATCTTCGCGTAGCACTTCTCTCTGAAGCCCCGGTCGCCGACCGCGAGCACCTCGTCGACCAGCAGGACGGGCTCCTCGAGCTGCGCGATCACCGCGAACGCGATCCGCACCTTCATCCCGCTGGAGAGGTGCTTGTACGGCGTGTCCACGAAGTCGCCGATCTCGGCGAACGCGATGATCTCGTCGAACCGGGCGTCGATCTGCGGCTTGGTCATCCCGTGCAGCCCGGCGGTCAGGTAGACGTTGTCGCGCACCGTGAGGTCGTCCACGAAGCCGCCGGTGATCTCGATCAGGGGCGCGACGCCTTCGGCGACTTTGACGGTGCCCTCATCGGGCAGCAGCACACCGGCCACGAGCTTCAGCAGGGTCGACTTCCCCTGCCCGTTGCGGCCAACCACGCCGATCGCCTCGCCCGGCTCGACACGGAACGTCACGTTCCGCAGCGGCCAGAAGTCATCGGGGCGGGCGCGGCGCCGGCGCCCGGCGAACAGATCCTTGAACGAGCGCCGGGCTCCGCGGTTGCGCTTGAACCGCACGCCCAGGCCCGCGACGTCGATGACGGCGGACACCTAGATCTCCTTCAGCACGTCGCGCTCGAAGCGCGTGAACACGAGCCAGCCGACCCCGAGCAGGACCAGCGACATCAGCGCGGCCACGATCACCAGGTACCAGTCCAGCTCCTGCGGGAAGAACGCCGACCGGTAGAGGCTGAAGATGCCGGTGAGCGGGTTGAACGCCGACCAGAAATGCAGCGAGAACAGCGTCTCGGTCGCCGTGCCCGGGTTGGCGGCGAGGTGCGCGGCGCACTCCTTGACGGGGACGCCTGCGCCGCAGCCGCCCGGGAGGTCCCGAGCGCTGTAGATGATGGGCGAGGCATAGAAGAGGAAGCGCAGCGCCAGCTTCACGGCCCGCTCCAGATCGCGGAAGAACACCACGAGCGGTGCGACGATCAGGCCGACGCCGACCGTGAGCACCACCTGGATGAGGATCGCCAGCGGGAACAGCAGGATGTCGACGTTCACCGTCGCGCCGGTGGCGATCGCGAAGATCGCGAGCACGGGCAGCGACAGCAGGAACTCGATGCCCTTGGAGGCCACGATCCGGTTGACCCAGATCGTGCGGGGGATCATCGTCGAGCGGATGAGCTTCGCCTCGCGGAGGAAGGCCCGCGTGCTGTCGGAGACCGCGCCGTTGAACCACATCCACGGCAGGAGCGCCGCGAGCAGGAAGACGATATAGGGGTTCTCACCGACGCTGCGGTGGAAGATCACCGTGAAGACGAACCAGTAGATCGCGCTCATGACGAGCGGATCGAGAATCGACCACAGGTAGCCCAACGCGCTGGTCGAGTAGCGCACGCGCAGGTCGCGCACCGTCAGCAGCCACAGCGAGTGGCGGTAGCGGGCGGCGCGCGTTCGCTGCGCGGGGCGCAGGTCGGCGGAGGTAGTGGTCACGGGAACCTATCGTATTGATCGCTGGCTGCGTGTTCGCGTCACACAGCCCTTCGACTATACGAAAAGATTCGCGCGCTCCAGGTCCTCCTGGAAGTCCACCTCGACGGCGTACAGGTCGGAGATGTCGACGGGCTCGACCAGCAGGCGGTCCTGCTCGATCGCCAGCTCGAGACCGCGCTCGAAGTAGTCCTGGTCGGCCACCCGCTGGAGCTGGCGCAGCAGGGCGGCCTTGTCCTTGCCCGAGATGTAGTTGATGCCGACAGCCTCGCCCAGGCCGCCCTTGACGGTCTTGGACAGCTCGTGGATGTACCCCTCGGGGCCGGTGGTGTACTTGACCTCCTCGTCGGCGACGGACGAGGTGTTCACGGTTACGAACGTCTGGTCGCGCGCCACCATCGCGGCGCCGCGGACGAGGACGGCCGGGTCGAAGACGACGTCGCCGTTCATCCAGAGGACGCCGCCGGGGCCGGAGGCCTGCAGGGCGCGCATGAGGCTCTTGGACGTGTTGGTCTGGTCGTACTGCTCGTTGTAGACGAACTCGGCGTCCGGGAACGCCTCGATGATGTGCTCGAGCTTGTAGCCGACGACGATCGTCACGGTGACGTCCTTGCCGAACGCGGCGTGGATGTTGTCGAACTGCTGCTGCATGATGGTGCGGCCGTCGCTCAGCTCCGTCAGCGGCTTCGGAAGGCTCCGGCCGAGCCGGCTTCCCATGCCCGCCGCGAGGATCACTACCTGGGTCGTCACAATCATCTCCTTGAATCCGCGCGAACCCCGTGTGGGTGTGATTTGCGGCGGTGCGTCGAAGCCCGCCACTCCCGGATCGTCACCGGGAGTTCATTCACGCTTTACGTGTTTCGACACGCCTTCATGCCTGCACCAGAATACCGGCGGCCCTCATCCGGGGGCAGGGGTTGACGTCGGTCGTTGCTGGGTCGTTATGTTCCTCACAGGACTTTCCTAGGCAGTCTGAGAACCGTGACACCCTCATCGCGAGGCACCCGTCGGGGGGTACGCAAGCGGTTCTGTGTTGGTACGGTTGCGTGGTGAGTTTCGAGCACGCGCGACCCGGCAGCAGCACCGATCCGGAGTCCGGCGCGCCCGAACCGCAGGGGGACGACGAGGGGGAGCGGATGTCCGAGATCACGCAGTCCGGGCCGGAGCAGGCGGCGCCCGGCCGCCCCGCAGCCAAGCGCACACAGCCGAAGACGGCCGCCGCCGCAGCGGGGTCGAGCACGCGAACGCCGACGCCGCGCAAGCGCGCCACCGCTGCGAAGACCACCGCGACCCCGGCGAAGACCACTCAGAAGTCCCGTACGGCGAAGGCCGTCGTGGAGACGGCGCCTGCGGTGCCCGAGCCCGCCGAGGCTCCGGAGCCGGCGCGCCCGGCCCCGATCGTGGACACACGCCCGAGCGTCCTCACCGTGCACGGGCTCAGCAAGCGCTACGGCTCGATCGTCGCCGCCGACGGCGTCTCGCTCGACGTGCGCGAGGGCTCCTTCTACGGCATCGTCGGGCCGAACGGCGCCGGCAAGACCACCACGCTGTCGATGATCACGGGGCTGTTGCGTCCCGACGAGGGCCGCGTCGTGGTGCACGGGGTGGACGTCTGGACCGAGCCGGTGCGGGCCAAGCACGTCATCGGGGTGCTCCCCGACAAGCTGCGGCTGTTCGACCGCCTCACCGGTGCGCAGTTCCTGCACTACGCCGGCACCCTGCGCGGGCTCTCCGCCGTGACCGTGCACGCGCGCACCGCTGACCTCGCGATCGCCTTCGGGATCGCGGACGCCCTCGACCGGCTGGTCGCCGACTACTCGGCGGGTATGACCAAGAAGATCGCGCTCGCGGCCGCGATGATCCACTCGCCGCGCCTCCTGGTGCTGGACGAGCCGTTCGAGTCCGTCGACCCGGTCTCCGCCGCGAACGTCGTGGACATCCTGCAGCGCTACACCGCGGCAGGCGGCACGGTGGTGCTCTCCAGCCACGGCATGGACATGATCGAGCGAGTGTGCGACAGCGTCGCGATCATCGTCGGCGGCCAGGTGCTCGCGGCCGGGACCATCGACGAGGTGCGCGGAGAGCAGACCCTGGAGGAGCGGTTCGTCGACCTGGCGGGCGGACGCAAGGCGGCGGAGGGCATGGAGTGGTTGCACAGCTTCTCGGACTGAGGCTCAGGCTCCTGGCCAACGCCTTCCGGCGCAGCCCGTGGCAGGTGTTCGGCCTGGTACTGGCGCTGGCGTACGGCATCGTGACGGGCGTCCTGGTGTTCGGCGCGCTGGTGGCGGCGCGCCTCGCGCCGGATGTCGCCGACGTGCATGGCGTGCTCGTCGTCGTCGGGTCGATCGTGGTCGCCGGGTTCCTCCTGCTGCCCCTGATGTTCGGCGTGAACGACGCCCTCGACCCGCGGAAGTTCGCGCTGTTCGGGATCCCGGACCGGGAGCTCGCCCGGGCTCTGGCCCTCGCCGCGCTCGTCGGCGTCCCCGCGGTCGTGCTGTTCGTCTGTTCGCTCGGCACGGTCATCACCTGGTCCCGCGAGCCCGGCGCCGCGGTGCTCGCCGTGCTCTCGGCGCTGCTCGTGGTGCCCACCTGCGTGCTCGCGTCGCGGATATCGACGGCGATCGCGTCCCTCCTGATCCCGCCGCGCCGGTCGAAGGAGGCGGGCGGCGTCGTCGCGATGCTGGCCCTCGTGCTCCTCGCCCCTGTGCTGATCCTGCTGCTCACGGTCGACTGGGGCCGCGACGGCCTCGGCACCCTGAACGGCTTCGCCGGCTGGCTGCAGTGGACGCCGCTCGGAGCGGTCTGGAGCATGCCGGGCGCCGCGGCCGAGGGCGACGGGGGAGCGGCGTTCGCCCAGTTCCTCATCGCGGTCGCGACCGTCGCCGTGCTCTGGCTGGTGTGGCGCACCCTGGTCGCGCTGGTGCTCGTCTCGCCGGCGCGGGAGGTGAGCGCGCGCGACCACCACGGCCTGGGCTGGTTCTCCCGGCTCCCCGGCGGCCCGACGGCGGCCATCGCCGCGCGGTCGATGACCTACTGGGCGAGGGACACCCGCTACTGGGTGGCCTTGGTGCCGATCCCGGTCATCCCGGTGCTGGTGGTCGTTCCGCTCGCGCTCGGCGGCCTGCCGATCCACTTCGCGTCGCTGGTGCCGCTGCCGCTGGTCTGCCTGTTCCTCGGCTGGACCATCCACAACGACGTCGCCTACGACTCCACGGCGATCTGGCTGCACCTGGTGTCGGGCACCCGCGGCATCGCGGACCGGCTCGGGAGGATGTTCCCGCCCGTGGTCATCGGGATCCCCGTCATCGCGGTGGGCTCGATCGTGACCACTGCCGTGTTCGGCGACTGGGCCGTGCTGCCCGCTGTCGCGGCGCTGTGCGGGTCCATCCTGGTGATCGGCCTCGGTCTGTCCAGCGTGTTCTCGGCCCTGTTCCCGTATCCGGCCACCAAGCCGGGCGACAGCGCCTTCACCCAGCCGCAGTACTCCGGCGCCTCGGCGGCCCTCGCGCAGGCGTTCAGCTTCTTCGCGATCGTCGTCCTGGCGTCGCCTGCCATCGTGTTCCTCGTCCTCGGCCTGACGGTCAATCCGTTCTGGCTCGGCATCTCGCCGATCGCGTCCGTGCTGATCGGCTTCGCCACGCTCGGCGTCGGCCTGTGGGTGGGCGCGCGGGCGTTCGACAAGCGTGGCCCGGAGCTGATGGCGTTCGCGAACCGGAACGACTGAGCCCGGCGGCGACGGAGCAGGAGGCGTCCCGGCCTCACGTCGTTAGACTGGGATGATGAACGACTCCAGCACTCTCGAACCCGGCGGAGAGCCGGGCGGCGGCGGCACGACGACGCTCGAGCGCGAGCTCCTGGAGACCCCGCAGATCTCCGAGCCGGGCGACCACGAGCGCTTCTCGCACTATGTGAAGAAGGAGCAGATCCTCGAGTCCGCCCTGACGGGCAAGCCGGTCAAGGCGCTGTGCGGCAAGATGTGGACCCCGGGCCGCGACCCGGAGAAGTTCCCGGTCTGCCCCACCTGCAAGGAGATCTACGAGAAGCTGCGCGACGAGTGAAGCTGGAAGAGTAGGGCGCTCAGCCGAAGATCGTCGGCAGCACCGGGTCGCCGCGGCCCAGCCGGAACGCCTCGTCCGGCAGTTCCGGTCACTACGCCGATGCCAGGAAGCGCGCAGGGCGCAACGCCAACCGCACAGCCGCCGCTTCGGCGGGGCGGTCAGGGGCGGTAATCTTTGCGGGGCATGTAGAGCGCCCGGGCTTGTTCGTCTGCGCTGTGCCCGCCTTTGAGCCCACTGCCGAGGATCATGAGTACCGTTCCGATTCGGCCGAGGACGATCAAAAGGATACGGCCTGCAGTGAGGAGCACGTTCCCGATTCGCTTCCAGATCATCTGTTCTCCAAATCGTCGATCGGGTGAGGCCCGGAGAGAGAGAAGTCGGGACGCCATTACCAGGGTAAGGTGCCCCGACGGGGTGTCACTTGGTGATCTGGCAACTCAGGGGTGCGGTGTTTTTGGTGAATGCTGGGTGTGTCCATCGGCAGTACACCGGGACGGAGCGCCTGCTGTAGGTCTGGGTCGCGGCGCTCTGCCCGCTGGTGGCTGATGCGCCGTTGTCGACGGTGACGGTTGCCGCGTTCAACTGGGCCTGTGCCGCGTTTCCGGTGGTGGAGACGGTGGGGCTACCGCGCCAGACCCCGTGGGCGCTGTCACCCTTGTAGTAGCTGGTGCCCGCGGCGCTCACCTCCAACGGGTTGCCGAGCACCAAGAGGAACACCACCGGCACGGCGAGAGCTGACAGCACCGCGGGGCGCCACCTGTTTCCGTGTGTTGTGGTCTGCGCAGACGCCGACATCAGTTGCCGTTCCCGTATTGCGGGGCCGGCATCCATGGCAGTTCGAGCAGGGCGCCACCGAAGCTCACGCCGTCAGCCGACCGCATCGCCCGCGACTTCCCTGTGGGGGCTACGGTGATCGTCTTGGACGCTTGGCTCGGGTGACCCACCAGCAGCTGATCGCCGACTCTGACGTAACCGTCGATCTCGGTGGCGTATCCGGTCGGCAGGAAATATGCCCGCACACTTCCGGCCTTGGTGTCGACCTGTAACGCTAGGCCCTGCTTCCAGACCACGGCGGCGGGCTGGCAGGTCATCGAGGCAAGCTGGTCAGGACCTGAGAGCAGGTTGATGAGGCAGGTCTCGCCATCTTCGTTGATGCCAAGCCAGAATCGAGCGTCCTCGGTTTCACCGAGCTGTCGCACGCTGCTGGCTTGGATACCGGGCAGCTCCTGGGTACCGGCCTGAAGGAACTTCGGTAGCGCGTCGGTGGTTACCTGCGACTGCTGGAGTCGTGGCGAGAGCGCTTTGGTCATCGCCGGGTCGATTGCGTCGGCGGCAACCGCCTTCGGCTGACTGGTGTTAGTCGCGATCATGAATCCCAGGCCCAATGCCAAGGCCCCGGCTGCGAGAGTTGAAATGAAAGCTGTCTTGTTCATGCTTTGTGGTCCTTTCGGTCAGAAGCCAAGCGCGCAGTCGACCATCCCGTAGCGCGTTCCCTGTGGTACAAGGCCGGTGACCCATCGGCATTGGGCCGACACCGTGCGGTAGCCGCCGAATGTTTGAATCACCTGGGCAGGTGCCGAAGAGGTCCCCACTCCAGCCGTGAACACCTCCGCGTTGGCTTGGTCGGTGTAGGTGCGAACCCGTGCCTGGTTGTACTGAGCGCCCGTGTTCACCCCGTACCAGGTTCCGTTGGCGCTGCTGGCCGAACTCGACCGCCACGTCCACCAATTCGCCGCTTCGGCGGGAGTCACCACCGAAAGCGCGACCGTCACGGCCACTGTCAGCACCGCCCCCAACCCGAACGATGTTCTCCGTCCTCCACGGAATCGGTGACTAGCTTTACAACTGTTCACCTTGCCTCCTTCTCGGTGGCGCCGATGCCACCGATATGCGCGGGCTGCTCACCGCAGGTGCGCCCCTCCAGTAGATGTGCTGAGACCCGTGCGGCGATATGCCGACTGGGCAAATCGCGTACGCCACGGGGCTACATTGCGTGCTTAGGCGCCGGATTGCGTGACCGAAATGGCGATCTTGCGTGCTGATCTCGAATCTTTTGTAGTAATTGGCGGCCTGGCAGGTCAGGCCAAGGCTGACACGGCTCGGTTGATCGGCCACAAGGAACGGTCATCACCTGGTCCCGCGACCCGGGCGCCGCGGTGCGGGATGAGTAGCCGGCTCAGCCGAAGATCGTCGGCAGCACCGGGTCGCCGCGACCCAGCCGGAACGCCTCGTCCGGCAGTTCCGCCATCGCGCTCGCGCGGTGCTCCCGCGCCCGCTTGGTTCCCTCCGGGCCGAGGTGCTCGCGGTGGAGCTCGCCGTCCGTGACCAGCGGCACGAGGAGGTCGCGGCCGTTGTCGTCGGGCACGTCGCCGGCCTCGACGATGTGGACGACCTCCGCGACCGCGCGCCCCGACGCGTCGAGCCGGCGGACCGGGTGCTTGCGGCCGGCGATGCTGGGCTTGCCGTCGGATTTCTTGGCCACGGGCACCCAGGCGCCGTCGTCGTCGCGGTGCGCGACGAGCTTGTAGACCATCCCGGAGGCGGGCGACCCGGAGCCGGTGACGACCGACGTTCCGACGCCGTAGGAGTCGACGGGTGAGGACGACAGCGCCGCGATGGTGAACTCGTCGAGGTCGTTGGTCACCGTGATCCGCGTGCGCGTCGCGCCGAGCCGGTCGAGCTGGTCGCGGACCTGGCGGACGAGCTTGGGGAGGTCGCCCGAGTCGAGGCGGATGGCGCCGAGCTCCGGGCCGGCCACCCGCACGGCGGTCTCGATCGCCCGCTCGACGTCGAAGGTGTCGACCAGCAAGGTCGTTCCGGTGCCCATCGCCGCGACCTGCGCGCGGAAGGCGTCCTCCTCGCTGTCGTGCAGCAGCGTGAACGCGTGCGCGGCCGTCCCCATCGTCGGCACACCCCAGGTGCGGCCGGCCTCCAGGTTGGAGGTCGCGTCGAAGCCCGCGATGTACGCTGCCCGCGCCGCCGCGACCGCGCTGTTCTCGTTGGCGCGCCGCGAGCCCATCTCGGCGAGGGGGCGGCCGGCCGCCGCGGTCACCATCCGCGCCGCGGCGGACGCGACGGCGGAGTCGTAGTTGAAGACGCTGAGGAGCAGCGTCTCGAGGAGGACCCCCTCGGCGAACGGCGCGTCCACGATCAGGAACGGCGAGCCGGGGAAGTAGATCTCGCCCTCCCGGTACCCGCGGATGGTCCCGGAGAACCGGAAGTCGGCGAGCCAGTCGAGCGTCTCCTGGCGCACTACGTCGTTGTCGCGCAGGTACTCGAGCTCCGCGTCGCCGAAGCGGAAGCGCTCGATCAGCTCCAGCAGCCGCCCGGTGCCGGCGATGACGCCGTAGCGGCGGCCGCTCGGCAGATGCCGGGTGAACGCCTCGAACACGCTCTCGCGGTCGTGCGTGCCCCTCAGCAGCGCGGCGTCGAGCATGGTCAGCTCGTATCGGTCGGTCAGCAGCGCGGAGGACTCGGTCACGGCTCCACCTTAGCCACGGCGCGGACGGGTAGGGGCGCGGACGGGTAGGCTGGACTGCTGTGACGGATGCGCCGATTGGGATCTTCGACTCGGGGGTCGGCGGGCTCACCGTCGCCCGCGCCATCCGCGACCAGCTCCCCAACGAGTCGCTGCTCTACGTCGGCGACACCGCGCACTCTCCGTATGGGCCGAAGTCGATCGCGGACGTGCGCCGCTACTCGCTCGAGGTGCTCGACTTCCTGGTCGACCAGGGCGTCAAGCTGATCGTGATCGCTTGCAACACCGCGTCGTCCGCCATGCTGCGCGACGCGCGCGAGCGCTACTCGGTGCCGGTGATCGAGGTCATCCAGCCGGCCGTGCGCCGCGCGGTGTCCGCGACCAAGACGGGCCGCGTCGGCGTCATCGGCACAGCGGGGACGATCTCCTCGCGCGCCTACGAGGACGCCTTCGCCGCCGCGCCGTCCCTGAAGCTCTTCACGCAGGCCTGCCCGCGCTTCGTCGAGTTCGTGGAGTCCGGGATCACCAGCGGAGAGGAGGTGCTGCGCGTCACCGCCGAGTACCTCCAGCCGCTGCGCGAGGCCGACGTGGACACGCTCGTGCTCGGCTGCACGCACTATCCCTTCCTCAAGGGCGCCATCTCGTACGTCATGGGCGAGGGCGTCTCCCTGGTGTCCAGCGACACCGAGACGGCCAAGGACGTCTACCGCACGCTGGTGAGCGGCGGCCTGGAGCGCACGGAGACCACACCGCCCGTGATCCGCTACGAGGCGACCGGCCTCGACGCCGACTACTTCCTGCGCCTCGCGCACCGGTTCATCGGGCCGGAGATCTTCCGGGTCGACCTCGTGCAGACCGGCGTGATCGACCTCCCGCTCTGACCCCCGACCGACCGCTTCCCACCGAGGAGAGAACTGTGACCGACATCACCCGCGCGGATGGCCGCACCCCCGACGGGCTCCGTCCTGTCACCATCGAGCGCGGCTGGAGCCGGCAGGCCGAGGGCTCGGCGCTGATCTCCTTCGGCAACACGCGCGTGCTGTGCACGGCCTCCTTCACGAACGGCGTGCCGCGCTGGATGACCGGCAAGGGCAAAGGCTGGGTCACCGCCGAGTACGCCATGCTGCCCCGCTCCACGAACGAGCGCATGGACCGGGAGTCGGTCAAGGGCCGCATCGGCGGCCGCACCCATGAGATCAGCCGGCTGATCGGCCGCAGCCTCCGCGCTGTCGTCGACATGAAGGCGCTGGGCGAGAACACCATCGTGATCGACTGCGACGTGCTGCAGGCCGACGGCGGCACCCGCACCGCCGCGATCACCGGCGCCTACGTGGCGCTCGCCGACGCGCTGGAGTGGGGGCGCCAGCACCGCTTCATCGGCCAGAAGGCCACCCCGCTGATCGACTCCGTCTCCGCGGTCTCCGTGGGCATCATCGACGGCACCCCGATGCTCGACCTCGCCTATGTGGAGGACGTCCGCGCCGAGACCGACATGAACGTGGTCGTCACCGGGCGCGGGTCGTTCGTGGAGGTCCAGGGCACCGCGGAGGGCGCGCCGTTCGACCGGGACGAGCTGAACGCGCTGCTCGACCTGGCGCTGGGGGGCACGACCGAGCTGGCCGCCGTGCAGCGTGCCGCGCTCGAGTCGTCCGCGCTCGGCATCGAGGGCTGATGGTCCGCGTCGTCCTCGCCACGCACAACCCGCACAAGGCGCGGGAGTTCCAGCAGATCCTGGGCGACGCCGTCCCCGGGCTGGAGATCGTCGGCTACGACGGCCCGGAGCCGGTGGAGGACGGCGTGACGTTCGAGGCGAACGCGCTGATCAAGGCGCGCGCCGCGGCCGCGCACACCGGACTGCCCGCGCTGGCCGACGACTCCGGCATCTGCGTGGACGCGATGGGCGGCGCTCCGGGGATCTTCTCGGCGCGCTGGGCCGGCCGGCACGGCGATGCGGAGGCCAACCTCCGGCTGCTGCTCGACCAGCTCGCCGAGCTCCCCGACGGCACGCGCGCGGCGCACTTCACCGCGACGCTGGCGCTGGTGACCCCGGACGGCCGGCAGACCGTGGTCGAGGGGCTCTGGCCCGGCCGCATCGCGCACGAGGCGCGGGGCGAGCACGGCCACGGCTACGACCCGATCTTCGTGCCGGACGGCCACGACGCGACGGCTGCGGAACTCGGGCCGGAGGTCAAGAACGCCGAGAGCCACCGCTCGCGGGCCTTCGCGGCGATCGTCCCCGCCTTGCGGGAGCTGGTCGCCGGCGCGGGTTGAGCCGTGGCGCGCCGAGAAGCACTGGCGCGCTGAGAATGAGAACGGCACTCATTCCTATCTAGCCGCAGCGCTGGCACGCCGCCGCGACTTCGACATACCGTAGAAGAACCATGAGTCACGACCACGGCCACTCCGCCAATCGCAACCGGCTCCTGATCGCCATCGGGATCGTCGCCGCGGTGCTCGTCGTGCAGGTCGTCGGCGCGTGGCTGAGCGGTTCGCTGGCGCTGCTGGCCGACGCCGGCCACATGCTGAGCGACCTGACCGGCCTGATCGTCGCGCTCATGGCCACCATCGTGGCCGCCCGTCCGGCGACCGACCGGCAGACGTTCGGTTTCCGCCGGGCGGAGGTCTTCGGTGCGCTCATCAACGGCCTGATCCTCGTCGTGGTGGCGGTCTTCGTGACCGTCGGCGCGATCGGCCGGCTCGTGTCGGGGGAGACGGACGTGCAGTCCGGGCCGATGCTGGTCGTCGCCGTCATCGGCCTCGTGGCGAACCTCGGCGCCCTCCTGCTGCTGCGCCCCGCCGCCGATCACTCCATCAACATGCGCGGCGCCTACCTGGAGGTGTTCGGCGACCTGATCGGCTCGCTGACCGTCATCGTCGCGGCGCTCGTGATCATGTTCACGGGCTTCGCCCCGGCCGACGCGATCGCGTCGCTGCTGATCGCCGCTCTCATCGTCCCGCGCGCGGTTCTCCTGCTGCGCGACGTGGTGCGCGTGCTCAGCGAGGCGGCGCCCGCCGACACCGACGTCGCGGAGATCCGCGACCACATCCTCGGCACCCCGGGGGTGGTCGCCGTGCACGATGTGCACGTCTGGGCGATCACCTCGGGCGCACCGGTGTTCACGGCGCACGTCGTGGTCGACGCCGGCGTCTTCCGCTCCGGCGCGACGGGCGACCTGCTGGACGAGCTCTCGGGCTGCCTGGCGAAGCACTTCGACGTCGAGCACTCGACGTTCCAGCTCGAGCCGGCCGAGCATGCCGCGCACGAGGACGAGTTCCACCGCTGAGCGGCGGCCCGTGGCCTCAGATGTCGGGCGTGGGACGGGGGCTGGGGAGTTCGGCGTCCGTCTCGGCCAGGCGCTTCTTCTTCGCCTTGCGCAGCGACTGCACGTAGTGGAACAGCGTCGGGATGAGCGTGATCACCACAGCTCCGATGAGGATCATGTCGATGTAGTGCGACACGAAGTTCGCGATCGGCGGGATGTACCCGATCAGGAAGCCGAAGACCGTGAGCCCCGCGCCCCAGAGCAGCGCGCCGATCGCGTTGTAGAGCGAGTACTTCTTGTAGTTCATGTGCCCGACGCCCGCGGCGACCGGGGCGAACGTGCGCACGATCGGCACGAACCGCGCCAGGATGACCGCGAGCGCGCCGAACCGGTCGAAGAACGCGTTGGTGCGGCGCACGTTCTCCATGCTGAACAGGCCGGTCTCCTTGCGCTCGAACACGCGCGGCCCGGCCTTGTGCCCGATCAGGTAGCCCACCTCCCCGCCGAGGAACGCCGCGAAGGCGATGGCCAGGCAGACCCACCAGATGTCGACGCCGAAGACCCGCGAAGTGTGGGTGAGCAGGCCGGAGATCACCAGCAGGGTGTCGCCGGGCAGCAGGAAGCCGACCAGGAGGCCCGTCTCGGCGAACACGATGCCGCACACCACGAGCAGCGCCCACGGTCCGGCCGCGCCGATGATGGTGGTGGGGTCGAGCCAGGGGATGAGGCCGGCGTGATGGATCACGTGTCTCCAGGGTTCGGGTGGTGAGGATCCGGGTGGCGGATTCAGCCCGAGTTTAGTGGGCGCAACCTCCACGAACCGTGCGAATCCGGAGCCCTCACAGCGAACATCACCCTGTGGACCCACTGGACGCCGCCCGTGCTCATCCTCTGGACGGACGATGAGGTGCGGGAGAAGGGACTCGAACCCTCACGCCGTGAAGCACAGGAACCTAAATCCTGCGTGTCTGCCAGTTTCACCACTCCCGCGGCTCGCGCTGCGCGCGGCTACGACAATAGCTCATCCACGCGCGGCGCGACCTCGCGGCCGAGCAGGTCGATCGCCCGCATGATGTGCTCGTGGGCGAGGGTGCCGTTGCTGACCTTCACGTCGAACCGGGTGAGGCCGAGGCCCCGTGCGGCGTAGGCGATCTTCTGCGCCACGGTCTCCGGCGAACCGACGACCAGCGCGCCGTCCTCGGCCGCCTCGTGCT
The DNA here is from genome assembly GCF_058806435.1 of Leifsonia sp. GW821-FHT13C09. Taxonomy (NCBI): domain Bacteria; kingdom Bacillati; phylum Actinomycetota; class Actinomycetes; order Micrococcales; family Microbacteriaceae; genus Leifsonia; species Leifsonia sp. GW821-FHT13C09. Next base: position 888,612 of record NZ_JBXAPS010000001.1, on the reverse strand, counting down.
CGAAGCGCGCCCGGGTCGCCGGCGGCCAGCCGCGCTCGCGGCCGATCCGGTTGGTCATCGCCTCCCAGTGCGGCCAGAGCAGGTCCTTGGCCTCCTGGTCGGTCTCGGCGACGAAGCCGGGGGAGTGCACGCCGATCGGGAGGTCGGTGTCCTGGCCGAACTGCTCCAGCGCGGTGCGGTAGAGCTGGGTCAGCGGCTGGAAGCGCATCGGCCCGCCGCCGATGATCGCGACCATGAGCGGGAGGCCGTAGCGCGCGGCGCGGACCACCGACTCCGGGCTGCCGCCCACGCCGATCCAGGTCTTCAGCAGGCCGTGCTCGACCGGGGGATAGACGGACTGCTCGGTCAGCGGCGGCCGCAGCGTGCCGCTCCAGGTGACGGGCTCCTGCTGCCGGATGGCGGCGAACAGGTCGAGCTTCTCGTCGAAGAGCTCCTCGTACTGGCCGAGGTCGAAGCCGAACAGCGGGAACGACTCGATGAAGGAGCCGCGGCCGAGGATGACCTCCGCCCGGCCGTTCGAGACACCGTCGAGGGTGGCGAAGCGTTGGAAGACCCGCACCGGATCGTCCGAGCTGAGCACGGTGACCGCCGAGCCGAGGTGGATGCGCTCGGTCTGCCCGGCGATGGCCGCGAGCACGACCTCCGGGGCCGCGACGGAGAAGTCCTTGCGGTGGTGCTCGCCGATGCCGATGAAGTCGAGCCCGGCCTGGTCTGCCGCTACGCCTTCGGCGACGACGTTGCGGAGCACCTGCGCGTGCGGCAGCGGCTTCCCGTCGGCGTCCAGCGTGATGTCGCCGAACGTGTCGATCCCGAGTTCCAGCCGTGCGGCCATGTCCGTCCTCCTGCTCGATGCGTTTGCATACGAATCGAACGGTACGGGACCGGCGGCTATTCCGTCAGCCCCTCCGCAGCCCCTTCTGCGGGCCGCGGGCGGCGCGGGATGTAGCGCGGGATGAAGCGCGCGAGCAGCGCGGCGCCGACCAGGCCCAACACGCCCATCACTCCGCTCGCGAACGCGATCGACACCAGCCCGGTCAGCAGCGAGACCACGAGCGGCGCCGCCGCCTGGCCCGCGTCTCCGGTGAACCGCCAGGCGCCGAGGAACGCCGCAGGGCTCTCCTTCGGCGCCAGGTCGGCGCCGAGGGTCATGATGATGCCGGAGCCGATGCCGTTCGCGAACGCGAGGAACAGCGAGACGCCGACGTACCAGGCCACCGCGCCGGGGAGGTCGTGGCTGAACGACAGCACGAGGAACCCGATGCCGAGGCCGAGCATCGACGGCACCACGCTCCACATCCGTCCGAAGCGGTCCATGAGCTGGCCGCTGGCGTAGAACAGGGCGAAGTCGACGGCCCCGGCGATGCCGATGATGAGCGCGGTGTTCGCCTCGCTCAGCCCGATCGAGACGGCCCAGAGCGGCAGCAGGACGGTGCGCGCGGAGCGGACGGCCGCGACGAGCGAGATCCCGGAGCCCATCCGCGCGAGCACGCCGCGGAACGCCCAGATCGTCGCGAAGAGCCCGCGGGTGCGCTCCTCGGCGTCCTCCTCGCCCTCCGTCAGCGGCTCGCCGCCGTGCCCGGGCGTGGTCGGCGCCGGGCCGAACATCCGCTCGGGGTCCGGGAGCACCAGCAGGACGACCACCGAGCCCAGGCAGCTCACGATGAAGATCCAGAACACCGACTGCGTCGACCCGGTCGCCGCGATCACGGCGGAGGCGACCAGCGGGCCGATGAACCAGCCGGCGCGGAAGATGCCGCCGAGCGTGGACAGCGCGCGCGCCCGGTAGCGGACGGGCACGTAGGTCGTCATGAACGCGTGCCGGGCGAGGGCGAAGACGGCCGTCGCGATCCCCACCACGAAGATGCCGGCCATGAGCGCCCAGTAGTTCGGGGCGGCCAGGCAGACCACTACGCCGGCGACCGCGACGGCGGCTGCGCCGATCATGGCGCGGCGCTCGCCGACCCGCGAGACGAGCCAGCCGCTCGGGATGTCGCCGGCCAGCTCGCCGAGCATGAGCATCGACGCGATGAAGCCGGCCATCGCCAGCGTCGCCCCGAGATTGCCCGCGGCGATCGGGATGATCGGGATGATCGCGCCCTCGCCGATCGAGAACAGCAGCGTGGGCAGGAAGGCGGCGAGTGCGACGGAGCGGAAGGAGAACGGGCGCTCGTCGGAAGTCATTTGCTTAACACAGTACAACTGTCCCGGGCACGTCCCGCCGGGAGGGCAGCCGGTAGGCTGGAGGACGCCATGATCGAACTAGACCTCTCCCCGCAGATCGCGGAGCTCCGCTCGACCCTCGCCGACATCGTCGCCGTCGTCAACGTCGAGAAGCTCCGCGCCGACATCGCCGACCTCAGCGAGAAGGCCGGGGCGCCCGATCTCTGGGACGACACGGCCAACGCGCAGAAGGTCACCAGCGCGCTCAGTCACCGCCAGGCCGAGCTCGGCCGCATCACCTCGGTGGAGCAGCGCCTCGACGACCTCGAGGTGCTCGTCGAGCTCGCCAACGAAGGCGACGACGAGGAGTCCGCCGCCGAGGCGCGGGCCGAGCTGGAGTCGCTGCAGAAAACGCTGGGCGACCTCGAGGTGCAGACGCTGCTGAGCGGCGAGTACGACGAGCGCTCGGCGATCGTCACCATCCGCTCGGGAGCCGGCGGCGACGACGCCACCGACTTCGCCGAGATGCTGATGCGCATGTATCTGCGCTGGGCGGAGCAGCACAAATACCCGGTGAAGGTCATGGACACCTCCTACGCTGAGGGCGCGGGCATCAAGTCGGCGACCTTCGAGGTCGAGGCCCCGTACGCGTTCGGCACGCTCTCGGTGGAGGCCGGAACGCACCGGCTCGCCCGGATCAGCCCGTTCGGGTCGGCCGACAAGCGCCAGACATCCTTCGCCGCGGTCGAGGTCATCCCGCTGATGGAGGAGGCCACGGCGGTCGAGGTCCCCGAGGGCGACATCCGCGTCGACGTCTTCCGGTCCTCCGGCCCCGGCGGCCAGTCGGTCAACACGACCGACTCCGCCGTCCGCATCACGCACCTCCCGACCGGCATCGTCGTCTCCATGCAGAACGAGAAGTCGCAGATCCAGAACCGCGCCGCCGCGATGCGCGTCCTCCAGACCCGGCTGCTCCTGCTCCAGAAGGAGGAGGAGGCCGCCAAGAAGAAGGAGCTCGCCGGCACCATCACCGCGAGCTGGGGCGACCAGATGCGCTCCTACTTCCTCTACGGCCAGCAGCTGGTGAAGGATCTGCGCACGGGTTACGAGTCGGGCAACCCGGCGTCCGTCTTCGACGGCGACTTGGACGGCTTCATCGCCGCGGGCATCCGCTGGCGAGCGGGCGCCAAGGACGAGGACTAGGCCCGGTCACAGGCCTCCCGCGCGTTGCGTTCAGCGCGTGTGCCGGGGACTGTCAGGCTTGCGGCTCGCGGGCATGTCGCTACTGTGGATCGCGGAAGAGTTGCTTAGTCTCTAACAGTCATGATCCGGTTCGAACACGTATCCAAGCAGTACGCGGGAACAGCGCGCCCTGCGCTCAACGGCATCAACCTGGAAGTGCTGCGCGGCGAGTTCGTCTTCCTCGTCGGCGCCTCCGGCTCGGGCAAGTCGAGCTGCCTCCGGCTGATCCTCAAGGAGGAGCGGCCGACCAAGGGGGCCATCCACGTCCTCGGTCAGGACCTCGGCACGATCTCGTCGCGAAAGGTCCCGTACTTCCGCCGCAACATCGGCGTGGTCTTCCAGGACTTCCGGCTCCTGCCGAACAAGACGGTCTTCCAGAACGTCGCCTTCACCCTCCAGGTGATCGGCAAGTCGCGCGGCTTCATCCAGGAGGCCGTCCCCGACGTGCTCGCGATGGTCGGCCTCGACGGCAAGGCGCAGCGCCTCCCGCACGAGCTCTCCGGCGGTGAGCAGCAGCGCGTCGCGATCGCCCGCGCCGTCGTCAACAAGCCGCAGATCCTGCTGGCCGACGAGCCGACAGGAAACCTCGACCCGGCCACCAGCGCCGGGATCATGTCGGTGCTCGCCCAGATCAACGCCGGAGGCACCACGGTGCTGATGGCCACGCACGAGGCGGCGATCGTCGACCAGATGAAGCAGCGCGTGATCGAGCTCGTCGGCGGCCAGATCGTCCGCGACGAGCGGCACGGCGGCTACGGCGTGACCTCCGCGATCCCGCTGCCGCGGCCGACCGCGGACGGACTGGTGACCTCCGCGGTGCCGATCGCAGCCGCCGCGCCGGTGCCGGCCGCCGCCGCGGCGCCCGCTCCGTCCGAGCCGATGACGCGCCCGCACGCGCCGGTCGGCAACCCCACCGGACCCGTGCCGGTGGGCGCGACCGGTCCGGTGCAGCCGGTGCAGCCCGCGCCCGCGCAGCAAACGCCCGCCCCGGCCGTTCCCGCGCCCGTCCCGGTCGCCGTGCCCTCCGGCGGGGAGGACCTGCCGGACCACCTGAACTTCACCGCCAACCTCGACCTGAGCGGGCTGCGCGACGCGTCCGACCGCGACGGCGAACAGAATGTGGGGCCCACGAAATGAGATTCGGGCTCATCTGGTCCGAGGTCGGCAACGGCCTGCGCCGCAACCTCTCGATGGTCGTCTCCGTCGTGCTCGTCACCTTCATCTCGCTGACCTTCGTCGGCACCGCCGCTCTGCTCCAGTTGCAGATCGCCCAGATGAAGACGTACTGGTACGACCGCGCCCAGGTCGCGGTGTACATGTGCACGGACACCGACAACTGCCCAGGCGGCGCCGCGACCCCGCAGACGGTGGAGGCCGTCAAGAAGCAGCTCGAGTCTCCGGAGATCGCGCCGTACATCCAGAAGTTCTACTTCCAGGACCAGAAGCAGGGCTACGAGCAGTTCAAGCAGCAGTTCAAGGGCAACCAGATCGCCGACTACGTCACGCCGGACATGATCCCGCAGACGTTCTGGGTGAACCTCAAGGACCCCAACCGCTCCGACGTGCTCACCGAGACGCTGTCCAGCACGCCCGGCGTGCAGAGCGTCGTGGACCAGCGCAGCTACCTCGACCAGATCTTCAACATCCTCAACGCGGCCAGCCTCACCGCGATCGGCATCGCCATCCTGATGCTGGTCGCCGCGGTGCTGCTGATCGCGACCACGATCCGGCTGTCCGCGTTCTCCCGCCGAAGGGAGATCGGGATCATGCGGCTGGTCGGAGCGTCCAACCGCTTCATCCAGACCCCGTTCATCATCGAGGGCGTGATCGCCGCGCTGATCGGCTCGATCCTGAGCTGCGTCGTGATCTGGCTGCTGGTGCAGTACTTCGTGCGCGGCTTCCTCGGCCCGAAGATCCCGTCGATCAACTTCGTCGGGATGGATCAGGGCTGGTTGGTGATCCCACTCCTGATCGTCGTCGGAGTGGTGCTGGCGGCGGCCTCCGCGAACTTCGCGATCAAGCGCTACCTGCGGGTCTAGCCTTCAGCGGATCCTGGCCCGGCACTGTAGACTGGTCTGCTGCCCGGCGCCGTGCCGGGCAGCACCATCTTCGACGTCAGGAGACGCTGTGCCCAGGGAACGTGGCCAGAAGGTCGTGGCCACCAATCGCCGAGCGCGCCACGACTACACCATCGAGGACACCTACGAGGCGGGCCTCGTCCTCACCGGCACCGAGGTGAAGTCGCTGCGCGAGGGGCGGGCGTCGCTGGTCGACGGCTACGCGTTCGTCGACGGGGGAGAGGCGTGGCTCGACGCCGTGCACATCCCCGAGTACCTCGACGGAACGTGGAACAACCACGCACCGCGTCGCAAGCGCAAGCTCCTGCTGCACAAGGCGCAGATCGTCAAGATCGAGAACAAGGTCAAGCAGGGCGGCTACACGATCGTCCCGCTGCAGATCTACTTCAGCGACGGGCGCGCGAAGGTCGAGATCGCGGTCGCCAAGGGCAAGCGCGAGTACGACAAGCGCCAGGCCTTGCGCGAGCGCCAGGACAACCGCGAGGCCGAACGGGCGATGTCCAGCCGGCGTCATCTCGGCGAGTGATGCCAGCCGCACGGCGCACTGTCGGCGCCGGGTGGCAGGATGAGGGCATGAGCACCGACGACGAGGCGACGAGCGCCCACGCGAGCAGTGCCGCGACGCGCGAACTCGCCGAGCGCATCCCGGTGCCCGGCACGTACAACTTCCGCGACGCGGGCGGCTACCCGGTTCCCGAGGGCGCCGTGCGCCGCGGCAAGCTGTACCGGTCGGACGGGCTCGCGCGGCTGGGCGACGAGGGGCGGCAGGCGTTGCGCGACCTCGACGTGCGGGTCGTGATCGACCTCCGCGACGACTTCGAGGTCTCGGTGCTGCCGGACGATGTCGACGGCCTCGGCCTCCAGCGCCTCCACCTGCCGGTGTTCGAGGGCTCCGGCGCGTCCCAGTCGACCATCGGCATCACGCTGGTGGGGCTGTACGAGAAGATCCTGCTGCAGCACGGCGACGTCGTCGTGACCGCGCTGCGGGAGATCGCGGACACCGGGGAGGACGCCGTCGTCGTGCACTGCACGGCCGGCAAGGACCGCACCGGGGTCGTCGTCGCGCTCGCGCTCCTCGCCGTCGGCGTCGAGCGCGACCTCGTCATCGCCGACTACGTCGCGACGCAGGCCAACCTCCGCGGCCCGTGGCTGGACGGGATGATCGACCTCGTCCGCAGCCACGGGGTGGAGGTCACGCCCGACCTCCGCATCATCCTGGGCGGGAGCCCGCCCGCCGCCCTCGAGGAGGCGCTCGACCTGGTGGAGCGCCGGTTCGGAAGCGTGCGCGAGTACCTCATCGCCACCGGGCTCGACGAGTTCGAGCTGGCGAAGCTGCGCTCGGTGCTGGTGGAGCCGGCGTGAGTTCACATCGAAGCCATAACCGGCGCTCAGCCGTATCGAGGTTTGATCAGGTGTTCTTGTGAGCATGGACGAGAACCGACCCACGGAGCCGCTGTACCCGCAGCGGCCCCAGCCTCCGCAGCAGGAGGTGCCGCCGCAGCATGGCGTGCCGCCGTACCAGCAGGTGCCGCCGCAGCAGGGGCACCCGTACGGATCGCAGGCGCCGTACGGCGCGCCCGTGCGCCCCGTGGGGGAGCCGTTCTACAAGCGTCACGGGCTGGCGTTCGCCATCTCGACCCTGGTGCTCGGCGTCATCGTCCTGTTCGGCATCGCCGGTGCCGGCGCCTTCGCGGTCGGCTCGATCGTCTTCCACGCCGGCTCTCCCGTCTCGCGGCTGCTGCAGGACGGCAACCGCGGCCCGGTGCAGGTCAAGCCGGGCATTCCCGGACTTCCCGGGCCGAACGGCAAGGGCAACGGCTCCGGGCAGGGCGGCCGTCAGGACGAGGGCCCGATCGCCAAGGGAGTCGTCCGCGGCACCGTGGCGACGATCTCCGGCTCCACCTGGACCATCTCCACCCCGCGCGGCGCCACCCTGACCGTGGACACGACGTCGTCCACGGCGTACGGGGCTCCGGGCCAGACGCAGAAGGCGTCCGACTTCGCCGTCGGCGACGAGGTGATCGTCATCGGCACCCGCTCCGGCAGCACGGTGACCGCGGCCCGCATCCTCAACGTCGCCGACCTCCCGCTGCGACCGGGTAAGCCGACGCCGACTCCGTCACCGAAGCCGAGCAGCTGACCCGCTTGCGCCCTCAGGACGCCGCGAACCGCGCGTGCACCTGCACCGCAACGGTGATGTCCTCCGGCTTCAGCGCCAGCGTCGCCCCGCCGAACTCGGCGGACATCGCGCGGGCCTGGAGCGGCTGCGGCTGACCGTTCGCCGGCCCGTCGCCGAGCATTCCGGGGTCGCTGAGCGCGAGCGGCTTCACCGTGGTCAGCCCGAGGCTCGTGGCGTAGACGGTCGCCTTGGCGACCGCGTTCTCCACTGCCCGGCGCCGGGCCTCCTGCGTGATCGACTGGCGCCTCGCCTCCGTCAGGCTCCAGGTGACCCCCTGGATCGTCACGCCGTCGAGGAGCGAGACGACACCCACCCAGTCGGACAGGGCGGTCAGCACGCTGAACGTGACGTCCAGCCCGACCTCGGCGTGGTAGACCGGTGCGAGGCGGCGGCCGTCCTGGTTCCACGGCCGGTCGCCCCAGACCCGGAGCTGGTCGGACGCCCACGCGGTGACCGGCCCGGTCTGCGGGTTGTGCAGCTCGCGCAGCTCGGAGGCGAGGGAGGCGTGCCGCTGGGCGGTGAGCGCGAGCGTATCGTCGCGCTGCTCGCCCTCGTACGCGACGCTCAGCCGCACCGCACCCCGCTCGGCCGGGTGCTTCAGCTCGTACTCGCCCTGGACGGTGATGATGGTGTCGGCCATCCACCGATCGTGGCATAGAAGTGGGGGCTGTGTTGTTGTACGATAAGAAGCTCGCCGCCAGGAGCGGTGTGTATCTGGACAACTCAACAGCGCGCGATGACGACCCGGCCTCACGGCCGTCGCACGGGGATGATCGGTTTCGACATTGTCTGCGAGATTGTGAGAAGCGGGTCGAGGATGCATGGTTATCTCGTAAACGATCCATGCGAAAAAATAAGTGCCAATAACAAGAGCACTGTCTCGGCCAAGGCCGACTTCGCCCTCGCGGCGTAAGTTCCCCTTCGCCATTTGAAGAGACCGTCAGACCGGGAACTGTCTTCTACCCGGATCCTGGCGTCAGCTAGAAGACTTGCTTCTGCGTTGAGCATCAGGGCGCAGAGGGACTCCAACTGATACTGAGCCCGTCGGAACAGGTGCCAGCGACAAGTTCCGGGGCTGAGAAAGCGACTTCACTGGCTACGCCCGTAGAAGGCACATGACCACAGCAGTGGACGGGGGTTCGATTCCCCCCATCTCCACGGATGGTCGTCATCGCGCGTTGTTGAGGTCATCCCCTGCGTACAACTGCGCATACCGTCACCGCCGCGTCCGCGTGCGGCCGATCGACTATGCGCCGCCGCGATGACCCGGCGCGGATGACTTGGTGCGGATGACCCGGCGCCGGCCATCCGGGAGCTCACCGCGGCCGTCGGCAGCGATACGAGCGTGCCGGCCCCGCTACTCGCCCCGCCCCTGGGCCCCTGGCAGCGGCGGCACCAGGGTGCGCTCGACGATCGCGGTCGCCACGCTGGTCAGTCCCTGCTGGCGGCGGCGGGCGTGGTCGCGGATGACCGTGAAGGCCTCGTCGATGCTCACCCGGTGGAGCTGCGCGACGACGCCTTTCGCCTGTTCGATGACGATGCGGCTGTTCAGGGCGGTCTGCAACTGCTCCCGGATCGTCTCGCTCTCGTGCAGCGTCCGCTGGTGCAGGATCCCGATCGTGGCGACGTCGGCGAACGCCTGGGCGGCGACCAGGTCGTCCTCCGGGAGCTCGCCCCGGGTCTCGCGGAGCAGGTTCAGGGTCCCGATGGTGGTCTCCCGCAGCCGCAACGGGATCGCGACGATCGAGGCGAAGCCGTGGTCGATCGCCTTGTCGCGGAACTGCTCCCAGCGCGCGGGGGACGCCGCGATGTCCGGCAGTGCGACGATCCGGCCGGTGGTGTAGCTCTCGATGCACGGGCCGGAGTAGGCGCTGAGCTGGAAGACCTCCACCAGCCGGCTGGCCTCGCTCGTCGACGCCAGGAGGTCGAGTTCCCCGGTCTCGTCGGCGAGCAGCACGCCTGACGCCGTCACCTCGAGGAGGGCGCTGCAGGTGTCCACCAGTCGCTGCATGAGGTCGACCACGTCGTAACCGGCGACCAGTGTGTCGGCGAAGCCCGCGAAAGCGCGGAGCAGCTGGAGTTCGCGCGTGTTCTCTGTCATCGGGCCTCGCCGCCCGCCTCGTCGACGCTGAAGTCGAGGGCGCCGGCGACGATGTCGCGCGAGACCTCCATCATCGAGCGCCCGGTGGCGAAAGCGTGCCCCTGGATGACCAGACGGGCGTCGTCTGCGCTGACGTTCAACTGGGCGAGGACCATGCCCGTGGCCTGGTGCACGAGCCGGCGCGAGAACGGGCTCTCCGGCTCGTCCGGGTCCTCCACCGAGGAACGGATCAGCGCCTTCCTGAGCACGAGCCGTCCGACCAGGTCGGCCAGCGACGCCGCCTGCCGGGTCTGGACCCGGTCCAGGGTCATCGGGCTGCGTGAGTACATGTCGACGGCGCCGATCCTGAGCGATCCGACCAGCATCGGGAAGGCGAACAGCGACCCGACCCCGTCCGCGACGGCGGCTTCGGTGAAGGCGGGCCACGTGCTGCGCGGGTGCTCGCGGAGGTCGGGCTCGAGCACCGGCCGCTCTGTGCTCAGGGCGTCCCAGCACGGTCCGATGCCGAGGTCGAACTGCAGTTCGTCCAACCGGGCGGCCTGCGCGTCGCTGGCGAAGACCGTCTCGGAGCCCAGCAGGTCTCCCAGCGTGGAGATCGCCGTGCCCGCGATCGGGAACAGGTCCGTGAACGACCTGCCGAGGTCCCCGTCCGACGGCAGTTCCCCCTTCAAGTCGCGCATCGCCCTCGTGAAGCGTTCGTCTTCGTTGGCCATCGCCTCAATTATCGCCGCATCCTCGTCGGGAGGAACACTGCGACCCGGCGGCCTCGATCCGGACATGTCGGTCTCGGTCATGGCGCCTCCCGACCGGGCGTTCGTCCGCGGTGGATTCGGCCTCACCCATGACTGTCCCCGCACCGGGACCGTTTATCAACCGGTGTGCGGGCTAACGGTGCAGCGTGTCGCGCGGATTCTCTCCGTACTGGGCGCGATAGGCGGCTGCGAACCGCGGGATGTGGCCGAAGCCCCAGCGGTGCGCGATGGCGCTCACGGTCGCGCCGGAGCCGGGGCCGGCGGCGATGAGCTCGTCGCGGACCGCCTCCAGCCTCAGCAGGCGCAGCTCCTGCGTAGGGCTGCGCCCGAGCAGGCGGCGGAAGGCGTCCTGGAGGCCGCGCGCCGAGAGCCCGGCGCTCTCGGCGATGTCCCCGATGGAGATCGGCTCGCCCAGGTGCTCCTCCATGAACGCGACCGCACGACGCACCGACGCGGGCAGCGCACGATCGCCGTCGGTCCTGGCGTCCCAGCCGGAGGTCGAGTTCGGGAACGCGGCGAGCATGGCGGCGACCAGGTGGCGGGCGGCGGCGTCCCAGATCAGATCGTCATGAAGCAGGTCGCCGTGTTCCGCGACGTCCTCCCGGATGTGCCGTTCGGCCGACCGCCAGAGCAGTTCGTGCACGGGGCTGATCGGGGAGGTCGACTCGAAGGCCACGGCGGGCGCCTCCGCTCCGAGCAGCCCGCGCGCGTACGCGTCGACGACGGATCGCCGCACGCGGACCGTCCGCGCGCTGTGCGAGCCGGTCCAGGACGCCTCGATGTCGCGCGGCGGGATGAGGAACACCCGCCGCGCGTCGACCGCCTCCCCGCCGGCGACGATCGACACCGAGCCGTCGTCGATGTCCCCGATGACGTAGAAGGGGTTCTCCTCCGTCCTGCTACGCCCACTCGCCGTCCACTTCAGGTGGGCGAGCGTCACCGCGCCGTCGCCGCTCTCCAGGCTGGACAGGCTGAAGCGATCGGCCTCGTCGGTGGCCACCTCCACGCCGCTGAACACTGCCGCGAGGCGCTCTCGCGCGTCCTCGGGGCGCGTCGCGACCCACGCGACGCTGAACTGCATGCCGCCTCGCCCCCTCGAGCCCACGTATCGATACGGGAGTCACCGGGGTCCGGGGTGACGACACGATATTAAGACCGGCGGGGCCGAGGGTAAAGGCCCCCGGAGGCCCCCGGTTCGTCCACGATCGAGCAGATATCGAGAAGCGCGCCTGACCCCGGAAATCGTAGATTGAACCCGGCTCATCCGATCGAGAAGGGGACACCATGACCGACACCACGTTCAGCAAAGAAGAGAAGGCGGCGCTCAAGGCCGCCGTCGCCGAGAGGAAGGCACAGCAGGCCGGGACCGACGCCGCCGCCGCGTGCGAGGAGGCGATCGCCGCGATGACGGGGACCGACCGCGAGCTCGCGGAGGCCTTCCACCGGCTCGTCGCGGACAACACGTCGCTCGCCGCGAAGACCTGGTACGGGATGCCCGCGTATGCCGACGCCGACGGCAAGGTCGTCGTCGCGTTCAAGCCGGGATCCAAGTTCAAGATCCGCTACGCCACGATCGAGTTCCAGCAGGCGGCGACCCTGGACGACGGCAACGTGTGGCCGGTCGGGTTCGCCCTGACCGCGCTCGACGACGCTGCCCGGGAGCGCGTCGCGCAGCTCCTCCGCACTGCCGTCGGGCGCTGACGAGACGGAACCTCAGCGCTGCGCGCGTCGCGGCCGCGGACGTGGTTGGATGAGCGCGTGACGCACTCTCCCGACGGCCTCTCCGCGGCCGCGCGCTCGCGCGTGCAGCAGCAGGCCGCGAGCGGCGTGCGGTCCTCGCTGTTCTCCGCCCCGGCGGCGGCAGCGGCGCGCAGCGCGGGGCTGCTGGCGGTCGGCGAGGTCTTCGGCGGCATGGTCGTGAACCTCGGCTGGGCCGGGACGGGCTGCGCGTGGTGGAGCGCGCCGGGTCCGACCCCGGGGCGGAGCCGCACCGCCTGGCGTTCGCCGGTCACGACCTCCGGCGGCACCAGCTATGTGGGCTTCGCGCCCTATGTGAAGGCGTACGAGTCCGCCTGGTACGGGGCCGTGCGGCGGATGCTCACCGAAGCACGCGCGCTCGGGGCGCACGGGGTGGTCGGCGTCACAGTCCGCCGCTCCCGGCTGGACGGGTCGGCGTGGGAGTTCACTGCGCTCGGCACCGCGGTGCGCTCCGACGACCCGCTGCTCGTGCCGTACCCGAAGAACCGCGGCGACGTGTGGAGCACGGACCTGACGGTCGAGGACACGGCCTCGGCCGTCCTCAGCTTCACCTCCGACCTGTCGGTGAACGAGTTCCTGCTCGTCCGGCAGGCGGGGTTCCGGCCGGTCGGCCTCGTGCTCGGCTCCAGCGTCTACCATGTGGGCATCCAGGCTCGTAAGTGGAGCAAGAACATGGAACTCGAGAAGCTGAGCCAGGCGATGTACCACGCCCGCGAGCTCGCGATGACCCGCATGGAAGCCGAAGCCGACGCGCTCGGCGCGGACGGCGTCGTCGGCGTGCGGCTGGAGATCGAGTTCAAGGAATACGGCAACGACCTCGCCGAGTTCGTCGCGGTGGGCACGGCCGTCGTCGCCGACGAGAAGCCGCCGACCGGCACCTGGGGCGGCCACACCACCGAGTTCTTCGCCATCGGCACGGCGGTCCGACCGCTGCGCGACGACCACGTCATCGCGACACCGAACCTCGTCCTCCCGCTCACCGACGGCGGACGATGACCGAGCCCACGGAGGCGGCGACCGACCCGCAGACGTTCCTGACCGACCTGGTCGAGAGCGTCGCGCGCGCCCTGCCGCCGGCCCTCGCCGCCCGGGTGCTGGTCGTCGAGCGCAAACGAACGCTCGCCGACCGACTCTCCGGCAGGCCGGGCGCCATCACGCGGGTCAGTCTGATCGGCCCGGAGGAGACGTTGACGCTCGGCTACGAGCCGGGACCGCACTGGAAGGGCGAGGCGCACCGCGTCTACGGCGGCGTGACGATCGCGCGTCGCGCCCTCGGGCTCGGGGAGTGGCTGACCGCGTTCGCGGGCCGGGTCGCCGCGCTCGCCGCGGAGGCGGCCGGGGACGCCGCGACCTCCTCGCGTGCGCTGCAGACCCTGGGGCTGGAGCCCGCCGGGTCGGAGATCCAGGTGCGGGACCGCACGATCGAGGGCGACCTCCGGACGCTGCCCGCCCGCCTCGGCCACCGGGTGCCGGAGGAGGCGGTCGCCCAGGTGGGGCGGATCGGGGACCTCCTCATCGACGCCCTCCCGCGGGTCGCCGGGCAGGGCGAGCCGGAGGTCGTGGTGCGGCGGACGGCGACCGTCTACCTTCCGGACACCCTGCGCGCCTACCTGTCGCTGCCGGCGGACTGGGCGGCCGATCACGTCTTCCCGGACGGGACGACCGCGGCGACTGCGCTGGTCCGGCAGCTCGCGGAGCTGGAGCGCGCCGCGAGGCGGATGCGGGACGCCGCGATCGAACAGGACGCGACGGCCCTGCTGGTCAACGGGCGATTCCTGTCGGAGCGCTTCGGGGCGTCGCGGCTCGACCTGCCCTGAACCGGGGGCCGGGGTGCCGTCCCGTCAGCTGCTGCTGTTCGAGTGCGACCGGTCCAGGTAGCTCTTCGAGCGCGTGATCTGCTGCTCCAGCGCGTCCACGGTCTTCGCCATGCTCTCGACGGCCTTCACGCGGTAGCTGTCGATGGAGTCCATCGTCGCGAACACGTTGTCGAACGCGTGCTGGAGCGTCTCGATGCTGACCCCGGTGGAGACGGCCTGCTCGTGCACGCGCGCGGTCTGCTGCCGCAGCAGCTCGCCGGTGCGGTCGATCATCGAGTTCGTCGCGTCGTTGAGAGCGGTGATCTGGTCGAGGACGAGCTCCTGGTTGCCGAGCGCCTGGGCGACGATGATCGCGGTGCGCAGCGCGGCGACGGTCGTGGTGCGCGCACGCTCGACGCCCTTGATCAGCTCCAGGTTGTTCTTCCGGATGGCGTCGAGCGCGAGGTAGCCCTGGACGGAGACCGCGATCTGCGTGGTGAGGTCCTGGCGGCGCTGGCGGATCGGGAAGAGCGCGTCGGCGACGAGCGAGTCCGCCCGCTGCGGGTCGGTGAGCCGCAGCTCCGCCGCGCGCGCCTCGATCGCGTCGTCCAGCGCCTTGGCGAGCGTGGTGTACTCGCCGAGCTTGCCCATCGTCGCCCAGAGGTTGGTGCGCTCCAGGTCGATGGCCGCGTTGTCCCTGAGGAGGGCGTCCTGGCCGGAGATGAGCGCGGTGATGATCGCGTCGAGCTGCTTCTGCGCCGGCTGGTAGCGCTCGAAGTAGCGCATCAGCGACTTGCCGCCGGGCAGCTTCCCGAAGAATCCCTTGGAGCCGGCGAGGTTCGCGTGGCCGGGGTCGAGGTCGGTGATCGTGGTCCGGAGTTGCTGCAGCGTCTGGGCCACCTGGGTCTGCGGGTCGGAGGGGCCGCCGCGACCCCGGGCCGCGGCGAGCGAGGACTCCGGCCGCTGCAGCATTCGGTTCGAGACCTCGGAGGACGACCGGATCTCCTGCACGCCCATCCGCGCGATCTCGTCGACGCGACGGGTGAACTCGGGACTGCCCGGCTCCACCCCGGCGAGCCCGGCGACGAACTCGTCCGCCTTGGCAGCGAGCTCGGCCCGCTTGTCGGCGGGCACGGCGACCATTCCGACGGCCTGGTCGCCGCCGACCTCCGGCACCGCGGCGGGCGGTGTGAGGCTCACCCCGGCCGCCGGCTCGTCCGGAGGCGTCAACGGCTGGTTGAGGTCGAGCTCGGACATCGGTACTCCTCCCCGGGGCCGGGCGCGAAACGGTGCGCCCGACAGGACACTTGTGCCAACACTAGAACGAACAGTGCGGCGCGGGGCGCGCGGTTCGGGTGACTCGCAGGTGAGTGCTGACGCTTACCCCGTCGGCTCCCGATCCTTCCCGGCCGCCGGTGTGAACCCTGTGACCGGCTGGTTCTCGTCGAAGGCGGCCGCCCGCCGGCGGAAGCCGCGCGTGAGCACGAGCAGGTACGCGAAGCCGATCGCCGTCCAGATCAGGCCGCCGATCAGCGCGTCCGCGTGCAGGTTCGCCCACAGGATGCCGGTGAGCAGCATGCCGATCCCCGGGAGGACGATGAAGCTCACGATGTCGGCCGCCGTGCGCCGCCGGCCCTGCCGGATGGCGAACCAGGCGATCACCGAGACGTTGACGAAGGTGAAGGCGATCAGGGCGCCGAAGTTGATGAAGGCCGAGATCAGCTCCAGCGAGAACGACATCGCGAGGAGGCAGATCGCGCCGACCAGCACGATGTTCAGCGTCGGCGTGTGCGTCTTCGGGTCGATGTAGCCGAAGAAGCGGCGGGGGAGGACGTTGTTGCGGCCCATCACCAGCAGCATCCGGGACACCGACGCGTGCGAGGCCAGGCCCGAGGCGAGCGTCGCCGCGAAACCGGCAGCGACGAAGATCGCCTGGAAGACCGGGCCGCCGACGATGAGGCCGATCTGGGGGAGCGGGTCGTCGGTGAACTCGCCGAACGGCGCGTTCGTCGGGAACCGGAGCTGCGTGAAGAACCCGGCTACGAGGAAGATCGCCCCGCCGATCACCACCGTCAGCAGGATCGCCCGCGGCATGATCTTCGGCGTCTTCGCCTCCTCGGCGTACATCGTCACCGCGTCGAAGCCGATGAACGAGAAGCAGACCACCGTCGCGCCCGTGAGCACGGCCGACAGGGTGACGCCGTCGTGGAAGAACGGTTTGATCGAGGCGACGGTGCCGTCGCCGGCGCCGTTCGCGAGCTGCGCGATCACCATCGCGACGAACACCGCCATCACGACGATGGCGAAGACGAGCAGGATCATGTTGATGTTCGAGGTGCCCCGCATCGTGAAGTAGATGAGCGTCGTCACCGCCGCGCAGTAGATCACGACCCAGATCCAGCCGGGGACGCCCGGGAAGACCTGCTCCAGGTAGAGCCGGATGATCAGGCAGTTCACCATCGGCAGCAGGACGTAGTCGATGAGTGACGTCCAGCCGACCATGAAGCCGAGGTTCGGGTGGATGGACTCCCGCACGTAGGTGTAGGCCGACCCGGCGCTCGGGATGGCGCCCGCCATCTTGCCGTAGCTGACGGCGGTGAACATCATCACGATGAGCGCGACGAGGTACGCGGCGGGCACGGCGCCGCTGGTCTCGTCGGAGACGATGCCGAAGGTGTCGAAGACGACGGTCGGCGTCATGTATCCGAGGCCGAGACCGACGATCGCCCACAGTCCGAGGCTGCGGCGCAGTGTTCCGGACCGCGCGGGCGCGGACGCCGTGGACGTCGTCGTCATGAGCTCTCCTTCGGGAAACGGGACGGTGTGCCGGGAGCGGCCCATCCGGTCGACTTCCCGCGACCCTAGCAGGAAGAGAGCACTTTTCTGAAAGAATCCACAGAAATGCGCGTGTCGGTCAGCGAGCGGAGGTCGCCGTCACCCAGTCCAGCGCCACGGGGAGCGCGGTCAGGACCGAGACGTGACCTTCTCGCGGCCGCAGCCAGAGTTCGCCGCGGCGGAGCCGTTCCAGCATCCAGCCCGCGTGCGTGGCCGGGATGACGCGGTCGCGTCCGCCCTGCACGAGGAGGACCGGAGCGCTCACGGCGCTCAGCTCGACGCCCCACGGAGAGACGTAGGCGAGGTCGTCGTCCACCTCGCCGTCGTGTCCTTCGGCGGTCCCGGCTCCGGCGTCGGCTCCGAGCGCGGCCCACGCCGCCTTCAGATTCTCGTAGTCGCGAGCGGTGAACGACTCCGGTTCGAACTCGGCGGTCTCGGCGTGCGCGGCGCGGGCATCCCGGCCGGCGAGCGCTGCGCGCAGACCGCCCGGGTCGGCCATGCCGGCGAACCAGTCGACGTCGTCCCAATACGGCGCGATGCCGGCGAACGACACGACGGCGGACACCCCTGCCGGGGCGAGGGCGGCGCAGGCGAGCGCGTGCGGGGCGCCGCCGGAGGCGCCGACCGCGGCGAAGCGCTCGACGCCGAGCACGTCGAGGACGGCGAGCACGTCGGCCGCCGCGTCCGCGACGGTCCGGCCGGTCAGGGCGTCGGAGCCCGGGTAGCCGGGCCGGGCGACCGAGACGACGCGGAGGCCGCGGGCGGCTGCCGCCTCCGCGATCGGCTGGAGGACGGCACCGGTCTGCGGGGTGCCGTGGTGCCAGACGACGACAGGCGCGTCGGTGTCCGCCGCGGGGCCGGCCTCCCCGGTGTCGAAGAACCGCACCGCGCGCCCGTCCGGACGAGTGATGCTCCCGACCCGGCCTCCCGTCAGCTCTGCCACACGTCGACCTCGGCCTGCAGCTCGGCTTTGCGCTCGGCGCTCGCGAACGAGGCGTCGATGGAGGTGCGCGCGAACCGCTCGGCCTGCTCGGCCGTGACGCCGAGCGCGTCCCGGATCGCACGGTAGTTGTCGCCGATATAGCCGCCGAAGTACGCCGGGTCGTCCGAGTTCACGGTGACCCGGACCCCCGCGGCGTCGAGCCGCAGCAGCGGGTGCGCGCTCAGGTCGGGGACCGTGCGCAGGCGGACATTGGACAGCGGGCAGACGGTGAGCGGGATGCCGTCGGCCGCCAGGCGCGCCATCAGCTCGGGATCTTCGGCGGCCCGGATGCCGTGGTCGACCCGCTCCACGCCGAGGAGGTCGAGCGCCTGCACGATGTAGGCGGGCGGCCCCTCCTCGCCGGCGTGCGCGACCGCGTGCAGCCCGGCACTCTTGGCCCGCGCGAACACGTCCGCGAACAGCTCCGGCGGATAGCCCACCTCGGCGGAGTCCAGCCCGACCCCGAGCAGCCGCTCGGGCCGGGTGAGGGCGGCGGTCAGGATCGCGTCGGCGGACTCCACCGGCTGGTCGCGCAGGAAGCAGAGGATGAGGCCGCCCGACATCCCGAGGTCGCGCTCGGCCTCCGCCAGGGCGCCGCTGATCCCGTCCACGACCGCCTCGATCGGAACGCCGCGCGTCACATGCGCCTGCGGGTCGAAGAACAGTTCGGCGTGCCGCACCCCCTGCGCGGCGGCCGTGCGAAGGTAGCGGCGGGTGAGCTCGGCGAAGTCGTCCTCGGTGCGCAGCACGGCCATGGTCGCGTAATACAGGTCGAGGAACGACTGCAGGTCGGAGAAGTCGTACTGCGCCGCGAGCTCATCGACGGAGGCGTACGGCAACTCCACTCCGTTGCGCCCGGCGAGCTCGAACGCCAGATCGGGCTCGAGGGTGCCCTCGATGTGCAGATGGAGCTCGGCTTTCGGAAGGGCGGACAGGGCGTCGTCGGAGGGCGGCGTGGTCATGCTTCGATCCTCCCACCGAACCGGGGTCGCCGTCGTCGAACCGGCCGGATCATCCCACCGGCGGAGATCGATCCGTCGGCCGCCGGACGCCTCACCGCACCCGCCCCCATACCCTCGACTCATGCCATCCCGAGCACCCAGGCGGTCCCGCGCCCGCCGCCGCACCGCCCTGTTCGTCGCCGCGCTCGCGACCGTGGCCGCCGGCCTGACCGTTCACGAGGTCTTCCAGAGCGCCGCCGGTGCGTTCGCGGGGGACGCGCTGTACGCGGTGCTCATCTTCCTGCTCGTCGCGGTCGTGGCCCCGCGGGTGTCGAGCGCGGTCGTCGGCGGCGTCGCCTTCGGGATCTGCGCCGCCGTGGAGGTCTTCCAGCTGACCAGTGTCCCCGCGTACCTGTCGGCGACGGTCCCCGGCGCCGAGCTAGTGATCGGGTCCACGTTCCAATGGATCGACCTGCTCGCGTATGCGGTCGGCGCGGCGGGCGCTGCCGTCGCCGACGCGTGGGTCAGGAGACGCGCAGCAGGATCTTCCCGAGGTGCGCGGACGACTCCATCCTCCGGTGCGCCTGAGCCGCGTCCGCGAGCGGGAACACCGAGTCGATGACCGGCCGGACCTCGCCGGACTCCAGCAGCGGCCAGACGTGCTCGCGCACGGCGGCGACGATCGCGACCCGTTCGGCGAGCGGGCGGGCGCGCATCGTCGTGCCCTGGAGCCGGGCGCGCTTGCGCATGAGGAGGCCCATGTCCACGGCGGCCGGCGTGCGGTCGCGGACCGCGATCGACATGATGCGGCCGTCGGTCGCGAGGGCCTCCAGGTCGCGGGCGATGTACGCGCCGCCGACGATGTCGAGCACGACGTCGGCGCCGCGGCCGTCGGTGAAGGCGCAGACGGCTTCCACGAAGTCGTCGGTGCGGTAGTCGACCGCGGCGTCCGCGCCGAGCCCGCGGCAGAACGCGGCCTTCTCGGGGCTGCCGGCCGTCGCGATCACCGGGGAGCCGAGCGCGTGGGCGAGCTGGATGGCCATGCTGCCGATCCCGCTGGAGCCGCCATGGACCAGCAGGGTCTCGCCCGGCGCGAGCGCGCCGAGGTCGAACACATTGGACCAGACCGTGGCGGCGACCTCGGGCAGGCCGGCGGCCTCCACCGGGTCCACGCCGGGCGGGATCGCGAGGACGAGCTCCGCGTCGACCGTGACGTACTCGGCGTAGCCGCCGCCGGGCAGCAGAGCGCAGACCAGGTCGCCCTCCTGCCAGCGCCCGGGCTCGACGTCCGCGCCGACCGCGTCGATCACGCCGGACACCTCGAGGCCGGGCCACTCGGGCGCTCCGGGAGGCGGCGGGTAGAAGCCGCGGCGCTGGCTGAGGTCCGCGCCGTTCAGGCCGGCCGCGATCACCCGGATGCGGACCTCGCCGCCTGCGGGCTGGGGCTCAGGGACGTCGGCGACGGTCAGAACCTCCGCGTCGCCCGGCTGCGGCACGATCACGGCGCGCATCAGCGGACCGCCGATCCCGCGGCGGGCTTGCGCCCGAGCACATCCCGGATGCGCACTTTGCTGGAGTACTCGATCGACCCGTACCGGAACAGCCGGACGGCCAGCCGGAGCACGACGTAGGAGAGGGCGAACAGCTCGACGATGATCACGATCGCCTGCCAGAGCGGCAGCGACCCGAACGCGTTGAGGATGAGCGCGGTGATCGGCGCCGTGTACGGGAAGAACGCCAGGATCTGCACGATCGGCGCCTCCGGCGTGCTGACCGCGTAGCTGGACGCGTAGACGGGGATGACGACGGCGAAGACCACGACCGAGAAGAACGGCGCCGCGTCCTTCGCGGTCGGCATCACCGCGCCCACGGCGACGAGCGTCCCGGTGAACAGCGCGAAGCCGCCGATCGTGATCAGCGCCCCGATGATCATCTTCTGAGGGTCGAACACCAGCGAGCTCAGGTCGAAGTTCGGGATGGCGAGCTGGTCGCGGAAGAAGAGGTAGCCGATCACGACCGGCAGCGCGAAGACGGCGATCTGGATGATCCCGACCGCGAACAGGGACACCACCTTGCCGACCAGGAGGTTGGTCGGGTTGATCGTCGTCAGGATCATCTCCGTGACCCGGTTCTCCTTCTCCTCCAGGGTCGAGTTGAGCATCTGGTTGCCGAGGAACACGATCACGATGAAAAACGCGGCCAGGAAGATCAGAGGAGGCAGGATCCCTTGGAAACCGGGCGCGACGGCGCCGTCTTTGAAGGTGGTCGTGGAGGTGGTCGTCTCGCCGCGGAGGATCGCGACGTCGACCGGGCTGTTCAGCTTCCGCTCCACGCTCGTCGCCAGCAGCGACTGGGCGACGGCGGAGTACTTGCTGTTCGCGAACACGCCAGCGTCGGCCCCGTAGACCTTGATCGTCTGCTGGGACGGGTCGGCCGGGTAGTCGAAGAAGGCCGGGCTGCCGCCGTTCTGCACTTCCTCGACGCCCGCTGAGCTGCTGGCCACCTCCCTGCCGCCGTAGCTGTGCGCGACGGCCGGGTCGACCAGGCCGGAGGCGTCCGCGTAGAGGAAGTCGAAGCGCGCGTTCTTCTGCTGGTCGGCGGTGTTGGCGCTGGAGACGTTCGCCGAGATGACGAGCGCGCCGAGCCCGAACACCAGGATCGGCAGGATCAGCGTCACCGCCCAGAAGCTGCGCTTCTTGATCGTGCGGGTGAACTCGAACCCGATGACGGTGGAGAGGTTGTGGCGGGCCATGGTCAGTCCTCCCGGCTCTCGGCGCCGTAGACCTCGACGAAGATGTCGTCGAGAGATTTGCGGGTGGGGGAGAAGCGCGTGACGTGGAGGCCGGCGTCCAGGAGGCCGCGCAGGATCGCCGCGGTGTCGGCGTCGTTCGCGACCTCCAGCTCGGCGTGGCCGCTCTCGTCCCTCGCGACCCGGTAGGCCGGGGAGGCCGGGATCGTGCCGTCGTGGTCCACGTGTACGACCGTCCCGCCGAACTGCTCCTGCACCTCGGAGACCGTGCCGTAGGCGCGGGAGACGCCGTCCTTGAGGAGGATGACGCGGTCGCAGAGCCGTTCGACCTCCTCCATCTGGTGGGTCACCATCATCACGGTCGAGCCGGCGCGCTTCTGGTCGTCGATGATGTCCATGAGCAGCCGCCGGTTGACCGGGTCGAAGCCTTTCGTCGGCTCGTCGAGGATGAGCAGCTCGGGCTGGTTCATGATCGTGACGCCGAGCTGCACCTTCTGCTGCTGGCCGCCGGAGAGCTTGTCCAGTCGGACCTTCTCCTTGTCGCCGATGCCGACGCGCTCCAGGTACTCGCTGGACCAGCGCCGCGCCCTCTCAGCGCCGAGCCCCTTCAGCCGGCCGAAGTAGACCATCACGTCGATGACGGATTCCTTCTTGTAGAGGCCGCGCTCCTCCGGCAGGTAGCCGAGCCGCTCACCGGCCTCCGGAGAGAAGTCCTTGCCGTCGATGTGCAGCACGCCTGCGGTCGGCTGGTAGATGCCGAGCAGGGCGCGGATGGTCGTGGTCTTGCCCGACCCGTTGCTGCCGAGGAAGCCGAACGTCTCCCCGCGCGCGATGTCGAAGGAGAGGTCGCGGATGACGGTGGTCCGCCCGAAGTCCATGCGGAAGCCGGCGATGTGCACGAGAGGCTCGTCGCTGTGGGTGTTCACACGATCGAGCCTATTGGGTGGAGGGCGCCGGGGCCGCGGGAATCGGAGCCTATAAAAGTGTTGTCGGGCGTTGCTATCCGAGCGCGTCGAGCAGGGCCGCGTGCAGCAGGCCGTTGGACGCGAGCGACGAGCCGTGCGACGGCCCCGGCTCGCCCGTCACCGAGGTGAACCGGCCGCCGGCCTCCTCCACGATCGGGATGAGCGCGGCGAGGTCGTAGGTCTTGACGTCGAACTCGCCCACCGCGTCCAGCAGCCCCTCGGCCAGCAGCATGTATGCCCACATGTCGCCGTAGGCGCGGTCCCGCCACACCCGCCGGGTGAGCGCGACGAGCCGGTCGAGGTAGCCCGCCTGGTCCCACTGGGCGATGCTCTGGAAGCTGACCGACGCGTTCGCCAGGTCGTCCACCGCCGACACCCGGATCCGCCGCGGCTCGGCACCGGGGCCGTCGGTCGTCCACGCTCCGCCGCCGGCCGCCGCCCACCAGCGCTTGCCCAGCGCGGGGGAGCTGACCACGCCGACGACCGGCGTGCCGTTCTCGGCGAGCGCGATGAGCGTCCCCCACACCGGTACGCCGCGCAGGTAGTTGGAGGTCCCGTCGATCGGGTCGAGGATCCACTGCCGAACGGCGCTCCCCTCGGTGCCGTACTCCTCGCCGAGGATTCCGTCGCCCGGCCGCTCGGCGGCGAGCGCCTCCCGGATGGCTCGCTCGACGGCCAGGTCGGCCTCCGTGACGAACGTGCGATCCGGCTTGGTGTCGATGTGGAGGCCGCGCTCCCGGAAATGCGCGGACGAGATCTCGTCGGCCAGGTCGGCCAGCCGCAGCGCGAGCGCCAGGTCGTCGGAGAGCTGCGGGGCGGTGTCGCGTGCGTCGGTCACGCCAGGAGCCTAGCGGCCCGACGCGCGGACACGCCCGGGGTGCGGAGGGCGCCCGCCTCGATTGGCGCCGTGCCCGAATCGGATGCTAATGTTGAGCCTCGGTCCGGGAAACCGGAACGAATGCGCCTCTAGCTCAATCGGCAGAGCAATTGACTCTTAATCAATGGGTTCAGGGTTCAAGTCCCTGGGGGCGCACCCAACACCGCAGGTGGCGAGAAGCCCCCGATCCCTTGGAAACACTGGGATCGGGGGTTTTTCGTCCGCGGACCAGAGTGTGGGAGGTGCGGCTGCGGTGGCGGCGGGCGTCTGCCGGGACGACGAGACCTGAACACGACACCTCCCCACGCGCCATAATGCCCGCATGCGGCGCGTCCCGCTCTCCACAGGGATCGAGCTGGCCGTTCTGGATTCCGGCCAGGGCGAACCGGTCGTGCTTCTTCACGCGTGGGGTGAGACGCATCGTTCGTTCGATCGGCTGACCCCGTTGCTTCCGCGCTCGCTGCGTGTCGTCGTTCCCGACCTGCGTGGCGCCGGCGGAAGTTCGAAGCCCCCACGGGGGTACTCGCTGAGCGAGGTCGGCGAGGACGTGGTGGCGCTCCTGGATGCGCTGGCGATCGACGCCTCCTGGCTGCTCGGCACCTCCAGCGGCGGCTACGTGGCGCAGCAGGTCGCCGTCGCGCATCCCGAACGGGTGCGGGGACTCGTGCTGGTCGGGGCGCCGAGCGACCTGCGGGGGCCGGTTCCGGCGGCGCTCGCGCGCGTGCTGGCGTCGTTCCACGATCCCGTCACCCGGGATGACGTCCGGGCCCTCAACGGGGTCCTCCCGCTGCGCTCGCCTGTGCCGGGGAGCTTCCTCGTCGACCAGGAGATCTCGGCGCTGAGCATCCCGCGTGCGGTTCTTCTCGCAGGCATCGAGGGGCTCGTCACCGCGCCCTCGCCGCTTGGGAACGGGACGATCGCCGCGCCGACGCTGATCCTGTGGGGGGCGCAGGACGACATCCTGCCGGCCTCGCAGGCCCACGAGCTCGCGGGTGCGATCGACGGCAGCCGCCTGATGATCTACGAGGGGACGGGGCACCTGGTCCTGTGGGAGCGGCCCGAGCGGGTCGCTGCGGATGCGGCGGCGTTCATCGTGGCGAACGCGTCAGGTGAACCATCCACCCGCCCACCCCGTGTACCCCACAGGAGGACGCACGCCGTGACGACCCCGCGGCGCGAGCCATGACCATCCGTACCGAGAGCCGCATCGTCGTCGCCGGCAGCGTCCGCGACGTGTGGGACTACCTGTGTGACGTCGGGCGCTGGGCCGAGTGGGCGCCGACCGTGCTCGAGTGCCGGGTCCGTGGCGGCGGACCGATCGAGCCCGGCGCGATCATCGAACAGCGGGCGCGCGACTTCCGGACGGAGCATCGCCGCACCGAGCGGGTGACCGTCGTCGACGCCCCGCACACCCTCGGGTTCGCCGGCACCGTCGGCTCGTCGCCGGCGCGCTGGGGGATGGAGGTCCTGCCGGCCGGCGAGGACAGCACCGACGCCATCATGTGGGTGGAGGTGGACCTCTCGAACGTCATGCGCCTGCTCCCGCCCGGCATCCTCCGGCGCAGGATCCAGCGCACGAGCGACATCGAGATGGCCGCGATCAAGGCCGCGGTGGAGGCCGACGTGCAGGCCGGCGCGGGGTCGCCGTGACCCGGGTGGACGGCGCCGAGCGGCTGATCGAGGTCTACCGGCGGAAGGCGGCGCACTACGACCTCACCTCGCGGCTGTACCCGGTGCCGGGTTACCCGCAGCGCTCGCAGCGGCTGCGCGCGGTGCGGGCGCTCGGCCTCCGCTCCGGCGCGACCGTGGTGGAGATCGCCTGCGGAACGGGGCTGAACTTCCCGCTGCTGGAGGACGCCATCGGGCCGGCCGGCCGCCTGATCGGTGTGGACCTGACCGACGCGATGCTCGACCGCGCCCGTTCGCGGGTGGCGGCGCACGGCTGGCGGAACGTCGAGCTGGTGCAGGCCGACGCCGCGGAGTTCCCCTTCCCGCGCGGCGTGGACGCAATCCTCTCCACCTACGCGCTCACCCAGGTGCCCGCGTGCGGTGCGGTCGTCGCGCACGGGGCGGCCGCGCTCAGGCAGGGCGGCCGGTGGGCGGTGCTCGACCTGAAGAGGCCGGAGCGCACGCCGGCGTGGCTGGCGTGGCTGGGCGTCGCGGCGGTCGGGAGGTCGGCCGCGCTGGAGGAGTGGATGCGGCGGCGGCCGTGGGAGTCGATCCGGGCGGCGATGCGGGACGGGCTGGACGAAGCGGCGTGGGTGGAGCTGTGCTTCGGGACGGCGTTCCTGGCCGTCGGGACGGGTGCGGGGGAGGCGTCGGCCCGCGGCGCGCGCGGAAGCAGCGACGCCTCCGGCTACCAGGGCAGCACGCCGTAGCCGCCCTCGCCTTCCCGCAGCCACAGGTGTCCCCACAGCACGCCGGACGGTCCGTCGTCGGGCAGCGTCGCCAGGTGGACGCTCGGCTCCGCGCCCTCCTCGACCGAGCGGATGCCGCGGTGGTCGTTGAAGTCGGTGTCCGTGAAGCCGGGGTTGGCGGCGTTCACCTTGATCGGGGTGTCCCTCAACTCTTTCGCGTACATCGCGGTGAGCATGTTGACCGCCGCCTTGGACGACGGGTACTGCGCGGAAGCGGGCAGGTCGTACAGCGGGCTGGCGGGGTCGGACTGGGACCCGATCGAGCCGACCTCGCTGGACACATTGACGATGCGCCCGGCCTCGGAGCGCCGCAGCAGCGGCAGCATCGCGTTCGTGACGGCGACCAGGCCGAACACGTTGATGTCGTAGACCGCGCGCATGTCCGCAAGCGAGGTCGCACTGGCGAGCGCACGCTGCCGCGAGACGGTGGCGGTGCCGGCGTTGTTGACCAGTACGTCGAGGCGGCCGAACTCCCGGCCGATCCACTCGGCGGCGCGTGCGATCGAGTCGTCGTCGGTCACGTCGAGCCGCACGAACCGGGCGTCGGCGCCGCCATCCCGGAGCGACGCCTCGGCGGCGAGCCCGCGCTGCTCGTCCCGCGCGCCGACCAGCACGGTCATCCCGAGCTCGCCGAGCCGCCGCGCCGTCTCGAAACCGATTCCCTTGTTTGCCCCGGTGATGAGCGCGATCTTCGTGGTCACGTGGAGGGACTCTACGCCTGCTACGTCCGATCCTTCCGAGGCATCACGACCTCCTTCACGATCAGGATGATGCCCGCCGAGATCGGGATGGCGACCAGCGCCCCCGGCAGGCCGAACAGCGTCGACCCCGCGAGCGCCGAGATGAGGACGACCGAGCCCGGGACCTGCACCGCCTTGCCCATCACCTTCGGGGTGAGGATGTATGCCTCCACCTGCATGTAGATCAGCATGAAGACCAGCACGACGATCGCGCTCACCGGCGAGTGGATCAGCGCGAGCACGGTCATCAGCACGGTGGTGAGCACCGTTCCGATCAGCGGGATGAGCGTGATGAAGAACGCCCCCAGCGCGATCAGGAACGCGCCGGGCACGCCGGTCGCCAGCAGCAGGATCAGGCTGTAGGTCGCGTTGAAGAACGCGAGGATCACCATCCCGCTCAGGTATTTGCCGAAGTTCTGCAGGATGCGCTCGGTGTAGCCCTCGAACGAGTCCCGGTGCGAGCGGCGCACCAGGTGGTAGAGCGACGCCTTGGTGGAGTCGTAGGAGGCGATGAAGTAGATCGTCAGGATGGCGATGAAGAAGCCGGTCGTGAAGCCGTTCAGCACCGAGAGGCCGACGCCGACCAGACCGTTGCCGATGTTCGCCCAGGTCTGCGGGTTCTTCACCTGATCCGAGATCCAGGTGACCGCCTGGCCGAGGACGCCGTTGCTGGCCGCGTTGGTCGCGTCGAACCAGCCCGCGGCGCGCAACGTCGCCACCTCCGCCGGGATGGCCGTCGCCAGGTTGGTGATCTGCTGCACGATCAGCGGGACGACCACCCAGACGATCGCGACGAGGACGCCGACGATGAGCAGGATGACCGTCACGATCGCCCAGGCGCGCTTCATCCCGTGCCGCTGGAACCAGCGGACCAGCGGGTCCAGGCCGACTGTTGCGAACGCCGCGAGGAAGACCGAGAAGATGATCGACCGGAGGCCGTAGAGCATGTAGCCGGTGGCGACGGCGCCCAGCGCGCCGAGGGTGACGACGAACCCGAACAGGAACGGGCTGCGCTTCAGGAGCGGCGCGTTTTGGGTGTCGGGACCGTGCGGGTGCGTACGCCGGTCCGGCGACTGGATGAAACGCATGGCCCCCGCCTCTCGGTCCCGGCGCCTGTTCCACGCCTTCCGCCGAGCGTAGGGGGACGGCAGCCGGGGTCACAAGCGGGACGCGCGGTCCGGTGGTGAGGTTCACCCTCGGAGAGCCCGGTCAGCGATCCCGAGCGATCACCGAGAAGTCCTTCCCGCCCTGGCCGGCGTCGATCGCGCGCTGCAGCTCGGCCGCGACGAGCGCGACGGCCGGCAGCGGCACGTCCGCCGTCGCGAGCATGAGGCGCGCGTCCTTGGCGAGGGCGTCGGCGGTGAACTGGGCGTCGTCGTAGTCGCCCGCCGTCACGAGCGGGCCCTTCATGGCGGCGAGCGGGGCGATCGCCGTCAGGGAGAGCGTCGCGAGGACCTCGTCGTCGCTGAGGCCCGCGGCGCGGCCGAGGCGCAGCGACTCCGACAGCGCCTCCATCGAGATCGCGAGCGCGAGGTTGGCGACCAGCTTCGCCGCGGTCGCCGCCGCGGGCGTGTCGAAGGTGCGCAGCTTCTCCTGATCGGCCCACAACCCGACGACTCGCTTCGCCTCGCGCACCGCGTCGTGCTCGCCGCCGACCAGCACCGCGAGCTTTCCGGCGCGGGCGGGAGCGAGCGACCCGACGACGGGGGAGGCCACGTAACGGATGCCGAGCGCGGCGGCACGGTCGGCGAACTCGGTCGCGTCGGCCGGCGAGACCGTCGTCACGTCGATCCACAGCGTGCCAGGGCGCCACGGCAGTTCCGGGTCGAGCAGGGTCTCCCGCACGGCCTCCGGCCCGAACAGCACGCTCACGACCGTGTCCGCGGCGGCGACGGCGTCCGCCGCCGACGCCGCGACGTGCGCGCCGCGGCGGCCGATGGTCTCGGCCGGCTCCGGTGAGCGGTTCCAGACAGTGACGGTGTGGCCGGCGTCGATCAGGTGCGGGACGAGCTCGCGGCCCATCCGGCCGAGCCCGAGGAATGCGATGTCCATAGCGCCACTCTCCACCGCGGAGGGCGCGTGGGGAAGGCGCAGCGGCTATCCCACGGTGGCGCCGTAGCCGCTGATCGTGCCGCTTGCGTTGACGCTCACGCGAACGGCCGCACCTCGATCGGCAGCGTCGTCGCGACGGCGAGCCGGCGCCCCCACTCGAGGGCGGCGTCCCGGTCGGGGACGTCGACGATGGTGAAGCCGCCGAGGTGCTCCTTGCTCTCCGCGAACGGCCCGTCGGTGACGAGCACCTCGGAGCCGGACGGCCGCAGCACGGTCGCCGACTCCGGGGGCAGGAGGCCGTTGGAGAACACCCATGCGCCGGCCGCGCGCATCTCGGTGTTGAGCGCGTCGAGGTCCTCGCCGATCGCGGCGAGGACCTCCGGCTCGGGGACGGGCCCGTCGGGCTGGTAGACGCTGAGCAGGTACTGGGACATGGTCGTGATTCCTTCCTCTCACCGTTCGTACGAACGGGGAGGCGTCATCTCGACATCATGCCGCGGATCAGACCACCCGCTCCAGCTTCGCCACCCCGATCTTCGAGTCCGCCATCCCGTAGAATACCCAGTCGGTGTCGCCGATCCGCTCGATCGCCGTCGGGAAGACGACGTTCGGCACGATCCCGCTGCGCTCCTCCTCGGTCTCCGCGCTCAGCAGCGGCTCCTCGGTGCGCCGGATCACCCTCCACGGCTCGTCGGCGTCGAGGATCATCGCGCCGGCGGCGTAGTTGACGTGCTTCTGCTGGTCGACACCGCGCTCCAGGCGCCCGGTGACGCCGTGGTGGAGCAGAAGCCAGCCCTCCGGGACGCGCACCGGGGCGGGACCGGCGCCGATCTTCAGCTCCTCGAACGGGTACTCCGGTCCGGCCAGGAAGCGGTTGTGCCGCCACCGGGCCAGCTCGCCGAGGTCGTCGCGGACGGCCGCGAGCGGGATGAACGCGATCCAGATGCTGGGGCGCTTCTCCTCCAGCCCGGTCGGCGGGTGCGCGCCCTCACCGTCACGGACTTCGCCCAGATCCCACACCGGCCGGTGCAGCACCGCGAGGCTCTCCACGCCGTCCGGGCCGGTGACCGGCTCGGGGAAGAACACCGTGTCCTTGTTGTGGAAGAGCGCCAAGTCGACACCCAGCTCGTCGTCGTACTCGAAGCTCACCGGGCCGAGGCGCTGCCACGACCGCAGATCGGACGAGACGGCGACGGCGGTGCGCGGGCCGAGCGGTCCGTAGGCGACGTACGTCATCAGGTGGAGGCCGAGGGCGGGCACGTAGGTCGTGCGCGGGTCCTCCACCCCGGAGTTGCGCCGGCCGCGCTCGAAGTCGCGGTCGGGCGCCAGCACGACGCCCTCCCGCTCGACGCCGACGGGCACGCCGTCCTCCACGACGACGCGGGCGAGGCCCACGCGCGACACGTTGCCGTCGGCGACCAGCCGCGGCAGCAGGTAGAGCTCGCCGTCGGCGTCGCGGCCGGAGGCCGGGTTGAGCACGCCCTCGGCCTCCAGCGGCTCGCCGGGGTCGGGGATCATCACCACGCCGGCGCGGGTGAGAGCGTACGGGAAGGGCACGGCGGGGAAAGACTCAGTCACTTCGTGACCTCCTTGTAGACATAGATTTCGCGCTCTCCGCGGGGGGCGTCCCAGCCTTGCGCGAACGACCACCGGCCGTCCACCCTCTGCAGGCCGCCCCAGGCGAGGGAGCCGCCGCGGTGGAGGCCGGTCTGCGTGAACGGAGCGTCGACGGAGTAGTGCGCCTGGGCCGCGGCGAAGTCGCCGTGATCGTCGGCGTAGAAGAAGTCCAGCACGAGGTCGTCGCCGCGCACGACGGCGCAGGCGACCTCGAACAGGGTGCCGGGTAGCGGCGACAGGTCGAGGTAGGGCTGCTCGGTGAAGGTCCAGGAGACCAGGTCGTCGGAGTGCCCGATCATCGGACGATCGCCGCAGCCCTCCGAGAGGTACATCAGGTACTCGCCGCCGATCCGCACGGCGCGGCCGCGCTCGTCGCGGGGCACCACGGCGCCCTTCGCCCAGCCGAGGGACACCTCGAGCGGGACGACCAGGCCGATCTTCTCCCACGACACCAGATCGTCGGAGACCATCCCCATGATGTCGACCGCGGTCTCGCCGTCGCCCGTGCGGCGGATCGCGTTGTAGAAGAGCACGTAGCGGCCGTCCGCTTCGTAGACCTTCGGGTCCTCGCAACCCAGTGTCTCGTTGGGCAGGGTCGGGTACACGACCGGGTTGGCCGGGTCGTCCTTCCAGACGCCGTCGCGGCGCACGGCGTGCCCGATGCGGCTGGCAGTCGACTCCATCCGCGGCGAGGCCCGGTAGTAGAGGTGCAGTTCACCTCCGCGCTCGATCATCGTCGGATTGTAGATCGCGCTGCTCGTCCAGCCGACGCCGGTGGGGTCGTCCCACTGGCCGTCGAGCCGGAAGGTGAGCGACGGGTCCCGCTCGAACGGGCCGATCGCCCAGTCCGGCGGATCGACGTAGTGCGCCGAGAACTGGTCGGTCGAGATGTGGTCGGTGAGGGCGTTGGAATGGCCCAACGCCTCCTCGTAGTTGCGGCGGAGGGCGTCGGTGTAGGCGGCGTCCACTGTTCTCCTTGCGTGGTGTTGCGGTGGGGCGGCTCAGCCCTTGACGGACGAGCCGATGTCGGTGGAGGTGAAGTAGCGCTGGAACACGATGAACAGCACCACGACGGGCGCGGCCAGGACGACCGCTCCGGCGAGGATCGCGCCGTACGGGTTGGCCGTGGAGGCCGCGACGGTGCTGATGTAGTTCGCCAGCGAGACGGCCAGCGGCTGCAGGCTCGCCTCCTTCGTGATGAGGAACGGCCAGAGGAACTCGTTCCACGGGCCGATGAAGGTCAGCAGCAGCACGGTGACCAGCGCCGGGCGCACCAGCGGGAGGGCGACCCGCCAGAGCAGGGTGAACTCCCCGGCGCCGTCGATCCGTGCCGCGTCGAACAGCTCGCGCGGCAGCTGCAGGAAGTACTGCCGGAAGATCAGCACTGCCGCCGAGTTGATGGCGAACGGCAGGATCATCCCCAGGTAGTTGTCCGCGAGCCCGTAGTTGCGCGCGATGAGCACGTAGAGCGGGATCATCAGCAGCTGGAACGGGATGGTCTGCACCAGCAGCGCCAGCGCGAAGGTCACCCCGCGGCCGCGCCACTCGAGGATCGAGAGCGCGTACCCGGCGAGCACGCCGAACACGACCGTGAACAGCAGCACGCCGCCGGTGAAGATCCCGGAGTTGACAAGCCCCTGCCAGAGGTTGATCCGGGAGTCGATCGCCGCGTAGTTGTGCAGCGTCAGGTTGGCCGGGTTCGGGAACGCCCCGGCGACCGTGGTGTCGGGCGCGGCCTGCAGCGACCCGATCAGCATGTAGTAGAAGGGGAACAGGAAGGCGATGGCCCCGATCGTCAGCACGACGCCCTGCAGGATCGCCTGCGGCCGGCTGAGCTTCGTGGAGGCGGCCATGTCCCGGCGGCGCCGCTGCCGCGGAGTACGCGGGTTGCGCGGCGCCTGGTCGGGGCCGGTGATCTTGAGCGTGGTCATCAGTCGCGTCCTCCCGCGAATCGGTTCTGCAGCCAGCCGATGATCAGCACCAGGATCACGAGCACGACTCCGATCGCGGAGGCGTAGCCCGGGTGACCCTGCTGGATGCCCTGCTGGTAGATCAGGAGCACCGGCGAGGTCGAGTGGCCGTCCGGCCCGCCGCCCCCGGTGAGGAGGTACGGCTCGGTGAACAGGTTGGCGCCGGTGATGGTGGCGAGCAGCAGCACCAGCACGGTCGCCGGACGCACGCCCGGGACGGTGACGGAGAAGAACTGCCGCACCCGCCCGGCGCCGTCCGTCGCGGCCGACTCGTACAGTTCGCGCGGCACGTTCTGCAGCGCCGCGAGGTACAGCAGGATGTAGAGGCCGAGCTGCTTCCAGGTCACGTAGATCGCGATGGTCGGCATGGCCAGCACCGGGTTCACGAACCACGACGGGTTCGGGGCGAGCGGGCCGAGGATCTGGTTCACCAGGCCCGTGCTGTTGAACAGGAACAGCCACACGCCGATGATCGCGACGCTCGCCGTGACGTAGGGCACGTAGTAGCTCACGCGCAGGAACGTGCGGAACCGGGTGATGCTGTTGAGCCCGTTGGCGAGCACCAGCGACAGCACCACGGTGAGCGGCACGTTGATGATCAGGAAGATCCCCACGTTGATGAACGACTGGATCACGGCCGGGTCGGTGAAGACCTGCACGTAGTTCTGCAGGCCGACGAAGGGCTGCGTCACCTGCGCGCCGGGAGCCGCGAAGAAGTAGTCGAAGAACGAGATGTAGACCGCGTACACCAGCGGGTACGCGAAGATCAGCAGGACGAAGACCAGGTATGGCGCGGCGAACAGCCAGCCGAGCGGATTGCGGCCGAGGATCCGCCGCAGCACGGGCGGGCGCCGTCCCGGGCTCGCCCCGGCGGCGGGCGCGGTGCCCGCCGCCGGGGGTGCGGAGAGGGTGCTCATGATTACTTCTGAGCCTGGAGCTGGTCGATCTTCTGCGCGGCGGCCTTGAAGGCGTCCTCCACCGTGCCGGTGCCGTTGATCACCGACTTGGAGTACGCGTCGCGCAGCGCCTGGAGTTGGGCGATGGTGTTGACGCCCGTCGGGTCGTCAGCAGTCCGCTCGCTCTGGCTTCCGAACTGCTTGTAGGCCGGGTGCGAGTCGAAGTAGCTCGCGTACACGCTCGACACGTTGGAGCGGATCGGCATCTGGCCGGTGACGTCCAGCAGCTTGCCGTCCTGGTCCTTGGAGGTCGCGTACTTGATGACGTTCCACGCCGTGCCCTGGTTCTTGCACGAGGTGTACATGCCGATGTTCTTCGCGTCAGGGAACGTGTAGGTCTGGTCGGCCGACTTGCCGTCCTTGGTCGGGACCGGAACCGAGCCCCACTGGACCTTGTTGTAGACCGCGATGGCCCACGGCCCGACGATCGCCATGGCCGACTTGCCGTCCGCGAAGGCGTCGCCCTGGTAGGCCTCCTTGCCGGCGAGGCCGTCGGCGTAGATGGTCTTCCAGAAGTTGGCGACGTCGAGCGAGTCCGGGCTGGTGATGTTCGCCTTGCCGTTCTCGATGAACGTCTTGCCGCCGGTCTGCGCGGCCAGCAGGGGCAGGTAGTCGAAGTTCGGCTGGAAGAACTCGCTGGTCGGTGCCGGGTAGATGGCGTACGGCGCCGCTCCGGAGGACTTGATCTTCTGCGCAGCGGCCAGGAACTTGTCGTAGGTCGACAGGTCCGGGCTGTTCGGGTCGATCCCGGCCTTCTGGAAGATGGCCTTGTTGTAGAAGATCATCACCGGGTTCTGCTTCCACGGCATCTGGAAGTAGTCGCCGTTCGGCGACTTGTACTGGTCGGCGGTCTTGCCGCTGCGGCCCTCGATGTACGAGTTGCCGTCGGAGAACTTCGACAGGTCGACCAGGCCGCCCTGCTTCTCCCACTGGCCGGTGGCCGCCGGGAGGTTGTTGAACACCAGGCACGGCGTGGTGCCGGCCGTGATGGCGGCGCCGATGACCTCCTCGGTGCTCTTTCCGGCGGGGACCTCCTGGGCCTTGATCTGCTCCTTGGGGTGCGCGGAGTTCCAGGAGGCGACCATCGCCTTGCCCCACTGCACCTCTTGGGCGTTGTTGGAGTACCAGATGGTGATCGGGCCGTGCGCCTTCATGGCGTCGGTCTGACCGCCTCCGCCGCTGGAGCCGCACGCGGCCAGGGTGCCGGCGACGACGCCGGCGCTGATGACGGCGACCGCGAGTCTGCGGTAGCCGGTGATGCGTTTGCGCATGTTCTGTGCTCTTTCTGTGATTTCAGTGACGCGATGGCGCGGCCGTGGAGGCGCGCACCACCAGTCGGGCAGGGGGCAGGGCGACATCGGCAGGCTCGCCGTCTTCCACCAGCCGCAGCAGTGCGGTGGCGGCGGCGATGCCCCAGCCCGCCGGGTCGTTGTCCAGGGTCGTCAGGCTCGGATAGATGTAGGTCCCGATCTGGGAGCCGTCGAGCCCGGTGATGGACAGGTCCTGGGGGAGCCGGAGGCCGCGCTCGTGCGCGACGCCCATCCCCGCGATCGCCATCGGGTCGTTGCCGTAGACGATCGCGGTCGGCGGCTCCGCGGAGTCGAGGAGGGTCTTGGTGGCCTCAGCGCCCTGTTCGGGTGAGAAGTCGGTGGGGACGACGACCGGGTGCAGGCCGGCCTCGACCATCGCCTGCTCGAACCGCTCGCGGCGACGGAGGCCGTGCAGCATCCGCTCGTCGCCCGACACGTGCGCGATGCGCGTGTGGCCGAGCCCGAGCAGGTGCGCGACGAGTTCGTCGATCCCGGAGTCGTAGTCGCGCGTGATGACCGGGAACGGGCTGCCGCCGACCGGCTCGCCGAGCGAGACCGCCTGGGAGCCGAACTCTTGGACCAGCCGGATGCGCCGGTCGTCGGCGAGGAGGTCGGTGAGCAGGAAGCCGTCGACGCGCTTGTCGAGCGCGAGCCGCTCGTAGGCGCGCGCCTCCGCGTCGTGGTCGGGCACCACCGTCAGCACGAGCACCTGGCCGCGCTCCGAGAGCACGGTCTCGACGCCCGCGATGAACGCCGCGAAGAACGGGTCCACCTCGATGGTGCGGGCGGCGCGGCGCAGGATCAGCCCGAGCGCGTACGCGCGCCGGGTGGTGAGCCCGCGGGCGCTCGGGTTGGGGGTGAACCCCAGCTCACGCGCGGTCGCGAGGATGCGCTCGCGGGTCTGAAGCGCCACGCCGGGCTTGCCGTTGAGGGCGAGCGAGACGAGTCCCTTGCTCACGCCCGCCGCCCGTGCGACGTCGTTGATCGTGATGTCGGCCGGGGTCACCGCGGCACCACCGTGGTGAAGCCGCCGGGCACGACCGTGACGGTGCCGTTGCCGTTCAGCGGGATCGGGGCGCCGACCTGATGGCCGGTGGCGTCGTAGCGGGTCGCGAGCACCGGGCCGGAGGAGCCGAGATGCTGCGGCACCGTCGCCGAGGTGGCGTTGACGTAGACGTCGAGACTGCCGGAGCCGGTCAGGCCGAGGTGGGAGACGATGGGCTGCACGAGCACCGCGTCGAGCCGGGCGTGGCCGCTCACCCGGGCGGTGACGGTTGTCGCTCCGATGGGCGCGGAGACCGGGAGGGTCTGCGGCAGCAGGAACACCGGGCTGGGCGCGATGCCCTGCGCGCCGGGGCGCACGTTCTGACTCGTGCCGAGCTGCACAGTTCGGTTTCCACCGTTCGCCGTCCAGGCGGTGGTGCCCGAGCCGCTCGTGGCGGTCCCGTCGGGTCCGAGGTCCTCGATCGGGAGGATGCGCGCGGCCGGGTGGCCGGCCGGGAGCGTCATCGTGACGGTCGCGCCGGTGGAGGCGGAGACGTAGGCGCCGCCCGACCAGTTGGCCGAGCCGGTCCACGCGGAGGGCGGGGTGACGACGGAGGCCGGGCCGGTGCGCGTGCCCTTCTCGGCCTCCACGACCTGCAGGCCGTCGACGGCGGACCGGTGCGTCAGCGCCAGCGCCTGGCGCTTGATCGCCGGATGGGCGTCCAGCGCGAGCATGCTCAGCTCGGTGTGGATCGCCGACTCGGCGCCGCAGTTGTGGTTGACGCTGCCGTCGCCGCCGATGCCGTCGACGCACACGCCGGTGTTCGGATCGTAGACGGGGACGCCCGCGGGGTTGGCGCCGAAGTACCAGGCGGCCTGCGCGCCCGCGAGGGTGGCGAGACCGGTCGAGCCGGTGGCGTCGGACGCGGCGACCAGACCCTCCACCCGGGAGTCGACGCCGTAGGCGATCTGGGATGGGTCGGCCGGGGTCGGCGTCCAGCCGTTGTCGGGGCCGCCGCTGGCGAGGAGCTGCGGAGTGAAGCTGGCGAGGTCGGTGTTCGCCGCGGTCTGCAGGCTGCCGTCGTGGAGCCGGGTCGCGGCGGCCGTCAACGCGGCAGGCTGCATGCCGCCCCAGGCGTGCCAGAAGGTGGGCGAGTTGGCTTCGGGCAGCAGCGCGCCGAACGGCCACTGGCCGGTGCCGCCCGAGGAGAGCCCGGCGATGCCCTTCGCGTAGCGCTGGAGGTCGGTGCGCGCCTGGGCGTCGCCGGGAGCCGCCGCGGTGTACGCGCTCAGGCCGAGCACGGCCTCCGCCGTCGGGCTGGCGCTGCCGACGATGAGCCAACCGGGCACCGTGACGCCGTTGGCCGTCTCGGTGGTGCCGTACTTCGTGAGCGACTGGCGCTCCAGCGAGCGGAGCGCGAGCGACATCCGCTGCTGGAGGAACGAGGCGAACCCCGGGTCGGACTGCTGGAAGCTCGCATAGCCCTCGCCGAGCGCCCACACCGTGCGCGCCAGCCAGTAGGACTCGCCCGAGTCGCTCGGATTCGGGTTGTCGGCCGGGGTCGCGGACGGGTTCAGCGTGCCGTCGTGCTGCTGCCAGAGCACCACGTTGCCGGCGTTCGGGCCGGAGTCGACCTGCAGGTAGGTCAACTCGCGCAGCAGCTCGTACGCCGAGGCGCGGCTGGCGGCCGTGCCGTTCTGCTTCCAGTCGCGGAGGTAGACGACCGCGGCGCGGGAGATGTCGTCGGCGTCGAAGGAGCCCTGCGCGTACCAGCCCTTGGCGGCGTTCGTGATCGGGCCGCCGCCGACGCGCGTGAAGCTGCCGTCGGCGTTGCGGTTCGCGTACACCCACGGGGCGCGCGCGGTCGGCTGCTGGCTCTGCTGGTACGTGGAGTGGCCCGCGACCCCGGGAAGCAACGGCACGTCGTCCAGGAGGAAATTCAGGTGGGCGAGGTTCGTCAGCGTGGGGACGGCCGGAGCCGCGGGAGCAGGGGAGGCGTCGGCCGGGGCGGCGATCGCCGGGACGAGGGCGGCGGCGGCGGCGAGGGCTGCGCCCGTCGCAGCGGCGAGGAGTCGATTCCGCTTCATTGCGTTTCCTTCAGAACTCGTGGATTCCTGGTGCCACCCCCAGAACAGGTGGCGTCTAAACCGGTTTAAGGGACGGTAGCCGCCTTGCGCGGATCTGTCAACGGGTCACGCCGAGGTTCACCCCCGGGGGTCTTGTGCCGCTCTGCGCCCGCGACGAGACTGGGGCGACCGGCCGCCGACGTCCGGCCGGGCCCCGACCGAGGAGGAAACGTGGACTACAAGGACATTCCGACCAAGGCCGACATCGAAAGGATCGCGGCGCACCGCGAACCGGGCTGCGTCAGCATCTACCTGCCGACCGGGACGACCCCGCCGGAGGCGGACAGGGCGCGGATCGAACTCAAGAACCACCTCGCGCTCGCGGTGAAATCGCTGGAGGGCATGGGCGTCGACCGGCACCGGATCGCCGCCGTCCAGGCCGAGGGCGAGGGCATCCTGGAGGACCGCGACTTCTGGCGCTACCAGTCGCGATCGCTCGCGGTGTTCCTCGACGGCGAGGTCGCCGAGACCTTCCGTCTGCCCAACCGGCTGACCTCCGCGTGCGAGGTCGCCGATCGCTTCTACATCAAGCCGCTGCTTCGTGCGGTGACCTTCCCGCAGTCGGCGCTCATCCTCGCGCTGGCACAGAACTCGGTGCGCCTGATCCGCGTCGACCCCGAGCAGCCGCCCGCGCTGATCGAGGTGGAGGGGATGCCGAAGGACGTCGCCGACGCGGTCGGCAAGACCTCCATCAGCGGCCGGGCGGCCGAGGGTCGCATCCAGGGCTCCGAGGGCCAGAAGGTGCGGATGCTCGAGTACGTGCAGGCGATCGAGCGGGCGCTCCACCCGCTGCTGGCCACCTCCACCGACCCGCTGATCCTCGCCGCGGCCGAGCCGCTGATCGGCATCTTCCGGGGAGCGACGGACTACCCGCGGCTCGTGGACGACGTGATCGCGGGCAACCCGGAGGACAAGACCGAGGAGGAGCTGGCGGCGGCCGCGCGCGGCGTCCTCGACCGCCTGTACGCCCGCAAGATCGAAGCGCTCAAGGAGGACTTCTCCACCCGTATCGCCGCAGGCACGGCCCTCGCCGACCTGAGCGACATCGCCCGGGCGGCGACCTACGGCGCGGTGGAGACCCTGGTGTTCGACATCGACCGGCGGGTGCCCGGCTCCGTGGACGAGGAGACCGGCACGATCGCCTACCTCGACGACGACACGGCGGGCAACTACGGCGTGGTGGACGAGATCATCCGCCGCTCGCTGGCCTCGAAGGCGAAGATCTACGCGCTGCGGGCGGAGGACGTCCCCGGCGGCGGCGCCGTCGCGGCCGCGGTGCGGTTCCCGGTCTGACCGTCAGTGCCGCTCGGCGCGGGCGAGCGCCAGCACGAGGAACTCCTGGACGGCGGCGAGCCAGTCGTACACGGCCCGGCGCGTCGCCGACTCCAGGTCGTGCACGTCGCCCTCGTCGCCGTCCTCCTCGATGCCGAGGCCGGCGGCCAGCCCGAGCCGGATGTCCGTGAGGGCGCGCAGCCAGGCCTGGGCCTCGGCGGCGTCCAGGCGCACGTCCACCGCGCCGCCGGGTGCGTCGGCCGGCCCGCTCAGCGACGCGATCACGACGCGCGCGTTCTGCGCCTTCGACTCGGCCAGCCGCTCGGCCGTGAACCGGCGGAACTCCGCCGACGCCTCGGGGTCGTCGGGATACGCGTCCGGGAGGAGACGGGCGAGTGCCGGGTCGGCGGATGGCGTGTCCGGCGACTCCGCTCCGGCGCGCTCGGCCCGCTCCGCCGCCTCGGCCGCGAAGCCGCGCAGGACCGCGGCCTCCTCCGCCTCGAACCGCGCGCGCACGCCGCCGCCGTGCCGGTCGGCGCGGAACGGCCTCACGCGTCCGCCTTCGTCAGGGTGGCCCAGAGCCCGTAGCCGTGCATGGCCTCCACGTGCCGCTCCATCTCCTCGCGCGTGCCGGTCGCGACGACCGCGCGGCCCTCGTTGTGCACGAGCAGCATCAGCCGCCTGGCCTCCGCCTTGGAGTACCCGAAGTAGCTCTGGAACACGTAGGTCACATACGACATCAGGTTCACCGGGTCGTTCCACACGATCGTCACCCACGGCGCGCCGAGCCCCAGCCGCTCGCCGAGGTCGACCTCCTCCTCGGTGGCGGGCTCCACGATCGCGGGCGTCACGCCTTCCGCACCTCGGCGATGGCGTCCGCGGCGCGCACGAGCGCCAGATGGGTGAGCGCCTGCGGCGTGTTGCCCGCCTGCGAGCGGCCCTCGACGTCGTACTCCTCGGAGAGCATCCCGATGTCGTTGGCCAGCGAGACGAGACGGTCCATCAGGCGCACCGCGTCGTCCACCCGGTGCGAACGGGCGTACTGCTCGGCCAGCCAGAACGCGCAGGCCAGGAAGGGATGCTCGCCGGGCGGCAGGCCGTCGACGCCCTTCTCGGTGCGGTAGCGCAGGGGGAGGCCGTCGCGCATCAGGTCCGCCTCGATCGCCTTCACCGTGCCGAGCATCCGGGGGTCGTCGAAGGCGCAGTAGCCGACCTGCGGCAGGAGCAGCAGGGAGGCGTCCACCTCGGTGGTGCCGAAGTACTGCACGTAGGTGCCGCGGTGCTCGTCGAACCCGTTGGCCTCCACATCCGCGCGGATCTGATCGCGGAGGCGCCGCCACCGCTCCACCGGACCCTCCAGGCCGAACTGCTCGACGCCCCGGATGGCGCAGTCGAACGCGGCCCACACCAGCACGCGGGAGTGGGTGAACATCCGCTCCTCGCCGCGGATCTCCCAGATGCCGTGATCGGGTTTGCGCCAGTTCTGCTCCAGATACCCCATCAGCGCGCGCTGGAGCGCCCACGAGAACCGCGTCTCCGGAACACCCCGGGTGCGGCCGTGATCGAGCGCCAGCATGACCTCGCCGATCACGTCGGCCTGGAACTGCGTGGAGGCGTCGTTTCCGACACGGACCGGGTGCGCGCCCTGGTAGCCCGGGAGGCTGTCGAGCTCGCGCTCGGCGAGGTCGCGCTCGCCGGCGAGGCCGTACATGATCTGGACGTCGCCCGGGTCGCCCGCGATCGCACGCAGCAGCCAGTCGCGCCAGTGGTCGACGTAGTCGTCGTAGCCGTGGGCGAGCAGGACGCCGATGGTCAGCGACGCGTCGCGCAGCCACACGTACCGGTAGTCCCAGTTGCGTTCGCCGCCGAAGTTCTCGGGCAGGGACGTCGTGGCCGCCGCGACGATGCCGCCGGTCTCGAAGTGGGTCAGGGCGCGCAGGATCAGGAGCGAGCGGACGACCTCCTCGCGATACGGGCCGTCGTGGGCGCAGCCCTCCGCCCACTTCGTCCACCACTCCCGGGTGGTCTGCAGGGAAGTCTCCACGTCGAGCGGCTCCGGCGCCGAGCGGTGCGAGGGGAACCAGGTCATCGACAGGTCGATGGTCTGGCCGGCCTTCACGGTGAACGTCGCCTGGTGCGCGTGGTCCGCTGCGTGCATCGTCGTCCCGCGGAAGACCAGCCCGTCCGGGCCGGCGACCGCCACCAGCGCGGCCGGCTTCTGGTCGGGGATCTTGCGAACCCACGGGATGGCCGTCGCGTAGCCGAAGCGGATCCGCAGATCCTGGCGCATCTCGACGGTTCCGCTGACGCCGCGCACCCGCCGCACCAGGTCCGCCCGGTGGTCGCCCATCGGCATCGCGTCCACCACCTCCACCTCGCCGGTGTCGGTGCGCCAGCGGGTGACCAGGATCATGGTGTCCCGTTCGTAGTGGCGCGTGCTGGTGGCGTCGGGATCGGTCGGTGCGAGCAGCCAGCGACCGTGGTCCTCGGTGCCGAGCAGGGCGCCGAACGTGGACTGCGAGTCGTATCTCGGCAGGCACAGCCAGTCGATGCTGCCGTCCCGTCCGACGAGGGCCCCGGTGAAGCAATCACTGATCAGGGCGTAATCCTCGATGGGGAGCGACATATCCCCAGTATGGCCGTACTGTGAAGCGCATGACGCAGTCCGTGGGCACTCTGGTGATTCTCGGAGCGAGCGGCGATCTGTCGTCCAGGCTCCTCCTCCCTGCCATCGGGCAGTTGCTCACCCAGCACCCGGAACGGCGCTTCCACCTGGTCGGCTCCGGGGCGGAGGACTGGTCGGACGCGAAGTGGCGCTCCGTCGTGAAGGCGTCGTTCAAGACGGTGAAGGCCGGTGGCCCAGCGGTGGAGCAGCTGCTCACGAGCACTGTGTACCTCCCCGCGGATGTGACGAAGACCGACGACCTGCAGAAGATCTTCGACGCCTGCGAGGGGGCGCCCGCCCTGTACTTCGCCCTGCCGCCCGCGATCACCGCGAAGGCGTGCGAGGCGCTCGGCAAGGTAACGCTGCCGGCCGGCCTGACCCTCGCGCTGGAGAAGCCGTTCGGCACCGATAAGCGCTCCGCCATCGCGCTGAACAAGCGGCTGGCGACGCTGGTGCCGGAGGACCGGATCCACCGCGTCGACCACTTCCTCGGGAACTCCACCGTGCTGAACCTGATCGGCCTGCGCTTCGCGAACAGCATCCTGGAGCCGGTCTGGAACGGCGACCACATCCAGAGCGTCGACATCGTCTACGACGAGTCGCTCGGGCTGGAGGACCGCGCCCGCTACTACGACCACGCCGGCGCGCTGATGGACATGATCCAGAGCCACCTGCTGCAGGTGCTCGCGGTGTTCGCGATGGAGCCCCCGAGCGCGCTCGACGCCACCGACCTGCGCGACGCGAAGGCGTCGGTGCTGCGGGCGACGCGGGTGTGGGACGACGACCCGGCGGCCTCCAGCAG
This sequence comes from Leifsonia sp. GW821-FHT13C09, assembly GCF_058806435.1. NCBI lineage: Bacteria > Bacillati > Actinomycetota > Actinomycetes > Micrococcales > Microbacteriaceae > Leifsonia > Leifsonia sp. GW821-FHT13C09. Next base: position 846,285 of record NZ_JBXAPS010000001.1, on the reverse strand, counting down.
GCGCGCCCGTTACACCGCGGGCACGGTCGACGGGAAGAAGCTGCCGGCGTACACCAGCGAGCCCGGCGTCGACCCGGCGAACAACACCGAGACGCTGGCCGAGGTCACCGTCCAGATCGACACCTGGCGGTGGGCCGGCGTGCCGTTCACGCTGCGCTCGGGGAAGGCGCTCGGCACGCGCCGGCGCGAGATCCTGGTCACGTTCAAGCCGGCGCGGCACATCCCGCGCGGCCTGAAGGGGCACCGCGAGCCGACGATGCTGCGCATCATGCTCGCCCCGGACGCGATGTCGCTGGAGCTCAACATCAACGGGCCCGACGACCCGCACGTGATCGAGCGCGTGGCGCTCAGCGCCGACTTCGGCCCCGGCCTCCTGCTGGCCTACGGCGAAGTGCTGGAGGGCATCCTGGACGGCGACCCGTCGCTCTCGGTGCGCGGCGACACCGCGGTGGAGATGTGGCGGATCGTCGCGCCGGTCATCGCGGCGTGGAAGAAGGAAGAGGTGCCGCTGCAGACCTACCGCGCGGGGTCGGACGGGCCGGCGTCGTGGAAGAAGATCGGCTGACGGCTAGGCCGCGGAGCGCTCCGCGATGGCGGGGAGCTCGCCGGTGACGGGCTTACGCAGGTCGGTCCAGACGGTGATCGGCGCGGGCTCCCAGCCGAATGCGGCGGGCTCTTCGTGCCGCTCCTCGGCGACCGGGGCCGCTTCCGCGATGGCGATCGGCTCGACGGGAGCGCGGTGCTGCGGCTCGGCTGCGGCCTCCCCGGCCTCCAGACGACGGCGCGCCTCCACGAGTGCGGCGGTGATCCCGACCGAGACGGACTGCGCAAGGACGGAGTGGAAGATGGAGTCGGTGTCGTCGGTCGAACGGCGCGACACGGTCCATTCGCCGCGCTCGCCGATCAGCTCGGCGATCTTGGTGTGGACCACCTCGAGGATCTGTGCATCCGTGAGCTGAGGAACCGGCGCCGCCTGCACCTCGGCGGCGGCATGCCGCCTACGACCAAACATCGCGATACCCCTTCCAGGTTCTCCGTCGAGAACAAGTGTCAGGGCGTATCACCCTCAGAACGCGCGGACACGCCGAGCGGATCGCGGAAATCGTGCGGTCAGCGCCGGATTTCGCGCTCGTCGGCCTCCCGCGACTCCTCCAGGACGGTTCCGACGGCGATCACGACGCTGATCGCCGCGCTGATCCACATGAGCACCACCCGCCAATCGCGCCGGCCCTCCTTGGTCTCCTGGATCGTGGACCAGAGTCCGATGATCGCACTGATGACCGCTCCGTTGAAGATGAACTTGCGCATCCGCGTCCTTTCGCTCGTCCGCCAGGGTACGCTTCCGAGGGCCCCGGATTGAAGGTGTCGCGGAGAGGAGTGGGATGCGGACGGCGATCGTCGGCGCTGTGCTGCTCCTCCTCGGCGCGGTCGCGGTGCTCACCGGACTGCTGCCCGCGGCCGACGCGCTGGCCCTCTGGGACCGCGTCTGGCCGATCCTGCTCTTCGTCGTCGCGGTGACGGTCGTGACCGAGCTGGCGGCGGAGGCCGGCGTGTTCACGGTGGTGGCCCAGCAGACCGCGCGCTGGGGCCGTGGCCGGGCCTGGCTGCTCTGGCTGCTCGTGGCCGTCGTCGCGACGCTCAGCACGATCTTCCTGTCGCTCGACACCACCGCGGTGCTGCTCACCCCCGTCGTGATCGTGCTGGCCCGGCACTCCGGCCTCGACCCGCTGCCGTTCGCCCTGACCACCGTCTGGATCGCGAACACCGGCTCGCTGCTGCTTCCGGTCTCCAACCTCACCAACCTGCTCGCTCAGCACGCGATGGGCCAGCCCACCCCGTTCGCCTTCGCCGCTCTGATGTGGGCGCCGGCGCTCGTGGCGATCGTCGTGCCGCTGGTGGTCGTGTTCGTCCTCTCGCGCACGCGGCTGCTGGTCCGCTACGAGACCGGGCAGGAGGACGGCATCGAGGACCCGGTGCTGTTCTGGATCGCGGCGGCGGTCGTGGTCGCGCTGATGCCGCTCCTGGTGTCCGGGATCCCGGTCTGGATCCCGGCGTCGGGTGCTGCGGTCGTCCTGGCCGTGGTGTTCGCGGTGCGGCGGCGCTCGGTGCTGCGGTTCGGGCTGCTGCCGTGGCAGCTCGTGCTGCTGGCCTCCGGGCTGTTCCTGTTCATCGAGGCGCTGCACGCGAACGGTCTGGGAACGCTGCTGGCGCGCGTGTCGGGCTCGGGGGAGTCGCCGCTCGCGCTGCTGCGGCTGTCACTGACCGGAATGGTCGGCGCCAACGCGATCGACAACCTCCCGGCCTACCTGGCGCTCGAACCGGCCGCGGGCAGCCCGGTCCGGCTGGCCGCGCTGCTGATCGGGGTCAACGCCGGTCCGCTGATCACTCCGTGGGCGTCGCTGGCGACCCTGCTGTGGCACCAGCGGCTCACGTCGTTCGACGTCCGCATCCGCTGGGGCCGCTACATGCTCCTCGGCCTGATCGTCGCGCCCGTCACCGTCGTGCTCGCGACGCTGGCCCTGGCCGCCACTGCCTGACCCGCGGTCACTCCGCCGGTAGCAGCTGCGACGCGCTGACGATGCGGCGGCGGGCGACCGCCGCGAGCGCGAGCGCGAAGCCGATCGCGGTCCAGATCAGGAGGCCGCCCAGCCCGCGCCAGACCCCCGTCGACCCGTCCACGACGCCCTGGAGGGCCGTGATCGCGGGCGATGTCGGGAGCCACGCGGTCACGCTGTCGAAGAACCCGGGTGCGGTCGACACGATCCCGGAGGCGAGCGTGACCACGACGACCAGCATCGAGAGGAACCGCCCGAGTCCGCCGAACAGGGCGACCAGCCCATGGTTGACCGCCGCGAAGCCGACGGCGGCCGCAGCCGCGACCGCCGCGAAGCCGAACCACGCGCCGACGCTCAGCTGCATGGCGGGTTGCATGATCGCAGCCACGAGAACGCCCTGAAGCACCCCGATCGCCGCGGCCGGCAGCAGACCGTCGGCCGCGATACGGCCCGCGGCGCGCGAGGTCAGCAGAGCCCGCCGCGAGATCGCCTGCAGCACCAGGAACGACGCGAACGCCCCGAGCCACAGCGCGACCGACGCGAACAGCGGGACGCTGGAAGCTCCGAACGCCGTGGTGCCGGACTGCTTCTGGCCCACCGGCTGCGACGCCACCGAGGCCAGGTTCGTGCGCTGGCCCGCGTCGTAGCTCGGAAGTTTCGCGACGGCCTGGTTCAGCCCGGAGGCGAGCGAGGCCGCGCCCGCCGCCGACTGGTCGGCGCCGGACGCGAGCGCAGGCACGCCGGCCGCGAACTGCTGCACGCCGGTCGCATACTGGGATGCCCCGTCCGCCGACTGCTGGACGCCGGAGGCGAGCTGCTGCGCTCCGGAGGCCGACCGGGACGCGCCGGAGGCGAGCTGCTGCGCCGCCGCCGCGGACTGTGCGAGCTGGCCGGGCAACGGGGCGACGCTGTTCGAGAAGGTCTGCGCGCCGGCGGCGACCTGGGTCGCGGCGGCCTGGAGGCCCTTCCGGGGGTCCGGGTTCGTGATCCCGTCGATGGCGGACTGGATGCCCACGCAGATCGGATCGGCTGCGGTGTGCAGGAGCACGCAGTTCTTGTGCAGGTCGGTCAGGCCGGTGACCGTCTGGCCGACACCGTCGCGGACACCCGCGGTGCCGGTGGCGAGCTGCGCGGCTCCGGACGGCAGCTGCTGCGCCGCCGTCGCGCCCTGCGACACGCCGTTCGCGTACTGGGTCATCCCGTTCGACAGCGTCCCGAGCCCGCTCGCCAGCCCCGACGCGCCGCCGGAGAGCTGCCCGACGCCGCTCGCGAGGGAGTCCGCTCCCGTGGCGAGCTGCGCCGAGCCGTCGGCGAGCTGATGGGTGCCGCTCGCGAGCTGCGTCAGCCCGGTGGACAGCGACTCCGCGCCGGCCGCCGCCTTCGCGAGCTGGTCGTGCAGCGTGTTGAAGCTGACGTACACGTTCTCCAGGTACGTCGTCGTGAGCTGTTTGTTGAGCACGCCCGTCGCGGTCGTGGTGACCGCCTGGCTGATCGCCGGGTCCACGAGCTTGGACTTCCGGCTCGTGCGGACGTCGATGGTCGCCTGCGTCGCGGCGCCGGACGTGCCCGCCGTCGAGGTCGCCGCCTTCGAGAAGTCCTTCGGGATGGTCACCACGGCGACATAGCTGCCGTCGGCGATGCCCGCGTTGGCGTCCTTCTGGTCGGTGAGCACCCAGGTGAAGTTCTGGTTCTTCGCGCCGAGGAGCCCCGCGGCCATCTCGCGTCCGAGCGGGACGATCTGGCCGTTCACGGTCACCAGCTGGTCGAGGTTGACCACGGCGGCCTTCACGTCGCCGAGGCGGTCGGTCGGATTCCAGAGCGCCCACACCAGCAGGCCGCCGATGACCAGCGGGACGAGGACGATACCCACGATGGTCAGCCAGGTCACCCGCTTGTCGGAGCGCATCCGCTCCAGCGAGAACAGCGAGCGCGGGCGGCGCAGGGCCGGCGTCGAGGACGGGGAGATCGGGGTGGTCATCGGGCGTTCGCCTTCTCGAGGTGGGCGGCAGGGTGGTGGTCGGCGGCGGCGGCAGCGGGCGCGGGCGCTGCAGCGGGAGGAGTGGAGGCGGCTCCGTGCGCCGCCCCGTCGGAGTCGACGGCGAGCTGCACCTCAGTCGGTTCGGCGGTGTCGGGCAGCAGGTCGTCCAGCCCGGAGGGGTCGACGCAGCTCACGATCAGTGCGAACGGCCGACCGGCGGCCGAAGCGTCGGCGAACGCCCTGCCGAGTTCGACGCGCACGCGCCGCCGCTCGACGGGGTCGGTCAGGCTGTCCGCGGCGTCCAGGCCGAGGATGACCGGTGCGCCGGCGAGCGCGCGGCGGACGTCCTCCACGGGGGTCTCGGCGTGGTCGAGCCGGACGACGGAGGTCCGCGAGCGCACGGCCGAGCCGCGGGTCGGCAGGACGAATCCGGCGACCTTGACCGTTCCGCCGTCGACGCGTGTGCGGCCGGTGACGGCCATCAGCAGCGCGAGCGCGGCCGTGCGGTCCGGGCCGTGCACGACGAGCGCCTCCCCGTCGGCGAGCCGGAAGCTCACGTCGCGCAGGATCGGCGTCCGCCGCGCGCTGACCGACAGGCCGTCCGCCGCGGCGACGTACCGGGAGTCGGGTTCCGGCCAGTCCGCCAGCTCCAGCTCCTTCTGCAGCCCGTCGCCCTCCACATCGAACGAGGGAAGGATGCGGTCGAGCCAGCGCGGCATCCACCAGGCCTTGTCGCCGAGGAGTTGCAGGACCGCGGGCACGAGCGTCATCCGGACGATGAACGCGTCTACGAAGACACCGACGGCGAGCCCGAGCGCGATCGGCTTGATGGACGCGTCGCCCTCCGGGACGAACGCCGCGAACACCGAGATCATGATGATGGCCGCGGCCGTGACGACCTTGGCTGAGCCGACGAAGCCGCTCTGGATGGCCCTCCGCGCGTCGCCGCCGTGCACGTAATCCTCGCGGATCCGGCTGACCAGGAAGACCTCGTAGTCCATCGCGAGCCCGAACAGCACGCCCATCAGGATGATCGGCATGAAGCTGATCACCGGCCCGGTCTTGTCGAGGTGCACCGCGTCGGCGAACCAGCCCCACTCGAACACCGCCGTGACCGCGCCGAAGGCGACGCCGACGGAGAGCAGGTACCCGAGCGCGGCTTTGATCGGCACCGCGATCGAGCGGAAGACCATGGTCAGCAGCACCAGGGAGAGCCCGACGACGAGGATGCCGAACGGCAGCAACGCACCGCCGAGTCGGGTGGAGACGTCGATCTGGGCCGCGGTCGTCCCGGTCACCTTGAGGTCCACGCCGTACTCGTCGAGGAAGTGCTGGTGCTTCGAGCGCAGCTCGGAGACCAGCTGGGCGGTGGCCGGATCGTCCGGCGCCGTGGTCGGGATGACCTGGACGATGCCGGTGTCCGCGTTCTGGTTCGGGGTGGACAGCGGGACGGCCGCGACGCCGGGGAGGTCGGCGATCTCCGCGCCGAGCTTCTTCATCAGCCCGAGCGGGTCGTGGCTGGAGATGATCGAGCCGGTCACGATCAACGGGCCGTTGTAGCCGGGGCCGAAGTGCTCGGACACCAGATCGTAGGCGATGCGCGCCGGGTCGGATTTGGGGTGCGACCCGGCGTCCGGGAGGGCGAGCCGGAGCTGGAGGGCGGGCACGGCGGCGATGCCGAGCGCGACCACGACGGCGACCACGGTCGCGATCGGGAAGCGCGTGACAGCGCGCACCCAGGTGCGGAAGGGGCCTTTCGGGATCTCGGCCGTCGCGGCGTGGGCGAGCGACGGGTTGGCGCGGGCGGCCGGCTCGGTTGCGGGCGGCGCGTCCTCCGCGCCCGCGGGCCCTGCCCCTGCCGAGCGCTTCGCCGCGCGCGCGGCCCGGCTGGCGGCGCGATGCCCCGGCGTGATCCGCGCCCCCGCGAAGCCGAGGAACGCCGGCGTCAGGCTGAGCGCCACCAGCACGGCGATGCCGACCGCGACCGACGCCGCCAACCCCATCGTCGTGAGGAACGGGATGCCCGCGACGGCCAGGCCGGCGAGCGCGATGATCACCGTGATCCCCGCGAAGAGCACCGCGGACCCGGCGGTCGCCACCGCCCGGGCGGCGGACTCCTCCGGATCGACGCCCGCCTTCAACTGGCTCTGGTGCCGCGAGATGATGAACAGCGAGTAGTCGATCCCGACCGCGAGCCCGAGCATCAGGGCGAGCAGGGGAGTGGTCGACGAGATCGGACCGAACAGCGTGGCGAGGAAGATCAGCGCCATCGACAGCCCCACGCCCAGCAGGGCGGTGGCCAATGGCATCCCGGCCGCGAGGATCGACCCGAACGTGATGATCAGGACGACGATCGCGATGAGGAGCCCGATGCCCTCCGTTGGCGAGATGGTGGGCAGGTTCTGCGAGAACAGCTGGCCGCCGACCGCCGTCTGCGACCCGGCCGGAAGCTCCTTCTGGAGGGCGGCGCCGGCGTCCTTGATCGCGGCCTTGGTCTCCGCCGGCACGGTGGTCTGCTGGCCGTGGAGCTGCACCGTGACGATCGCCGCGGTGCGGTCGTCCGAGATGAGGTTCTTGACAGTGGTGCTGTACGGGGAGGTCGTGCCGGCCACCCCGGCGGTCTTCGCGAGGTCGGAGACGGTGCGCTCGACCGGGTCCTTGATCGCCGCCTGGTCGACCGTCTCGCCCTTCGGCGCCACCACGACGATCTGCGCGCTGGTGCCGCTGACCTGCGGGAAGGTCCTGCTCAGCGTGTCGAGCGCCGCCTGGGACTCGGTGCCGGGGATGCTGAACGTGTTGTCCGTGCCCTGGTTGAAGGCGACAGCGCCCCCGGCCAGGAGCACGAGCAGCAGCAGCCACAGCGACAGGACCAGCTTGCGGGCGCGGAAGGCCCAGCGGCCGATCGAATACAGGAGCGAGGACACGCGTTCTCCAACAGTGAAAGGAACGACGGAGCGGGGTCGCGCCGACCGTCGAATGGGTTTCGATACACCGTCGTATCCGATGCCCGACTGTATCGGATACACTCGTGTATCGGGAACTCGGCACAGGAAGGTTTCAGCTTGAACAGCACGGCTCTCAGAGACGACGCGCCCGTCGAGTCCGCACGCCGGCAGCGGACCCGCACACGGCTCCTCGACGCCGCCTTCGACGTCTTCGCCGAGCAGGGCGTCAAGGCCGCGAGCGTGGAGACGATCGCCGAGGCGGCGGGCTTCACCCGGGGCGCGTTCTACTCCAACTTCTCCAGCAAGGAGGAGCTCTTCTTCGCCCTGATGGAGCGCGAGAAGACCATGCGGCTCGAGCAGCTCGACGCCGGCGTGGAACAGTTCCTCCGGCCCCTGGTGGGCTCGGGAGGCGTCGAGCTCGACGACGACGATGTCCTCCGCACGATCACCCGCATCCTGGAACTGCAGTCCGACGACCGGCGCTGGTGGCTGGTGCAGTCGGAGTTCCTGCTGCTCGCGCTGCGCGACCCGGCGATCTCCGCGGACTTCCTGCGCTACCAGGACGGCTTCTTCCAGGAGCTCACCGAGACGGTCGTCGCCGCCCTCGCGAGCGCGCGGCGCCGGTTCACCATCGACCCGGAGGAGGCGGTGCGCGTCATCGCGGAGCTCTGCGCCAACGGGGAGGCCCGCGCGCTGCTCTCGGGCGACGAGCGGAAGTTCGCCGAACGGCTCTCGGAGTCGGTGCCCGCCATCCTGCTGGCCCTCACCGAACGGATCTGATCGAACGCCGAGGCGCAGCGGGTAACGTGTGCTCGATGCGACGTCGACTGCTCCGTCCGGCCCTCGCGACCGCGCTGTGCGCGGCCGTACTGCTGGCCGTGGCCGCGTGCGCCGCGCCGGCGAATCCGGCGGCGACGCCCGGTGCGGCCGTCGGAGCCACGCCGACCCCGAAGGCGACCCGCGACCCGTTCCCGAAAGAGCCGCTCACGGCGCAGACCCGGTACGTCGCGCTCGGCGACTCCTTCGCCGCGGGGATGGGCGGCGGTGACGAGACCGGCAAGTGCCGTTCCAGCCCGCTCAGCTACCCGAGCGTGTTCACCCGCCAGTCCGGGGTCGACCTGGTCGTCAACGCGGCCTGCGCGGGAGCGACGACGTCCGACCTCCTCAAACATCAGCTGATCGCGCTGGACGACCGCACGAACCTGGTGACCATCAGCATCGGCGGCAACGACCTCGGCGTCGCCGCCATCGCCGCGGAGTGCTCGGCCGGCAAGGCGTTCGCCTGCCGCAACGGCGTCTCCTCGGCCCTGTCCCTGCTGAACGTCCTCCCGGAGCGGCTGGCGGCGGTCTACGCGGCTATACACCTGGCCGCCCCGAACGCCCGCATCGTCGTCACCGGCTACGCGATCGAGTTCGACAACTACGACCCGAAGTCGCCGACCTTCGGCACGGACACCGCGATCAACGCGGCGACGCTCGGCCTCAACCAGACCATCTCCGACGTCGTCGACTCCCAGCGCGCCCAGGGGGTGCCGATGACCTACGTCGGGGTCGACTTCGCCGGGCACGGCATCGGCTCGAAGAAGCCGTGGCTGAACCTCAGCGGGATCGACGCCTTCCATCCGACCGCGACGGGCTATGCGCAGTACGCGAACGCGCTGACGCGGCTGCTGGGCCGAGCGAAGTAGCAGGGTCGTCCTCCGCGCCCTCACCGGCGATGCGGGCCGGCGCCTGGTGCGTGCCGTCGATGGTGGCGCGCGCGAACTCCAAGGTCTCCCGGAGCATCGCCGTGCGCTCGGCGGTGTCGCGCGCCTTCCGCGTGTTCACCTCCGCGACGACCGAGCCGTCCCAGCCGGAGGCCGCGAGCGAGCGCAGCACCTCGGCGACCGGCTGGCTCCCGCGCCCGGGGATGAGGTGCTCGTCGAACACGCGCGAGTCGTCCAGCGGGCCGGAGCCGTCGCACAGGTGCACGTGCCGCAGCCGGTCGCCGAGCCGGCTCGCGAGGTCGAGCCCGTCCACCCCGCTCAGCGCGGCGTGCGAGAAGTCGAGCGTGACCGCGTCGCAGTCCATGCCGAGCGGATTCCAGTGCGGGACGTAACCGGCCATCGAGCGGCCGGCGACCTTCCACGGGAACATGTTCTCGACCGCGACGGTGACGCCGGTCCGCTCGGCGGTGGTCCGGACGAGGCCGAGGAAGTCCTCGGCGTAGCCGGACTGCCAGCGGAACGGCGGATGCACGACGACCGTGTCGGCGCCCAGCTCCGCGGCGAGCTCGGCCGACCGCTCCAGCTTGACGCCGGGGTCGCGTCCCCAGACGAAGTGCGTCAGCAGCAGGACAGGGGCGTGGACGCTCAGGACGCGCGTGCCGTAGCGCTCGGCGAGCCTGCGGAGGGGTTCCGTCGACTGCGTCCGGTCGTCGCGGGTGACCATGACCTCCACGCCGTCGTAGCCCAGCTCGGCGGCCGTGCGGAAGGCGGTCTCGACCCCGAGCGGGTAGACGCAGGTCGTGCCCATGCCGATGCGCATCACGACCGCCACTCTAACGACGGCGACTGAACGAGCAGTGTCCGGAGGGGGAACGCCCACCCGCGCCGGCCGGATCGGGCGCTGGTACTGTGACAAGCAGACCAATCGCATCAACTGGGGGAGTTGACCCACCATCAGCCAGACGTCCGAAGCCGCAGCAACCGATACGTACGACCTGGTGATCGTGTCCAACCGACTACCCGTCGACCGTGTGGTCGACGAGGCGGGGCAGGCGTCCTGGCGGCCGTCGCCGGGCGGCCTGGTCACGGCGCTGCAGCCGGTCATGCGCGCGGAGGACGGCGTCTGGGTCGGCTGGGCCGGCGTCGCGGACGAGGAGATCGAGCCCTTCGAGGCGGACGGCATCACCATCCGGCCCGTCATGCTCAGCGAGCAGGAGCTGGAGGAGTACTACGAGGGCTTCTCCAACGACACGCTCTGGCCGCTGTACCACGACGTCATCGCGCAGCCGAGCTATCACCGGGAGTGGTGGGAGAGCTACGTGCGCGTCAACCGCCGCTTCGCCGACGCGGCCGCGAGCGTCGCCTCGCACGGTGCGGTCGTCTGGGTGCATGACTACCAGCTCCAGCTCGTGCCGGCGATGCTGCGGGAGGTGCGCCCGGACCTGGTCATCGGCTTCTTCAACCACATCCCGTTCCCGCCGTACGGCATCTACTCGCAGCTGCCGTGGCGCCGGCAGATCATCGACGGCCTCCTCGGCGCCGACGTCATCGGCTTCCAGCGGGTGGCCGACGCGGGCAACTTCTCGCGCGCGGTCCGCCGGCTGAAGGGCTACGAGACTCGCGGCCCGATCATCGAGGTGCCGATCGACACCGACGACCCCGAGTCCGGGTCGCACCGGCACGTCACGACGAACCGGCACGGCGGCCTGGTGCGCACGGTGCTCGCACGGGCCTTCCCGATCTCCATCGACGCCGAGGCGTACCAGGAACTGGCCCGCCGCCCGTCCATCCGAGAGCGCGCCAAGGAGATCCGGGAGGAGCTGGGCAACCCCGAGACGATCATGCTGGGCGTCGACCGTCTCGATTACACCAAGGGCATCGGGCACCGGCTGAAGGCTTTCGGGGAGCTGCTGCGCGAAGACCGGCTGAGCGTGGAGGACGTCACACTCGTGCAGGTCGCGAGCCCGAGCCGCGAGCGGGTGGAGACCTACCGCCAACTGCGCGACGAGATCGAGCTCACCGTCGGCCGGATCAACGGCGACTACGCCACCCTCGGCCACACCGCCGTGGCCTACCTCCACCATGGCTATCCCAAGGAGGAGATGGTCGCGCTCTACCTCGCGGCCGACGTCATGCTCGTCACCGCCCTGCGCGACGGCATGAACCTGGTGGCCAAGGAGTACGTGGCGACCCGGGTCGACGAGGACGGCGTGCTGGTGCTCAGCGAGTTCGCCGGCGCCTCCGACGAGCTGCGCCAGGCGCTCCTGATCAACCCGCACGACATCGAGGGCCTGAAGGACACCATGCTCCAGGCGATCGCGATGCCCAAGCGCGACCGGGTGCGCCGCATGCGTGCGCTGCGCAAGAAGGTGCTCACGAACGATGTCGCCCGCTGGTCCGCCAGCTTCCTGGAGGCGCTCACCCGGAGCGCCCACGGCGACCACCCCCTGCAGAATCCGCCGGTCAACCGGCGCTGACCCCCGTTCACGCAACAGAGAGCCGCATGACAGACACCTCCCTCCCGAACGCCGCCACCGACCCGCAGCCGGCCGCCATCGCCCTCGCGACGGCCGTCGCGCGGCTGGCGGGCGCCGAGCGCCTGCTGCTCGCCCTGGACTTCGACGGCACGCTCGCGCCCTTCGTCGACAAACCGAAGGCCGCCCGGATGCTCCCGGCAGCGAAGGCCGCCCTGGACCGCCTGGAGGCGCTCCCGGACACCTGGGTCGCGTACGTCTCGGGCCGTCCGCTCTCCAGCCTGGAGATCGTCACGGAGGCCGACAAGGACGCTCTGCTGATCGGCTCCCACGGCGTCGAGATCCGCTTCGGCCGCGACGGCGTCTCCCTCGATCTGAGCGACGAGGAGCGGACGACGCTCGAGAAGCTGGGCGAGACCCTGGGCGCGCTGGTCGACAGCGTCCCGGGCACGCGACTGGAGGTCAAGCCGGTCGGCTTCGGCGTCCACTACCGCCTGCTGGACGCCGACGAGGGCGCTGCCGTGGTGGCGCGCGCCTACGAGGCCGCTGCGTCCGTCAGCGACGCCCTGACCATCCGCGACGGCAAGGACATCATCGAGTTCTCGGTCCGCGGGGCGAACAAGGGCGACGGCATCGAGCGCCTGCGCGAGTACACGCACGCGACCGCGGTCCTGTTCGCCGGCGACGACATCACCGACGAGGACGCCTTCGCCGTGCTGCGGCCGGAGGAGGGCGACCTGGGGATCAAGGTCGGCGAAGGTGAGACGGCGGCACAGTTCCGGGTCGCGGACGAGCGGGCGGTGGCGACGCTGCTGGGGTTGCTGGCGGATGCGCGGGGGAGCGCGCGCGCCTGAGGGCGCGGACGTCCTCCACAACCCGAGTAGCGCTGCGGCTTCTGCACCGGTTCGACTCATGGCCGACCCGGTATCCAAACGGTCCTAGAGTTGTCACATGCCAGAGATCGATTGGAAGCCGCGTTCGCGCGTCGTCACGGACGGAATCGAAGCCACAACCAGCCGCGGGATGCTGCGGGCCGTCGGCATGGGCGACGCGGACTGGGAGAAGCCGCAGATCGGCATCGCCAGCTCGTGGAACGAGATCACGCCCTGCAACCTCTCGCTCGACCGCCTCGCGCAGGGGGCGAAGGAAGGCGTGCACTCCGGCGGCGGCTACCCGCTCCAGTTCGGCACCATCTCCGTCTCCGACGGCATCTCGATGGGTCACGAGGGTATGCATTTCTCGCTGGTCTCCCGCGAGGTCATCGCCGACTCGGTCGAGACAGTCATGATGGCCGAGCGCCTCGACGGCACCGTGCTCCTCGCCGGCTGCGACAAGTCGCTCCCCGGCATGCTCATGGCCGCAGCGCGGCTCGACCTCTCCGCCGTCTTCCTCTACGCGGGCTCCATCGCGCCGGGCTGGGTCAAGCTCAGCGACGGCACCGAGAAGGACGTCACGATCATCGACTCGTTCGAGGCGGTCGGAGCGTGCAAGGCCGGCAAGATGAGCGAGGAGGACCTCAAGCGCATCGAGTGCGCGATCGCCCCGGGCGAGGGCGCCTGCGGCGGCATGTACACCGCGAACACCATGGCCAGCGTCGCCGAGGCGCTCGGGATGAGCCTCCCCGGCTCGGCCGCGCCGCCCTCGGCCGACCGCCGCCGCGACTACTTCGCCCACCGCTCGGGCGAGGCCGTGGTCAACCTGCTCAAGCAGGGGATCACCGCGCGCGACATCCTCACCAAGAAGGCGTTCGAGAACGCGATCGCCGTCGCCATGGCGTTCGGCGGCTCGACCAACGTCGTCCTGCACCTGCTGGCCATCGCGAACGAGGCGGAGGTCGAGCTCACCATCGACGACTTCAACCGGATCGGCGACAAGGTGCCGCACATCGGCGACCTCAAGCCGTTCGGCAAGTACGTCATGAACGACGTCGACCGGCACGGCGGCGTCCCCGTCGTCATGAAGGCCCTGCTCGACGCGGGCCTGCTGCACGGCGACTGCCTCACCGTCACGGGCAAGACCGTCGCGGAGAACCTTGCCGAGATCAACCCGCCCGCGCCGGACGGCAACGTCATGCGCTCGCTGGACAACCCCATCCACCCGACCGGCGGCCTGACGATCCTCAAGGGCTCGCTCGCTCCGGAGGGCGCAGTCGTCAAGACGGCGGGCTTCGACGCCGACGTGTTCGAGGGGCCCGCACGCGTGTTCGAGCGCGAGCGCGCCGCGATGGACGCGCTGACCGAGGGGCGCATCAGCGCCGGCGACGTCGTCATCATCCGTTACGAGGGCCCCAAGGGCGGCCCGGGCATGCGCGAGATGCTGGCGATCACCGCCGCCATCAAGGGCGCAGGCCTCGGCAAGGATGTACTACTATTGACGGACGGACGATTCTCAGGCGGCACAACCGGCCTGTGCATCGGCCACATAGCACCCGAAGCGGTGGACGCAGGTCCCATCGCCTTCGTGCGCGATGGTGATCTGATACGGGTCGATATCGCGGCTCGCTCCCTCGACCTACTTGTCGACGAGTCAGAGCTGACCGCCCGCCGTGACGGCTGGGCGCCTCTTCCTCCGCGCTATACCCGTGGCGTTCTCGCGAAGTACTCCAAGCTCGTGCGCTCCGCTGCGGAGGGCGCGGTCACGGGGTAGCCTTCGCCCCCGCTCAGATACATCAACCGCTTCGCACGTAAGGGATCGATAAGGCATGACGCCGGATGCAACCCCCAGTTCAGTGTTGCCCCCCGCGGCGCCCGGAAAGGCGTCGCCCGAAATCCTGACCGGCTCCCAGTCGGTCGTCCGCACCCTCGAGCTCCTCGGCGTCACCGACGTCTTCGGGCTGCCGGGCGGTGCGATCCTCCCCATCTACGACGCGATCATGGACTCGTCCGCGATCCGTCACATCCTGGTCCGCCACGAGCAGGGCGGCGGCCACGCGGCCGAGGGCTACGCCTCGGCGTCCAACAAGGTCGGCGTCGCGATGGCGACCTCCGGCCCCGGGGCGACGAACCTCGTCACCGCGATCATGGACGCGCACATGGACTCCGTCCCGGTCGTGTTCATCACCGGCCAGGTGTTCTCCACGCTGATGGGCACGGACGCGTTCCAGGAGGCCGACATCGTCGGCATCACCATGCCGATCACCAAGCACTCGTTCCTGGTCAAGAAGGCCGAGGACATCCCGGCCACGATCGCTGCGGCGTACCACATCGCCGGGACGGGACGACCGGGCCCGGTGCTGGTGGACATCACCAAGGACGCCCAGCAGAACGCGGTGCCGTTCGTCTGGCCGCCCAAGATCGACCTGCCCGGCTACCGCCCGATCATCAAGGCGCACGGCAAGCAGATCCTCGCCGCGGCGCAGCTGCTGGTCGAGTCGAAGAAGCCGGTGCTGTACGTCGGCGGCGGCGTGATCCGTTCGCGCGCCTCGCAGGAGCTCCTGGAGCTCGCCGAGGCGACCGGCATCCCGGTGGTCACCACGCTGATGGCGCGCGGGGCGTTCCCCGACACGCACAAGCAGCACCTCGGCATGCCCGGCATGCACGGCACGGTGCCCGCGGTGCTCGCCCTGCAGGAGTCCGACCTCATCGTGTCGCTCGGAGCGCGCTTCGACGACCGGGTCACCGGCAACACCTCTCTCTTCGCGCCGAACGCGAAGATCGTGCACGTCGACGTCGACCCCGCCGAGATCTCCAAGATCCGAGTCGCCGACGTCCCCATCGTCGGCGATGCCAAGGACGTCATCGTCGATCTGACCGCGGCCTACCAGGACGCCGCCCGCGCGGGTGCGCCCGACCTGGTCGAGTGGTGGACCTACCTCAACGGGCTCCGCGAGGAGTTCCCGCTGGGCTACACGCCCACCAGCGACGGCCTGCTCGCCCCGCAGCACGTCATCCAGCGGATCGGCGAGCTGACCGGGCCCGAGGGCATCTACACCGCCGGCGTCGGCCAGCACCAGATGTGGGCCGCGCAGTTCATCAAGTACGAGCGCCCCAACTCATGGCTGAACTCCGGCGGAGCCGGCACGATGGGCTACTCGGTGCCGGCGGCGATGGGCGCCAAGGTCGCCCAGCCGGACCGTGTCGTGTGGGCGATCGACGGCGACGGCTGCTTCCAGATGACCAACCAGGAGCTGGCCACCTGCACCATCAACGACATCCCGATCAAGGTGGCGATCATCAACAACTCGTCGCTCGGGATGGTGCGGCAGTGGCAGACGCTGTTCTATGACGGCCGCTACTCGAACACCGACCTCAACACCGGCCACGACACCGTGCGGGTGCCCGACTTCGTGAAGCTCGCCGAGGCGTACGGCGCCCTCGGCATTCGCGTCACGAAGGAGGAGGAGGTGGACGCCGCCATCAAGCTGGCGCTGGAGACGAACGACCGCCCGGTCGTCATCGACTTCGTCGTCAGCGCCGACGCGATGGTGTGGCCGATGGTGCCGCAGGGCGTCAGCAACAGCTACGTGCAGTACGCACGCGACCACAGCCCGTCCTTCGGAGAGGAGTGACCCCCATGAGCACACACGTTCTGAGCCTCCTCGTCGAGGACAAGCCCGGTCTGCTGACCCGGGTCGCCGGCCTCTTCGCGCGGCGCGGCTTCAACATCCACTCGCTGGCGGTGGGCACGAGCGAGGTCGACGGCCTCTCCCGCATCACCGTGGTGGTGGACGTCGAGGACCTCCCGCTGGAGCAGGTCACCAAGCAGCTGAACAAGCTGATCAACGTCATCAAGATCGTGGAGCTGGACCCGGCGCAATCGGTCCAGCGCGAGCACCTGCTGATCAAGGTGCGGGTCGACAACTCGACGCGCTCCCAGGTGCTGGAGGCGGTCAACCTCTTCCGTGCCCGCGTCGTCGACGTGGCCACCGACGCCCTCGTGATCGAGGTCACCGGCGACAGCGGCAAGACCCAGGCGCTGCTCAAGGTGCTGGAGCCGTACGGGATCAAGGAGATGGCCCAGTCCGGCCTCCTCGCGATCGGCCGCGGCGGCAAGTCCATCACCGAGCGCGTCTTCAAAAACTAGACCAGAACGTTTAAGAACCACATCACGAAGGAGAACCCACACAGTGGCTGAGATCTACTACGACAACGACGCGGACCTCTCGATCATCCAGGGCAAGAAGGTCGCGGTCATCGGCTACGGCTCGCAGGGCCACGCGCACGCGCAGAACCTCCGCGACTCGGGCGTCGAGGTCGTCATCGGCCTCAAGGAAGGCTCGAAGTCCAAGCCGAAGGCCGAGGAGGCGGGCTTCCGCGTCCTCTCCGCCGCCGACGCCGCCAAGTGGGCCGACGTCGTCGTCATCCTCGCGCCCGACCAGGTGCAGCGGAACCTCTACAAGGACGACATCCAGGCCAACCTGGAGGAGGGCAACGCCCTCGTCTTCGGCCACGGCTTCAACATCCGCTTCGGCTACATCGAGGCGCCCGAGGGCGTCGACGTGATCATGGTCGCCCCCAAGGGCCCCGGCCACACTGTGCGCCGCGAGTACGAGGCCGGCCGCGGCGTCCCCGTCATCGTGGCCGTCGAGAAGGACGCGACCGGCAACGCCTGGCCGCTCGTCCTCTCGTACGCGAAGGGCATCGGCGGCCTCCGCGCCGGCGGCATCAAGACCACCTTCACCGAGGAGACCGAGACCGACCTTTTCGGCGAGCAGGCCGTCCTCTGCGGCGGTGTCTCGCAGCTCGTCCAGTACGGCTTCGAGACCCTGACCGAGGCCGGCTACCAGCCGCAGGTCGCCTACTTCGAGGTCCTGCACGAGCTGAAGCTCATCGTGGACCTGATGTGGGAGGGGGGCATCGCCAAGCAGCGCTGGAGTGTCTCCGACACGGCCGAGTACGGCGACTACGTCTCCGGCCCGCGCGTCATCGACCCGCACGTGAAGGAGAACATGAAGGCGGTGCTCTCCGACATCCAGGACGGCACCTTCGCCAAGCGCTTCATCGCCGACCAGGACGCGGGCGCGCCCGAGTTCCTGGAGCTCCGCAAGAAGGGCGAGCAGCACCCCATCGAGGCCACCGGCCGCGAGCTGCGCAAGCTCTTCGCCTGGAACGCGTCCAACGACGACGACTACGTGGACGGCGAGGTCGCGCGCTGATCCAGCCGCGCTGACCACGGCATCCCGGACGGGGCCGCACCGGATGAGGGTGCGGCCCCGTCCGTCGTTACGCTCCGGGCGTCCGCGCTTCGGGGGTTTGCGCTACGCCGCGCTGTGCTCGATCACCGCGTCGGTGCCGGGATAGACGAGCGTCTCGTGCCCGTCGTCGAACCGGACCAGATACGGCGGCGCGCCGTCTTCTCCGCGCACCTCGATCACCGAGCCGTGGCGGTCGGCGGACTCCACGTGGGTGCCCCGGATGCAGATCCGGTCTCCGATCGTCGCCTGCATGACGGCCTCCTCCCTGAACCCTCACGGTCGACGTTACGCCGGGGCCGTCCTGGCGGGAATGCCGCTATCGTGGCCGCATGCCCGAACCGCGCCGCACCGCCGTCGAGATCGCCGTCCAGGATGTCGCCGGCGTGCGCGTCGCCCTCGCGGAGGGCGCGGACCGGGTCGAGCTGTGCGTCGCGCTGGGCCTCGGCGGGCTGACCCCGTCGGCCGGGCTCGTGCGTGCAGCGGTCGAGGAGGCGCGGGAGGACGGCCGCGCGGGCTTCGTCCACGTGCTGGTGCGTCCGCGCGGCGGCGGTTTCGTCTACGACTCCGACGAGCTGGACACGATCGCCGCCGACATCCGCTTCGCCCGTGAAGCGGGCGCCGCGGGCGTGGTCGTCAGCGCACTGGACGAGGTCGGGAGTGTCGACGGGGAGGCCGTCGCCCGCTTCGTCGCGGAAGCCGCCGGCCTCGAGGTGACCTTCCACCGGGCCTTCGACACGCTGAGCGACCCGCCGGCCGCCGCCGACCTGCTCGCGAGGCTCGGCGTCGCGCGCATCCTCACCTCCGGCGGCGCGGCGCGCAGTGTCGACGGGCTCGACGGCCTGCGAGCGCTGGCCCAGCGGGTGGACGGCCGCATTCAGGTGATGGCAGGCGGGGGAGTGCGCGTGCAGGACATCCACGCTCTCATCGCGGCCGGAGTCGACGCGGTGCACCTCTCGGCGCGCCAGACGGTGTCGGGCGCGCCGAGCGGCCCGGGCGGCGGCGACGCGACCTACGACATCACCCATCCGATCACCGTGCGCGAGGCGGTCGCCGCCGTCCGCGACGTCCGTTCGTAACGCGGTGAAAGGCGGCGTTGCGCTCCGGCTAGAGTTAAGCAACCCGCGCACCGACGACTGCTGCGCGTCTTCTCCCAAGCCAGCCTCCCTGTAAGGAAACTGCCACGTGACAAAGCCGGTCGTGCTGATCGCCGAAGAACTTTCGCCCGCCACCGTCGACGCCCTCGGGCCGGACTTCGAGATCCGCAACGTGGACGGGACCGATCGGCCCGCCTTGCTGTCCGCCGTCTCCGACGCGGATGCCATCCTGGTGCGCTCCGCCACCAAGGTCGACGCCGAGGTCATCTCCGCCGCCCCGAAGCTGCGCGTCATCGCCCGTGCCGGCGTCGGCCTGGACAACGTCGACATCAAGACCGCCACCAATGCGGGTGTCATGGTCGTCAATGCGCCGACCTCAAACATCATCTCGGCCGCCGAGCTCACCGTCGGTCACATCCTGAGCCTCGCCCGGCACATCCCGGCCGCGCACAGCGCGCTCGCCCAGGGTCAGTGGAAGCGCTCCAAGTACACCGGCGTCGAGCTCTACGAGAAGACGGTCGGCATCATCGGCCTCGGCCGCATCGGCGCGCTGATCACCGCCCGCCTGCAGGCGTTCGGCACCAAGGTGATCGCGTACGACCCGTACGTCACGAGCGCCCGGGCGCAGCAGCTCGGTGTCCAGCTGGTCAGCCTGGACGAGCTGCTCACCGACGCCGACTTCATCACCATCCACATGCCGAAGACCCCGGAGACCACCGGGATGATCTCCGACGACCAGCTCGCGCAGATGAAGCCGACCGCGTTCATCGTCAACGTCGCCCGCGGCGGACTGATCGACGAGGACGCCCTCTACCGCGCGCTCAGCACCAAGAGCATCGCCGGCGCGGGACTCGACGTGTTCGTCACTGAGCCGCCGACGGACTCGCCGCTGCTGGAGCTCGAGAATGTCATCGTCACTCCGCACCTCGGCGCCTCGACCGATGAGGCGCAGGAGAAGGCCGGCGTCTCGGTGGCCAAGTCGGTGCGGCTCGCGCTCTCCGGCGAGCTGGTTCCGGACGCGGTCAACGTCGCCGGCGGCGTCATCGACCCGTACGTGCGCCCCGGCATCCCGCTCGTGGAGAAGCTCGGCCAAGTGTTCTCCGGCCTGGCGCACAGCCCGCTGACCAGCATCGACGTGGAGGTCCGCGGCGAGCTCGTCGACTACGACGTCAGCGTGCTCAAGCTCGCGGCGCTCAAGGGCATCTTCACCAACATCGTCTCGGAGACGGTGTCGTACGTGAACGCGCCTCTGCTCGCCGAGCAGCGCGGCATCGAGGTGCGCCTCATCACCGACTCGGTGAGCGAGGAGTACCGCAACCTGATCACCCTGCGCGGAGCGCTCAGCGACGGCTCGCAGGTGTCGGTCTCCGGTACCCTCACCGGCACCAAGCAGATCGAGAAGGTCGTGGAGATCAACGGCTACGACGTGGAGGTGCCGATCGCCGAGCACCTGATCGTCATGGTCTACGACGACCGTCCCGGCATCGTCGCGGTCTACGGCCACGAGTTCGGCGAGGCGAAGATCAACATCGCCGGCATGCAGATCGCCCGCACCTCGGCCGGCGGCAAGGCGCTCAGCGTGCTGACGGTCGACTCGCGCGTCCCGGAGGGCCTGCTCGAGACCGTGCGCATCGCGATCAAGGCCGACCTGATGCAGGAGATCGACATCACGGAGGCCTGAGGCCCGGCCTCCAGGAAATTCCTGTCGCGCACTGTCGATTCGGGCGGTTGACTTGCGTCGTACGGATGTCGCCCCGAGCGGGGTGGCGTTCCGACGAAGTGAGGAGACCACGATGTCCGACGAGTACGTTCTGCTCATCCGCGAGCCGAACTGGAACCCCGAGGCGATGACGGCGGAGGAGTGGCAGGCGGGCATGGCCGGCCACAAGGCATTCCAGGACGCCGTGGCCGCAGCCGGCGAGCGGATCGTCGCCAGCAGCGCCCTGCAGCCGATCGCCAAGGCGACGAAGATCACACCCAGGGGCGGCGCCGCCCCGCTGATCACCGACGGACCGTTCGGCGAGACCAGCGAGGTCGTCACCGGCTTCTACAGCTACACCGCCGCGACGCCCGAGCAGGCCAGGGAGCTGGCCGCTCTGGTGCCGACCAGCGGCTGGGTGGAGCTGTACCCGGTGCTGGTGCTCGACACCGTGCGCTGAGCCGGGCAGACCGGAGGCGGATGGCGGAGCGCGGAATGGGTGCGCCGCGGGAGGGCGGGGCCGTGACCCCGCACTCCCGGATCGAGCGCGCCTACCGCGAGGACGCCGCCCGCATCCTGGGCGCGGTCGCGCGCACGACGGGCGACCTCCTGCTCGCCGAGGACGCGGTGCAGGAGGCGTTCGCGCGCGCCGTCGCGGAGGCGGCGCGCGGCCGTGAGCCGCGGAACCCCGCGGCCTGGATCACGACGGTCGCGCGCCGGGTGGCGCTCGACGCGCTGCGGCGCGAGCGGAGCGCCCGGCGCGTCGCTCCGATGCTGGCGGCGGAGGCCGAGCGCGCCGAGAGCGCGGCCGCGGCCGCCGCGGAGCAGAGGGGTGGTGTTGAGGTGTTCACCGGCGATGAGCGACTGGACCTCATCCTGCTCGTCGCGCATCCCGACCTGGCGCCGGAGACGCGCGTCGCGCTGGCGCTGCGGCACGTCTGCGGCGTGCCGACCGCGCGGATCGCGGACGCCTTCCTGGTCAGCGAGCCCACGATGGCCGCCCGGCTCACCCGCGCCAAGAAGCGCGTCCACGACACCGGCCTCCGGTTCGCTCTCGACGACCCGGCGGCCGTCGCGGCCCGGATGCCGGACGCTCTGACGACGATCTACCTCCTCTACACGGTCGGGCATGCGACCGCGGACGACCGGCTGCGCGCCGACGCGATCGCCCTCGCCCGCGACGCGCACCGGGTGGCCGGCGACGCCGAGAGCGCCGGACTGCTCGGCCTGCTGCTGCTCACCGAGGCCCGCCAGAGGACGCGGCTGACCGTGGACGATGAGTTCGCGACGCTGCGGGAGGCCGACCGGACGCGCTGGGACGTACCGATGATGGTGGAGGGGGAGCGGCTGGCGACCGTCGCGCTCGACGGAATGGGCGAAGGGGACGGTCGCTACGCCCTGCAGGCGGGCATCGCCGGGCTGCACGCGATCGCGCCGACCTGGACGGCCACCGACTGGCCCGCGATCGTCCGGCTCTACGACGGGCTGGTGCGGGTCTGGCCGAGCGCGTCTGCGCGGCTCGGCCGGCTGGTCGCGCTGGGCCACAGCCCGGACGCCGGACCGGAGGTCGCCCTCGCCGCGCTCGACGCCGATCCTGAGGTGTTCGCCGGTCCGCTGGCACCCAGGGCGCACGCGGCGCGCGCCGAATTGCTGCGGCTGGCGGGTGACCGGCCGGGGTCGGCGGCCGAGCTGCGCCGCGCGATCGCGGCGGCCGGAGACGACCGGACCCGGAGGTCGCTGCTGCGGCTGCTGGCCGCGGGAGGGGCGTGAGTCCGCTCAGTCCCGCGCGCTGAGCCGTTCCACCAGACCGATCAGCTCCTGTAGGTCGGTCTCGTCGCGCAGCACGGTGTTCGCCGCCGGCAGGAGTGCCGTGTTGTAGTACATCCCATCGCCGATCAGCATGATGGTCCGCGCCACCATCCGGTCGCCGACGACGGCCTCCAACTCGCTGAGCCATTGCCGCTGGGCGTCGGCCAGGGCGTCGCTGGCGCGGGCGTCGGACGCCTGGGCCAGCCGGGCGATCGCGACGATCACGCGCTCCAGGCGGTTGTCGGACGGGATGGAGGTGCGCAGGAAGTAGGCGACCGGCCCGTCCGGCGCGGCCCGCATGTGATCGATGTCTGTGGCGAGGTCGGCCGCGAAGCGCTCCAGGACGCCGTCGACCAGGGCGTCCTTCGACGCGAAGTGGTAGAGCAGGCCGCCCTTGGAGACGCCCGCGCGCGCGGCGACGGCTTCCAGCGTCGCCGCGCGCTCGCTCTGCTCGGCGAGCAGGTCCTCGAAGGCGTCGAGGATGCGGTCGCGCGCGGAGCGCGAGGCGGGAGCGGACGAGGGGGACGCCGCGGAGGCGGGGGAGGACATGGGGCCATGCTAGCCGCGGCGGCGCTGTGCGCCCGGTCATGCGCTTCCGAGCCCATGCGCTTCCGAGCCCATGCGCTCCCGAGCCTCGTCCTGGTTCGTTGACTACTGTACCGTCCGGACGGTACAGTAATGCCATGACCGCGACCACCCGCCCCGACCGCATCCCGGCCGCCGCCGAGCCGACGGCGCAGACCCCTGCGCCCGCGCCGGCCCGCGCCGGCACGCGCGCCTGGGTCGCCCTGGTCGTCCTCATGCTGCCGGTCCTCCTGGTGTCGGTCGACAACACCGTGCTCGGCTTCGCCCTGCCGGCGATCACCGAGGCGCTGCGTCCGTCGTCCACGCAGATGCTCTGGATCGTCGACGTCTATCCGCTCGTGCTCGCCGGCCTCCTGGTCGCGATGGGCAGCCTCGGTGACCGCATCGGCCGCCGGACGGTGCTGCTGATCGGCGCGACGGGCTTCGCCGGCGTCTCCGCCGCGGCCGCGTTCGCCCCGACCGCCGAGTTGCTGATCGGCGCGCGGGCGCTGCTCGGCGTCTTCGGCGCGATGCTCATGCCCTCCACGCTGTCGCTGCTGCGCAGCGTCTTCCAGGACCGCGAGCAGCGCCGCGTCGCCATCGCGATCTGGGCGGCGGGCTTCGCGGCCGGGTCCGCGCTCGGCCCGATCGTCGGCGGCCTGCTGATCGAACACTTCTGGTGGGGATCGGTGTTCCTGCTGGCGGTGCCGGTGCTCATCCCACTGCTGGTGCTGACCCCGCTGCTGGTGCGCGAGTCGCGCGACCCCGCGCCGGGGCCGGTCGACGTCGTGTCCATCCTGCTGTCGCTGGTGACCATGGCGCCGATCGTCTACGGGATCAAGGAGTTCGCGGTGCACGGGCTCGCGCTCGTGCCCGTGCTCGCGGTGCTCGTCGGGGTGACCGCCGGGGTGCTGTTCGTGCGCCGCCAGCTCCGCAGGCCGGTGCCGATGCTCGACATGCGCCTGTTCCGGCGGGCGGCGTTCAGCGGCGCCGTGCTGATCAACCTGCTCAGCGTGATCGCGCTGGTCGGGTTCCTGTTCTTCGTGTCGCAGCACCTCCAGCTCGTGCTCGGGATGCCCCCGATGCGTGCCGGGATGGTGCTGCTACCGGGGCTCGCGACCATGATCGTGTCCGGCCTCCTCGTCGTGCCGGTGGCGCGCAGGCTTCGGCCTGGGCTCGTGATCGCGGCCGGCCTGTGCGTCTCGGCGACGGGGTACCTGCTCGTCGCCGTGAGCGGCGGCGGCGCCTCGTGGGGGATCCTGCTCGCGGCGTTCGTGCTGCTGGGGGCGGGGATCGGCGCGGCGGAGACCGTGTCGAACGAGCTCATCGTGTCGACGGCGCCGGCCGACAAGGCGGGGGCGGCGTCCGCGGTGTCCGAGACCGCGTACGAGCTGGGCGCGGTGCTCGGCACCGCGACCCTCGGGAGCATCATCATCGCGTCGTACCGCGCGGCGATCGTGCTGCCCGCGGGACTGAGCCCGGCCGACGCAGCGGCCGCCGGGGACACCCTGGGCGGGGCGGTGACGGTCGCCGAAGGCCTCCCGAGCGGCGCCGCAGGCGAGCTGCTGGAGTCCGCGCGCCACGCGTTCGACAGCGGCATCGCGCTCACGGCCTCCATCGGCGCCGGGCTGATGCTGACGGCCGCCGTGCTCGCGCTGGTCACACTGCGGCGCGTGCGCGGCTGAGCGGCGCGGCGGCGGCGATAGTGTGTAGGGGAACCGTCCGCCCACCGATCAGCGCAGGAGCGTCATGAGCAGAACCGTCCAACTCGCCGTCATCCCCGGGGACGGAATCGGTCCGGAGGTGATCGCGGAGGCGGTCAAGGTGCTCGACGCGGTCACCGCGGGCAGCGACCTCGCGTTCGAGAAGACCCGTTTCTCGCTCGGCGCGGACCGCTACCTGGCGACCGGCGACGTGCTCACCGACGACGACCTGGCCGCGATCGCGAGCCACGACGCCATCCTGCTCGGCGCCGTCGGAGGCAAGCCGGGCGACCCGCGGCTGGCCGGTGCGAACATCGAGCGCGGGCTGCTCCTGAAGCTGCGCTTCTCGCTCGACCACTACGTCAACCTGCGGCCGACCACCCTGTTCCCCGGCATCGCGAGCCCGCTGGCGAACCCGGGCGAGGTCGACTTCGTCGTCGTCCGCGAGGGGACCGAGGGCCCGTACGTCGGCAACGGCGGCGCGATCCGGCAGGGGACGCCGCACGAGATCGCGAACGAGGTCTCGGTCAACACCGCCTACGGCGTGGAGCGCGTCGTCCGCTACGCCTTCGAGCAGGCGGAGCAGCGCCGCAAGAAGCTGACGCTCGTGCACAAGACCAACGTGCTGACCTTCGCGGGCGGGCTCTGGAAGCGGATCGTGGACGCGGTCGCCGTCGAGCATCCGGACGTGGACGTCGACTACCTGCACGTGGACGCGGCGACGATCTTCCTGGTCACGGATCCTGCTAGATTCGATGTGATCGTCACGGACAACCTCTTCGGCGACATCCTCACCGACCTCGCGGCCGCGATCAGCGGCGGCATCGGACTGGCCGCCTCGGGCAACATCAACCCCGCGGGCGAATTCCCGAGCATGTTCGAACCGGTTCACGGATCGGCCCCCGACATCGCCGGCCAGCAGAAGGCCGACCCCACCGCCGCGATCCTCTCCGTCGCGCTCCTCCTCCGCCACCTCGGCGCCCGGGAGCTCGCCGAGCGGGTCGAGCAGGCGGTGACGTCCGACCTGGCCGCCCGCAGCGGCGCCGCGCGCACCACCTCCGAAGTGGGCGACGCGATCGCGGCCCGCGTGGCGCAGAATTGACGCATCGCACAAAAGGACACTCAATGACCTCCACCAGCATCAACCTCACCTCCGGACCCAGCGAGACGGCCGGCCTCCTCTGGAACGTCACGCGCAACGAGTCGTCGCGCAGCGCGGCCGAGCGCGAGGAGATCCTCGCGAACCCGGGCTTCGGCAACTACTTCACCGACCACATGGTCGACTTGTGCTGGTCGGCCAAGGGCGGCTGGCACCGGCCGCGGGTCTCCCCGTACGGCCCGATCCAGCTCGAGCCGTCCGCCGCGGTGCTGCACTACGCGCAGGAGATCTTCGAGGGACTCAAGGCCTATCGGCACGAGGACGGCTCGATCTGGAGCTTCCGCCCGGAGGCGAACGCGGCCCGCATGCAGCGCTCCGCCTACCGCCTGGCCCTGCCGGAGCTGCCGGTCGAGCACTTCCTCGACTCGCTCAAGCAGCTGATCGCGGTCGACGGCGACTGGGTGCCGAACCGTGAGGAGACCAGCCTCTACCTGCGCCCGTTCATGTTCGCCAAGGAGGCCTTCCTCGGTGTTCGGCCCGCGAACAAGGTGGCGTACTATCTGATCGCCAGCCCCGCCGGAGCGTACTTCCCGAGCGGCGTCGCCCCGGTGTCGATCTGGCTGTCCGACCACTGGTCGCGCGCGGGCAAGGGCGGCACCGGCGCCGCCAAGACCGGCGGCAACTACGCGTCCAGCCTGCTCCCGCAGGCGGAGGCGTACGAGCACGGCTGCGCGCAGGTGCTCTTCCTCGATTCCGTGGAGGGGAAGTACATCGAGGAGCTCGGCGGCATGAACGTCGTGCTCGTCTACAAGGACGGCACGCTGGTCACGCCCGACTCGGACAGCATCCTCGAGGGCATCACGCTCGACTCGGTGCTGCAGCTCGCCCGCGACCGCGGCCACACGGTGGAGCGCCGCCGCGTGACGATCGACGAGTGGCGCGACGGCGTGGAGTCCGGCGACATCGTCGAGGTGTTCGCGTGCGGCACCGCCGCGGTCATCACGCCGATCGGCGAGCTGAAGTCGGACACCTTCACGGTGGGCGACATCACCGCGCCTCCCGGGGAGCTCACGATGTCGCTGCGCAAGGAGCTGACCGACATCCAGTACGGCCGCGAGCGCGACCGCCACAACTGGATGATGCGCCTCGACGCGTAGACCGCGTCGCATTCGCCCCTGTGCCGCGATTCCTCACGAATCGCGGCGCAGGGGCGAATCCACATTCGTGACGAATGTCGCGAAAGCGGCGACGTTTCCCTACATTCGTGACGAATGCCGCCGGGAGGGTACCAGCGCGGTGAGGACGCGGTCGACGTCGTCGTCGGTGTTCCAGAGGTGGAAGGCGACGCGGACCCGGCCGGCGCGACCGGAGGCGCGCAGGCCCGCGGCGGTGAGCGCGGCGAGGTCGGCGCCTTCCGGGTCGGGCCAGGTGAGGATGGCACGGCCGCGAACCGCGCGGCCTAACACGTCGGTGAGGCCGAGCGCCTCCGCGAGCCGGTCGGCCAGGCCGGTCGCGTGCGCGTGCACAGCGGCCGAGTCGAGCGACGCGAAGAACTCCAGGGCTGCGGCGGTCCCGGGCCAGACCGGCCACGCGGGAGACACGTCGAAGCGCCGGGCGGAGGCCGCGGGAGCCAGGAGCGGGCCGTAGCACGAGGTCCACGGATCCTCGCCCGCGTACCAGCCGGCGTGCACCGGGTTGAGGGCGTCGCGCAGCGCAGGCCGTACGGTCAGGAACGCGCTGCCGCGCGGCGCGCACAGCCACTTGTAGGCGTGCGTGATGGTCAGATCGAAGCGGGAGGCGTCGACCGGGAGCCAGCCGAGCGCCTGGGTGAGGTCGGCCAGGCTCAGCGTCCCCGTGCGGGCGCAGGCGGCGAGGATCGCGTCGGCGTCGGCGTGCTCGCCGGTCGCGGACTGCACCAGTGAGAACGCCACCAGCCAGGTGTCGCCGTCGATGGCGTCCGCGAGGTCGGCCAGGGCGACCTCCCTGACGCGCACCCCGCGGTGCGCCTGGGCCTGGAACGGCGCGACGACGGACGCGAAGTCGCCCTCAGGGCAGAGCACCATGGCGCCGTCCGGGGCGGAGGCTGCGATGAGGGAGGCCAGCACCGACGCCTGTGATCCGATCGCGACGTCCGCCACAGCCACTCCCGCCAGGCGTGCGAACGCGGTGCGCGCGCGGGCGATGGCGGCGTCGTAGTCGCCGGGCGTGGCCTCGCCGCGCGCCCAGCGCTCGAGGTCGATGCGGGTGGCCTCCACCGTGGTGCGGGTGGGGAGGCCCTGCGTGCAGGCGGCGAGGTAGCCGGCTCCGGAGAGGAAAGCGTCCCGGAATGCCGAGGAGGACAGCGTCGCGGCTGGCGTCGCGGCCTCCGCTGGTACGGACGCTGGCGCGGGCAGGGTCGGGGATTCGGGCATGGCTCCCATCCTGAGCGACCCTCACACATCACACCAGAACAGGTGTTGAATCGCATCCATCACCCGGCGTTATGATTTCCGCATGCTGCTCGACGACCTCGACTCCCACAGCCTCCGCGTGGTGCGGGCGATCGCCGACCACGGCTCGATCACCCGCGCCGCCGAGTCGCTGGGCTACAGCCAGCCCGCGATCAGCCAGCACCTGCGCCGACTGGAGGCCCGGATCGGGATGCCGCTGGTCGCGCGCGCCGGCCGCGGTGTCCGGCTCACCGAGG
This sequence comes from Leifsonia sp. GW821-FHT13C09, assembly GCF_058806435.1. NCBI lineage: Bacteria > Bacillati > Actinomycetota > Actinomycetes > Micrococcales > Microbacteriaceae > Leifsonia > Leifsonia sp. GW821-FHT13C09. Next base: position 817,840 of record NZ_JBXAPS010000001.1, on the reverse strand, counting down.
CCGGCCGCGTGCTCGCCCGGCACGCCCGCGCGGTGACCACCGCACTCGACGCTGCCGCGGGCGAGCTCGCCGACCTGCGCGGCCTCCGCACCGGCCGGGTCCGGCTGGCGGGCTTCCCCTCGGCGTCTTCCTCTCTCGTCCCGCGGCTGCTCAACACCATGGAGGCCGACCACCCGGGCGTCCGGATCACCTACCTCGAGGCCGAGCCTCCCGAGGCCGTCGCGGCGGTCCGGGAGCAGACCGCCGACCTCGCCATCACGTTCAGCTACCCGGGCGACCGCGTCGACCCGCACCGGGAGAGCGCCCGCGGCCTCGCCGTCGTCCCGCTCTGGAAGGACGAGATGCTGGTCGCCCTCCGCGCCGACCACCCCCTCGCCGCCGGGGAGCGCGTCGACCTCGCCGAGCTGGCGACGGCCTCCTGGATCGGCGGCTGTCCGCGCTGCCGCGGCCACCTCCTCGAGCTCACCGACGCCTGCGGCTACGCGCCGCGCATCGCCTACGAGACCGACAACTTCATCGCCGTGCTTCGGATGGTCGCCGAGGGCGTCGGCGTGGCGCTGCTCCCGGCGCTCGCGGTCGGCTCGGCCGGCGCGGTCGACGGTGTGGTGCTCCGCCCGACCGCGAACCGCGACCATCGCACCATCAACCTGGTCGCCGCCGCGGGTTCCGACGCCGTCCCGGCGATCGCGGCCACCGCGGACGTGCTGCTCGCGCTCGACGGCGAGCCCTGGGGACTGTCGGCGCTCTGAACCGTGGCTACGATCGAGCCATGAGCTCCCCAGCACCCGTCTTCGCCGTCGTCGGTCCCGGAGCCGTCGGCGGCCTGTTCGCCTGGCTGCTGTCCCGCGCGGGGCACGACGTCGTCGCGGTCGGCCGGCCCACGACCGTCGAGGCGATCCGTGCGGACGGCATCGAGGTGCGCAGCGCCACGTTCGGGGACGGCGTCGAGCGCGTCTCCGCCGCCACCGAGGTGCCGGAGGGTGCGAGCGTCATCGTGGCGACCAAGGCCTACGGGCTGGAGGATGTCCTCCCGGGCATCGCGGCGGCACACCCGAGCGAGGTGGTGTCGTTCCTCAACGGCGTCGAGCACATGGTCCCGCTGCGGGAGGCGCTGCCCGGGGTGCCGGTCGCGGGCGCGTCCGTCGCGGTGTCCGCGCTGCGCGCCTCCACGACGGTGATCGACCACCGCAGCCCATTCGTCAACATCGAGGCTCCGGAGGCCGCTGGCGGCTTCGCGTCGATCCGCGCCCTCGCGGACGCCGGCCCGCGCGTGAAGGTCGGCGGAACCGAGGCCGAAGTGCTCTGGGCCAAGTTCCGGCTGCTGTCGGCGCTCGCGCTCCTCACCTCCTACTGGCGGCAGTCGGCCGGCCCCGCCCTGAGCGAGGACCCCGAGCTGACCGAGGCCGTCGTCTCCGAGATCGTCGCCTGTTCGACCGCGGAGGGCGTCCCCACCTCCGCGCTCGACCTCGTCCGCGTGCTCCACAGCGTGCCCGGCGGGATGCGCACCTCCCTGCAGGAGGACCTCGCCGACGGCCACCCGAACGAACTGGACGCGATCGGCGGCGCGCTGCTGCGCATCGGCGCCCGGCACGGCATCCCCACCCCGGCCATCGCCCGGATCGTCGCGGCGCTAGGCTCGAACGCGTGAAGATCGCACGGTTCAGCCACACACGTCCCTCCGAGCAGACCCCGGTGATCGATTACGGCATCGTCGACGACGACGCTCTGGTCGTCCTCGCCGGCGACCCGCTGTTCTCCGGCTTCGACACGACGGGGGAGCGCGTGCCGCTCGGCCAGGTCGGCTCGCTGCTGGCCCCGGTCATCCCGCGCTCGAAGGTCGTCGCGGTCGGTAAGAACTACCGCGACCACGCCGCCGAGATGGGCGGTGAGGCGCCGGGCGAGCCGCTGCTGTTCCTCAAGCCGAACACCGCGGTGATCGGCCTCGGCGACGCGATCGTGCTGCCGCCGCAGTCGAAGCGGGTCGACTTCGAGGGCGAGTTGGCCGTCGTGATCGGCAAGATCGCGCGGCACGTCCCGGAGGAGAAGGCCGCAGAGCATATCTTCGGCTACACCGTCGCCAACGACGTCACCGCCCGCGACCTCCAGGAGTCGGACGGCCAATGGACCCGCGCGAAGGGCTTCGACACCTTCTGCCCGCTCGGCCCGGTGATCGAGACCGAGCTGAACCCGGAGGCGTTCCTGCGCACCCGGGTCAACGGCGAGCTGAAGCAGGAGGCGCGCATCTCCGAGATGGTGCACGACATCCCGTCGATCATCGCCTACGCCTCGAGCGTCTTCACCCTGCTGCCGGGCGACGTCATCCTCACCGGCACGCCGGCCGGCATCGGGCCCATCGTCGCGGGCGACACCGTCGAGGTGGAGGTCGAAGGCGTCGGCTCGCTGGTGAATCCGGTGCGCGCACCCAAGTAGGATTTCCTCTGTATGTCTGACAACGCCTCGCACCCCTTCTCGACCGCGACCGGCGCGGATGTCCGCGTCCGGTTCTGCCCGTCGCCCACCGGCACCCCGCACGTCGGCCTGATCCGCACCGCCCTGTTCAACTGGGCGTACGCGCGGCACACCGGCGGCAAGCTGATCTTCCGCATCGAGGACACCGACGCCGCCCGCGACAGCGAGGAATCGTACGCGATGATCATCGACGCGCTGCGCTGGCTGCGCCTCGACTGGGACGAGGGGATCGACGCCGGCGGCCCGAACGAGCCGTACCGGCAGTCGCAGCGGTACGACATCTACCGCGAGCTGATCGAGCGGCTGAAGGCCTCCGGCCACATCTACGAGAGCTTCGCCACCGGCGAGGAGATCGAGGCGCGCAACGTCTCGCTCGGACGCGACCCGAAGCTCGGGTACGACAACTTCGAGCGCGACCTCACCGAGGATCAGAAGGCCGCCTACCGCGCTGAGGGCCGCGAGCCGGCGCTGCGCCTGCGGGTGCCGGACGACGACCTCAGCTTCGACGACCTGGTGCGCGGCGAGATCACCTTCCCGGCCGGCTCGTTCAGCGACTTCGTCGTGGTGCGCCCGAACGGCCACCCGCTCTACACCTTCGTGAACCCGGTGGACGACGCGCTCATGGGCGTGACGCACGTGCTCCGCGGCGAGGACCTGCTGTCCTCCACCCCGCGGCAGATCGCGCTGTACCACGCGCTCATCGACGCCGGCGTGACCACATTCGTGCCGCGGTTCGGCCACCTCCCGTATGTGATGGGCGAGGGCAACAAGAAGCTCTCCAAGCGCGACCCGGAGTCGAACCTGTTCCACCACCGCGACCGCGGGTTCATCCCGGAGGGCCTGGTCAACTACCTGGCGCTCCTCGGCTGGTCGCTCACCCACGACCGCGACGTGTTCTCGATCGAGGAGCTGGTCGCGGCGTTCGACGTCGCCGACGTGAACCCCAACCCGGCCCGCTTCGACCAGAAGAAGGCCGAGTCGATCAACGGCGACCACATCCGGCTGCTGGAGGTCGGGGACTTCGCCGAGCGGACCATCCCGTACCTGGTCGCCGCCGGTGTGCTCACCGAGCCGCTGACCGAGGCGCAGCGCGCGGTGCTCGCGGAGGCCGCGCCGCTAGTGCAGGAGCGCGTGCAGCTCCTCGGCGAGACGCCGGGGATGCTCGGCTTCCTGTTCACCGACGCCGCGTCGCTGACGATCGAGGACGACGCCCGGGCGTCGCTGCCCGACAACGCCGCCGAGGTGCTCGCCGCGTCGCTCGGCGCGCTCGAGCTTCTGCCGGAGGACGGCTGGACGCACGACGCGATCGAGGCCGCGCTCCGCGACGCCCTGGTGGAGGCTCTCGGGCTCAAGCCGCGCGTCGCGTTCGGGCCGCTGCGGGTGGCTGTCTCGGGCCGCCGGGTGTCGCCTCCGCTGTTCGAGTCGATGGAGATCCTCGGGAAGGCCGAGTCACTGGCCCGGCTGCGCGCACTGTCGGCGAGCCTGAGCTAGGTCTCGCCGTGGGGGACAGCGTCGAAGTCATCGTCGTCGGGGGCGGCCCGGCCGGCCTCAGCGCCGCGCTGAACCTGGCGCGCGCCCGCCGGCGGGTGCTCGTCGTGGACGGCAACCGGCCGCGCCACGCCGCGACGCTGCAGGCGCACGGCTTCCTGAGCCGAGACGGCGTGCCGCCCGCGGAGCTGCGCCGCCTCGGCCGCGAAGAGGTTTCCGGCTACGACGACGCGGACGTCGTGTTCGCGCAGGTCGGCTCGGTGACCGTGGACGCCGACGGCTTCCGCGTCCGCGGCACTGGCGTGCGCGGCGGCGCCGACGTGGACGCTGTGGCGCAGACCGTCGTCATCGCGACCGGCGTGGCTGAGACCATGCCCGCCCTCCCGAGCCTCCGCGCCTTCTACGGCACCCAGCTGCACAGCTGCCTGGAGTGCGACGGCTACGAGAAGGCCGGTGAGCCGCTCGCCCTGATCGGGGAGACGGCGGACCTGGCCGAGCGCGCCCTGCTGCTCACGCAGTGGACGGGCGACCTGATCGTCTTCACCAACGGCGTCGCGCCGATCGGCGACGACGAGGAACGGGCGCTGGCCCGGCTCGGCGTGCGCGTCGAGCGTCGGCCGATCGAGGATGTGGTGGGGGAGAAGGGCGTCATGACGGGCGTCCGGCTCAGCGACGGGACCGTGGTGCCGCGGGCCGGCGGGTTCGTGCGGCCGGTGTGGACTCCCGCCCTGTCGTTCGCTGACGCGCTCGACCTCGACCGAGACACCGACGGGTATCTGGTGACGGACGCGCACGGCCGCACCTCGCTGCCGGGCGTGTACGCGGCGGGTGAGACCACCGCGCCGGGGCCGCAGCAGCTCATCGTGGCAGCCGGGTCGGGCGCCGTCGTGGCCGCGGCCGTGAACCGCGACCTCATCGGCATCGGCGTGGACGAGGGCGCCGTCCTCTAGTCCCCGCGGCGCACACGCGCTCGCATCGCTGCGCGATTCGTCACGAATGTGCGTTCTGGCGCCTCCATTCGCGACATTCGGCACGAATCGCGGCGGCCGGGGTCACTCGTCGGGGGCGGCGTTGTAGCGCTCGAGCATCCGCGCGAGAGCCTCCAGGTCGGCCTGCGACCAGCCTTCGAGGCGGCGCGCGACCGAGTCCAGCACCGTGCGCGTGGACTGGTCGTAGGCGCGGCGGCCCTCGGGGGTGAGCCGCAGAGCGGTGCCGCGCGAGCCTCCGCCCTCCTCGTCGGCCGCGACGTAGCCGTGCTCCAGGAGGGCGGCGAGCTGCCGCGACACCGTGGAGCGGTTGAGCTGGAAGTGCGTCGCGATGTCGACCGCCCGGCAGCCGGGATTGTCCTGGATGTAGGTCAGCAGCGACCGGTCCACCACCGAGAGCGCTTCGTCCTCCCTGCGCACCCGGGCGGTTCCGCGGCGGCCGACGGTGAGCAGCTCGCGCTGCACGCGGGCGATCGGGTCGCGCGGGTCAGGAGGGGTCATCCACCCAGCCTACCGGGATCCAAGTTGCACAATACAACTAATTATCGTACGTTGCTCTCTGCAACAAAACTGTCGAGAGGATCTTCCGCCGCATGTCCGCGCACCGCATCGCCCCCGCCCCCGCCGCCGCTCGGCCGCAGCGGTTCTGGCCGCCCGCCGCCTTCTGGAAGACGCTCGGCTCCCACATCGTCATCCCGCTGTTCCTCGCGACCGGGATGGCGCTGGCCTACCTCGGCGCGTTCCACGCCGCACAGCCGGACAACATCCCCGTCGGGATCGTCGGCCAGGGCCCTGCCGCCGGCGTCTTCGCGCAGACCCTCAACGACAAGGCCCCGCGCGCTCTCGACGTGAGCACCGTCCCGACCCTCGCGAAGGCAAAGGCGGAGGTCGCCGACGGAACGCTCTCCGCGGCCTACGCGACCGACGCGACGCACGCCACGATCATCGTGTCCACCGCGGCGTCCCCGGCGGAGGCCTCCGCCGCGCAGGAGGTGCTGCTCCCGATCGCCTACCAGCAGCACCTGCCGGTGACGATCGACGACGTGCGCCCGGTGCCCGCGAACGACATGACCGGCCAGGGCTTGTTCTTCATGATGGTCGCGATGAGCGTCGGCGGCTACTCGAGCGCGATCGCCATCGCTGCGGTCGCGGGGCGCCTCGGCATCGGCTGGCGGATCGCCGTGTCGGCCGCGACCGCTGCCGTCGTCTCGGCGATCACCACTGTGGTGGCCGGCCCGCTCTTCCATGTCCTCGCCGGCAACGAATGGGCCATCGGCCTCCTCGGCGCCCTCTACACGTTCGGAATCATCACGATCGGCGTCGGCCTTCACCCGATGCTCGGCCGCTGGACCACCCCGGTCCTCACCCTGCTGTTCGTCATGCTCAACGTGACGACCTCCGGAGGCATCTTCCCGCAGAACATGCAGCCGCCGTTCTTCGCCGGCCTCAGCACGTTCTGGACGGGAGCCGCCTGGCTGGACGCCGCGCGGGCGCTGACGTATTTCCCCGGCCAGGTGTTCGGCTTCGACGGCCTCCGCCTGGCGCTGTGGGCGGCCGCCGGGGTGGCGCTGATCGGCATCAGTCACCTGCTCACCGTGCGCCGCCGACGGGCCGCGGACGACACGATCGAGGCTACTGCCGAGGAGGAGGAGACCGCCGCCGTCGCGGCCTGAACGGCCGGGCCCGGCGACGGCTCGCCCGGCCCTCCCGCGTTTTGTGGAAGCGGCGGAGCATAGGCTATTGTTGTATCTCGTGCCCGGGCCATGGCCCGAAGCCCTTGGGGTATGGTGTAATTGGCAACACGGCTGATTCTGGTTCAGTTGTTCTTGGTTCGAGTCCAGGTACCCCAGCCATATGAGTCTTACTCAAACCATGAGTAATTGGACCAGAGCCGGACTCATTGGATCGAAAACCTCTCGCACTTTTGCGGGAGGTTTTCTGGTTTTTGGCGTCCTTCGGATCCGGGGCTGGGTGGCTTCCAAGCTGACGTAGCGCGGCGTTCGGCTGTATTCGTTCGGTCACGATCGACAGGCCGCCGGTGTGCACGTACACGAGGCATTTTTCGAACAGGGCTGAGATCAGATCTCGGCGCACAGCGTCAGGAGCCCGGCGATAGAGCTCGCCTGGTTCGCGGAGCAGCTCCACATAGGAAAAGGTCATATCTGCTCCGTACTGAAGTCGGTCCTCGGTTTCGTGAAGCTTTTCGAGAACGGCCGCCTTCTGCAGTGATGTCTGCTCGAGTTTCGTTCGGAGCCTGGCAATCGGAAGCGAGTCGTCTGTCGCAAGTTCGATCAGGCGCTCCTCTTGTGCCTCCAGCTTCTGAAGTTGACTACGCAGTTGTCCTTTCGCTTCGCGATCGGCCAGCAGTAGATCGTGGACCGCGTCAGCGATGAGCTTGCGTAGGTCATCGGTTGCTTCCCGACCCATCTTTTCTCTGGCCACGACCTCCGCAACTTTGAGCTCGTCGAACGTGGAACGAACGAGGTACGCCCGACCATGCTCAAGATCCTCCCTTTGTTCACGCAGAACGATCATGACGAGTTTCAGACCGGATACGCGAAAACTTCCAGCTGGGCTGCGCGGCACGACAATGCACCAGAAGAAAACTAAGTGCCGCAAGCAATCGACGAGCTTGGTTGCGAAATTGCTTGGCTAAAGGCGTGGCACGATCGAATCAAGCGATATAGAAACTGACTCCGGGCGGGCGTCCCTTGGAACCTCAGTCGCGAGCCTGGTGGCTCTCTTTGTACGGCTCTAGTCCATATGTCCAGAAGTCGTTGTAGAAGGTGCCGTTTTTGGCCATGCGCATACGATCCGATTTCGGATCGTAGTAGAGATACGAGAGACCGGATGCGGTGAAGCTCGGCCCGGAGACTGGGTTGCTGATGTGCTCGTCGTCGATATCGGTGGTGCTGAGGGCTTCGATGGCGTCCGCGATCTGGACGAATCGGGGCCAGTCAATCGACTCGTCAACCACGGCGCGGTACAGGTGCGCGTAGATGTCGGCGTGCATTTCGCTTCGTAGCCGGTCGATACGGTTCATCACCTCTTCAAGAATGCGCTCTTCGCCGTACTTGTCTCGAAGCCGTTGGAAAGCTGCTGGGTCGTGGGCGCCAGCCTGCACGGTGTCGATGAACACTGCGATCTTCTTCGCCACGAACCTGTTGCGGAAGGTGCCGATGATCGCAAGGACGGCAGCGACATTCTTGACTACCGGGATTGCCGAGAGAGTGTCGATCACCCCTTCTGAGACATGGCCGTCGAGGACGAACTTGGTAAATCCATCAAGGATGTATTCGAGGTTCTCCTGTGCTGCGTCCCCGATGTCGTTTGATTTGTCTTCTGGGCTGTGTGGGGCGGGTGGGTGTTGAGTCGTCATACTTGGAACTTAAAAAATTTCGCATGTAATGTAAACCCCCACATTCCGGTCTGAGGAGAGGGGGTAGACCACCGGCACGGCCTTCATCCCCGATTTGACCGAGGCGCACTTGGCCGCGCCTCGATGCCCACGCGATGCATGGCGCGATAAACGCGCCGTGCGACAGCTGGTACTTCGCTTCGATCTCGGCCATGGTCGCTCCCGCTTCATATCCCGTTGCCATCGCAGCCACTTCCTGGTCGGTTATCTTCCGCTTCTGAACCACCACGGCCCGGTCCCGCAACAGCCGAACGAGCGCGGACGCGGTAAGGCCATACTCGTGCGCCAAACTGCGGGCGCTCTCACCTGTCCGATATCGCTGGAGGATGTCCTCTACGTTCGCTTCGCCAAGACGCTTGGAAAGCCGATGCGGTCGGTATTCACTCGGCGTGCTCAAACCATCAGTTCGAATGCCTGATGAGGTGGTCAGCTGTCGCAGTCCATCGGGGGTCAGGCCGCCCTCAAATAGGTTTGAACAGAGGTCGATGATGCCAGCGAAAGAGGATCCCCAGAATTCAAGTGATCTGGGGTTTTTGCTGCCCAGATCGGCGTGATCCCGCGAATGTTCCGGGGCAGGCGCATCAACTGTCATCGCGCCCACGTCCCCTGCCGCTTGAGCAACCCGTCGACACCCAGCCCGCGACAGGCCGCCCGGCCGTGAACGCCCGAACGGCGAGCGGAACGGCACTCACCGTGGCGATACCGGCCGGCTGACGGGTCTGAGTCGAAGCAGTCACGCCGGGTGTGTGCGGCGGTGTGAAACGCGGTTCACCGAGTGCCGGCTAGGACGGGGGTTGATGGGTTCGGAGTCCGTCGTCTTCCCGATATGGCGTAAGCGAATCGCGGGGCGTAGACCTGGTTAGTCAGGGGAGGCGCACCATGAAGATCAGGGATCGCGAGCGGATGCTGGGAGCGGTGAAGCGGTCGCAGTTCGAAGCGGAGACGAACTACGTGGATGCGGTGCGAGTGTTCGCTCGTTCGAATGTCCGTACCGGGATGGAATTGCTCGCCGTCCTCGACGAGGACGACAAGCCGGCAAAGCTCGTCGGTAGGAAAGATGGCTTGCGGGACGCTCTCTCCGTCATCCGTTCCAAGGAGTTCTTAGAGCAGCCGATGTCGGGGTTCCGCAACGAGCACGGCTGGACCTACTCGCTTTCAGTGGACGACCCCGGATGGGATTTCTGGGAGGGTGACGAGCGGGTCGGCTTCTTTTACGGCCTGGTCGAGCCAGTGAGATACGCAACGAACTACCTCGTAGAGGCGATGGTCCCCGAATGGCGCGCGGAACGGACCCCCGTCCTGTGGGCGCTCGACTTCGGCGATCTCTCGTCGGACACCGTGTTCTTCGCGATGAGCGACCGAGGCTACGTGTACATGGCTCTCGGCGCGGCTCAACCGGTCGCGAGGAAAGGGTGGGAGCCGCGACTCAGTGATTTCACTGTCGAACTTGAGCGGTCCCGAAGAGCATTGACCGACGCGGTCGCGGCGGTGGCTCCGATTCTGGACGCCCCGGCTCTTGCGGGCGCGTGCTGGCAGTACTTCACGGATGTGCACGGCCTTCGAGATGACGGGACTGATCCTCGGGGGGACACAATACGGCACGGGGCTACGGGCAGTCGCTGAACGTCTGCCTGATCGCGTCCGTATCCTGCCGGCTGAGGCTGAGCCCGTAGCGCTGAGGACGAGAACATCCCGGGGTGGCCGGGCGTCTGTTGCTCACCTTGCGCTGCGGGCTGTGTGCACGCTCCCGGTGCGTATCCGGTCGTCCTTGCCGCCTCGTATGGGCAGTCGCCGTCCTTCTCGGCGGCGTGCGCCGGCGCCACCACCGCCGACGTATACACGCAGCTGGCCTATCTGAGCGCACACGGAGCGATCGGCGGAGCCACGAAACTGGTGACCCTCACCGTCGGCATCAACGACCTCGGCTGGCAGAGCGCGCTGCTCCCGTGCAGCGGAGCCAACGCCACTCTCGCCTGTCTCCAGTCGCTCGCAGGCTCGGCAGTATGCCAGTCAACCTGACGGCGACGCAGGCCACGCTGGCGAATGGTGTGCTCGTCGGGGTGGCCGCATTCATCCGTCAGGGGGTCGCGGGCGCGCGTGACGCGAACACCCGATTCGTCGACGTGATCGGTGGCTTCTCCGGCCACGGGCTGTGCCCGAGCACCCCGTGGATCTTCGGGTTCGGCCCGGTCGTCTGGGACGCTCTGCACGCGAACGCCCTGGGGGAGGCGGAGTGCGCGAAGCTCATCTCGTACACGATCTGAGGGGATCGGCAGATGGGCTGCGGGATCTTCACAACCGCGATCGTTCCGGGTCTATGGTGCGGTCATGGTTGAACATGCAAAAGGCCGCCCGGACAGGCTCCCGAAGGGCGAGCAGCCGATCGCGGAAGTGGGAGCCGATCGACTGGATGAGAACGGCCGGCATGCCGGTCGGCTCGTTCTCACTCCGAAAAGGATCTACTTTTTCGACGATGAGCACCACAACGGGAGCCACGACGACGTCATCGATCACGCCCGCTTCGAAGGCGCCGAGGTGACAGGAGACGAGACTGTCGGCACGCTGGCGCTCACCTGGACCGGCGGGGGAACGGTCTATGAGGGCGACACGCTGGAACTCGAGGCCTTCAAAGCGGCGATCGACGACCAGCTGAACCCGTAGCCGGGGTGGCCGATGAGCCGGGGTCTTTTGTTGACTGCGGCAGCCCCGGATCCCTGAAATGAGAAATGTAGATGCGGAACGGTATACCCTAAGATTTCACTATTAGGGGGTTCCGCAATGACTGATCCGACACCACTCGGGGCGCTGGCCGAAATCGACTTCGCGCACGTTTCGTACACTCCAGCGGGGTGGAAAGCCAACCCCTGGAAGCTTCTGGATGCCGCGCGGAGGTGGCGTCCCATCGACTCTCGGACCGTCGCGCGCTTCGACGTCCAGCAATTCCAGGCTCGGCACGGCCTGGACCACTCATGGGTGGCGAAGGGCACCGGAGCCGAAGCGATCGTCACTGTCCTCAACCATCCTCGTTTCAGAAAGGGACCTGACGACCACGTCCTTCGCCCGTCCGGCGGCGTCCTCAAGAAGATCGACAGAGCCATGCGCGCTGGAGCGCCGATCGAGATCGTGCTCCCATCGTTCGCAGGGCGTCCGCACAACCCTGCCGCCCATCGGCGAGTGAGCCCCGATCTGGGCGAGCTCTATGCTCTGCAACGGCTGAAGAACGTCTCCGACGCGGTCCGCCGGATTTACAGCCCGGGAGTGCTGTTCACGCTGATTCTCGACGGAAGGGCGTACCGGCCGTTCTACGGTTACAGCGACGACGAGGCGATCCCTTATGGAGCCAATCTCGAGGCCCAGATCGACCTCCTGGGTGCGCGCGGGCAACTCCGTACGGTCGACATGCACGATCTCCTGCAATCCAGGAAGCGCGATCTCGATGCCGTTGATCTCCAGGTCAGGAACGAGGTCCGCCGGGCATGGGACTCCGGTCGGCTCCGCGAGCGCGCCGACCTGGTCCGAGCTCTCCGGCAGGGAACCGAGACGACTGCCATCTCGGCGGCGCTGATCGAACTGTACAAAAGCGGATCGCACAGGGACGTGGACATCGAGCGATTCATCGCCGACGCCGATGTCGTCGTTCAGCAACGCGCCGAAGAGACAGCTTTCGAGTATGCGGTGCTGATGACGAAACTACGCACAGTGAACCTCATCGGCTCGTCGTTCCACGGGGCGATCCGCGGCACGGTGCATCCCAAGCCCGGGCAGTACTCGCCACGTCTCGCGGATTCGAGGACCACGATCTCACCCTGGCACGGGGTTGCCATCCAAGAACCGGACGGCAGCATCGTGACGCAATACGAAGTCGCCGTCTACCAGGAGTTCGAGGACTACACGGCCGTGTACATCCAGGGGGACGAAGCGCCCTTCTTCTACGAGAAGCACGCGTGACGCCCTCTCGGAACCGTGTCGCCCTCGCCGCCCTGGCCCTCACGCAGATATCGGGAGCCGCTGCCGCCGGTGTCTCACTGACGGCAAGCGCGATCGCGGTGACGCACCTCGCCGGATCGGCGACGGCAGCGGGCCTTGCGCAGACCGTGACCATCATCGGCGCCGGAGTGGCCTCCATTCCGCTCGCCCGTCTTGCATCGCGACGCGGCCGCAGGACAGCCCTGCGCGTCGCCTACGTCATCGCTATTGCGGGAGGTCTGGCCGCTGCCGTGGGTGCTGCGACGGGCGTGCTGGGTATGTTCCTCGTCGGACTGGTCGGAGTGGGGAGCGGAACAGCGGCCGGGTTCGCGCTGCGCTTCGCCGCCGCCGACCTCGCCCCGGATCCCGCCCGGCGCCCGCACTACATCGCGCTGATCCTGTGGGTCGCGAGCGTCGGGAGCTTCGCCGGACCTCAGATCGCGACGTCGTCGGTGAGGTCCGGAATGGCCGCGGCGCCGTTCCTGGTCATCGCAGGGCTCTATGCCGTGTCGCTCCTCATCCTCTCCCTCGTCAGGACGTCCGTTCTGGAGAAGGTCCGTCCGGTGAGCGCGCCCGTCGGTCCGTCACCACCCCGTCACCGCATACCTGCGGCGGCGTGGAGCGCGATCGTCGTGTCCACATCGACGCACATGGCGATGACAGGGCTCATGGGCATGGCGCCGGTCTTCCTGACCGAGCGAGGCGTCGGTATCGAGGCGATCGCTGCGATCATGAGCGCTCACCTCGTCGGCATGTACGTGGCAAGCCCGCTGTTCGGGCTGCTTGTCCGCGTGACTCGTCACCGCACTGCCTGGATCGCCGCGCTCACCTGCATCCTTGCGGCGTGTGTCGTCATCGCGATGAGTACGCAGTCCGCCTTGTTCTTCGGCGTCGGGCTCACCTTGCTGGGCTTCGGCTGGTCACTGAACATGGTCGCCAGCTCCGCCGGGCTCGCCGCCGTGCCAGCAGCGAGCCGTCTCCGAGCCCAGGGCGTGGCCGACACTTTCCTGAACATCGGGGGAGCCGTGAGTAGCCTGCTTGCCGGACTCGTGGTGGGTCTGGCCGGATACCCGACCCTTGTGCGGCTCGTCGGGGTCATGGTCGTGGCCACCCTCTTCGTGCCCGGGATCGACGTCCTCCGGTCCTGGAGAGACAGCCGACAGAGGGCCGTCCTCCGCTCGAAGATCGAGTCAGCGCAGGCGGACTGACAAGAACCAGAGGTCGCCGGCCGCCTCGCCCCTCACCCCTGCACGTGGTGCCCGAACGCGAAGCCCAGTGCGATCCACACGATGAGGCTGACGATCGGCGCGGCGCCCGCGAGGACGATCGCGACGACGCCGTAACGACGGCCGCGGTTCTGGGCCACCGCCACGATTCCCTGGGTCAGCGCCCAGATGCCGAACGCCGAGCCGACGAGCAGCTGGAGGCCGAACCAGTCTTGGTCCGGGCGCATGTTGAAGCCGGCGCCCGACGCTCGGCTGTACGTGTAGAGCGTGGTCGCGAACACGCCCTGAAGGATCGAGATCAGCACGGACACGCTGATCACGCCGATGGCCATGATCATCGCAACCCGGCCCAGTCGCGGCGATTTAGCCGGAGCCGGAGCCGGAGCCGGCGCCGGAGCCGCAGCGAGCGGCTGCGATGGCCACGAGCCTGCGGCCGCGGGCGGCTGGGCGGCGGCCCAGTCCGGCGTGAAGGCCGCACCGGACGCCACGGGCGCGAAGGGCGCATCCGCCGCCGCCGGCACAGAAGCTTCAGGGTTCTCGGTCATCTCATCCTCCGCGTCGAGGTTCATCGAGGTCCATCGGGGTTCACGCGCGCGCCGCGGCCGCGGGCACGTCCGCGTTCGTCCCGCCGTCCACCGGCGTCGCGCCGAACAGCGCCACCGCGAGCACACAGCCCAGCAGCGCACCCCCGCCCAGGCAGATCCCCCAGATGGCGCGCGCCCTCCCGATGCGCGGCGTCAGCGCCCCGGCGCGGATCAGCGCGGGGATCCCGAGGCCCACGGACAGCCCGACACCGACCAGGATCAGCAGGGCGAGGAGCGGGTCGATGCCGCCGCCGGTGGCGACCGCCAGCGCGGCGACGGCCGCTGCGACCAGGCCGGCGACGAGCGACGCGGTGGCCAGGCCGTTGACCGGCGGCGGCCCTGCGACCGGCGCGGAGGGCGCCAGCGGGCGGACCGCGTCCGTCCAGCGGAGGCCGTCCCACCAGCGCTGGAACCGGGTGTCGGCGTCGGGGTACCAGCCGGGCGGCGGCAACTGGCTCATCGGGCTCCTCGTTCGGGTGCACCGACACTATCGCCCGGCGGCGTTCCATCGGAGGATCCTCAGCCTGGCGCACCCGTTCTGGGGGTAGTCCCAGGCTCCAGTTCACCCGCCGGTAACCCCCTGCGGGGAGAATCATTCGACCGGTTCAGCGGCACGGGGGTTCCGCGGACCGAAGGTCACTCCCTGATGCGGGTGACGGTGCGGCCGATCTCATCCACAGGACGGGGTGAGACCGGCCGCACCTCTCTGTTCGAGACCAGGGCCTGCTAGCTGCCGAGGCCGACCCGGTCCACCCGGCGGTGGAACCGCATGCCGGCGACGCCGCCGAGCACCGCGCCGGCGAGGCTGACGATGGCGACGGCCACGGCGGTGATGATGCCGGTCAGCGTGACGCTGCCCTCGTTCAGCGGGATGCGGGGGAAGCCGTTGATGTTGCCGAGGATGTTGTATTGAGCGCCGAGGATGAGAGTGAGGATGGCGACGACGACCGCGATGATGATCGCCCAGATCCACACCGCCAGGCCCTGGCGAGCGCCGTCGAAGCGCGCCATCCTGCCGGCGACGTAGCCGCCGCAGTAGTACGCGACGAACGCGATCACGACGACGGCGATCGCCCCGGCGATGCCGATCGTCGCGGCGTTCTTGTTGGCCGCGTTCGCGGCCGCGTTGCCGCCGCCCGTCGCGCCGAGCCCGACGGCGGCGCCCGCTGCGGCGACCAGGGCGGTCAGCAGGACCGCCATGCCGGTGGCGGTGAGCCAGCCGAAGAAGGCGGAGCCGAACTTCATGCCGCCGAACTCGCTGCGCTCGCGGGCGACCACGTTCTCGCGCAGGGTCCGGTTGCCGTCCACCAGGACGGCTTCGTCGGTCTCATCCCGGGTGTCGCTCGGGTAGCGGGCGGCGCGCGGGTACTCGTCCACCGGCTCCTCGTCGAGGGAGCGGTCGTCCGCGTGCCGTGTCGCGACGGGATCGACGGGCTCGCCGTGCGCCCGGTGAGCTCCGGCGGCCGGGGCGGGCGCCGTCGCGTCCGCGGGCGCCGCGTCGTACGCCCGGGTGCCCGGCTCGTACGCGCGGGTCTCCGTCGGTTCGTCCGCTGGGGATCTGCGGTCGGTCATCGGTGCCTCCTCCACTTTCGCCCGCCTCTCCGGCGGGCGCGTCGTCAGAACTGCCGCGGCGAACGCTAGGCGCGATCCGGCGCCCGGGGAAGCGCCTTGATCCCCTCTCGGATCCGGGGTATGCCAGCGTACAATCGGTCCCACTTCGGCAGGAGGCCGGCAGGAGGGAGGCGCCCGGTGGGGTGGTTCGCCAAGGCACGTCGCGCCGACTCCACGGCGCTCGTGGAGGACGGCCTGAGCGCCCTGACCCTGCTGGCCGTCCTGGAGGAGGCGGTGTCGCACCTCTCCGCGGCGGAGAGCCTGCTCGAGCGATGCGCTGTGGCGGGGGAGCCCGGCCGCCCGGTCGGGGTGCGCCCGGCCGACCGCCGGCTCGGCGCCGCGGACGCGCGCCAGGGCCTTCGGCTGCGGATCGCCTTCACCCAGCTCTCCCGCTGGCTCGACGGGATGATCTGCGAGCCGGAGCAGGAGCCGCTCCGGGCGGACGCCTCACGGCTGCTGAGGTTCTACCTGCTGATGGTGACCTACGCGCTGGACGCCGCGTTCACCCCGCCGGCGCGGCAGCACATCGCGATCCGCGGCGGGCACGGCGGTGCGGCGCGGCGGTTGGTCGAGTTGCGCGACCTCGCGCGGGCGACGGTGGAGTAGGGGAGCCCGCAGCCGGCGTGCGGATGAGGGGGAGCCGAGCCGGCTCAGCCCGGATTCGCCGTGACTCCGAGGACAATTTCACCTTATAAGCGCTTCCCTTTAGGTAAAAAGCGGCGATATGTTTATGTGACCATTGGTCGTTGCGCTCACGCTAGGTTCAAGTGATCAGGCACATTGAGTCCGACCTTTTGGCTCGGTGCAGCACGATGATGTGTCCATTCACGAGGGGTGTGGCCGCGTCGCGTCGTCAGCTACGACAAGAAGGCAGGTTGGCCCCTTATGCATCCCCGTCCCCACCGCAGAACGTCGGTCCGCGGCGTATTACTTGCGACCGCGCTGATGTTCCCTGTCCTGTCCGGGACAGCCGCACCAGCGCACGCTGCACCGAAAAACGATCACGCTTCGACGTCCGACGTTTCCGGTGAAACCACCGCCGCCGCCCCGGCGCTCTCCCCAGACGTGTCGAGGAGTCCCCGCACCAGGCCTTTCTCAGCCGAGGAGCTGGACGCGATCGGTGGTGATCCCCGGGTACTCGACTATTGGACGCCTGATCGGATCGCCGAGGCGAACCCCGTGGACACTCCCGAGCTTTCGGCGAGCGACCTCGGTAGACGGACGCTCGGGGTCGAGGAGCCGGAGACGGCTATCGCAGATGCGGCGCTTCCCGCCGAGACTAAAAAGGGTACGCGGACCGCGGTGACGAACTTCTCCAAGACCAACGGCAAGGTGCTCTTCCGGGATGCCTCGGACGGAAAGAACTACATCTGTTCGGGAGCCGCCATCAACAGTGGTTCCTCGCGACTTGTCGCGACCGCCGGGCACTGTGTGCATGGTGGGCCGGGGAAGACATGGCACCAGAACTGGGTCTTCATCCCCGAATACCACAACGGGACGCGTCCTCACGGCACGTTCTCCGCCTACTCGCTCCGTGCTTATAACGACTGGATCAACTACGGGCCGACTGCCCGCGGCTTCAACTCCGACATCGCTTTCGTTACGACGTACGCGAATAGCAACGGGACCGTCGTGGACGCCGTCGGTGGGCATGGGCTCATCTACGGCGGAAGCTACAACTTCGGTGTCAGCAACTTCGGATACCCCGGAAACCTGAACAAAGGCGAGGTAATGTGGGCGTGCTGGGGGACGACCGGCTCCCGTTACAACTCGACGTACCAGTTCCACTCGATCAGCGGATGCAACTTCGGTGGCGGGGCATCGGGTGGCCCTTGGCTTTCCCATTACAGCAATTCCACAGGCCTCGGGAACATCAGGACCGTCAACTCCTTCGGGCCGAGGGACGATACGTCGTACATCGCCGGACCGTATCTCGACTCCCGCATCGTCGGACTCTACAATGCCGCGAACAGCGATTGGTGAGGATGCCGCTCGCTGACGGAGAATCCTGTGGGCGGGGCTTGCGCGGGATTTTTTCCGTGGGAGCCCTGCTCCCTGCCCTGCTTCTCGGTAGCTGTACCGCCGCGGAA
This sequence comes from Leifsonia sp. GW821-FHT13C09, assembly GCF_058806435.1. Classification (NCBI taxonomy): domain Bacteria; kingdom Bacillati; phylum Actinomycetota; class Actinomycetes; order Micrococcales; family Microbacteriaceae; genus Leifsonia; species Leifsonia sp. GW821-FHT13C09. The sequence continues at coordinate 800,002 of NZ_JBXAPS010000001.1, read as the reverse complement.
CCACACCGGAGCTCACCACCGTCGCCCGTGACGCCTTACGAGAGCGAAGACGACACACCGAGAAACGATCTCACCGGCGAGAGGGGCGTCGAATGGAATCGATACGAGGTGGTCTCGAGCACCGATATCCGGGTCTTCTTCCTTGCAGGGACCCCGGATTGCTACGGCACCCGCGCCGCTGTCGTGGAAACCGCCACCAGTATCGATATCGCTGTCCTCGAAGGCGGGTTCGCTGGGGCACCCGACGAATGCACGTTGGTCGCTCGCGAAGCCAGTCTCCTCATCCACACCTCCAAGCCCATCGGCGGGCGATCCATTACACAGCCGGGAACTGGTGAGTGAGCGTCTCGCCGAGCAGTTGAAGCAGTCAGCGTGCGAAACGTACCGGGCAGAATGCTTGATCCACCCCAATCCCGGCGTGTCATCCGCGCTGGCCCAGCGGGTGGTCAGGGCCGGCGGTTCAGCGCCCCCGGCGCCTCCGCAGCCAGAACCCGATGAGCACACCGCCGCCGATCGCGACGAGCACCCCGACGCCGCGGACCACCCACTGCACGTCGCCCGTCACCGCGTCCACCAGGAGCGGACCGCCGAGCCCCACCACGACGAGCAGGACGCCGCCGATGAAGAACCACGGCGAGCCGTTCGTCCGTTCGACCATGCCCCTGAGCCTACCGGCGGCCGGTCGGCCGCGCCCGGCGTCATCCAGCGCCGTCACGCACGGCGGGATTGCAGCGAACCCCGGTAGCGTTAGGCACAGTATGCGCACCGACACCCTCGACACGGTCCGTCTCCGCTCGGACTTCCCCATCCTCTCCCGCGAGGTGAACGGGCACCCCTTCGTCTACCTCGACTCCGGCGCCACCGCGCAGAAGCCGCGGCAGGTGCTCGACGCTGAACGCGACTTCGCCGAGCGGTTCACGTCCGCCGTGCACCGTGGCGCCCACACCGTCGCCGGGGAGGCCACCGAGCTCTTCGAGGACGCCCGCGCCCGCGTGGCCCGCTTCGTCGGAGCCCGGCCGGAGCAGCTGGTCTGGACCTCCAACGCAACGGAGGGCCTCAACCTCCTGGCCTACGGGATGTCGAACGCGTCCGCAGGCCGCGGCGGCGCGGCGGCCGAGCGGTTCCGGGTCGGCCCGGGCGATGAGCTCGTCGTCACGGAGGCCGAGCACCACGCCAACCTCATCCCGTGGCAGGAGCTGGCGGCCCGCGCCGGGGCGACCCTCCGCGTGATCGGGCTGACCGACGACGGCCTGCTGCGGCTCGACCAGGCGGCCGAGCTGATCGGACCGCGCACCAAGGTCGTCGCCTTCACCCACGTCTCCAACGTGCTCGGCGCGATCAACCCGGTCGGTGAGCTCGTGGCGCTCGCGCACGCCCAGGGCGCGCTCGCGGTGCTCGACGCCTGCCAGTCCGTGCCGCACCTCGCCGTCGACTTCCCGGCGCTCGGTGTCGACTTCGCGGTGTTCTCCGGCCACAAGATGCTCGGCCCGACCGGCGTCGGCGCCCTCTACGGCCGCAGCGAGCTGCTCGACGCGCTGCCGCCGTTCCTCACCGGCGGCTCAATGATCACCACCGTGACGCTCGACCACGCCGAGTATCTGCCGGCCCCGCAGCGCTTCGAGGCCGGCACGCAGCGCGTGTCACAGGCGGTCGCGCTCGCCGCGGCGGTCGACTACCTCGACGCCGTCGGGATGCCGGCGATCGAGGCGCACGAGGCGGAACTCGGAGCGCGCATGCTTTCCGGGCTCGCGGCGATCCCCGGCGTGCGGGTGCTCGGCCCCGGCGCGGACGTCGAGCGGGTCGGCCTCGCCGCCTTCGTCGTGGACGGCATCCACGCGCACGACGTCGGCCAGTTCCTGGACGACCGCGGCATCGCGGTGCGCGTGGGCCACCACTGCGCCCAGCCGGTGCACCGCCGGTTCGGCGCCACGGCCTCCACCCGGATCAGCGCGTACCTCTACAACACGGCGGACGAGGTGGACGCCGCGGTGGCGGCGGTCGCCGACGCGCGGGAGTTCTTCGGGGTGATCGACCGATGAGCGATCTGCAGAGCCTGTACCAGCAGGTCATCCTCGACCACGCACGCGAGAAGCACGGCTACGGCCTCCGCGCGGATGCCGCGGCCAGCTCGCACCAGTTCAACCCGACCTGCGGCGACGAAGTCACCGTGGGCGTGCACCCCGGCGCGGACGGCCGCGTCCACGCGATCAGCTGGGAGGGCCACGGCTGCTCCATCTCGACCGCGTCGGCGTCGCTGCTCAGCGACCTGGTGCACGACACCGACCGAGCGGAGCTCACGGCGTCGATCGCGGCGTTCCGCGAGCTGATGCAGTCCAAGGGTGCGCTGGAGGGCGACGAGGAGGTGCTCGGCGACGCCGTCGTGCTGGCGGGGGTCTCGCGGTACGTGACGCGCGTGAAGTGCGCGATGCTGCCGTGGGTTGCGCTGGAGGACGCGCTGCTGAAGTCCGCGTGACGAACGCGGCCCTGCCGGGTTCCCGTTCCGTCGGGACGTCTGAAACGCGTCCGGCACGCAGACCAGGTCCACGCCGGCCGACGACATTGGCGTCGCCGGAGACGTGGATGGAGTTGGTGATCGACCCGATCGCGTGATCGCGTCGGCCCTACGGCACCGGGGCGAGGTCGACCTCGTCGGCGATGGCCTCCAGTGCCGAGGGCAGCGTCGGGAACGTCGTGCCGTAGACCAGCCCGGAGGGCCCGGCCGCTGTCCAGGTCTCCTGCTGCTTGCGCACCTTGCCGACCAGGTACCGCTTGTGGCCGCCGAGCGCCTGGCGCTGCGCGATCGGCAGCGTCAGTGGGAACGCGTAGACGTCGCCGCGCGGGCTGACCACCAGCTCCCAGCGGGCGCGGCCCGGGTTGAACTTGCTCGTGAAGATGCGCGACATGATGGCCTTTTTGTATCGTGCCGTCGCCACCGGTCGCCACGAAGATGACGACCTGTTGCGGGGTCGCGCGTCATGCGGCGTCATACGGGCGTCACCCGCGTGCTCACCCCGCCCCGCCTCAGCCCCCGAGCCCCTCCAGGAAGCTCCGGGTCGGCGCGAAGAACGTGGTCCCGGTGGCGGCCGTCGAGAAGTCCAGGATGCGGTCGTGGCTGCCGGGAGGGTCGCCGATGAACATCCGGTCCAGCATCCGCTCGATCACCCACAGCTCGCGCGAGTAGCCGATGAAGTACGTGCCGAACTCGCCGTGTCCCGGCCTCCCGAACGGCATGTTGTCGCGGAGGATGTCGTGCTCCACGCCGTTCTCGTCGGTGATCGTGCTCAGCGTCTTGTGCGCCTTCTGGCCGTGCTCGGCGTCCGGCAGCTCGATGTTCTCGACCTTGGTCCGGCCGATCACGTCCTCCTGCGACGACACCGGCAGGCGGTTCCAGGAGGCGAGGTCGTGCAGGTACTTCTGCACCACCACGTAGCTGCCGCCGGCGTGCGCGGGATCCTCGTCGCCGACGATCGCGGCGGACGCCATGTCGCCCGCGGTCGGGTTGGCCGTCCCGTCGACGAAGCCGAGGAGGTCGCGGGCGTCGAAGTAGCGGAAGCCGACCACCTCGTCCACCACCGTGGCCGCGTCGCCGAGGGCGTCGAGCAGCTGCCGCTCGAACTCGAAGCAGAAATCGCCGCGCTCCGCCCGGATGTGGAACAGCAGGTCGCCGGGCGTCGCGACCGCCGTGTGCACCGCTCCGCGGATCTCCCGGAACGGGTGCAGCTCCTTCGGCGGAGCGGCGTCGGTCAGCTTGCCCCAGAAGTCCGCGCCGACGCCGACGTTGCACGACAGGTTGGCGCCCAGGTCGCGGAAGCCCACCGTCTTCACGATGTCGGAGATGTTCGCCACCACGTCCTTCGCCGCGGCGATCGCGTCGGGGGAGTCCGCCACCGTCACGACGAGGAAGACCGCCGCCTGGGAGAGCGGGGCGTCGACGCTCTGCGGCTCGATCGGGACGCGTTGCCAGGGGTGACCGCCGGTGCTGTTCGCCATGCCGCTCACTCTGCCGGAATCCCGCCGCGCGCGGTAGATCCGATGGCCCGCCGCGCGGGGTTTCACCCGCTCTCGATTCGCGATCGCCGCGAAGACCCTGATAGCGTCGAAAGGCCCTGGCGCGCTGCGGAGCGCGGTGCGCCGGAGGTGAACCAGCCCGCGATCCGGGCCGTGCGGCCGCACCGGTGGCCCCGCTCGGATCGTACGGTCGGCTGGCGTGGGCGCACCCCGATGGTCGCGCCAGTGACGGTGATTCGCGCGGAAGGCCCGCGCTCGAGTCGTGCTGCCGTCGCCGCACGCCGTCGGCCCGGGCGCGACCAGAGTGCGCGTGTCCACCAGACGCGAGCGCGCACCGCGGAGAGACACGTTGAGCAACACGATCGCCGTCGAGGCGAGGAACCTTTTCAAGGTCTTCGGACGCAAACCCCAGGAGACGGTGCGCCGGGTGCGGCAGGGCGCGAGCCGGAAAGACGTCGCAGGGCTCGGTACGGCCGCCGTCATCGACGCGAGCCTGACCGTCCGGCGCGGCGAGATCTTCGTCGTGATGGGACTGTCCGGCTCGGGCAAGTCCACCCTGATCCGTCTCCTGAACGGGCTGCTTGAGCCCACGGCGGGCGAGGTGGAGGTCATGGGCACCACGATCACGGGCCTCGCCGGGGCGAAGCTCCGCGCCGTCCGGCAGCAGCACATCTCGATGGTCTTCCAGCACTTCGCGCTGCTGCCGCACCGCACCGTCCTCGACAACATCGCCTACGGCCTGGAGGTGCGCGGGACGCCCGCCGCCGAGCGCCGCGAGCGCGCGGCCGAGGTGCTGGAGCTGGTCGGCCTCGGCGGCTGGGGGGAGAAGCTCCCCGGCGAGCTCTCCGGCGGGATGCAGCAGCGCGTCGGCCTCGGCCGCGCGCTGGCGGCCGACACCGACGTGCTGCTGATGGACGAGGCGTTCTCCGCGCTCGACCCGCTGATCCGCCGCGAGATGCAGGAGCAGCTCCTCGAGCTGCAGAGCTCGCTCGGCAAGACCATCGTCTTCATCACGCATGACCTCAACGAGGCGATGTTCCTCGGCGACCGGATCGCCGTCATGCGCGACGGCCGGATCGTCCAGACCGGCACGCCGGAAGAGATCCTCACCGACCCCGCCAACGACTACGTCGCCAGCTTCGTGCAGGACGTGGACCGCGCCCGCGTGCTCACCGCGGCGAGCGTGATGGAGCCGGCTCGAGCGCTGGTCACCGTCGCGGGCGGCCCGCGCGCCGCGATGCGGACGATGCGCGACCTCCAGACCTCCGCGGCGTTCGTCGTCGGCCAGGGACGGAGGCTGCTCGGCGCCGTGCGCGACCGCGACGTGATGCGCCAGGTCCGCGACGGGCAGGGCGACCTGACCGAGGCGATCGACGCGGACTTCGCGACGGTGTCCCGCGACGAGGTGCTCAGCGAACTGGTGGAGCCCGCCGTCGGCAGCGCCCTCCCGCTCGCCGTGGTGGACGACCAGCGCCGCCTGCTGGGCGTGATCCCGCGGGTCACCCTGCTCGCGGCGCTCGGGAACGTCTCCAGCGACACCACCGAGATCCCGGTCGTGGTCGAGCCTCCCGCCACCGTGCCGGTCGACGCGATGACGCTGGCCTTGCGGGAGACCGCCGGGAGCCACGCCGTCCCGGAGGTCGCCCGCGGCGAGGAGGTGGTCGCGTGAACCCCGCCCACCTGATCCCGCTCGGCGAGTGGGCGACCGCGGTCGTCGACGTCGTCACCACCACCTTCGGCGGACTGTTCGACGTCATCCGCGTGGTCTTCACCGGGATGTACGACGGCGTCGACTGGGTGCTGCAGACGCCGCCGTTCTGGGGCGTCATCCTCATCGTCGCGATCCTCGCGGTCTGGCTGCGCGGCTGGGTGTTCGGCGCGGGCACGGTGCTCGGGCTGCTGCTCATCGCGGGGATCGGCCAATGGTCGAACGCGATGGACACGCTCGCGCTGGTCCTGGTCTCCTCGGCCATCGCGATCGCGCTGAGCGTGCCGCTCGGGATCCTCGCCGCCCGGTCCCGGATCGCCTCGGCGATCATCCGGCCGGTGCTCGACTTCATGCAGACGATGCCCGCGTTCGTGTACCTGATCCCGGCGCTCATCCTGTTCCGGGTGGGCGTGGTGCCGGGCATGGTCGCGACGATCGTGTTCGCGATGGCGCCGGGCGTGCGGCTCACCGAGCTCGGCATCCGCGGCGTCGACACCGAGCTGGTGGAGGCCGGCCGCGCGTTCGGCTCGCCGCCCCGGCGCATCCTGCGCCAGATCCAGCTTCCGCTCGCCATGCCGTCGATCCTCGCCGGCGTGAACCAGGTCATCATGCTGTCGCTCTCGATGGTGGTCATCGCCGGCATGGTCGGCGGCGGCGGTCTCGGCCGCGACATCGTCCAGGCGCTCAGCCGGGTGGATGTCGGGCTCGGCTTCGAGGCGGGCATCGCCGTCGTCATCCTGGCGATCGTGCTCGATCGGCTCACCGCGGCGGCCGGGAAGGCCCGAGTGCGGATGCCGAAGCGCGCGCTCGCGGTGCTCGGCGCCGGCCTGCTCGTCGTGATCGGCGGGACGGCCGTGACCGCGGCCTCCACCGCGGGCGGCGACAAGGGCACCGTGAAGGTCGCCGTGTTCAACGGCTGGCCGGAGGGCGAGGCCGCGTCCTACCTGTGGAAGCATGTGCTGGAGCGCCAGGGCTACCAGGTCCAGTTCGAGTACGCCGACGCCGGGCCGGCTTTCGCCGGGCTCAGCACGGGCGACTACGACGTGGCGTTCGACGGCTGGCTGCCGACGACGCACGCGCAGTATATGAAGACCTACGGCGCGCACCTCACCGACCTCGGCGCTTGGAACGACGAGGCGAAGCTGACCATCGCGGTCAACAAGGACGCCCCGATCGACTCGCTCGACCAACTCGCCTCGCACGCCTCCGACTTCGGCAACCGACTGGTCGGCATCGAGCCGGGTGCCGGGCTCACCGAGGCCACCCAGAAGAAGGTCATCCCGGAGTACGGGCTGGGGAAGATGGACTACGTCACTTCCTCGACACCTGCGATGCTCGCCGAGCTGTCGAGCGCGATGCGGAAGCACGACAACATCGCGGTGACGCTGTGGCGGCCGCACTGGGCCTACGACCAGTGGAAGCTGAAGGACCTGAAGGACCCGAAGAACACACTGGGCGCGGCGGAGTCCATCCACTCGATCGCGAGCACGGACTTCCCGCAGAAGTTCCCGCAGATCGCGAAGTGGGTCAAGAAGTTCCGGATGAAGTCCGACCTGCTCTACTCGCTGGAGAACGCGATGTACAACGGCAAGACCGACGCCAGCCAGTACGACGGCATCGTCGAGAAGTGGATGGACGCGCACTCCGCGTACGTCGACGCGCTCACGAAGTGATCGCGCCGGGAGGGTCCCCTACGCTGGAGGGATGACCCTCCCCGCCCGCGACACCGTCGTCACCTACCCCGACGGCGACCTCGCCTCCACCGGAACCGTGCTGCACGTCGAGCCTCTCGAGGACGGGCGCAGCGCGGTCATCCTCGACCGCACCGCCTTCCACCCGGTCGACCCGGTCTGGCCCGACCAGCCGGCGGACACCGGGACGGTGACCATCGGGAGCCGGGTCCTCCCGGTCGTCGGCGCGGTCGTGGGAGCGACCGACGGATCGACGCTGCACGTCGGCGACGCCCCGGTGCGCACGGGGACCGAAGGCTGGGCGTTCCTGGTCTGCCACCTCGTGGCGGACGCGACCGGCGTCGAGCCCGGCGCGGCCGCCGCCGTCGCGGTCGACGCCGAGGCGCGCGCCGGCTTCTCCCTCGGCCACACCGCCTGCCACCTGGCCTCCCTCGCCCTGGACGAGGCGCTCTCCGGCCTCTGGACGAAGGAGGTCCCGCTCGACGGGCGCGGGCAGCCCGCGTTCGACCAGCTCGCCATCGCCTCCTCGCGCATCGTCCCGGACGGATCGGTGGACGAGTACCGCATCGGCAAGAGCCTGCGGAAGAAGGGGTTCGCCGCCGCCGAGCTGCCGGGGGCGCTCGCCGAGGTCACCGACGCCGCGAACGCGCGGCTGGCCGGATGGGTGGCGGCAGGCCCGGACGTGGCCATCTCGATCGAGCGAGAGGGCCAGGGACTGGGGGAGCGCCGGCGCTGGCGCGCCCAGCTCCCGGAGGGCGTGGTCGAGATCCCGTGCGGCGGGACGCACCTGCACTCGCTCGCCGAGGTCGCGGCCATCCGCGTGGAGCTCGACTACGACCCGGACGCCGCAACGCTCACGATGCGGACGACCGCCGTCCCGGTCTGACCCTCAGCGCGCGGTGCCGGATCAGCGGACGAGCGCCGAGGCAACCGGCAGGGTGACGGCGACCGCGCCGAGCGCGACCGCGAGCAGCCAGCCGGCGCGCACGAGCTGCGCGGTCCTGACCTCGCGCTCGATGACCAGGAACCGCTCCACCGTGTCGGCCGGCGAGTCCACCGGGCGCCAGGTCGCCGGGTCGTCGAACAGCCGGGCCACCTCCGCGGTGGTCGCGGCGTCCAGCACGGCGGGCCGGCGCGACAGCCAGCGCACGAGCTGCTCGGCGCGCACGACGACGACCCGGCGCGGCTGCTGCCGCACCGTGACCTCCTTGGTCCCGACCAGAGCGACGACGGCCGTCACCGGAGCCGCGATCCCCGCCTGCGCGAGCACGCCGCGCACCCGGGAGGCCTCCAGATCCGAGTTGCGCAGGTACGGCTGCTTCTGACCGGCGACCAGCACCGCGCGCTCGCCCACCCACACGCGCTGGCCGCGGTGGTGCTTGGTGTTGACTACGAAGACGCCGGCGGGGCCGACCACGATGTGGTCCACGTCCGCGACGGCTCCGGTGGCGTCCGGGCGCGTCCCGACCGGGATGGCATGGAAGACGCTCCAGCCCTCCGGCAGGCGGTCGAGCAGCGCGCCCACCTCGCGCTCGCCGAGCGCGCCGGCGAACCAGGGGGCGGCCTCCGCGCCGATCGGCCGGGCGCCGAGGGCGCGGGCGAGGGCGGACCGCGGGGGCGACTGGGTGTGCAGGCGCACCACCTGCTCCATCACCGCGGCGCCTGCGGCGCGGTCGCGCATGCGCGTCGTGCGCCGTCCGTCCTCGTTCATCCCCGCCAGCGTACGGACGCGGGGAAGGGCTCCCCAGTCCCCAGTAAGGGACGACCGCGGCGGCCTACCCCTGGCCGGGTGCCCCCTCGGTGCGGGGTGCCTCGGAGTCGCCTCCGCCGTCACCGGCGGGCGCCTGGTTGCCGCTGACGCTCAGCTCTTCGTCCGGCAGCCGCTCTTCGAGCGACTCGTTGCGGCTCGCGATCTCGTCCAGGGCGTCCTCGGGTGTCTCGCCGAGCCCGGCGACCCTGTCCCGCAGCTCCTGCTCGCGGTACTCGGCGGGTTCGGGGGTGTCGTCGTGTCGATCCGTCATGCGGCGCACTCTACGCCGCGCGGGCCCGGCGTCAGACCATGATGTCGACGGCGTAGACCTGGTCGGTGGGATGCCCGGCCTTCTCGTGGACGCGCATCACCGCCTCCTTCGACGGCCCGGTCGACAGACAGAACACCTTGCCGCTCTCCGGGTCGAGCCAGGCCGTCTCGAAGTGCACGCCCTCCTCGCCCTCGACCGCCAGGTCCGCGGCGTGGGCCTCGGCGAGCTGGTCCTCGGTGACGCCGACGAATCCGTCGTGGACGTCCATGAATCGTGACATGATCGGCTCCTTCTTCTCGTGCCGCCGGGATCCGCCCTGCGACGTCGGGAGTCTCCTCGCGCGGGCGGCGGTGCGGCATCGGTCATCCGACCGATCCCGGTGCGGCGCGCGTTCGCGCGGCGCTATGCTTCGCGCATGGATGCGGCGCCGGCGTCGTTCCGGGGCGCCGAACGCGTGTGCCCGGTGTTCGTGGGCAGGGAGGACCTGCTCGCGCTGGCGCGCCGCCGTCTGTCCGCCGCGCTGGACGGCCGGGGCGGCCTGCTCCTGATCGCGGGCGAGGCCGGGATCGGCAAGTCGAGGCTGATGGAGGAGGTCGTCGCCCTCAGCGCCGTGCGGCGCGTGCACGCCGACGCGTACGCGGACGACCGCGAGACGCCGGGGATGCTGCTGCTCGCGGTCGCCGGATCGCTGGCCGAGGCCGGGGACGGCCCTGCGGCCGAGCGGATCAGGGGGCTGGTGCTGCGCGGAGACGCGTCCGGCGGCGCCGATCCCGCGACGCGCTCGGCCCGGCGCCGGCTGCTGGTCGCGGAGCTGGCCTCCACCCTCTCCACTGCGCTGACGCTCCCGACGGTCCTCGCGCTGGAGGACGTGCACTGGGCCGATCAGCTCGGCCTCGACGTCCTCCGCCGGGTGGCGGTCGCCGTGCGCGAGCGCCCGAGCCTGCTGGTCGCGACGTTCCGCACCGAGGACCCGGAGGTCGCGCCCGAGGCGACCGCGTGGCGGCTCGACCTGGTCGGCCACCGCCTGGCCGAGGAGGTGCGCCCCGTGCGGCTCGGCAGCGACGGAGTCGCGCGGATGGTCGCCGCGATCCGGGGGACGGAGCCGTCCGCCGACGAGGCCGAACGGCTGCACGCCGTCAGCGACGGCATCCCGCTGCATGTCGAGGAACTGCTCGCCGAGGGCACCGACGGCGCTCCGGAGACGGTCGCGGCGGCCGTGCTGTCCCGCACCCGCGCCCTCGCCCCGGCGTCGTCGGCGGTACTGGAGGCGGCCGCGGTGATCGGGCGGGAGGCCGACGCCCGGCTGCTGGCCGTAGTCGTCGGCGACGAGTGGGACCGCCCCGCGCGAGAGACCGCCCTCGATGACCTCGCGGCGCAGCACCTCCTGGTCCGCACGACTCCCGGGTCCTACGACTTCCGGCACGCCCTGATCCGCGATGCGGTGTACTCCGCCGTGCCCTCTGCGCGCCGCCGCATCCTGCACGGGAGGGTCGTGGACGCGGGCGCGGGACTGTCCGACGCACTGCTCTCGCTGCACGCCGAGCGGGCCGGCCGGGCGCGGGAGGCCTACGCGCTCGCCCGGCGCGCGGCGGAGCGGGCCGCCACGCTGTCCGCGCACCGCGAGGCGGCCGACCTCTACCGGCGCGCCCAGAGGACGATGCCGCTCGCCGTGGCCGGCCGCGACCGCGCCGACCTCCTGTTCCGGCTGGGCGCCGAGCTGGCCGCGGTCGACGCGAACCGGGAGGCCGAGGCCGAGTTCGCGCGGGCCGTCGAGCTGTTCCGGGCGGCGGGTGCTGCACGGGAGGCCGCCGCCGTCGTGCCGGCGCTCGTCGCCGCGCGGCACCTGCTCGGCGCGGACTACCGCTCCCGGGTGGCCGACCTCCGCGCCGCGCTCGGCTGGATCGACGACGACGACGACGCCGCGGCCGTCCCGGTGCGTGGCCGCCTCCTCGCCGCCCAGGCCGCCGCCGCGATGCTCGAGCGGCGGCTGGACGACGCGCGCCGGGTCGCGGAGGAGGCGTGTGCGCTGCTGACCGCGGAGGGCGACCGGATCGGCGTCGACGCCACGCTCGGCTCCGTCCAGGTGTTCGCCGGGGAGGGCGAGCCGGCGTGGGACCTGCTGCGCAGCGCGGCCGAGGACGGTGCGGCGCACGGCCGGGAGGAGGCTGCGGCCCGCGCGTACCGGATGCTCGGATCGAGCGCGTCCGTGCTGCTCCAGTACGAGCGCGGCGCCGACTGGCTGGCCGACGGGATCGCCTATGCCGAGCGCATCGAACGCTGGAACGACGCCCACTATCTCACCGCGCACCTGGCGCACCTCCGCTGGGCCGTCGGCGACCTCGGTTCCGCGGCGGAGCTCGCCAGGCACGCTCTCGCCGACGGCCGAGGGGGCATCACCACCGAGGTGACCGCCCTGCACGTGCTCGGCTACTGCGCGTTCTCGTCCGGCGACGTCGGCCGCGCCGAGGAGCTGCTGCACCGGGCGGAGGGGATCGGCGAGCGGATGCAGGAGCTGCAGCGGAAGTCGCCTGCGCTCTGGGGTCTCGCCGAGACGGCGCTGCTCGCGGACGACCCCGCGGCGGCCGTCGGTTACTGCGAGCGCGGCGCGGTCGAGTCGCACCGCGTCGACGACTCCGCCTACGCGTTCCCGTTCGCGGTCACCGGCGTGCGGGCGCACCTGGCCGCCGGTGACGTCGCCGCAGCGCGGTCGTGGCTGGAGCGGATCGGCGTCCTGGTCGAGCGCCGGCGCATCCCGGGGACGGAGTTCGCCCTCCAGCACGCCGCCGGCGTCCTCGCGCTGCGCGAGCGGCATCCGTCCGACGCCCGGGAGCTGCTGGAGTCCGCCTCCGCCGGGTGGGACGCGCTCGGCCGGTGGTGGGAGGGCACGCAGGCGCTCCTGGACCGCGCCGAGTGCGCCCGGCGCACCCGCAGCCCGGCGGAGGCCGCCGCCCTCGTCGCCGAGGCCCGAGCACGGGCGCGTGGGACGGTCCTCGAACGCCGGGCCGACGAGCTGGCGGCGCGCCTCGCCGAAGGTGTCGAGCCGTCGACGCTCAGCGCACGGGAGGAGGAGGTCGCCGCGCAGATCGCCGGGGGCGCGACCAACCGGGAGATCGCGGCCGCTCTCCACATCGCCCCGAAGACCGTGTCGACCCACGTGGAGCACATCCTCGCGAAGCTCGGGGCGTCGAGACGCTCGGAGATCGCGGCCTGGGCGGCCGGGCGCAGGACTTGACGGCCCTCCTGCCCGCCGGTCTACCATGCCGCACATGAGCCAGATCGAGACCGGGATCGTCTCCTACACGCTGTCCTCCGACTACTACGCGCAGGTCGGCGCCGACTTCGACACCGAGGCGGTGGACGACGCCATCCTGGCCGAGCTGAACCGCAAGCTGCCGAGGGGGATCGTCGTGGAGCGCAGCGGCAAGGTGCTGGCGGACGAGGAGCTGGCCGACGTCGCGCGCGGCCTGGACTGGCCGGCGCTGCTGCAGCAGATCGACGTGGACCAGATCCTCGCCGATCACGCCCGCTGAGCGTTCTTGACGGTGTCGTAGGCGGCCAGTGCGGCGCGCCGCGACTCGCCCAGGTCGACGACCGGCTCCGGGTAGTCGGCGGTGTCCCACTCCGGCACCCAGCGCCGCACGTAGTCGCCGTGCCGATCGAACTTGTTCCGCTGGAGCTCGGGGTTGAACACGCGGAAGTACGGCGCCGCGTCCGCCCCCGAGCCGGCGACCCACTGCCAGTTGAACGGGTTGTTCGCAGGGTCGGCGTCCACCAGCGTGTCCCAGAACCACTGCTCGCCGAGCCGCCAGTCGATCAGCAGGTTCTTGGTGAGGAAGGACGCGACGACCATCCGCACCCGGTTGTGCATGACGCCGGTTCTCCACAGTTCGCGCATTCCGGCGTCCACGAGCGGGACGCCGGTGCGACCCTGCTGCCAGGCGCGCAGCACGGACGGGTGCAGGCGCGGCCAGGGGAAGGAGTCGTACGCGCGATGGATGTTGACGGTGGCGAGGTCGGGGTGCTCGAAGAGGGTGTGGTAGGCGAACTCCCGCCAGCCGAGCTCGGAGAGGAAGGTGGTGGCGGCGTCCGCGAGGGCGCTCCGGCTGCCGGCGCTGTCGCGCGCGGCCGTGATCGCGTGCCAGACCTGGTGCGGGCTGAGCTCGCCCCAGCGCAGGCGCGGGGACAGCCGGGACGTGCCGTCGACGCCGGGGATGTCCCGGTCGTCGCGGTAGCCCGCCAGGCCGTCGTCGACGAAGGCGCGGAGGGCGGTGTGGGCTTCGTCCTCGCCCGGCGCCCAGGTGTCGCGGAGGCCGGCTGCCCAGTCCGGGTGGCTGGGCAGCAGGTCGAGGTCGGCGATCGCGATGCCGTCGACGGCCGGGCCGTGCGTCAGCTCGGCCGGCGCGGCGAGCGGCTTCCGCGGCGCAGGGGCCGACAGGCACGCCCGCCAGAACGGGGTGAAGACCGAGAACGGCGTCCCGGACCCGGTGCGGATGGTCCACGGCTCGAAGAGCAGGCTCGCGCCGAAACTCTCGGCCTCGATCCCGGCCGCCCGCGTGGCGGCCTTCACGGCGGTGTCGATCCGCCGCTCCGCGCCGCCGTAGCGGCGGTTCCAGTAGACGGCAGCGGCGTCCACGTCGGAGAGCAGCTCGGCGATCGCCGGTTCGGCCGCGCCGCGTCGCACGACGAGCCGTGCCCCCCGCTCGCGGAGGTCGGCGTCCAGGGAGCTGAGGCTGTGGTGCAGCCACCACCGTGCGGCGCCGCCGGGCGGCCGGAGGCCGGGGGAGCGGTCGTCCCAGACATACACGCAGACGACCGGCCGGCCGGTGCGGCCGGCCGCGTCGAGCGCGGGATTGTCGGCGACCCGGAGGTCGTCGCGGAACCAGACGACGGCCGGACGGGAGTCGGCGGCGGTCACCGGGCCGCGCTCGCGGCCCGGTCGGTCACCGAGCAGGTGCGGACGCTCACAGGTCGAGCGTGTCGCCCGGCTCGAGGGCGAAGAACTCGCCGCCGTTCTGCTCGGTCGCCCACGCGATCCGGGCGTTCGAGAGGTCCTTTCCCGCGCGCGACAGCACCATCTCGTGGGTGGGGAAGCTGCGCTTCGGCTTCGCCGCCAGGACGTAGTCCATCGTCTCGGCCACCTTCATCCACGGCGCCCCCGCGGGCACCGCCAGCACGTCGAGCTCGACGCCCTCCGGGATGACGAACGAGTCGCCCGCGTAGTAGAGCTCGTCGTTGACCAGCACGCCCAGGTTGTCGACCACGGGGATGCTCTCGTGGATGACCGCGTGCCGGCCGCCGAAGAAGCGGAGGGTGAACGGGCCGGCCTCCGCTGTGTCGCCCGCGTTCACGACCGTGACGTCGAAGTCGGCCGCCGCGCGGGCCACGCCCTCCGGCGCGAAGATCGCCAGGTCGGAGTTCATCTCCACGACGCGCTTCAGCTGCTCCGGGGTCCAGTGGTCGGCGTGCTCGTGCGTGATGACCACGGCCACCGTGTTCGCGGTGTCCGTCAGTGGCGAGGTGAAGCTGCCCGGGTCGATGAAGAGCTTCTTCCCGGACTCCTCCAGGAGCAGGGCGGCGTGTTCGAACTTCGTCAGTCTCATGGCTTCATCAAACCGCCAGCGGGGTTCGCGCGCCAGGGCCGGTCGTGTCGCGCGCCCGTTCCGGCCGTGTCGCGCTTCGGGGGACGACGGCTGTGCCATAGTCGTGGTCTATGTCTGTCTCCCCTCGGACCGTGGTGGTCGCGGTCAACCCGATGGCGTCCTTCGGGCGGCGTCGCGATGTCGGGCCGCGCGTCGTCGAGCGGCTGCGCGCCGCCGGTCACAGGGTGGTCGCGGTGGACGAAGCCAACATCGAGCTGCTGCGCCGTGAGACGATCCGCGCCGTCGAGGCCGGCGCCGACGCGCTCGTGGTCGTCGGGGGAGACGGCATGGCGAACCTCGGCATCAACATCGTCGCGCAGACCCCGGTCCCGCTCGGGATCGTGCCGAGCGGCACGGGCAACGACCTCGCCGACGGCCTCGGCATCCCCACCGACGACGCCGACGCGGCGACCGACCGGCTCCTGGAGGCGCTGGGACGCCCGCCGCGCACGATCGACGCCGGGCTGATCCGGCACGGCGAGCAGCACGGCGAGCTCAGCACCTGGTTCGGCTGCGTCCTCTCGGCGGGCTTCGACGCCACCGTGAACGAGCGCGCCAATCTGATGACGCGCCCGCGCGGCCGCAGCCGCTACGTCTTCGCGCTGCTGCGCGAGCTGGCCGTCCTGCACGCCCGCCCGTACCGCATCGTCGCGGACGGCGAGCCGATCGCCACGGAGGCGATGCTGGTATCCGTGGCCAACAACCGCTCGCGGGGCGGCGGGATGCGCATCGTCCCGCACGCCGACCTCGCCGACGGCCGGTTCGAGTTGTTCGTGGTGACGAGGATGTCCCGGCCGCGCTTCCTCCGGCTGTTCCCGAAGGTGTTCCGCGGCGAGCACACCGACCTGCCCGAGGTGTCCTTCCGCACGCTCAACACGGTCAGGATCGAGGCGGAGGGCGTCGTCGCGTACGCCGACGGCGAGCGGATCGGGCCCCTCCCGGTCGAGGTCACGGTCGTCCCTGGCGCGCTCCGCGTCCTGGTCTGAGGGCCGCGCGACACTCCCGGGGTGACTGCGCCGTTTTGGCGGACGGCCCCCATCTGTGGCATTATCAATGAGTTGCAAAAACGGCCCCATCGTTTAGCGGCCTAGGACGTCGCCCTCTCACGGCGGTAACGCGGGTTCAAATCCCGCTGGGGTCACAATCGCCCGCTTCCCTTGATTTACAAGGGAAGCGGGCTTTTTTCTTACTCGGCAACGGGTGACGAAAACCGGCTCCGTGGCAACACTTTGGCAACATTCGATCTCATAGCTGCGTCATCCAGCGCCATGGCAACGGCGTCCAGGTCATCTTCGAAGAGGTCGGCGTAGACATCGAGGGTGATGCTGGCCGACGCGTGGCCGAGCATCCGCTGCACGGCCTTGACGTTGGCGCCGGCCGACACAGCAAGGCTCGCTGCAGTATGTCGCAGCTCGTGAGGCGTTAGCGCCTCGAGCCCGATCGCGGCCGCTGCGGGATCGAACCAGCCGTTTCGGAACGTGTGATTCCGTAGCCAGATCTTCGTTCGACTGCCGTAGAACACCGGATCGTCTCCGCTACGGCCTCTGGTCTGCGATCTGAGCGCGTCGACCAGAAATGCAGGGATGGGGATCGAGCGGTGCTCGTAGTCTTTGGGCGGCTCGATGCGCTGGTAGCCCTTATCGGCCACGACCGTTTGCTGGACCGTGAGCCGCTTCCGCGCGAAGTCGATGTCTCGCACCCGGAGCCCTGCTAGCTCGCCCCAGCGAAGCCCGCAGTACGCGAGTGTGAGGACGAGAATGTCGTAGCCGTACACGGAGCCCTTGGAGCGTTCCCCGACGGCCTGAGCGAGCGCAGCGACCTGATCGTGGGTGAGATAGCGCTTGATGGCCCGTACGCGCTTCGGGAGCTTCAGCTTGATCGCCGGATTGGCTGGAAGCCGTCCGTCGTCTACAGCGAGCTGCAGAGCCCCGCTGAGCACGTTCACGACTTTGCGGATGGTCTCCGGGGAGCCGGGCAACCCGGCAGCCCACTCCTGCACGCGAAGCCGACTCAGATTGCCAATGGGGATGCGTCCGAGTTCCGGCTCGATGTAGTTCGCGATGATGCCTTCGATGCGGGTTCGCGTAGTGGCGCGGAGGTCGGGCCTGGTCGCGAGCCATCGACTCATCCAGTTCGAGACGGTTGTCCGGCTCTTCGCAGGATCGACGTAACGCCCGGTGGCCTTGTCCACCTCGACAGATGCCAGAAAGATCTGGGCGTCGAACTTAGTTCGGAAGCCGCGCTTCGAAGTCTGTAGGTGATCGGGTCGTCGGTAGAGCACCCGATATCGCCGACCTTTTGTTGTCTCGTACGCCTCGATGCTTCCCACGATGCCCCCCTTGGAAGACACTGCACCGAGCCTCCGACAAAATCCGGGCGGCCTAACGGTTGTGCGTATGGTGTGAGCCGAAGACCTTTCCAACTCATCAGTCCTCGGCGTAATCGCGTGTGACACTCGGCGACCGTTTGTTGGCGGGGTGTGAGTCCGGGATCACCGTAGGATCAAGGCTCATGTGGGCCTTGTCATCGCGACGGCTATTCGTCTTTGCGGTCGTTTCGGGTGGTGTTGGAGTCGCGCTCTACTGCCTCACCGAGTTCGTTGATCCGTACGTAGCCGGGCCTCCGGCCTTGCGTGTGATCATTGAGGTTCTGTTTGCCGCAGGGATCAGGCTCTCGCAGCTGGTGTTTGTTCTGGCGTTTTCGCTCGCCGCAGCGGGCACGCTTGCGTTCGGACTCGGTGGGGTTCCCTCCGGTGACCGGCGACTCCCGCACAGCCCGCAGGTGCGCGACCAAAGGGGGCGAGCGGTCAAGTTGCTCGCGGTCGGCGCGGCTGTTTCTGCGGGCATCTCGCTGCTAATCGATGGCTCGGCGGCCCCCACGTTCTTCGGGCAGGCTTTTGCATTCGGCGGGGACTCCGGATGGTTGCGGGCAAGCGGTACCGGCCTTCCCGAAGGCGTGCTCGAGGTCGCCTACTACTTGAGCTACGTGTTCCTCGCCGCCTGCGCTCTGTTCGTGTGCACTGCGGCCACTATTGGCTCGCTTACCAGCCCTGCGCCAGACACGAATGACCAGCCAGGGCCGTTGGCCGGACCCTTCGAACCGCGGGAGGCTGACGCATGACACGGAGCATCCGATCACAACGACTCGTGATCGCCGCCGCAATCTCGGGAACGATATTTCTCGTGGCCTTTTTGCCACCACTTGCCCCCTGGGAGGACTTGCCAAGCAGTACCCGACCGGCAGTCTCGTTAGCGTTGATCGCCGACATTTATCTCATCCGGCTGTCCTTCGTCTGCTTCCTGGCATTCGCCTGCGCCGCCGCTGGTGCGGCGATCCTTCGCCGTGCGCTTCCAAACGCGCTCGCCGCATCGCGCCGCATGGGACCGCCGACTGTTCGCCACCTTGTCGTTGCGGCATCCATATTGGCAGGAGCCTATGTTGCAGGTGATGTCACCGTCACCACGCTGCAGCTCGGCACGGACTGGCTCTCATCTGGCGGGGCTGGGGTGTTCGCTTGGAGCGACTTCCCGCCGGGTCTCGCGGATGTACTTGGCGGTGCTTGCCGTCTTTCCTTGTTTGCTGGTGGTGTTCTCCTTGGCGTGGCGTGCCTGCTGGGCTCGTTCCAACAGCACGCCGCGGACGGCTCGGCCCGTAACACCGCGTAGCTCCTCGGCCCGAGCCGCGCCGCCGAGGTCCGAAGATCGCGTTGATTGAGACGTTTCGTCGAGCACGCTCAGGACGAGAAGGCCGCCGTCACGTGAGCCGGTAAGTCTTCACCGATTCGTCTGCTCCAGGCCTCCGCTTGGATAGCGCTTGCCGACTGAGGCCCGTCCGGGCCGCGAGTGAGTTCCAACTCTCACCGACCTCGCGAAGCTGCGCAATCAAATCGTCCCGCTCGAGGAGGGCCGCGTCCTGCTCGTCCCGGAGTCGATCGATGGTTCGCGAAACCTCGGCGAGCCGCTTGAGGGCGTCGACGCGCGTGCCCCATTTGGCCTGCAGCTCAAACATCGCGTCGGCGGCGTGACGCTGCGCGGCCTCCCGCTCGCGAACCTCAGCGTGCCGCACCGCCGCGGCGTCGTGTGCTTGACGCTGTCGCGCGTAGGCCGCTTCGCGCCGGTTTCCGTTGCCCGAATTGCCTCGATTTGCCATGCAACCGGGTTTACACGCGACCTCTGTCATTAACTGGGCTGCCGAAGAGGTCCACTTAAAGTGCCTGCGTGCATTCGCTTTCGATCTGTCTCTGCTTCAATCGTCGTCTTCCTTGTCTGCTTCAATCCGCGTCTTCTTTGTGTTGGTCTCCATCGTTCTTCGTTTCGACTACTTCTCGTTGGTAGTCGTATCTCGCTTACCCCTGACTTCTCCGCCGTATTCAGCCGCCTTCGCAGCGCAGGACTAGGGCCCGACGCAGATGTCGGGACGCGACCGCGGGACGATGGAGCAGGTGTGGCGCTACGATCCGGGTGTGACCTCGTTCATGGAACGCATCCGGCGGGCGGTTTACGGCGGCAAGGATCCATCCAATGTCGCTGATGTCATCCGGAACGTCGGCCAGCTCGAGTGGACCGGCAGGCCCGCTGACCCGGCACCCTTCCAAGGGCTCGTCGAAGAGCCTGCGCAGCTCGACCCCGACGAGCTTCCGTGGGAGCTTCGTGACGAGGAGAGGTCGGAGGGCTGAACCTCCGTTAGGAGCGTCCTGGCTGATTTGTGGGTTGTCCCGGGCCAGGAGCCGCTGCTCGCCTGGCAGGGGCAACGGGCGTCGTCTTCGCCGGTTGCGTCGACGATCCCGCGGGTCCGTCGAACCACCCGACCGTGCCGCGAAACTGCAACCGGTGCGTGCCACCGGACCTCAGCGCTTGCCGAGCGTGTCGGCGTACCCGACGGTGAGAGAGTCCGCCCTCGACTGCACTTTCAGTGTTCCGCATTAATCGGTGGACGGCTCCTGGGCATCCCTATGCGGCGGCGCGGCGGCCGACTGGCGAAAAAGCCGCGGCTTGTCGCCCCGTCAGCACCCACCGCCAGCGGTCCTCGCCGGCAGGTTGAGTTCCGCCCGAATCTCGTTCGCCGCTTTCTGAGCTGCGGTCGTATCCGGCTTTCGAACCGCTTGAATTTGGGCACCAGTTGTCGCCGCGGAGAGATCACCGAACATGGTGATCAGCTTCGCGTCCGCGTCGACCAGGACATGGACCTGGCTGTCGATCGGTGACGGCCACGGGATCCCCGGGGACTGCAACGCGGTGATCTGCCGGCCGAGGTCGTCATGCGCCTTACCGGCCGCAGCAGCGAACGCAGGTATGTCCTGCGCCTTCTCCGCCGCCGCCAGCTGGGTCTGATCCGCGTAGACCGGACACACCGCGGAGAGATACTGCTTACCGAGAGCAGGATCATACGTCCTGTACACGGAGAACGAACACCCGGAGAGCACCAGAACAACGCCGGCGACGGTAGCGACCGACGCGATGACCTTGCTGCGATTCTCCAACGATGCTCCTAGACGGTTCGGCGCGATGGTTAGGGCAACGACAATTTCGAAGTTGTCGACGTTACGGTGGCTCGCGAGGACTTGAGTTCGTCGAGGCTCATCTGTCTCTTGAGCGGTGTCAACCTGACGCTATTGCACCAACCGAGACTCGGTATACCGGCGCGTCCACCCATTACGGGGGAGGAGGGTGCACCGAACATCCGGTCTGCCCCGCCGAAGGATCCTCGCGCTCTGAACGACCGAGTCAAGGGTGCAGCTCCGCTGCATCGCGGAGCGACGCCTAGCGCCCTTGACACGGTCGTTCAGCGCGCCATCATCAGGCGTCGGGGCGCACCAGAATCGAACTCTTTCTATTTCTCGGGGCGGGATTGCTGATCGGTGGACTCGGTGAGCTGGTCGACCATCCGGGGGACCTAATTTCCATACCTGCAATGCTGTTGGGAGCAGTGCTTGCGAACTTCGGCTGCTTCTTGGTGAAGCGCATCAGACAACCACACGAATAGCGCCGAAGCGCCCGCGGTTTCTAGGGATCTCCGCGGCGATTCAACGTCTAGGTGTGGCGGGCGGGTCGCGTCCGCAGCGACCGGCTCAGCGTACTGTGTGGTCATAGGTGCTAGCGCACGGATCGAAGGACCAACATTGCTGGATAGTGCTCTTGCCCCTCTCGAGTGGAACCGCGCGTTCGGTTCGTGGCTCTGGCAGCTCTGCGTTCTGGAGCTGGGTCATGGGCATTCAGGGTGGACCGCGGAGGACTTCGATGGGTCAGACGGAGAGCACATCCGGATAGCGTGGCCAGACCATGGAGCTTTTTCATGGAGCGTCCGCGCCGACCCGATAGCAGCGTTCGCGGAATTCAGACGTGGTCGCGGACTGGAAAGGACCTTTCCGCCGCCACGGACCGTAAGGACCCCCGAAGACTGGTGGGTGGAGTTGCATCGCGAGATTGCATCGCTCCCGGATCTCCTGGCCGACTTCGGGCCGATTCGCTATACGCGGCTCCGCAGAGTAGGCGAAGTCGGGATCGTGTCCCTCACCGACGGGCGGGTCGATGAAGATATCGAATACGACCTGACCGCCGGGTTCGATCCCGGGTTAGCGATCGAGATCGGCGAAACCTATATCGGTCGCGGCTAGCTTGCCAGACACCGCCGTCGTCAGCATGCGCGGCGCTAACCCGGCGTGCCCGCGTGGGACGGTAATGAAAATGGCAACGAAATGGCAACAACCGCACGAGGATTCGAGTGGTTCACGTCATTTTGGGTGATCTTGAATCCCGCGAATTTACTGGGATCGCGGGCCTACGGCCGCCAAATCCCAGAGCCGCTTTCGCCCTCTCACGGCGGTAACGCGGGTTCAAATCCCGCTGGGGTCACATTCGCCCGCTTCCCTTGATTTTCAAGGGAAGCGGGCTTTTTTTATTTGCCGGCAGCCGGTGGGATATTGCCACTCTTCTGGCACGAGGAGCACAATTCCGCTGTCAGGTTCCAGCGGGAGGTGTCTGCGATGGCTTGGCACATCGAAGGAACATATTTCGAGAACTGCAGTTGCGACATGGTCTGCCCCTGCACGACATCGGGGCTCACGGCCCCGGCGGACACCGAGCGGTGCCAGGTCGCCTTGGCGTTCCATGTGGCTACGGGGGAGATCAACGGCGTCGATGTCGGCGGCCTCACCGTCTGCGTCGTGGCGGATACGCCGGCCGTGATGGGTGAAGGGAACTGGAAACTGGGTCTCCTGATGGACTCGGCCGCTTCCCCTCCGCAGGCCGAAGCCCTTGGCGCCGTGTTCGGCGGACAGCTGGGCGGCCCGATGGCCGGGCTGGTTCCGTTGATCGGCGAGCTGGCCGGTATGGAGTCGCTGGAGATGGCGTACGCCGACGACGGTAAGCAGCACAACGTCCGGATCGGAAACGCCGTGGAGATGACGGTCGAGGATTTCGTCTCGCCCCTGGACGCCACCGGCCAGGGTGTGAGGGTGAGCGGTGTCGGGTTCCCGGCGGACACGCTCGCGGCCGGCCACGCGGTGACCGCGAAGGTCGACGTGCTCGGCATGAGCTGGGACAACACAGGGAAGAACTCGTTCTCTGCCCCGTTCGCATGGTCAGCGTGAGTTGCCAGGGCGCAGTTTTGTAGCCGCCAGCAATCGTGTCGCCGTTGCTGCGCTTATCGGCTGCGCCCTTGTGGCGTGGTACTTCACCGTCGTCAGCTTCGCGGGCATGGCTGCCGGTCCGGGAACGATGGGACTGGGGCCGGCGGCTTTTCTCGTGGTGTGGACGCTGATGATGGCCGCGATGATGCTGCCTGCGCTGGCGCCGCTCACCTCCATGTATCTCAGGTCGATCCGGTCGACAGGCAGTCGCTTCGCCAGGACAGCCCGCACTGTGGCCCTGGTGCTCGGCTACCTTTTGGCGTGGGCCGCGTTCGGGATCCTCGCCTACGGTGCAGCACTCCTCGGCGCACAGCTGAGTTCGAACGCTCCTGCGATCGCGCCCTGGGTCGGGGCGGCCCTGATCGTCGCCGCGGGCGTCTATCAGTTGACGCCCCTCAAAGATTTCTGCCTCAGGCACTGTCGCTCACCGATGGCGTTCCTCCTGCACGTCTCCGGTTACACGGGGCGGCTCCGTGATGTGCGTGTCGGGGCCTATCACGGCGCGTACTGCATCGGCTGTTGTTGGGGACTGATGATCGTCCTCATCGCGGTCGGGGTGATGAATCTGGCGTGGATGGCGGTGCTCACCGCCGCCATCCTTCTGGAGAAGACCTGGAAGCACGGTCGGATGTTCAGCCGGGTCACCGGCGTGCTGCTGATCGCGTTCGCATTCTTCGTGCCCGCGTTCCCCTGGCTTCTGCCCGGCCTGTATGCGGCTCCCATGATGTGAGGGGTGGTCGTCATGAACGCGCATTCGGATGTGGCCATCGTGGGGGCAGGCAGTGCGGGCTGCGTGCTCGCCGCGCGGCTGAGCGAGGACCTGGAACGGGAAGTGGTCCTGTTCGAGGCGGGGCCGGACTACACTGCGGCGACGCTCCCCGGAGACTTGGCGGACGGCATCCACGGCACAAGCACCGCCTCGCACGATTGGGGACTACACGGCAGGGGCGCGCCGGGAGGCCAAGAGCTTCCGCTCCCGCGGGGGCGGGTGACAGGCGGATCGTCGGCCGTCAATGCCACAGTCGCACTGCGCGGGCACCCCGCGGACTACGACGCCTGGGGTGTGCCAGGGTGGAGTTTTGCCGACGTCCTGCCATCCTTCATGGCCCTCGAGAACGATCTGGACTTCGGGGCGGAGCCGTATCACGGTTCCGAGGGCCCCGTGCCGATCCGCCGGTATCGGGGCGCTGAGAAGTCCGAGTTCACGGCAGCGGTCGAGGATGCCATCGCTGCCACAGGTTTCCCGAAGATCCCGGACCACAATGCACCGGGCGCCGTCGGTGTCTCTGCCTTCCCGGTCAACTGCGTCGACGGTCGCCGCATCAGCGCTGCGCTTGCGTACCTGGAGCCGGCGCGCTCCCGCGCCAACCTGACGATTCGCGCGAGCACCCCTGTCGCAGAAATCATCGTGCACGGCGGGCGCGCGACCGGCGTCCAGACGCTGGCGGGCGAGCTGGTCGAGGCCGATGAGGTCATCGTCTGTGCCGGGGCGTACCTGTCTCCAGCGCTTCTTCTCCGCTCGGGCATCGGCCCAGCGGCAGACCTCGAGGCACTGGGTCGGCCGGTCGTCGTCGACCTTCCCGGGGTGGGCGCCAACCTCGGCGACCACGTCTGGGTCGCCATCACGCTGCCGTGCCGGCCGCCGGACGGGGACCCGGCACTGTTCCAGCTCGGAGCCACCGCCCGGAGCGCTGGACGCCCGGCCGCGAGCCCCCCGGACCTCCAGCTCATGGTGTGCGGGCCTTATCCGGTCGGGGACGGCTACGAGGGCATGATCGCCGCAGCGCTCGTCAAGCCGGCATCGCGCGGCGTGGTGCGCGTCAGGTCGCTCGACCCGGCCGTGGGGCCCGACATCGACCTGGGGTATTTCCGCGAGGCCGCCGACGAGGACCGCCTCATCGAATGCGTGCAGCTCGCCGCCGCCGCAGCGGACCAGCCCCAACTCACGAGCGTCACGGGCGGTGACCCGCCCACTCCGAGGCGTGCGGTTCTCGATGACGCCGACCTCGTCCGCGAGTGGATCAGGGCGACAGCAGCGACCTACCACCACCCCGTCGGCACATGCTCGATGGGCACCGACCCACGCACCGGCGCCGTCGTGGACACAACGGGACGCGTGTTCGGGCTGGACGGCCTGTCCGTCGTCGACGCGTCCGTCATCCCCGAAACACCATCGGCGAACACCAACATCCCCACCATCATGATCGCGGAGCACATCGCCACGTTGCGCACTGACTGGAGAACGCCTTAGCGCCGCGGAGCCGTCGCACACTCGTCCGGGAGGGTTTCTGCTTCTCGTCTGCGTTGCCTGCCTGGGCTGGTCGCCTGTGTCGGCCACTGCTACCGTCGCCACCATGCTGAATCCGGTCGCCGAGGGCGTGCGCGTCCACCAGAGCCAGTTCTGCCAGACCAACACCGTCGTCGTCGACGGCGACGCCGGCGCACTGGTGATCGATCCCGGGATCCTCGACGAGGAGCTGGGCGTGGTCGCGACCGACCTGCGCGCGTCCGGCACGCCGGTCGCGGCCGGGTTCGCCACGCACCCGCACTGGGACCACGTCCTCTGGCATCCCGCGCTCGGCACGGCGCCCCGCTTCGCCACCGCGCGCGCCGCCGGCGCGATCCGGGAGTTCCTCGCGAACGAGGCGTGGCGGGAGCGGCTCGCCCCGCTGATCCCGGCCGACATCGCCGAGCGCGTGCCGCTCACCCTGTTCGGCGAGTTGGCCGCCCTCCCGGACGGCGCCGAGTGGATCCCGTGGGACGGGCCGCGCGTGCGCGTGATCGAGCACCGCGCCCACGCCGCCGGCCACGCGGCCCTGCTGATCGAGGCGAGCGGCGTCCTCGTCGCCGGCGACCTCCTGTCCGACGTCCTGGTGCCGCTGCTCGACCACAGCGCCGACGACCCGATCGAGGACTACCTCGCCGCCCTGACCCTCCTGGAGACCATCGCGGACGGCGTCGGGACGGTCGTCCCCGGCCACGGCTCCGTCACGGGATCAGACGGCCTCCGGGAGCGGATCGACCTCGACCGCGCCTACCTCCTCGCTCTCCGCGCCGGCGATCACCCGGACGGCGACCCGCGGCTCGGTCCGGACGCGGCGTACGACTGGGTGGCCGGCGTGCACGAGCGGCAGGCGGGCATGCTCGCGCAGCGGTAGCCCGCACCACGCGCCGACACGCTAGACTGGATGCTCGCGAAGGGGAGTATCCCGAAGAGGCCGGGCGGCCTCGCGCTGTGAACGTCATCACGGTCCGTTCGGGCCCGGGCGCAGCGGCACGGATGTGCGGGAGAGACTTTCGGGCCCGTCCCGTACGCCCTTCGAAAGGTCCCGCCCCGTGGAACTCGCTCTCCCGCTCTGGTTCGAGGTCGGCAGCTTCGTCGTCCTGCTGCTCATCCTCGCGTTCGACCTGCTGATCGTCTTCAAACGGCCGCACATCCCGAGCCCGAAGGAGTCCGCGCTCTGGGTGGCCTTCTACGTGGGCCTCGCACTCGTCTTCGCCCTGCTCATGCTGCTGATCGGCGACGCAGAGCACGCCGGTCAGTTCCTCGCCGGCTGGCTCACCGAGTACAGCCTCAGCATCGACAACCTGTTCGTGTTCGTGATCATCATGGGGCGCTTCGCCGTGCCCAGGAAGTACCAGCAGGAGGTGCTCATGGTGGGCATCATCCTGGCGCTGGTCTTCCGCGGCGTGTTCATCCTGCTCGGCGCCGGCCTCATCGCGAGCTTCAGCGCGATCTTCTACCTGTTCGGCGCCTTCCTGCTCTGGACGGCGTTCCACCAGGCGTTCGGGAAGCACGACGAGGAGGGCGCGAAGGACAGCTGGTTCATCGGCTTCGCGCGGCGCCGGCTGAAAGTGTCCGACCAGTACGAGGGCAACAAGCTGCGCACGACGGTGGACGGCCGGCGGATGTTCACTCCGCTGATCATCGTCTTCCTGGCGCTCGGCACCACCGACCTGCTGTTCGCGCTCGACTCCATCCCGGCGATCTTCGGCATCACTCAGAGCGCGTTCATCGTGTTCACCGCGAACGTGTTCGCGCTGATGGGGCTGCGCCAGCTCTACTTCCTGCTCGGCCACCTGCTGGAGAAGCTCGTCTACCTCCGCTACGGGATCGCGTTCATCCTCGCGTTCATCGGCGTCAAGCTGGTCTTCCACGCGATGCACGACAACACCCTGCCGTTCGTCAACGGCGGCCACCACATCGAGTGGGCGCCCGACATCAGCACCTGGACCTCCCTCGCGGTGATCGTCGGTGCGATGGTGGTCGCGACCGTCGCTAGTCTGGTGAGGCTGCACCTGAGCGGCACCACCGTCGAGGACGCCATCCACGGGGATGACGACACCGCGACGACGACCGCAGAGGCCACCCCGGCCGCGACATCCCCGGAGGACCCACGCACATGACTTCCCGCGTCGAGGTGAGCGCCAGAAGCGACACCGGAGCGGTCCGGCAGATCAACGAGGACAGCTACCTCGCGCAGGACCCGGTGTTCGTGGTCGCGGACGGGATGGGCGGCCACGCCCGCGGCGACGTCGCGAGCCGCACCGCGGTCGAGAGCCTTGCCCGCACCCTCCCGGCCGGGGCCGCCCCCACGCCGGAGGAGGTCGTCACAGCGATCGACGAGGCGAACGCGGCGGTCCGCGCGCTGTCCGACGCCGACGAGACCGGCGCGGCCGTCGCCGGGACCACGCTGACCGGCGTCGTGCGGGTGCGCGTCCCCGAACGGGCGGCGGAGGAGTGGATGGTCGTCAACGTCGGCGACTCCCGCGTCTACTCCTGGGACGGTCGCGAGCTCAGCCGGCTGACCGTCGACCACTCGGCGGTCCAGGAGCTGGTCGACGCCGGGCTCATCACCCCGGAGCAGGCGGCCGTGCACCCGGAGCGCAACGTGATCACCCGGGCGCTCGGAGCGGAGGACTTCGTCGACACCGACAGCGAGCTGCTCGCCCCGGACGACTCCCGGACCTTCCTCATCTGCTCGGACGGCCTCACCAGGGAGCTCACCGACGAGACCATCGCGGACATCCTCGCCGGCGACCCGGCCGACCCCGCCGCGGTGCTCGTGGAGGCGGCCCTCGCGGCCGGCGGCCACGACAACGTCACGGTGCTCGTCGTGCGCCCCGGTGCCGGCCGCGACTGAGGGCCGCGAGCCGTCCGTGCCGTCCCCAGGACGGGTGATAGCCTGAGAGCGTGTTCGCGGGTCTGCTCCTCCTTAGCCGCCGCGGCGAGTCCTAATCCTCAGGCCACCCTCGCCGCGGAGTCCGTCGACGGCTGAACCGTGAACGAAGCTCAAGGAGTACCGAGATGACGACGCAACACAGTCCGCTGACGCTGGCGGAGAAGGTGTGGCGAGACCACCTGGTCGTGAAGGGCGAGGACGGCTCGCCCGACCTCATCTATATCGACCTGCACCTGGTCCACGAAGTGACCAGCCCGCAGGCGTTCGACGGCCTGCGCATGGCCGGGCGCCCGGTCCGCCGGCCCGACCTCACGATCGCGACCGAGGACCACAACACGCCGACCATCGGCATCGACCGGCCGATCGCCGACCTGACGAGCCGCACGCAGATCGAGACGCTTCGCCGCAACGCCGAGGAGTTCGGCGTCCGCCTGCACTCGCTCGGCGACGTCGAGCAGGGCATCGTGCACGTCGTCGGCCCGCAGCTCGGTCTCACCATGCCGGGCATCACGGTGGTCTGCGGCGACTCGCACACCTCCACGCACGGCGCGTTCGGCGCCATGGCCTTCGGGATCGGCACCAGCGAGGTCGAGCACGTACTCGCCACGCAGACGCTGCCGCTGAAGCCGTTCAAGACGATGGCGATCACGGTGGAGGGCGAGCTGCGCCCCGGCGTGACGGCCAAGGACATCATCCTCGCGGTCATCGCGAAGATCGGCACCGGCGGCGGCCAGGGCTACGTGCTCGAGTACCGCGGCAGCGCGATCCGCGCCCTCTCGATGGAGGGCCGCATGACGATCTGCAACATGTCGATCGAGGCCGGCGCGCGCGCCGGCATGGTCGCGCCCGACGAGACCACCTACGCCTACCTGAAGGGCCGCCCGCACGCGCCGGAGGGCGCCGACTGGGACGAGGCCGTCGCCTACTGGGACACGCTCGCGACCGACGACGACGCGGTCTTCGACGCCGAGGTCTACCTCGACGCCGCCGAGATCGAGCCGTTCGTGACCTGGGGCACGAACCCCGGCCAGGGCGTCTCGCTGAGCGAGGCCGTCCCGGACCCGGCCGCGATCGCCGAGCCGAACGCCCGCGCCGCCGCCGAGCGCGCGCTGGAGTACATGGACCTGGCCCCCGGCACGCCGATGAAGAGCATCCCGGTCGACGCGGTGTTCATGGGCTCCTGCACCAACAGCCGCATCGAGGACCTCCGCGCCTTCGCCTCCGTCATCAAGGGGCACAAGAAGGCTGACGGCGTCCGTGTCATGGTCGTTCCGGGCAGCGCCCGCGTGCGCATCGAGGCCGAGGCCGAGGGCATCGACAAGATCGTCGAGGAGTTCGGCGCCGAGTGGCGGTTCGCCGGCTGCTCGATGTGCCTCGGCATGAACCCCGACCAGCTCGCGCCGGGGGAGCGCTGCGCCTCCACCTCCAACCGCAACTTCGAGGGCCGGCAGGGCAAGGGCGGCCGCACGCACCTGGTGTCGCCGCTGGTCGCGGCGGCCACGGCCATCCGCGGCACGCTGTCCAGCCCGTGGGACCTGGAGCACGACGACGTCGATACGAACGCCGGGGAGAAGGTGGGCGCCTGATGGAGAAGTTCGAGACCGTCACCGGCGTGGCCGTGCCCTTCCGCCGGTCCAACGTGGACACCGACCAGATCATCCCCGCCGTGTTCCTCAAGCGGGTCACCAAGACCGGCTTCGACGACGCGCTCTTCCACGAGTGGCGCAAGGATCCTGAGTTCATCCTCAACCAGGATGCCTACCAGGGTGCGAGCGTCCTCGTCGCCGGGCCCGACTTCGGTACAGGCTCGTCGCGCGAGCACGCCGTCTGGGCGCTGCGCGACTTCGGCTTCCGGGTCGTCCTGAGCCCCCGGTTCGCGGACATCTTCCGCGGCAACTCGGGCAAGCAGGGCCTCCTCACGGGCATCATCAGCGAGGAGGACGCCGAGCGGCTCTGGGCGGCCATCGAGGCCGAGCCGGGAATATCCGCGACGGTGGACCTGGTTGCCAAGACTGCGACCGTCGGTGGGGTCCAGGTGTCTTTCGACATCGACGACTACACTCGCTGGCGTTTGCTCGAAGGGTTGGACGACATCGCTCTGACCCTGCGCGACGAGGCGCGCATCTCCGAATACGAAGCCGCTCGCGCCAGCTGGCGGCCCAAGACACTCCCGGTGAAAATTTGAACTCGCTTCTTCAGGACTCCCAGGCGGCAGGCGCCCACGTCGGCCTCACAGCCGACCGCATCACGATCAACGGCGGAATCCCCCTCAAGGGCCGCATCGAGGTGCGCGGCGCCAAGAACTTCGTCACCAAGGCGATGGTCGCCGCGATCCTGGGCGAGGGCCCGAGCGTGCTGCGGAACGTCCCGAACATCAGCGATGTCCGGGTCGTCCGAGGCCTCCTCGAGGTCCACGGCGTCAAGGTCACCGACGGGGCGGAGGAGGGCGAGCTGCTGCTCGACCCGAGCGCGGTCGAGTCGGCGCACATGGCCGACATCGACGCGCACGCCGGCTCCAGCCGTATCCCGATCCTGTTCTGCGGGCCGCTGCTGCACCGCCTGGGCGAAGCGTTCATCCCCGACCTCGGCGGCTGCCGCATCGGCGACCGCCCCATCGACTACCACCTCGAGGTCCTGCGCAAGTTCGGCGCCGTGGTCGACAAGCTCCCCAGCGGCATCCGGATGACGGCTCCCGAGGGCCTGCACGGCGCCAAGCTCGAGCTCCCGTACCCGAGCGTCGGCGCCACCGAGCAGGTGCTGCTCACGGCCGTCCGCGCCGAGGGCATCACCGAGCTCAAGGGCGCGGCGATCGAGCCCGAGATCATGGACCTGATCAACGTCCTGCAGAAGATGGGCGCGATCATCTCGGTCGACACCGACCGCGTGATCCGCATCGAGGGCGTCGACAAGCTCGTCGGCTACAGCCACACCGCGCTGTTCGACCGCAACGAGGCCGCCAGCTGGGCCGCCGCTGCCCTCGCCACCAACGGCGACATCTACGTCGGCGGCGCCCGCCAGCCGGAGATGCTGACCTTCCTCAACGTCTTCCGCAAGGTCGGCGGCGCGTTCGAGATCCACGACGACGGCATCCGCTTCTTCCACCCGGGCGGCGAGCTGAAGCCCGTCGTGATCGAGACCGACGTGCACCCCGGCTTCATGACCGACTGGCAGCAGCCGCTCGTGGTCGCCCTGACCAAGGCGGAGGGCGTGTCGATCGTCCACGAGACCGTGTACGAGCAGCGCTTCGGCTTCACCGACGCGCTGATCGACATGGGCGCGAAGATCCAGGTCCACAAGGAGTGCCTCGGCGGCCACGACTGCCGCTTCGGCCAGCGCAACTTCAACCACTCCGCGGTCATCATGGGCCCGGTGGAGCTGAAGGGCGCCGACGTGGAGATCCCCGACCTGCGCGGCGGGTTCAGCCACCTGATCGCCGCCCTGTCGGCGGACGGCCGCTCGACCGTCAGCAACGTCGGCATCATCAGCCGCGGGTACGAGAAGTTCATCACCAAGCTCCAGCTGCTCGGAGCGGACTTCGTCCTCGAGGGCTGAGGCCCGCGATAATGGGATGGTGCCCCGTCCCGATGAACCCGTGAACCCGTCCGCGCCCGCGTCCTCCGCTCGGCAGCGCTCCGAGAAGGGCCGGCCCTCGATCTTCTGGGTGCTGGCCGCTCTCGTCATCCCGCTGGCGAGCATCCTCGCGCGGTTCCGGATCACCGACGGGCAGAAGCTGCCGCGCCACGGCGCCGCGATCATCGCGCCGAACCACTACAGCGAGATCGACCCGGTCATGATTGGCATGGTGGTCTGGAAGCTCGGGCGCCTCCCGCGGTTCCTCGCCAAGGAGAGCCTGTTCCGCATCCCGGTCGCCGGCTGGTTCCTGCGCAAGTCCGGTCAGGTGCCCGTCGCGCGCGGCGGGTCCGCTCGCGGCGCCGCTCCGCTGGCCGAGGCTCAGAAGATCGTCGACGACGGCAAGGTCGTCATCATCTACCCGGAGGGATCGCTGACGCGCGACCCCGACATGTGGCCGATGCGCGGCAAGACCGGCGCGGCCCGGATGGCGCTGGAGCACGACCTCCCCGTCATCCCGATCGCGCACTGGGGCACGCAGCAGGTGATGGCGCGCTACGCGAAGAAGATCAGCTTCTTCCCGCGCAAGACCATCGCGGTCAAGGTCGGCGACCCGGTCGACCTGTCGGCGTTCCGGGGCCGCAGCCTCGACCAGGCGACCCTCACCGAGGCGACCGAGGTCATCATGAACGCGATCACCGCGCTGCTGGAGGACCTGCGCGGCGAGAAGGCGCCGGCGACCCGCTGGGACCCGGCGGCGCACAACCAGAAGGAGACCGGCCGCTTTGATGGCTGACAGGAAAGGCCGGACGGCCGCACGACCGACACCGCCTCCCCGCCGCATCGCCGTGCTCGGCGCCGGAAGCTGGGGGACCACTTTCGCGAAGATCCTGGCCGACGGCGGCAACGACGTCGTCCTCTGGGCACGACGCCCGGAGCTGGCGCGCGAGATCAACGAGGTGAAGCGCAACAGCGACTACCTGGAGGGCATCAACCTGCCGCGCAACCTGCGCGCGACCTCCCACATCGGCGAGGCGATGCGCGGCGCCGAGCAGGTGTTCGTGTCGATCCCGAGCCAGACGCTGCGCTCCAACCTGGAGGCCATCGCCCCGCACCTGGGGCCGGAGACCATCCTCGTCAGCCTGATGAAGGGCGTCGAGAAGGGAACCGGCCTGCGGATGAGCGAGGTGATCGCGCAGGGCCTGCCGATCGACCTCGAGCGGATCGCGGTCGCCTCCGGCCCCAACCTGGCGCTGGAGATCGCGCGCGAGCAGCCGACCGCCGCCGTGGTGTCGTCGGTGAGCCTGGAGACCGCCCAGGCCGTGGCGATGGCCGCCACCAACCGCTACTTCCGCAGCTTCGTGAACACCGACGTGATCGGCACGGAGTTCGGCGGCGTGCTCAAGAACCTCATCGCCGTGGCGATCGGCATCGTGGACGGCGTCGGCTACGGCGAGAACACCAAGGCCTCCATCATCACGCGCGGCCTGGTCGAGATGACCGACTTCGCCGTCGCCTACGGCGCGGAGGCCGTGACGCTCTCCGGCCTCGCGGGCCTCGGCGACCTGATCGCCACCTGCGAGTCGTCGCTCAGCCGCAACAACACGGCCGGACGCCTGCTGGGCCAGGGCTACAGCTTCAACGACGTCGTCAAGCAGATGAACCAGACGGCGGAGGGCCTCGCCTCGGTCGCGCCCATCCTGCGTCTCGCGGAGGAGCGCGGCGTGAACATGCCGATCGTCCGCCAGGTGAGCCAGGTGCTCGCCGGCACGCTCGACCCCAAGGACATCGCCCCCCATCTGACCACCGAGGACGACGAACCCCAGGGAGAGAGGACAACGGATGACGGACAAGGTCGCAGTCGCACTTCTGTTTGGAGGTCGCTCAAGCGAGCATTCGATCAGCTGCGCGACGGCGGCGGGAGTGCTGGCGGCGATCGACCGTGACCGCTACGACGTCATCCCCGTCGGCATCACCCACGACGGGGCCTTCACACTCCAGCCGGACGACGCGGCGCGCTTCGCGCTGAACACCGAGACCCTCCCGGAGGTGGAGGACAACGGCTCGCGCATCGTCTGGCCGGAGTCGTCGGCGTCGCGCGAGCTCTCCGTGGTGGGAGCCGACGGCACGCGCTCGTCGCTCGGCGCCGTCGACGTCGTCTTCCCGATCCTGCACGGGCCCTGGGGCGAGGACGGCACGGTCCAGGGGATGCTCGAGCTCGTCGGACTGCCGTACGTCGGCAGCGGTGTGCTCGCGAGTGCGCTCGGGATGGACAAGCACTTCACCAAGACGGTGCTGCAGCAGGCGGGCATCCCCGTCGCGCCGTGGCAGACCGTGACCGCGTACCAGTGGGCGACCGATCGGGAGGCGGTGCGCCGCGAGGCCGAGCTGCTCGGGCTCCCGGCGTTCGTGAAGCCGGCCCGCGCCGGCTCCAGCGTCGGCGTCTCCAAGGTGACGTCCTGGGACGACCTGCCAGCGGCGATCGACACCGCCCTCGCCGAGGACGACCGCGTGCTCATCGAGTCGGCGGTGGTGGGCCGCGAGGTGGAGATCGCGGTGCTGGGAGGGCGTCCGGGGCAGCCCGCGCGTGCCTCGGTCGCCGGCGAGATCGTCATCACGGGCCGCGATTTCTACGACTTCGCGGCCAAGTACCTGGACGCGCCCGGCATCGAGCTGGTCTGCCCGGCCGAGCTCACGGAGGCCGAGCTGGCCGAGATGCGCGACCTCGGTGTCCGGGCGTTCGACGCCATCGGAGCGGAGGGGCTGTCCCGGGTGGACTTCTTCCTCACCGCCGATGGCTTCGTGGTGAACGAAATCAACACCATGCCGGGCTTCACGCCGATCTCCATGTTCCCGCGCTGCTGGCAGGAGTCGGGGCTGGCGTACCCGGAGCTGATCACCGAGCTGGTCGAGGTCGCCGTCGCTCGCGCGGCGTAGCCCCCGTAGCCCTCCGCGCCGCGATTCGTGCCGAATGTCGCGTATCGCGGCGCCTCACGCGACATTCGTCACGAAGGTGCGCAGCTGCGCGCGCCGCGATTCGTGCCGAATGTCGCGAATGCGTGCACATAAGGCGACATTCGTGCCGAATGTGCGAGGGATCAGCGCGTCGGGGTGGGAGTGGGCGTCGGCGTGGGCGCCGTGGGCGGCGGCGTGAGCGTGGTGTCCAGCGTGGAGAGGCACTTCTCCGTCTGCTTGACGCTGGAGATGGCCGACGCGAACTCGGGGAGGACGGCGGCGTCGGAGGCTCCCGAGACGTGGTCGATGATGACCTCCGTCGCCGGTGTGCGGCCGAAGGTCTGGTAGACGACTTGCTTCGCGGCGGGGTTCGACATCAGCACCCAGTCGACGCCGCTCACATTGACGCACGGCTTGGTGGTCGGCCCGATCGGCGGGACGCCGCAGCGCAGCAGCACGGCGGCCGGGTCGCCCCAGGCGCCGGTCGCCTGCGCGTCGGTCTGGCGGCGGCCCTTGTCTGCCACCGTGTCGGGCAGGCGCACGGAGATCTCGGCGCAGCCCGGGTTGTTCGCGTCGGCGCCGGGATCGAGGGAGACCGCGGGCGCGCACCCGGTCAGGGCGAGCGCGGCGGCGGCGAGCACGAGGGCGAGGGCGGAGCGGCGAGCGGACATCAGGATTCAGGCTACCGTTGGGAGTCATGGTGGATTCTGGGAGCGCGGCGGAGACCGTCGCCGGCGCGTCGGAACGCGAGGCGCTGAAGCGCATCTTCCCGCGGCTGCCGGAGTCGTCGGCGACGCTCGTCGGGCCCGGCGACGACGCCGCGGTGCTCGCAGCGCCGGACGGCCGGTTCGTCGTCACGACGGACATGATGGTGCACGGCCCCGACTTCCGGCTGGCCTGGTCGTCGCCGGAGGACCTCGGCTGGAAGGCCGCGGCGACCAACCTGTCCGACGTCGCCGCGATGGGTGCGGTGCCGACGGCCCTCGTGGTCGCGATCGCCGCGCCGCAGACATTCCCGGTGTCCGCGCTCGAGCACATCGCGGACGGCTTCCGCGCGGCCTGCGCCGAGCTCGCGCCGGGCTGCGGCGTGGTCGGCGGCGACCTGTCGGCCTCGGACACGCTGACGCTCGCGGTGACGGCGTTCGGCGACCTGCAGGGGCGCGCGCCGGTCCTGCGGAGCGGGGCGCGCCCGGGTGACGTGGTGGCGGTGTCCGGGGCTCTCGGCGCCGCGGCGGCGGGCCTCCGGCTGCTGTTCGCAGAGGCCGTGGATGTGGACGGCGTGCCCGACCGCGAGCGGTTCGCGGCCGTCGCCGCCGCGCATCCCGACCTGGTCGGCGCGCAACTGCGGCCCCGACCTCCCGTGGCAGACGGCCCGCTCGCCGCCGACGCCGGCGCGACGGCGATGCTCGACCTCAGTGACGGCCTCGCCCTCGACGCCCGCCGGGTGGCCGAGGCGAGCGGCGTCGCCATCGACCTCGACCGTGGGGCCCTCGGCGACGACCCGCTCACGGCGCTGACCGGGGGAGAGGACCACGGGCTTCTCGCCTGCTTCCCGCCCGGCACGGCCCTTCCCGGTGGCTTCCGCCGTGTCGGCACGGTCCGCGAGGGCGCCGGACTCCTGGTGGACGGCCACCTTTTCGACGAGCGCGGCGGCTGGGACCCGTACCTGGAGTGGGACGGGCACAGCGGCTGAGGCCGGGGCCAGCGGAGGACATCGGAGCCGACACGCCGGGCCGGATCAGCCAGCGGAGGAGATCGGCGGCTGCGGAGGGCTTGAGTCCTCCGGTGGCGACGGTGGCGGGGCGGCGGAGGTCAGGCGGGGGAGAGGTAGTGGACGGCGGTCTCGCCGTAGGTGCGGGTGCGGTCGAGGACCAGGGCCGGTGGGAGGCTCGGGGCGCCGTCGCGGGTGCTTCGCTCGACGCAGACCAGGGCGTCGTCGGTGAGCAGCGGGGCCAGCGCGGTGAGCACCGCGAGCAGCTCGGTGTCCGGGAGGTCGTAGGGCGGGTCCACGAACACCAGGTCGAAGCGGGCGGCCGACGACCCGGCGGACGCCAGGTAGGGAAGCACCGCCGTCGCTCGCACGTCCACCTCGGGCCGGGCCTCCTTCGGCGCCGCGCGCACGACGGCTTCGGCGTTCCGCCGGCAGATCGCCGCGGCCGCCGCCGA
Source organism: Leifsonia sp. GW821-FHT13C09 (assembly GCF_058806435.1). Lineage (NCBI taxonomy): Bacteria > Bacillati > Actinomycetota > Actinomycetes > Micrococcales > Microbacteriaceae > Leifsonia > Leifsonia sp. GW821-FHT13C09. The sequence continues at coordinate 763,434 of NZ_JBXAPS010000001.1, read as the reverse complement.
CTTCTCCACCAGAAGCACCCGTGCGGCTCCGCGGCTGGCGGCCTCCAGCCCGAGGGCGCCCGAGCCGGCGAACAGGTCGAGCACCTGTGCCCCGCGGACGGCGTCGCGCGCATCCAGCCCGGAGAACACCGCTTCGCGCACGCGGTCGCTGGTCGGGCGCGTGCCGCTCTTCGGCACCTGGAGCGTCAGCGAGCCGGCGAAGCCGGAGACGATTCGGGTCATAGCCTTCCGAGCCTAGCGGTGCCGCCCCGCGAGTTCGGAAAGCCTAGCGGTGCCGCCGCGCCGCCAGCAGAATAGGAGGATGGACGAACGCCTCCAGCAGGCGGAACTCGACGCCCTGTGGCGGTTCGACGACCCGGTCGCCTCCGCCGAACGCTTCGCGATCGCCGCCGCCGAACCCGACCGCCCCGAGTTGGTGCGCGCCGAGCTGGAGACCCAGCGCGCCCGAGCCCTCGGCCTCCAGGGCCGCTTCGCCGAGGCGGACGCTCTGCTCGACTCCCTGGAGCCGGCCGGTGGCACGCTCGCCGTGCGGATCCTGCTGGAGCGCGGCCGGCTCCGCAACACCGAAGGGCGGCGGTCGGAGGCGATCCCGCTGTTCGAGAGCGCGCTGCTGGCGGCGCGCCGCGACGACGACCCGTACCTCGCGGTCGACGCCGCCCACATGCTCGCCATCGCCGATCCGGCCCGCGCCGAGCAGTGGACCGAGGAGGGTCTCGCCGAGCTCGCGGACGTCACCGATCCCCGCACGCTGCGCTGGGGCGTCGCCCTGCACAACAACCGCGGCTGGGCGCTGTTCGACGCCGGCCTCCCGCACGAAGCGCTCGGCTCGTTCGAGTCCGCCCTGGAGGCCGCGGAGCGCTACGGCACGCTCGACCAGCAGTTCGCCGCGCGTTGGTCGTTCGCGCGCTGCCTGCGCGAGGTCGGCCGCTGGCAGGAGGCCCTGGACATCCAGATGCGGCTCGCGGCAGAGCGCCCGGGGGAGGGCGATGTGGCGGACGAGCTCGCCGCACTCGCCGAGGTCGAGGCGCACGTGCGCGACGCGGCGACGGAGGCGGCCCCTACGATCGAACCATGACCTCCAGCACCGCCCCGGCCTCCGGCGGCACCGTCGCGCTCGAGACCCGGCTGACCGGGGTGCTGGGCGGCCGCACGGCCTCCGCTTTCGAGAAGGCGTTCGGGATGCGCACCGTCGCCGACCTGCTCGCGCACTACCCGCGCCGGTACGCGTCGCGCGGCGAACTGACCGCGCTGGCGAACCTTCCGCTGGACGAGCACGTCACGATCGTGGCGGAGGTGGTGCGGGTGCAGGAGCGCCCGATGCGAGCCAGGCGCGGGTCCATCCTGGAGGTCAAGATCTCCGACGGCGAGGGCATCCTGACCCTCACCTTCTTCAACCAGGCCTGGCGTGCGAAGGAGCTCGCGCCGGGCGTGCGCGGCATCTTCGCCGGCAAGGTGTCCGCCTACCGGGGCGCCCTCCAGCTCGCCCACCCCGACTACGAGCTGTTCGCCGAGGACGCGGAGAACGCCGTGGCGCCCGGCAGCGCGGCGGCGAAGGAGTGGGCGCAGACTCCGATCCCGATCTACCCGGCGACCGGCACGGTCGCGAGCTGGCAGGTGCAGAAAGCGGTCGGCCTGGCGCTCGACGCGCTGGGGCCGTGCCCGGACCCGGTGCCGACGGCGATCGCGGCCGAGCGCGGGCTGTTGCGGTTCCGCGAGGCGCTGGAGGGCATCCACCGGCCGCAGAAGAACGCCGAGTGGCAGCGGGCCCGCGACGCGCTGCGTTTCCAGGAGGCGTTCGTGCTGCAGGCCGCGCTCCTGCAGCAGCGCGCGGAGAACCGCTCGGTCGCGGCCACCCCGCGGCAGGCGGCGCCCGGCGGTCTCCTGGAACGCTTCGACGCCATCCTGCCGTTCACCCTGACCGGCGACCAGGCCGATGTCGGGCGCGAGATCTCCCAGGACCTCGACTCGGCCGAGCCGATGCACCGGCTCGTGCAGGGCGAGGTGGGTTCGGGCAAGACCCTGGTCGCGCTGCGGGCGATGCTCGCCGTGGCCGACAGCGGGGGCCAGTCCGCGCTGCTCGCGCCGACGGAGGTCCTGGCCGCCCAGCACCTGCGCTCGATCGCGGACATGCTCGGCCCCGACCTGTCAGCCGAGCTGATGCCGACGCTCCTCACCGGCCAGCTCTCCACCGCCGAGCGCAAGCGGGCGCTGCTGCGCACGGTGAGCGGGCAGTCCCGCATCGTGGTCGGCACGCACGCGCTGCTCGGCGACGCCGTCACGTTCTTCGACCTCGGCCTCGTCGTGGTTGACGAGCAGCACCGCTTCGGCGTCGAGCAGCGGGAGGCGCTGCGTGCGAAGGGTGGGACGCCTCCGCACGTCCTCGTGCTCACGGCGACGCCCATCCCGCGCACGGTCGCGATGACGGTGTTCGGCGACCTGGAGGTCTCCACGATCGCGCAACTCCCCGCCGGCCGTCAGGGCATCGCGAGCTTCGTCGTCCCGCTCGCCGACCGACCGGGCTGGGAGCGCCGGATCTGGGAGCGGGCGTCCGAGGAGATCGCGCGCGGCCGGCAGGTGTTCGTGGTGTGCCCGGCGATCAGCGCCAAGGAGGCGGAGGACGACGGTGAGGACGCTCCGGCTCCCGACGCGGACGAGGCCGGCGGTCCGCCCCGGCCCACCGCCAACGTCGAGTCCGTCGCCGCCCAGGTCCGCGCCGACCCGCTGTTCGCGCAGTCGCGCGTCGGCGTGCTGCACGGGCGGCTGTCCTCCGACGAGAAGGACGCGGTCATGCGCGCCTTCGCCGCCGGCGACCTCGACCTCCTGATCGCCACCACCGTGATCGAGGTCGGCGTCAACGTGCCGAATGCCTCCGCGATGATCGTGCTCGACGCCGACCGGTTCGGCGTCTCGCAGCTCCACCAGCTCCGCGGCCGGGTGGGGCGCGGCGACATCCCCGGGCTCTGCCTGCTCGTCACCTCCGCAGAGGAGGGCTCGCTCGCCCGCGAGCGGGTCGACGCGGTCGCGGCGACGCTCGACGGGTTCGAGCTCGCCAACGTCGACCTCGAACTGCGCCGCGAGGGCGACGTGCTCGGCAGCCGGCAGTCGGGCGGCCGGTCGTCGCTCAAGTTGCTGCGGGTGGTCTCGGACGGCGAGCTCATCGCGGAGGCGCGCGTCGCCGCCGCCGAGACACTGGACGACGGCGGCCTCGCCGCGCATCCCGCCCTCGCCGCGGCGCTCGCCCGCCGCCTCGACGAGTCCGAGCGGGCCTTCCTCGGCAAGTCGTGAGGCGCGCGCCCGGACATTCGTGACGAATGTCGACTCTGGCGCCGCTATTCGCGACATTCGTCACGAATCGCAGCGCCGCCGGGCCACGCGGCGCGCTGCCCTGGGAAGATAACGGATTCACAACGAATAGCCGGGAATCGCGTAATAGTCTGGTGCCCTATGAACAGGATCGCCGTAGTCCCTGGATCGTTCGACCCGGTCACTCTCGGGCATCTCGATGTCATCGAGCGAGCCGCTCGGCTGTGGGACGAGGTCCACGTTCTCGTGGTGCACAACCCGGACAAGTCGGCGCTGCTGCCCATCGCGCAGCGCGTCGCGCTGATCGAGCGCTCGATCGAGAACGCCGGCATCCAGGGCCGGATCATCGTGGCCTCCTGGTCGGTCGGCCTGCTGGTCGACTACTGCACCGATGTGGGAGCGGACGTGCTCGTCAAGGGCATCCGTTCCCAGGTGGACGTCGCATACGAGACGCCGATGGCGATCGTGAACCGCCACCTCGCCGACGTCGAGACGGTCTTCCTGCTTCCCGATCCGGCGAACGCGCACGTGTCGAGCTCCCTCGTGCGCCAGGTCGCCAACCTCGGCGGGGACGTGAGCCCCTACGTGCCTCCCGCCGTATCAGAGCTGCTGTCAACCACATGACCCGGGTGGAGAGATGAACAGTTACGCGACGCGCCAGCCCACGGAGTCCTCGGTCGCACCCGAGGAGGTGGGCCTGCCCGCGCCGGGCATGGACCTGGACGAGCTGCGGCGCGCCGCGGAGCAGATCACCGCCAATGTGGAGTCCGTCATCGACGGCAAGCACGAGGCCGTGCAGACGGCGCTCGTCGTCCTGCTGGCCGAGGGCCACCTGCTGATCGAGGACGTGCCGGGCGTCGGCAAGACCATGCTGGCCAAGTCGCTGGCGAAGTCGGTGGACTGCTCGGTCAGCCGCATCCAGTTCACCCCCGACCTGCTGCCGAGCGACGTGACGGGCGTCTCGGTCTACAACCAGGCGGAGCGGCGCTTCGAGTTCAAGCCGGGCGCGGTCTTCGCCAACATCGTCATCGGCGACGAGATCAACCGGGCCAGCCCGAAGACGCAGTCAGCGCTGCTGGAGTGCATGGAGGAGCGGCAGGTCACGGTCGATGGCTCGACGTATCCGCTGGCCGCGCCGTTCATCGTCGTGGCGACCCAGAACCCGGTGGAGATGGAGGGCACCTACGCCCTCCCGGAGGCGCAGCGCGACCGGTTCATGGCCCGCATCGCGATGGGCTACCCGGACGACGACTCCGAGCTCGCGATGCTGACCACTCGCGACACCTCCAGCCCGCTGTCCCGGATCGGGCCGGTGGTCACGTCGGAGGAGCTGCGCTCGATGATGACGACGGCGCGGGCGGTGTTCGCGTCGACGCCGGTCAAGCAGTACGCGGTGGATCTGGTGCGGGCGACCCGCGAGGACCGCGACCTCCGTCTGGGCGGGAGCCCGCGCGCGACGCTTCAGCTCGTCCGCGCGGCCAAGGCGATGGCGGCGCTCGACGGCCGGGACTTCGTGCTGCCGGACGACATCGACGCCCTGGCGGTCCCGGTGCTCGGTCACCGGTTGCTGCCGACCAGCCGCGCGCTGGGCCACCACCACGAGAGCGCTCCCGTCATCGCGGACATCGTGCGCCGGATCGTCGCGGCGACGCCGGTGCCGGTCGGCTCCGGCGCGATCGGCGGCGCCAGCGGCCAGGAGCGGAACAGCGCGGGACGGAACAGCGCGGCGACCGGCACCCGGGCCGCCTCCGGAGCCGCGCGCACCGGCGGCGAGTAGGCCGTGGCCGGGCGCGGGGGGCCTTCGCCCCTGAAGAAGCCGCGCCCCACCGCGCGCGGCTGGACCTTCGGCGCCGTCGGCGTCGTCGCGCTGGCCGCCTCCGCGTTCTTCGGCCGAACCGACGTGCTCTTCGTCGGCGTCTTCCTGACCGTGCTGCCGCTGGCGGCGATGATCTCGGTCACCCTCGACCGGCCGCGGCTCACCGTCGCCCGCAGCTTCCATCCGGACGTCGTCGCCGTCGGGGAGCAGGCGACCATCGTCACGACCGCGCGCAACCAGGCCGCCCGGCCCAGCCCTCCGGCTCGGTGGCGCGAGTACGCCCCGGCCGGGATCGAGGTGCAGGGATCCGCACCGTTCCCGCGGCTGGGCGCCCACCAGGTGAATGTCGCGCACGGCCGCGACACGGTCGTGCTGCGGCAGGACGTGGTCGCCTTCAAGCGCGGGTCGCACCCGGTGGGCCCGCTGATCGTGAGCCGGACGGACCCGTTCGGGGTGGCGTACGCGGAATACGCGGTCGGGCAGCCGCGGCAGCTGCTGGTGACGCCGCGCGTGGTGCCGCTGTCGAGCGGCGAGCTGGACGTGGCGCACAGCGAGGGCGCCGAGCACGAGCTGCAGCGGCACAGCATCCCGAGCGCCGACGAGCTGATCGCGCGCGAGTACCGGCCGGGCGACCCGCTGCGCCGCGTGCACTGGCGGGCGACGGCCCGGCACGACAAGCTGATGGTCCGCCAGGAGGAGCAGCGCAGCAACCCGGAGGCCTGGATCCTGATGGACACCCGGCCCGCGCCGGCGCAGGTGGGCGCGGTCCGTCCGCCGGCCGCCCGGAGCGCGTACGAGCCGGAGGACGCGCTGTTCGAGACGCTGATGGAGCTGGTCGCGTCGGTGGGCGTGCACCTTCTCGACGAGGGCTTCGTCCTCAGCGTGGTGGAGACCGCCCCGCGGCAGCTCTCGGGCCGCAGCGGCGCGGGCAGGACAGGCACGCTGGGGTCGATCACGCCCACCTACGACCGCGGCACAGCCGACCGGCTGTTGCTCGCCGACCTGGCCGCGGTCGAGGCGTCACCGGTCACGCGCGACGACGCGGTCGCCGAGTTGGCCTCGGGGTTGCGCCGGGCCGGCCGGGCGGTCCCGATCTTCGCGGTGCTCCTCGACGGGACGCCCGAGCTCGGCTCGCTCGCCGCACTGCGCGGGATGGGCGATCCCGCGGTCGCGTTCGTCGGCGAGGGCGCGGCGCCCGAGGTGGAGGAGGTGCTCGGCGACGCGGGCTGGCTCTGCGTGCCGTTCGCCGCGGGCGACGACGCCGCCGAGTGCTGGCAGCGCGCCCTCGACCGTCAGCGGGCGGTGGTGGGCCATGGTTAGCGAGGCCGTCCCGCTCGGGCTGACCGGGGTCCGGCGCCGGCGCCAGGCCTACTGGCGGATCACCGGCGCACTGGTGCTGCAGATGCTGGCGCTCAGCTTCGCCCTGGGCGGCCTCATCCAGGGACCGACCTGGTGGTTCGCGCTCATGCTGACCAGCTCCTTCCTGCTGGTCAGCGGCGCGGGTCTGCGCGCCGTCGGCGTGCACCGCGGGCTCGTCCCCGTGCTGGAGCTCGTGCTCGCGGCCATGATCATGACGGCGGCGTTCGGCACCGGGACCGGCCTGCTCGGGCTCATCCCGACGGCGGCGACCGTGCAGCGCTGGGGCGTGTACCTGCAGCAGGCGATGCTGTCGATCTACCAGCAGGGCACGCCCGCCGAGAGCCTGCCCGAGTTCATCTTCCTGGTCGTGGGCGGCGCGTGCCTCATCGCGATCGTCCTGGACGTCCTGGCCGTGGCGATCCGCACCCCTGCCTTCACCGCGGTCGGGGTCGCCGCCGTGCTCGTGGTTCCCGGCGCGCTGCTGGGGGACGGGCTGGACCCGGTCGCGCTGGCGGCGTCGGCGGTCGCGTACCTGTGGCTGCTGCGCAGCGACGTGCGCACCCGGCGCGCGGGGGCGGGCCGGCCGGGAGCCGCGCTGTCCGTGGGATCCGCGGCGATCGTCGTCGCGATGCTGCTGTCCGGGACGGCGCCGGGGTTCGACAAGGGCGGCGCGACCTCCTTCACGGCCGGCGGCATCTCGATCGGCGGCACCGTGACCCCGCTGATCGACCTCGGCAAGGACCTCCGCCGGCCCGCCGCGGTGCGCGCGCTTACGTACACGACCACCGCCGCCGCCGGGCAGTACCTCAAGCTCGCCTCGCTCGACCAGTTCACCGGCTCGGTCTGGAAGCACCGGGAGCGCGACACCAAGCGGCTGTCCGACGGCGTCACGGTGGGCCCGATCCCCGGGCTCTCCGACAGCGTCAAGCGGTCCAAGATCAGCACCTCCGTTGAGATCGACGACATGACCAGCCGCTGGCTCCCGGTGCCCGCTCCGGTGCAGGCGGTGAAGGGCCTGAACGGCACCTGGTCGTGGGATCCCGACGATCTGACTCTCGGCGGCATCAACGTGACGACACAGGGCCAGAAGTACACCGCGACCAGCCTGGTGCTCGCGCCGACGGCCGACCAGCTCAAGGCGGCGGGCGGCATCGTGCCGGCCGACCTCCAACGCGACCTCTTCGTCCCCTCCAACCTCCCGGCGATCATCGGGCAGACCGCTCTGACGGCCACGGCGGGGGCGGTGTCGGAGTACGACAAGGCGGTGGCGCTGCAGGACTACTTCCGCGACAACGGCTTCATCTACTCCACGCAGACGCCGCTCAAGCAGGGCTATGACGGCGACGGCGCGCAGGTGATCGCGAAGTTCCTCCAGGTCAAGAGCGGCTACTGCGTCCACTTCGCGTCGGCGATGGCGCTGATGGCGCGCAGCCTCGGCATCCCGGCCCGCGTGGCGGAGGGCTACCTGCCCGGCACGTCCACCGGCGGGACGGCGAACAGCCCTGGCACGTACACCGTGACCAGCGACGACCTGCACGCGTGGCCGGAGCTGTACTTCGCCGGCGTCGGCTGGGTGCCGTTCGAGCCGACGGTCGGCCGCGGCACGATCCCGAGCTACACCCGGCCGAACGCCACGCCGGACCAGGCCGCTCCGACGTCGGCGCCCGGCGCGTCGGCGGCGCCGAAGCGTCTCGTCCCCACGGACCAGCCGAACGTCGCAGGCGCCGGCGGCACCACGCCGCCGTCGCCGCTGCAGCCGGTGCTATCCGGGCTCGGAGTCGCGCTGCTCGTGCTCGCGGTGCTGCTGACGCCCGCGGTGATGCGCCGGATGCGCAGGCGGGCCCGGCTGAGACGGCTCTCGGAGTCCTGGGGCGGCGCCTCGATCGTGTGGGACGAGCTGCGCGACACCGCGCGCGACCTCGGCTGGTCGGCGCCCGACACCGAGACGCCGCGCGTGTTCGCGCGCCGCATCGCCGCCGCCGTCGCGGGCACGCCGGGCGAGGAGGCCGTGCTGCGCCTGCTGGACGTGCGCGAGCGCGACGCGTTCGGGCCGCCGACCCGCGCCGTCGCCGTGGGCCTCGCCGACGACCTGCAGCGTGTGATCGCCGCGCTCGAGGCGCAGGCGGGACGCGGCGTGCGGCTGAAGGCGGCGTTGATTCCTGTGTCGTTGCTGCCAGCCGGCTGGCGGTCGCCTGCGAGCGTCGGCGGCTCCGCGTAAAATAGTCGACCGTGAGCACGTACAGAAAGACTCCGTACACCGTCAACGTGTACGACCTGATGCGCCGACCCGGCGAGATGCGGGAGCAGCACCTCAGCATCCCGGTCGACGAGAAGCTGGGGGAGGGACTGCTGTCGGTCCCGGAGGGCGCGACCCTCGAACTCGACCTTCGGCTGGAGTCGATGCACGAGGGCATCCTCGTCACGGCGGAGGCCGACACGACCGCCACCGGCGTCTGCGGACGGTGCCTGATCGACATCGCCCAGCCTGTCGAAGTCGATTTCCAGGAACTTTTCGCGTATCCTTCTACGGAAGCTTTCGATTATGAGGTTCACGACGACCACGTGGATCTTGAACCTCTGATCAGGGATGCGGTGGTGCTGTCACTGCCGTTTCAGCCGGTGTGCCGGCCGGACTGCCCGGGTCTCGATCCAGAGACCGGGGAGAGGCTGGCGGATGTACCGGACCGCAAGCCGAACGAGACCATCGATCCTCGCTGGTCCGCGCTCGCGGCGTTCCAGGCTTCCGACACCGAGTCCACCAGCAACAACGCCCCGGCCGCCGGGGCTGGAGAAGAGAGATAGTCATGGCCGTTCCGAAGCGGAAGCAGTCTCGCGCCAACACCCACGCCCGTCGTTCGCAGTGGAAGGCCGAGGTCCCCACCCTCGTCAAGTCGATCGAGAACGGCAAGGTCGTCTACAGCCTCCCGCACCGTGCCAAGGTCGTCGAGGACTCCGCGGGCACCGCCCTCTTCATGGAGTACAAGGGCCGCAAGGTCGCCGACGTCTGATCCGGCCCTGAGGGCTGAACAGCGCACGACAAGAAGTAGGGGGTAGGGAGTACGTGGTCGGGGAGAACACTGACCACTCCGCCCTCCTGGAGAAGCTCGGGGTCGATATCGACCCCGAGCTTCTCGTGCTTGCGCTGACCCACCGCTCGTACGCGTACGAGAACGGCGGCATCCCGAACAACGAGCGCCTGGAGTTCCTCGGCGACTCGATTCTCGGGCAGGCCGTCACCGTCAAGCTGTTCCGGGAGAACCCGGACCTCGACGAGGGCGAGCTCGCGAAGCGCCGGGCCAGCCTGGTCAGCTCGGTGGCGCTCGCGGAGGTCGCCCGCGGCATCGGTCTCGGCCAGTACCTGCGGCTCGGCCGGGGCGAGAACCAGAGTGGCGGCCGCGACAAGGCCTCCATCCTCGCGGACACCGTGGAGGCGCTGATCGGCGCCGCCTACCTCGACGCGGGCGGCGACGAGGCGACGGCGCTCGTGCTGCGGCTGGTCGACCCGCTGCTGGCCGACCCCGACCGGTTCGGGGCGGCGATGGACCCCAAGACGAGCCTCCAGGAGGCCGCGGCCCACCGCGGCGCCGGGCTCCCGGTCTACACCGTGACGAACACGGGTCCCGACCACTCCAAGACCTTCCACGCCACCGTCTCGGTCGGCGACCTCGTCACCGCCACGGGCGAGGGCACGAGCAAGAAGCAGGCCGAGATGGCCGCGGCGCTCAGCGCCTGGACCGAGTTGAACCGCCGCCGTGCCCGAGCTCCCCGAGGTTGAGGTCGTCCGCGCCGGCCTGGCGCCGGCGGTCACGGGTGCCACCATCCTCGGGGTCGAGGTCTTCGAGCCGCGTTCGCTGAAACGCCACGACCCGGTCGCGGGGGCGTTCGAGACGCTGCTGACCGGCCGCGTGATGGAGGAGCCGGCCCGCCGCGGGAAGTTCCTCTGGATCCCGCTGCAGGGCACTCCGCGCCGCGCCATCGTCGCCCACCTCGGGATGAGCGGCCAGATCCTGCTGCGCGAGCCCGGCTGGGACGAGGCGGGGCTGCTCCGCATCCGCCTGCACATCGAGACAGCGGCCACGCTGCCCGGCGACCACCGCGAGCTGTGGGTGCACTTCGTGGACCAGCGCATCTTCGGCTCGATGGCGGTGGACGCGCTGGTGCCGACCGCCGACGGAGCTGCCGCGGGCCTCGGCACGCGCGAGCCGTTCATCCCGACCCAGGTCTCCCACATCGCCCGCGACCCGCTCGACCCGGCTTTCGACGACGCCGGCTTCTTCGCGGCGCTCGCCCGCAAGAACAGCGGCATCAAGCGCGTCCTCCTCGACCAGACGGTGATCAGCGGAATCGGCAACATCTACGCCGACGAAGCGCTCTGGGCGGCCCGCATCCACTACGAGCAGCCGGCGTCGACGCTGAGCCGGGCGAAGGCGCGCATGCTGCTGGCGGAGGCGCGGCACGTCCTGGAGAAGGCTCTCGCGGAGGGCGGCACGAGCTTCGACGCGCAGTACGTGAACGTCAACGGGAACTCGGGGTACTTCTCGCACAGCCTGAACGTCTACGGGCAGGAGGGGAAGCCGTGCCCGCGGTGCGGGACGGCGATCGTGCGGGAGCGGTTCATGAACCGGTCGTCGCACTTCTGCCCGCGGTGTCAGCGGGTGCGGTGAGTACCAAATCTTGGTAACCTGGCCGCATGGCTACGAACACCTCGATCAGCCTGGATGATCACTTCGCCGGATTCCTCGCGCACGAGGTGGCGACCGGTCGCTACCGCTCTGCGAGCGAAGTCGTGCGCGCCGGGTTGCGTCTGCTGGAAGACCAGGAGACGCAGATGTCCGCCCTTCGAGCTGCGCTGGTCGCCGGCGAAGAGAGCGGCGAACCGGAGGAGTTCGACTTCGACGCGTTCATCGCGGCGAAGAAGTCGTGACGCGAATCCGGCTCACCCCGGCGGCGCAACGCGATCTCTCCTCGATCTGGGACTTCACCCAAGAGAACTGGGATGCGCGTCAGGCCGAGACGTACGTGGCCGAGATCCGCGCGGCAATCGAGCGCGTCGCGGAGAGCTCCGACCGCGGCCGTGCCTGCGACGACATCCGCGCGGGCTATGGGCGCTACGCGATCGGCAGCTATCTGATCTTCTACGTCGAGAACGGTGGCGGTGTCGACGTCATCCGCATCCTGCATCAGCGCATGGATCCGACGCGCCACCTGTAAGAGAAGCCCCTCACCCCAGCGTCTTCTGCCAGTGCCCCGTCAGGGCGTGCAGCTGGAATCCGAAGGCCCGGTTGATCGCCAGCATCGGCACGTTCTCGTCCGCGTTCCAAGTCAGCAGCCGGTGGATGTGGGGTGCGTGGTGCGCCAGCTCGTGGATGTTCTGGAGCTTCACGAGCGTGCCGAGACGGTGGCCGCGGTGCGGGATGGCCACCAGTGTGTCGTACTGCTCGGCTTTGTCGCCGTCGGAGGGGACCGCGATCTCGGTGTAGGCCGCCAGCTCGCCGGTGTCGATGTGCTCCGCCGCGGTCACCAGCAGCGGCTCGCCGCGTTCGGCGAGTTCGCGCTCCTGCGCGCGCACGCGCTCGCCCGTCCACTCTTCGCGGTCGACCGCGATGCCGCTCTGCGGGATGTCCGTCGACATGCGCGCCTTGAGTGCCGCGAAGGGCTCCAGGAGGCTGTCCGGCGCGTGTCCCAGCCAGGACACCGCGCGGTAGCCGGTGGCGGAGGCCGCTGTGCTCGCCAGGCCGGCCTCCCTGGCGCGCGGCAGCGGCAGCAGCAGCTCGCTGGAGCGCTCGATCTGGCCGAGGCGGTAGCCGTGCCGGAGGGCGAAGCGCACGTCGCGCGACTCCGCGGGGAGCCCGGCCGAGCCCGCACGGGCCCGGATGACCGACACGCTGTCGCCCAGGGTGGCCGCCGGATGCTCGGTGTAGGTGCTGACCACACGCCGTCCGCCCTCCGCCGCGAGCTCTTCGCCGGCGGCGAGCAGTGCGGACCCGATCCCGCGACCGCGCGCGGCGGGCGCCACGTCGACCAGCAGGCTGACCGTCTCGGCCGCCTCGTCGAGCGGGAAGTCGGCCTGGACGCGCCCGACGACGACGCCGTCCTCGATCGCCACCAGGAGGATCTTCTCCTGGTACTCCTGCGCGCGGAATGCGGCCAGGGCCTCTTCGGCCGTCGCGACGAAGTCGTCCGACCGCCAGAGCGCCACGCTGATCCCGTTCAGGACGCCGACCAGCTCCTCGAAGAGAAGGGACTCCGCAGTGCCGAGCGCCGGGGGTGGCGAGAGTCGCTCGATGCGCACCGCTGCCTCCCGCTCTCGTCGTATCGGATGTGCGGCGAACTACTCACCATAACTCGGGTCCAGACCGCTGTGAAGAGCATCGAACCGTTTGGTTTCGATCGTGTAAATCTGCGCGCAAATGGCGGGTGCAAATGCTTGCACTACAGGTAGTCTCAGCACACATATTCGTGGTGCGACGAGGCGAACACGCCGCGTTCGACACGGATTCACGTCGAGAGGCAGAAGATGCTAGGAAAGAAAGTCACGATCGGTGCGGCTGTTGCAGCGTCAGTCGCACTGCTCCTCGTTGGGTGTGCCAACCAGCCGTCAGGCGGGGGCTCCACCAACACCAACTCGAAGGTGAACATCCCTGCTATCACCTCGGTTTCCACCCCCAAGGACGCGGTGCTCCCCGCGGGTGATGGCAAGGCCACCTGCCCCTCCGGGCTCACCATCGCGTACGTCGGAGCCGAGACCGGCCCGAACGCCCAGCTCGGAATCAATATCTTCAACGGCATCCAGCTGGCCATCAACCAGCACAACCAGTCCAACAAGGGATGCCAGGTCGGCTTCAAGAAGTTCGACACCGAGGGCGACCCGAACAAGGCGACCGGCCCGGTGACCCAGGCGGTCAACGAGGCCGACATCGTCGGCGTCGTCGGCCTCCCGTTCTCCGGTGAGTCCAAGGCGACCGGGAACATCTTCGAGCAGCAGGGCCTGGTGCACATCACCCCGTCCGCGACCAACCCGGCGCTGACCCAGAACGGCTGGAAGACCTTCTTCCGCGGCCTCGGCAACGACGCCGTCCAGGGCCCGGCGGCGGCGAAGTTCCTGACCGACAAGCTGCAGGCCAAGAAGGTCTACCTGGTCCAGGACGACTCCGACTACGGGATCGGCCTCGGCACCACGACCTCCAAGGCGCTCGGCAGCGCGCTGATCGGCACCGACAAGGTGACGACCGGCCAGAAGGACTTCTCGGCCGTGATCTCCAAGATCATGAACGCGAAGCCCGACGCCGTGTACTACTCGGGTTACTACGCCGAGGGTGCGCCGTTCGACCAGCAGCTGGTCAACAAGGGCTACACGGGCACGTTCGTCGGCCCCGACGGTGTGAAGGACGACCAGTTCATCAAGCTGGCCGGCAACGCGTCCAGCAACGCGTACTTCACCTGCCCCTGCATCCCGGGTGAGCTCATCCCCACCTTCGAGTCTGCCTACAAGACGCTCGCCAGCGCCGAGCCCGGCACCTACTCGATCGAGGGCTACGACGCCACCACCGTCCTGCTCGCCGGCATCGACAAGGGCAACACGACCCGCGCGAAGCTCGTCGACTGGGTGAAGAACTACGACGCCGACGGCCTGAGCAAGCACTACAAGTGGGACTCCACCGGTGAGCTCCAGGCGCCGACCGTCTACGGCTACAAGGTCGAGGGCGGCAAGATCGTCCCGATCGGAACCATCGGATAACGCGACACGCGAAGGTGCCGCGGGCCACCGTGGCCCGCGGCACCTTTGTTTCGACTTACGCTCGTAAGACCTGAGCCGGACCAACGACGATCCGGCACTGACACCTGGAAGCTCGAATGCTCGAAACCCTCCTCCTCGTCCATCCCGTCCTCGACAATTCGTGGATCAACTTCGATGTCGGCGCCCTCGTCCAGAACTTCTGGAGCGCCACCTTCGACGGCCTCACCTTCGGCGCCATCTACGGTCTGATCGCCGTCGGCTACACGCTCGTCTACGGCGTGCTCAACCTGATCAACTTCGCCCACTCCGAGGTGTTCATCGTCGGCGCGTACGGCGTGGTGATCACCCTCACTTCGCTCGGCTTCGGCCCGAGCGCACCCAACCTGAGCCCGGTCGCGATCATCGGCGACCTGCTGCTCGCGCTGCTGGTCGGCATGGCGGCCTCCGCCGCCACCGCGTACGTCCTCGAACGCGTCGCCTACCGGCCGCTGCGAAAACGGAACGCGCCCCGCCTCGTGTTCCTCATCACGGCGATCGGCGCCTCGTTCACGATCCAGTACCTGATCTTCCTGATCCGGGGCGCGAACGCGGAGCCGGCGGTGACGATGTTCATCCCGACGCCGATCTTCGACGTCTTCGGGACGATCGTGAGCAGCCAGCAGCTCATCATCGTGATCGCCTCGGTCATCCTGATGATCGCGACGGACATGTTCATCCGCCGCACCCGCACCGGCCGCGGCATCCGTGCGGTCGCGCAGGACGCCGACACCGCGACGCTGATGGGCGTCAACAAGGAGAAGATCATCCAGATCACCTTCATCACCGGCGGTATCCTCGCCGGTGCTGCGGCACTGTTCTACGTCATGCTGGTGCCCTCCGGCGTCATCTACAACGGCGGCTTCGTGCTCGGCGTCAAGGCATTCGCCGCGGCCGTCCTCGGCGGCATCGGCAATGTGCGCGGCGCCCTCCTCGGCGGCCTGCTGCTCGGCGTGATCGGCAACTACGGCCAGATCCTGCTCGGCGACTCGCAGTGGACCGACGTCGTCGCGTTCGTCGTGCTGGTGCTGGTGCTGCTGGTCAAGCCGACCGGCATCCTGGGCACCTCCCTCGGAAGGAGCCGCGCATGAGCACGACCGAAGGCCCCAAGGTCCTGCCCGACGGACGTTCGGAGCAGGCGGCCGACGCGCTGGAGGCAGCGCGCGCCAAGCGGAAGAAGGGTCCGCTCCAGCCGCTGCGCGACTACTGGAACGGTCTCCCGCGGGCCGTGCAGTGGGCGTGGCTGCTGATCGTGGTCGCCATCGCCTACGCGCTGCCGTACCTGAACTTCTTCCCGCTCACCACCGAGCCAGGCAACGACTGGCCGCTCGCGTGCTTCGCGATGGCCACCTACGGCCTGATCGCCATCGGCCTGAACGTGGTGGTCGGCTACGCCGGCCTCCTCGACCTCGGCTATGTCGCGTTCTTCGCCGTCGGGTCGTACACCGCGGCCATGCTGACCAGCCCGGACTCGCCGTTCCTGAAGATCCCGTACCTGTGGACCATCCCGGTCGCGATGGCGGTCACGATGACCTTCGGCGTCATCCTCGGCGTGCCGACGCTGCGGCTCCGCGGTGACTATCTGGCGATCGTCACGCTCGGCTTCGGTGAGATCGTGCGCATCCTCGCCACGATCATCCCGGCGATGAAGGGCCAGGTCGGCTTCCAGAACGTCGGGCACCCGCCGGGGGAGACCGCCAAGGGCATCCCGATCTTCTCCAACTCCAACGGCGTGCCCTGGTACTGGCTCACGGTGACGATCATCATCGTGATCCTGCTGCTGGTCGGCAACCTGGAGCGCAGCCGCGTCGGCCGCGCGTGGATCGCCATCCGCGAGGACGAGGACGCCGCCGAGATCATGGGCGTGCCCACCTTCAAGTACAAGGTGTGGGCGTTCGCGATCGGCGCCGGCGTCGGCGGCCTCTCGGGTGCGCTGTTCGCCGGGCAGGTCGGCTTCGTCAACAACCAGAAGTTCGACGTCCAGACGTCGATCCTGTTCCTCGCGGCCGTCGTGCTCGGCGGCGCGGGCAACAAGGTCGGCGCGATGATCGGCGGCGCGATCGTGGCGTACATCCCGCTGCGCTTCACCGCGATCGCGGACTACAAGTACCTGATCTTCGGCATCGCGCTCGTGCTGATCATGATCTTCCGCTCGCAGGGCCTGTTCCCGGCGCGGCAGAAGCTCCTGGCCTACGGCCGCCATGCGTACCGACGAGTCGCCGAGGCGGCGAAGGGAGGCGCGCGATGAGCGACGGACCCACCACACCCCCCACCCCGGCGGCCCCTGAGACCCCGGAGGAGGAGCCGGTCCTCGGCGCCAACGAGGACGAGCTGGAGGCTGCGGGCATCGACCTCGACGTCGCGGAGGCCGCTGCCCCCGACCGGGAGATCGCGGTCGAGGTCGGAGAGAACATCGTGGAGGTCCGCAACCTCACGGTGAAGTTCGGCGGCCTCCTGGCCCTTGACGACGTCTCGTTCGACATCCGCCGCGGCGAGATCCTGGGCCTGATCGGCCCGAACGGCGCGGGCAAGACCACGTGCTTCAATGCGATGACCGGTGTCTACAAGCCGACCAGCGGCGACGTGCTGCTGGAGGGCCAGTCGATCAAGGGTCAGAAGCAGCACCAGATCACCCGGCTGGGCCTCGCCCGCACCTTCCAGAACATCCGCCTGTTCGGCGAGATGACCGCACTGGAGAACGTGGTCGTCGGCCTCGACGCCCGGCACCGAACGTCGGTGCCCGGCGCGCTGCTGCGGCTGCCGCGGCACACGCGGGAGGAGAAGTCCTCGATCGAGCGCGGCATGGCCCTGCTCGAGTTCGTGGGCATCGCCGATCACGCCGCCGACCTCTCCCGGTCGCTGCCCTACGGGTCGCAGCGCCGCCTGGAGATCGCGCGTGCCCTGGCGACGGACCCCAAGGTGCTCTGCCTGGACGAGCCGGCCGCCGGCTTCAACCCGGCCGAGAAGGAGGACCTGATGGACCTCATCCGGACCATCCGGGCCGACGGGTACACCGTCCTCCTCATCGAACACGACATGAAGCTGGTCATGGGCGTGACGGACCGCATCGTGGTGCTGGAGTTCGGCCGCAAGCTGGCCGACGACGTGCCGCAGGAGATCCGGAACGACCCGCGCGTGATCGCCGCCTACCTCGGGGAGCCCGAAGATGACGTTGCTTGAACTGAAGAACATCAGCGTCTCCTACGGACGCATCGAGGCGATCCACGACATGTCGTTCTCCGTCGAGGAGGGCGAGATCGTCAGCCTGATCGGCGCCAACGGCGCGGGCAAGTCGACCACGATGAAGACCATCTCGGGCATCCTGAACCCGTCGAAGGGCTCCATCCTGTTCGACGGCCAGGACATCACCAAGATGAAGGCGCACATCCGCGTCGTCCGCGGCATCTCGCAGGCGCCGGAGGGTCGCGGGATCTTCCCGGGCATGACGGTGATGGAGAACCTCGACATGGGCGCCTTCGGGCGCAAGGACCGGTCCAACATGGGCCCGGACTTCGAGCGGGTGTTCTCGCTGTTCCCGCGCCTGGCCGAGCGGAAGACGCAGGTCGGCGGCACGATGTCCGGCGGCGAGCAGCAGATGCTCGCCATCGGCCGCGCGCTGATGTCGAACCCGCGGCTGCTCCTGCTGGACGAGCCCTCGATGGGGTTGGCCCCGCAGTTCATCCGGCAGATCTTCTCGATCATCACGGAGATCAACCAGCAGGGCACCACCGTCCTGCTGGTGGAGCAGAACGCCAACCAGGCGCTCGCGCGGGCCAACCGCGCGTTCGTGCTGGAGACCGGCAGCATCACGCGCGCCGGCACCGGCCGCGAGCTCCTCGCCGACCCGGCCATCAAGGAGGCCTACCTCGGCGTCGGCTGACGCCGGCAACCGCCGAGTACGCGAAAAGTCCGCCGTTTCCGCTGGGAACGGCGGACTTTTCGCGTACTCGACGGCTTGGGGAAAGGGGGTCGGGTCGGGGGTCGGGTAGATTCTCCACGTGTATTTGAAGAGTCTGACGCTCAAGGGCTTCAAGTCGTTCGCCACGCCGACGACATTCGCCTTCGAGCCGGGCGTCACCTGCGTCGTCGGGCCGAACGGCTCCGGCAAGTCGAACGTGGTCGACGCGCTCGCCTGGGTGATGGGCGAGCAGGGCGCCAAGACGCTTCGCGGCGGCAAGATGGAGGACGTCATCTTCGCCGGCACCTCCACCCGCGGCCCGCTCGGCCGCGCCGAGGTGCAGCTCACGATCGACAACAGCGACGGCGCCCTCCCGATCGAGTACACCGAGGTCACGATCTCGCGCACGCTGTTCCGCAACGGCGGCAGCGAGTACGCCATCAATGGGCAGTCCTGCCGGCTGCTGGATGTGCAGGAGCTGCTGAGCGACTCCGGCCTGGGCCGCGAGATGCACGTCATCGTCGGCCAGGGCCAGCTCGACGCCGTGCTGCGCGCGACTCCGGAGGAGCGCCGCGGCTTCATCGAGGAGGCCGCCGGCATCCTCAAGCACCGCCGCCGCAAGGAGAAGACCCTCCGCAAGCTGGAGGCCATGCAGACCAACCTGACCCGGCTGAGCGACCTCGCCGGGGAGGTGCGGCGTCAGCTCAAGCCGCTCGGCCATCAGGCCGAGATCGCCCGTGAGGCGCAGTCCATCGCCGCGATCGTCCGCGATGCGCGCGCTCGCCTGCTCGCCGACGATGTGGTCGGGCTGCGCCGGGCGCTGGACGACCACACCCGCACGGAGGCCGAACGCCACAGCGAGCAGATCGTCCTGCAGGAGCAACTGGAGCAGAAGCAGCTGCGTCGCACCCGGCTGGAACAGGCGCAGATCGGCGACGCCGTCGATGTCGCCCGAAGCACCGCGTTCGCGCTGGAGCAGGCGCAGGACCGCCTGCGCGGCCTCTACACGCTCGCGACCCAGCGGCTTGCCCTGCTCGGCAGTCAGGCCGAGAGCGCCGACGACGGGCCGCGCGTCAGTCCCCAGCAAGTGCAGGACGCCGCCGACGAGGTCGAGCGTTTGCGCGGCGCCGTCGTGGAGGCCGAGGCGGCCTGGCAGGCGGCGCAGGCCGCGACCCGCGCCGCGCGCGCCCGCCTGGACGCGGTGGACGACGAGATCGCGGCTCAGAGCGCGCTCGTCTCCAAGCACGACCTGGAGATCAGCAAGCTGAACGGCCAGGCCGAGGCCGCAGCGCAGCGGCTCGCGGCCGTCCGCGGCGAGGTGCTGCGCCAGCAGAACGCGCTCGACGCCGCGGCCGAACGGCTCGAGAAGGCCCGCGCCGAGTTCGCCGCCCGGGAGGCCGAGGCCGCGAGCACGGACCTCGGGGAAGGCGCCCTCGACGAGGCGTACGAGCTCGCGCAGGCCGACGTCTTCGAGGCCGAGGGCCTCATCGAGAAGCTGCGCGACGACCTGCACACGCTGGAGCGCGAGCGCGACGCCCTCGCGGCGCGCACCTCCGCGCTGTCGCTGGCCCTGGACCAGAAGGACGGGTCGGCGGCGCTCGTGGCGGCGCGCCTCCCGGGCGTCCGCGGCCTGGTCGCCGAGCACATCCGGGTGCATCCGGGCAACGAGGCCGCGATCGCCGCGGCCCTCGGCACGCTCGCCGACGCTGTGCTCGCCGAGAGCAGCGACACCGCCTTCGACGCGGTCGCGCACGCCGCCGCCGACGACCTCGGCCGGGTGGAGGTCGTCGTCGCCGACGCCGCCGCTCCCGAGGTGGACCTGTCCGGCGTCGCCGGGGTGGTCCCCGCGCGTTCCGTCGTGGAGGCGCCGAGCGGCGTGCTCGGCCTGCTGGCGTTCACGGCCATCGCGGACGACGTGGCGGCGGCACGCGCCGCGGCCGATGCGTTCCGCGCGCGGAAGCTCGGCGGCCCTGTCACCCTGATCACCCGCACCGGCGAGGTGCTGACCGACTTCGTGCTGCGCGGCGGCTCCGGCGCGAAGCAGAGCCGCATCGAGCTGATCGCCGACCGCGACGCCGCGGAGGACCGGCTCGGCGAGGTGACCTCGCTCATCGACCGCGCGCGGTTCGCGCTGGCCGAGCAGCGCGGCGTGCTCCAGGTCGCCAAGGAGCAGTCCCAGACGGCACTGACCGCGCTGCGGGAGTTCGACGCCCAGCTCGCCGCGCAGACGGAAGGACTCAACCGGGTCAAGGTGCAGTACGAGTCCGCCGCGGCCGAGTCCGACCGGCTGAGCCGCGCGCTGGAGCAGGCCGCCGAGCGCGTCGCCGAGGCCGAGTCCGCCGCCGAGACCGCGAAGTCGGAGCTGGAGGTCGCCCGCGCCCGGCCCCGGCCCATCCTCGACGTCTCCGCGCGCGATTCGCTCTCCGCCGAACTGGACGCCGCCCGCGAGGCCGAGGTCGAGGCGCGCCTGGCGGTCGAGACCGCGAAGGAGCGCGTCCGCGCCGAGCAGGCCAGGGGAGAGGCCCTCGCCCGTCAGCTGGAGGCCGAGCGCGCCGCCGCCGAGGAGGCCGCCCGCCGCGCCGTCATCCGCCGGCGCCAGCTGGCGGCCGCGCAGGGCGTCGTGGACGTCCTCCCCGCGGTGCTCGCCTCCGCCGACCGCTCGGTGTCGCAGGCGCGCCTGGACCTCGCCGCCGCCGAGGCGCAGCGCGCGAGCCAGAACGAGGAACTGGCGACCGTCCGCCGCGAGGAGTCCGCCCTGCGCGAGCGCCTGCACGGCATCACGGAGTCGGTGCACGGCCTGGAACTGCAGATCTACGAGAAGAAGCTGCACCTGTCGAGCCTGCTGGAGCGGGCGGGCAGCGAGCTCGGCCTGGTCGAGGAGGTCCTGGTGGCGGAGTACGGGCCAGAGGTCCCGGTGCCGCCGGACACCCGCGATGCGGACGAGAGCGACGCCGCCCGGCCCGGTTCCGAGGCCGATCCCGACGAGCGCCCCGGCGCGCCCTATGTCCGCGAGCAGCAGCAGAAGCGCCTCGCCGCCGCCGAGCGCAAGCTCGGCCAGCTCGGCCGGGTCAACCCGCTCGCGCTGGAGGAGTTCGCCGCGCTGGAGCAGCGCCACAAGTTTCTCACCGAGCAGCTCACCGACCTCACCAACACCCGCAAGGACCTGGTGACGATCATCGAGGAGATCGATGAGAAGATGCAGACCATCTTCGAGTCGGCTTTCGCGGACACCGAGGCCGCGTTCGAGCGGGTGTTCCCGATCCTGTTCCCCGGCGGCTCCGGCCACATTGCGCTGACGAACCCCGACGACCTGCTCACCACCGGCATCGAGGTGTCGGTGAAGCCCGCCGGCAAGAAGATCGAGCGGCTCTCGCTGCTGTCCGGCGGCGAGCGGTCGCTGGCCGCGGTCGCGCTGCTGATCGCGATCTTCAAGGCCCGGCCCAGCCCGTTCTACATCATGGACGAGGTCGAGGCTGCGCTCGACGACGCCAACCTCGGCCGGCTGCTGACGATCTTCGAGGACCTCCGCGAGAACAGCCAGCTCATCGTCATCACCCACCAGAAGCGCACGATGGAGATCGCCGACGCGCTCTACGGCGTCTCGATGCGCCAGGACGGCGTCTCCGCCGTCGTCGGCCAGCGCGTCGCCGCCGAGAAGGCCTCCGCCTAGGCGCCCGCCCCCTCGAAGGCGATGGCGGCGAGTTTGGCGTCGAGGCCGTCGAGGGCGTCAGCGGCGCGTCGCTCGCAGCGCATCGCGAGACCGATGTGGCCGTTCTCGCGCAGCTCGTGCGCCAGCAGGAGGTCATCGCGGTTGTCGCCGAGCGCGTCCTGGGCGGCCTTCGCCGCCGAGGACAGCCGCACGGCCTGCCGGCCGAGGTCGTCGGCGACCGCGTCGGCGGCGTAGCGCACCTTGCGCGCCGCTTTGCGGGTGGCGTGGCGCTCCTCGAGGCTGTCCCCGCGGTCGCGGTGCACCTTCGCCACGGCCTTCTCGAGGCCGCGCGTCCTGACCCGGCCGGGATGCTTCCGGCCCTTCCTGGAGAGCGGTGGCTCTGCCGCGAACATCTGCAGGTCGGCGAGCAGGGCACGGACCGTCCCGCCCTGCAGGTAGCGCAGCAGCGACGCCAGCGCCGCGTCGTGCTCGGCCCGGGTCGCCTCCGCCTCCGCGGTGACCGCGTCGACGACGTCCGGCGGGTCGTCGACCTCCAGGAGGTCGTCGAGCGTCGCCGCCTTCACCTCCAGGTCGCGCACGGTCCCCAGCCGGTCGCCGAGCGTCTTCAGCCGGGTGCGCATGCCGAGGGCGGCATCCGCGTCGAACGCCGCGCGGAAGACCCGGAGGATGCTGCGCAGGCGGCGCACCCGGATGCGCGCCTGGTGGACCGCGTCGTCCCCGTCCGTCTCGATCGCGACGAGCTGCTCGGCGAGCTCGGCCGACACCGCCACGAGGGAGAACATGCCGCCACCGTACCAACTAGTCTGAGTGCATGGCAGACCGCACCCCCTGGTCCTTGTCGGGCGCCCTCCGCGGGATGTTCGCCAAGAAGACCATCGACGACACCACCTGGGACGATCTGGAGACGGCGCTCATCACGGCCGACTTCGGCCCCGACGTCACCGAGGCCGTCGTCGACGATCTGCGCGCCAAGGTCGAGCGCTACCACACCACCGACCCGAAAGACCTCCAGCGCATGCTGCGCGAGACGATGGAGGAGCGGCTGTCCAAGCTCGACACCACCCTCAAACTCAGCGAACGGCCGGCGATCGTGCTGGTCGTCGGCGTGAACGGCGTCGGCAAGACCACCACCATCGGCAAGTTCGCGAAGTTCCTGCGCACCTACGACCGCTCGGTCGTCGTGGGCGCGGCCGACACCTTCCGCGCCGCCGCGGTCGAGCAGCTCGCCACCTGGGCGGAGCGGGCGGGCGCCGAGATCGTGCGGCCGCAGCAGCAGGGCCAGGACCCGGCGTCCGTGGCGTTCCAGACGGTCGAGAAGGCCAAGCGCGACGGCACCGAGATCGTCATCATCGACACCGCGGGCCGGCTGCAGACCAAGGGCGGCCTGATGGACGAGCTGTCCAAGATCAAGCGCGTGGTCGAGAAGCAGGCGCCCATCGCGGAGGTGCTGCTGGTGCTCGACGCGACCACCGGCCAGAACGGCCTCGCCCAGGCGGAAGCCTTCCTGGAGCACGCCGGCGTCACCGGCCTCGTGCTCACCAAGCTCGACGGCTCGGCGAAGGGCGGCTTCGTGCTCGCCGTGCAAGAGCGCACCGGGCTCCCGATCAAGCTCATCGGCCAGGGCGAGGGCATCAACGACCTCACCGGCTTCACCCCGCACGTCTTCGCGCAGCAGCTCGTCGGATAGGGGCGGCATGGCCATCGAGCACGACTATTTCGGCGTCATCGACGAGACCGCCTCGGGCGGCCTGGCCTGGAACGACACCGTGGACCTGGCCGACCAGGCCGTGGAGGTCGAGTTGCGCGCCGACGACGAGCAGGCGGTGGGGGAGTACGCCCTCGACTCGGCCGCTGCGCTCATCCAGGCACTGGAGGGCTTCGACGCCCGGGCCAGGGACGCGCTGGTCGCCGAGCTCAGCTCGCGCCAGTCGGCGACGACGGCCTACATCGACGAGCACGTGGACAAGCTGGGGGAGTCGCTGCTCGACCTCCTGGTCTACAACTCGGGCGACATCGCGATCGACGTGCTGCGCTCGCTCCAGCTCCTGACCGTGACGGTGCAGGCCGATCAGGCGGGCGAGGACGAGGTCTTCGCGACGTTCGACTACTCGATCAGCCCGGACGAGACCGACGCGATCCTCACCGTCTCCTTCGACGTGCGCGGCGACGTGGTCGCGGTCGACACGCAAGGCTGAGCGCAGGGCCGGCTCGCACGGCCGCGGCTCGGCAGGCGGCCAGGCTCGCCCGGTAGACTGGCACGATCATGGCTACTTTCGGCTCGCTGTCCGACCGTCTTACGGACACCTTCAAGAACCTGCGCACCAAGGGCAAGCTCTCGCCGGCGGACGTCGACGGCACCGTGCGCGAGATCCGCCGGGCGCTGCTCGACGCGGACGTCGCGCTCGACGTCGTCAAGGAGTTCACCGGCAAGGTGCGCGAACGCGCCTTGTCCGACGAGGTCAACAAGGCGCTAAACCCGGCGCAGCAGGTCGTCCAGATCGTCAACGAAGAGCTGGTGGCCATCCTCGGCGGCCAGCAGCGCCGCCTCCAGTTCGCCAAGCGCCCGCCGACGGTCATCATGCTCGCCGGCCTCCAGGGTGCGGGAAAGACGACGCTCGCCGGCAAGCTCGGCAAGTGGCTGGTCAAGGACGGCCACACGCCGCTGCTCGTCGCCGCCGACCTCCAGCGGCCCAACGCCGTCACCCAGCTGCAGATCGTCGGCGAGCAGGCCGGCGTCCCGGTCTACGCGCCGGAGCCCGGCAACGGCGTCGGCAACCCGGTGAAGGTCGCCAAGGACGCCATGAAGTTCGCCGAGACCAAGCAGTACGACACCGTGGTCATCGACACCGCGGGTCGCCTCGGCGTCGACGCCGAACTGATGAAGCAGGCCGCCGACATCCGCAAGGCCACCGACCCGGACGAAGTGCTGTTCGTGATCGACGCCATGATCGGTCAGGACGCGGTGGCCACGGCCAAGGCGTTCCAGGACGGCGTCGACTTCACCGGCGTTGTGCTCTCCAAGCTCGACGGCGACGCCCGCGGCGGCGCGGCCCTCTCGGTCGCCTCCGTCACCGGCCGCCCGATCATCTTCGCCTCCACCGGCGAGGGACTGGACGACTTCGAGCCGTTCCACCCCGACCGGATGGCCTCGCGCATCCTCGACCTCGGCGACATCCTCACCCTCATCGAGCAGGCCCAGGAGGCCTTCGACGAGGAGGAGGCGCGCAAGGTCGCCGAGAAGTTCGCGACCGACAGCTTCACGCTCGACGACTTCCTCAAGCAGATGCAGCAGCTGCGCAACATGGGCTCCATCAAGAAGATGATGGGCATGCTCCCGGGCGCCGGCCAGATGAAGCAGCAGCTGGAGAACTTCGACGAGCGCGAGATCGTGCGCACCGAGGCCATCATCCAGTCGATGACGAAGGCCGAGCGCACCACCCCGAAGCTCCTCAACGGCTCCCGTCGCCTGCGCATCGCCAAGGGCTCCGGCACGACGGTCACCGAGGTGAACCAGCTCGTCAACCGCTTCGAGCAGGCCGCCAAGATGATGAAGACGGTCGCCAAGGGCGGCGTGCCGCAGGTTCCGGGCATGGGCCCGATCCCCGGCGCCGGCTACGCGGGCCGCGGCAAGCAGCAGCCGAAGAAGAAGGGATCCCGCTCGGGAAACCCGGCGAAGCGCGCCGCGGAGAACGCAGCCCTCGCGGCCGGGGTCAAGCCTGGTTCGGGCGCGCCCGCGGGCACCGGCTTCGGGCTCGGCTCGGGCAACAAGGCGAAGGCCGGAGGCCCGACCGAGGAGGAGCTGGCCGCGCTGCAGAAGTTCATGGGGCGCTGAGCGCCGCGGCCGACCGCGACCGCTAGGACGTCACGCCGAGCGGCGCGAGCCGGTCCTCGATGACCTTCGCGACGGCGCGCTCGCCGGCCGCGTTCGGGTGGATGCCGTCCGCCTGGACCAGTTCCGGGTGCCCCGCCAACGGGTAGCCGATGTCGAGGAACGTGCCGTTCACGCCCGTCACGGCCTTCCCGACGATCCCGTTGACCGTGGCGACGCTCGGCGGCGGCGTGTCCGCGCCCCAGACCGTGGTGATGCCGATGATGCGGGCCCGCGGGAAGGTGTCGCGCAACTCGCCCAGCAGTTCATCCGCCGAGGACGCCACCAGCGCCGGGTCCTCCGTGCGGTCGTTGCGGGTGGCCGCGACCAGGATGTAATCGGGGTGCAGGCCGAGCGCGGTGTCGATCTGCTCGCGATAGGTGTCGCCGTTCCAGCCCGGCTTCACGAACCCGGAGCCGGAGACGGCGAGGTCGGTCAGCGACCAGCCGTGCTGCGCTGCCACGAGCGCGGGCCAGGCCTGCTCCGGGCGCACCCCCTTGCCGAACGCGATGGAGTCCCCGATGGCCACGACCTGCGGCTTGGAGCGCCCTCCGGGAGCCGCCACGGCCGTGCCGTCCGCGGCCACCGGGCGCGCGGTGACGGCGGAGGTGCAGCCGGCGAGAGCGGCCGCTGCGAGGGCGATCGCGACGACGGCGAGCAGGTGGGGACGGGTGGGCACGGAGTGAGGGTAGACCGCGCCGACTGACAGATCGCTGTGCATCCAGCCCGGGCGTGTCGGCGGCGTCCTCCGGAGGCTATGGCTGACGCAGCATCCTTCTGGTACGTGCCGGGAGTGTCACACGATCCCGTCGAGCCGCGACAGCACGACCGACGCGATCGCCTGCTGGCCTTGGAGCGTGGGGTGCTCGCCGTCGTCCTGGACGAGGCCGATCTGACCGCGGTACGGCTGGCCGAGGTCGATCCACTTGCCGCCCGCCGCGGTGACGGCCTGTTTCAGGGCGTCGTTCAGGGGAGCGAGGTCGCTGTCGCTGGCCTCGCCCGTGAGAGCGTTGTACCCGATCAGGTGGGCTTTCGGAAGGGCGTCGCTCAGTCGTTCGACCGCGGCGGCCATCGCCTTGGCGACAGCGGCGTTGTCCTGGCCGAGGTCGTTGTCGGAGGCGCCGATGAACACCACGTTCGCCTTGGCGGCGATCGCCTGGTCGATCTGCGCGTTGAAGTCGGCGTTGGTCGCGCCGACGGCGAGGAAGCCGGCCCCGGGCTCGCTGAAGTTCTCCAGACCCCAGCGCCGGTCGACGGCGACGAGGGCGGGCCACGACTCGAACGGCTCCAGGCCCATGCCCGACTCGATGGAGTCGCCGACGATCGCCACCACGGGGTGTTTGCCGGCCGCCACGGCGGAGCCGACGGCGAGCTGGGAGGAGACCGAGGTGCATCCGCTGAGGGCGACCGTCCCGAGCAGCAGCGCGGCGAGCGCCGTGGCGACGGTTGCGAGGGGACGGTGGCGGAACATGTCTCCGAGCCTAGGGGAGGAGTCTATGGATACCCTATGCACCATTATGAGCCGCCTGTAACGCGCTGGGCCGCCTCCCGCGGCGTCCGGTCCAAGCCGGTGCGCAACTCGTGCGTGAGGGAGCTCACCACCGCCTGCAGGCTGCCGCCGTTGGCCTCCGCGACGGCGAGCTGGCGCTGGTAGCTCGCGCCCGTACCGAGCACGTCGGCGACCGTGGCCAGCTCGGCGGAGCAGCCCAGCCGCTCCGCCGTGTCGGCGAGCTCGTCCACGAGCTGGAGGAGCTCGTCGCGCACCAGGCGCTCCGAGCCGTCCGGCGCGACGATGATCTCGGCGTCCAGCCCGTACCGTGCGGCGCGCCACTTGTTCTCGCGCACGAACCAGGGCTGGAGGGTGACCGGCTCGACACCCTCGTCCAGGTCGCCGGACATCCGGTCGGTCAGGCAGTGGATGAGCGCGCCGACCGCGCCCACCTCGTCCGCGGTCGAGAGCCCGTCGCACGCCCGCATCTCGACGGTGCCCCAGCGCGGCGACGGCCGGATGTCCCAGCGCACCTCGCTGTGGTCCTCAACGACGCCCGTTGTCACCAGGTCCTGCACGTACTCCTCGTAGTTCGCCCAGGTGCCGAACTGCCAGGGCAGCCCCGCGGTCGGAAGCTGCTGGAACATCAGCGCCCGGTTCGAGGCGTAGCCGGTGCGGGCCCCGGCCCAGAACGGGCTCGACGCGCTCAGCGCCTGGAGGTGCGGGTAGTAGGTGAGCAGCCCGTTGACGATCGGCAGCGCCTTGTCGCGATCGTCGATGCCGACGTGCACGTGGATGCCCCAGATCATCATCTGCCTGCCCCACCACTGCGTGCGGTCCAGCAGCCGGTCGTAGCGCTCGTTGGGCGTGATCTTCTGGTCGTACCATTGCGCGAACGGGTGCGTGCCCGCGCACATCAGCTCGACGCCGAGCGGGTCGGTGACCTCGCGGGTCAGCGCGATCAGCTCCTGGAGGTCGGTGATCGCGGCCGGCACCGTGTGGTGCACGCGACTGACCAGCTCGATGGTGTTGAGGAGCAGCTCGTGCGTGATCTGCGGGTGCTCCTCGCCGTCCGGCGTGCCGAGCTCGCGCAGCACCTCGTCGGCGATCTGCACCAGGTCGCCGGTCGCGCCGTCGACCAGCGCGAGTTCCCACTCGATCCCGACGGTCGAGCGCTCGGACTCTGCGAATTGGATCTGCATCCTGGGGACCCCGTCCGTCCGATTGTTCATTGCGAGCGCTTTTCTGACAGAATATCTAGTTGAGTTCGACGTGCCCGACCCTCTATCCGGCACGGCGGACGAACAATAGACCTCCTGCCGCGTGTGCCCCCACGCCCACGGCAGTCAGTTCGACAACGAATCCACCGGAACCTCAGCGGGTTCCGGACGTCAACACAGGAGAATTGTGGCTGTCAAAATCCGTCTGAAGCGCCTGGGCAAGATCCGCGCTCCGTACTACCGCATCGTCGTCGCCGACTCGCGCACCAAGCGCGACGGCCGCGTGATCGAGGAGATCGGTCTGTACCACCCGACCGAGGAGCCCTCGCGCATCGAGGTCGACTCCGAGCGCGCGCAGTACTGGCTCGGCGTCGGCGCTCAGCCGTCCGAGCAGGTCCTCGTGCTGCTCAAGCTCACGGGCGACTGGGGCAAGTTCAAGGGCGACAAGAACGCCGCTTCGACCGTCAAGACGGCCGAGGCCAAGGAGACCTTCGTCGCCGACGAGAAGAAGAAGCCGGTCCTGAAGCCGAAGAAGGACGAGACCCCCGCGAAGGCGGAGGCCGTCGTCGAGGCCGAGGTCGAGGCCGAGGAGGCCGCTGAGGCCGAGGTCGTCGCCGAGGCCGAGGAGATCACCGAAGCCGCTGACGGCGAGAACGCGTAACACCGTGCTCGCTCCCGCTCTCACGCACCTGGTCAAGGGCATCGTCGACCACCCGGACGACGTGCACGTCGTGGCCAAAGGTTCGCCGCGTGGCGAGGTCCTCGAGGTTCGAGTGAACCCCGAGGACCTCGGGCGGGTCATCGGCCGTTCCGGCCGGACCGCCAAGGCCCTCCGCACGGTCGTGGGCGCGCTGGCCGACGGCCGCCGCGTCCGCGTCGACGTCGTCGACGACTGAGGTGGCGGACCACAAGCTGCCCCGCAAGGAGGTCGCACCGCGACCGGGTCAGACCGAGCTGCGCGTCGGCCGGCTGACCAAGGCGCACGGTCTGAAGGGCGCTCTGAAGCTCGAACTGTTCACGGACGAGCCGGAGCGCCGTTTCGTGCCGGGCGCCGTGTTCACTCTGCAGGTGCCCACGGCCTCCAAGTGGCACGGCAAGACCATCGAGCTCACCGAGCTGCGCTGGTACAACGGTCACCCGGTCGGCTTCTTCGCCGGCGTGGACGACCGCACCGAGGCGGAGACGCTGGTGAAGGCCATCCTCTGGGTGAGCCAGGACGCCAAGCAGCTCCCCGAGGAGGAGGACGCCTGGTACGACCACCAGCTCGTCGGGCTGAGCGCGCGTCGCGACGGCGTGGAGGTCGGCACGGTCGCCCGGGTCGACCACCTTCCGGCGCAGGACCTGCTGGTCGTGCGGACGGCCGACGGCGAAGTGCTCGTGCCGTTCGTGAAGGCGATCGTGCCCGAGGTCGACATCGCGGCGGGCACCGTGACGCTGACGCCACCGGCCGGCCTCTTCGAGGAGCTGCCGGACGACGAGCCCGAGGCTCCCGTCGAATCCGTGGGTGCCGAGCCGGAAGGCCCTGAGTCGGAGAGCCACGAGCCGGAGAGCCCGGAGTCGGAGACCCCGGAGTCGGAGAATCCCGAGGACTGATCGTGGCCCGCTACGTGATCGACGCCTCCGCCGCCATCGAGTTGGCGGAGGCCGGTTACGTCCCGGCGACCGGCGACTCCCTGCTGGCGCCCACCCTGCTGCGTTCGGAGGTGCTCGCGCTGCTGCGCCGCTCCGTCGCCGCAGGTGAACGGGACGAGCGCGCGGCGCGGACTCTGATCGCCGCGGTCGACCGCCTCCCGGTCCGACTGCTGGGCGACCGCGTCCTGCGCAAGACCGCCTGGCGCCTCGCCGCCGAACTCGAGCTCGCCGACACGTTCGCAGCCGAGTACCTCGCTCTCACCGTGCTGCACGGCGACGCGCTCGTCACCGACGTGCCGGAGCTCTACGCGGGCGCCAGTGTCCCGCTGCGGAGCGGCGCGGACCTGCTGCGCTCCTGACGCTGTCACCCGTAGCGTCGTGGATGCCGCTGCGCGAACCGGCGGCGTCCGCATCCACTACGAGGCCGCTAGGACGCAGCCGGCCCCACGATCGCGAGCCCGCGAGCCCTTAGCAGTCGTGTGTCGGCGTCCAGCGCCGCGAGCAGTCGTTCGTGCGTGCCGACGATGTGCCGGTGGATGCTGTCGGCTGCCGCGTCGGCATCCCGCGCCGCGAGCTGGTCGACGATCGTGCGGTGCTCCTCCCACGCCGTCCGTCGTGCGTCGGCGACCCGCACCTCCAGCCAGCGGGTGCGGGCCAGCCGGGTCATCGCGGAGGACACCGAGTCGGCGAAGAAGTGGTTGCCGCTGAGCGCGGCGAGCCGCACGTGGAAGCCCGCGCCGGCGCCCACGGCGTCTTCGTCACGGCGGTCCGGGTCGTAGGCGCCCAGGTCGTCGCGCAGCGCGCGCAGCTCGTCGTCCGTGGCGCGGACGGCGCTCAGCCGCACGGCGGCGGTCTCCAGGGCGTCGCGCAGCTCGCTGAGTCGGGCGATCTCGCCGAGGTCGATGGGGGAGACCTCCCACCCGCGGCCCTCGCGCCGGACCAGCCCCTCCGCCTCCAGGCGCATGAGGGCGGCGCGCAGCGGAGTACGCGAGGCGCCGAGCTCGGCTTCGAGCCCGCGCTCGGTGATGCGCGAGCCGGGCACGCGCTCCAGGTCGAGGATCGCGGAGCGCAGACGCTCGTACACGTGGGGCTGCTCGGGCATGGGGCTCCTCCGTTGGTATACCAAGCCGGTATACCGCTAGGGTATACCGCATGAGCCGCGAAATACGAGAACGAACCGGGCAGGCGACCAGGACCCCTCGGCCGTGGCTCATGCTCGCCCTCGGCGTCATCGGGCAGGCCAGCTCGACGGTGTTCGTCTCGACACCGGCCTTCCTCATCCCGCTGCTGCACACCGAGCGCGGGCTGAGCCTGGCGCAGGCCGGGCTGCTCGCCTCCACGCCCACCCTCGGGCTGGTGCTCGCCCTGATCGCCTGGGGCGCGCTGAGCGACCGGATCGGCGAGCGCTGGGTCATCGCGTCCGGGCTGGCCGTGACAACGGCAGCCGCCGTCGCCGCGATGTTCGTCTCGTCGTACGTCGCGCTCGGCGCCCTGTTCCTCGTCGGCGGGATGGCCGCTGCGAGCCCGAACGCCGCCAGTGGCCGCGTGGTCATCGGCTGGTTCGCGAAGGAGCGGCGCGGACTCGCGATGGGCATCCGGCAGATGTGCCAGCCGCTGGGTGTGGCGATCGCGGCCATCAGCGTCCCGCTGCTGGCGGCATCCGGCGGCATCGGCGCCGCGCTGGCGGTGCCCGCTGTGCTGTGCGGCGTCTCTGCCGTGCTCTGTGCGGTCGGCATCGTCGATCCGCCCCGGCCGCCCCGACGCGCCGCCGCGGGGGCGGACACGCATCCGCAGGCCGCGTGGCGCCCCTACCGGGAGACCTCCCTGTTGTGGCGCATCCACGTCGTGTCGATGCTGCTGGTCGTCCCGCAGTTCACCGTGTCCACGTTCGGGCTGGTCTGGCTGGTCACTGAGCTGCACTTCACGTCGCTCGCCGCGGGTGTCGTGATCGCAGTGAGCCAGTTCGCGGGAGCGCTCGGCCGCATCGGCGTCGGAGTGCTGAGCGACCGCGTCGGCAGCCACCTGGTGCCGCTGCGCTGGGTGTCGCTCGCGGCGGTCGCCGTCATGCTGCTGATGGGCGCGGCCTCCGCGCTCGGCTCGGTCGCCGCGGCCGTGATCCTGATCGTCGCGGCCATCGTGACCGTCGCCGACAACGGCCTCGCCTACACGTCCGTCGCCGAGATCGCCGGGCCGTTCTGGTCGGGCCGCGCGCTCGGCGCGCAGAACACCGGCCAGTTCCTGGCGGCGTCGGTCGTCGGCCCCGCCGTCGGCGCGCTGATCGGCTGGATCGGCTTTCCGCTCGCGTTCGCCGCGGTCGCGATCTGCCCGGCGGTGGCGACTCCGCTGGTTCCGCGCGACCGGGAGCTCGCCGTCGTCCCCGAATAGAATTCCCCCATGCGCATCGACATCGTCACGATCTTCCCGACCTTCTTCGATGTGCTCGACATCTCGCTGCTCGGCAAGGCGCGGCAGGCGGGCATCATCCAGCTCGGCGTCCACGACCTGCGCGACCACACCCACGACCGGCACCGCACCGTCGACGACACCCCGTACGGCGGCGGCGCCGGCATGGTGATGAAGCCGGAGCCGTGGGGGGAGGCGCTGGACCGGGTGCTGGCGGACTCCGACGATCCCGTCCTGCTGTTCCCGTCTCCGGCGGGCGAGGTGTTCACCCAGGCGATGGCGCGCGAGCTCGCAACCGAATCTCACCTGGTGTTCGGCTGCGGCCGCTACGAGGGCATCGACCAGCGCGTCTTCGACGAGTACGCCGCCCGGGCGCGGGTGCGGCTGGTGAGCATCGGCGACTACGTGCTCAACGGCGGCGAGGTCGCCACCATGGCGATGATCGAGGCGATCGGCCGGCTCATCCCCGGTGTCGTCGGAAACCCGGAGAGCCTGGTGCAGGAGTCGCACGAGGACGGCCTCCTGGAGTACCCGTCGTACACCAAGCCCGCCGAATGGCGCGGCCACGCCGTCCCGCCCGTCCTGCTTTCCGGCAACCACGGCGCGATCGACGCCTGGCGCCGCGAGCAGTCCCTCGCCCGCACCGCCCGCGTCCGCCCTGACCTCCTCCCGTAGCCCCCTCCATCGATTCCGGAGTTGTGCACGCGACACGCCGTGCTGGTGCGTGCAGAACTCCGGAACGGATGGTTAGGGGGCGGTGAGGATGAGGGGGCCGTCCTCGGTGATGGCGACGGTGTGCTCGGAGTGGGCGCCGCGCGAGCCGTCGGCGGAGCGGAGGGTCCAGCCGTCGGGGTCGGTGAAGATCTTGTCGGTCGTCTCCAGGAACCACGGCTCGATCGCGATGACCAGGCCGGGACGCAGCGGGAAGCCGCGCCCGGCGCGGCCATCGTTCGGGATGTGCGGGTCGCCGTGCATCGTGCGGCCGACGCCGTGGCCGCCGAACTGCGTGTTCACGGAGTAGCCCTCGGCGTGAGCGACCGCCGCGATCGCCGCCGAGATGTCGCCCACCCGGCCGCCGGGCTGTGCTGCGGCGATCCCGGCGGTCAGCGCGCGCCGGGTCGTGTCGATGAGCCGGAGGTCCTCGTCGCGCGCCGAGCCGACCACGAGGCTGACTGCGGAGTCGGCCACCCAGCCGTCGACGCTCGCCGCGAAGTCCAGGCTGAGCAGGTCGCCGTCCCGCAGCCGGTAGTCGTGGGGGAGGCCGTGCAGGACGGCGTCGTTGACGGAGGTGCAGATCACCTTGCCGAACGGGCTCGCGCCGAACGACGGGTGGTAGTCGATGTAGCAGGACTCCGCGCCGCGGCGGCGGATCAGGTCGTGCGCGATCCGGTCCAGCTCCAGGAGGTTGACGCCCACCTTCGCCGCGGCGGCGGTCTCGGCCAGGACCTCGGCGACGAACCGGCCGGCCGGCCGCATCTGCTCGATCTCGGCGGGGGTCCTCAGCTCGATCACGGGGGTGTCCTCTTTCTGTGGTGGCGTGAGTCCAGTCTTCCATGCGGCGCGGCGCCGAGTCCGCCGTGGGCGAACCCCTAGCCAGCGCACAGCCGCGCGAGGTTACGCTGGTGGCGTGTTCATCCGCAAGGCGTTCTACTGGTGGCTCTTCCCGTCCGCCGTGGTGCTGCCCGTCTGGCTGCTGATCGGCTGGGCCGCGTTCCACCAGGGCAGCGGCTGGACGTTCCTCGGGCTGCTCGTGCTGTGCCCGATCCTGTTCGTCGCGCTGCTCGCGATCGGCGGCATCGTGATGGCCCGCAAGTCCGTCAGGGAGGCCCGCGCGGTCTCCTGGTACGACACCGGTCTGCTCGCGGGCTGGAGCGCCTCCATCATCGCCTTCGGGTTCTTCCCACCCGGCGCGACGGGCTGGCTCGCCGTGCTCGGCGTGCTGTTCTTCCTCGCGCTGTTCTGGGTGGGGCTCTGGGAGCTCGTGACCGAGACGCGCGAGCGGGTGGCGGTGACCTTCGCCGCGTACCAGCAGGTCGCCCAGCCGCAGCAAGTGCCGCGGCCGCCTGTCGTCGTGGTGGACGACGCGGACGTGATCATCATCGAAGAGCACCGCGAGGACTGAGCCTCCCGCCGTCCCGCGTCGAGGCGCTTTGGCAATAGGGCCTCGCGCGTGGCAGAATGGTTGTTCGTGCCGCCGCCCGGCTCTGCCGCAGGGGAGCCAGCAAATCGAGCGAGCACACCCAATCGAATCCCGGTCGTCCGCCCGCGCGCTGACTGCGCGTCCAGCGGCGGCCCCGAATCCGTCCCCGACCTGCCGGCGGGTACAGAGAGCGAACAGCAATGCACATCCTCGATCAGGTGGACGCCGCGTCCCTCAAGTCGGACATCCCCGCGTTCCGTGCCGGCGACACCGTCAAGGTGCACGTCAACATCATCGAGGGCAGCCGCTCTCGTATCCAGGTCTTCCAGGGCGTCGTGATCGGCCGCTCGGGCGAAGGCGTCCGCGAGACCTTCACGGTCCGCAAGGTCAGCTTCCAGGTCGGCGTCGAGCGCACCTTCCCGGTTCACTCGCCGGTCATCGACCACATCGAGGTCGTCACCCGCGGTGACGTCCGTCGCGCCAAGCTGTACTACCTCCGCGAGCTGCGCGGCAAGAAGGCGAAGATCAAGGAGAAGCGCGAGAACTGAGCGTTTCGCGCGCGTCTCATCCTGAGCTCCCGGTCCTACACTGGACCGGGAGCTCAGGCGGTTAACGAGCCAGGCAGGGTTGATGACGGACGAGACACTGCCCACGCGGCCCGAACGCGTGGCGCGGCGGGAGCGCGGCAGGCGCGGCGGCCTGGTGTTCCTGCGGGATGTGCTGGTCGTGGTGGTGGTCGCCCTGCTGGTGGCCTTCCTCGTGAAGACCTTCGTCGTGCGCTCGTTCTACATCCCGTCCGGGTCGATGGAGAACACCCTCCAGATCAACGACAAGATCCTGGTCAACGAGCTCCAGCCGTCGCTCTTCCCGCTCAGCCGCGGTGATGTCGTGGTGTTCCGCGATCCAGGAGGCTGGCTCCCGAAGACGCCGCCGGCCGCCCGCAACCCGCTGGCCCAGGCGGCGGACACCGCGCTGACGTTCGTGGGGCTCTCCGCCTCCGACAGCGACGACCATCTCGTGAAGCGGCTCATCGGACTGCCGGGCGACCACGTGGTCTGCTGCGACACGGCGGGCTGGATCACCGTCAACGGCGTCGCGATCCACGAGCCGTACATCGAGATCCCCGCCGGCGAGAAGAACGCGGCGACGCTCGCCTTCAACGTGACGGTCCCGAAGGGCCGCATCTGGGTGATGGGTGACAACCGGTACGACTCGCAGGACTCCTCCCGCAATCAGGCGCTCCCCGGCCGCGGCTTCGTGCCGCTCGACCACGTGGTCGGGAGGGCCGCCGTGGTCAGCTGGCCGGTCAGCAGATGGAGCTGGCTGACGGACTATCCTGAAGTCTTCCGAGGCGTGGAGGAGAAGAAGTAATGATGACCCCGGTCTCGCCGTCGCTGCGCTTCGAGAAGGCGCTCTACCGGGACGGCGTCACCTCGATCGTGGCCGTCGACGAGGTCGGCCGTGGGGCACTGGCGGGCCCGGTGGCGGTCGGCATGGTGGTCATCGACACCGCGGTCAAGCGCATCCCGCCGGGACTGCGCGACTCGAAGCTGCTGCCGGAGCCGGTGCGCGAGGCCCTCGAGCCGGCCTGTCGGCGCTGGTCGCTGTTCCACGCCGTGGGGATGGCCTCGGCCGCAGAGGTGGACTCGCTGGGAATCATCCGCTGCCTCGGCCTCGCCGGCGCCCGCGCTCTCGCGATTCTGGAGGAGCAGGGCGCGCAGGTGCGGGAGAGCACGATGATCCTGGATGGGAACTACGACTATCTGAGCCCCGCGCTGATGCGGCCGGCGCGCGTCGTCACCCGCATCAAGGCCGATCGCGACTGCGCGTCAGTGGCCGCGGCCTCCGTGATCGCGAAGGTCCGTCGGGACCGGCTGATGATCGGTCACGACGTCGACTATCCCGGCTACGGCTGGGTGAGCAACAAGGGCTACTCCACCCCGGAGCACTTCGCCGCGATCGCCGAACTGGGCCCGAGCGCGCTGCACCGGCTGACCTGGCTGAAGGACCTCGCGACGCTGGACATGCCGAGCTGAGGCGGCACGGCTAGACTTGTCGAACGATGGATGAGGACGAGTTCGACGACTACGACCGCGAGGTCGAGCTGGCTTTGTATCGCGAATACCGGGACGTCGTCTCGCAGTTCAAGTACGTGATCGAGACGGAGCGCCGCTTCTACCTCGCGAACGAGGTGGAGTTCGTGCGCCGCGACACCGAGCACGACTTCTATTTCGAGCTGACGATGAACGACGTGTGGGTGTGGGACGTCTACCGCGCCGACCGCTTCGTGAAGTCGGTGCGGGTGCTGACGTTCAAGGATGTGAACATCGAGGAGCTCTCGAGCAAGGAGTTCGAGCTCCCGAAGGAGCTGGCGCTCGACGAGTGAGTTCGTCGAGTTCGTCCGTTCCGAGGTCGTCCTGCACAGCCTGAATCGCTGACGACTTCTCCACAGATTTCGCGCTGCCCGGTTCTGTCCGTTCCTCTCCGACCACGCTGGTCGTGGGAGGACACATGGCAGAGAAAGACCGTTTGGGTCGTCGCGGCGAGGCTGTGGCGGCGGATTGGCTGGAGGCGCGGGGCTACGCGATCGTGGCCCGCAACTGGCGCTGCGCGAGCGGAGAGCTCGATCTGGTGGCTCGCCGCGGGCGCGTGACCGCGTTCGTGGAGGTGAAGACCCGGAGTTCGGTCGTGTTCGGGCATCCGTTCGAGGCGATCACCGGGGAGAAGGCCGCCCGCCTGCGCCGCCTGGCGGCGGAGTGGTGCCGGGCGAACGGGCCGGTCCGCGGCGAGACGCGGATCGACGCGATCGCGGTGCTCGACGCGTGGAGCGCGGCGCCGTCGGTGGAGCACCGCGCGGGGGTGGCGTGATGGCGCTGGCACGCACGTTCGCCGTAGCGCTGACCGGGATGCGCGGCGACATCGTGGAGGTGGAGGCCGACATCTCGGCCGGGCTGCCGGCGTTCGTGCTGATCGGTCTACCCGACGCCGCGCTCGGCGAGTCGCGCAAGCGGGTCTCCGCCGCGGCGGCCAACGCCGGCTGCGCTCTCACCCAGCGCAAGCTGACGGTCAACCTGTCGCCGGCCTCGCTGCGCAAGCAGGGGTCCGGCTTCGACCTCGCGATAGCTGTGGCCGCGCTGGCGGCCTCCGGGGAGGTCCCCGCCGAGTCGGCCTCCCGCGCCGTGCACGTCGGCGAGCTCGGCCTGGACGGCCGGCTGCGGCCGGTCCCCGGTGTGCTTCCCGTCGTGCTCGCCGCGCGGAACGCCGGATTCGCCCGGGTCCTGGTGCCGACGGCGAACGCCGAGGAGGCCGGCCTGGTCGACGGCGTCGAGGTGGTGCCGGTGGTCGGCCTGCGCGCTGCGGCGATCGCCCACGGCGCCGAGCTGGACCCGGTCGAGGAGGCCCCGGTCGCCCTGGCCGACGACGCCGGCCCGGTCGATGACGAGCCCGACATGGCCGACGTGGCCGGCAACGACGACGCGGTCGACGCGTTCGTCGTCGCCGCCGCGGGAGGTCACAACGTCTCGATGATCGGGCCGCCCGGAGCGGGCAAGACCATGCTGGCGCGCCGGCTGCCGTCTTTGCTGCCCGACCTCACCCCGGAGCAGGCTCTCGAGACGACCTCGATCCGCTCCCTGTCGGGGCGCGCCGTGGGCGGCGGGCTGATCCTGCGGCCACCGTTCGAGGCCCCGCACCACACCGCGTCGTCCGCCGCGCTCGTCGGTGGCGGCAGTGGACGGCTGGTGCCGGGCGCGATCGCCCGGGCGTCGAACGGCGTGCTGTTCCTCGACGAGGCGGCCGAGTTCCAGCCGAAGGTCCTGGACGCCCTCCGCCAGCCGCTGGAGTCCGGCACGATCGCCGTCGACCGGGCGGCCGGAAGCGCCTCGTTCCCCGCGCGCGTCCAGCTGGTGCTTGCCTCCAACCCGTGCCCGTGCGGCCGCTACGGCTCGACCGAGGAGGAGTGCTCCTGCACTCCGGCCGCCCGCCGCCGCTACCTCACGCGCCTGTCGGGCCCGCTCCTGGACCGCGTCGACATCCGCCTCACCGTGCGGCGCCTGGGCCTCGGCGCCCTGCGAACCGCCTCCGACGGCACGGCGCCGACGCGCGCCAGCAGAGAACTCCGCCGCCAAGTCGAACACGCCCGCGCCACGGCCCGCGACCGCCTGCGCGGCACTGGCTGGACGACCAACTCCCAGGCCGCGGGAACCTGGCTCCGTGCCCCGGAACGCCGCATCGCCGCGTCCGCCCGCGCCAGCATCGACCGCTCCCTGGAACGCGGCGCCCTCACCATGCGCGGCTACGACCGCACCCTCCGCCTCGCCTGGACCCTGGCCGACCTCGAGGGCGCCGGAAGCCCGACCGCCGACCAGGTGGCGCGGGCCCTCTACCTGAGGCGGGGTGCGGCCGCATGAACAGGAGCTGGGTCGAACTGATCCGTCAGGAACGCGACCACCCCGAGCGCGAGCGGGAGCGGTGGTGCGGCAGGTGCGCGGTGTGGAGGGCGGTATGCGGGGCTGACGCGGAGGGAGAGGGACGCGTGGGGGAGATGGGTGCGGAGGAGGACCAGCGCACGCGGATATCCATGCCTACTTCGTCCACGCCTGCGTCGGCGTTCACGGCGACGCCTGCGCCCATGTCGACGCCTGCGTCGGCGTTCCCGCCCGGATCGACGCCTGTGTCGACGCCCGGGTCGACGCCCACGTCCCCGCCGACCGCCCGCGGGAGCGCCCGATGAGCGCCGCCACCTTCCCTGGCCTGACCTCCCGGGAGGTCGCATCCCTCGTGCGCGAGGTGTCGACGGGCATGCTCTATCCGGACGAGTCGTCCATGATCGCGGCCGTGGCGCGCGCGGCGCTGGCGTCCGCGGTCGAGCCGGGCGACACGGACGCTGCGCTGCTGGTCGGCTCGATCGGTGCCCTGCAGACTCTCCGTGCCGTGATCGGCGACACCGAGCCGCAGTCCCTCCAAGCCGCGCTGCGCGAGCTGGGCGTGGAGCCGCCTCCGATCGACCGTCTGCGGAACGCCCTCGACCGGTGGCGCGGTCGTCTGCCGCGTGCACCGCTCCACGCCCCGCTCGAACGCGCCGCGCGCCTCGGCGCACGGCTCGTGACCCCGGAGAACCCAGCGTGGCCCACCGCCGTCGACAGCCTGGAACTCGGCGCGCCCCTCGCCCTCTGGGTGCGCGGCGACCCGGCGCGACTCGGCCGGCTCTCGCACTCCATCGCGCTGGTCGGTGCACGCGCCGCCAGCGCATACGGCGAGCATGTCGCGCTGGAGAGCGCAGCCGGCCTCAGCGACCGCGGCTTCGCGATCGTCTCAGGCGGCGCGTACGGCATCGACGCGGCCGCCCACCGAGCCGCGCTGTCCAGCGATCAGGTCACCGTCGCATTCCTGGCCGGCGGCGTGGACCGCCTCTACCCGGCCGGCAACGACGACCTCCTGCAGCGGGTCGCCCGCTCCGGCCTCCTGATGGCCGAACTCCCTCCGGGCTCGACCCCGACGCGCTGGCGTTTCCTGATGCGCAACCGGCTGATCGCCGCCGCCAGCAGCGCGACCGTCGTCGTGGAGGCCGGCGCCCGCTCCGGCTCCCTGAACACGGCCGGCCATGCCGCCCAACTGGGCAGGCCTCTCGGAGCCGTGCCGGGTCCGATCACCTCGCCCGCGTCGGCCGGCTGCCACCGCCTCATCCGCGAATACGGAGCGACCTGCGTCACCACCCCGGACGAGATGGCGGAACTGGCCGAACCGATGGGCGCACGCCTCGGGCCCGAGGGAGACGGGTGAGACACGGGACGGTCGCACGGAGGGAGGGGATGAGGCCGGGGAGGTGCCGATCGAGGTGCGGATCGAGGTGCGGATCGCGTGCGACGCCGGCGGCTTGGGCGGTATCGACTGACGTCCGACCGCCGAACATGCGCGACCCGACTCACCCGGAATCGGTCGCCGCCGGTGCGTCCGCGCCCGGAGCGGGTCGCCGATGGCGGATGCTGGGGGAGTGAACCTCCGGCTCGCCGTCGACGGCTACCTGCGCCATCTGGAGGTGGAGCGCGGGTACTCGGCGCAGACGGTGCGGGCCTACCGGTCCGACCTTGCCCAGTTCGAGCGGTTCGCGGAGGCGCGCGGGGTGACCAAGACAGAGGCGCTCACACTCGACCTGTTCCGGGACTGGCTCTGGGAGGGTGCGCAGCAGCAGCTCGCCAAGGCCACGCTCGCACGACGATCGGCCGCAGTGCGCGGATTCAGCGGATGGAACGCCCGCAACGCGAGGAGCGCTGTGATCGAGCCGGTCACCGCAACTGCGTCGGCAGCCCGGTCCGGCGCCTCGGCTCCCTCCGCCGACCCCGCCGCCCGGCTGCGGGCGCCGAAGGCCGACAAACATCTCCCTCGCGTGATCACGCGGGCGCAGATCGACGGGCTGCTCGCTGCGCTCGCCGCGCGGGCCGAAGGCGGGGACCCCGGTGCGATCCGGGACGTCGCGGTCATCGAATTGCTGTACGCGGCCGGGATCCGCGTCAGCGAGCTCACCGGGCTCGATGTCGACGATGTCGATGTCGAACGGCTGACGCTCCGCGTGGTCGGCAAGGGGAACAAGGAGCGCGTCGTGCCGTTCGGTGTCCCCGCGTTGCGCGCGATCCGGCGGTACCTTCAGGTGGCACGCCCGGCGCTCGCCGCGGAAGGATCGGGTCCGGCCCTACTGCTCGGCTCGCGCGGCGGGCGGCTCGGCACCCGGGCGGTCTACCAGCTGGTGGCGTCGCTTCTGGCCGACCTCCCCGGCGGTGGACCCGCGGGTCCGCACACGCTCCGGCACACCGCCGCGACCCACCTGCTCGACGGCGGAGCGGACCTGCGGGCGGTCCAGGAGATCCTCGGA
This sequence comes from Leifsonia sp. GW821-FHT13C09, assembly GCF_058806435.1. Classification (NCBI taxonomy): domain Bacteria; kingdom Bacillati; phylum Actinomycetota; class Actinomycetes; order Micrococcales; family Microbacteriaceae; genus Leifsonia; species Leifsonia sp. GW821-FHT13C09. The sequence continues at coordinate 721,994 of NZ_JBXAPS010000001.1, read as the reverse complement.
CACGCCAGCCTCGGCACCACCCAGATCTACACGCACGTCTCCAGCGAACGACTCAAGGAGGCCTACCGCATCGCCCACCCCCGCGCCTGACCTGACCATCGCGGCGACCCACAGGAGCCAGGGTGATGGCGTCGCGGGTGGAAGGCGGGACGACGGGCGAAGACGCCCGCACGTGCCCGCCCGCGCGTAACGGAAGCAGCACGGACCGCGGGAGCCGGTCGAAGAACAGCAGCGGGGACACGTACTCGCCGTCGACCCTGACCCCGACGTGCAGACACGCCCCGGAGCAGTGCGCTCCCTCGCCGACGACACCGAGCACCGTCCCGCGCGTCACCCGGTCGCCGGCGGCGAGGCCCGCCGCCTCGAGGGGCTCGTAGGACGAGAGCACACCCGAACCGTGGTCGAGGGTGAGTACCGGCCGGTCCACGACCACCCCGACGAAGTGGACCGTCGCGTCGGCGGGCGCCGCGATGGTCGCACCGGGCCGCGCCGCGAGGTCGACCCCGCGATGCCCGGCGGCGTAGGGCGACGGCGGGGCCGCGGGCGCCTCGACCACTCGGACCGGCGCGAGCGGCCACGACCACCGCGGCGAGACGCCCGCACGGTCGAGCGGACCGTCCGGCGAGCTGCGGGCGTCGGGGGTGGTCGAGACGAACCGGCGCGAATCGCCGCCCTCCGCTCCCGCCATCACCGCCATCACCGACGTCGCCGTCGCCGTCGCCGTTCCCGGTCGCCCGTCCGCCGCCGCAGCACCCGCCCCGAAGCCGACCACAACAACGAGCGCCGCCACCACCCACGACCCGAGCCACCCCATCGGCAACCACCTCGCCCCATCCGCTCGCATGGGCACCCCACGAACCGCTTCCCGCAGCCCGGCATTCCTTCTCCGCATTCCGACCACCCCTGCGCCCAGCCTTCGGCATCGCCCACCCGCGGACCCCCACATCGCCACGATCCGTGCACAAATCACTCGCGCACGCTGCCTGTGCAGGACTCTTATGAACGCGGACGAGTCGGCGTACCGTGACCAGCGCACGTTCCGCCGGTCCTCCAGAGCGAGGACGGCGACCCGATGGAGGAGGGGTCTCATGTCCGATCAGCGCAGCACCGGAACCGAGCGGGAGGACGAGAACGTTCCCCGGCCGACCGCGGCCATGCGGCGGAAAGTCGTCGGGCTCGCCACCGCCGCGGCGGTCGGCGGATTCCTGTTCGGGTTCGACTCCTCGGTCATCAACGGAGCCGTCGACTCGATCCAGCACCACTTCGCGCTCAACGCGTTCGTCACCGGGTTCATCGTCGCCATCGCCCTGCTCGGCTGCGCCGTGGGCGCCTACCTCGCAGGCCGGCTCGCCGACCGGTGGGGCCGCATCCGGGTGATGCTCATCGGCGCCGTCCTGTTCCTCGCCAGCTCCATCGGCGCCGGGCTCTCGTTCTCCGTGTGGGATCTCGGGTTCTGGCGCATCATCGGCGGTCTCGGCATCGGCATCGCGTCCGTCGTCGCGCCGGCGTACATCGCGGAGATCGCGCCCAAGCAGCGCCGCGGCGGCCTCGCCTCGCTGCAGCAGCTCGCCATCACGATCGGTATCTTCGTGGCGCTGCTGTCAGACGCCCTCCTCGCGGGGGCGGCCGGCGCCGCGGCCAGCCAGCTCTGGCTCGGCCTGGAGGCCTGGCGGTGGATGTTCCTCGTCGGCGTCATCCCGTCGGTCGTCTACGGCATCCTGGCGCTGATCCTGCCGGAGTCGCCGCGCTTCCTGCTCTCCACCGGGCGCCACGACGAGGCGCGGGCGATCTTCTCGACCCTCGTGCCGGAAGAGGACGTCGACCGGCAGGTCCGGGACATCGAGCAGGCGATCGAAGAGGACAAGGAGGGCGCCAAGGGCACGCTGCGCGGCAACCGATTCGGCCTGAAGCCGATCGTCTGGATCGGCATCATCCTGTCCGTCTTCCAGCAGTTCGTCGGCATCAACGTGATCTTCTACTATTCGACGACGCTCTGGAAAGCGGTCGGCTTCACCGAGAGCAACTCGCTGCTGATCACCGTCATCACCTCGGTCACCAACGTGCTGGTCACGATCGTGGCCATCCTTCTGGTCGACCGGGTCGGCCGGCGGCCGATCCTGCTCACCGGCTCCGTGGGCATGGCGATCTCGCTGGCGGTGATGGCGCTGTCGTTCAGCTTCGCGCACAAGGCGGCGGGCGCCGTCACGCTGCCCAACCCGTGGGGGCCGATCGCGCTCATCGCTGCGAACGTCTTCGTGATCTGCTTCGGCGCGTCCTGGGGCCCGCTGGTCTGGGTGCTGCTGGGCGAGATCTTCCCGCCGCGCATCCGCGGTGCGGCGCTCGGCGTCGCGGCCTCGGCGCAGTGGATCGCGAACTTCCTCGTCACGGTCTCCTTCCCGCCGATGTCGGACTTCTCCCTGCCCTTCACCTACGGGATGTACGCGGTCTTCGCCGCACTGTCCTTCTTCTTCGTCTTCTTCAAGGTGCCGGAGACGAACGGGATGGCGCTGGAGCACGCCGAGACGCTGTTCGCCAACGCGGGGCGCAGCCGCGGCCCGCAGGTGCGCTCGTCAGGGGACACGGTCACGCGGCGCTGAGCCCTGCCCGACGCGGCCCCGGCCGGGGCCCGGTTCCTGATAGGATGTCCACTGCACTCCGCACGTCGGAGTGACTACGCGTGTCCGGAACACCTTCACCCGAGGGTGTGCGCTTCTCCACCGGTCTCCCGCTCATCCACCACGGTCCTCCGTGCGGAAGCGCGGGTGCGGGGAGGCGCGGGGCACCAGGAGCGGCGGCCGACCGGCTGCCGCTGGACAACCGAGAGTCGTGTCCCCGCCGTGAGGCCGGGCGCGCAAGAACAGGAGAACGGCAAATGGCCGTCGTCACCATGCGCCAGCTGCTCGACAGCGGCGTCCACTTCGGACACCAGACCCGCCGCTGGAACCCGAAGATGAAGCGCTTCATCCTCACCGAGCGTTCGGGCAGCTACATCATCGACCTGCAGCAGTCGCTCGCCTACATCGACAAGACGTACGAGTTCGTGCGCGAGACCGTCGCCCACGGCGGCACCATCCTCTTCGTCGGCACCAAGAAGCAGGCGCAGCAGGCGATCGCCGAGCAGGCGACCCGCGTGGGCCAGCCCTACGTGAACCAGCGCTGGCTGGGCGGTCTGCTGACCAACTTCCAGACCGTGTCCAAGCGCCTCGCGCGCATGAAGGAGCTCGAGGAGCTCGACTTCGAGGGCACCACCAGCGGCTTCACCAAGAAGGAGCTGCTGATCAAGAAGCGCGAGCTGGACAAGCTCCACAAGTCGCTCGGCGGCATCCGCAACCTGGCCAAGACCCCGAGCGCCATCTGGGTCGTGGACACCAAGAAGGAGCACCTCGCGATCGACGAGGCGAAGAAGCTGGGCATCCCGGTCATCGGCATCCTCGACACGAACTGCGACCCGGACGAGGTCCAGTACCCGATCCCGGGCAACGACGACGCCATCCGCTCCGTCACCCTCCTCACCCGCATCGTCGCCGACGCCGCGGCCGAGGGCCTCATCCAGCGTCACCAGAAGCCGGAAGAGGGCGCCGAGCCGGCCGAGCCGCTCGCCGAGTGGGAGCAGGAGCTCCTGGCCCAGTCCAGCGACAGCGCGTCGCAGGACGAGGTCCAGGCGTCTGCCGAGACCGAGAAGGCGGCCGACGCCGACCTCGCCGAGGCCAAGGCGGACTCCGCCGAGGTCGTGGCCGAGGGCGAAGCCGACGCCGAGGCCAAGTAACCACACTCACCAAACTTCGAGTCAGAAGGTTCCACTCAGAACATGGCAAACATCAGCATCGCTGACATCAAGGCCCTGCGCGAGCAGCTCGGCACCGGGATGGTCGACACCAAGAAGGCCCTCGAGGAGGCCGGTGGCGACATCGAGAAGGCGACCGAGATCCTCCGCCTCAAGGGCGCCAAGGGCAACGCGAAGCGTGCCGACCGCTCCACCTCCGAGGGCCTCGTGGCCGCGAAGGAGAACGGCAACGGCACCGCGACGATGATCGAGCTCGCCTGCGAGACCGACTTCGTCGCGAAGGGCGAGAAGTTCATCGCCCTCGCCGACAAGGTGCTCGACGCGGCCGCCGCCGCGGGCGCCACCACCGTGGAGGAGGCGCTGGCCGCCACCGCCGGTTCGCAGACCGTCGCCGAGCTCATCGGTGACGAGGCCGCGATCCTCGGCGAGAAGGTGGAGCTCCGCCGCATCGCCGTCGTCTCCGGCGAGAACTTCGCGATCTACCTGCACAAGACCTCCAAGGACCTGCCCCCGCAGGTCGGCGTGGTCGTCGGCTACGCCGGCGCCGACGCGGAGACCGCCCGCAGCATCGCGCAGCACATCTCGTTCGCGAACCCGACCTACCTCAGCCGTGAGGACGTCCCGGCTGAAGAGGTCGAGAACGAGCGTCGCATCGTCGAGGAGATCTCGCGCAACGAGGGCAAGCCGGAGGCCGCGCTCCCGAAGATCATCGAGGGTCGCCTCGGCGCCTACTTCAAGCAGGTCGCCCTGCTCGAGCAGGAGTACGCCCGCGACAACAAGCTGACCATCGCCCAGGTCCTCAAGGACTCGGGTCTGACCATCTCGGGCTTCGCCCGCTTCAAGGTCGGCGCCTGACCCAGGCATGAAGGAGTCCGGATCGTGAACCACGATCCGGACTCCTTTTCTGTGCCCGCCGCGCCTATTCAGGCGATGGGGCACGCACTAGCGTTAACGAAACACACGGAAGGACTCCTACACACATGACGGCAGCCACTCACAGACGCAGGGTCCTTCTGAAGCTCTCCGGCGAGGCCTTCGGCGGTGGTCAGCTCGGGGTGAACCCCGACATCGTCAGCAGCATCGCCCGTGAGATCGCCCAGGCGGCGGAGGACGTCGAGATCGCGATCGTCGTCGGCGGAGGCAACTTCTTCCGCGGGGCCGAGCTGTCGCAGCGCGGCATGGACCGCGGCCGAGCCGACTACATGGGCATGCTCGGCACCGTGATGAACTCGCTGGCCCTGCAGGACTTCCTGGAGCAGGCCGGTGCGGAGACGCGCGTTCAGTCCGCGATCGAGATGACGCAGGTGGCCGAGCCCTACATCCCGCGCCGCGCGGAGCGCCACCTCGAGAAGGGTCGCGTCGTCATCTTCGGAGCCGGCGCCGGTCTGCCGTACTTCTCCACCGACACCGTCGCCGCCCAGCGCGCCCTGGAGATCAGCGCCGATGTCGTGCTGGTCGCCAAGAACGGCGTGGATGGCATGTACGACGACGATCCGCGCACCAACCCGGATGCGCGCAAGATCGACCAGATCAGCCACCAGGACGCCCTGCAGCAGGGTCTGAAGGCCGTGGACTCCACCGCGCTGAGCCTCTGCATGGACAACGGGATGCCGATGCGCATCTTCGGCATCGAGCCGGCCGGCAACGTCACCGCCGCGCTGCTCGGCGCCGAGATCGGCACCCTGCTCGGTTGACGTCCTCGCCCGGAGCGCCCCGCCCTGCGCGGGGTGATCCGCAGCCTGGCCCTAGACTAGACACGACTCATCGATCTGAAGGAGAAACCGTGATCGCCGATGTGATTTCCGACGCCCGCCAGCGGATGGCCAAGACCGTGGACGCGGCGAGGGACGACTTCGGCACGGTGAGCGCGGGACGCGCGAACCCGGCCCTCTTCCAGAAGGTGCTCGTCGACTACTACGGCTCGCCGACGCCGCTGGCCCAGCTGGCCGGCCTGCAGAACCCGGAGGCCCGGGTGCTGCTGGTGACTCCGTACGACAAGTCCGCCCTCAAGGACATCGAGAAGGCGATCGTCAACATGCCGAACCTGTCGGCGAACGTAGGCAACGACGGCGAGATCGTCCGTGTCACCCTTCCGGAGCTGACCGAGGACCGCCGCAAGGAGTTCGTCAAGATCGTCCGCGGCAAGGGCGAGGACGCCAAGGTCGCCATCCGCAACATCCGCCGCAAGGCCAAGGACGACCTCGACGCGCTCAAGGGCGAGGTCGGGGACGACGAAGTGGCCCGCGGCGAGAAGGAGCTCGAGGCCCTCACACGCACCAACGTCGACGCGGTCGACGAGGCCCTCAAGCGCAAGGAAGCCGAGCTCCTCGAGGTCTAGATGAGCGAGGGGAGCAGCCCCGGCGCGCCTCGCACGCCGGCGTCGGGCAGAAGGGGGAAGTCCGCGGCGCGCGCCGAGCTGCGCGCGCAGGTGCAGGCGACCCGGGCCGACTTCGAGCGGCAGGTGCTGGCGCGCAAGGCTCAGCTCGACGCCACGAACGAGCGCATCGCGGCCCGGACGGGGCGCAACCTCATCCTGGCGATCCTGATCGGGCTCGGCGCCGGCGCGCTGCTGGTGGTCAGCCTCATCTTCATCAAGGAACTCTTCCTCGTCTTCGGGGCCGCGATGATCGGCTTCGCGGCGTTCGAGCTCACCCAGGCGTTCCGCGCCGCCGGGAGGCGCGTGCCGCGGACCCCGTCGCTGGTCGCGTCGCTGGCGATCGTCCCCGCCACGTTCTGGTTCCACGCGGGCGGCCAGCTCGTTGCGCTGGCGTCGGGCATCGTCCTGGTCGTCGTCTGGCGACTGGTGGAGGAGGCCGTCCTACCAGCCAAACGGGCCGGGGGAGTGCCGCTCGCCCGCGACCTCGCGTGGAGCGTGCTCGTCCAGATGTATGTGACCCTGCTCGGCTCGTTCGCGATCCTGCTGCTGGCGGAGAACGGCGGCGAGTGGTGGGTGCTCGGCTTCCTGATCGTGGTCGTCGCCGTCGACACGGGCGCCTACGCGAGCGGCCTGTCGTTCGGCCGACACCCGATGGCGCCGACCATCAGCCCCAAGAAGACCTGGGAGGGCTTTGCGGGAGCGGCCGTCGCGGCGATCGTCGCCGGTGTCCTGGTCTCGCTGTTCATGATCCAGCAGCCGTGGTGGTTCGGCGTGATCTTCGGCGTCGTCGCGCTGCTGACGGCGACCGCGGGAGACCTCGCCGAGTCGCTGATCAAGCGCGACCTGGGCATCAAGGACATGAGTTCGTGGCTGCCCGGCCACGGCGGCTTCCTCGACCGGCTGGACTCGATCCTGCCGTCCGCGGCGGCCACCTACGTGCTGTTCCTCATCTTCTCCTGACACAATGGGCTGGTGAGCACGTTCCCCCGGAGCCCCAAGTCGAAGCCAGGCTACGACGTCGCGCAGGTCGACGAGTTCCTCGTCGCCGCCCGTCGCGCCTATGACTCCGACCCGTCGACCCCTGGCACGCTGTCGGCCGCCGACATCCGCCACACCGCGTTCTCGATGGCCAAGGGCGGCTACTCGACCTCGCATGTGGATGCGGCCCTCGAGCGCCTGGAGGACGCCTTCGCGGCCCGTGAGCGCGACGTCGCCCGCAGCGGCGGACGGGACTCGGCATGGTTCGAGGAGGCTCGCACAACGGCGCAGGCTATCCTCGACCGGCTCGAGCGGCCGGTGGGCGAGCGCTTCCAGCGGGTCAGCTTCCTGACTCTCGGCTACAACCGCCAGGACGTCGACCGGTTCGCCGGCCGGCTGGTGAAGTACTTCCAGGACGGCCGCCCGATGAGCGTCGACGAAGTCCGCACGGTCACTTTCCGCGAGCAGCGAGGGGGGTACCGTGAGGCCCAGGTGGACCTCCTCCTGGACAGCGTCACAGACGTGATGCTCGCGGTCCGCTGATCCTGGCCGTTACCTGAATAGGGGAGCTCCGTGTTGGAAACCGCTGAAATGTTCGTTATGGTTCTGTGATCGTGGGTAGACAAGAAGCAGCAGAGCTCGTTCCGCTGACCCCTGCCAACCCGGTCGGAGTCGCATTCCGCCGTTCGCGACGGCCTCACGTCCGTTCGCGCGCCGTCATCTGGGGGTTCGCCTTCACCGCGGCCGTCGGTTTCGCGCTGGTCAATGTCGTCGACCCGTACTCGGGGTCTGCGGCCACGCCCGCCTATGCCGAGTCCCTCCAGAGCATCCAGCAGTCGTCCCGCTACGGCGCCGTGCCCGTGCAGAGCCTGACGGCTCCCGACGCCTCGGGGACGGCCGTCTCGCGTGACGCCCCTGCCGTCAAGCTGAAGCCGACGCCCACGCCGACGCCGACCCCCACGCCGACCAAGTCGTCCTCTTCGTCGTCGTCGAGGTCATCGGGCAGCGCGAGCGCCCCGTCGGCCCCCATCCCGTCGCCGGGCACCGCGCAGGCGATCGCGCTCCAGATGGTGCACGCCCGCGGCTGGGGCGACGACCAGTACAGCTGCCTCGTGTCGCTCTGGAACCGCGAGTCCGGCTGGCGCGTGAACGCGTCCAACCCCAGCGGCGCATACGGCATCCCGCAGGCCCTGCCCGGAAGCAAGATGGGCCCGGGCTGGCAGACGGACGCCTCCGTGCAGATCTCGTGGGGCCTCAGCTACATCGCCGGCCGGTACACGAACCCCTGCGGCGCCTGGGCGCACTCGCAGTCCAGCGGCTGGTACTGAGCCGGAAGCTCACTCCGCAGGAGACGGCGGCTGCTCGCTGGGCGACGTCGGCGTGTAGTCGCGCCAGAACCGGAAGTAGATCCGCCCGCCGATCGCGACGGACGCGATGATGTAGATGACCGCGCAGACGACTCCGACCGTCCAGGCTACGGGCACGCCCACGCCGTTCGTCGCGAGCACGACGCCCAGGAAGAGGCCGACCAGCGCTCCGTTCACGACGAAAGTGAACATCATGCTGCTGCCGATGACCTGGCTCTGACCGCGGCGGCCGAGGAAGTAGTAGGTGCGGGTCACTCCCTCCCTGTCGTCGTGCCAGGAGGCGCTGAGCACGCGGGCGACCTCGGGCGCCAGCCGAACGTACTCGGCGCGGAGGCGGTTCATCGCGAGGACGTACATGAGGTCCTCCATGGACACGTTCGTCACCCTGACCTGGGTGAGCACGCCGACCACCACCACGAGGCCGAGCAGGGCGTCGGCGAACGCCGGGAAGATGCCCATGAACTTCGTCGCCTGGCCCACCAGCGCGATGCTGACCAGTGCGGCCGACATCAAGGTCAGGAGCATGCTGATCCGGGTCAGCACCTCGCTCTGCGTGGTGCTGCGCGATGCCAGGAGGCTCCAGTGCTCGGTCGCGAGGAATTGCGCGGTGAGAGCATCGGTGTTGCTGGAGTCGCTGCCTCGAGCGTCGTCGCTCATGCCGCCGATGGTACTGCGCGTGGGTCGGCGGGCGACAGCCGCGGGCTGCTTAGACTGGAGCGGTGCCCCGCAGCAATCGTCCCCGCCGCCGCCACGGCGAGCCGCGTGAGGAGGAGCAGGACGGCCTCGACCGACTCCTCGCCGGCTGGCGGCGCACGGAGGTCCGGCGCGGCGTCGAATGGAATGTGCAGCCCGTGTCGGCCGTGCAGGCGCAGAAGAGCTACGTGTGCCCCGGCTGCGGCCGCGAGATCGGCCCCGGCGTCGCGCACCTGGTCGCCTGGCGCGCGGACGGGGTGATGGGCGACGCGGCCGACCTGGCCGCCCGCCGGCACTGGCACACCTCCTGCTGGCGGATCGCGTGAGCGGCAGCGACGAGAGAAACAGCGACGAGAGAAACAGCGACGAGAGAGACAGGACGATGACCGATACTGCAGCGGCCGAGGGGCCGATCGAGATCCGCGGCGGTGTCGAGCTGCCCGCCCGGCGCGAGGACATCGAGCTTCGCACGCGCGACGGCCTGACCCTCGTCGGCGAGCTCGCCTCGCCGCTCGACCGTGAGCCGGTGGCGACCCTGGTCACGCTGCACCCGCTGCCCACCGGCGGCGGCTTCATGGACTCCCACATCCTCCGCAAGGCCGCGGGGCGACTGCCCGCGCTGGCGGACATCGCCGTGCTGCGCTTCAATACGCGCGGCACGGCGTCCCCGCGTGGCCGCAGCCAGGGCGAGTTCGGCCACGGCGTGGACGAGCGCTACGACGTCGAGGCGGCGATGGCGTTCGTCGCCGAGCGCGGCCTCCCGCACCCGTGGCTGCTCGGCTGGTCGTTCGGCACGGAGCTCGCGCTGATGTACGGGCGGGAGTGCCCGGTCGACGGGATCATCCTGTTGTCGCCGCCGCTGCACCGGGCCAAGCCCGAGCACCTGGCGGCCTGGGCGGGGGACCACCGCCCGATCGTGGCGCTGATTCCCGAGCACGACGACTACCTGCGGCCGGCGGAGGCGGCGGAGCGGTTCCGTCCGCTGCCGCAGATCGAGCTGGTCGACGTAGAGGGTGGCAAGCACCTCTGGGTGGGGGAGAACCAGACCCGTCGCGTGCTCGACGAGATCGTCGAACGGCTGAACGCCGCGGCGGCGCCCCTGCCGACGCAGTGGCCGCCGGCCTGACGCGGCCTGCGCGCGCCTAGAGCTCGTTCTGGCGTGGGATGACGACCTGCTTGATGATGAGCAGGATCGCCGCGGCGAACGGGATGGCGACCAGCGCGCCGAGGATGCCGAGCAGCGTGCCGCCGGCGAGGGCCGCGACCACGACGAGCGCGCCCGGCACCGACACCGCGCGGTTCATGATGCGGGGGCTCAGCACGTAGGCCTCCACCTGCATGTAGACGATGTAGTAGATCGCGGCGGCGATCGCGGTAGGCGTGCCGGAGAAGAAGCAGACCGCCACAATGATGACCGATCCGGTGATCGTGCCCACAAGCGGGATCAGCGAGAAGAAGAACGCGATCGACGCGAGCAGGATGGGGAACTTCGCGCCGATGATCGTCAGGAAGATCGCGCTCAGCACGCCGTTGACGAGTGCGAGCGAGACCTGGCCGCCGACGTACTTGCCGACCGAGTCGGTGATCTGGTCGCCGAGGTCGGCGAAGCGGGAGCGGCGGGAGGCCGGCACGAGCTGGTAGGCCGCACGCTTGATGCTCGGCAGCGACGCGGTGAAGTAGATCGTCAGGATCACGACGATGATGACGCCGAACGCGCCCTGGACGATCCCGATGCCGGTCTGCAGCACCTTGGACGTGATGTCCGGGAGGTTCTTCTGCAGCCACTGGGTGACCGTGTCGATGTTCTGCTGGTTGACGATGGTCGGGAACTGGTGCTGGAGGCTGAGGAACCACTTCTCCGCGCCGCCGTTGTTGACCCAGTTGATCGAGTTCTGGACGAGCTGGGTCGCCTGGCCGACCGCGACGGGGACGATCGCCCAGATCAGGCCGACGAAGGCGCCGATGATGACCACGAGCGTGACGACCAGCGCCGCCCAGCGCGGGAACTTCCTGCGCTCCAGGAAGGAGATCAGCGGCTCGATCCCGAGGGCGAGGAACAGGGCGGCGCCGATGTACGTGATGATCGTGGCCAGGCTCACGATCGACGTCAGGATCAGGACGCCCAGGCCGACGCCGAGGGTGCCGATCAGTCCGAGTCGGAACGCGTTCTGGATCTTCACTCAGTCCCCCTCCGGGCTGTCCACCCGGGAGGCGGACTCAGTCGTCTGCGGAAACCTTGTCCGCCTGCTGGAGCATACCCCGCAGGTTCTCGAAGTACCCGGCGACGGCTTCGCGCTCAATCCTAATCTGGGCGAGGCGCTCCTCCGCGTCGGCGACCAGGCGTTGCGTGCGCTCTTCGGCGTCCGCGATCAGGGCGTCGGCGCGCTCCTGCGCCTCCCGCACGATGGCCGCGGCGGCCTTCTCGGCCTCCTTGCGCGCCTTCTTCACCGTCTCGCGGGCCTCCGTGTCGAGGGTCTCGGCCTCCGTGCGGGCCTGGGAGGTGCGCTTGACGGCGTCGGCGAGCTGGACGTTCGCCTCGTCCAAGTACTTCTGCGTCTGGGCGACGGCCTCCTGGTGCCGGCTCAGGTACTCCTTCTCGGCCTCGTCGCGGCGGGCGCGCAGCTCGACGTCGAGGTCGATGCGCGCCTGCTCGATCTCGCGGGTGCGCTTGTCGAGCTCGGCGAGCGTGGAGGTGCGCAGGGCCGTGAGCTCGGCGTCGAGGTCGGCGCGGGCGGTCGCGGCCTCCTGGTCGAAGGCGGCCTGGCGCTCGGCGAGCTCGGCGTCGAGCGCGGTGCTCGCCTCGGCGCTCTCGCGCGCGATCTGCGCGCGCGCCTTCGCGGTCTCGGCGTCGAGCGTGACGCGGGCGCGCTCGGTCTCCTCGGCAAGGGTCACCCGGGTCTGGTCGGCCTCGCGCTCCAGCTCCAGGCGCTGCTGCTCGCGGTCGTTCTTCAGCTCCTGCGCGGTGCGGGCCCGCTGATCGGCGAGCTCGGCGGTGGTGCGCTTGACGTCCGCCGCGAGCGTGCTGCGGGTCTGCTCGGTCTCGTCGGCGAGCCGGGAACGGGTCTCCTCGACCTCCGCGGCGAGGGCGGACTTGGTCTGCTCGACCTCGGCGGCCAGGGCCGACTTGGTGGTGGTCACCTCGGTCTCGAGCGCCGACTTCGTCTGCTCGACCTCGGCGGCGAGGTTGGAGGTCGTGGTCGTGACCTCGGTCTCCAGTGCGGACTTGGTCTGCTCGACCTCGGCGGCCAGGGCGGACTTGGTCTGCTCGACCTCCGCGGCCAGAGCGGCCTTCGTGGTGACGACCTGGGTCTCGAGCGCGGAGAGGGTCTGCTCCTTCTCGGCGGCGAGCCGGGCGGCGGTCTGGTCGACGTCGGCGGCGAGCTGGGCGCGGGTCGAAGTGACCTCAGCGGTGAGCGCGCTGCGCTCGGTCGCAAGCTCCTCGGCGAGCGCGGTGCGGGCCTCCCCGACCTCGGCGGCCAGCTCGGCGCGCACCTCGGCTGCCTCGGCCTCCAGCTCGCGGCGCTGGCGCTCGGCGTCGGCGGCCAGCTCGGCGCGGGTGGTCTCGACCTCGTCGGCGAGCGCGGCCTGCGTGGTCTGAACCTCCTCGGCGAGCGCGGCCTTGGTCGTCTCGACCTCTTCCGCCAGGGCGGCCTTGGTCGTCTCGACTTCCTCCGCGAGGGCGGCCTTGGTGGTCTCGACCTCTTCCGCGAGGGCGGAGGTGGTGGTCTCGACCTCCTCCGCGAGTTCGGCGCGTGCCGTCTCCACCTCTGCGGCGAGCTCGGCGCGCGTCGTCTCGACTTCCTTGGCGAGGGAGGCCCGGGTCGTCTCGACCTCCTTGGCCAGCGCGGCCTGGGTGTTCTCGACCTCCTTCTTCAGCGCGGAGCGCGTGCTCGTGACCTCCTTGGCGAGGGAGGCCTTCGTGGTCTCGACGTCCTTCGCGAGGGCGGAGCGCGCCGCGTCGATCTCCTTGGCGACCTCGGCGCGGGTGGTCTCGACCTCCGCGGCAAGGTCGGCGCGGGTGTCCTTGACCTCCGTCGCCAGCTCGGCGGCGGTGCGCTCCCGCAGAGCTGCGACGCGGGCGCGGGTGGTCTCCTCCTCGGCCGCGAGCTCGTTCGCGACGCGCTCCCGGTCGGCGGCGAGCTGGGCGGCGGTCGTCGTGCGGTCGGCTTCGAGGGCGCTGCGGGTCTCTGTGGTCTCGCGCTCCAGGGTCGAACGGGTCTGCAGAACCTCGTCGGCGAGTTCCTTCTTCGTACGCTCGACCTCCTCGGCCAGCGCCGACCGGGTGCTGGTCACCTCGGTCTCGAGCGCCGAGCGGGTGGTCGTGACCTCGGTCTCCAGCGCGGCCTTCGTGCTGGTGACCTCGTCCGCGAGCGCGGCCTTCGTGCGCGCCACCTCGTCGGCGAGCTCCGTCTTGGTCCGGGTGACCTCGTCCGCGAGGGCGGAGCTGGTCGTCGTGACCTCGTCGGCCAGGCGGGCCTTGGTCTGCTCGACCTCCGCTGCGAGGGAGCTCTTGGTCTGCTCCACCTCGGCGGCGAGGGCGGTCGTGGTCTGTTCGACGTCGGCGGCGAGCGCCTGACGCCGGGTGGTCTCCTCGTGGTCGAGGTCGGCGCGGGTCTGCGTCGCCAGCGCGGCGAGCGTGGCGCGCTGCTGCTCGACCTCGTCCGCGAGCTCGGCGCGGGCCTGGGCCATCTCGGCGGCGAGGGCGCCGCGCGCCTCGGCCTCGTCCGCGGCCAGACGGTCGGCGGTCTCGGCGACGCGCTTGTCGAGTTCGAGGCGCGTCTGGGCGGCCTCCCGCTCGAACGCCGCGCGGTCGGCCGCGAGCGCGTTCTCCAGCTCGGCGCGCCGGGCGGCGATCGTCCGATCGAGCTCGGCCGCCTCCGTTCGCGCGGCCTCGGCTTCGCGCAGGGCGACGGCCCTCAGCTCGGCGGCCTCGCGGTCGGCCTCCGCGCGGAGGGCGGCCGCCTCGCGCTTGCTGGTCGCCCTCAGCTCCGCCGCCTCGGTGGCCACCGCGCCGCGGATGGCGGCGGCCTCCCGGATCGCGTCGTTGAGGAGGGTCTCCTTGTCGGCGCGGGTGCGCGCGAGCAGCTCGGAGGACTCGATCTGGGCGTCCTCGAGGGCGGTCGTGGCGCGGGCCTGGGCGTCCGCGAGCACGCGCTCGGCCTGCTGCGCAGCGGTCTTCTTGATCTTGTCGACCTCGGCGGCGACGCCGGCGCGCAGCTTCTCGGCGTCGATGTCGGCCTGGGCGATGAGCCGGGTGGACTGCTCCTCGGCCACCCGCAGCGTGTTCTCCAGCTTGGTGCCGAGGCCGGAGTAGGTCGGGCTGCCGACCTCCTCGATCTCGGCGTTCAGCTCGTCGATGCGGAGCTGGAGGCGCTTGAGTTCCTTGGCCTGGTCGGCGGACTGGGTGTTGGATTTGATCAGTTCGCGGCGAAGGTCCTGGATGGCCTGGTCGACTTCGTCCTTGTCATATCCGCGAAAGACCTGGGTGAAGTTGGATTCGTCGGTGGCCACCGTGTTACTCCTGTGGGATCGAGTGAGCGAGCCGCGCGCGCGCCGCATCGATCTTACATTTCGAGGCCGTGTACCCGCATGGGGGACTGCGTGACCGTGCAGACAACGGTTAGATGCCTCTCAGGGTGCTCCATTATCGTTGTGTGACTGTGCCCGCCCCCCGTCCGGCACCGAGGAGTTCTGTTTGCGTTTCGTACTGGCCATCGTCGCGTTCGTGGTCGCTGCCGTCATGATCGTGGCCGGCATCGCCCAGCGCACGATCTTCGCACCCCCGTCGCAGGTGTCCGCCTCTGCGACCGTCCCGGGCGGCGCCCGCTACGTCCTCATCGACAGCGCGGTGCTGAACGCCCATCCTGGACAGCAGACGCTGTCCGTCTCCGGCTCCAAGGACGCCAAGACGCAGATGGTCGCCTATGGCCGCACCGCCGACGTGAAAGCGTGGCTGAACGATCAGAAGTACGCGACCATCTCGTACCGCGCGGGCGATGGCGCGCTGTCGGTGAAGACCGTGACTCCGAAGGCGGCTTCGACCGACCCTGGGGGGTCCACCGCTTCGCCGGGCGCGACCTCCACCCCGGCCCCGACCGCCGCGCCGGCCCCCTCCGGCTCGGCGCCGACGACCGCCGGCCCCAACCCGGCCGGCTCCGACCTCTGGCTCGACGAGTACGACGGCCAGGACGCACAGGTCACCAAGATGAACGTCCCGTCCGGCGTGAGCGTCATCGTCGCAGGCGACGGGACCACCCCCGCCCCGAACAAGATCCTCCTGACCTGGCCCGTCGACACCAGCACGCCGTTGGCGTTCCCGCTCATCATCGGCGGACTCGTGCTCCTGGTGATCGGCATCGCGCTCTACCTGTGGGGGCTGTACACCCACCGGAAGTCGCGCGGGCCACGGCGCAAGAGCGGACCCAAGATGCCGAAGCTCCCCAAAGCCCCCAAGTACAAGCCGACCGCGTCCATCGAGGCGACCCCGCGCGGCCGCCGGTCGAGCCGGCGCACGCGCGTGATGGCGCCGGCGCTCCTCGCGGGCGTCCTCGCCCTGACCGGCACCGGCGCGGGCGCCGCGTTCGCCGACACGTCGACGCCCACGCCGACACCGACGACCACCGCGACGAGCGCGCCCAACAACGGCACCTCGCCGGCTCCGGCCGTGACGGCGCCGCAGCTCGAGCGAATCATCAAGCGGATCTCGGTCGCGGCGACCAACGCGGACGCCAAGAACGACCCGAACCTCGCCAAGGAGCGCTTCGCCGGACCCGCCCTCCAGCTGCGCGAGGCGACCTACGCCATCCGCGCGAAGAAGCCCGACCAGCCGCCGCTTCCCGCCATCCCGGCCGGTCCCCTCGAGCTCTCGCTCCCGCAGGCGACCGACAGCTGGCCGCGCACCGTCACCGCCGTCGTGAAGATGCCGAACGACGCCACCGGAAAGCCGCAGGCGCCGCTCGCGCTCGCCCTCGTGCAGCAGACGCCGCGCGACAACTACCTGGTGGAGTACGCCATCGCGCTCGAGCCGAACGTCAAGGTGCCGAACCTCGCGCCGGCGAGCATCGGGGCCGCGGTGGTCCCTCCTGACTCCAAGCTGCTCAAGGTGCAGCCCGACCAGGTGGCGACCGCGTACAGCGACATCCTGCTGAACGACGACAAGAGCAAGTGGTACTCCAGCTTCGACCTCACCGACGACAAGCTCGTCGCACAGGTCGGCGCCTCGTGGAAGCAGCAGGAGCAGGCCAGGCTCGCCCAGCAGTTCGGCCAGACCTCCTCCCTCACCTTCACCGGCCGCGCCGGCGCAGGGCCGACCATCTCGATGGCGACCAACGACTCCGGCGCCATCGTCTGGGTCAACCCGGAAGAGGTGCAGCTGCACAAGGTGACGGAGGCCGGCGCGCAGGTCATCGCTGGCGCCACCACGGCGGCGCTCAGCGGCGTCGCGCAGTCGAACACCGGGATCGAGTCGGTCTACGGCTACCAGCTCGCGTTCTACGTGCCCCCGGCGGGCTCGAACGGGAAGGTGCGCCTGCTCGGGTTCGCCCAGGGGCTCATCTCCGCCCGCGAGGTGCAGTGACCCGCGTCCCGTTCGGAGCCGCGCAGTAGGCTTGATCGCATGAGTCAGCTTCCCCCGAATCCGACCAATCTTCGCGGCGCCGTGGACCTGAGCGGCCTGGTGAACCGGCCGCAGCCCGGCCAGGGCGACGCGGGCGGCGCCGGCGGCGCTGGCGGCGCGACCAACCGCGAGCCGATCGAGCTGCCCAGCCTTTTCTTCCAGGGCACCGACGCGAACTTCAACGACTTCATCGACCTGTCGATGCGGATCCCGGTCGTGGTTGCGCTGACCGCCTCCTGGGCCGACCCGGACCGCGCTCTCGCGACGGTCCTCGACCGGGTCACCACCGACCTCGCGGGCCGGATCGTCCTCGTCCAGGTCGACGTGGACGCCAATCCGCAGCTCGTCCAGGCCTTCCAGGCCCAGTCGGCGCCGGCGGTCGCAGGCATCGTGTCCGGCCGTCCGGTGCAGCTCTTCACGGGCGCGCTGCCGGAGGACCAGGTGCGCGATGTGTTCGCCCAGCTGCTCGAACTGGCCGCGCAGAACGGGGTCACCGGCACGGCGCAGGTCGACGCCGCAGCGGGGGAGACCCCGGGAGCCGATGCCGGCGAGCCCGCGCCGGAGCCGCCGCTGCCGCCGCTGCACGCCGAGGCGTACGACGCGATCGACCGCGGTGACTATCCGGCGGCCATCGCCGCCTACAAGACCGCGATCGCGCAGGACCCCCGCGACCAGATGGCGATCGCGGGCCTCGCGCAGGTGAGCCTGCTGGCGCGACTGGCCGGCCGCACGCTGGACGAGATCCGGAACGCCGCGGCCTCCGCCCCGGGCGACAGGGACGCGCAGCTCGCCGTGGCCGACCTCGACCTCTCCGGCGGTCACGTCGACGATGCGTTCGACCGGCTGCTGACGCTCTTCCCGACGCTCGACGCCGAGGGCAAGGAGGCCGTGCGCGCACGGATCCTCGAGTACTTCGAGATTGTCGGCGTGGACGACCCCCGCGTCGGCAAGGCCAGGGCTAGGCTGGCCTCGCTGCTCTACTGACACGCTTCCCCCAGCCCCCGGGGCCCAGCGCGGAGAGCGGATGACATCCCCCTCGCCTGGAAGGCTCGCGCATGTCCCGAGTGCTCGTCGTCGGTGGGACCGGTCTGGCCGGTCGTGCCGTCACCGCTGAGGCCGTCGCACGCGGCCACCAGGTCGTGGTCGCGGCTCGCCGCACCCCCGATGACGATTCGCCCCAGTACGTCGAGGGCGCCGCCTACGTGACGGCCGACCTCGTGACGGGCGACGGGCTCGAGGAGGCCGTCGATGGAGTCGACGTGCTCATCGACGCGAGCAACGCGGGCGGCCGCCGCGCGTCGCACGTGTTCGCGCACGGCTCCCGCAACCTCCTGCACACCGCGGCGCGCTACGGCGTCGGCCGCGCGGTGCTGCTGTCCATCGCGGGCATCGACGGCGCGCGCTATCCGTATTACCGGTCGAAGCTGGCGCAGGAAGAGGTCTACCTGGAGTCGCCGCTGGAGGTCAGGATCGTGCGCGCGACGCAGTTCCACGACTTCGTCACGTCGGTGTTCGAGCGCGGACGCCGCTTCGGGACGCTGACGGCGCCCTCCGGGACGCGGTTCCAGCCCATCGCGGTGACCGATGTCGCGCGCGTCTTGCTGGACGCGGCGGAGGGGGCAGGCGAGCCGGGGTCGATCCGCACGGTGGGCGGCCCGCGGGTCGAGAGCGCGCGGTCGCTGGCGCGGCAGTGGAAGGACGCCACCGGCACGCGCCGGCCGATCCTGTCGGTCCGCCTCGCCGGTCACCTCGGCTCGGCATGGCGCGCCGGTCGTCACCTCGCGCCGGAGCACGCCGTGGACGGCCTCGCCTACGCGGCGTGGCTTACCGAATCCGCCTGAGACTTATCTCTTCGGCCGCAGGAACAACGCCCCGAGCGGCGGGAGGGTCAGCACGGCGGAGGCCGGCCGCCCCATCCACGGCTCGTCGTGCGCCGTGACGCCGCCGAAGTTGCCGACACCCGACCCGCCGAAGTCCTCGGCGTCCGTGTTGAGCAGTTCCTCCCACTCGCCGGCGAACGGCAAGCCCACCCGGTAGTCGCCGTGCGGGTTGCCCGAGAAGTTCAGCAGCACGGCGATCGGTGAGCCGTCGCGGTCCTTGCGCAGGAACGCGAGCACGTTGCCTGCTGCGTCGGAGCCGTCCAGCCACTCGAAGCCGCCCGGGTCGTTGTCGAGCGCCCAGAACTGCGGGTTGTCGCGGTAGACGGCGTTGAGCTGCGAGACGAGGTTCCAGAGCCCGCGGTGGCTCGGCTGGTCGAGCATCCACCAGTCCAGGCCGCGCTCCTCGCTCCACTCGGAGTACTGCCCGAACTCCTGTCCCATGAACAGCAGCTGCTTGCCCGGGTGCGCCCACATGAACGACAGGAAGGCGCGCACGTTCGCGAGCTGCTGCCAGTGGTCGCCCGGCATCTTCCCGATCAGGGAGCCCTTGCCGTGCACGACCTCGTCGTGGCTGATCGGCAGCAGGAAGTTCTCGCTCCAGGCGTAGACGAAGGAGAACGTGATCTCGCTGTGGTGATAGCTGCGCCACATCGGGTTCTCCTGGATGTACTGGAGCGCGTCGTGCATCCAGCCCATGTTCCACTTGAGCCCGAAGCCGAGGCCGCCCGAGGACGTCGGCGCGGTCACGCCGGCGTAGCTCGTGGACTCCTCGGCGATCATCACCGTACCGGGGTTGCGCTTGTAGGAGGTCGCGGTGACCTCCTGCAGGAAGCCGATCGCCTCCAGGTTCTCGCGGCCGCCGTGGATGTTCGGCTCCCACTCGCCCTCGTTGCGCGAGTAGTCGAGGTAGAGCATGGAGGCCACGGCGTCGACGCGGAGGCCGTCGACGTGGAACTCCTCCAGCCAGTACAGCGCGTTGGCGACCAGGAAGTTGCGGACCTGCGAGTTGCCGTAGTCGAAGATGTACGTGCCCCAGTCCTTGTGCTCGCCGCGCCGCGGGTCCGAGTGCTCGTAGAGCGCCTGACCGTCGAAGCGGGCGAGCGCCCAGTCGTCCTTGGGGAAGTGGCCGGGCACCCAGTCGAGGATGACGCCGATGCCGGCCTGGTGCAGGCGGTCGATCAGGTACTTGAGGTCGTCCGGCGAGCCGAACCGGCTGGTCGGCGCGTAGTAGCCGGTCACCTGGTAGCCCCAGGAGCCGCCGAACGGGTGCTCGGCGAGCGGCAGGAACTCCACGTGCGTGTAGCCGAGCCCGCCGACGTAGTCGATGAGCTGGTCGGCGGCCTCCCGATAGCCGAGCCCGGGGCGCCAGCTGCCGAAGTGGAGCTCGTAGACGCTCATCGGGCCGGAGTGCGGGTCCGTGGCGGCGCGACGCGTCATCCACTCGCCGTCCGCCCAGTCGTGGCGGCTGACCGTGACGACCGACGCCGTGTTCGGCGGGGTCTCGGCCGCCTGGGCCATCGGGTCGATCTTGCGCACCCATTCGCCGTTCGCGCCGAGCAGGTCGAACTTGTAGATCGAGCCCTCGCCGAGCCCGGGCACGAACAGCTCCCAGACGCCGGAGGCGCCCATGTTGCGCATCGCGTGCAGAGTGCCGTCCCAACCGTTGAAGTCGCCGACGACCCGGACGGCGCGGGCGTGCGGAGCCCAGACCGTGAACGCGGTGCCGGCGACACCGCCGAGGTCGCGCACGTGCGCGCCGAGCGCGGTCCAGAGCGTCTCGTGCCTGCCCTCCCGGATCAGGTGGAGGTCGAGTTCGCCGATGGTCGGCAGGAAGCGGTAGGGGTCGTCCGTGGTCCAGGTGCTGCCGCCGGCGTAGCGCGCCTCCAGCTCGTAGGCGCCGGGGCCGACGATGTCGACACCCTGCCAGATGCCGTGGCCCAGGTGGGCGAGCTCGAGGTGCGCGCCGGTCGGCAGGATGGCGAAGACGGCCTCGGCGAGAGGCCGGAGCGCGCGGATCACCGTGATCGGGTCCTCCACACCTGCCGCGGCGACCTGGTGCTGGCCGAGCACGGAGTGCGGGTCGTGATAGCTGCCGGCGGCGACGGCGCGCAGCACGTCGTCGTCGATGGCGGGCAGGTCGACGGCGGCGGCGCCCTCGGGGATCGGGGTCATCGGGTGGCCTCCAACGGCTTGACGGTCAGGATGTGCACGGGCTCGGTGAACGCGTCGAGGCGTACATAGGCGTCCGGGCCCCAGGTCCAGCGCTGGCCGGTGACCAGGTCGCGGACTTCGAACTGCGCGCCCGGCTCGATGCCGAACGCCTCGACGTCGAGGTGGACCATCGTCTCGCGCACCGAGTGCGGGTCGACGTTGGCGACGACGAGCACCGCGTCGGGCTTCCCGCTGCGGGTGAACTCGCCGGCGAGGTACTTCGAGTAGACGAGGATCGAGTCGTCCTCACTCCGGTGCACGCGCAGGTTGCGCAGCTGGCGCAGCGCCGGGTGCTCGCTGCGCGTGCGGTTGAGCATGGTCAAGTACGGCGCGAGCGACCGGCCGAGCGCGGCGGCCCTGGCGTAGTCGCGCGGACGGTACTCGTACTTCTCGTTGTCGATGTACTCCTCGGCGCCGGGCCGGGCGACGTTCTCGTACAGCTCGAAGCCGGAGTAGACGCCCCAGGTCGGCGCGGCGGTCGCCGCGATGGCGGCCCGGATCTTGAAGGCGGCGGGACCGCCTAACTGCAGGTACTCGGTGAGGATGTCCGGGGTGTTCACGAACAGGTTCGGCCGAAGGAAGTCGGCCGTCTCGGTCGCGAGCCCGGTCAGGAACTCCTCCAGCTCCTCCTTCGTGTTGCGCCAGGTGAAGTACGTGTACGACTGCTGGAACCCGGCCTTCGCCAGCGTGTGCAGCAGCGCGGGGCGGGTGAACGCCTCGGCGAGGAACACGACGTCGGGGTCGGTGGCGTTGACCGTGTGGATCAGCCACTCCCAGAAGTGCAGCGGCTTGGTGTGCGGGTTATCGACACGGAAGATGCGGACGCCGAGCGACATCCAGTACCGCACGATCCGCAGCACCTCGGCCCGGAGGCCGTCGTAGTCGTTGTCGAAGTTGATCGGGTAGATGTCCTGATACTTCTTCGGCGGGTTCTCCGCGTACGCGATGGTCCCGTCCGGAAGCGTGGTGAACCACTCCGGGTGCGTCGTGACCCAGGGGTGGTCCGGGGAGGCCTGCAGGGCGAGGTCGAGGGCGATCTCCAGCCCGGCCTGCTTGGCCTTGCCGAGGAAGAAGACGAAGTCCTTCTCCGTTCCGAGGTCCGGGTGGATCGCGTCGTGGCCGCCCTCCGGGCCGCCGATCGCCCAGGGCGAGCCGGGATCGTTCGGGCCGGCCTCCAGGGTGTTGTTGGGGCCCTTGCGGAAGGTGCGGCCGATCGGATGGATGGGCGGCAGGTAGACCACGTCGAAGCCCATCGCCGCCACCTCCGGGAGGCGCTTGGCCGCGGTGCGGAAGGTCCCCGACTGCCAGGAGCCGTCCGGCAGGCGCTTGGCGCCCTCGGAGCGGGGGAAGAACTCGTACCAGCTGCCGACCCCGGCTCGGGTGCGCTCCACGAGGATGGCGCGCGTCGCCGACAGTGACGGCAGCGCGACCACGGGACGCTCGGTGAGGATGCGGCGGATCCGGTCGTCGACCGCCGCCTGGAAGCGCTCGTCCACGCCGCGTGCCGTGTCGCCGACGACCCGCGCGGCCTCGGAGAGGTGACGGCGCTCGGCGGTGCTGCGGCGCTTGTCGGTCGCGGCCTTCTCCAGCAACTCGCGACCGATGGTCAGCATCAGCTCGACGTCGATCCCAGCCGGGACCTTGACCTCCGCGTTGTGCCGCCAGGTCGCGTACTCGTCGGCGTAGGCCTGGACGCGGTAGCGCCACAGGCCCTCCTCCTCGAGCTGGACCTCCACGCCCCAGCGGTCGGTGCCGGGCGCGAGCGGCCGCATGCGGTGCTCGACCTGGTTCCCGGACGGGTCGAGCAGGATCAGGTCCACCCCGATCCGGTCGTGGCCCTCGCGGAAGGCCGTCGCCTCGAACGGGACGACCTCGCCGCTGAACGCGGACGCGGCCCAGTGGCCTTCGTCCACCTGCGGCGAGAGCCCCAGGATGGGGAGCCGGGGGAGGAGGGGGTCGTACTCGACGGCTGCCGGCGCCTCCGGTGCTGCGGCGGCTGATGTTTTGGTCGCTGCGCTCTTTGCCACATGCCGACCGTACACTCATTCGCTCTTTCGTCATGAGCCCTCATTAACACTCCCGTCACGAGGCGCGTCTATGCTCGTGCGAGTGAAGGCCATCCGTAGATTCACCGTCCGCGCAGTCCTCCCCGACACCCTCTCCGCTCTGGAGGAGATCGCCGGCAACCTCCGCTGGTCCTGGCACGAGCCGACCAAGGAGCTGTTCGCCCGCATCTCGCCGGAACTCTGGCAGGAGGTCGAACACGATCCGATCGCGCTGCTCGGCTCGGTCGATCCGGCGAGGCTCAGCGAGCTCGCCGCCGACCAGGGCTACGTCGACTGGGCGAACCACGTCCGCGACGAGCTGCGCGCGTACATCCGCGAGCCGCGCTGGTACCAGTCGCTCGACGGTTCCGCGCCGAAGTCGATCGCCTACTTCTCGCCCGAGTTCGGCATCGCGTCCACGCTTCCGCAGTACTCCGGCGGCCTCGGCATCCTCGCCGGCGACCACCTCAAGGCCGCGAGCGACCTGGGCGCACCGCTGGTCGCGGTCGGCCTGTTCTACCGCTCCGGCTACTTCGCGCAGGCGATCACGCCGGACGGCTGGCAGATCGAGAGCTACCCGGCGCTCGACCCGGACGGGCTCCCGCTCAGCGTCCTGCGCGAACCGGACGGGACGGCGGTGCAGATCACGCTCGCCCTCCCTGCCGGCGAGCTGCGCGCCCGGGTCTGGCAGGCCGCGGTCGGCCGGGTGACCCTGCTGCTGCTGGACACCGACATCCCGGAGAACGACGAGAGCCTGCGCTCGGTGACCGACCGGCTCTACGGCGGCGGCGGCGAGCACCGCCTGCTGCAGGAGCTGCTGCTCGGCATCGGCGGCGTGCGCGCCGTCAAGGCGTGGACCGAGCTCACCGGCGCGCCGGAGGCGGAGGTCTTCCACACCAACGAAGGCCACGCCGGCTTCCTCGGCCTGGAGCGCATCTCGGACCTGATCGGCGAGGGGCTGACTTTCGATGAGGCCCTCCAGGTGGTGCGCGCCGGCACGGTGTTCACCACGCACACCCCGGTCCCCGCCGGCATCGACCGGTTCGACCGGCCGCTGGTCGAGCGGTACTTCTCCACGGCGCTGCTACCGGGCGTCGCGCCGGAGCAGGTGCTCGCGCTCGGCGCGGAAGACTACCCGGGCGGCTCCGACGCGGTGTTCAACATGGCGGTCATGGGCCTGCGCCTCGGCCAGCACGCGAACGGCGTCTCCCGCCTGCACGGCGAGGTCAGCCGGCAGATGTTCGGTGGCCTGTTCCCGGGCTTCGACAGCGCAGAAGTGCCGATCGACTCGGTCACCAACGGTGTCCACGCGCCGACCTGGACCGACCCGATCCTGCGCTCCCTGGCGATGGAGCGGCTCGGCACCGACGACACCACGCACGCCGACTGGGGCAACTCCGGTGCGGTCAGCGACCTCGACCTGTGGAGCGTGCGCACCCGGATGCGCGAGCAGCTCGTCAGGGACGCCCGGCACCGGGTCGCCGCGGCGTGGGAGGCGCAGAACCCCGGCGGGATCGCGCCGGTCTGGATCAGCGACCTCCTCGACCCGAACGTGCTCACGATCGGCTTCGCCCGGCGCGTGCCGACCTACAAGCGGCTCACGCTGATGCTGCACGATCCGGAGCGGCTGAAGAACATCCTGCTGCACCCGGAGCGCCCGGTGCAGTTCGTGATCGCGGGCAAGTCGCACCCGGCCGACGACGAGGGCAAGCGCCTCATCCAGAAGCTCGTGCAGTTCGCCTCCGAGCCCGAGATCCGCTCCCGGATGGTGTTCCTGCCGGACTACGACATCGGGATGGCCCAGCTGCTCTACCCGGGCACCGACGTCTGGCTGAACAACCCGCTGCGCCCGCTGGAGGCGTGCGGCACCTCTGGGATGAAGGCCGCGCTGAACGGCGCGCTCAACCTGTCCATCCTCGACGGCTGGTGGAACGAGTTCTACGACGGCGAGAACGGCTGGGCGATCCCCTCGGCGGACGCCGCCGGGGACGGGGCCGAGCGCGACGCGCTGGAGGCCGAGGCGATGTACGACCTGATCGAGCACCAGATCGCGCCGCGGTTCTACGACCGCGACGGGGACGGCGTGCCGCGGACCTGGGTCGGCCAGATCCGGCACACGCTCGCGACGCTGTCCTCGCCGCTGAGCGCCGAGCGGATGGTGCGCGAGTACGTGGAGCGGCTCTACATCCCGGCCGCCGCGAACGAGAAACGGCTCAGCGCCGACGACTACCGCGACGCCCGCGAGCTCGCGGCCTGGAAGGACCGGGTGCGATCCGCGTGGCCCGGCGTGAACGTGGCCCATGTCGACGCGGGCGGCCTCGACGCCGTGCCGCAGGTGGGCGACGAGCTCCGGGTGCGCGCGCTCGTGCACCTGAACGGCTTGCGCCCGGAGGACGTGGAGGTGCAGCTGGTCTACGGCCGCAGCTACGACGGCGAGGACCTGACCGGCGTGCACTACGAGCGCCTGACGCTCGACCGTGGCGTCCCCGGCGCCGACCCGTCGGTCGCGCACGAGTTCTCCGGCGGCGTCACGCTGACCTGGGCGGGCTCGTTCGGCTACACCGTCCGTGTCGTGCCGATCAACGACCTGTTGCTGTCGCCCGCCGAACTCGGCCTCGTCGCGGCGGCCTGAGCATCCTCCTGGCAGGACACGCCGCCTCGGACCGCTCCGAGACGGCGTGTCCTGCCAGGTCGTTCGCGCTACTTGGCGATCGCCGCGAAGCTCGCGCCCGTCGCGACCAGGAGGTCGGCGTGCGCGAGCTCGAGGTCGAGGCCGCGCCGGCCTCCCGACACGAACACCGTGTCGAAGAGCTGCGCGGTCTCGTCCACGACGGTGACGTGCCGGGTCTTCTGGCCGATGGGCGAAATGCCGCCCACGACGTAGCCGGTGCGCCGCTCGGCGACGGCCGGGTCGGCCATGACCGCGCGCTTCGCGCCCACCGCCGCGGCGAGCGCCTTGAGGTCGAGCATCCCGGTCACCGGCACGACGCCGACGACGAGCCCAACCTCGGTGTCGGCCAGCAGCGTCTTGAACACCCGGTCGGGCTCCACGCCGAGCGCGTCGGCGGCCTCCAGGCCGTACGACGGCGCAGCCGGGTCGTGCTCGTAGGCGTGCACCGCGTAGGGGATGGCGGCGGCGCCGAGCGCGACCGTCGCGGGAGTGCCTGCCGAGGCCGGACGCTTCGCCATCAGGCGGCCCCGGCTTGTGTCTCGACGCGCGGCCCGTTCGCCCGGTAGAGCTGCATCGACGTCCCGCCCACCAGACGTTTGCTGCCGGGCGCGAGCTCGACGCCGTCCTCCAGGATCGGCACCTCTGTCGCGCTGTCCCAGAGCAACTGGTACGACTCGACGCCGGGCGCGACCGGCAGGGAGACCTCCACGTCGTCCTCGACGCCGTGCACGATGAGGAGCACGCGGTTGAACTCCTCCTTGTCGGGCGTGGAGGCCGCCAGGTACTGGAGCGTGCGGTTCTCGGGGGAGTTCCAGTCCTCGTCGTCCATGAGCGCACCGCTGGCGTCATACCAGTCCATGTGGCTGGCGTTCGGCGTGGTCTGGCCGTAGACGGCGTACTTGCTCGGCCGCAGCGCCGGATTGTCGCGGCGCAGCTCCAGGAGGCGGCGGGTCGTGTCGAGCATCTCCCGCTGCTCCCGGGTGCGCAGCCAGCTCATCCAGGTGAGCTCGCTGTCCTGGTTGTAGGCGTTGTTGTTGCCGCGCTGGCTGCGGCCGAACTCGTCGCCCGCTGTGATCATCGGCACGCCCGCGGAGAGCAGCAGCGTGCCCATCAGGTTGCGCATGGCCTTGTGCCGGTCGAGCAGGACGCGCTCGTCCAGTGTGGGGCCCTCTGCGCCGTGGTTGAACGACCGGTTGTTGTCGGTGCCGTCGCGGTTGTCCTCGCCGTTTCCGAGGTTGTGCTTGACGTTGTACGCGGTGAGGTCGGCCATCGTGAAGCCGTCGTGCGCCGTGATGAAGTTGATGGAGGCCAGCGGGCCGCGCTCGGGGGAGAACGTGTTCGACGACCCCGCGAGCCGGGTGGCGAAGCCGCCGATGCCGATGGGCGCCTGTCCGTTCCGCCGGGCCTCGGCGATGTCGGCCAGCCAGAAGTTGCGGACGCGGTCGCGGTAGCGGTCGTTCCACTCGGACCAGCCGTCCCGGCCGTCCGGGCTCCCGGGGAAGTTGCCGGTCTGCCAGCCGCCGATCCCGACGTCCCACGGCTCGGCGATGAGCTTCACGTCGGCGAGCGCGGGGTCGCTCAGCATGTCGTTGATGAGCGGGTGGTCGCGGCTGTAGGAGGCGTCCCCTCCGCGGCCCAGCGTGACGGCGAGGTCGAACCGGAAGCCGTCGATCTGGACCTCCTGCGCCCAGTAGCGCAGCGAGTCCAGCACCAGGCGCTGCGGGACGGGATGCCCGAAGTCCACCGTGTTGCCGCAGCCGGTGACGTCGATGTACACGCCGTTCGCGTCCTGCCGGTAGTAGGTGGCGTTGTCGATGCCGCGGAAGCTGGTGCGCGGGCCCCCGATGCCCTCCTCGGCGGTGTGGTTGTAGACCACGTCGAGAATCACCTCGATGCCCGCCTCGTGGAGGAGCTTCACCATCCCCTTGAACTCCACGAGCACGGCCTCCGGGCCGGCGGCCTGGGCGGCGCGGGTGGCGTAGGGGGCGTGCGGGCTGAAGAAGTTGAGGGTGTTGTAGCCCCAGTAGTTGGTCAGGCCCTCGCGGATGAGGCGCTGCTCGGAGGTGAACGCGTGCACCGGCAGGAGCTCCACCGCGGTGACGCCGAGGTGCTTGAGGTAGCCGATGGTGGACTCGTGCGCGAGACCGGCGTAGGTGCCGCGCAGCTCCTCGGGCACGTCCGGGTTCTGCCGGCTGATGCCCCGCACGTGCGCCTCGTAGACGACGGTGTGGTCGAGGGGCGTGCCGGGCTTCCGCGAGTCCCCCCAGTCGAAGCCGTCGGAGACCACCGTCGAGCGCCACTCCTCCGGGCCGACGCGGGTGAGGCCCTTGGCGTAGGGGTCCATCAGCAACGTCTCGGGGTTGAACGTGTTCTGCGGACCGGACGGGCCGGAGACGTTGATCGCGTACAGGCTGCCGACCTGGAGGCTCCGGGAGCGGCCCATCCAGACGCCGTTGGCGTCGCGGTGCATCTCGACGGTCTTCACCCGCCAGTCCGGGTCCTTCGGGTCGAACAGGCAGAACTGCATGGCGTCGGCGTTCGCGGAGTACACCCGCAGCTCGCCGCCGTGCGGACCGATGCGTACACCCAGGTTGCGCAGAGGATCGACGGGGCTCATGCGATCTAGAGTAGTGACCACACCGCGCCGCACCCTGAGGAGGCCTCGGTGCCCGTCTACCTCGACCACGCCGCCACCACCCCGATGCGCCCGGAGGCGATCGCCGCCTTCACGGACGCGCTCGGGGTCGTCGGCAACCCGTCGAGCATCCACAGCCAGGGCCAGCAGGCCAAGCGGATGCTGGAGGAGGCGCGCGAGGCCGTCGCATCCACCCTGGGCTGCGATCCGATCGAGGTCGTCTTCACCTCCGGCGGCACGGAGGCGATCAACCTCGCGGTGAAGGGGATGTACTGGGCGGGCGGCGGCGGTGTCCGCTCGCGCATCCTGGTCCCGGGCGGCGAGCACCACGCCACGGTCGACGCGGTGGAGTGGCTGGAACGCGCGGAGGGGGCGCGGGCGGAATGGCTGCCGCTCGATCCGGAAGGCCGCATCCTGCCGGGTGTGGTCGCGGACGCGCTCGCCTCGCCGTCGGACGTCGCGCTGCTCACCTTCCTCGCTGTGAACAACGAGGTGGGGACGATCCAGCCGGTCGCCGCGCTGGCCGGGCTCGCCCGCGACGCCGGCGTCCCCGTCCACGTGGACGCGGTCGCGGCGTACGGGCACCTGCCGCTCTCGTTCGCATCGCTCGGGGTGGACGCGCTCAGCGTCTCCGCGCACAAGATCGGGGGACCGGTCGGGATCGGCGCGCTCGTCCTCGGCCGGCGCTCGGCGGTGGTGCCCCTGATCCACGGCGGCGGCCAGCAGCGCCAGGTGCGGAGCGGCACGCAGGATGTGGCGTCGGCGGTCGCGTTCGCGGCGGCGGCGCTCGCTGCGGAGGCCGAGCGGGAGGACGAGGCACGCCGACTCGCCGGGCTGCGCGACCGGCTGATCCGCGGGGTGCGGGAGGCCGTGCCGCAGGCGGTGCTGAGCGGGCCGTCGCCGGAGGGCGGCGAGCGCGTGGCCTCCAACGTCCACTTCGTCTTCCCCGGCGCGCAGGGCGACTCGCTGCTGTTTCTGCTCGACCTCGCCGGGCTCTCGGTCTCCACGGGCGCGGCCTGCACAGCGGGCATCCCGGAGCCGTCGCACGTGCTGCTCGCGATGGGGCGGAGCGAACAGGAGGCGCGGAGCGCTCTGCGGTTCACGCTCGGCCGCACCTCCACGGAGGCGGACGTCGACGCACTGCTCGCGGCGCTGCCGGGCGCGTACGCGCAGGCGGCGCGCGCGGGGCTGGCCGAACGCGCCCCCGGGAGCCGCTCAGCCGCCACGGCGTAGACTCTGCGGGTGCGAGTTCTGGCAGCGATGAGCGGTGGCGTCGATTCCGCCGTGGCCGCCGCGCGCGCCGTCGAGGCCGGGCACGACGTCGTCGGGGTGCACCTGGCGCTCAGCCGGATGCCGGGCACGCTCCGCACCGGCAGCCGCGGCTGCTGCACCATCGAGGACTCGATGGACGCCCAGCGCGCCGCGAACATCATCGGCATCCCGTACTACGTCTGGGACTTCTCCGAGCGCTTCAAGCTCGACGTCGTGGACGACTTCATCGCCGAGTACTCGGCCGGCCGCACGCCCAACCCGTGCATGCGCTGCAACGAGCGGATCAAGTTCGCCGCGCTGCTGGAGAAGGCGCTCGACCTCGGCTTCGACGCCGTGTGCACCGGCCACTACGCGAGCATCCTGACCGACGCCGACGGCAACCGCGAGCTTCACCGCGCGAGCGCCTGGGCCAAGGACCAGTCCTACGTGCTGGGCGTGCTCACCGCCGACCAGCTCGCGCACGCGATGTTCCCGCTCGGCGCCACGCCCTCCAAGGCGGAGGTGCGCGCCGAGGCGGCCGCCCGCGGGCTGAGCGTGGCGAACAAGCCGGACTCGCACGACATCTGCTTCATCCCCGACGGCGACACCCGCGGCTGGCTGGCCGAGCACGTCGGCGCGGCGGAGGGCGACATCCTCGACCGCGAGGGCAACCGGCTCGGCTCGCACGAGGGCGCGCACGCCTACACGGTCGGCCAGCGCAAGGGCCTCAACATCGGCTACCCGTCGCCGGACGGCCGCCCGCGGTTCGTGCTGGAGGTCCGGCCGAAGGACAACACCGTGGTCGTCGGCCCGAAGGAGGCGCTCGACATCGCCGAGATCGCGGGCGCGCGCTTCACCTGGGCCGGGCAGGCTCCGGCGTCGCCGGAGACCGCCTTCACGTGCGACGTCCAGATCCGCGCCCACGCCGACCCCGTGCCCGCCGTGGCCCAGGTCCGCGACGGCGAGCTCGTCATCCGCCCCGACGAGCCCCTGAACGGCGTCGCCCCCGGCCAGACCGCCGTCGTCTACGTCGGCACCCGCGTCCTCGGCCAGACCACCATCGACCGCACCGTCTCCGCCGTCCCCGCCTGACGGTCGGCAACGGAGGACGACCGGCCGCGCTCCCGACGTGTCGGCAGCTACCGGAGGACATACGGCCGGATCTGGCCCCGACCTCCTCCGTTCACCGCGGGCTGAGGGGCGTCGGCAACGGAGGAGATACGGGTGAATAGGCGGCCAATGTCCTCCGGTGACTGACTTTGCCCGGCGTGTCGGGGCGGGACTCCTCCGTTGCCGTCACGGCGTCGGTGGGGGTGAATATGCTTGCTGGGTGGCGATCGAGACGAGCGAGCAGACCCCGGAGCCGGAGCAGACAGCGGACGCCGTGCAGGCACGCGCGGAGGCCCAGGACCTGACCACGCGCATCCTCGAGCTGCGCGACGCGTACTACGAGCGCGACACCGTGCTCGTCAGCGACGAGGAGTACGACCGCATGCTGCGGCGCCTCGAGGAGCTGGAGCGGCTGCACCCCGAGCTGCAGAGCCAGGACAGCCCCACCCAGACGGTCGGCGGCCGCGCGCAGACGACGCTGTTCGCGCCGGTGCAGCACGCCGAGCGGATGCTGAGCCTCGACAACGTGTTCTCGCTGCAGGAGTTCGAGGCGTGGGCCGCGCGCGTGGAACGCGACGCCGGCCGCCGGGTCGACTACCTCTGCGAGCTGAAGATCGACGGCCTCGCGATCAACCTCCGCTACGAGAACGGCGTGCTCGTCAGCGCGGCCACCCGCGGCGACGGCGTGGTGGGGGAGGACGTCACCGAGAACATCCGCCAGATCCCCGCGATCCCGCAGCGGCTGGCCGGCGAAGGGCCCTTCCCTCCGCTGGTCGAGGTGCGCGGCGAGGTGTTCTTCCCGGTCGCCCAGTTCGACGAGCTCAACGCCCACCAGCAGGAGGCCGGAGAGCGCGTCTTCGCGAACGCCCGCAACGCGGCCAGCGGCTCGCTGCGCCAGAAAGCCGAGGGCAAGAACGCCGCGCAGCTCGCGCTCATGCGCGACCGGCTCCGCCGCCTGCACATGCTGGTGCACGGCATCGGCGCCTGGGCGAACCCGCCGGTGGACGCCCAGTCGAAGGTCTACGAACTGCTGCAGTCGTGGGGCCTGCCGACCTCCAGCCACTACCGCGTGCTCGGCACGGTGGCCGAGGTGGACGACTTCATCCGCTACTACGGCGAGCACCGCGGCAGCGTCGAGCACGAGATCGACGGCATCGTCATCAAGGTGGACGAGCTGGCCCTGCACGACGAGCTGGGCGCGACCTCCCGGGCGCCCCGGTGGGCGATCGCGTACAAGTACCCGCCGGAGCAGGTCAACACGAAGCTGCTCGACATTGTCGTCAGCGTCGGCCGCACCGGCCGGGCGACACCGTTCGCGGTGATGGAGAAGGTGCGCGTCGCCGGCTCTGAGGTGCGCCAGGCGACGCTGCACAACCAGGAGGTCGTGAAGGCGAAGGGCGTGCTGATCGGCGACACCGTCGTGCTGCGCAAGGCCGGCGACGTGATCCCCGAGGTGCTCGGCCCGGTGGTGGAGCTGCGCGACGGCACCGAGCGACCCTTCGTCATGCCGGAGTTCTGCCCGGAGTGCGGCACGAAGCTCGCCCCCGCCAAGGAGGGCGACATCGACCTCCGCTGCCCGAACGCCGAGTTCTGCCCGGCCCAGGTCCGCGGCCGGGTCGAGCACATCGGATCGCGCGGCGGGCTCGACATCGAGGCGCTGGGGGAGGTCGCTGCCGCCGCTCTCACCCAGCCCCGCTTCCCGGAGAAGCCCCCGCTGCCGACCGAGGCCGGCCTGTTCGGGCTGACCGTGCGCGAGCTGTTCCCGATCGAGGTGGTCGTCCGCGACTCCGAGACGGGGCTGCCGAAGCTGACCGACTCCGGCGCAGAGAAGGTGGACACGCCGTTCCGGCGTCGCCGGCAGAAGAAGGACGGACCCTTCGTCCCCGATGCGGAGGAGTTCGGCGGCGACGAGCTGTACGTGCCGTCGAAGAACGCGCTGGAGCTTGTCGCCAACCTGGCGGCGGCCCGCACGAAGCCGCTCTGGCGCATCCTCGTCTCGCTAAACATCCGGCACGTCGGCCCGGTCGCCGCCCGCGCCCTGGCCGACCACTTCGGGTCGCTCGACGCCATCCGCGGGGCCTCCCGCGAGGAGCTCGCCGCGGTCGACGGCGTCGGCGGGATCATCGCCGACGCGGTGCTCGCCTGGTTCGAGGTCGACTGGCACCGGGAGATCATCGAGCGCTGGGCCGCCGACGGCGTGCAGTTCACGACGCCCGGCCACGCCGGCCCGGGCGCGCAGGCCGACGCGGGCGGTGTCCTCTCGGGGCTGACCGTGGTCGCGACCGGCTCGCTGGAGGGCTTCACCCGCGAGGGAGCGCAGGAGGCGATCATCGCCGCGGGCGGCAAAGCGGCCTCCAGTGTCTCCAAGAAGACCGATTTCGTCGCCGCGGGACCGGGCGCGGGGTCTAAGCTCGCCAAGGCGGAAGAACTCGGCGTGAGGGTCATCGACGCCGCGCAGTTCGCGATCCTTGTCGAAAAAGGCCCCTCAGCGCTGGAGAACTAGTCCGCCAACTTGTGGACAGACCACAAGTTATC
Organism: Leifsonia sp. GW821-FHT13C09; assembly: GCF_058806435.1. NCBI lineage: Bacteria > Bacillati > Actinomycetota > Actinomycetes > Micrococcales > Microbacteriaceae > Leifsonia > Leifsonia sp. GW821-FHT13C09. Next base: position 688,842 of record NZ_JBXAPS010000001.1, on the reverse strand, counting down.
CCCCTGAATCGGGGGTAGAACGTCCATCCGTCCACCCCCCGGATGCGGCTAGAGTCGTGGTGTGCGCTCGCCCGGTGCACGCAAGGGCTTAGCTCGCTCGCTCTCGGAGGGACCCGGACGGAGTGCTGGTCGGCTTTGCAGCAGCTTCCATCGTCACCTCGGTCGTCACAGGACTGACCGGGGCCTTCGTCATGCCTGCCGACAGCACGCAGGCGGCGCGGCTGTCCGCACTCGCCCAGCCCGCTCCCATCGCCATCGGCGACGCGCCCGCGAGCTCCGGCCCGGCGGGTGCGAGCCTCCCCGGCACGAGCGCGGCGGCGGTCTTCGGCTCCATCCGCGCGGTCGACCCGGCGGCGCTTCCCGGCTTCCTCGGCGCTCACGCCTCCGACCTGAACCGGCTGTTGAGCAACCCCCCGGCGGCGAGCGACGTCAGCCAGCTCTGGAAGCTCCTCGACCCCGCCCGTCAGGCCGCGCTGGTGAAGTTCGCGCCGCACGTGGTCGGGAACCTGGAGGGCGTCCCCTACGCCGTCCGCGGCAAGGCGAACGTGCTCGACCTCGACCGCACCATCGCCTCCGCCAAGAACGACCTGCGTACCGAGCGCGGCAAGAGCGAGCGGGTCGCCCTCAAGCGCCAGCTCACGACGCTCGGCAATGTCGAGACCGCGCTGAAGAAGAAGGACGGCGTGAAGCGCACGCTGGTCTCGCTCGACACGTCGGCGCACGCCCGGGCCGCGATCGTCGTCGGCGACCTCCGCACCGCGCGCTACGTGAGCGTGCTCGTGCCCGGCATGTACATGTCGGTGGGGGAGCAGGTGAAGGGCTGGGCCGGCGTCGCCCAGAATCTCTACTCGCAGGAGACCGGCTTCCTCAAGCGGTTCCTCGGCTCGCGGTCGCACCCCAGTGCCCCCGGCGTCGCGGTCGTGGCCTGGATCGGCTACCAGACCCCGGTGCTGACGAACATCGGCGGCATGGACCTCGCCCGGCAGGGCGCCGACAGCCTGGAGCGCACGCTGATCGGCCTCCAGACGCTGCGGCAGGCGGATCCGCCGTACCTGAGCGTGCTCGCCCACTCGTACGGCTCGACCGCCGCGCTTCTCGCCCTGGAGAAGGGCACCGTCACGGTGGACGCGCTCGCGCTGATGGGGTCGCCGGGGTCCGACGCCCAGTCGGTGCGTCAGCTCGGCGTCCGCGGCGGCAACGTGTACGTGGGCAAGGCGTCGCTGGACCCGATCGTCAACAGCGCCTTCTTCGGCAGCGACCCGGGAGCCCCCTCCTACGGCGCGAAGACGATGGGCGTCGACGGCGGCACCGACCCGATCACTCACAAGAGCCTCGCCGGGTCGAGCGGCCACAACGAGTACTTCTCGGCCGGCACCGAGTGCATGCGCAATCTCGCCCTGATCGCGATCGATCAGGGCGGCCGCGTCCTCAGCTGACTGCGGCGGCGGCCTCGTCGGGCAGGCGCGTGCCACACGCGTCACCCTAGAATTGAACCGCGCCCGACGAAATGAACGAGTTCAACCGTTTGGGCCCACCAACTCAGACACCACCACGGAGACGCATGTCCGAAATCAGCGCAGAACAGGTCGCGCACCTGGCGAACCTCGCCAGGATCGACCTCAGCCCGGAAGAGATCGAGAGCCTCACGAGCGAGCTCGGCCAGATCGTCGAGGCGGTCGCGAAGGTGCAGGAGGTCGCCGGGCCCGACGTTCCCGCGACGAGCCACCCGCTCCCGCTCACCAACGTGTTCCGGTCCGACGAGGTGCGCCCGTCGCTGACCGTCGAGCAGGCGCTCTCCGGCGCCCCCGAGCGCGAGGGCGACCGTTTCAAGGTCGCCACCATCCTGGACGAGGAGTAAGCATGACGGATCTGACCAGGCTCTCCGCCGCGGCCCTCGCCGACCTGCTCGCCAGCCGCGAGGTCTCCTCCGTGGAGGCCACCCGCGCCCACCTCGACCGCATCGAGTCGGTCGACGCCGACGTGCACGCCTTCCTGCACGTTGCGGGCGAGAACGCCGTCCGCACCGCGGCCGAGATCGACGGCCGCCGGGCCGCGGGCGACCCGCTCGGCCCGCTCGCCGGCGTCCCGGTCGCGATCAAGGACGTGCTCGCCACCCACGACATGCCGTCCACCTCCGGTTCGCGCATCCTCGAGGGCTGGATCCCGCCGTACGACGCCACGGTCGTCCGCAGGCTCCGCGAGGCCGACCTGGTGCCGCTCGGCAAGACCAACATGGACGAGTTCGCGATGGGCTCCTCCACCGAGCACTCGGCCTACGGCCCCACCCGCAACCCGTGGGACCTGGAGCGCATCCCCGGCGGCTCCGGCGGAGGCTCGGCCGCGGCCGTCGCCGCTTTCGAGGCGCCCTTCGCGCTCGGCTCCGACACCGGCGGCTCGATCCGCCAGCCCGCCGCCGTCACCGGCTCGGTCGGCGTCAAGCCCACCTACGGTGGCGTCAGCCGCTATGGGGCCATCGCGCTGGCGAGCTCGCTCGACCAGGTCGGCCCTGTCTCCCGGAACGTCCTCGACGCGGGGCTGCTGCACGACGTCATCGCCGGGCACGACCCGTTCGACTCCACCTCGCTGACCGATTCCTGGCCGTCGATGGCGGAGGCCGCCCGAGCGGGCCTGCGTGACGGCGCTCTGAAGGGCGTGCGCGTCGGGGTCGTCCGCGAGCTGAACGGCGAGGGCTTCCAGGCCGGCGTCAAGCAGCGCTTCGTCGAGGCGCTGGCGCTCCTGGAGGGCGCAGGCGCCGAGATCGTGGAGGTCGAGGCCCCGAGCTTCGAGTACGCGGTCGCCGCCTACTACCTGATCCTCCCCGCCGAGGCGTCCAGCAACCTGGCCCGCTTCGACTCGGTGCGCTTCGGCCTCCGGGTGAGCCCCGAGGAGGGCCCGGTCACCGTCGAGCGCGTGATGGCCGCGACCCGCGACGCCGGCTTCGGCCCTGAGGTCAAGCGCCGCATCATCCTCGGCACCTACGCGCTGAGCGCCGGCTACTACGACGCCTACTACGGCTCGGCCCAGAAGGTCCGTACCCTCATCCAGCGCGACTTCTCGGCCGCGTTCGAGAAGGTGGACGTGCTGGTCAGCCCGAGCGCGCCGACCACGGCCTTCAAGTTCGGCGAGAAGCTGGCCGACCCGATGGCGATGTATCTCAACGACATCACGACCATCCCGGCGAACCTCGCGGGTGTGCCCGGTATGGGCCTCCCGATCGGCCTCGCGCCGGAGGACGGGCTCCCCGTCGGCATCCAGCTGATGACGCCGGCCCGCGCCGACGCCCGGCTCTACACCATCGGCGCCGCCCTGGAGCGGCTCTTGGAGGAGCAGTGGGGCGGCAGCCTGCTGAGCCAGGCGCCGGACCTGAGCGCCACCGAGATGTTCGCGAGCGAAGAGGGAGCCGTCTGATGGCCAAAGCTGACCTGATGGATTACGACAAGGCGCTCGAGCTGTTCGAGCCGGTGCTCGGCTTCGAGGTGCACGTCGAGCTGAACACTGCGACCAAGATGTTCTGCGGCTGCGCCAACGAGTTCGGCTCCGGCGCCAACACGAACACCTGCCCGACCTGCCTGGGCCTGCCCGGCGGCCTACCGCAGGTCAACGAGAAGGCGATCGAGTCGAGCATCCGCCTCGGCCTGGCGCTCGGCTGCGAGATCGCCGAGTCGAGCCGGTTCGCGCGGAAGAACTACTTCTACCCCGACCTGGCGAAGGACTTCCAGACCTCCCAGTACGACGAGCCGATCGCGCACGACGGCGTCGTGATGATCGAGCTGGAGAACGGCCGCGAGCTGCGCATCGAGATCGAGCGCGCGCACATGGAGGAGGACGCAGGCAAGCTGACGCACGTCGGCGGCGCCACCGGCCGCATCCAGGGCGCCGACTACTCGCTGGTCGACTTCAACCGCGGCGGTGTCCCGCTGGTCGAGATCGTCACCAAGATGATCGAGGGCGCGGAGGCCGACGCCCCGGAGGTCGGCCGCACCTACGTGCGGGCGATCCGCGACCTGGTGAAGGCGCTCGGCGTCTCCAACGCGCGCATGGAGGAGGGCAACGTCCGCTGCGACGCGAACGTGTCGCTCCGCCGGCGCGGCTCGTCCGAGCTCGGCACCCGCACGGAGACCAAGAACGTCAACTCGCTGCGCTCGATCGAGCGTGCGGTCCGCTACGAGATCCAGCGCCAGGCGGCGATCCTCGACGCCGGCGGTACGATCACGCAGGAGACCCGGCACTGGCACGAGGACACCGGCACCACCTCCGCCGGCCGCCCGAAGTCGGACGCCGACGACTACCGGTACTTCCCGGAGCCCGACCTGGTGCCCGTCGCGCCGAGCCGCGAGTGGGTCGAGGAGCTGCGTGGAACCCTGCCCGAGGCGCCCGCCGCCCGCCGCAAGCGGCTGACCGCCGAGTGGGGCTTCACCGCGCTGGAGTTCCAGGACGTCGACAACGCGGAACTGCTGGACGAGCTGGAGGCGACCATCGCCGCCGGCGCGACCCCGGGCGCCGCCCGCAAGTGGTGGACCGGCGAGATCGCCCGTCTCGCGAACGCGCAGGGCGTCCCGGCCGGCACGCTGGTCAGCCCGCAGCACGTCGCCGAGCTGGCCGCCCTGGTCGACGCCGGCACCCTCACCGACCGACTGGCCCGCCAGGTGCTGGAGGGCGTCATCGCCGGCGAGGGCGCACCGCAGGAAGTCGTGGACGCCCGCGGGCTCGCGGTCGTCTCCGACGACGGCGCACTGATCGCGGCGATCGACGAAGCACTGTCGGCGCAGCCGGACGTGCTGGAGAAGATCCGCGACGGCAAGGTTCAGGCCGCCGGCGCTGTGATCGGCGCCGTCATGAAGGCGATGAAGGGCCAGGCGGACGCGGCCCGCGTGCGCGAGCTGGTGCTGGAGCGCGCCTCGCAGTGAGCGGCGCCGCCGAGCGCACGACCTCGGTCGAGCAGGTCCCCTCGATCGAGCAGGTCACGGACGCGAGCGCTGCCGCCACGGCGGCGGCGCTCGCGCCTGTCCTCATCGACACCGTGGAGTCGGGCGCGAGCGTGGGCTGGATCGAGCCGCCCACTGCGGACGAGGCGATCCGGTGGTGGAGCGCCCTCTTGGACGACCCCGACTCCGAGACCTGGGTCGCCCGCGACGCCGGCCGCGCGCTCGGAACGATCACCTTGGTGCGCGCGGCCAAGCGCAACGGCCCGCACCGCGCCGAGGTGGTCAAGCTCATGGTGCACCGGGAGGCCAGGGGCCGCGGCGTCGCGCCCGCGCTGATGACAGCTCTGGAGGAGCACGCCGCCGCGAACGGGATCACCCTGCTCGTCCTCGACACCGAGACCGGCAGCCTCGCCGAGTCCCTGTACACCCGCTGGGGCTGGCAGACCGTCGGCGCTATCCCCGACTACGCCGTCGCGCCCTCCGGCGCCCTCGGCGGCACCACCATCATGTACAAGCGCCTCGCTCTTGATTCGTGACGAATCGCGGAAACGCGATTCGTCACGAATGCGGCGTATCGCGCCGCCGGAGTCGACATTCGGCACGAATCGTCAGGCGCGCTAGCGTGGGGGTATGGGCGTTTTCACTCTCGGCGGGCTGACCACGGCCCCCGCCTCCTCCCGCACCGACCTGCTCGCACCGGCGACCCGTGAGACGTTGACGGAGCTCGGCTGGCTCGATGAGGTGGGCATCGTCGAGATCGACCCGGACGTGTCCGACACAGCGGCCACGCGGGAGCAGTTCGGTCTGGAGGCCGACACGCTCGCCAACTGCGTCGTGGTCGGCGGCAAGCGCGAGGGCGTGGAGCGGATCGCCGCGTGCGTCGTGCTCGCCACCACGCGCGCCGACGTGAACAACACCGTCAAGCGTCTGCTGGACGTGCGCAAGGCGTCCTTCCTCCCGATGGAGCGCGCCGTCGAGCTGACCGGCATGGAGTACGGAGGCATCACGCCGATCGGGCTGCCGCCCGAGTGGCCGCTGCTGGTCGACTCCCGCGTGGTGGCCGACGGCGTCGTGGTCATCATCGGGTCCGGCGTCCGCCGGTCCAAGATCCTGCTGCCCGGCCGGCTGCTTGGCGACCTCCCGTCCGCGCAGGTGATCGACGAGCTCGGCCAAGAGCTGCCCCCGCGATGACCGGCGCGGGCGTCGACCGCCTCCTCGGTCCGGTGCGCTCGCACCTGATCGAGACGCTGTCCGGGCGCTCCGATCGGATCCCGAGCTGGGTGCTGCGGCTGGAGGACGGCGAGGACGAGGGGTTCTTCCCGGCCGGCGGCGCCGCGTGGACCGTGCATGGCGGGATGCCGACCCTGGTCGCGGGCGTGCGCGCCCTGCTCCTGCAGGCGCTGCACCCCGGCGCGCTCGCGGGCGTGCGCGAGCACTCGCGCTACCGCGAGGACCCGCTGGGGCGGCTGGCCGGCACGATCCAGTGGATCCACACGGTCACCTTCGGCAGCCGTGGCCAGGCGGTCGCCGGCTCCGAGATGGTGAAGGTCCTGCACGAGCGCGTGCACGGCAGCTATGTCGACGGCCACGGCGTCACCCGGCCGTACACGGCGAACGATCCCGACCTCGCCGAATGGGTGCACCTGGCATTCACCGACGCCTTCCTCACCGCGCACGAACGCTGGGGGTCGCCGATCCCGGGCGGAGCGGACGGGTACGTGAGCGAGTGGGCCACCGCGGCCGAGCTGATGGGGGTCGAGAAGCCGCCGCGCGCCGCCGCCGAGCTGCGCGCCCGCATCGACGCGGTGACCGACGCGGGGGAGCTGCGCGGCGGGCCCGAGGTGGAGGAGATCGTGCGCTTCATCCGGCGCGCTCCGCTGCGCTCGACGCTGCGGCCGTCCTACCGCGTGCTGTTCCGCGCGGCGGTCTCCACGCTGGAGCCGCGCCACCGCGCCCTGCTCGGGCTGCCCGTCGCCGACCGGCTGCCGATCCACCGCGCGACGGCCGTCGTGCTCGGGGGAGCGCAGGTGCTGCTGGGGCCGAAGACGCAGGCGGAGCTGGCCGCGCGGAGGCGGCTGGCGCGACTCGCGGCGGCGACGGAAGCCTGAGCGGCCATTCCGCTCCGGCGCGTCGCTGAGAACCTGCAACCTCTCCGCCCCCTCCGGGAGCTACGCTGTGGCCGGTGGGCCGCTCACAGCCGAGCGGACCCGACTCACCGGAGGTGTTGCCATGACATCCATCAGTCCGACCGCGCCCGGCGAGGCCGGGAAGAAGGGCCTCAAGAGCGGGGCGCTGGGTCTCGTGTCCGGCGTCGTCGTCGGCGTGGCCTCCACGGCGCCGGCCTACAGCCTCGCCGCGAGCCTCGGCTTCATCGTCGTGGGCGGCACGCTCGCCGCCGGGGTCAAGGCGCCCGGCATCGTGCTGCTCGCGTTCATCCCGATGTACCTGATCGCCGTCGCGTACCAGGAACTCAACAAGGCGGAGCCCGACTGCGGCACGACGTTCACCTGGGCGGCGCGCGCCTTCGGGCCGATCACCGGGTGGATGGGCGGCTGGGGCATCATCATCGCCGACGTGATCGTGATGTCCAACCTGGCGCAGATCGCCGGCCAGTACTCGTTCACATTCGTCGGCGGCTTCGGGCTGCCCGGCGTCGCGGCGCTCGCCAACAACAACGTCGCGGTGACGATCGCGGGGCTGGTCTGGATCGCCCTGATGACGTGGATCTGCTATCGCGGCATCGAGGTGTCCGCACGGTTGCAGTACTTCCTGCTCGGCTTCGAGGTGGTCATCCTGATCTTCTTCGCCGTGTTCGCGCTGGTGAAGGTGTACACGGGCAACGCGGAGCCGTACTCGCTGATCCCGCAGTGGTCGTGGTTCAACCCGTTCACCCTCGACTTCGGCCAGACCATCGCCCCGGCGCTGCTGACCGCGATCTTCATCTACTGGGGCTGGGACACCGCGGTCTCCATCAACGAGGAGACCAAGAACCCGGACAAGACCCCGGGGCGCGCCGCGATCATCAGCACCCTCCTCCTGCTCGGCACCTACGCGATCGTGACCGTCGCGACTGTCGCGTTCGCGGGCGTCGGCACGAAGGGCATCGGGCTGGCGAACCCCGCGAACTCGGGCGACGTGTTCTCCGCGATCGGGCCGACGCTGTTCGGCAGCGGGCCGGTCGGGGCCATCCTGATGACGCTGCTCGGCTTCTCGATCCTGACCTCTGCGTCGGCGTCAACGCAGACGACCATCCTGCCGACCGCTCGCACGACCCTGTCGATGGCGGTCTACAAGGCGATCCCGGAGAAGTTCGCGCGCATCCACCCGAAGTTCCTGACGCCGACCTGGTCGACGATCGGGATGGGCCTGATCTCGGCGGCCTTCTACCTGATCTTCACCGCGATCAGCGTCACGCTGCTGACGGCCCTGATCGGCTCGATCGGCCTGATGATCGCGTTCTACTACGGCCTGACCGGCTTCGCGTGCGTCTGGTACTACCGCCGGACGCTGTTCACGAGCTTCCGGCACGCGATCATGCGCGGGCTGTTCCCGCTGCTCGGCGGCCTGATGCTGCTGGCCGTGTTCATCTACGGCGTGATCAGCTTCGCGGCGCCGGACTGGCTGCAGGACGCCAACGGGAAGAACGTGACCATCTTCGGCATCGGCGCGGAGGCCGTGGTCGGCGTCGGCGGCATCCTGATCGGCGTCGTGCTGATGATCATCTGGCGGATCATCCGGCCCGACTACTTCAAGGGTCTCACCCTGCCGCGGCAGAGCGACGACATCATCCTGGAGCCGGTCCTCGTCGGCGACGAACTGCCGTTCGGGACCGCGGCGTCGCGCATCCCGGCGACAGTCATCGCGCCTGACTTCTCCAACCTTCCCGAAGGACAGACCCCGGTCAACGCGGAGACCCTCGAAACGGTCGACGAGCCGGCGGACCTGCCGCCGGCCGATCCCGACCTCCCGCGCAAGGGGGTCGAGTGAGCCAGCGGAGCAGCCGAGAGAGCCAGCGCAGCCGAACGGTCCACTGGGAGGACCCGGCGCCGGGCGTCGCCGTCATGCCGACGATGAGCGGCCTCGCCTACCTGCAGGCGATGATCGCTGGCGAGCTGCCGCCGCCTCCCATCGCCGGTCTGATGGGGATGACGCTGACGGAGGCGGAGACCGGACGGGCGGTGTTCGTCTGCGAGCCCGACGAGTCTCACTACAACCCGATCGGGACGGTGCACGGCGGCCTGGTCTGCACACTGCTGGATTCGGCGATCGGCTGCGCGGTGCAGTCGACGCTCGGGCAGGGCCAAGGCTATACGTCGATCGAGATCAAGGTGAACTATCTGCGGCCGGTGTTCGCGGGCAGCGGTCCGCTCACCGCCAGCGCGACGGTGACCAAGCCCGGCAACCGGGTCGCGTTCGCGGACGGGGTGGTGACGGACGGGAGCGGGAAGACGGTGGCGACGGCGACGGGGTCGCTGCTGGTGTTCCCGATCGGTTAGCCTGCCTGCTGCGCCAGAAGCAGGTCGCGCACCTTGCGGCGGATGACCTTGCCGACGATGCTGCGCGGCAGCTCGTCCACCTGGACGACGTGTTTCGGCACCTTGTAGGCGGTCAGGCAGTCCCGGCCGTAGGCGCGGATGGCCTCCTCGTCGAACGAGGTCCCCGGCTCCATCACGACCGCGGCGACCACGTCCTCGCCGCCGCGGCGGTGCGGGAGGCCGACCACGGCGACGTCCGCGACGCCCTCGAAGCTGCGCAGCGCATCCTCCACCTCGGTCGGGGACACGTTGAAGCCGCCGGTGACAATGAGCTCCTTGATCCGGTCCACGATGCGGACGAAGCCGTCCTCGTCCATCGTGACGATGTCGCCGGTGCGGAACCAGCCGTCGGCGGTGAGCACCTTCGCCGACTCTTCGGCGTTGTGCCAGTAGCCGGAGAACACTTGCGGGCCGCGGGCGAGCAGCTCGCCCTCCTCGCCGAACGCCCGGTCGACGGACGGGTCGTCCGGGTCGGCGACGCGCAGCTCGGTGCCCGGCAGCGGGAGGCCGACCGTGCCGGGCTTGCGGGTCGCGCCGACCGGGTTCGCCATCAGTACCGGCGAGCATTCGGAGAGGCCGTAGCCTTCCACCAGGTAGCCGCCGGTCTTGGACTCCCAGAGGTCGACGATGCTCTGCGGGAGGCTCATCGCGCCGGAGATGGCGATCTCGATGCCCGAGAGCGACACCTTGCGCTTCTCGGCGGCCTGCACCAGTCGCTCGTAGATCGGAGGCACGGCGGGCAGGAAGGTCGCTGGGCGCTTCTTGACGACGTCCAGCACCAGGTCGGGGTCGAACTTGGGGAACAGCACCAGCCGCGACCCCATGCTCATCGCGAAGGTCAGGCAGAGGGTGAGGCCGTAGGCGTGGAACAGTGGAAGGACCGCGTAGACCACCGAGGTGCCGCGCTCGATCGTCGGCACCCACGCGCGCGCCTGGGCCGCGTTGACCGCGAGGTTGAGGTGGCTGAGCATGACGCCCTTCGGCCGCCCGGTCGTGCCGCTGGTGTACTGGATGAGCGCAAGGTCGTCGCGTTCCGGCCGCGGCACGGTGGCCTTCAACCGGCGGGACGACACCAGCGACTCCCACGTGACGGCGCCGGAGACCTTCGCGGTGAGCTGCTCCCGGGCCTTGCGTGCGGCGGGAACCGGGAGGCGCAGGGCGAAGCGCTTGGACGCGGGCATCCCGCGGGTGATGTCCACCGCGATGACGGTGGTCACACCGAGGTCGGCGGGGAGGTCCTGCACCGTCGGCACGACCTTGTCCCACACGATCGCCACGGTCGCGCCGTGGTCCTCGAACTGGTGCCGGAGCTCGCGCGGCGTGTAGAGCGGGTTGTGCTCCACCACGACGGCGCCGAGCCGCAGGACGGCGTAGAACGCGACCACGTGCTGGGGGCAGTTCGGCAGCACCAGCGCGACCCGGTCGCCCCGGCGGACGCCGCGCTTGCGGAGGCCCTCCGCGGCGCGCGCGATCTGGTCGCCGAGCTCCGCGTAGGTGGTCGTCGCGCCGAAGAACTCCAGCGCGACGTGCCTGCCGTAGGTCGCCACCGAGTCGTCGATCAGGTGAGCGAGGGAACCCTCCGGCAGCTCGATGTCGGCGGGGACGTCCGGCGCATAGGCGGAGACCCAGGGGCGATCGCTGTAACCAGTCACAGGGACGAGCCTATTGGGCCGCCGTCAGCGCGTGCACGGCCTCCTCGATCGGGACGTCGCCGGAGATGACCTCCCACGTGCGGCCGATCGTCGCCGGTTCGGCCAGGCAGACGGCGATCAGCCGGGCGACGTCCTCGCGCGGGATGGTGCCGCGCGGCACGCTCTCGCCGAGCTGGATCGCGCCGGTGCCCTCATCGAAGGTCAGGCCGCCCGGACGCAGGATGGTCCAGTCCAGCCCGGAGGCGCGCAGCGCCTCGTCGGCCTCGCGCTTGGCCTCCACGTACGCGCGCCACTGCGGGTCGGCGTCCTCCGCCACCGGGGCGTCGACGCCCCACGCGCTCACCTGCACGAACCGGCGGACACCGGCGGAGGCCGCGGCCTCGGCGGATTTCACCGAGCCCGCGTAGTCGACGGTGCGCTTGCGGGCGACGCCCGACCCCGGACCGGCGCCCGCGGCGAACACGACCGCGTCGCAGCCGACGAAGGCCATGGCGATGGCGCCGGAGTCGGCGTGCTCGATGTCGATGACGTGGCCCTCGCCGCCGAGGCGGTAGACGTCCTCGGCGTGCTCGTCGCTGCGCACGATGCCGACGAACTCGTCCCCCCGGTCGTAGAGCACCCGCATGAGCTGCTGGGCGACTTTTCCGTGGGCTCCGACGATCGCGATTCGACTCATGCTCCCATCTTGCTCCTGTTCGGGCCCGCTCCGCTCACGGCGAACGTGCGCGCGGCCCGGCGGGAGGATGCGTTACGGTCGTGCACATGACCGGTCTGCTGGAGTTCGTGGCGCGCTTCTTCGCGCCAGGCTCCGGTCTGTCGGTGCTGTGGCACTCCGCTGCGTGGCCCTCCGGCTTCTCCGGGCTGATCGCCCTCGCCGGTCTGGCCGGCGCGATCGGGATCGTCGCGGTCGCCGCGACGGCGGTCGTCCGTTCGGTCGCAGCGCTCGCGGCCTCGCTGCGCGTCCGCGCCGTCTGGTCGACCCCGCTTCAGCCCACTGCGGGCTGGCTCCTGCACAGCCAAGCCGATCCGGACGCCGACGGGCGTCCGCGCCCGAGAGCACCGGGCCTCCTCCTGCCGGTCGCGTAGCCGGGCGTCCTCGCCCCTGCGTTCTCGCTTCTGCGCGGCCAGACGACGTCTTCGTCCGTTTCCGACAGCAGGGACACCACCCATGGACTTCTTCTCGTGGCCGCCGATCGCGGCCGTCCTCGACGCGGCCTACGGCTTCGTCACCGCCCTCTCCGCCGCCGCCGAGCCCGTCGCGGGCGCGGCGGCCGGCATCGTCGCGATCGTCGTGCTGACGATGATCGTGCGCGCCCTCCTCCTCCCCGTCGGCGTCAGCCAGGTGCGCGCCGAGTACACCCGCCGCCGGCTCGCCCCGGCCCTCGCCGAGCTCCAGCGCAGGCACGGGAAGGATCGCGAGCTGCTCGCCCGCAAGACGATGGAGCTCTACCAGGCCGAGCGCACCTCCCCGTTCGCAGGGATGCTCCCGCTGCTCGCGCAGCTCCCGGTCATCTCGCTGGTCTACGCGCTGTTCACGCACGCCACGATCGCCGGCCACGCCAACGCGCTGCTGGACGCCCACGTGCTCGGCGCGCCGCTCGGCACCAGCTTCGTCGGGCTCGCCGGCGCCGGCTCCATCTGGCCCGCCTTCCTGGTCTACGCGGGCGTGCTCGTGCTCATCGCCGCGGTGACCACGGTGTCCCGCCGGGTGCTCGCGCTGCCCCAGCCGGCCGGCTCGCCCGCCCCGACCGGCGTGGTGCGGGCGCTGTCCTTCCTGCCGTACGTCACGGTGGTGTTCGCGGCATTCGTGCCGCTGGCCGCCGCCGTGTACATTCTGACCACGACGGCCTGGACCGTCGTCGAGCGCGCGACCCTGCGCCGCCTGCTCGACCCGGAGCGGGGGAGGACCGAGCCATCGACGTCGCACTGAAGCCCGTCCCGACGCTGACGACCGAGCGGCTGACGCTCGTCCCGCTCGGGCCCGACCACTTCGAGGGCACCTGGGCGTCCCTCCACGAGCCGGAGGTCCTGCGGCTCACCGGTACGCACGCCGCCTTCGAGGAGGACCGCGTCCGCGACTGGCTCGCGGGACTCGCCGGGATCGAGGGCCGCGCCGACTGGGCGATCCTGCGCACGGCCGACGGCGTCCACCTCGGCGAGGTCGTGCTCAACGACCTGGACGCGGACAACCGCTCCGCCGGGTTCCGCATCATGCTCGGCTCGCCGCAGTGGTTCGGCGGCGGCTACGGCACCGAAGCGACCAGGGCGGTGCTGGAGCACGCCTTCGGCGCCGTCGGTCTGCACCGCGTCGAGCTGGAGGTCTTCGCGTTCAACCCGCGGGCGCAGCGCGCCTACGAGAAGGCCGGCTTCGTCGTGGAGGGCCGGCGGCGCGACGCGCTGCGCTGGGACGGTGAGTGGGTCGACGCGATCGTGATGGGATGCTTGAGCCATGTGGAAGCGTGATCGTCCCCGTCCCCGGCCACCGCGCGACCCGCGCGAGGCCATGCCGGGGCTCGGCGTCGGGGTGCAGGTGTACGTGGTCGAGCAGGAGCCGCCGTCGTCCGACGACTGGCCGGGAGAGCCGACCGGGGTGATCATCGCGTCCGGCGACCGCACCCTGCGGCACGTGTCGCTGCCGAACGACGGCTTCACGACCTGGGTGGTCGCCTTCAGCGAGCCGCAGCGGCGCCGCGACGGCAGCGGGCCGTACGAGCACGCGACCATCCCGTCCGCGCTGCTGGTCGCGGCCGAGCCCGCGGAGGCCTGAGCCGTGCTCGGGCTCGGCCTCGGCGTCGGTCTGGTCCGGGGCATCAACGTCGGCGGCAACGCGCGCGTCGCGAAGGCCGACCTCGCCGCCGCGTTCGAGGCGGCGGGCTTCGAGGACGTGGTCACGCTGCTGCAGAGCGGCAACGTCGTCTTCCGCGGGAGCGGCGCGCCCACTGCGGCCCAGGCCGAGACGATCGTAGCGGCGCTGTCGGAGTCGTCCGGCGTGTCCGTCGGGGTCGTCCTGCTGGCGGAGGAACGCTTCCGCCGGATCGCGGCGGACAACCCGCTGCTGGAGGTCTCCGACGACGACTCCCGGCTGGTGGTGACCTTCCTCGACCACGATGTGCCCTCCGGCGTGGTCGCGCCAGCGGACGTCGAGCTCGCGCCCGAAATGGTGCGGCTGGGCGACCGCGCGATCTACCAGTGGAGCCCGCTCGGCGTCTCGAAATCCGTCGTGCCCGCCGCGTTCTGGCGGAGCCTCGGCCCGGTGGCGACGGGCCGCAACCAGCGCACGGTCCTGCGCCTGATCGCCGAGCTCGACCGGCGGAGGTGAGTCGCCGATAACGATTCCGGCGCCCACCGGATGATATCCTGCCTGTCAGATTGACATTTCTGCAACAGGGGAATCAACGGTTGAATCGACGACTCGCCGAAGACGGCGCGCCGACAGTGGAAGTCCCGACACGGTCGACCCCACATCGAGGCGACGAGAATTGTGCTCGTGTGGCTGGGCGGATCACGGAGTTGCTTCGTGAGGCGAATGACGATGTTCTGCGCTTCCTTCAGCGCAGGGTCGGTTCCGAGCAGGCCGGCGATCTGTTCGGGGAGACCCTTCTCGCAGTCTGGCGGCGGGCTTCTGACCTACCAAGCGACGAGGTCGAAGCTCGCAGGTGGCTGTTCGGGATAGCGCGAGGAACCTTGCTGAATCATTTTCGAGGAGAGCGGCGCTACCTCGAACTCGTGCGCACGTTGCGGCTTCACGCGGCGCAGGCGACGGCAGCCCGCGCCGCCGACCACGGTAGCGACATTCGCGATGCGATCGGCCGTCTTTCGCGCGATCACGCCGAGATCATCGTCCTCGTGCATTGGCACGGCTTCAGCGTGAGCGAAGCCTCGCAGATCATCGGCGTCAGTGCCGCTGCTGCTCGGGCTCGGCATGCGCGCGCCAAGAAGGCTCTCCATCACGCGCTCTCGCCTCGCGGGGGTGCCGAATAAGGCGAGCGGCCCGTCCCGATGTCACATTTCTCAGGATCCCGGACATATACAGAGTGAAGGGGCTTCAGCCCGGGCGGTCTCGCCCGAATTCGCTGCGGCCTCCAGCAACAACAGGAAGACACATTATGCGCAAATCAATTATCAGCGGGCTTGCCGCCGTCGGGATCGCAGCGGGACTCGTCGTCGCGGGGGCCGCTCCCGCGAATGCAGGCATCCAACTCTGGGAGAACAAGGGACACAACGGTTACCTCGGCGACTTCGGCCGCGGCACATCGTATGTGGGCACGGCGGCGGATGATCGTGCGAGCTCCCTGAAGGTCTCGTCGCCGGCGAACTACGCTGTGCTGTACCAGTTCCGCGATTACGGCGGCTGCTACACGCAGAAGTTCTACCTCGGCTGGGACAACCTCGCAGAGTCGGGCTACTCGGTATACGGCGGTTGCAATGGCTTCAACGACCGCACGAGCAGCATCGGCTGATCAATGCCGAACCCCTCACTGAGGCCGGGAGGGCGGGCGCTGGGAGCGCTCGCCCTCCTCGGGGCGACGGTCTTCACCGTGACAGGATGCACGGACTCCGACGGCTCGACTCGAGCGACAGCGCTCTCCTCCGTCAGCATCGCCCGGTACACGGACACCGTGGTCGAGCTCGACTACGCGCATGGCACAGCCTCGTTGCCCGCCGACAGACTCGACAACGACAACCCCGCAAACACAGTCCGTGCGCTGCACGCGATCGCTGCTCGCACCGACACCTGCATGGTCGAAAAGGGATTCGAAGCGATCGCCGACACGGTTGAATGGACCCCCTTCGTCTCTGCAGAGGACCGCGTGCTCGGGCGATGGTCCGCAGCGTACGCCAGCGTCTACGGCGCACAGCCAGCCCCCGATGCCGGTCCACCGCAGGTGGATCTCGTGCGCTTCGGCGTGGAGTTCAACAGGGCGTACGCCACCTGCCAGGACTCCGCCAAGGAGAAGCTCCGGCGGGAGCTGGAATTCCTCCAGACCCGGAACATCGTCTCCGAGATCAAGTCGCGCGCGTACGAGCTCGCAGTCAAAAGCGCAGAGGGCACGAAGGCGATATCGAGCTGGAAGACGTGCAGCGAGAATGCCGGAATCGTTTTGGATCCCGCTGACGGCTTCCCTGTCGAGGAGTACAAGCGGCAGGGGAAGCAGGCCGAGATCGGAGCGTACGTGACACATGCGGAGTGCGCGCGAAGCACCGACGCCATCCAGACGGTCTACGATCTTCGCGCCCGCTACGAGCTGGCGCTGATGGACGAGCAGCAGGAGCAGATCGCCACCTTCACGAAGCGGCAAGCTGCAGTGGCGAAGACGCTCGACGACGCCACCTCTGAAGGATGAGCGAGTTCCAGGGTCGATCCTCATCCGCCGAGACGGAGATGGAGGAGGCGACGCCCGCTCCGATCCCGCGGATCCGGCACGCGCGCAGATTGTTCGGTTTCGTCGCTGCCGTGGTGATCGTGGGGGCTACCGCGTTCGTCGCGGGTGCGTTCGTCCACCTGCCGGAAGAGTCCGCATTGAAGCACGTCGACGCGACGATCGACGTCTGGGCGAAGGCGCAGGAGCGGTCCGTTTACGAGGGCTTCTCGCTTCCGGCCGCCATCGGCGCAGCCGCCGAAGTGGACGTCATCGTCACAGAGGCGTCCCCTCACACCACGAAGCCCGCTGAGAGCGCTCAGAAATCCGGTGACTCCGGTGCAGGGCCCAGCAGCGAGCAGACGACCGCCGAGAAGGGCCCTTCCGACACGTCGAGCGCAGCGCGGACGACGGGGACGATGGCGGCGGACCGCGTGGTCGTGTCCGTCCAAGGCACAACCGCCGGAGCAGCTCTCGCGTACGGGCAGTTTCTGGCCGAGGTCTCCGGGCGGCCCGTCTTCTCCTGGCCCTCAGCAGCGCCGTTGTATCGCAACCTCGTCGTCGGCATGAGCGGGAGCGATGTGCGTGGCATCCAGACGACGCTGAAGATGCTCGAACTCTCCGACGATGAGCCAGACGGAGTATTCGGAGGGCGGACACTGCGGGCGTTGTCCGACCTCTACGCGCGAGCGGGCCACGAGCTTCCCGTTATCCAGGGCGATCAACGCGGGCTGTCGTGGCGAGAGTTCGCGGCGATTCCCGGGCTGCCCGCCACCGTGATCGCGACGGCCGATTCGGGTTCAGTGCTATCCCCGGAGAATCCTCTGCTCACAGTCCGGTCGACGACGCCGACGTTGACCGCGATGGCCTCGGTCCGTGACATTCCCGAGCTCCAGCCGGGCGCGGAGGTCGGAGTCTCCGTCGATGGCAAGCCGGCCATGAAGACGACAGTCAACGCGGTCGGGGAATTCACCACTGATGATGACACGAACCGCGCCGGCTACCCGCTGAGCCTCGTCTTTCCCGCGGAACTCGGAGCCGTGGCCCCCGGCACCTCTGCCGTCCTGCGTCGATGGGACCAGCAGCCTCCGGCGGTCTCGGTGCCCGCGACCGCGATCCGCCAGGACGCCGACGGCCCATACGTGCTGACAAGGCCTGTGCCCGGCTCGGCGGAGGGAGCGCCGACGCGACTCGCGGTGCGTGTGACGGCGCAGGCGGACGGTTGGGTCGCGATCGAGAGAGAGACCGCCCTCGCGCCGGGCACCGAGGTGCTGGTCTCCCGGAGGGCATCCCGTGGGTGAGGGTGATCAGGGCGCTCCGCCACTGCTCGCCTTGAAGAGCGTGTCCCGCACATACGGTCATGGCGCTGGGGCGACCCGGTCCCTCCGCGCGGTGACGTTGACGATTCGCGCGGGTGAGTTCGTGGCGATCGTCGGGCCGTCCGGGGCCGGCAAGTCGACACTTCTGAATATCCTCGGCCTCCTCGACCGGCCTTCCGAGGGCAGCTATGTCTTCGACGGCATGGAGACGAAGGGCATGCCGGAGAGGATGCGCGACCGGGTTCGCAACGAGCGCATCGGGTTCGTCTTTCAAGACTCGCACATGCTCCTCGACGACACAGCGGCCGGCAACGCGGCGCTGGCGTTGGAGGTGGGCGGAGTGTCCATGCCGGAGCGACGACGTCGGGTGGGGCGCGCGCTCTCGGCCGTCGGCGTCAAGCACCGGCAAACGGAGCTCACGTCGACGCTATCGGGCGGTGAGCGGCAGCGCGTCGCCATAGCTCGTGCGATCGCGACAGAGCCGTCGCTCATCCTCGCGGACGAGCCGACCGGCGCCTTGGACTCCGCCAACACGCAGAATGTCATCGGCCGCCTGCGCCTCCTCAACGCCCGCGGAACGACGATCGTCGTGATCACGCATGACCCCGAGGTCGCGGCGGCGGCGCAGCGCCGAATCGAGATCGTCGACGGGGTCGTGCGCGACGACGGCACCGAGGGGATCGCGAGCGTTCCGTTGATGAGCGCCGACAGTCGTGCGACAGTCAGCAGGTGGCCACATCGGCTCCGGCGTTCTGTAGTCGGCGAGCTTCCTGCTGCCCTCGGAGGACTGGCGGGCAACCTTGGTCGCACCCTGCTTCTGCTCCTCGCCTTCTCGCTCGGAGCCGGTGGGCTCGTCGCTTCCGTCGGCATCAGCCAGAGCGCGGCGGCGCAGATTGCAGATCGCCTGACGGCTGCAAGCCTGGACGAGGTGACCGTGCGATTCAACGCCGGAAATCTTTTCGAACCCGATTTCTATGGTCCGGACTCTGTCGTGCGTGCGGCCCTCCGGGAGCTCCCTCATGTCGAAGGAACCGGCTTCGTCGCCCGTGTTCCCAAGGCGGTCGCACCCCTTCGACTTCTGCCGGCTTCGGTACCCGGTGACACCTTCGGTGGCACAGTGCTCGTTGCCGACACGTCATTCCTCGGCCTCCTGCACGCGTCGACCGATCCGGGTAATGCTGCCGGGCTGCTGGACAACCCATGGGACGGCGCTGTGGCGATCGTCGGCCGAAGCGCGGCGAAACGTCTCGGGGTCTCGACCATCGGGCCGGGGTCCCTCCTCTGGCTCGGAGACCGAACGGTCGATGTCATCGGGCTAATCGAGGACCCCGGTCGCGACGCGCGACTCTCGGATGCTGTCGTGGTGTCGTCTGCATCGGTCGCGGGGCTGACGCTCGACGACCCCCGCCTGGTCGTGCGTACAGAACCGGGCTTCCCCGCGGCGGTCGCTGAAGCTGCTCCCCTCGCAGTCCGCCCCGACAAGCTCTCCGAGGTGCACGTCGACACGGTCGCCGATCTTCGGAACCTGCAGAAGGGCGTCGGAGCTGATCTCGCCGCCCTGGTGGGCACCGTCTCGGTACTCCTGCTCGTTCTTGCCGTATTGATGTCCGCCGTGGCGATGTTCATGTCGGTTCAGGCCAGAGCTGCGCAGATCGCATTGCGTCGGGCGGTGGGCGCGAGCCGAGGGTCCATCGCCCGGCTGTTCCTTTTCGAAGGGGCGATCCTGGGGGCCGCGGGCGGAGTCGCGGGTGCGGCGCTCGGACTCTGCGCGGTGGTGCTGTTCTGTCAGGTTCAACGATGGGTTCCGACGCTGGACCCCTCCATTGCCGTCGTCGGGACGGTGGCAGGGGCCGTGTCGGGCCTGCTTTCTGCGGTGTACCCGGCCATCGTGGCGGCCCGCCAGGATCCCGCCAAGGCTATTCGCGGATAGCGCGCGTCCACGGCTCGCCCGCCGCAGATAACGCACTGCTGGAGATCACCGGCTGCTCTTACAATGACGGCATGTTCGTCGAGGGCACCCTTCGATGGCAGGTCACCGAGGACTGCCCCTGGGACCTGCTGATCGCGCTCGCGCTGCGCGATCTCGTGGGCCTCGACAACACCCTGGAGCCCGCCCTCCCGCGGGTGTCGCCGGCGATCGTGCCCGCCTTGCACGGGACGCCAGACCGGAGCGGCGGCGCACCGGGCGTCGCCGCGATGGGCGTGCTGGAGACCCAGTGGCGCGCCCTGTTCGAGCGCGCCGCCGACCGGGAGCACCGCCCGATCGGGCCGCTGCTCCAGCCCCCGCACTTCGCCGCGCTCGACCGCGCGATCGAGCTCCAGGATGTCGTGCTCGCCCAGCACGAGACGGCGGCGCGCTGGGCGCGGGAGCGTCGGGCCGAGTACGCGCGCGCGAGCATCGAGCATCACGCGGCGCGCGCCGCCGACATCGTGGACGTGGTCCACGAGCGGGAGCACGACCTGCGACGCCAGGCCGGGTACTTCCGGCTGGACATCGACGTGCTCCCGCTCGCGGAGCGCGGGGCGTGGATCGTCGGACCGCACACCGTGGTGGTCAGCACCTCGCTGCGCGACGACTCGCGGGCGTTCCGGGAGTGGTTCCGGCCGCTCGTCGCCGCGCTGGTGTGACCTGGGCCGGGTGCCTAGGCCACGCGGCTGGGCGGGGAGGTCGTCTCCGCCGGGTCGGTGACCGCGACATCCCCGACCGCCTCGTCGATCCGCGCCAGCACGTCGCCGCTCAGCCGGACTCCCGCCGCCTTCACGTTGGAGGCGACCTGCTCCGGCCGGGACGCGCCGACGATCGCACCCGACACGTTCGGGTTCTGCAGCACCCACGCGATGGCGAGCTGCGCCATCGTCGCACCGAGCTCGTCCGCGATCGGCTTCAGCCGCTGCACGGCGGTCAGCACGTCGTCGCGCAGGAAGCCCTTGATCGCGTTCGCTCCGCCCTTGTCGTCGGCTGCGCGGCTGCCCTCGGGGAGCGGTGCGCCGGGGAGGTACTTGCCGGTGAGCACGCCCTGGGCGACGGGCGACCAGACGATCTGCGAGATGCCGAGCTCGGCCGACGCAGGCACGACCTCCTTCTCGATGACCCGCCAGAGCATCGAGTACTGCGGCTGGTTGGAGATGAGCTGGAAGCCCAGCTCCTTCGCGAGCGCGTGCCCCGCGCGGAGCTGATCTGCCGTCCACTCGCTGACGCCGATGTAGAGCGCCTTGCCCTGCCGGACGATGTCGGCGAACGCCTGCATCGTCTCCTCGAGCGGCGTCTCGTAGTCGTAGCGGTGCGCCTGGTAGAGGTCGACGTAGTCGGTGCCGAGCCGGGTGAGCGAGCCGTCGATCGACTCCAGGATGTGCTTGCGCGAGAGCCCGGTGTCGTTGTGCCCCTTGGGGCCGGTCGGCCAGTAGACCTTGGTGAAGATCTCCAGCGACTGCCGGCGCTGGCCCTTCAGGGCGTCGCCGAGGACCTGCTCGGCTGCGGTGTTCGCGTACGCGTCCGCGGTGTCGAAGGTGCTGATGCCCGCGTCGAGGGCGGCGTGGACGCACTGCGTCGCCGTCTCGTTCTCGACCTGGGAGGCGTGCGTGAGCCAGTTGCCGTAGATGATCTCCGAGATCTTGAGACCGCTGGCGCCGAGGTATCTGAATTCCATGCCTCCACGCTAGTCCCGCACTCCGGCCGGCGCGGTCCGGATGTCGTGGCCGGATGGGAGGATGGAGGTCGTGGGAGGTGTGAGCGGTGGGTAAGACGGACGGCAGCGACCGGCGGGTGACTACTGCCGACGTCGACGACGCCGACGCCACGATCCTGCACGTCGACATGGACGCCTTCTTCGCCTCCGTGGAGCTGCTCGACCGCCCCGACGCGCGCGGCAAGCCCGCCATCGTCGGCCACGCCGGCGGCCGCGGGGTGGTCACGAGCGCCACCTACGAGGCGCGCCGGTTCGGTGTGCGCAGCGCCATGCCGGTCTCCCAGGCGCTCCGGCTGTGCCCGACCGCGATCATCCTGCCGCCGCACTACGAGAAGTACACCGAGTACTCCGGCAAGGTGATGGACATCTTCCACGAGGTGACGCCGCTGGTGGAGCCGCTCAGCATCGATGAGGCGTTCCTCGACGTCGCCGGCGCGCGCCGGCTCCTCGGGTCGCCGCGGCGCATCGCCGAGCTCATCCGCTCGCGCGTGCGCGAGGAGACCGGCCTCACCTGCTCGGTCGGCGTCGCCGGCACGAAATTCATGGCCAAGCTCGCCTCCGGCCACGCCAAGCCGGACGGGATGCTCGTCATCCCGCCGGCCGACGCGGTCGCCTACCTCCGCCCGCTGCCGGTCGGCGCGCTCTGGGGCGTCGGCGCCAGCACCCAGGCGTCCCTGGAGCGGATGGGTATGCGGACGGTCGCCGACCTCGCCGACGCCCCGCTGACCGTCCTGCAGCGCGCCGTCGGCGACGCGACCGCCCACCGGCTGCACGAGCTCGCCAACGGGCACGACCCGCGGCGGATCGTCACCGCCTCCCGCGAGAAGAGCATCGGGCACGAGAACACCTTCTCGGTCGACGTGGAGGACGCCGACACGCTGCGCCGCGAGCTGCTGCGGCTCTCCGGCCGGGTCGGCGAGCGCCTGCGCAAGCACGGCATGGTGGGCCGCACCATCGCGATCAAGGTGCGCTTCTCCGACTTCCGCACGATCACCCGCTCGCGGACGCTCGCCGAGCCGACCAACGTCGGCCGGCGGCTGTTCGAGGAGGCCTGGGACGTCTTCGAGGCGCTCGACCTGCACCTGAAGGACACCCCGATCCGGCTGATCGGCGTGCGCGCAGAGCAGCTGGCCGACGCGGGCGGCGACGCGCTCGCGCTCTGGGACCCGGACGAGGAGTGGCGGGAGGCCGAGCGCACGCTCGACGCCGTCAGCGCGCGTTTCGGGCGCGGCAGCATCGGGCCGGCCTCGCTGGTCCGGCGTGCGCGCGACGCCGAGCAGGCCGAGCGCGACGGCCGCAACCCGCGCTGGCTGAGCGACTGACCCGTCCGAGCGACTGGCCCTCCACGCATGGGCCCAGGGCAGAATCGCCCTGGTCACGCCGGGGGCCGCCCGGTACGGTGAACGCATGACGAACCTCAGCCTCAAGCTCGCCGAGACGATGAGCTCCTCCGGAATCAAGTCGGTCTACGGCGAGCCGATCGTCGTCGACGGCACCACGATTGTCCCCGTCGCCGCGGTGCAGTTCGGGTTCGGCGCCGGCGAAGGCCCGGGCGAAGAGTCCGCGCCGGGAGGGGCGGGCGGCGGCGGCATCGCCGTCCCGTTCGGGGCGTACATCAGCGACGAGACCGGCGTGCGGTTCCGTCCGAACCTGATCACGCTGCTGGCGGTCGCCATCCCGTTCCTCTGGGTGGCCGGCCATGCCTGGGCGCGCGTCATCCGCGCGCTCAAGCGATAGCGCGCACACGCGGCCTCCCGGCGGTCTACACTGAACTCCTGAACACGGGAGTCCGGTGAGCCGGGCTGAGAGGAAGCTTCTCCAAGTTTCGACCGTCGAACCTGATCTGGGTCATGCCAGCGCAGGGAGGCCATCTCACATCCCGTGCCCTCATTTCTGAACAGAAAGGGCACGAACAGTGCACGCAACCATTTCGTCCGTCTCCGCGCCGTCCAAGCGCGTCCTCCGCTGGCGGGTCGTCGACATCGTCGTCGCCAGCGTCGTCGCCGTCGCAGCCGGCGTCGTCTTCTGGGTCTGGGGTCAGGCCTACAACCCGATTTCCGGGCCGGTCACCGCCGTGCTCCCGGGCTTCCAGGGCATCCTGAACGGCCCGTGGCTGTTCGCCGGCGTGCTGGTCGCGCTGATCGTCCGCAAGCCCGGCGCCGCCCTCTACGGCGAGATCGTCGCGGCCGTCGTCTCCATGCTGATCGGCACGCAGTGGGGCTTCGCCACGCTGCTGTCCGGCGTGGTGCAGGGCCTCGGCGCGGAGATCGTCTTCGCGATCTTCCTCTACGCCCGCTGGAACCTGGTGACCGCCCTGATCGCGGGCGCGGGCACCGGTATCGCCGAGTCCATCCTCGACCTGATCTACTCGTATCCCGGCTCCACGCCGCAGTTCGCGATCGTCTACACGATCACGACGACCGTCTCCGGCGTCGTCGTCGCGGGCCTCGGTTCGTGGCTGCTGGTCAAGGCGATCGCCCGAACCGGGGCGCTCAACCGGTTCGCCGCGGGCCGCGAGGTCACGGGGCGGGTCTAGGCGGCGGCCGGGAGGCTGTCATGCCGGAGCTGAGTCCGGCCGGTTCTGCGCCGGCCCCGGTCGCCGTCAGCGTCGGTGACTGGGGCTGGCGGCACGCCGGTCGCAAGGCCTGGGCGGTCCGCGGGCTGAGCCTGTCGATCGAGCCGGGGGAGCGGGTGCTGCTGCTCGGCGCGTCCGGCGCCGGCAAGTCCACCCTGCTCGCCGGGCTCGCCGGCGTGCTGGGCGGTGACGACGACGGCGAGGCGGAGGGCGATGTCCGCGTCGGCGGCCGGCCTCCCGCGGAGGCGCGCGGCTCCTCCGGGCTGCTGCTGCAGGACCCGGACGCGCAGGTGATCCTCGCCCGCGTGGGCGACGACGTGGCCTTCGCGTGCGAGAACCTCGGTGTGCCGCGCGACGAGCTGTGGGCGCGCGTGCGCTGGTCGCTGGAGGCGGTCGGGCTCGACCTCCCGCTCGACCGCTCGACCGCGCAGCTCTCCGGCGGTCAGAAGCAGCGGCTCGCACTGGCGGGCCTGCTCGCGATGCGACCGGGGCTGCTGCTGCTGGACGAGCCGACCGCGAATCTCGACCCGGACGCCGCACGCGAGGTCAGGGACGCCGTTTCCGCCGTGCTCGGGAGGACCGGCGCGACGCTGATCGTCGTGGAGCACCGGGTGGCCGTCTGGCGGGAGCTGGTCGACCGGGTCGTCGTCCTCGACGCCGCGGGCGGCGTCCTCGCCGACGGGGCGCCGGAGACGGTCCTCGCCGACACGGCGGGCCGGTTGCGGGAGGCCGGCGTCTGGCTGCCCGACGAGCCGGTGCCCGCCGCGCGCCCGGTCGCGCCGGGCGCGCCGCTGCTCGAGGCCCGGACCCTCGCCGTGGGTCGGCCCCCGCTGTTCGCCGGCCGTCGTGCGCGCAAGCGCGCCGAGCGCGGCGGCGACCTGCTCGCGCACGCGCTCCCGTTCCGGGCGGACGTGGCGATAGCCGAAGGCTCCGCCCTGGCGCTCACCGGGACGAGCGGGGTCGGCAAGTCGACGCTCGCGCTCACGCTGGGCGGCCTGATGCCGGCTCTGGGCGGAACCCTCGCCGCCGCACCGGCGCTCGCGGCTGGCGCGTCCGGCGATCCCGCGGCCTGGCGCTCGCGCGAGCTGCTGACCCGCATCGGGACCGTCTTCCAGAACCCCGAGCACCAGTTCATCGCCTCCACCGTGCGCGACGAGCTCGCCGCAGGGCCCCGCGCGCTCGGGCTCCCGCCGGAGGAGCCCGCCGCACGCACCGAGGAGCTTCTGGACGCGCTCGGCCTCACCACGCTCGCGGACGCGAATCCTTTCACGCTCTCCGGTGGCCAGAAGCGTCGCCTCTCGGTCGCGACCGCGCTGGCCACGCGCCCGCGCCTCCTCGTCCTGGACGAGCCGACCTACGGCCAGGACGCGAACACCTGGCGGCGGCTCGTGGAGCTGATCGCCGGTCTGCGCGACGCGGGCCACGCCGTCGTCGCCGCCACCCATGACGCCGAGTTCGCCGCGGCGGTCGGCGCCACTGAACTGCGGCTCGGCGCCCGGCGGGAGGCGGTCGCGTGACCATCGCCGAACCCGTCCGCAGCGGACCGCTCGCCACCCTCAACCCGGTGTCCAAGCTCGGCGCCGCGCTGATCGTCACCGCCGTCCTGCTGGTCTCCATCGACCCGGTGTCGGCCGGTGTGGCCCTGGGGCTGGAGCTCATCCTGCTCTGCTTCGCGGGCATCCCGGCGCGCGTGCTGGTCGCCCGCACGTCGCCGATCCTGATCGCCGCGCCGCTCGCGGGGCTGACGACCGTGCTGTACGGCCGCACGTCCGGGACCGTGTACCTGCACTGGTGGGCGGTCGAAGTCAGCGACGGCTCCCTCCAGCTCGGACTCGCGACCTTCCTGCGGGTGCTCGCGATCGGGCTGCCCGCCGTACTGCTGTTCGTGACCATCGACCCCACCGACCTCGCCGACGGACTGGCCCAGCTCCTGAGGCTGCCCGCCCGCTTCGTACTTGGCGGTCTCGCCGGCCTCCGGCTGGTGGGCCTTTTCGTGGACGACTGGCGCGCCCTCACGCTCGCGAGGAGGGCCCGCGGAGTGGCCGAGTCCGGAGCGCTGCGGCGCTTCCTCGGGCAGTCCTTCTCGCTGTTCGTGCTCTCCATCCGCCGCGGGTCCAAGCTCGCGACGGCGATGGAGGCGCGCGGCTTCGGGGCGCCGGTCGCCCGCACGTGGGCACGGCCGTCGGTGTTCCGCGGGCGAGACTGGGTGACGCTGGTGGTCGCGCTCCTGGTGGCGGGGGCTGCGGCGGCGGTGGCGATCGCAGTGGGGAGCTGGAATGTCCTGGGATCCTGAGGAGCTGTCCGAGCTGTGCGAGCTGCCCGAGCTGTGCGAGCTGCTCGGCGCGGTCGCAGACGCGATGGACGCGACCGCGGGCGAGGCGGCGCCCGTCGTGCTGATCGACGGTCCGAGCGGGGCGGGCAAGAGCTCCCTGGCCGACCTGCTCGTGCGGCACTGGCCCGGACCCGACGCGCCGCGCCTGGTCCGGATGGACGATCTCTACCCGGGCTGGGACGGCCTCCTGGCGGCCAGCGGCGCGTTGTCCGGAGACCTCCTCGAACCGCTCGCGGTCACCGGCCGCGGACGCTGGCGGCGCTGGGACTGGGCGGGCGAACGCGCCGCCGAGTGGCACGACGTCGCGGGTCGGGCGCCCGTCATCGTGGAAGGCTGCGGCACGCTCGCCGCGGACAACGTCCGCTGGGCACACCTCGCGATCTGGCTGGACGCGGACGACGCCCTCCGCAAGGCGCGCGCGTTGGACCGCGACGGCGCCACGTTCGCGTCTCACTGGGACCAGTGGCAGTCGGAGTTCGAGGAGTACCTGGCCCGCGAGGACCCGCGGACGCGCGCCGACGTCGTGCTGGACGTCACCGACTGGCCGATCGGCTCTGCACCCCGGCGGACGTCGGGGTCTACGGTGGTGCCATGAGCGAGACACCCCATTCGGATCCTGAGTACATCGTCGAATACGCCGACGGCCCCCTCGTCGGGACCGCCGAACGGCGCTACCTGGTGGACGGAAAGGTGGACGAGCGGATCGGGGCGGTGGCGGCGGTCGAAGGCCTCGAGTCGCTGTTCTGGTACGTCGCGGGCGAGGAGCGCACGGTCAACGGCGAGCTGCACGTGTCGTACCACTTCGACGCCCCGGACAGCGACCCGGTGGAGGCCGAGAAGGACGAGGAGTCGCTCTAGCGACTCGACACGATGCCCCGGGAGCCGATGGCGCCCGGGGCATCCGCGTGTCGACCGTTCAGCCGGTCAGCTCTCGGTGCGAGCCGTCCTGCGCCGTGTGAGCATCACCGAGAGCCCGGCGCCGACGAGCGCGAGGAGCGCGGCCAGGGGCGCGAGCCAGGCCATGACCTGGCTCCCGGTGTCGGCCAGCGGCGGGTTCGGCGCGTGCGGGTTGGCCGCCGGAGGGTTCGCCGCCGGAGGGTTGGGCGCCGGAGGGTTGGCCGCCGGAGGGTCGGCCGCTGGCGGATTCTGGACGGGCACGCGGATCGCGTCGACTACCGCCGTGGACTCCGCCGAGTGTACGGCGGCGCCCTTCGGATCGGTCGCGTCTGAAGTCGCAATGTTGGCGATGCTGCCCGCGGCATAGTCGGCGTCGGTCGACTGGTAGTCGGCCGTGCAGGTCAGCGACGCTCCGGGCGCCAGGGTGGTGTCAGCCGGGCAGGTCACCGTCAGCGGCCCTCCGCTGCCGGAGAAGCTCAGCTCCGTGATCTCGACGGCCGTCAGGGTCACGTTGCCGGTGTTCGTCACCGCGAAGGAGTAGGCGATCGGCTGGCCGGCACCGGTGATGGTGGTCGGGTCGGCCGTCTTCTCCAGGCTCAGGGCCGGCAACTGGGTGGCGGTGACGTCGGCCGTCGCGGCCGGGCTCGTCACTGCGCCGATCACGGCATCCTGGCCGGACGCGACAGCGGTGTTCGAGATGGTGCCCGCGTCGATGTCGGCCGCGGTCGAGTCGTATGCCGCGGTGCACTGCACGCTGGCGCCCGGAGCGAGGGTGGTCGTCGGGCAGTCCGGCGCCGGAGCGGTTCCCGTCCCGCTGAAGGCCGTCTCGGTCACGCCGATCCCGGTCAGGGTCGTGTTGCCGGTGTTGGTCACGGTGTACGTGTACTGGACCGTGTCGCCCGCGTTCGCGATCGTCGCGGGGCTCGCGGTCTTCGTCAGTGTCAGTGTCGCCGCGCGAGGCGCGTTCGTGAACGTGCAGACCACCGACGGCGACTCACCCGCGTAGGTCGCAAGCGGGAAGGAGACCGTCGTCCCGCTGCCCGTGATCGGGAACTGCGGGTTGCCCGGGTTCACCGAGTCCACGCAGTTGTACGTCGAGACGTACAGTGCGAGGTTCGTCGTGCCCATCGGGGTCTCGCTGGCCGTGTACCTGTCGCCGTACCGGGCGAGGGCCGGGCCGGCCTGGAGGACGCGGCCGTCCGCCTCCTGCTGAAGTCCGGT
Source organism: Leifsonia sp. GW821-FHT13C09 (assembly GCF_058806435.1). Taxonomy (NCBI): domain Bacteria; kingdom Bacillati; phylum Actinomycetota; class Actinomycetes; order Micrococcales; family Microbacteriaceae; genus Leifsonia; species Leifsonia sp. GW821-FHT13C09. The sequence goes on along the minus strand of NZ_JBXAPS010000001.1, from coordinate 660,340 downwards.
CGCAGTTCCCGAGGTCACTGCTGCGGCCGGGAGGCTCACGGTGGGTCCAGTGACGTGCAGCGCGAACTGGTCTGTGGGGTTGACCCGCGCGACGACATTCTTCTGCGCGCTGAGGGCGGGCGGGAAGGCGCAGCTCGCGAGGTCGACGAGCCCGGTGCCCGCGGACCCAGTGAGCGAGGCCGGAAGTGGGGTCAGGTTCCCGTCGGCCGTTCCGGTGCCCGGGTCGATCGAGAAGATGCCGCTCGTGCCGGACTGGCTCAGGTAGAGCGTGCCTGTCGCGTCGAACGCGATGCCGTTGACGGCCGCCCCGCCCGGAACGGTGAAGATGCTCAGGAGCGACGGGAAGAGCGTCGCGGCCTGCGCGGCGGTCCGGGGGAGCGGGCCGCTGAGCGCTTCGAGTGTGCCGGCCGTGGCCGATGAGGTGACCAGGTACAGGTTGCCGCTGCCGTCGAACGCGATGTCGCCATTGTTCTGGCCCGCGACCGCCGGGAAGGTGACGAGCGGTGACGAGCTGACCATCTGGTCCCTCGTCGTGTCGAAGCCCCAGAGCTGGCCGGTGACGCCGTCCGTGCCGACATCGCCGAAGTAGTAGATCCCCGAGGTGGGGTCGACGGCGCCGGCAGTCACAACGGCGCCGGGCGCCGGCTTGCCCGGGTACGAGGTCCAGGCTCCGGCCGTGGCGTCGTAGCCCTGGACGACCGTGCCGTTGTCGGAGGCCATGAAGGCCGCGTTCCCGCCGTCGGCGATGCCGAGCCCGTTCGGGAACGTGCCGGTGATGGTGCTGGTCGACTCGACGCTGCCGCTGAGCTGCGCGCCTCCGACGGACGAGCCGTCGATGCTCAGCAGGTCCGCGGCCTCCGCGTTCGCGGGATTGCCCGGCACGATGCCATAGAGGGACGTGCCGGTGCAGTCGAGGGTGCCCGCTGCCGTGGCCGGTCCTGCGGGGCCGGACGTCGCGGCGAGCGACAGCAGGACTCCCGCCAGCGTCGCGAGTATCAATCCGGGGCGTACCGCGCGTTTCGCGACGTTCGCGGAGGTGGGCATTGGCACCCTTTCGGTTCGTTGCGTGCGCGGTCGCAGGAAGCGAGTCGCGTGACGGGTTTATAGCAACGAGGAGAGGGCGGCATTCCGCGATGCGGGTATGTGATATCGCCAGAAGCAGGGAGATTCCGCGGCCCACGGGCGCCGCCGACCAGGCGACGGCGGACAGGCGCCGCCAGGAATCACCCGAGGCTTAGCCTGTCGTGGCGCGATGAGCGGAACACGCACCGCGCGAAATGCATGCGTTCCGGTAGGGGACTTCAGGCCCAGCCGAGCTCGTGAAGCCGGTCGTCGTCGATGCCGTAATAGTGGGCGATCTCGTGCACGAGCGTCACATGGATCTCGTCGCGGAGCTCGTCCTCGTTCGCGCAGATCGCCAGCAACGGCTCGCGGTAGAGGATGATGCGGTCCGGCATCTCGCCGAACCCGTAGGCGTCCCGCTCGGTCAGGGCGACGCCGTCGTAGAGGCCGAGCAGGTCGAGGGAGCCGTCCTCCGGACGGTCCTCGACGACGAACACCACGTTGTCCAGCCCGTCGACCATCTCGTCGGGGAGCTCGTCGAGCTCGTCGGTGACGAGGCGCTCGAACGCGTCGGGGTCCAGGTGCAGCGGCATCGTCACCAGGGCTCCGCGACGGCGGCGTGCAGGTCGAGGAGGCCGGTCGTCCGCTCGGAGGGCCCGCGGCCGAAGCCGCACTCGGTCGCCACACCGAACCGCGGCCGCGCGGTGGCCGCCGCGTCGGCACGGCGGCGTGCGCCCTCCACACCGTCCTCGTGATGCAGCAGGCCCAGGTGGAGCTCGGTGTCCTCCGGCAGCTCGAGCGCGGTGAGGGGAGCGAAGTACTCCGGGTCGTCGCGCTCGATCGGCACCGGGAGATGGAAGAACGTGATCGGCCGCTCGGCGCCCGCCAGGATGCCGGCGATGACCGCCGCCAGGTTGCCGGCGTCCGCGGGCTGAACGAAGTGCTGCTCCTCGACGTCGCCGTAGCAGAGGTGGTAGCCGACCTCCACATCGTCGGGCACCGCCGCGGCCTGGCGGAGGGAGCGCTCCACCACGCCGGCGAGCACCCCGGGTGTTCCCGGTTCGGCGAACCAGGGCTCGATCCGCCCCTCCAGCAGGGCGAACTCGACGGCGGTGTCCCACTGGATGGCGAGGTCGGTGTGCGGGATGCCGTCGAGGATGCGCGCCAGTTCGCCGAGGAGCGCGCGTTCGTAGGCGGGCTCGAGCACGTTGCGGTCTTCGGGCACCACGAACGCGCCGATCACCGCGGCCGGCGTCGGCAGCGACACCTGGAAGCGCGTGCCGGGCGCGATCGCGCCGGACTCCCGTAGTCGGGCGAACTCCGCATAGGAGGCCAGTGCGGCCTCCGCGTAGCCGAGGTCCGGAAAGGTCAGCTCGCCGGCCGCGGCACCGTCGCCCAGCCGGAACGGGCGCCCGTCGAAGATCCCGCGCAGGTAGTGCGGCTCGACCGGGATGCGGGAGAGTCCCGTCATCGTGTCGAAGCGCGTGGTCTGGAACTGGATCCAGTAGAAGCGCTCGCCCACCTCGCCATCGGGGATGCGGCGCAGACGGTCGCCGAGGTGCTCGCTCACCGTGCGGAACACGGCCTGGGCGTCGGGCAGGTTGACACTGCCGACGAGGTGCGCACCGCGGATCGTAGGAACGGACGAGGGGACGGGGGCCTGGCCGGTGCTCACCTGGGCGAGTCTACCGGCGCGGCCGCCGTCCCCTCTGGAGTGGAGGTGTCGAACCGGCTCAGTACCAGTTCATGGCCTCGGAGTGGCTCCACGCGCTGCACGGGGTGCCGTACGAGCCCTTGATGTAGGACAGGCCCCACTTGATCTGGGTGGTCGCGTTGGTCGCCCAGTCGGTGCCGAACGCGGCCATCTTGCTGCCGGGCAGCGCCTGCGGGATGCCTGCGGCGCCGCTGCTGCTGTTGGAGGCCCGGTAGTTCCAGTTGGACTCCTTGGTCCAGAGGTTGTCGAGGCACTGGAACTGGCCGGAGCCCCAGCCGTAGCTGCTGGCCATGATCGACTGCGCGGCGGCGCGGGCGCCGTCGGGGGTGTTGGCGTTCGCCTGCGCGGCGGCTGCTGCTGCTGCGGCTGCTTCGGCGGCTGCGGCGGCTGCCGCGGCCTTCTGGTCGGCCACGACGCCGGCGGCGGCGACCGCGGCGGTGGCAGCGTCGGTGGTGTCGATCTGCGCGCGGAGCTTCGAGTCGTCGAGCTTCTTGTAGCCGTCGAGGCCGGCGATCGCGGTCTTCGCTGCGGTCGTGTCCACCTTGGCGGCGTTGGCCTGCACGGTCGACTCCGCCTTGGTCAGGGTCTGCTGGGCGATGCCTTCGAGGCGGTCGCGCCAGAGCTTGTCGTACGTGCGGAGCTGGTCGTGGTGGATGCCGGTGGACTGGGACAGTTCGCGGGTGGCGCGCTCGCTCGCCTGCTGCTGCGCGTGCTGCTGCGCGACCATCGGGGCGACGATGCTGGCCGACATGATGATCGCGGCGGCGCCGGTGAGGACGCGGCCGAAGGAGACGTTGGATGAGCGGACGACGTGGTTGAGAGTGCTGAGCATTGGTTTCCTGGGTCGGGCTTCCCCGCCAGGCCGCGCGGCATCCCGGTCCGGGAGGCGCCCGCGGCTGAGAGCGCTCCCGGGGGAGAGCGCTCGGACGGGCTGGCAACCGCGCCGGGACGCACGGAAGCGCCACTGGACCGGAGTCCCGAGGCGCGGCGTTCGACGCGGGTGTGCCGCACCAGGTTTCGGGGGTCACGTCCGGGGGTTCGGGGGTGGGACGCACGGCGCAGCACGGACGGCGTTCACTGCCGTCGGTCGACCACGCTAGACGCCGACTCTGGACGACTCGGGCACAAACCCTGGCAAAGTCGTGTGCGCGGGTGCTCGTCGCGGCGTTTCCGGGGCGTTCCGGAGGCCGAAGCTGGACACCGGGTGTGTGCCGTCCCGGGCGTCAGCGGCCGAACGCGGCGCGGTCGCGCTGGTCGGCCTCCTCGGCTTCGGCTTCGGCGGCCGCCGTGCGCGCGTCGGTGACCCAGATCATCCCGGCCAGCATCGCCAGCGAGACGGCGCCCATGCTCAGGAACACCGCGGGGATGCCGAAGAACTGGGCGATCACGCCCGCTGCGGCGGCGCCGAGCGGCATGGTTCCCCACGCAAGAAGCCGGTAGGCGGAGTTCAGCCGGCCGAGCAGTCGCTGCGGCGTGACACGCTGCCGCAGCGACACGGTGATGACGTTCCAGATCGAGACGGTGACGCCGCCGAGGAGGAATCCGGCCCCGATGATGTACGGATTCGTGGTGAACGCCGGGGTGGCCACCGTGAGCAAGGAGCCGAAGACCGTGAGGGTGAGCGCTCTCGCCCTCCCGAGCAGCCGTTCGGCGGGCTCGGCGAGGAACGTTCCCAGGACGCTCCCGAGCGCCGAGGCGGTGAGCACGAGTCCGTAGCCGGGGTCGTTGAGCTTCATCGCGGAGGCGGGGCCGACCGCGTACAGCACGAATACGGTGAACACCGCGCTGCTGGCGAAGTTGAAGCCGCCCACCATGACGGCGAGCGTGCGCAGCAGCGTGCTCCCGCGCAGGAAGCGCAGCCCTTCCAGGATGTCGGCGCGGATGGTCGTGGTGCGGGGATGGTCGGTGGTGAAGCGTCCGCGGACGAGCAGCAGCATTCCGATCGCGGCGACCCAGAGCAGCACGGGCGTCCCGAAGGCGAGTCCGATGCCGGCCGCGACCAGGAAGCCGCCGAGCGGAGGGCCGACGAACTGGTTGGTGGTGAGCTCGGCGGCGTAGAGGCGGCCGTTCGCCCGAGACAGCGCGGGTTTGCTCACGAGCTGCGGGAGGATCGACTGCGACGACGTGTCGTAGAGGGTCTCGGCCACGCCGATGCAGATCGCCGCGGCGTAGAGCAGCCAGATCGAGCCGGCGCCCGCGACGGCGGCGATCGTGAGGACGCCGAGGAACGCCGCACGCGCGAGGTTGGCGACCAGCATCAGCCGGCGCCGGTCGAACCGGTCGGCGAGCGCTCCCGCGAGCAGCGCGAACACCAGCCAGGGCAGGGTGAAGGCGAAGGCGAGGCCGGCGATGAGGGCGGGAGAGTCGGTGTAGCGGATGGCGACCAGCGGCAGCGCGACCTTCATCACGCCGTCGGCGAGATTGGAGAGGGCCGATGACGTCCAGAGCGTCCAGTAGCGGGCGCCGAGGGGCGCTGCTCCGGCTCGCGTCGGCACGGACGCTGCTGTCGCGTCTGCTGTCGCGTCTTCGGATGCCACGGCCTCCACCCTGGCACGTCGATTTGGAAAACTCAATCGATATCAAGAAACCCAATCGCACGGGTATCCTCGTCGGTATGTCCGCCCAGACGCCTGAGGAGGCCGCGCGCCGCGTGCCCGGTCCGTCCGCCGACCCGGACGCCAAGCGCCGCCCGGCGACCGTCGCGGAGGTGAAGGCGCTGTCGCACCCGCTGCGGGTGCGCATCCTGCGCCTGTGCGGCGACCATGAGCTGACGAACAAGCAGCTCGCCGACCGGCTGGGCGAGGACGCAGGCACGGTCTACTACCACGTCCGCCGGCTCGTGAGCACGGGCTTCCTGGAGCCGGCGCCGGTGCGGTCGGGGGAGAGCGGCGCGTTGGAGAAGCCGTACCGTTCGACCGGGCGCAGCTGGTGGCTGTCGATGGCCGTGGACGCGGGTGATCCGGGTCGGACCGTGGCGCCGCTGGAGGCCTTTCAGCAGGAGCTCGCCGAGGCCGGACCGGCCTCGATCGCGACGTTCGCGCGGTTCTCGCTGCACCTGTCGCCGGAGGATGTCGCGGAGCTGGACCGCCGCATCGTCGCCGTCATCGACTCGTACGTGGAGACGGACCACGAGCGCCGCCACCTGCCCGCGCACGGCGGCATCGTCGTGCTGCATCGGAGCGCGGAATGAACGAAGGGCACGCTGTCGGAACAGCGTGCCCTTCGGGGATTGGGGTGAGTAACGGGGCTTGAACCCGCGACCTCCTGGACCACAACCAGGCGCTCTACCAGCTGAGCTATACCCACCATGTTCCGCGTGCGGTTCCGATCATCTGCGATGGCCGTTCCGCGCGAGGCAACTCATCGATTCTAATACATCCGGGCGGCCCATTTTTCCACCACGCCCGCGGCCGCCTCCTGGGTCTGCTCGGTGGTGGGTCCCGGCTCGCTCACGAAGGCCGCGGCGCGGTAGTAGTCGAGCTCGCGGATGGATTCGAGGATGTCGGCGAGGGCGCGGTGGCCGCCGTTCTTCTCGGGGGCGTTGAAGTAGATGCGCGGGTACCAGCGCCGGGCCAGCTCCTTGATCGAGGAGACGTCCACGTTGCGGTAGTGCAGGTGGGTGTCGAGTCGGGGCATGTACTTGGCGAGGAACATCCGGTCGGTGCCGATGGTGTTGCCCGCGAGCGGCGCCGTGCGCGCGGTCGGCGCGTACTTGAGGACGTACTCCAGCACCTCGTACTCGGCTTCGGCGAGGCTCTTGCCGTCCGGGATCTCCTCGATGAGGCCGGAGGTGGTGTGCATCTCGCGCACGAAGTCGCTCATGTTGGCGAGTGCGGAGGCGTCCGGCTTGATCACGATGCTGAGCCCCGGGTCGAGGACGTTCAGCTCGAAGTCGGTGATGACGACGGCGATCTCGACGAGCTCGTCGACCTCCAGGTCGAGTCCGGTCATTTCGCAGTCGATCCAGACCAGTCGATCACTTGAGGCAGCCATGAGCGCAAGTCTAGTGCGGGCCTCCGACGATCCGCGGCTGGCCGACGATCCGCGGCTGGCCGCCGACCAAGGGCTGGCCGCGCACCGGGAGCGCCTCCGGGAGTTTGGCGCTGAGCCCGTCGCCGGAGGAGATCCCGCGCAGCCGCCGGGCGGCCCAGGGGATCGCGTGCACCCGGAGCCAGGTGCGCAACGGGAGGTCCTCCGGGAGCACGGGCGGCTGGACGACGCCGGCGGGGGCCTCGGCGCCGTCGGCGGTGTTGGTCTCCGCGTAGGGGACGCCGAGCGCGTGGGCGGCGTGCGCGGCGAGCAGCCGGTGGCCGCGCGAGCTGAGGTGGACGCGGTCGGCGCCCCACATGGCCGGGTCGCGGAACTCGCGCACGCCCCACACGTCGAGCACGACGGCGTGGTGGTCGCGCGCGATGCTCCAGATGTTGGCGTTGAAGACGGCGGCGCGCCCGCGGAACGGCTTGAGGAAGAACGCGAACTGCGGGTCGAAGAGGTTGGCCAGCAGCACGGTGGTCCCGTGCGCCCGCAGCATCCGCACGCCGTCGGCGAGCCGCTCGGCGAGCGCGTCCGGGTCGGCGGTCGGGCTCATCAGGTCGTTGGCGCCGACCAGCACCGACACCAGGTCGGGTTTCAGCGCGAGCGCGCCGGGCACCTGCTCGCCGACGACGTCGGCGATGCGCCTGCCGCGGACGGCGAGGTTGGCGAACTCCACTGTCCCGCCGGACAGCCGCGCGTCGCCGTCGAGGATGCCGGCGAGGCGGTCCGCCCAGCCGAGCCAGGCCCCGGGCCGTGCGGGCGCGGGATCGCAGAGCCCCTCGGTGATCGAGTCGCCGAGGGCCACGTAACGCGTGTAGGTGGTCCTGCTCACGCCTCGATTGTCGGTCGCGGCGGTGGCGTGCGGGTGACGCGCCGGGCACTGAGACGCGATGGTCGCCGGGAATTCGCCGGACGTACACTGGTCGTCGTGGATGCGACACCAGCCGTTGACCGTCCCGTCACCCGGGAGGTCGGCCTGACCCTGTACACGTCGGCGTTCTGCGAGCCGTGCATGCAGACCCGCGCGGTGCTCGCCGAGGCGGTGCGGCTGGTCCCGGGGCTGCGTGTGACGGAGCGCGATGTGGCACGCGAGCCTGCGCGCGCGGAGTCGGACGGCATCCGCTCGACGCCGACGGTGATCGTGCTCGGCGGGGACGGTGCGGAGGTGTTCCGCGCGGAGGGCGTGCCCACCCTCAACCAGGTGCTGGTCGCCGCCGCCCGTGCCCTCTGACCGCCTCGCGAGTACGCGATAAGTCAGCCGTAATCGGTCGAGTCCGCGGATAATCTGCGTACTCGGCGGATGGGGAGGTGCCGCGTGGGTGCCCCCGGCAGGAATCGAACCTGCGACCAAGAGATTAGAAGGCTCCTGCTCTATCCGCTGAGCTACGGGGGCGCGGCCTCCACGATACCGTAGGCGTCCGGCCCTACAGGCTCGCCCCCGCCTTCCCCGCCCGGTTCACGATCGCGATCACCGGCCGCCGCCCGCGCAGCCCGAACCGCAGCCGCAAACTGGCGTTCCGCGCGATCATCAGCGCGACGACCACGGCCGCGGCCGTCGGCACCAGCCCGGAGATCGCCATCGCGATGTGCGGCCCCACGGCCTCCACCACCCAGCCCATCAGCGGGCCGCCGATCGCCTGGCCGCCGAGCAGCACCAGGATGTACAGGGAGATGACCCGGCCGCGGATCTGGACGTTCGACGACATCTGGACGAGCGAGTTCGCCGCGGTGATGAAGAGCAGGTTGCCCACGCCGATCCCGACGAGGAGCACACTGAAGGCGATCTCGTCGGGCGCCAGTCCCGCGAGCGCCTGGACGATCCCGAGGGCCGCCGCCGTGCCGACCACCATCGAGAGGCGCACCGAGGTGCGGCGGGTGGAGGCCAGCGCCCCGGCGAGCGCGCCGGCGGCGACGAGGGCGTTGAACATCCCGTAGCCCTGGGCGCCCACGTCGTACACGTTGTTGGCGTAGGCGGCCAGGAAGACCGGCATGTTGAACGCGAAGACCGCCAGCACCGCGACCATCACCACGGTCCAGAAGATGACCGGCTTGCGCCGCACGTAGCGCATCCCCTCGGCGAGCTGGCCTTTGCCGCGCGGCACGGCGGGGGAGTGGTGCAACTCGTCCGTGCGGAGGCTGAGCAGGGCGCCGACCACGGCGAGGCAGGCGGCGGAGTTGATCACGAACGACCAGCCTCCGCCGACCGCGGTGATCAGGATGCCGCCGAGCGCCGGGCCGATGAGGCCGCCGAGCTGGAAGATCGAGGAGTTCAGGCTGATCGCGTTGCGGAGGTACTTGGGGCCGACGAGCTCGTTCACGAAGACCTGGCGGGCCGGGTTGTCCACGACCGTGACGAGGCCGAGCACGAACGAGATGGCGTAGACATGCCAGACCTGCACGGCGTGGGTGAGCGTCAGGGTCGCCAGCAGCGCGGCGAGCGCCGCCGCCGCGGACTGCGTGCAGACCAGCAGCCGCTGCTTGGAGTACCGGTCGGCGATGACGCCGCCCCACAGGCCGAACAGCAGCATGGGCGTGAACTGCATGAACACGGTGACGCCGACCGCGGCGACACTGCCGGAGAGCTGGAGCACCAGCCAGTCCATGGCGATGCGCTGCATCCAGACGGCCGTGTTCGCGACGAGGTTTCCGGCGGCGAAGCGGCGGTAGTTCGTCACCCGCAGCGAGATGAAGGTCTCCCGCCACGGCGGCCGCGCGCTGAGGACGGGCATGGGGCCGGTGGGTGGGGCTGCTGCTGCGTTGGAGTTCGCCACGAGTCGTTCCTGCGTTCCTGGTTCCGTATGGTCTGTTCGAGTTCTCCTCCCACGGTACGTAATCGCCGGTATTCTTGGAGCGAATTGAAGCTATAACTCCCATTGGCTTTCCGAATGATCGCCGCGAACGGAGCACCGATGTTCGACCCCGTCCTCCTCCGCACGTTCCTCGCGGTCGTCGACACGCGCTCGTTCACACGCGCGGCGCAGCGGCTCGGCATCAGCCAGCCGACCGTCAGCCAGCACGTCCGGAGGCTGGAGCAGACCGCCAAGCGCCAGCTCGTCTCCCGCGACACCCGCGAAGTACGCCTGACCGACAACGGCGACGCCATGGCCGGGTTCGCGCGCACGATCCTCGCCGCGCACGCGGAGGCGGACAGCTACTTCAGCGGGTCGGCGATGCGCGGGCGGCTGCGGTTCGGCGCGGCCGACGACCTCGCGATCACGACCCTCCCGCGCATCCTCCGGCACTTCCGGCAGCAGAACCCGCAGGTCAACCTGGAGCTCACGGTCGACCAGTCCGGCCCGCTGCACCGCAGGCTGAAGGCCGGCCACCTCGACCTCATCTTCATCAAGCAGAACCCCGGCACCACGGACGGCACGGTGGTCGCGACCGACGAGCTGGTCTGGATCGGGCAGGAGAAGACGGCGCTGGAGCCCGACCAGCCGGTGCCGCTGATCGCCTATCAGGGGCCGAGCCTCAGCCGGCAGATCACGATCGAGGCGCTGGAGGCCGCCGGCCGCACCTGGCGGATCACCTGCAACACGCGAGAGGTCAACGGCGTCCTGGCCGCAGTGCGGGCCGGGCTGGGGGTCGCGGTGTTCCCGCGGTCGCTCATCCCCACCGACCTGATCAAGGTCACCAACCGGTTCGGGCTCCCGGAGCTCGGCCACGTGGACTTCACCCTGCTGTCGAACCCGTCGGCGGCGCGCGAGCCTGTGGAGGCGCTTACGACCGCGATCCTGGCCCGCGCGGTCACCCGCGTTCCCTGAGCCGGTCTCAGCCGATGGCCGGTCTCAGCCGATGGCCGGTCTCAGCCGACGACGGGGACGCGGTCCCGATCGGGAGGCCGCACGCCGCCGTCCGCCGAGCGCTGCCGCAGCAGCAGCGCCACGACTGGGAAGATCAGCACCGACAGCATCCCCGCGCCGACCAGCGCGGTGGCCGTCCCGGAGCTCAGGTCGTGGTCCTTCAGCCCGATGTTCGTCACGGCGACGATGATCGGCAGCCCGGTGGCGCTGAACAGCGTGTGCGACGCCCGGTCCGCGAACGTCGAGCCGCGCGGGGCGGCGATCGAGCCGGGGAGGCCGCGCACCACGAGCAGGAGCAGCAGGAAGATCGGCAGCAGGAGCAGGGCGTGCGGGTCGCCGAGGAGGCCGCGCAGGTCGAAGGTGATCCCGGTGTCGATGAAGAAGACCGGCACGAGGACGCCGAAGGCGACGGCCTCCAGCTTCGTCTCGATGAGCTCGGCGTCCTCCTCGGCCGCTCCCGAGAGCAGGACGCGGACCACCACCCCCGCCGCGAACGCGCCGAGCAGCATGTCCAGCCCGAGTGCGAGGCTCAGCCCGACCAGTGCGGCGATCGCCAGCACCACGACGCGGACGGCGAACTGCCCGCTGGTGTGCAGCGTCGCGCGCACGAGCGCGTGGAAGCGTTCGTGGCCTCCCCGCGCCGCGAACCACACCGCACTGGCCGCGACGACGGCGAACGCGATCAGCACCAGCGCCGCGACGAGCGGCCTGCGGCCGGACAGAAACAGCGAGATGGCCAGCAGCGGCCCGAACTCGCCCACGGCGCCGACGGCCGTCACAGCGAGGCCGAACGGCGTGCGCAGCTCGCCGGCGTCGCGCAGCATCGGCATCAGCGTCCCGAGCGCGGTCGAGCACAGCGCCACGCCGACGTAGACGCCCGCGATCGCGTTCGGTGCGAGCAGGACTCCGAGCAGCACGCCGGCGGCGAGCGAGATGAGCCAGCCGAGCGAGGCCCGGCGCAACGGCCGGCCGCGGATGGCGTGGAAGTCGATCTCGTTGCCTGCCATGAAGAACAGGAAGGCCAGGCCGAACTGTCCGACAGCGTGCAGCGCATCCGACGCCGGCACCCAGCCCAGCACGCTCGGCCCGGCGAGGATGCCCAGCACGATCTCGAACACGACGAGTGGGATCTTCGCCACCCGCCCCACCACCGACGCCACGAGGGCGGCGACGACGGCCAGCAGCGGCACGAGGACGATCGTTCCGACGAGCGGGTTCATGCGGCCGATGCTAGAGCGGCGGCCCGGCGGGCGGGGAGTTCACACGGACGAAATCCGCCGCCGGTATCGTGGCATCATGCGTGAACTCCAGGCCAGGATCATCGACGAGCTGAACGTGACGCCGAGCGTCGACCCCGTGGAGGAGGTCGCCAAGCGGGTCGACTTCCTCGTGCGCTACCTGAGGGCGACCGGCGCCTCCGGGTTCGTGCTCGGCATCAGCGGCGGCCAGGACTCGTCCCTCGCCGGCCGGCTCTGCCAGCTCGCGGTCGAGCGACTCGGCGCGGAGGGCGTCGAGGCCGAGTTCATCGCGGTGCGCCTGCCGTACGGCGAGCAGCACGACGAGGACGACGCGCAGCTCGCGCTGACGTTCATCCGCCCGCAGCGCACCATCGAGTTCAACATCAAGCGCGGCGTGGACGGGGTGGTCGCCGAATTCGCCGAGGCCGTCGGCGAGGCGATGACCGACTTCAACAAGGGCAACGTGAAGGCACGCGTGCGGATGGTCGCGCAGTACGCCATCGCCGGCCAGCGCCGGCTGCTCGTCGTCGGCACCGACCACGCGGCGGAGGCCGTGACCGGCTTCTTCACCAAGTACGGCGACGGCGGAGCGGACGTGCTCCCGCTCAGCGGGCTCACCAAGCGCCAGGGCCGGGCGATGCTGGAGTACCTGGAGGCCCCGGCGCGGCTCTACGAGAAGGCGCCGACCGCCGACCTCCTCGACCACGACCCGGGCCAGACCGATGAGGCGAACCTCGGCATCCAGTACAGCGACATCGACGACTTCCTGGAGGGCCGGGACGTGGCGGACGAGATCGCGTCGGCGATCGAGACGCGCTACCTGGCGACCGAGCACAAGCGCCGGGTTCCGGCGAGCATGTTCGACGACTGGTGGACGACGCGCGGCGATTACAGCCGCTGAGCGTCCGCTTTCCCGGCACGACGAAGGGGCGCCGACCTGGTGGTCGGCGCCCCTTCGTTCGTGGGGAGGCTTCGGCTGCTCGAGGTCAGCCGACCGGCTGGCCGAAGCGCTGGTTCGGGGTGGTGTCGTTCTCGTCGCCGGACGCGGCGAACGCGGACACCGGGAGCGGAGTCTCCTCGTTCGCGCCGGCAGCGGCGGGATAGTTGGCGGCGGTGAAGGACGCCTCGGGGTGCGCTGGCTGCGCGGCGGGAGTCCGCGCCTCCGGAGCGCTCGCGACGGGAGCGTAGGTGGCGGCCGGAACCGTCTCCTCATTCGCCGCGGCGGGCGCCGTGTACTGCTCGTGGTGCTGCTGCGCCACCCAGGCGTCCTGCTGGGCCACCAGCGAGGTGCTCGGGTCCGCGCTCTCGAAGCGCCAACGCTCCAGGTCGCTCTGGAAGATGCGGCGCGCGCGGCCCGGCTTGTTCTGCCACTCGATCAGCCGGTCGCGGAACTCCGCGATGGCCGGGTCGAGCTGGTAGCCGAACGTCGCGGACGCGCGCTTCATCTCGGCGAGCTGGTGTCCCGCCCAGTTGGCGGCGATGCCGGCGCCCTTGATCGGCAGGAGCCGCACGAGGATGTCGGCCTGGCCGACGGCGCGGTCGGAGAGCACCTGCTCGGCCGGGGTCAGCGAGTTCCAGACGGACGCCTCGGTCGCCGCGTCGACGAGCGCGGCGATCGCGCTTGCCTTCTGCTGACGGTCGGTGCGGGAGAGGAGTCCACGGAGGGCGCCGCGCGCGATCCACGCGGCGAGCAGACCGGAGACGATCACGGCGATCGCGAGGACCGCCGCGTTGAAGACCGCGGGCTGCGCGGCCGACGAGTTGAGCCAATCGACGAAGTCATTCCACCACTGCATGCGGTGATGCTAACGGGGCGGACGGTTCTGTCCGGGCAGCGGCGGCGCTGTGTCGCGCATCCCGCTGCGAAGCTCGCCCGGCGCCGCTGCCTCGTCGGCACAGCGGCGGCGCCGTATCAGCACAGCGGCGCTGGCGTAGCAGAATGGAGGCCGGACCGATCGAAAGGGTGGACCGATGCAGACTTTCGTCCTCGCCGGAGGGTGCTTCTGGTGCCTCGACGCCGTCTACCGCGTGCTCCGCGGAGTGCAGGACGTGGTGTCCGGCTACACCGGCGGCACCGCCGTGGACCCGAGCTACGAGGAGGTGTGCACCGGAACGACCGGGCACGCCGAGGCCGTCGCCGTGACCTTCGACCCGGAGGTCGTCCCGGCCGAGGTGATCCTCGACGTCTTCTTCACGCTGCACGACCCGCGCCAGCTCAACCGGCAGGGCGCGGACGTCGGCACGCAGTACCGGTCGGCGATGTTCTTCGACGGAGACGAGCAGCGCGCGCTGTTCGAGGCCGCGCGCGACCGGGCGTCCGAGTACTGGGACGGCGGCATCGTGACGACGATCGAGCCGCTGGGGGCGTTCTATCGCGCCGAGGAGTACCACCAGGACTTCTTCGCGAAGAACCCGGGGCAGGGCTACTGCCTCGCCGTGGCGCTGCCCAAGGTGAACAAGATCCGGGCGTCGTACGCGCAGTACGTGACCGCGGCCTGACGCGCGCCGGATCGTCCTCCACAGCCGTGCGCGCTTCGCTCGTACTCCACTGATCTCCGTCGTCCCCACCGCGCCGGGCGCGGGCCGGCCATCGTGGACGTACGGCCTCGGGCGAGGTCGTGGAAACGGGGGAGGACATGACGGAGACGGTGACGGTGCGGGGCACGGTGGCGACGAGCCCGCGGCACGTCGAACCGGAGGCGGGAGGGGCGATCGCGAGCTTCCGGCTCGTGACGAACGACCGCAGGCGCGAACGACGGTCGGGGGCGATGAATCCGGAAGCGCTGTCCAACTGGTTCACGGTCACGGCGTTCGACGAGCTCGCCGAGAGCGTCGCCGCCTGCATCGGTCGCGGCGATCCGGTTGTGGTGGCCGGGAGGCTGTGCGTGCGCGATTGGGAGGGTGAACAGCTCGGCGTGACGGTGGAGATCGAGGCGGAGGCGATCGGGCACGATCTGGCCTGGGGGCGCAGCGCTTTCACACGGCGCACGGCCGGTCTCGACCTGGCCGGCGGCCGTGCAGGCGGCTCCGAGCCGCCCTCGGGCCGGCAGGATGCGCCTGGAAGTCGGAGGCATCCTCTCGGCGCCGGGCCCTAGTGTGGACAGCATGAGTGCGCCCGCCCGACCCGCCGCCGTCCTGCTCGCGGGTGCGGCGGCCGCGGCGGTGCTGCTGCTGAGCGCGTGCACGGGGGCTCCCTCGGCGACGATCGATCCGGCTCCGCACACGACCGCGTCGGACCCGGGGTCGGCCACGCCGACGCCCACCGCGAGCGCGGCGGCCGCGCTCGTGCCCGGCGGCACCGCGGAGCAGAACCTTCCGTATTTCGACGCGGTCAACAGGGCGACGATCGCAGCCAAGCCGGGACCGCTGGGGCGCGACTTCATCGACGCGCTCGTGGCGGCCGGGTTCACGAAGTCCGACATGCAGCTCACGCCGGACACGACGACGATCGGGCTCAAAGCGCCCTCGGTGCAGTTCTCCGTCCGATTCGGAGCGAGCTGTGTGATTGGCCAATACGGGCCCGGGTCCGGCACGTACACGAGCCTCACCAGCCCCGTGCTCGCAACCGGTGGCTGCCTGATCGGCCAGACCCGGCCGATCGACTGGTAGTTCCCGGTATCCTCGTACAGGGCTTCGAGCCTGGAGTTTCGACCCCAGGGGCCCTCGAGCCCGGCGAGTCCAAGACAGGGAGTTCAGGAAAAAGAGTGGCCGAATACATTTACTCGATGGTCAGGGCCCGCAAGGCCGTCGGCGACAAGGTGATCCTCGACGACGTGACGATGGCGTTCCTGCCCGGCGCGAAGATCGGCGTCGTCGGTCCGAACGGCGCAGGTAAGTCGACCATCCTGAAGATCATGGCCGGCCTGGACACCCCGTCCAATGGCGAGGCGAAGCTGTCCCCGGGCTACACGGTCGGCATCCTCATGCAGGAGCCGCTGCTCGACGAGAGCAAGACCGTCCTCGAGAACGTCCAGGAGGGCGTCGGCGAGATCAAGGACAAGGTCGACCGGTTCAACGAGATCTCCGGCCTGCTCGCCGACCCGGACGCCGACTTCGACACCCTTCTGGCCGAGATGGGCACGCTGCAGGAGCAGATCGACGCCGCCGACGCCTGGGACCTCGACTCCCAGCTCGAGCAGGCGATGGACGCGCTGCGCTGCCCGCCTGGAGATTGGCCGGTCAACACGCTCTCCGGCGGTGAGAAGCGCCGCGTCGCGCTCTGCAAGCTGCTGCTGCAGAAGCCCGACCTCCTGCTCCTGGACGAGCCCACCAACCACCTCGACGCCGAGAGCGTGCTCTGGTTGGAGCAGCACCTCGCCAAGTACCACGGCGCCGTGCTCGCCGTGACCCACGACCGGTACTTCCTCGACCACGTCGCCGAGTGGATCGCCGAGGTCGACCGCGGTCACCTCTACCCCTATGAGGGCAACTACTCGACCTACCTCGAGAAGAAGCGCGAGCGTCTCGAGATCCAGGGCAAGAAGGACGCCAAGCTGGCCAAGCGCCTGTCCGACGAGCTCGACTGGGTCCGCAGCAACGCCAAGGGGCGCCAGGCCAAATCCAAAGCGCGCCTGGCGCGCTACGAGGAGATGGCGGCCGAGGCGGAGCGCACCAGGAAGCTGGACTTCGAGGAGATCCAGATCCCGCCGGGGCCGCGCCTCGGCCAGATCGTGATCGACGCGAAGAATCTGCAGAAGGGCTTCGGCGACCGCGTCCTCATCGACGGGCTCACCTTCACGCTGCCCCGCAACGGCATCGTCGGCGTGATCGGCCCGAACGGCGTCGGCAAGACCACGCTGTTCAAGACCATCGTCGGGCTGGAGCCGCTCGACGGTGGCGACCTGAAGGTCGGCGAGACCGTGCAGATCTCCTACGTCGACCAGACCCGTGGCGGCATCGACCCGAACAAGAACGTCTGGGAGGTCGTGTCCGACGGGCTCGACTACATCCAGGTCGGCAAGACCGAGGTCCCGTCGCGCGCGTACGTCTCCACCTTCGGGTTCAAGGGCCCGGACCAGCAGAAGAAGTCCGGCGTGCTCTCCGGCGGTGAGCGCAACCGCCTCAACCTGGCGCTGACGCTCAAGCAGGGCGGCAACCTCCTGCTGCTCGACGAGCCGACCAACGACCTCGACGTGGAGACCCTCTCCAGCCTGGAGAACGCGCTGCTCGAGTTCCCCGGCTGCGCTGTGGTCATCACCCACGACCGGTGGTTCCTCGACCGCATCGCGACGCACATCCTCGCCTACGAGGGCACCGAGGAGAACCCGTCCGACTGGTACTGGTTCGAGGGCAACTTCGAGGCGTACGAGGAGAACAAGGTCCAGCGCCTCGGCCCGGACGCCGCGAAGCCGCACCGTTCCGCGTACCGCAAGCTCACGCGCGACTGACCCGCGTCATGCGACTGCACGTCCCGATCAAGCTTCGCTGGAGCGACCTCGACGCGTACGGCCACGTGAACAACGCCGCGATGCTGCGCCTCCTGGAGGAGGCGCGCATCGAGGCGTTCTGGGCGAGCGACGAGCACGCCGTCGGCGGCTCCACGGCTGTGCTCGACGGTCGGCCCGGCGCCGATACGCTCACCCTGATCGCGCGTCAGGAGATCGAGTACCTCGCTCCCGTCCCGTACCTGCGGCAGCCGCTCGACGTGCAGCTCTGGCTCGGCAGGCTCGGCGGCGCGAGCCTGGAGGTCAACTACGAGGTGTGGACGCCGGAGTGGGCCGAGCCCCGCACGATGTTCTCGCGCGCGTCGACCACCATCGTGCTGGTCGACGCCGCGAGCCAGCGCCCGCGCAGGATCAACGACCGCGAGCGCGACGCCTGGACGCCCTACCTCGACGACCCCGTGCAGTTCACCAAACGCTGAGCGCCACCGTCACTGACCGCGTTCGGCCGGCGCCGGGGGAGCGCTACTGCGTGACGGTGACCTTGCCGCCGGAGACGCTCGCCTTCAGCTTCGGCAGCGGCGTGCTCGCCGGTCCGTTGACGACGTCCCCGGTCGCGCCGTCGAACACGGAGCCGTGGCATGGGCAGTCGAACTGCTTGCCCTGAGGCGCGACCGTGCAGCCTGCGTGCGTGCACACCGCGCTGAAGGCGACGACCGTGCCGGCGGACGGCTGCGAGACGACGATCGGCGTCGAGCCGAGCTGTGCGGAGACGGCCCCGCCCACCGGGATGGATGAGAGGGCCACGGTGGCCGAGCTCCCGTTGCCCGCTCCGTCGCCCGACGGGCCCGAGCCCTGCGACGTGCAGGCCGCCAGCAGCAGCGCCCCCGCGCCTGCTGCGGACACGCCGCCGATCTGGACGAGGGTGCGGCGCGTCAGCGGCGCGGATTCGGTCATCGTGGATCCTCCCGGTCGGTGGTGCTTTCTCCTAGGTTAGGCACGGGAGGGTGTGGGCGCCGGTCAGCACGTGGAGTTCTGAACTTTTCCATCGCCGTCTCCGTGGTTAGTGCAGGAGGTGACCATGCCGGATGAGGACGCGCGACTGCTGCGGGAGTTGCACGACCAGCACGCGCAAGCGATCTGGCGTTACGTCGTCCACCTCACCGGCGACCGGGCGATGGCCGACGACGTGGTGCAGGAGACCCTGCTGCGCGCCTGGCGCAAGCCCGCGGTGCTGGATCAGACCCAGCAGTCGGCGCGCGCCTGGCTGTTCACCGTCGCCCGCAATATCGTCATCGACGACAAGCGGAGCGCGCATTCGCAGCACGAATTCGGCACCGACACCCTCCCGGAGCGGCCCTCGTCGCCGGACGACGGCGCCGACGCCGTCCTGGACGCGTGGCTCGTCTCGGACGCGCTTGCCGAGCTCTCGGACGAGCACCGTGCCGTCATCGTCCACGCGTACTACGGCGGCAGATCCATCGCGGAGATCTCCCGGGAGCTGGACATCCCGGAAGGCACCGTCAAGTCGCGGCTGCACTACGGCCTCCGGGCGATGCGGCTGGCGCTGCAGGAGAGAGGGGTGACGGAGCGATGAACCACGACGAGTTCGCCACCTGGGACGCCGCGTACGTCCTCGGCGCCCTCGCTCCGGCCGAGCGCAAGGAGTACGAGGAGCACCTGCGCGAGTGCGGGCGCTGCTCGGCGGCGGTCGCCGAGCTCGCCGGCATGCCGGGGCTGCTCGGCAGGGTGCCCCGGGAGCAGGCGTTCGCCCTGCTCGACGAGGAGGCGCCGGAGGACGCCGGGCTCGGCGCTGAGGTGCTGCCGTCGCTGCTGGACGCCGCCCGGCGGCGCAGGCGGCGGTCGCGCTGGCTGGTGGGCGGTCTCGCCGCTGCGGCGGCGGCCGTGCTCGTGGGGGCCATCGCGATCGCCGTCCCGGCACTCGAGCCCGGAACGCCCGCGGGGACCAGCGTCGCCATGGAGCAGGTCGAGCCGAGCGCACTGTCCGCCGACCTGCACCTGACGTCGGAGCCGTGGGGCACGCGGATCGACTCGCGCTGCGCCTACGCGAAGGTCGGCGGCGAGGACGGCGGACGCAGCTGGACGTACGCCATGGTCGTCACGGACAAGTCGGGCCACCAGACCCAGATCTCGACCTGGACGGCCGCCGAAGGAACGGTGGTCGAGCCCGCCGCGACGACGAGCGTGCCGCTGTCCGACATCGCCGCGATCGACATCCGTGCGGCGGACAACGGGACCGTGCTTCTGCGCAGCACGTTCGGCTGACGGTGAGCGGTCAGTCGCGCAGCTTCGCCGCGTCCGGAACCCGGATGGTCGCCTCCTGTGCCACGCTCGCGACCAGGCGCCCGTCGCGGCTGAAGATCCGGCCGAGTGCCAGCCCGCGGCCGCCGTTCGCAGAGGGCGACTCCTGCGTGTACAGCAGCCACTCGTCCACCCGGGCCGGCCGGTGCCACCACATCGCGTGGTCGAGGCTCGCGGCTTTCAGGCCGGGGGTCGCCCAGGCGACGCCGTGCCGGCGCATGACCGACTCCATGATCGTGTAGTCACTCGCGTAAGCCAGAGCGGCGCGGTGCAGGGCCGGGTCGTCCGGGAGGTCGCCGATCGAGCGGAACCAGACCGCCTGGTGGGCGACGTGCGCGCCGTCGACCGACAGGTAGATCGGCGACGGCACGTGCCGCATGTCGAAGGGGCGCTTGCTCGCCCAGTACTGCGCGACCGGGTGCTCGACCTCCTCGAGCGTCGCCGCCGAGTTGGGCAGCGACTCCGGGTCGGGCAGGCCGGCGGGCATGTCCACCTGGTGCTCAAGGCCCTCGTCGTCGTCCTGGAACGAGGCGATCATCGACAGGATCGGCAGCCCGTTCTGGTACGCCTGCGTGCGCCGGGTGGAGAAGGAGCGCCCGTCGTGGATGCGGTCGACCGAGAAGGTGATCGGGTAGTTGACGTCGCCCGGACGCAGGAAGTACCCGTGCATGGAGTGGATGCTGCGGTCGTCCGCGACCGTGCGGGTCGCCGCGACGATGGACTGCGCGAGCACCTGGCCGCCGAACACGCGGCCCAGCGGCATCCACTGGGAGGGCCCGGTGAAGATGTCCTCGCTGGTGCGGGCGCCGGTGTCGGTGAGGTCGAGTGCGGTGAGCAGCGATTCCAGGGGCTCTGTCACAGTGTCTCCGTCCGGGGTCTCTAGTAGCTTAGAGGGCAGATGAGCCAGTCGTTTTCCCTCCAGGACACCCTCGCCGCCGCCGACCTGCAGACATACCTGTCGCGCGCCGCCCGCGTCGAGGAAGGGTCGGTGCGCCTGATCGCAGGATCGGGCGTGCTCGCCGTGTACACCGCCATCCTCTATCCGAGGGGATTGCTCGATCAGACGCCGACGGTGCTCGGCCTGCGCACCTTCCTCACCGGGCATGACGTGGAGTTCGACGTCGTCGTGCCGATCCGCTCGCTGCTCGACCGGCTCGCGCGCGTCCGGGAGGCCGCCGAGAGTGCAGCGGCCGCTTCGGAGACCGGAGCGGTCGAGGAGGAGGGCCGCGACGGCGACGAGTCCGGCGCTGTCGACGGAGCCGTGGAGAGCGCGCCGCTGGAGGTACGGTTGCCGATGGAGGCGCCGTCGGTCACCTGGGCCGGCATCTCGCCGCCCCGCGGCGGCTGGCGTCCGGTCGGCGAGACGAGCTACGAGCTGCTGCAGGCGACGGCGGCGGCCGGCATCGCCGAGGTCGCGGAGGCCGTGCCGACCGGCACCGGCGAACAGCTCGTGCAGCGCGTCCGCGCCGAGGTCTGGGGCCGCCCGATCGAGGGGCTGGAGTACGTCCCGGCCGGTGCGGCGTTCGCGGCGGAGAGCCTCGGCTTCCTGGCCGCGGGCGAGCCGGTCAGCATCCTGGAGACCGGACCCTGGACGCGGCTGACCACGCGGCGCGGGCACACGCTCATCCGCCGTCAGTCGTGGAGTCTGCGGGGCTGAGTCTGGGCGGCTGCGTCTGCGCGGCTAGACGGCCCGCGCCACCGCGCGCCCCGCCTGCCGCCCGGAGAACAGGCAGCCGCCGAGGAACGTCCCCTCCAGCGCCCGGTAGCCGTGCACGCCGCCGCCGCCGAAGCCGCTCGCCTCGCCCGCCGCGTAGAGCCCCGGCACCGGGGCGCCGTCGGCGCCGAGTACCCGGCCGTCGAGGTCCGTCTCGATGCCGCCGAGGCTCTTGCGGGTGAGGATGTGCAGCTTGACGGCGATCATGGGCCCGGCTTTCGGGTCGGTGAGCTTGTGCGGCGACGCCACCCGGATGAGTTTGTCCCCGCGGTAGGCGCGGGCGCCGCGGACCGCGGCGAGCTGGAGGTCTTTGCCGAACGGGTTGTCGAGCTGCCGGTCGCGCTCGCGCACGTGCCGGATGACCAGCTCGGCGTCGAGTGGCACCTCCGACAGCCGCTGCATCCCGGCGAGGAGCTCGTCCAGGGTGTCGGCGACCACGAAGTCCGCGCCCTTCTCCTTGAACGCCTCCACCGGTCCGGGTGCGCCGGGGGCGACGCGCTTGGCCAGCAGACCGAAGTCCTTGCCGGTCAGGTCGGGGTTCTGCTCGCTGCCGGACAGCGCGAACTCCTTCTCGATGATCTTCTGGGTCAGGATGAACCAGGAGTAGTCCGAGCCGGCCTTGCGCAGGTGCTCCAGCGTCCCGAGTGTGTCGAACCCCGGGAACAGCGGCGCGGGCAGCCGGTCGCCGCGCGCGTCCAGCCACAGCGACGAGGGACCGGGCAGGATGCGGATGCCGTGCCGCTGCCAGATCGGGTCCCAGTTCTGGATGCCCTCGGTGTAGTGCCACATCCGGTCGCCGTTGATCAGGTGCGCGCCCGCCGCCTCCGCGATGCCCAGCATCCGGCCGTCGACGTGCGCGGGCACGCCGGAGAGCATGACGTCCGGGGGAGTGCCGAGGCGTTCCGGCCAGGCCGCGCGGACCAGGTCGTGGTTGCCGCCGATCCCACCGCTGGCGACGACGACCGCGGGCGCGCGCAGTTCGAACTCCGAGATCTGCTCGCGGTTGCTGGCGGCGCCGCGCCGCGCGGCGTCGGGCTTCAGGACCGCCCCGCGGACCCCGACGACGCGGCCGTCCTCCACGATCAGCTCGTCCACCCTGTGGCGGTGCAGGAGGCGCGCCGTCCCCGTCGCCGCGGCGGCCTGCACCTGGCGGACGAACGGCTCGAGCACGCCGGGACCGGTGCCCCACGTCACGTGGAAGCGCGGCACCGAGTTGCCGTGGCCTTCCGCGGTGCCGTCGCCGCGCTCCGCCCAGCCGACGATAGGGAAGAACCGGACGCCCTTGTCGTGCAGCCAGGCGCGCTTCTCGCCGGCGGCGAACTGGAGGTAGGCCTCGGCCCAGCGCTTCGGCCAGTGGTCCTCCGCGCGGTCGAAGCCGGCGCTGCCGAACCAGTCCTGGCGGGCGAGGGCGAGCGAGTCGGTGACGCCCATCCGGCGCTGCTCGGGGGAGTCGACGAGGAAGAGACCGCCGAACGACCAGAACGCCTGCCCGCCGAGGGAGGCCGCCGGCTCCTGGTCGAGGATCGTGACCGTCTTGCCGGCGTCGAGCAGCTCGCACGCGGCGACCAGGCCGGCGAGTCCGGCTCCCACGACGAGGCAGTCGGGTTCAGCGGTCATGGCGTGGCTCCTTCGGCACGACGGGTGAGCGCGGGGGCTACTCCTCGAATGTGTTGACCATAGCGAACGCGGCGCGCTCCAGATAGTTCCAGAGCGTCTCGTCCTGCAGCGGCGGGAGCCCCAGCTCGTCGACCGCCACGCGCATGTGCGCGAGCCAGCGGTCGCGCGCGTCCGGGTTGACCTTGAACGGGTTGTGCCGCATCCGGAGCCGCGGGTGCCCGCGCTCCTGGCTGTAGGTCGTCGGGCCACCCCAGTACTGCTCGAGGAACAGCGTCAGCCGTTCGGCAGCCGGGCCTAGGTCCTCCTCCGGGTACATCGGGCGGAGCACCGGGTCGCCGGCGACGCCGCGGTAGAAGGTGTCCACGAGGCGCACGAAGGTGGCGTGGCCGCCGATCTGCTCGAAGAACGACGGGCCGACGGGCGGGCCGACGGGGAGGGTGGTCATCACTCGGCTTCTTCCGCGGGAGGCTGCTGGGGCGCAGGAGGCTTCGGGGTGCGCGGCTTGGCGGCGGATTTCGACGGGGCGTCTGCGCCAGCCGGGGTCGTGGGGCCAGCCGGGGTCGTGGGGCCAGCCGGCGTCGTGGGGTCGGCCGGCGTCGTGGGCGTGGCCGGCTTCGCGGTGGAGCGTGACGTGGCCGGCTTCGCGGGCGCCGCATCCGGCCTCGTCTCGATCGCCGGCCGGATCCGGATGGCGCCCGGATCGGGCGCGCGGGTCGCGCTGCGCTTCGCCGCCGCCCGCGCCTTGCGGCCGGTGAGCGGGCGGTCCGGGACGACGGGCGTCGGCCGGGTGCGCGGCGGCTTGGCGCCGTTGACGCTGCCCGCGCCGTCGAACCCGGTGAGGACGACGGCCGAGAGCGACGGCAGGGTCACGCCGAGCTCGTCGGTGGCCTCCTTCAACCGCAGGCGCAGCTCGCGGGAGACGTCATCCTTCGCCGTGGTGCGTGTCTTCAGCACGATCCGGATCACGATCGCCTCGGCAGAGATCGACTCCAGCCCCCAGAGCTCCGGCTTGTCGAGGATGCGCGAGCGCCACTTGGGGCTCGTCGCGAGCGCGGTCGCGGCCTCCATCATTTTGGCCTGCACGGTCTCGATGTCGGTGTCGTAGGGGACGGCGAGGTCCACGATCACGCGCGACCAGCCCTGCGACATGTTGCCGACGCGCAGGATCTCGCCGTTGCGGACGAACCAGAGCACGCCGTTGACGTCGCGCACCTGGGTGATCCGGATGCCGACGGCCTCCACCACACCGGTCGCCGGTCCCAGGTCGACGACGTCGCCGACACCGAGCTGGTCCTCCATCACCATGAAGAGGCCGTTCAGGACGTCCTTGACGATGTTCTGCGCGCCGAAACCGAGGCCGGCGCCGATCGCGGCGGTGAGGAGGGCGAGCGAGCTGGCGGCGCCCGGGGCGACCACGCCGAAGATCATCACGATGGCGATGATCCCGATGGTCACGTTGACGATGTTGCTCAGCACCGAGCCGAGCGTGCGGGTGCGCTGCACGACGCGCACCGCCGCGAGCGGCGAGGCGACGAGGGCCTGCGTGTCGGTGACGCTCTGCCCTTTCTTGACGCCGCTGACGATCTGCTTGACGACGCGGCGGATGATCACGCGCAGCAGCCAGCTCACCAGGACGGCGCCGAGGATGATGCAGAGGACGTTGAGCAGGGTCCATCCGGTGCTGACGGCCCAGTCGCCGAGTGAGGTCCAGAAGTTCGCTTTCAGAATGCTCATCGCACGGAATCCTACCGAGAGCTGCCTTGGCGTCTTCTGGAATCCGCGGCGCGGCTCAGCTCTCCACCAGGCCGTTCTCGTAGGCGAAGATCACCGCGTGCACCCGGTCGCGCAGCTGCAGCTTGGCGAGGACCCGGCCGACGTGCGTCTTGACCGTCGACTCGGTGAGGAAGAACCTCGCGCCGATCTCGCCGTTCGTGAGGCCGTCGGCCATCGCGAGCAGGATCTCCCGCTCGCGCGGCGTGAGCGCGGCGGTCGGGTCGGCCGCCGCCGTCCCGTCGGGCCCGGTCGCGGGCAGCCGGTCGGCGAAGAGCTCCAGCATGGAACGGGTCACCCGACCGGTGACCGCGGCGTCGCCCGCGGCCACCGAGCGGATCGCCGCGGTCAGCTCGGCGGGGCGGGCGTCTTTCAGCAGGAAGCCGCTCGCGCCGGCGCGCAGTCCGCCGAAGGCGTACTCGTCCAGGTCGAACGTGGTGAGGATGATGATGCGGGCGTCCGGGTTCGCCGCGACGATGCGCCGGGTCGCCTCGATGCCGTCGAGGTTCGGCATCCGCACGTCCATCAGGATCACATCGGGCCGGGTGTCGACGGCGAGCCGGACGGCCTCGACGCCGTCGGCCGCCTCGCCGACCACGTGGAGGTCGGGCTCGGCCTCCAGCACCATCCGGAAGCCCAGCCGGACGAGCGCCTGGTCGTCGACGAGCAGGACGTGGAGCGGCTGCTGAACGGGGCCGGGATCGGTCATTCGGGTCTCCTGGTCGGGTCGGTGGTGGTCGTGTCGGTGATGGCCGTGGCCGTGGCCGTGGCCGTGGTCGTGTCGGTGGTGGCCGTGCCGCTGGCGGAGGTGGTGTCGGCGCCGGGCGAGTCCACCCGGACGAACTCCGCGACGAGCCGCCACCCGCCGCCGCGCCGCGGCCCGGCCTCCAGTGTGCCGCCGTAGAGCGCGACGCGCTCCCGCAGGCCGAGCAGTCCGCTGCCCGAGCCCTGCACCGATCCGGTGTGCACCGTCGCGTCATCCTCCACGGTGATCCGGATGTTCCGCTCGCCGAACTCGATCATCACGGCGACCACCGTCGCGAGCGCGGCGTGCCGGAGGGTGTTGGTCAGCGCCTCCTGCACCACCCGGAAGACCGTGAGCTGTTGCCCGACGTCGGTGGGCGGGATGCCGGAGACGGTGATCCGCACCGGGAGGCCGGCCGCGCGGAATCGCTCGACCAGCTCGCGCAGGTCGCCGAGCCCCGGCTGCGGAGCGTGCGCCACGGCCTCCTCGTCGCCGGCGCGGAGCACGCCGAGCAGGCGGCGCATGTCGCCGAGGGCGCCGCGCCCGGTCTCCGCGACGAGCCGCATGGTCTCGGCCGAGCGTTCCGGCGCCGTGCCGACGAGGCCGGCCGAGCCGTCGGCGAGGGCGATCATCACGGTCAGGCTGTGCGAGACGATGTCGTGCAGCTCCCTGGCCACGCGGCTGCGCTCGGCCGCGGTGGCGATCTCGGCCTGCTGGTCGCGCTCGCGCGCGAGCTGGCGGGCGCGGTCGATCAGCGCGGTCAGGTAACGGCGCCGGTTGCCGACGTTGCTGCCGATCAGCACCGCCACGATGCAGAACGCGAGCGCGGCGAAGCCGGACGGCACGGCCTCCGTCGACAGCGGGGCGAAGGACGGCACCTCCGACACGATGGTCGCGAGGCCGAGGGAGACGATGGTCGCGACCGCCGCGATGCCGTAGCCGATCCACGCGGAGCGCACCGTGCGGTAGACCGCGAGGGCGTAGAGCGCGAACACCGCGGGCACGAAGTCGAGGTTGCGGCCGAGGAACACGCTGACGACCAGGACGACGATCGCGATCCCGAACACCGCCCGCGGATGCAGCCGCCGCGCGAACAGCGCCGCCCCGGCGACAACCACGAGCAGGAGCTGAATGGCGGCGGCCAGGCTCGGGCTCCGCACCATGTGGACGACGCCCTCGGCGAGCGACGGCACCAGGTAGACGCCCGCGACGATGGCGTCCACCAGAAGCGGGTGCGCGCTGAAATAGCGCCGCACCGCCCCGGGCGGCCTCGGGAGTTCGAGGTCGGCCGGGGCGGCGTCGGCTGCGGTCACCGGTGTGGTCACGCGTCCCGTCGCTGCAGCAGGATCGCGCCGACGACGAAGGAGACGGCGGTCCAGATCGCGACGCTGAGGACGTTCTGCCAGGGCTCGAGCGAGCCGTTCGCGAGGCCGGCCATCCCGTCGCCGTTGTTGCTGATCAGGTAGTGCGACCAGTCGGCGAGCCAGGTCACCTTCGGGAGCAGGCCGACGGCGATGCTCACGAGGATCGGGAGCAGGAACAAGACCCCGACGACGGCGGAGATGCCACCGGCGCTCGCCTTGATGATGGTCCCGATGCCGAGCGCGAAGACCGCGACCAGCCCGAGGTAGAGGGCGGCACCGAGGATGGCCCAGAGCGTGTTCTGGTCGAATTCGCGGTGGTAGCCCTTGCCGCTCATCACGCCGATGGCGATGCCCCAGGAAGCGGCAAGGCTCACCAGACCGACGACGAACGACACGATGAACAGCATGATCGCCTTGGCCGCCAGCACCGGGAAGCGGCGCGGGACGGCGGCGAACGACGAGCGGATCATCCCGGTCGAGAACTCGCCGCTGATGACGAGCACACCGAGGACCGCCACGACGAGCTGCGCGAAGCGGAGCCCGAAGGTGGCGGCGGTCGCGACGATGTTGTTCAGGTCGAGCGTCGCTCCGCGTGGACCGGACTCGCTGACCAGGGTGGAGGCCGACGGGATCGAGAAGCTCAGCAGGGCGGCGAAGCCGACGACCAGCACGATGACGCTGACCAGTGTCCAGAAGGTCGAGCGCAGCGAACGCAGTTTGATCCACTCGGAGCGCAGGACGCGGAAGAAGCTGAGGCGGCCGACCTCGGCGTGGGCGTACCCGGTGGCGGGTGCGGTTGCGGTGCTCATGAGGCGACCTCCGAGTGGTATTCGACCTCGTCCTGCGTGAGTTCGAGGTACGCCTCCTCGAGGGAGGCGCTGAGCGGGGTGAGTTCGTGGAGGGCGATGCCCGCCGCGGCGGCGGCGTCCCCGATCTGTGCGGCGCTGAGCCCGGTGACCTCGATGAGCTGGGCCTCCACGCCGGTGATCGTGACATCGCCGCCCTGGATGGCATTGGCCAGCCGCTCCACTTCGGGCGTGCGGACGCGGACCGCGCTGCGCGTCGCGGCGGCGAGGATCTGGTCGACGGGGGCGTCTGCGAGGATCCGACCCCGGCCGAGCACGATGATGTGGTCCGCCGTCTGCGACATCTCGCTCATCAGGTGCGAGGAGAGGAACACGGTGCGGCCCTGCCCGGCGAGGTGCCGGGCGAACTGGCGCACCCAGAGCACGCCCTCCGGGTCGAGGCCGTTGACGGGTTCGTCCAGGATGAGCGTCTGGGGATCACCGAGCATGGCGACGGCGATCCCCAGACGCTGGCCCATCCCGAGCGAGAACGCGCCGACGCGCTTGCCGGCCACGGACTCCAGGCCGGTGAGGCCGATGACCTCCTGGACGCGGCGCTTGGAGATGCCGTGGGTGGCGGCCATCGCCAGCAGATGGTTGTAGGCGGTGCGGCCGGTGTGCACGGCCTTGGCGTCGAGCAGAGCGCCGACCTCGCCGAGCGGCGACCGCAGCTCGGCGTAGCGCTTGCCGTTGATGGTCGCGGTGCCGTGGGTCGGGCGGTCCAGTCCCATGATCATGCGCATCGTGGTCGACTTGCCCGCGCCGTTCGGTCCGACGAAGCCGGTGACCTTGCCCGGCTGGATGGTCGCGGTGATGTCGTCGACAGCGGTCTTGCTGCCGAACCTCTTGGTGAGGTGTTCGAGTTGGATCATGGCTCCGAGAGTAGGGCTGCGGAGGGGGCCGCGTCATCGAACCTGAGTACCACCTGCGTGTCGTGGGGATCGGGCGCGGGCATGAGGCGCAGACGAGTGTATGTGATATGCATTAGGGGCAATGGGTTGATTCGTGTTCCTGTCCGCACCTAGGTTGGCGAGGGACGACGTCGTCGACCGATTGGACAACCATGCACCACCGCACGAAGTTCGCCCTCGCCGCTGCCGCGACGGGAGCGCTGACCCTGGGACTCTGTTCGCCCGCCTACGCCGACGAGGAGGTGAGCGATGTCATGGACGCGCTCGCATCCGTGAGTGAGGGGGCGGGGAGTTCACCGTCAGACACGTCGGCTGTGCTCAGCCACGTCGCGGACGTTTCCACGAGGGACAACGGCGTGTTCGCGATCGACGAACGCGTCGGCGCGACCGACGTCGCGATCCCGACCGATCCCCGCGACGACCTGACCCTCGCCGTCGAGCACGTCGGCATCGAGATCTCGATCGGCCTGCCGTTCGCCGAGCATGCGGAGCGCGCCAGCGTGGAGGCGCACGGGATCGTCTCGTACGACAACCGCAACGGCACGACGACGGTGCCCGTGGTCAAGGACGACGGGAGTGTCCAGATCACCACGGTCATCGACAACGCCTCCGCCCCGAAGCGCTTCGACTACACGATCGCGCTTCCGGCGGGCGGCTACCTGGAGCAGCTCGACGGCGGGATGGTCGTCATCCGGGACGCGGACGGCGGGTTCCAAGGCGGCGTGCTTCCCGCGTGGGCCAAGGACGCCGACGGAGAGGACGTGCCGACGCACTTCGAGGTCGACGGAGGCGTGCTGACCCAGGTGGTCGAGCATGGCGCGTCGACTGCGTATCCGGTGGTCGCCGATCCGGAGGTGGGCGGAGGGCTGCTGGCGGGGTACTGGATGAACAGGCCCGGCCACAACGGCTACAACGGCGCAAGCGTCTGGTCCACCCATCTTTCGGCGTGGGGTGCCGCCGTGTACACCCAGGGCCTCGTCGGGATCGAGATCGTGAAGAACCAGGGCTGGACCGAGTGGCGCAACTTCCCGCCCACACCGGTGAGCGCGACGATCGAACAGCAGTACAAGTGCCACGCCCAGTTCGGCTACGCTGTGTGGATGTCCGGGGTGTGGTGGGAC
Source organism: Leifsonia sp. GW821-FHT13C09 (assembly GCF_058806435.1). Classification (NCBI taxonomy): domain Bacteria; kingdom Bacillati; phylum Actinomycetota; class Actinomycetes; order Micrococcales; family Microbacteriaceae; genus Leifsonia; species Leifsonia sp. GW821-FHT13C09. Next base: position 630,698 of record NZ_JBXAPS010000001.1, on the reverse strand, counting down.
TTCGAGACGGCGCGGCCTTCTAACCCGAACTGGCTGTGGAACGCTCAAGGCTGCAATTGGAAGTGAGCAGCTTCGAGCGCATCTGCAAGCGAGCAACAATCGTCGTAGGCCTTGGCATCGTATGCGCACTAGCCCTCACGTCCTGCAGCCTCCTCGATGCGCGCGCGATACTCGATCCACGCGACGGGTTCGGCTCGGATGCCTACCTGCTGCCGCCGCTGGAATTGCCCGAAGATGTGACCGATACGGTATGCCCGAGCCGCTTCGGCTGCGAGAGGGCTGCAGAGTCGGAGCGAGTGCGGATCATGAAGTTCAGCACCTACACGATGGCGCAGGCCGAGACGTACAACCTGGCCAGGTCAGGATTCCGCTCGGACCGCTTCGTGGTCGAGTTCCTCGACCCGTCCGTCACCGACGACGAGTGGCGGAGGGTCGCGGAGGTCGTCGACGGAACGGCAACGCCCTCACCCGACTGATGCCGACGAAACGGGGAGCCCTGGCCGGTCGACCGGACTCCCCGTTTCCGCATTAGCGAACCCTACGCCTGCGCGTCCCGCTCCTGCGCAGCGAGCGCCCGCTCCACGCCCGCAAGGTTCTCCACCACGAGCCGGCGCAGCGCGGCCGGCTCCGGGTTGGCGTCGAGCCACGCGCGCGTCGCGTCGCGCAGCTCGGCGTTCGCCAGCGGCGCCGGGTACATGCCCGCGACGAGGTACTCCGCGATCTTGTACGTGCGGGACGCCCAGACCTCCTGCAGCGCCGCGAAGTACGGCGCGACGAAGGCCGAGAGCACGTCCTTGTCGGCCGCGCGCTGGAAGCCCAGACCGGTGAAGCGGACGATCGTGTTCGGCAGGGCGTCCGAGCCGAACACGGAGTCCCACGCCGCCTGCTTGCCGGCGAGCGTCGGGATGGACGCGCGGGCCTGGGCGGCGAACTGCGCGCCGTTCGCGGTGTTGTCCAACGCGAGAGCGTGGTCCACCTCGTCGTCGCCCGCAGCGCCACCGGCGACGAGGGCGATCAGGAGCTCCCACGCCAGGTCGGTGTCGACCGTCAGGCCCGCCATCGTCACCGTGCCGTCGCGCAGGGCGGCCACATTCGCGAGCTGCTCCGGGGTGGAGGCCAGCGCTGCGAAGAACTTGACGAACTGGAATTGGGCGTCGCTGCCGGCCTCGGCCTGCTGAGCGAGCTCCCAGAGAGCGGTCGCCGCATCCTCGCCGGTCTGCTTCTGGCGCTCGGGCGCGACGTAGCTGCCGGCGGCGAGCACGAGCTGGTTGAGCGTGGTGCGCAGCGTCGTGGACTCGGTCTCCGACGCGATGTTGCCGAGCACGAGGCGCACATAGTCGCTCGGCGGGGTCTCGGCGTCGCGGGTGGCGTCCCAGACCGCACCCCAGACGAGCGAGCGCGCGAGCGGGCTCTCGATCGAGGACAGGTGCTCGAGCGCGACCCGGTGCGAGTCCTCGTCGAGGCGGATCTTCGCGTAGGCGAGGTCGTCGTCGTTGAGGAGGATGAGCGCGGGGCGCTTCTGCCCGACCAACTCGGCGACCTCGGTCCGCTCGCCGTCGACGTCGAGCTCCACGCGCGAGGTGCGGACCAGGCGACCCTCCACCAGGTCGTAGAAGCCGACCGCGAGGCGGTGCGGACGGATCGTCGGGTAGTCCGCGGCGGCGGTCTGGAGGATCGCGAAGGCGGTGATCGTGCCGTCCGCGTCGACCGTCAGCTCGGGACGGAGGGTGTTGACGCCCGCCGTCTCCAGCCACTTCTTCGACCACTCGGTGAGGTCGCGGCCGCTGGTGGCCTCCAGCTCGACCAGGAGGTCGGTCAGCTCGGTGTTGCCGTGCTGGTGCTTCTTGAAGTACGCCGCGACGCCGGCGAGGAAGTCCTCCTGGCCGACCCAGGCGACGAGCTGCTTGAGCACCGACGCGCCCTTGGCGTACGTGATGCCGTCGAAGTTGACCTGAACGTCCTCCAAATCGTTGATCGTGGCGACGATCGGGTGCGTGGAGGGCAGCTGGTCCTGGCGGTACGCCCAGCTCTTCTCCATCGCGGCGAAGGTGGTCCAGGCCTCGGTCCACTCGGTGGCCTCGGCCGTGGCGAGGGTGGAGGCGTACTCGGCGAACGACTCGTTCAGCCAGAGGTCGTTCCACCACTTCATGGTGACCAGGTCGCCGAACCACATGTGGGCGAGCTCGTGCAGGATCGTGACGACGCGGCGCTCCTTGATCGCATCGGTCACCTTGGAGCGGAACACATAGGTCTCGGTGAAGGTCACCGCTCCCGCGTTCTCCATCGCGCCCGCGTTGAACTCGGGCACGAACAGCTGGTCGTACTTCTCGAACGGGTACGCGTAGTCGAACTTCTCCTCGTAGAACGCGAAGCCCTCGCGGGTCTTCTCGAAGATGTAGTCGGCGTCCAGGTACTCGGCGAGGCTCTTGCGCGCGTACACGCCGAGCGGGATGGTGCGGCCGTCGCGGCTGGTCAGCTCGCTGTGCACAGACTCGTACGGGCCCGCGATGAGCGCGGTGATGTAGGAGGAGATGACCGGGGTCGGAGCGAACGACCAGGTCTTGGCGCCCTCTCCGGCCTCGACGGGCTCCGGGGTGGGGGAGTTGCTCACGACCGCCCAGTGCGCGGGCGCCGTGACGGTGAACGTGAACTCCGCCTTGAGGTCGGGCTGCTCGAACACCGCGAACATGCGGCGGGAGTCCGGCACCTCGAACTGGGAGTAGAGGTACACCTCGCCGTCGACCGGGTCGACGAAGCGGTGCAGGCCCTCACCGGTGTTGGTGTAGATGGCGTCGGCGTCGACGGTCAGCGTGTTCTCCGCCTGGAGGCCGTCGAGCTGGATGCGCACGCCGTCCGAGACCACCGCGGGGTCCAGCTCGACGCCGTTGAGCACCACCGAGTGGACGGTGCGCGTGATCGCGTCGATGAACGTGGACGCGCCCTCCGTCGCGGAGAAGCGCACGGTCGTCGTGCTGCGGAAGGTCTCCGGCCCGGTCGTCAGGTCCAGGGCGACGTCGTAGCTGCGGGTGCGGACGAGCGACGCGCGCTCCTGGGCTTCGATGCGGGTGAGGTTTTCTCCGGGCAACGCTGACTCCTTGAAAAGCGGGATCGGGGGGTGTGGATCGTGTCCACCGGATCCACCTTACTGACGCGGCGACGGGACCGTCGGCGGCCTTCCCTAGACTGTTCGCATGCGCATCCACATCGCCACCGATCACGCCGGTCTCGAGTTCAGCACGCACCTGCAGGCGCACCTCACCGAGGCCGGGCACGAGGTCGTCGACCACGGTCCGACCGAGTACGACCCGATCGACGACTACCCGGCGTTCTGCATCAACGCGGCCAAGGCGGTCGTCCGCGACCAGCAGGCCGGCGTCGAGGCGCTCGGCGTGGTGTTCGGCGGCTCGGGCAACGGCGAGCAGATCGCGGCCAACAAGGTGCTCGGCGTCCGTGCCGCGCTGGTGTGGAACGAGAGCACGGCCGAGCTCGCCCGGCAGCACAACGACGCCAACGTGATCTCGATCGGCGCGCGCCAGCACACCGTCCAGGAGGCGACGCGCTTCATCGACGTCTTCATCGCCACGCCGTTCTCGCTGGAGGAGCGCCACGTGCGCCGCATCGCGCAGCTCGCGGAGTACGAGGCCACCGGCGACATCGCGGGCAAGAACGTGGACCGCTGATGCCCGAGGGCCACTCCGTCCACCGGATCGCCAAGCAGTTCGCGGTCAACTTCGTCGGGCACCGCGTCGCGGTGTCCTCCCCGCAGGGCCGCTTCGCGGACGACGCGAAGCGCATCGACGGGCACACGATGATCGCCGCCAAGGCGGTCGGCAAGCAGATGTTCCTGGAGTTCGACAACGAGCTCTGGCTGCGCATCCACCTCGGCATCTACGGCGCCTGGGACTTCGCGGGCGACATCAGCATCGACCCGACAATCGCCAGCGCGAACGGGCGGATGGGCCAGACCAACCAGGCAGGGACCGTCCTGGACGAGGCCGGCGAGAACTCCCTGCACTCGATCGGCGCTCCCCGCCGCACCCGGCTGCGCATGTCGGAGTCCGAGAAGGTGGAGGCCGACATCGACACCTTCCCGCCGGAGCCCATCGGCCAGGTCCGCGTACGCCTGCTGACCGATACCGCCGTGGCCGACCTCCGCGGCCCGACCGCCTGCGAGGTCCTCGACCCCGCCGAGGTGGACGCCGTGATCGCCAAGCTCGGCCCCGACCCGCAGGTGGACGACGGCCCGGAGGCCGAGGAGGCGTTCGTCGCGAAGGTGCGGAAGAAGCCGACCTCCATCGCCCTGCTGCTGATGGACCAGAGCGTCGTGAGCGGCATCGGCAACGTCTACCGTGCCGAACTGCTGTTCCGCGCCCGGCAGAACCCCCACACGCCCGGCAAGCTCGTCCCGGAGGACACCGTTCGCGCGCTGTGGCGCGACTGGGTGCATCTGCTGAAGATCGGCGTCGAGACCGGCCAGATGATGACGATGGACGACCTCGACGAGGAGTCGTACCGCAAGGCGATGGCCAAGCGCGAGGACCGGCACTGGGTCTACAAGCGCGAGGGCCTGCCGTGCCGGGTCTGCGGCACGCACATCGTGATGGAGGAGCTGGGCGGCCGCAAGCTGTACTGGTGCCCGAAGGATCAGAAGTAAGGAGCGCTCCGTGCGTCAGAACCCCAGCTTCACACTGACCGACCGGGGCGAGATCGAGCGGATCATCCGCGAGAACCCGTGGGGCACGTTCGTGAGCAACGCCTCCACCGGGCTGGTCGCCTCGCACTACCCGGTGATTCTCGACGACACCCGCGAGGAGCTGAGCATCGTCAGCCACGTCGGCCGGCCGGACGAGCAGCTGCACGAGCTGGGCGAGCACGAACTGCTGGTGATCCTCCAGGGCCCGCACGGCTACATCTCGTCGTCCTGGTACGACGCCGACCCGGCCGTCCCGACCTGGAACTTCGTCGCCGTGCACCTCTCCGGCGTCCCGGAGCTGCTGAGCCCGGAGGAGAACCTCCAGGTGCTGGAGAAGCTGGTCGACCACTTCGAGCGCGAGCTGCCGGAGCCCCGGCAGATGCGCGGGACGCTGGAGGACGAGCGCTACGCCGAGCGCATCTCGTCCGGAACCGTCGGTGTGCGACTGACGCCCACGAAGATCGTGGCGAAGCAGAAGATGAGCCAGAACCGGCCCGACCACATCGTGGACTCGATCACGTCGGAGCTCGGCGGCAGCTCGCCGTATGCGAGTCCGACGCTGCTGCGCGAGATGCAGCTGGTGCACGACCGCCGCCGCGCGGCGCGATGACCGTCGTCCTGGCGGACGCCCGGCTGCCCGGGTCGGATCGGCGCGTGGACGTGACGGTCCGCGACGGCCGGATCGCAGCCATCGCCCCCGCCGGGGTGGCCGGCGAGGGGAGCGTGGAGCGCATCCCGCTCGACGGCCGCTGGCTCATCCCGGGGCTGTGGGACCACCACGTGCACTTCACCCAGTGGGCGCAGACCGCGCGCCGTCTGGATGTGTCGCGCGCGTCGTCGGCGGCCGACGCGGCAGCCCTCGTGCGCTCGCGCGCCGAGGCGCATCCCGGTACCGACGTGCTGGTCGGCTTCGGCTTCCACGACGCGCTGTGGCCCGACCTCCCGACCCGCGAGCTGCTCGACGCCGCGGCGGGGGACAGGCCCGTTGTGCTGATCGCGGGCGACCTGCACTGCTCCTGGCTGAACACCGCGGCGTTCGAGCGGTTCGCGCCCGGCGCGCCCAGAGCGCCCGGTGCAGACGGCGCGCTGCTGCGCGAGGACGAGAGCTTCGCCCTGACCAGCCGGCTCACGCCGTCCGACGAGTCGACGCTGGACCGGTGGGCGGCGGAGGCGGCCCAGCAGGCCGCCACGCGGGGCGTGGTCGGCATCGTGGACCTGGAGTACGGCTGGAACCTGGAGGTGTGGTCGCGGCGGTTCGCCGCCGGCTTCCGCGGGCTGCGCGTCGAGTTCGGCGTCTACCGCGACCGGATGGCCGACGCGGTCGCGCTCGGGTTGCGGACCGGGCGCCCCGTGGACGGGACGGACGGCCTCCTCACGATGGGCCCGTTCAAGGTGATCTCGGACGGCTCGCTGAACACCCGTACCGCGCTCTGTCGTCACCCGTACCCGGACGGCGGCCACGGCGTCGCGAACCTGACGCCGGACGAGCTGGCGGCCGATCTCCGCTTCGCCGTGGCCAACGGGATCGAGCCGGCCGTCCACGCGATCGGGGACGAGGCCAACCGGCTCGCGCTGGACGCCTTCGCTGCGGTCGGCGCGGGGGGCCGCATCGAGCACGCGCAGCTCATCGACCCGGCCGACATCCCGCGTTTCGCCGCGCTCGGCGTCGTCGCCAGTGTGCAGCCGGAGCACGCGATGGACGACCGCGACGTCGCCGACCGGCTCTGGGGCGGCGGCACCGCCGACGCGTTCCCGCTGGCGTCGCTGCTCGCCTCCGGCGTGCGGCTCGCCTTCGGCTCCGACGCCCCTGTCGCGCCGCTCGACCCATGGGAAGCGATCGCGTCCGCGGTCGGCCGCACGCGCGACGGCCGGGAGCCGTGGCATCCCGAGCAGCGCATCCCGGCGGAGGCGGCGCTGGCCGCGTCGACGCGCACCAGGGTCGCCGTCGGCGAGCCTGCCGACCTCGCCGTCGTGGAGGCCGACCCGCTGGCGGCGTCGCCGGACGAGCTGCGCCGGATGCCGGTCGCCGCGACCCTGCTCGCCGGCCGCTTCACGCACGACGCGCTCGCCTGACCGGAGGGAGACCGCCCACCGGGGGATAACCCCCGCACGGTTCGGGAGGCTCGCGGGATGGGGCCCGCGCCGGTCGCGCCGCGAGGCTGGAGGCATGAACGAACAGAGCACCGTCCCGCTGCCCGCGGGCGACATCCCCGGCCCGGCCGCCGTGTCTGCCAGGGTGGACACCGTGACCGCCTCTACCGCCGCCCCGCGCGCCACCGACCGTACGTCGTACGGGTCGCTGTGGCGCGGGGTCCCGCGCGAGCTCGGCTTCCTGCTGCTGACCATGCCCATCGCGATCATCGGTCTGTCTGTGCTGTCGTCGCTGTTCTGGACGGGCCTCGGCACCATCGTGATCTACGTCGGCTTCTTCATCGTGGTCGCGACCTTCTATACGGGCCGCGCCTTCGGCGTGGTCGAGCTGACCCGGCTGGACTGGGCGGGGAGGCCGGCCATCCCGCGGCCCGTGTGGGAGGACGACAAGCCGCGCACGTTCTGGCGGATCATCTTCGGCCCCTGGGCGAACGGCCACTACTGGCTCTACCTGCTGCACGGCATGATCATCAACCCGATCGTCAGCGTCATCACCTGGAGCATCACCATCGCCTGGACGGCGGTCGCGCTCGGCGGCCTGACCGGCTGGATCTGGCTCGGCTTCATCCCGACCGGGCACCGCGACTTCTTCCTGTCCCGGGTGGTGGCGGACGCCGTGTTCGGCATCCACTCGACCTTCGACCCGGTCGCGGGGGACCGCGTCCTGTACCTGATCGCCGGCATCCTCTGCGCCGCGACGCTGCCGTTCGTCACCCGCGGACTCACCGTGCTGCACCACGCCGTCGCGCGTGGCCTGCTCGGCGCCTGGCCGTCGGAGGCGCTGCAGCGCGAGGTCGCGGACCTGTCCGCCCAGCGCGGTGCGGCCGTCGCCGCCGAGGACCACTCGCTGCGCCGCCTCGAGCGCGACCTCCACGACGGCCCGCAGCAGCGCCTGATCCGCCTGCAGATGGACATCGCCGCCGCCGAGCGCAAGCTGCCCGACGACCCGGAGGCGGCCGCGTCGCTGCTCGCCGAGGCCCGCAAGCAGGCCGCCGACACGCTGGAGGAGCTGCGCGCCCTGTCCCGCGGCTTCGCCCCGCCGATCCTCCAGGACCGCGGCCTCGGCGCGGCCGTCGAATCGCTCGCCGCGCGCAGCACCGTCCCGCTGACGGTGGAGTCGACGCTGCAGCCGGGGGAGCGCTTCAGCCCGGAGGTGGAGCGGAACGCCTACTACGTGCTGGCGGAGCTGTCGGCGAACCTGGCGAAGCACTCCGGAGCCACAGCCGGCCGGCTTGTGCTTGAGCGGACCGTCGACGCGGCCGGTGCCCCGTGGCTGGCGGTGTGGCTGACGGACAACGGGCGAGGCGGTGCCGCGATCGTGCCAGGGCACGGGCTGAGCGGGCTGGCGGAGCGGGTGCACGGATTGCGCGGCGAGCTGGTGATCGACAGCCCGGAGGGTGGCCCATCGGTGATCGGGGCGCGGCTGCCGCTGTCCTGAGCTGTATCGGCCCATAGGGTGGAGGGGTGTCCGCCGCCGACCCCCTCCGCCTCGTCGTCGCCGACGACTCCGTGCTCCTCCGCGAAGGTTTGATCCGGCTCTTCGACGAGGCGGGCTTCGAGACCGTGGGAGCCTTCGGCGACGCGTCATCGCTCCTTGCTGCGCTCCCGGACGTCGCGCCCGACGTCGCTGTGCTGGACGTCCGCATGCCGCCGACGTTCCGCGACGAGGGAGTCCGTGCGGCGTTGTCGTTGCGGTCGTCGTTCCCGTCGGTGGGCGTGCTGCTCCTGAGCCAGTACGTGGAGGGCACCTACGCCCAGGAGCTACTGGCGAGCGGCCGCGGCGGCACCGGCTACCTGCTCAAAGACCGCATCGCATCACTGGACGAGCTGCGCGACGCGGTCACGCGCGTCGCGGCGGGCGGCACGGTGCTCGACCCGGAGGTGGTCCGCGAGCTGCTGGTGCGGCGCACGGACCCGTTGGCCGCGCTGACGCCGCGCGAGCGCGACGTGCTGACGCTGATGGCGGAAGGCCGCACGAACGCGGCGATCGGCGCCCGGCTGGTCATCGGTGTCGGCGCGGTGGAGAAGAACGTGACGTCGATCTTCCAGAAGCTGGGGCTGGAGGACTCGGGGGATGACCACCGGCGGGTGCTGGCGGTGCTGGCGTATTTGCAGCGGTGAGGTCGGTCAGTGGCTCCAAGGCGGCTGGCTGAAGGCACTCACGACCATTCCGATGGCGGTCAGTGTGAGACCCCACGCCGAAGCCTTCACGCCGCGTGTGGCGTACTCGCGCAGCGATGCGTCAGTGTGGTTTCGCAATTCCTCGGCCCGTTCCTTCAGATCGCCCTCCAACTCGTCGAGACGCTTACGATCTTGGAGTGCACCGGTCTCCAGTCGATTGAGCATTTCCCGATTCTGGCGCGAACGGTCGTCCAGCGTGTTGACCTTCTCTGAGAGTGACAGCTTGTCGCCGAGAGGGCCGTATGCGACCTGCGCTGTTACGGTCGTGTCAGCAATGGCCAGGATCGAACCCGCGGCTGATGCTTGAACGTTGACGGCGCCCAAAACGGACTTGTTACTGCGGAAGAGATTCCCGACCCATCGCCAGGATGCCAACGCATAGCGTCCGATCCAACGCCCGACCTTGAAGACCCAATCGAATACCCATGGTTCGTTCGGGGCCTTGTAATCGCGATGGTTGGACGCGACACCAACGAGAGCGATGAAGACACCAACGAGTTGCAAGGCAAGTCCGACCATCCAGGCGACGATCTGCGACCACATCACAAGTCGACATTACTGACGAGTGGATCACATTCGTGTCGTCGACGTAGCGCCACGCCCTCCTGCGGGTCTCGGCGCGACAATTCGACGCCGCATGCCGTCGGGTTGTCCGCGCGATGATCGGGGCGTCGGGCACGAGCGGACTTTAATAGCAGGGTGGGCAAGAGAGAGATCCGCGAGATATGCGGTAAACGGAGGGGATGACGGGAATCGAACCCGCGTAATCAGTTTGGAAGACTGAGGCTCTACCATTGAGCTACATCCCCGAAGGCCGTCCTCTGCGGACGGCCGACGACCATCGTAGTACACGCGGGGGGATGCCCGCGTGCAGTAGACTTGCGCACGGTCTTTCGCACCGCTTGAAGCCGGGGCGTAGCTCAGCTTGGCTAGAGCGCCCGCTTTGGGAGCGGGAGGTCGCAGGTTCGAATCCTGTCGCCCCGACGAGGACCTCGTTCCTTGCGAGTAGACCATCGTTCGAACATTCAGGAGAACCCAGACATCGTGAAGACCACGGTCGAGAAGCTCAGCCCCACGCGCACCAAGCTCATCATCTCGGTGACGCCGGAGGAACTGCAGCCGTCCATCAAGCACGCCTACGAGCACATCGCCGAGCAGGTGAACATCCCCGGCTTCCGCAAGGGCAAGGTGCCGCCGCCCATCATCGACCAGCGGGTCGGCAAGGCCGCCGTCCTGGAGCACGCGGTCAACGAGGGGCTCGACTCCTTCTACCGCCAGGCGGTCGAGGAGAACGACGTGCGTCCGCTCGGCCGTCCGGAGGCGGACATCACCGAGTGGCCCAGCGAAAGCGACTTCTCGGGTGACCTTCTGCTCACCATCGAGGTCGACACCCGCCCCGAGGTCACCCTGCCCGACTTCAGCGACATCACCCTCACCGTCGACGCCGCCGAGGTGTCCGTCGACGACGTCGAGGAGGAGCTGGACCGCCTGCGCAGCCGCTTCGGCACGCTCGTCACGGTGGACCGTCCGGCCAAGTCCGGCGACTTCGCGCAGATCGACCTGGTCGCCGTCATCGGCGGCGAGGAGGTCGACACCGCCGCGAACATCTCGTACGAGATCGGCTCCGGTGAGCTCATCGACGGCATCGACGAGGCGCTCGACACCCTCACCGCCGGCGAGACCACCACCTTCGAGGCCCCGCTCATGGGCGGCGACCACGAGGGCGAGAACGCGCAGATCACCGTCACCCTCAACGCCGTCAAGGAGCGCGAGCTCCCGGAGGCCGACGACGACTTCGCGCAGATCGCCAGCGAGTTCGACACCATCGGCGAGCTCCGCACCAGCCTCCGCAGCCAGGTCGAGCGTGCCAAGGCGTTCGGTCAGGGCACCGCGGCGCGCGACCAGCTGGTCGACAAGCTCCTCGAGCTGGTCGAGATCCCCGTCCCGGCCGCGCTGGTCGAGGACGAGGTGCACCGCCACCTGGAGCAGGAGAACCGTCTCGAGGACGACGTGCACCGCGCCGAGGTCACCGAGTCGAGCGAGAAGACCTTCCGCACGCAGATCCTCCTCGACGAGGTCGCGCAGCAGGAGAACGTCAAGGTCAGCCAGGACGAGCTCACCCAGTACCTCGTGCAGGGCGCCGCCCAGTACGGCATGGACCCGAACGAGTTCGTCAAGATCCTCAGCGAGAACGGCCAGATCCCGTCGATGGTCGGAGAGGTCGCCCGCAACAAGGCGCTCGCGATCATCCTCGGCAAGACCGAGGTCGTCGACACCAACGGCAAGAAGGTCGACCTCACCGAATTCGTCGCCCTCCCCGAGGACGAGGACGCCGCGGACGAGGCGGACGAGCCCGCCGCGGACGACGCCGCTGCCGAGGCCCCGGCCGAGGAGCCGGCCGCCGAGGAGAAGCCGAAGAAGCGCGCCGCCAAGAAGAAGGCGGAGTAACACCATCTCCCACGAAGGCCGGGTCCCAACGGACCCGGCCTTCGCCCGTTCCCGGGCATCCACGTGGCAGAACACGCCGTCTCGCGACCTGTCGACGCGGCGTGTTCTGCCAGGCCGTTGCTAGCCTGGGCGACGTCGAGGAGGAGGCCGTGATGGACGACTGGCGGCAGCGGGTGGACGCGGTGTGGGCGACGGCCGACGAGCGGGGGGAGGACGGCACCGTCGCGGCGATCGACGCGCTCGTCGCCGAGCGGCCCTCCGACGACCCGGTCGCGCTGTTCGAAGCAGGCGGCGCCCGCGACTTCGCCGGGCGGGAGGCCGAGGCGGAGCCGTTCTACCGGGCGGCGCTCGCGAACGGTCTCGCGGAGCCGGAGCGCGGGCAGGCGATCGTCCAGCTCGCGAGTACGCTCCGCAACCTCGGCCGGCCGGGCGAGGCGCTGGCACTGCTGCGCGACCTCCTCGACGCGGAGCCGGAGCATCCGCTCGCCGACGCCGCCCGCGCCTTCGCCGCGTTGGCCCTGTTCGACGACGGCTTCCCGGCCGACGCGCTCCGGGAGGCGCTGCGCGCGCTCGCCCCGCATCTGCCGCGGTACCGCCGCGCAGTGGAGGCCTACGCCGCCGCGCTCGACGACGACTGACCCGCCGGGTCCGCAAACCCCGCGACACCCGCTCTGCCCACGGCGAACAGCGCCGAAAACCGTTCCGCGCTCCGATAGATTCGATGCCAAGCGACAAAGGAAACGGAGCGAACATGGCCGACATGGGTATCCAGCCCAATGTTTTCGACAGACTGCTGAAGGACCGGATCATCTGGCTCGGTTCCGAGGTGCGCGACGAGAACGCCAACGAGATCGCCGCGAAGCTGCTGCTCCTCGCCGCAGAAGACCCCAAGCGGGACATCTACCTCTACATCAACTCGCCCGGCGGCTCGATCACCGCGGGCATGGCGATCTACGACACCATGCAGTTCGTCCCGAACGACATCGTCACGGTCGGCATCGGCATGGCCGCCTCGATGGGTCAGCTCCTGCTGACGGCCGGCACCAAGGGCAAGCGGTACATCACGCCGAACGCGCGTGTCCTGCTGCACCAGCCGCACGGCGGCTTCGGCGGCACCGCCAGCGACATCCAGACGCAGGCCCAGCTGATCCTCGACATGAAGAAGCGTCTGGCCGAGATCACAGCGTCCGCGACGGGCAAGTCGGTCGAGCAGATCAACGCCGACGGCGACCGCGACCGCTGGTTCAGCGCCCAGGAGGCCCTCGACTACGGTTTCGTCGACCACATCCGGGAGTCCGCACTGGACGTCTCCGGCGGCGGCGGAACCGACCAGGACGCCAAGTAGCAGACGCCGGAAGGATAAGGACATCACTATGAACACCCCCATGCTCGGCGGGTCGGCCTTCGGCGGCCTGCAGGCGCCCGGTTCCCGCTACATCCTGCCGTCGTTCGAGGAGCGCACGGCCTACGGCTACAAGCGCCAGGACCCGTACGCGAAGCTCTTCGAGGACCGCATCATCTTCCTCGGCGTGCAGGTCGACGACGCGTCGGCGGACGACATCATGGCCCAGCTCCTCGTGCTCGAGAGCCAGGACCCGGACCGCGACATCGTCATGTACATCAACTCGCCCGGCGGCTCGTTCACGGCCATGACGGCGATCTACGACACGATGCAGTACATCCGCCCGCAGATCCAGACCGTGGTGCTCGGCCAGGCGGCATCCGCCGCTGCCGTGCTCACTGCGGCCGGCACCCCGGGCAAGCGCCTGGCGCTGCCGAACGCGCGCATCCTCATCCACCAGCCCGCCGTCGGCGAGGCCGGGCAGGGGCAGGCGTCCGACATCGAGATCCAGGCCAACGAGATCATGCGCATGCGCACCTGGCTGGAGGAGACGCTCGCCAAGCACTCCAACCGCTCTGTCGCTCAGGTCAACAAGGACATCGACCGCGACAAGATCCTCTCGGCCGAGGAGGCCCTCGAGTACGGCCTCATCGACCAGGTGCTGACCAGCCGCAAGACGCTGCCGGCGCTCGTCAAGTAGCTCCCGTCGCCGAACGCCCCCGTCCGCACCGGACGGGGGCGTTCCGCGTACCCACGAGCGTGTGTGCACTTCGCGCCGCATTCGGCACGAATGTCGCGTTTGCCGCCGCGAATGTCGCGATTCGTCACGAATCGCGATTCGCGCATTCGGCACGAATGTCGCGTAAGGGAGCGCTAGAGACGACATTCGCGCCGAATCGCGGTTGCCTCGGGTGCATGCGGTGTCTGCTAGGGGCATAAAGGCCCAGCGTGTCGAATCGTGTCCGGTGCGCGCCAATGTCGCCGTCTCGGGTTAGGCTCGACGGAGAGACCCGAAGAAGGAGGGGGAGACGGATGGCACGCATCGGGGAGAGCGCCGATCTGCTCAAGTGTTCCTTCTGTGGCAAGAGCCAGAAGCAGGTGCAGCAGCTGATCGCCGGTCCTGGCGTGTACATCTGCGACGAGTGCGTCGAACTCTGCAACGAGATCATCGAGGAGCGGCTCGCGGAGGCGGGCGAGGAGACGTCGGGCGAGTTCGACCTCCCGAAACCGAAGGAGATCTTCGGCTTCCTCGAGGAGTACGTCATCGGCCAGGAGCAGGCGAAGCGCGCCCTGGCCGTCGCCGTCTACAACCACTACAAGCGGGTGCGGGCCAAGCAGACCCTCACCTCCGCCGACGCCATGGACGACGTCGAGATCGCCAAGTCGAACATCCTGCTGATCGGCCCGACCGGCTGCGGCAAGACCTACCTGGCCCAGACGCTCGCGCGGCGCCTCAACGTCCCGTTCGCGGTCGCCGACGCCACCGCGCTGACGGAGGCCGGCTACGTCGGCGAAGACGTCGAGAACATCCTGCTCAAGCTCATCCAGGCCGCCGACTACGACGTCAAGCGCGCCGAGACCGGCATCATCTACATCGACGAGGTCGACAAGATCGCCCGCAAGGCAGAGAACCCGTCTATCACGCGCGACGTCTCCGGCGAGGGTGTGCAGCAGGCGTTGCTGAAGATCCTGGAGGGCACCGTCGCCTCCGTGCCGCCGCAGGGCGGCCGCAAGCACCCGCACCAGGAGTTCATCCAGATCGACACGACGAACGTGCTGTTCATCGTGGCCGGCGCGTTCGCCGGGCTGGAGGACATCATCTCGTCGCGTGCGGGCAAGAAGGGCATCGGCTTCGGCGCCCCGCTGCACTCCAAGGGCGACGACATCAACCTCTTCAGCGAGGTGCTCCCGGAGGACCTGCACAAGTTCGGCCTCATCCCTGAGTTCATCGGCCGTCTCCCGGTCGTGACGACGGTGACGCCGCTCGACCAGGACGCGCTCATGCAGATCCTGACCGTGCCGAAGAACGCGCTCGTGCGGCAGTATCAGCGCATGTTCGAGCTCGACGGCGTGCAGCTCGAGTTCGAGCACTCCGCCTTGGAGGCCATCGCCGACCTCGCGGTGCTCCGCAAGACCGGCGCCCGCGGTCTCCGCGCGATCATGGAGGAGGTGCTCGGCCCGATCATGTTCGAGGTGCCGTCCAGCTCCGAGGTCGCCCGGGTCGTGGTCACCAAGGAGGCCGTGCTCGAGAACGCCGCGCCGACTATCGTCCCGCACCGCCCGCGGCGCGAGGAGAAGTCGGCGTAACCGTAGCCGACGGCTTGATCAGGAACTCGGGCGCCCGCGTCACCATCAGCCACGCCGGCAGCACGGCCAGCGACAGGATGGGCAGCACCAGCAGGTTCTGTGTGACGGCGACGCCGACGAAGATTGCGATCCAGCCGTCGCGGGTGACCGCGAGCGTGATCCCGAGCACGCCGGCGGCCACAGCGACCGGGAGCGGAATGGCCGGCACGAGGGCGCTCGCGAGCGTGCCGAGGGCCGCGCCGATGAACACGGCCGGGAACACGCGACCGCCGCGGAAGCTGGCGCTGGCCGCGACCAGCAGCGCCGCCAGCTTGACGAGGATGATCAGGACGAGCTGGCCGACGGAGTAGTCGGCGCGGTTCACGACGAGCGTCCCCATCTGCTCGAGACCCTTGAACAGCGTGATCGGGCCGCCGAGAGCGCCGAGCAGGCCGAGCACGACACCGCCCGCGAGCGTGATGAGCAGCGGATGCCGCAGCGCGTGGAACCCCCGGTGGATCAGCGGGAACAGCACCGCGCCGATCAGGCCGAGCGCGGTGGAGACCGCGCCGATGACCAGGGCCGCGAGCACATCCCAGCCGGTCACCTGGGTGTACGCCGGCATCGGGATGCCGAAGTGCGGGTGCGCCAGCAGCGTCATCGTCAGTGAGCCTGCCGCTGCCGCGACCAGCGGCAGGAACAGCTTGTCCCACAGCGCGCCGCCGCCCTTCACCGAGGCGACGATCCCGGTGAAAACCAGCGCGGCCGCCACCGGCGTGCCGAACAGGGCTCCGATCGTGCCGGAGGCCGCCATCAGCATCACCAGCCGCGCGGGCACGGCCTTCCAGAGCCTCCCGACCAGCGTCACCAGGATGCTGACGTTGATCGCGATGATCGGGTTCTCCGGGCCCAGGCTCACGCCGCCCGCCAGACCGAGCACCGCCGCCAAGGCGAGCGACGGCACTACGCCGATCTTCAGCGGCGCGGCGACCAGCTCGGTCGTCGCGGAGTCGGGACCGGCGTGCCCGGGTACCAGCCACACCGTCAGGCCGACCGCGAAGCCCGTCACCGTGAGGATAAGAAGGGTCCACCACCCCGACGACGGGTCGACGCCGAGCGCTTTCGGCAGGGAGGTCCAGATGCCGGCGTCGATCACGGCGGCGACTTCGTCCACCACCCACAGCGTCAGGGCGCTGACGACACCGATGACGACGGCTGGGATGGCGAGCATGACGAGCTGGCGGACGGACGGTGCGGCGAGCTCCGGCTCGGTGCTGGTCATGGCGCCCCTTCCCGCGCGGATGCGCTCAGGGTAGAGCTTCGCGCGGGAAGGGGGCTAGGGCTCAGCCGTCGAGCCCGCGGCGCTTGAGCAGAGGCTCGATGACCGCGTCGCGGCCGCGGAAGTCGCGATAGGCCTCCAGCGGGTCCTTCGACCCACCGACACCGAGCAGGCGGGTACGGAACCGGTCGCCGTTCTCCCGGGTCAGGCCGCCGTTCTCCGTGAACCACTCCACAGTGTCGGCGTCGAGGACCTCGCTCCAGATGTAGGAGTAGTAGCCCGCGTCGTAGCCGCCGGAGAAGGTGTGGGCGAAGTACGTGCTCGCGTACCGCGGCGGCACGGCCGGGTTGTCGAGACCGACCGCCGCCAGAGCCGCGGCCTCGAACGCGGCGACATCGGCCACGGTGTCGTCGGCCGTGATCGCGTGCCAGGCCTGATCGAGCAGCGCCGCGGCCAGGTACTCGCTCGTCGCGAAGCCCTCGTTGAACGACTCGGACGCGTGCAGTTTGTCGATCAGCTCCTGCGGCATCCGCTCGCCGGTCTCGTGGTGCACCGCGTAGTTCGAGACGATCTCCGGCCACAGCATCCACATCTCGTTCACCTGGCTCGGGAACTCGACGAAGTCGCGGAAGACGTTGGTGCCCGCGAACTTCGGATACGTGACACGCGCGAACAGGCCGTGCAGGGCGTGCCCGAACTCGTGGAACAGCGTGTTGGTCTCGTCGTAGGTGAGCAGGGTCGGCTCGCCGGCAGCAGGCTTCGGGACGTTGAGGTTGTTGACGACGACCGTCGGGTAGCCCAGCAGCTCGGACTGCGAGATGAGCGGGTTCATCCAGGCTCCACCGCGCTTGGAGTCGCGCGTGTAGAGGTCGAGCAGGTACAGACCGAGGCCGGAGCCGTCCTCGTTGCGCACCTCGAAGACCCGCGCGTCCGGGTGGTAGGCGACCAGGTCCGGGCGCTCCTCGAAGGTGATGCCGTACAGCCTCGTCGCCGCGTAGAACACGCCGTCGCGCAGCACGCGCTCCGCTTCGAAATACGGGCGCATCGCCGCGAAGTCGACGTCGTACTTCGCCTGACGCACGGCGTCGGTGAGCTTCGCCCAGTCCCAGCTCTGGACGGTTTCGCCCTCCCCGAGCTGCCCGGTGGAGACGGCCTGCCGCTGGAGGTCGGCCTGCTCGGCGCGCGCGTTGCGGGCGGACGGGGGAGCGAGCCGGCCGAGCATGTCGGCGACGGCCTGCGGAGTCCGCGCCGTCTCGTCCGCCGTGACGAAGGCGGCGTGCGTGTCGAAGCCGAGAAGGCGGGCGCGCTCGGCGCGCAAGCGCGTGATCTCCAGGACCAGCTCGCGGTTGTCGTGCTCGCCGCCGCGGATGCCGCGGGCCCGGGAGGCCGCCATGATCCGGTCGCGCGAGCCGCGGTCGGTGAGGTTCGCGAGCCACGGGTGGCCGGTCGGCAGCACCAGGGTGACGACGTACTTGCCGTCCAGCCCGCGCTCCCGGGCGGCCTCCGCCGCCGCGGAGAGCTCGCCTTCGCCCAGCCCGTCCAGCTCCTCGGCGGAGTCGAACACGACGGCGAGATCGTTGGTGTCGGCGAGCAGGTTCTTCTCGAAGCGCGTGGTCAGTGTGGATAGCCGCTGGTTGTAGTCACGCAGCCGCTCCTTCTGCTCGTCGTCGAGCCCGGCGCCGGCGAGGGTGAACTCGGTGAAGTAACGCTCGATCAGATAGACGCCTTCCGGGGTGAGCCCGAGGTCGTGGCGGCGCTCGTGCAGTGTCTGGAGGCGCGCGTACAGCGCGGGGTTCAGCCGGATGGCGTCCTGGTGGGCGGAGAGCAGGGGTGCGATCTCCTCCTCCAGTGCGTTGGTGAAGTCGCTGCTGTCGGACGAACTCTTGTTGAAGAACACCTCGGCGACCCGCTGCAGCACTTGCCCGGAGCGCTCCAGCGCCAGCATGGTGTTCTCGAAGGTCGGCTCCTCGGGGGAGGACGCGATCGCCTCGACCTCGGCGAGCTGCTCGGCGAAGCCGTGCTCGAAGGCGGGACGGTAGTGCTCGTCCCGGATCTCGGCGAACGGCGGGAGCTGATAAGGGAGCGGGCTGGGCGTGAGGAAGGGGTTCGGAGAGTCGGCCATGCCCTCAGCCTAGAGGCAGGCGCACCCGTCGCAAAGGTTTCGCTGCAAAGAGATAATTGCAAAAGAGTGCTTGCAAAGAAGTCTTTGCAAGGCTATTCTGGTGTCATGTCCGATGAGACCAGTCCCGCTGCCGCCGAGAACGGCGCCGACGAGTACGTCCCGCACTTCGAGTCCCTCGGCATGCCGGCCCTGCGGGCGCTCGCGCACCCGTTGCGCGTCGAGATCATGAACGAGCTGTCCGACTTCGGGCCCGCCACCGCCTCAATGCTGGCCGAGCGGCTGGGGGAGTCCAGCGGCGCTACGAGCTACCACCTGCGCCAGCTCGCCAAGCACGACATCATCGTGGAAGACACCGAGCGCGGCAGCGGCCGGGAGCGCTGGTGGAAGATGGCGCCGGGTGGCGTCACCATCGGCGGCCCCGAGACGCTGGAAACGCCGGCCGGCCGCGAGGTCACCGAGCAGATCTCGCTGAGCTGGCAGCAGAACAACGAGCGGCGGCTCAACGCCTACCTCCGCCGTGGGCTCGACACCTTCGGGCCGGAGTGGGTGGAGGCCTCTGCCCTCTCGACCTCGCACCTGGAGGTCACCCGCGACCAGCTGGCCGAGCTCGCCACCGAGTACTACAAGCTGCTCAACCGCCTCAAGGAGAAGTGGAAGACCGAGCCGACGGACGACCGCAAGCGCATCCAGGCGCAGTTCAACGCGTTCCCGCTCGTGGAGCAGGAGCAGCGGGCGGAGGAGCGGCCGTGAGAGCGCCGGCGCCGGCGACGGCCGAGGCGGTTACCGGCCTCGGCGCGGGCTTCGGCCGGCTGTGGTCCGCCGCCATCGCGAGCAACCTCGCCGACGGCGTCGGGCGCACCGCGGTCCCGCTGATCGCCACGACGCTGACGCGCGACCCGGCGCTGATCGCCGGCCTCACCGCGGTCACCTTCCTGCCGTGGCTGCTGTTCGGCATCCCCGCCGGGATGCTGCTCGACCGCGTGGACCGGCGGGTCGCGATGGCCGTCGCCAACGGCCTGCGCTTCGCGGTGGCCGCCCTGGTGGCCCTCCTCATCGCAACGGACGCGCTGACCATCTGGAGCCTGTACGCCTGCGTCCTGGCCTTCGGCCTCGGCGAGACGGTGTTCGACAACGCCACCACCACGGTCACACCGAGCCTGGTGTCCCGCGGTCAGCTCGACCGCGCGAACGGACGGATGCAGTCGGCCGAGATCGTCGTGCAGAACTTCATCGCGACTCCCATCGCCGGCTTCCTGTTCGCGGCCGCGATCGCGCTGCCGCTCTGGCTGACCGGCGCCGGCTTCCTGATCTCCGTGCTGCTCGTCCTGACCATCCCGGTGGCGGCGGCGCGGGCGCACCTGCTCGGCGCCGACGGCGAGGAGGCCGCATCGCGTCCGCGGCTCGGCGCTGTCGTCCGCTTCCTCTGGGACGATCGATTCCTCCGGAAGATGATCGTGCTCACCTCGATCAGCGCCTCCGCGCTCGCATTCGCACAGGGGAGCGTCGTGCTGCTGCTCCTGCAGACCTACGCGCTGCCGCCGTCCCTCGTCGGCGTCGTCACCGCGGTGATCGGCGCGGGCGCGCTCGTCGGCGCGCTCTGCGCCAGCGAGTTCGTGACCCGCTTCGGCCGCGGCCGGGTGATGTACACGGCGATGCTGGTCAGCGGCGCCGGAATCCTCGGTGTCGGGCTCACCGGCAACGTCGTGGCCGGCATCCTCGCCTACGCCCTCGGCGCGTTCGGCGTCGCGGTGTGGAACGTCCCGTGGGGCGCGCTGCGCCAGGCGATCGTGCCCGGCGCCATCCTCGGCCGGGCGATGGGGATCGTCCGCACCATCGGCTGGGGCCTCACACCCATCGCCACGGTGCTCGGCGGGTTCGTCGCCCGCATCGACCTCCGCCTGCCGTTCCTGATCGGCGGCGCGATCGTGGTCGTGCTCGCGCTGATCGCGACGCGCCTCCTGCTCAGCGCCGGCCGCTACGGCCAGACAGAGGACAGTCCGTCGCCAGAACTTCAGAACATCCCGGAAGGAACCGCATCATGACCGCCATCGCCGTGCCCGTGCACCGGCCGCTCAGCCACCGCGCAGCACTCCGGCTCGGTCGCGCCCTCACCGCGTGGGGAATGCGCCAGCCCGCCCGACAGGATCGTCACGCCGAGCTCGTCGCCACCGTCGAGCAGACCCGTGACCGCGCGGCGCGCACGCTGCCGCAACTGCCGCGCTGACGCGCCGGCCCGCTATGCCTCGTCGTAGTCCGAAGGTTCGGTCTCGACCACCTGGGTGATCGTGGCCGAGTCCTCGTGCGCGTTGTAGCGGACGATCGTGCCGTCGTCGAGCTCGACGACCGGGTTGCCCTCCAGCCAGGTCAGCGTCCAGCGCCAGCCTGTGGTTTCGATGTCGGTCGCCGTCAGCTCCTCCTCGACGGTGGAGACGGCGTACGTCACGACCTCCGGGAGGTTCGAGGGCGGGGTCTCGCCGACGGCCCAGCGGGTTCCGAGCTGCATCAGGCGGTCTCGGCGTTCTGGGCGGCGGCGAGGTCGATCTCGTACGTGACCCAGGCGGTCTTGTTCGCGACGGAGTCGTAGACGCGCTGGGCGTCGGCGTTGTCGTTCGCGGTGATCCACTGCACGACGCCCAGTCGGCGCTCCTCGGCGAGGGCGCGGATGGCGGCGATGAGTTGGTGGCCGACGCCCTTGCTGCGCTCCTCCTCTGAGACGTACAGGTCGTCGAGGAAGAGCCCGCGGTCGCCTTCGAGAGGCCGGGCGAACTCACGGACGTTGGCGAGACCGAGGATCCGGTCGCCGTCGACGGCGACGAAGCCCTCCTCCTCGTGGTCGGGGTCGGTGAGCCAGGACCACAGGACGAGCGCCCTCTGGTCGGTCAGCTCGGTGTCGTAGAACTCCGCGTACTTCGCGTACAGGTCCAACCAGGCGAAGAAGTCGCCATCCTTGACCGGCCGAACTACCGTCGACATCAGCCCCTCCGTCCTTGCTCCCCGGCTCAGGAGTCCGGGAGTCGTATCGACCTTATCGCGGACCCGTTCACGGAACGAGGTCGTAGGTGACCCACTTCGTCTTCTCGGCCACCCGATCGTAGAGGCGGCGGGCCGTCTGGTTGTCCTTCGCGGTGATCCAGCGGACGACGGACAGGCCGCGCTCCTGGGCCAGCGTGCGCAGCTTCTCGAGCAGGGCGGTGCCAGCCCCTTCGCCGCGCGCGTCCGGGAGGACGAACAGGTCGTCCAGGTAGAGACCGGTGCTGCCGTCCAGCGGCCGGGCGAACTCGCGCACGTGCGCGAGCCCGATCGGGGTGCCCTCCGCGTCGAGCGCGAAGTACGCCTCGAGGCTGTTGTCCGGGTCGGTGATCCAGCTCCACACGAGGAGGGCTTTCTCATCCGTCACAGGGGTCTCGTAGAACTCGCCGTAGCCGGCGTAGAGGTCGAGCCAGGTGAAGAACTCGTTGTCCTCCACGCGCCGGACGTCAGCCGTCATCGTTCCTCCTCGCTCAGCGTCTGCGCAAGGAGGATATCGGTCACTTCGAGCGTGTCGGCGGCTACGAAACGCAGTTCCGCGATTCTGCCCACCGAAGCGAGGTCGGCGGAGGCCGACTCGATGGCGGCCAGCTCGTCTGCCGGGGCGCCGATGACGGCGGAGTCGACCGGGGTCCGCTGGGAGGCCTTGGCTGCGGTCTTGGCGCCGCGGATGCCGGTCAGGGCACGGCCGACCACGGTGAGGACGGAGCGGGCGTCGTCCCAGTCCGCGGCCGCGATGTCCGCGGCCTCCGGCCAGGCGGCGACGTGGACGGACCCGGTCTCCGACCAGCTCCACGCCTCCTCGGACGCGAACGGCAGCACCGGCGCGAAGAGGCGCAGGAACGCCGACAGCGCCGTGCGGAGGGCGACCACCGCGGAGATCTGGCCGGCGTTGTGCTCGCCATAGGCGCGCTCCTTGACCAGCTCCAGGTAGTCGTCGCAGAACGTCCAGAAGAACGTCTCGGCCGTCTCCAGCGCGCGGGCGTGGTCGTAGCCCTCCAGCGCGGCGGTGGCGTCGGTCACGACGTCGGCGAGCTGCTGAAGCATGCTCCGGTCGAGCGGTGAGGTCACCTGGGCGAGGTCCAGCGACTCCGGGGCGTCGAAGCCGTGGATGAACTTCGCCGCGTTGAGCAGCTTGATCGCCAGGCGCCGGCCGATCTTGATCTGGGTCGGGTTCTGCGGGTCGAACGACGCGTCGGTGCCGAGCCGCGACGACGCCGCCCAGTAGCGCACGGCGTCCGAGCCGTGCCGCTCCAGGATGTCGGCGGGCGTGACAACGTTGCCCTTGGACTTCGACATCTTCTTGCGGTCGGGGTCCACGATGAAGCCGGAGATCGCGGCGTTGGACCACGGCGCGACACCGTGCTCGAGCTGCGAGCGCAGCATGGTCGAGAACAGCCAGGTGCGGATGATGTCCTGGCCCTGCGGGCGCAGGTCGAACGGGTACACCGCCCGGAACAGCTCGGGGTCGTCCACCCAGCCGCCCGCGAGCTGCGGGGTGAGCGAGGAGGTCATCCAGGTGTCCATCACGTCGTGCTCGCCGATGAAGCCGCCGGCCTGGCCGCGCTGCGACTCCTGGAAGCCGGGCGCCGGGTCGGAGGACGGGTCGACCGGGAGGTTGTGCTCGTCCGGCAGGATCGGCTGGTCGAACAGCGGGTTGCCCACGCCGTCGAGCGGGTACCAGACCGGGATCGGGACGCCGAAGAAGCGCTGGCGCGAGATGAGCCAGTCGCCGGTGAGGCCGTTCACCCAGTTCTCGTAGCGCACGCGCATGAAGTCGGGGTGCCAGTCGAGGCTCCGGCCGAGCTCGATGAGCCGCTCGCGCAGCTTCTCGTCGCGGGCGCCGTTCTTGACGTACCACTGGCGCGTGGAGACGATCTCGAGCGGCTTGTCGCCCTTCTCGAAGAACTTGACCGGGTGCTGGATGGGCTTCGGCTCGCCGACCAGGTCGCCGGAGGCGCGCAGCAGCTCCACGACGGCCTGCTTGGCCGAGAACACGGTCTTGCCGGCGAGCTGCGCGTACGCCTCGCGGCCCTCCGCGCTCTCGATCGCGGCGGGCGGCTCGGTCTGGATGCGGCCGTCGAAGCCGATGATCGCCCGGTTCGGGAGGTCGAGCTCGCGCCACCAGGTCACGTCGGTGATGTCGCCGAAGGTGCAGATCATGGCGATGCCGGTGCCCTTGTCGGGCTGGGCGAGGTGGTGGGCGACCACGGGCACGTCGACGCCGAAGACCGGTGTGCGCACGGTCGTTCCGAAGAGCGGCTGGTAGCGCTCGTCGTCCGGGTGCGCCACGAGCGCCACGCACGCCGGCAGGAGCTCGGGGCGGGTGGTCTCGATGTAGACGGGGCCGTCGGCGCCGTGGAAGCCGACGCGGTGGTACGCGCTCGGCTGCTCGCGGTCCTCCAGCTCGGCCTGCGCGACGGCGGTCCGGAAGGTGATGTCCCACAGCGTCGGCGCGAGCGCCTGGTAGGCCTCGCCACGGGCGACGTTGCGGATGAAGGCGAGCTGCGAGGTGTGCAGCGCCTCCCGGCCGATGGTCCGGTAGGTCTGCGACCAGTCGACGGAGAGCCCGAGCGTGCGCCAGAGCGCCTCGAACTGCTTCTCGTCCTCCACGGTCAGCCGCTCGCACAGCTCGATGAAGTTGCGGCGGGAGATCGGCTTCTGGTCGGCCGCTTTGGAGCTCTTGTTGTCGCCGCCCTCGAACGGCGGGACGAAGTCCGCCTCGTAGGGGAGCGACGGGTCGCAACGCACGCCGTAGTAGTTCTGCACGCGCCGCTCCGTGGGCAGCCCGTTGTCGTCCCAGCCCATCGGGTAGAAGACGCGCTTGCCGCGCATGCGCTGGAAGCGGGCGACGATGTCGGTGTGCGTGTAGCTGAACACGTGCCCGATGTGCAGCGAGCCGGAGGCCGTGGGCGGCGGGGTGTCGATGGAGTAGATCGCGGCACGCCCGGCGGCGATGGCACCGTCCCGATCGAATTCGAAGGTGCCGTCCTGCTGCCAGCGACCGCCCCAGACGGCCTCCAGGCCTTCGAGTGCTGGCTTGTCGGGCACGGGGTTCGCGGCGGTCATGGCTCTCCGATTCGATATGTGCGGCACCGTGTCAGCGGGGTGCCTGAGTGTGGGTAACGCGTTAAAGCGTACCGGAGAGCCGCGACCGCCGCCGCGTCAGGCCTGTGCGACCGCCTCGGCGTCCACGGCCGCGTCCACATCCTCATCCAGCACCGGCCGCCGCCGCGCCGCCGCCCACGCCGCAACCAGCGTGATCACCGACATGACCGCCAGCACCACGCCCGGGTGCCACCACGCGTTGTGCACCGCGTGCCCGAACACAAGCGTCACTGCCGGCACGAACGACGTCAGCAGCGCCGCCACGCTGTACGCCACCGAGAGCGCGCTGTAGCGGATCGGGCTCGGGAACAGGTCCGACATGAGCCCGCCGAGGCCGGCCCAGGCCAGCGTCGGCAGGATGCCGCCGATGATCATGCTGGCGACGAGCACGCCGAACGACGCGCTCTGCAGCAGGAAGTACATCGGGAACGCGACGACCAGGGTCCCGATCGCGCCGACGGCGACGACACGGGCCGAGCCGATCTTCGCCGCCCACAGCCCGAACAGCGGGATCGTGACCAGCTGCAGGAGGCCGCCGATCGTGGTCGCGACGAGCAGGTCTTGGAACTTGAAGCCCAGCACGCTGGTGCCGTAGTCGACCATGTAGGTGTTCATCAGCGAGTACGAGCCGATGCCGAGGACGGCCGCGCCGATCGCGATCACGAACGCGGTCGGGGCCTTGGTGAAGACGTCCAGGACCGGGAAACGGTCGCGGCGGCCGGTCTCCACGAGCTTGCGGAACACCGGGGTCTCGTCGATCGACCAGCGGAGGTAGAGCGACACCAGCAGGAGCGGGAAGGCCGTGAGGAACGGGATGCGCCAGCCCCACGCCGCGATCTCGGCCGGAGACATGGTCAGCGTCAGGACGATGAACACGACGGCGCTGAGGATCGAGCCGACCGGCGAGCCGAGCTGGGGGAGCGCGGCGTAGAAACCGCGGCGCTTCGGGTTGGCGTACTCGGTCGCCAGCAGGATGGAGCCTCCCCACTCGCCGCCGAGCGACAGGCCCTGCACCAGGCGCAGGATCACGAGCGCCACGCCGCCGAACCAGCCGGCCGCGGCGTAGGTGGGCAGCAGGCCGACGAGGCCGGTGCTGATCCCCATCAGGAGGATCGTCATGAGCAGCACGGGGCGGCGGCCGATCCGGTCGCCCAGGTGGCCGAAGACCACGGCGCCGACCGGGCGGATGACGAAGCCGGCCGCGATGGCCAGGAAGCCGGCGAGGACGCCGCCGAACGCGCCGAGCGGCGTGAAGAACAGCGGGCCGACGAAGAAGGCGGCGAAGTACGCGTAGAGGTAGAAGTCGTACGATTCGAGGGAGGTCCCGACGAACGATGCGATGGCGACGCGGCGAGCGGTGCCCGGGGTTATGCCCGGGCGATCGGTCTCGCTGACCGCGAGCGTGGGGGTGGAGGTCACTGGTGTCCTTCTGACGAGGGTATTTGAACCGGGTCCAATATTAGGCGTGAGGAGAAAACGCATCGTGGCACTGCGCCATTCCAAGCAGCCGGCACAGCCCAACCAGGCGCCGCACTCCGACGCGCGGGCCGGCCGCCCGCGGGCGTCGTCGCGCGGCATGCTCGCGGAAGCTGCGGGCGAGCTGTTCCTGGAGCAGACCTACGCGGGCACGACGGTGGACGACATCGCCCGGCGTGCGGGTGTCAGCCGGGCCACGTTCTTCAACTACTTCCCCGCCAAGAGCGATCTGCTCTGGCTGGAGGTGGACGAGTCGCTCGCGGCGTTCCCCGCCATGCTGGCCGAGGCCGACGACGACGTGGAGCCGATGACCGCGGTCCTGGGGGCCGTGGTCCGGCTCGCCGAGGGCTTCGGCCCCGACCGGCTGCCGCTCGCGGTGACCCAGGTCGAGCTGATGGGCACCGACGACGAACTCCAGGCCTCCGCCCTGCCGCGGTTCCTCTCGGTCGTCCGGCTGGTCGCTGCGGCGATCGCCCGCCGGGCCGGCGATGACCCGGACGGGCTGCTCCCGCGGTCCGCCGCCACCGCGGTGGTGGGCGCGGGGGTGGCTGCCGCGGGCGTCTGGGCGCGTGCGGGGGTGCGGCGCGGCCCGCTGGCGCCGCTGGTCCGCGCGGCGGTCGAGCCGGTCTGCGCCGGCTATGCCGCCGCGTTCCGGTCCGAATAGCGCCGATCACCCGATAGAATGGTGCGAACGACGTCGACCCGGCCATCACCGGTGAGTCTTCGGAAGAACGGCGGGCTCTCGCCCGCTCACTAGAACCGAACGGGGCAGGCCCGTCACAGCCGCAGAACGAGAGGCTTCATCCGGCGCCGCAGGCGGATGGGGCAAGCGGGGTGGTACCGCGACGGACGTGCGAGCGTCCGGCGTCCTCGTGCAGATCACGACTGCCAGGAGAGAGATGCCGTACCCCAAGTCCGCACCGGATGGAGCGCCCGAGGCCGGCCGCGAGCCCCAGGACGTCACGCCGTCCCCGGTGTTCCCGGAGATCGAGACCGACGTCCTCGCCTTCTGGGCCGAGGACGGCACCTTCCGCGCCTCCGTGGAGAACCGCGAGGGCGCGCCCGAGTGGGTCTTCTACGACGGGCCGCCGTTCGCCAACGGCCTCCCGCACTACGGCCACCTGCTCACCGGCTACGCCAAGGACGTCTTCCCGCGCTTCCAGACCATGCGCGGCAAGAAGGTCGAGCGCCGGTTCGGCTGGGACACCCACGGGCTGCCCGCCGAGCTGGAGGCCGAGCGGCAGCTCGGGATCACCGACAAGAGCCAGATCGAGGAGATGGGCCTCGCCGCCTTCAACCAGGCAGCCAAGGACTCGGTGCTGCGCTACACCCGCGAGTGGCGGGAGTACGTCACCCGCCAGGCGCGCTGGGTCGACTTCGACAACGACTACAAGACGCTTGACACCTCCTACATGGAGTCCGTGATCTGGGCGTTCAAGCAGCTGCACGAGAGGGGTCTCGCCTACGAGGGCCACCGCGTCCTGCCGTACTGCTGGCGCGACCAGACCCCGCTGTCCAACCACGAGCTGCGCATGGACGACGACGTCTACAAGATGCGCCAGGACCAGACCGTCACCGTCACCTTCCCGCTGACGGGCGCGAAGGCGGAGGCGCTGGGCCTCACCGGTGTGCGCGCCCTGGCCTGGACGACCACGCCGTGGACGCTGCCGACCAACCTCGCGCTGGTGGTCGGCCCCGACATCGAGTACGCGGTCGTCCCCGCCGGTCCGAACGGCGCCGCCGATGTGCACGGGCGCGACGGCGGGCGGCACAGCGCCGCCCTCCATGAGGAGTCGCTGAGCGGCGAGTACCTGCTGGCCGTCGACCTGGTCGGCAACTACGCGAAGGACCTGGGCTACGGCTCTCCGGAGGCCGCGCGCGACGCGGTCAGCCGGACCGTCCGCGGCAGCGAGCTGGCCGGCGTCACCTACGACAGGCTCTGGGACTACTACGCCGACACCGAGAAGTACGGCACGCAGAACGCCTGGCAGATCCTCGTCGACGACTACGTCACCACCGAGGACGGCACCGGAATCGTGCACCAGGCCCCGGCCTACGGCGAGGACGACCAGCGCGTCTGCGAGGCCGCAGGCATCCCGGTGATCATCTCGGTGGACGACGGCGCGCGCTTCCTCGCCGAGGTGCAGGACGTCGCCGGCCTCCAGGTCTTCGAGGCGAACAAGCCGCTCACCACCCTGCTGCGCGAGGACGGCCGGCTGCTGCGCCAGGCGAGCTACGAGCACTCGTACCCGCACTGCTGGCGCTGCCGCAATCCGCTGATCTACAAGGCGGTGTCGAGCTGGTTCGTCCGCGTCACCGACTTCCGCGACCGGATGGTCGAGCTGAACCAGGGTGTCAACTGGGTGCCCGAGAACGTCAAGGACGGCCAGTTCGGCAAGTGGTTGGCCGGCGCCCGCGACTGGTCGGTCTCCCGGAACCGCTACTTCGGATCGCCGATCCCGGTCTGGAAGAGCGACGACCCGAACTTCCCGCGCGTCGACGTGTACGGCTCGCTCGAGGAGCTGGAGCGCGACTTCGGGAGGCTGCCGGTGAACGCCGCGGGCGAGCCGGACCTCCACCGCCCGTTCATCGACGAGCTGACCCGGCCGAACCCGGACGACCCGACCGGGACGTCGACCATGCGCCGCATCCCCGACGTGCTCGACGTCTGGTTCGACTCCGGCTCGATGCCGTTCGCCCAGGTGCACTACCCGTTCGAGAACCACGACTGGTTCGACAGCCACAACCCGGCCGACTTCATCGTGGAGTACATCGGGCAGACCCGCGGCTGGTTCTACCTGCTGCACACGCTCGGCACCGCGCTGTTCGACCGCGCCGCGTTCAAGAACGTGATCTCGCACGGAATCGTGCTCGGCAGCGACGGCCAGAAGATGTCGAAGTCGCTGCGCAACTACCCGGACGTCAACGAGGTCTTCGACCGTGACGGCTCCGACGCGATGCGCTGGTTCCTGATGTCGAGCCCGGTGCTGCGCGGCGGCAACCTCATCGTCACCGAGGAGGGCATCCGCGAGGGCGTCCGCCAGGTGCTGCTGCCGCTCTGGAGCACGTGGTACTTCTTCTCGCTCTACGCCAACGCGACCGGCTACGACGCGAAGCGGTCGACGGCGTCCACCGACGTGCTCGACCGCTATCTGCTCGCCAAGACGCGCGACCTGGTGGAGGCCGTGACCGCCGACCTGGAGAGCCTCGACTCGACGCTGGCCGCGGCCAAGCTGCGCGACTTCGCCGACGTGCTCACCAACTGGTACGTGCGCCGTTCGCGCGACCGGTTCTGGACCGGCGTCGCGGAGGACGGCTCCGGAGCCGAGGCGTTCGACACCCTCTACACGGTGCTGGAGACCCTGACCCGGGTCGCCGCGCCGCTGCTCCCGCTGGTCAGCGAGCGGATCTGGAAGGACCTCACCGGAGGCCGCAGCGTGCACCTCACCGACTGGCCGGAGGCGGCGGAGTTCCCGGCCGACGACGCGCTGGTGGACGCGATGGACCGCATCCGTGCGATCAGCTCGACGGCGCTCTCGCTGCGCAAGCAGTCGGGTCGCCGGGTGCGCCTGCCGCTCGCGTCGCTGACCGTGGTCGCGGCCTACGCCGACGCCCTGCGTCCGTTCGAGGGCATCCTGCGCGACGAGCTCAACGTCAAGGCCGTCGAGCTGGTCGAACTCGCCGACGACAGCGCCGAGGCCTACGGGATCACCAGCAAGCTGACCGTGAACGCCCGTGCCGCGGGTCCCCGGCTCGGCAAGCAGGTGCAGCAGGTCATCCAGGCCGCGCGCGCGGGCGACTGGTCCGAGCACGACGGAGTCGTCACCGTGGGCGGCGTGGAGCTGGTCGAGGGCGAGTACGAGCTGGTCCTGGAGACCGCTCAGGCCGACGACGAGGCGACCTCGGCGCTGGCCCTGCTGCCCGGCGGCGGCTTCGTCCTGCTCGACACGGCCACGACGCCGGAGCTGGAGGCGGAGGGCCTGGCCCGCGACGTCATCCGCGCCGTGCAGGACACCCGCAAGGCGGCCGGGCTCGACGTGAGCGACCGGATCGAGCTCAGCGTCGCGTTCGAGCACGACGACGACGTGGCGGCCATTGCCCTGGCCGGGGAGGCCGTGGACATCGCGGCCGAGACCCTTGCGCTGGAGTTCGAGTTCGTCTCGGCGGCCGAGCGTCCCGCCGACACGCGCGACCAGTTCAGCAAGGACTTCGCCGCAGGACTGTATGCGAACGCGGGCCGGTTCACGGTCGGCGTGACGAAGGTGGAGGCCACCCGATGACCGACGACGACGAACTGCGCGAGGACGCAGAGGCGGTCTACCAGGCCCTCCTGGCCCGCGTCGGCGAGGGCGCCCCCGAGCGCCGCCTCGACGCGACCCGCCGCGCCGTCGAGCTGCTCGGCGACCCGCAGCGGGCGTACCCGATCATCCACATCACCGGGACGAACGGGAAGACCTCGACCAGCCGGATCGCCGAGAGCATCCTGCGCGCCTACGGGCTGCGGACGGGCCTGCTGACCAGCCCGCACCTGGTGCGCTTCAACGAGCGCATCATGATCGACGGCGAGCCGATCTCCGACGAGGCCCTGGTGAGCAACTGGGAGGACGTCCGCCCCTACCTGGAGATCGTCGACGCCGAGCTGGAGGAGCAGGGCAAGGCCCCGTTGACCTTCTTCGAGGCGCTGACCGCGCTGGCGTTCGCCGCCTTCGCGGACGCCCCGGTCGACGTCGCCGTGATCGAGGTCGGCATGGGCGGCGAGTGGGACTCCACCAACGTCGGCGACGGCCAGGTGGCGGTCTTCACCCCCATCTCTCTGGACCACACCAAGCAGCTCGGCGGCACCGTCCGGGAGATCGCGCGCACCAAGTCGGGCATCATCAAGCCGTCAGCCGATGTCGTGACCTCCGCCCAGGCTCCGGAGGCCATGGCCGAGCTCGAGGAGGCCGCCCGGCTCACCGAGTCGACGCTCGCGGCCCAGCCGCAGGCGTTCGACGTGGTGAGCACCCAGGTCGCCGTGGGCGGCCAGCTCGTCACGGTCAGGGGCCGCGCCGCCACGTACGAGGACGTCTTCCTCCCGCTCTACGGCGACCACCAGGCGCAGAACGCCGCCGTCGCTGTCGCGGCGGTCGAGACCTTCCTCGGCCGTGGCACCCAGCCGCTGAAGTCCGACCTGGTCGAGGAGGGCTTCGCCACCGCGACCTCGCCGGGCCGCCTCCAGCTCGTCGGCGTGGAGCCGACCGTCCTGGTGGACGCCGCGCACAACCCGGCCGGCGCCGCGACGCTCGCCGACGCCCTGCGCAGGTACTTCGACTTCGACGAGCTCACCTTCGTGGTCGGCAGCCTGGGCGACAAGGACGCCCGCGGCGTCATCCGCGCTCTCACCCCCATCGCGACGCAGTTCTTCGTGACCGAGCCCGCGTCCGACCGCGCCCTGGCCGCCGAGGACCTCGGCGACATCGTGCGCGAGGAGGCCGGCGATGAGGCGGCGATCGTCTACACCGACGCGCTCGACGCGCTGGAGGCGGCCCGCGAGTGGGCCGGCGAGGAGCCGCGCCGAGCCGTCGTCGTCACGGGCTCGATCGTCCTGGTCGGCGCCGCGATGGCGTACGCCGACGAGCACGGCTGGAAGGACGCGACCGCGTGAGCGACGCCAAGCAGCCGCGCGCCCGCCGGCAGCGCTCCCTGCGCGAGAGCCTCGGCTCGATCGTGCTGGGCTTCGAGCTGATCGTCGTCTTCCTGGGCGCCCTCGTGCTCTTCGGGCTGAAGGCGCTACCGGCATGGGCGGCCCTCGGCGGGGGAGCGCTGGTGGTCGTGCTGATGATCGCCGCCATCGGGCTCATGCGCAATCGCGCGGGCGTCGTCCTGGGCTGGATCGTCCAGGTGCTCGTCGTCGCCGCCGGCTTCCTTCAGCCCGCCTTCTTCATCGTGGGGGCGATCTTCACGGCCATGTGGACCTACTGCATGATCGTCGCCTCCCGCATCGACCGGAACAACACCGACCGGAACAACCGAACGGAGATCAGATGACCACCGCCGTCGAAGAGACCCTCGTCCTCGTCAAGCCCGACGGAGTCGCCCGCAACCTCACGGGCGAGATCCTGCGCCGCATCGAGGCGAAGGGCTACTCCCTCGTCGACATCCGCATGCTGCAGGCCGACCGCGACCTGCTGGCGAAGCACTACGCCGAGCACGAGGGCAAGCCGTTCTACGAGCCCCTCGTGGAGTTCATGGAGTCCGGTCCCGTCGTCGCCCTGCGCGTCGCGGGCAACCGCGTGATCGAGGGCTTCCGCTCCCTCGCCGGCGCGACCGACCCGACCTCCGCGCTGCCCGGCACGATCCGCGGCGACCTGGCGCGGGACTGGGGCCTCAAGGTGCAGCAGAACCTGGTGCACGGCTCCGACTCGCCCGAGTCGGCGCAGCGCGAGCTCGCGCTCTGGTTCGACTGAGCCCCGACCCGACGAGCTCCTGGCGAATGAGAACGGCTCCCGACCGGATGGTCGGGAGCCGTTCTCACGTTCGGGCCGCGGTTCAGACGAACGCGCGGTGGATCCAGTCCAGCTGGATCTGCGCCAGGACGGCGACGATCGCGTAGCTGACGATCGTGATCAGCGGCACCCAGCCGTAGAGCGTGCCGAAGAACCGGCGCGCGCGCTCGGGCACAGGGATGTGCCCCTCCTTGAGGTTGTAGAGCGTCACCGCCCAGAACGTCGGGATGGTGACGGTCCAGGTGACCATGCACCAGGGGCAGAGCACGTTCAGCACGGTCAGCGACTGGGTGATGAGGAAGATCACCAGCACCAGGGCGAGCACGACGCCGACGTTGAACGCGATCCAGTACCAGCGCGCGAAGCGCCCGGCGGCGAACAGGCCGACCCCGACCGCGATGGTCGCCGTCCAGCCCGCGAGGCCGAGCAGCGGGTTCGGGAAGCCGAGCAGCGAGCCCTGCCACGAGTTGAGGTTCTTGCTGCACCCCACGAGGACGCTGAAGTTGCAGGAGAGCTGGGCGTGCGCGTCGGCGAGCAGGTGGAACTTGTCGACGGTCAGCATGAACGCGGCCCAGAAGCCGATGACGCCTGCGACGATCAGGAAGATCGCGAGGGCGGTCGGGCGGCGGTACCCCGTTGGAGCGGGATCGGTCGTCTGGTCGGCGGTCGCGGTCTTCGAGGCAGGCACAGTCGGATTATGGCACGACGCGGCGCGCCCCTTCTGTGAACGCGGGTCGCGCCCGTCCTCGGCCCCCGACATGCGATAATCATTGGATAAGTCGTCCCGGCAGGATGCCGGCCGACACGAACAGAAGGCTTCAGGGCGCCAGGTGCGCCCGAATGAACAGCCGGCCGCGCAGGCCGGCACAAGACAAGGGAGAGCCGGACGCAGGTGCCACGAGCACCGGCAGTCCGAGCCAGGATTACGGCAGGCGCCGAGCGGCGCCTCCGACGGAGAGTACCCGGCGAGCGGGTTGCCGCCACCGGTCGAGGAGTGCACCAGCGATGGTGGAAAACGAGAATATCGACAGCACGAACAGCAACGAGCAGGGAACGGGAGGGCGCAGGCGCCGGGGCATCTTCGGCAGCAGGCGTGTGACCCGTCCCGCCGGGACCGCGGAGACGCCGGTGTTCGCCGGCGAGCGCGAGATCGCCGAGCAGGAGGTCGTCGCGGAGCAGGCGGACGTCCAGGAGGGCGCCGCGGACGCCGCGACCGACGTGACGGTCGCCGTCACCGACGAGACCGCCGCGACCGCGGAGTCCGTGGTCGACGTCGCGACGATCGCCGCGGACGGCCACGAGCCGCCCGCGCTGCCCGAGCGCCACGGCGACGAGCAGGAGGCGGCCGGCGCCGTCATCCCCGGCCTCCCGCCGACCACGCTGCTGTTCCAGGCCCCGGACATCGTTCCGCTGCCCCCGCTCCCGGACGAGGAGCCGTCCGGCACCGTGCGCCGGCGCTCGCGCCGCCGCGCGGGCGAGAACGGCCGCCCCGAGGCGAACGACCCGGCGAACACCGTCGTCAGGGTCCGCACGCCGCGTGAGCCGGAGCTGATCACCGAGCCGCAGAAGGTGAAGGGCTCCACCCGCCTGGAGGCCAAGAAGCAGCGCCGCCGCGACGGGCGCGACGCCGGCCGCCGCCGCCCGGTCATCACCGAGGCGGAGTTCCTGGCGCGCCGCGAGTCCGTCGACCGGCAGATGGTCGTCCGCTCGAAGGGCGGCCGCATCCAGATCGGCGTCCTCGAGGACAAGGTCCTGGTCGAGCACTACGTCGCCCGATCGCAGGAGGCGTCGCTCATCGGCAACGTCTACCTCGGCCGCGTGCAGAACGTGCTGCCGAGCATGGAGGCCGCCTTCGTCGACATCGGCCGCGGCCGCAACGCCGTGCTCTACTCCGGCGAGGTCGATTGGGACGCCGTCGAGACCGGCAACCAGCCGCGCCGCATCGAGCTGGCCCTCAAGGCCGGCGACCGCGTGCTCGTCCAGGTCACCAAGGACCCGGTCGGCCACAAGGGCGCGCGCCTGACCAGCCAGATCTCGCTGCCCGGCCGCTACCTCGTCTACGTGCCGAACGGCTCCATGAACGGGATCAGCCGCAAGCTGCCCGACACCGAGCGCTCACGGCTCAAGAAGATCCTCAAGGAGGTCCTCCCGGAGAACGCCGGCGTCATCGTGCGCACGGCCGCCGAGGGCGCCACGGAGGAGCAGCTCACCCTCGATGTCACCCGCCTCACCGCGCAGTGGGCGGACATCAGCCGCCAGGTCGAGACCCAGCAGGCGCCCGCGCTCCTGCACAGCGAGCCGGACCTCCTGATCAAGATCATCCGCGACGTCTTCAACGAGGACTTCCAGAAGCTGGTCATCGCCGGCGACGACGCGCGCCAGACGATCGAGAGCTACCTGCGCCAGGTGGCGCCCGACCTGATCGACCGCGTGGAGGCCTACACCGGCGACCGCGACGCGTTCGACGAGTACCGCATCACCGAGCAGATCGAGAAGGCGCTGGAGCGCAAGGTCTGGCTGCCCTCCGGCGGCTCACTGGTCATCGACCGCACCGAGGCCATGACCGTGGTCGACGTCAACACCGGCAAATTCGTCGGCTCCGGCGGCAACCTCGAGGAGACCGTCACCAAGAACAACCTGGAGGCCGCGGAGGAGATCGTCCGCCAGCTCCGGCTGCGCGACATCGGCGGCATCATCGTCGTGGACTTCATCGACATGGTGCTGGAGTCCAACCGCGACCTGGTGCTGCGCCGCCTGATCGAATGCCTCAGCCGCGACCGGACCAAGCACCAGGTGGCGGAGGTCACCTCGCTCGGTCTCGTCCAGATGACCCGCAAGAAGCTCGGTCTGGGCCTGCTGGAGACCTTCAGCGAGGCCTGCGAGGTCTGCGCCGGCCGCGGCGTGATCGTGCACCACGACCCGGTCGTGAAGCACCGTCAGCCGCAGCAGCAGCCGCAGAGCGAGCGCCGCCGCGGACGCGGCGGGAACGCGGGCAACGGCGGCGGACAGCAGCAGTCGAGCGTGCCGCACACCAACGGCACCCACGCGCTCACCGACGACGCCAAGAACGCGCTCGCCCAGATCGCCGCCTCGACCATCCACCCGCACCACGAGGGGGAGGCCGCACCCGCCGCAGAGGCCGCGCGGGCTCCCGAGACGCCCGCCGCCGACACCGCGCCCAAGAAGCGCCGCCGCAAGGGCAAGGGCCCCCGCGACGAGCAGCGTCCGGCCGAGAGCCCGGCAGCGGAGTCCCCGGCCGAGCCCGCCGCGGCGCCGGAGGCTGCTCCGGCCGCCGAGGAGCACCCGCACCTGGACTTCCCGGTGATCGACCTGCCGGAGCCGTCCACTCCCGTGACCCACGCTCCGGTCGCGACCGCCGTCGAGACCGAGCTGCTGCTCGACTCCGTGCTGGACTCGCTCCCGCAGCCGAAGGCGCCCGGTCAGGGCCGCAGCCGCGGCCGCCGCGCGAGCACGGCCGTCATCACCGGCGGCCAGATCGCCGGCGACCAGATCGCCGGCGACCAGCGCGAGGACTGAACCTCGTCCCGTGCGCCGTCATCGACTCGCTCAGTGGCGGCGCGCGCGGTCGCGCGCCCGCACGCGCAGGCCGCTGGCGATCAACCGGTTCACCAGCTCCTTGCCGCTGACCGCCCTCGCGCCCGCCGCGACGAGATCCTCGTAGCGGCGCTCCGGCACGTCGTAGTGGTCGAGGTCGAACGCGCGCTCGGGGATGTCCGCCGCGGCCGCGAAGGCGTGCAACTCGTCCAGCGACGCGTCGCTGACCAGATGCGACCACAACATGCCGTGGGCGGGCCATGCCGGGGGATCGATCAGGACCGTCATACAATGATTGTAGGAACCGGTCCCGTCCAGGGTGCCGGTCGGTCCCGAGGCTCCCTCGCTGAATTGACGGGTCGTGCGGCGTCGGGTAAAGTTGACCGTTGGTGTGTGCCGGTTGCCGGTTCACCCGCACGGTTTTCTGAGAGCCACCCGCCGCCATCGGCGGGCGCGAGCTCACCAGTAACTCCCTGAACAAACAAGAGCAGGACAGGTCCACGGCGTCGCCGGGAGCTGATCCCCGACGAAAAGGTACGTGAAAGTGGTTTACGCAGTTGTGCGCGCCGGTGGCCGGCAGGAGAAGGTCGAGGTCGGCACCATCGTGACGATGGACCGCATCAAGGCCGACAAGGACGGCAACGTCGAGCTGGCCGCTGTCCTGCTCGTCGACGGTGACAAGATCACCTCCGACGCGAAGTCGCTCGCCAAGGTGAAGGTGACCGCCGAGGTCCTCGGCGACCTGCGCGGCCCGAAGATCGTCATCCAGAAGTTCAAGAACAAGACCGGCTACAAGAAGCGCCAGGGCCACCGCCAGGAGCTCACGCGCGTCAAGATCACCGGCATCAAGTAGCCGACAGAACCTCTCGAGGAGAAGAAGACATGGCACACAAAAAGGGCGCGAGCTCCACTCGCAACGGTCGTGACTCGAACGCGCAGCGCCTCGGCGTGAAGCGCTTCGGCGGCCAGACCGTCAACGCCGGCGAGATCCTGGTCCGCCAGCGCGGCACGCACTTCCACCCGGGCGCCAACGTCGGCCGCGGTGGCGACGACACGTTGTTCGCCCTCGCGGCGGGCTCTGTCGAGTTCGGCACCAAGGGCGGCCGCAAGGTCGTCAACATCGTGGCCGTCGAGGCCTGAGCCTCACCCACGACTGCACTTCACGGATGGGCGGGCTTCGGCCCGCCCATCCGTCGTTTCACACACAACCGAGGAGCACCCTGATGGCCACGTTCGTGGACCGCGTGACACTGCATCTGCGCGCGGGCAACGGCGGAAACGGGTGTGTCTCGGTCCGTCGCGAGAAGTTCAAGCCGCTCGCCGGCCCCGACGGCGGAAACGGCGGCAACGGCGGTGACATCGTGCTCGTCGCCGACCCGCAGGTCACCACGCTGCTCGGCTACCACCGCCACCCGCACCGCGCCAGCGAGAACGGCGGCTTCGGGATGGGCGACCACCGGAGCGGCCACACCGGCGAAGTGCTAGAACTCCCAGTCCCGGTCGGCACCGTGGTCAAGTCGGCCGACGGCGAGGAGCTCGTCGACCTGACAGAGCCCGGCATGCGGTTCGTCGCGGCCGCCGGTGGTCTCGGCGGGCTCGGCAACGCCGCCCTCGCCACCCAGAAGCGCAAGGCACCCGGGTTCGCGCTGCTCGGCACGCCCGGCTGGGAGGGCGACGTCCTCCTCGAGCTGAAGACCGTCGCCGACGTCGCGCTCGTCGGTTACCCGTCCGCCGGCAAGTCGAGCCTGATCGCCGCCCTGTCGGCGGCCAAGCCGAAGATCGCGGACTACCCGTTCACCACGCTGCACCCCAATCTCGGCGTCGTGCAGGCGGGCGATGTCCGCTACACCGTCGCCGACGTCCCCGGCCTCATCGAGGGCGCGAGCGAGGGACGCGGGCTGGGCCTCGAGTTCCTGCGCCACGTCGAACGCTGCTCCGCGCTGCTGCACGTGCTCGACTGCGCCACGCTGGAGCCCGGTCGCGACCCGCTGAGCGACC
Source organism: Leifsonia sp. GW821-FHT13C09 (assembly GCF_058806435.1). Classification (NCBI taxonomy): domain Bacteria; kingdom Bacillati; phylum Actinomycetota; class Actinomycetes; order Micrococcales; family Microbacteriaceae; genus Leifsonia; species Leifsonia sp. GW821-FHT13C09. Next base: position 592,547 of record NZ_JBXAPS010000001.1, on the reverse strand, counting down.
TGGAGGTCATCCTCGGCGAGCTGGCGGCCTATCCCGTTCCGGACGGCCAGATCCCGCTGCTGGAGCGCCCGCAGCTCATCGCGCTCAACAAGATCGATGTCCCGGACGCCCGCGAGCTGGCGGACTTCGTCCGTCCCGACCTGGAGGCGCGCGGTTACCGCGTGTTCGAGATCTCCACGGTCAGCCACGAGGGCCTGCGCGCGCTGTCGTTCGCGCTGGCCGAGCTGGTCGAGGAGGCACGGAAGGCGGAGGCCGCCGAGGCGGAGATCCGGCCGCGCATCGTCATCCGGCCCAAGGCCGTGGACGACGCCGGTTTCACCGTCAAGGTAGAAGGCGGCTCGGACGGCCCGGTCTACCGGATCCTGGGCGCGAAGCCCGAGCGCTGGGTCGCCCAGACCGACTTCGCCAACGACGAGGCCGTCGGCTACCTCGCCGACCGGCTCGCCAAGCTCGGCGTCGAGGATCGCCTGTTCACCGCGGGCGCCGTCGCGGGCTCGACGGTCGTCATCGGCCGCGACAACGGCGTGGTGTTCGACTGGGAGCCCACGCTGACCTCCACCGCCGAGCTGATCACGGCGCCGCGCGGCACGGACGCGCGCATCGACCAGAGTGCGCGTCCCACCCGCGCGCAGCGCCGCGAGGACTACTTCGACCGGATGGACGGCAAGGCCGAGGCCCGCGCCGAGCTCCTCCGCGAGAAGGAGGCCGGCCTCTGGCAGGACGACGACTACGACGACTACGACGGCCAGGACTCCGGCGTGTCGAGCGAGGAGACGGGCAGGGAATGACGATCGACGAGCGCGCCCAGGTCCCCACCGCCCGGCGGATCGTCGTCAAGGTCGGCTCCTCGTCGATCAGCGGCGAGAACGCGGGGCAGATCGGCCCGCTCGTCGATGCCCTCGCCGAGGCTCACGGCCGCGGCTCGCAGGTCATCCTGGTGTCGTCCGGCGCGATCGCCACCGGCATCCCGTATCTCGCGCTCGACGGCCGTCCCACCGACCTGGCCACCCAGCAGGCCGCCGCCGCGGTCGGCCAGAACGTGCTGATCTACCGCTATCAGGACAGCCTGGACCGCTACGAGATCGTCGCCGGCCAGGTGCTGCTGACCGCGGGCGACCTGGAGAACCCGACCCACCGCAGCAACGCCAAGCGCGCGATGGAGCGGCTGCTCGACCTGCGCATCCTGCCCATCGTCAACGAGAACGACACCGTCGCCACCCACGAGATCCGGTTCGGTGACAACGACCGGCTCGCCGCGCTGGTGGCGCTGCTGGTGGAGGCCGACCTCCTCGTGCTGCTTTCGGACGTCGACGCGCTCTACACCAAGCCTCCGCAGGAGCCCGGCGCCGAGCGCATCGGGTACGTCGGCTGGGGCGATGAGCTCGCCGGCGTGGAGATCGGCTCGACCGGGCTGTCCGGCGTCGGCACCGGGGGAGCGCTGACCAAGGTGTCGGCCGCCCGCCAGGCCGCTGAGCGCGGGACCGCCGTCATCCTCACCGCGACGACGCTCGTCGCCGAGGCGCTGCGCGGCGAGGCCGTCGGGACGTGGTTCGCCCCGTCCCCGAGCGCGGACGACGCCGAGGCCGCGCAGGCCGCAACGGCTTAGACTTGACGCATGTCCTCGACCGTCGCCGCCCCCACCTCGTCTGCCGATCGGAGCCTGGCCGATCGTCTCGCCGCCGCGAAGGCCGCGTCGCTGCCGCTGGCGACCGCGACGACCGAGCAGAAGAACGCCGCGCTGCGCGCGATCGCGGAGGGCGTGCTCGCGGCGGAGCGGAGCATCCTCGCCGCCAACGAGCTCGACCTCGCCAACGGGCGTGAGAACGGGCTCTCCGCGGGCCTGCTCGACCGGCTGACCCTGACCCCGTCCCGGCTGGAGAGACTCGCGGACGCGGTGCTGGAGGTCGTCGGCCTCACCGACCCGGTCGGTCAGGTGGTGCGCGGCAGCGACCTCCCGAACGGCGTGAAGATCGCCGAGACCCGGGTGCCGTTCGGCGTCGTCGGTGCGATCTACGAGGCGCGCCCGAACGTCACCATCGACATCGCGTCGCTCGCCATCAAGAGCGGCAACGCGGTCGTCCTGCGCGGCGGCACCGCGGCCCTCAACACCAACGCCGTTCTGGTGGAGGTCGTCCGCGACGCCCTCGCGAGCGCCGGGCTCCCGGCCGACGCCGCGCAGACCATCGACGAGTTCGGCCGCGACGGGGCGAACGAGCTGATGCGCGCCCGCGGCCTGGTCGACGTGCTGATCCCGCGGGGGAGCGCCGACCTCATCCAGGCCGTCGTCACGCAGTCGAGCGTCCCGGTGATCGAGACCGGCGCCGGCGTCGTCCACATCGTGCTGGATGAGAGCGCGCGCGAGGACTGGGCGGTCGACATCGTTCGCAACGCCAAGGTCCAGCGCCCCAGCGTCTGCAACGCCGTCGAGACCCTGCTCGTGCACCGGAACGCCGCGGAGCGCCTGCTGCCCGCCGTGCTCGCGTCGCTCGCGGAGGCCGGCGTCACGATCCACGCCGACGAGACCGCCCTGCCGTACGCGCCGGGCGGGGTTCCCGTCACCGACGAGGACTACGCGACCGAGCACATGAGCCTCGACATCTCGGTGCGGGTCGTCGACGACCTGGACGCGGCGATCGCGCACATCCGCCGCTACTCCACGCAGCACACCGAGGCGATCGTCACCAACGACCTCGGCAACGCCGAGCGCTTCCTCGCTGAGGTGGACTCGGCCGTCGTCATGGTCAACGCCTCTACCCGCTTCACCGACGGCGGGGAGTTCGGCTTCGGCGCGGAGGTCGGGATCTCGACGCAGAAGCTGCACGCCCGCGGTCCGATGGGGCTGCCCGAGCTGACCAGCACCAAGTGGATCGTCCGCGGGTCCGGCCAGATCCGCCGGTGAGCGACCGCTAGACTGAGGAACGGCCTCGCGCCGCAACGCCCCGAAAGGAACACCACCGATGTCCCAGTTGACGACCATCATCGCCGCGGCCGCGGCGGAGACCCACGTCGAGCTGCCCATGCCCACCTGGGCGTACGGCACGATCGCGATCGTCACCTTCCTCTGCCTGCTCGGTGTCATGTTCAGCTTCCGCGACGTGGCCAACCGCCACAGCCACCGCTCGGCCGCCGACGCCGCGTCGCACGCCGGCGCCCCGGGCGCCACCCACCACGGCACCGGCCACCCGACCCAGGGGCACTGAGGCTCCCGCCGAGCCGCCCCGGCACATGCAGCTCACCGAGAAGAGCCGTCCACGCATCGGCGTGATGGGCGGCACGTTCGACCCGATCCATCACGGCCACCTGGTCGCCGCGAGCGAGGTCGCGCAGTCGTTCGACCTGGACGAGGTCGTCTTCGTGCCCACCGGCCGGCCGTGGCAGAAGGGCGAGGTGACGTCCGCCGAGCACCGCTATCTGATGACGGTGATCGCCACGGCCTCCAATCCGCGGTTCACGGTCAGCCGGGTCGACGTCGACCGCGTCGGGCCCACGTACACGATCGACACCCTCCGCGACCTGCGCGAGGAGCGACCGGACGCGGAACTCTTCTTCATCACCGGCGCCGACGCCATCGCGCAGATCCTGAGCTGGCGCGACATCGACGAGCTCTGGAAGCTCGCGCACTTCGTTGCTGTGAGTCGCCCGGGACACGACCTCAATATTTCTGGATTGCCGAAACAGGACGTAAGCTTGTTGGAAGTTCCGGCCCTGGCGATCTCGTCCACCGACTGCCGGAGCCGGGTGAGCAGGGGATTCCCCGTCTGGTACCTCGTCCCCGACGGGGTGGTCCAGTACATCTCCAAACATCACTTGTATCGGAGCGTGGAATGACGTCATGGCCTGAACAGCCAGCGGAAGCGAGCCAGCCGCCGCAGACACGGCGACAGGCCAGAGAGAGTGAGCGTACGGCGGCCCGTCAAGCGGCGCGCCGGGCGGGCACCTCCGAGTCGACCCCGGCGGGGGAGATCCCCAAGACGTCGTCGACGCCCGGCGCCCCGAGCGCCCGTCCCTCGGACGAGGAGCAGGCTCCCGCCATCCCCGCATCCGCGTTCGCCGAGCCCGGCGTCTCCTCGGGTGGAAGCTTCGACAACCTCCTGTTCAGTGCTCCGAAGCGCCCGGCCGCCGACTCCAGTGCCGACGCCACGTCGTTCGACCTGTTCCGCCAGGCGCCGGACACGTCCAAGCCGGAGCCGGTGACGCAGCCGATGTCCGTGCTGCCTGGCGCCGCGTCGGCCCCCGTCCGCGCGACCTCCCCGCAGACCACCACGCCCGCTTCGTCCGCCGCGCCGGACGAGGACTCCGACCCGACCGGCGAGCGCACGCTCACCCGTCGCGAGCTGCGGGCGATGCTGCAGGCGCAGGCGGCGAACCAGCAGGCGAACCACTCGCCGGCCATCGCCGAGCCGATCGTCCCCGTCGCCTTCACCGACGAGGGGGCGCCCGCTCCTGTCGCCGCGGCGCCGCAGGCCGACACCGGGGTGACCTCCTCGCCGACCTCCGTCTTCACGGCGTTCGGCGCGCCGGCTCCCGCCACTCCGGCGCCGGCCGCTGCGCCCGCCGCTGCCGAGGGCGAGGAGGACACCTCTGGCCAGGAGCGCCGCCCATTCACGCCGCCCACCGGTCACTGGTCGACCGCGGCAGAGTTGGAGGACGGCTCCGAGCCGATCACCTCCCGCAACGTGGGCCACTCGACGGCGGCGACCACCACGAACGCGCTCATCCTCCCGTCGCTGCCGCAGGTGGACGCGACCGGGCCGCTGACGAGCACCGGCGAGATCCTGGTCACCGGCTCGATCGACCTCCCGCGCACGCTCGGGGCGACCGGGGCCCACGACCGCATCGACTCCTCCGACATCGACCGGCTGCTGGACAGCGAGGAGAACGAGTTCAACACCTCCGAGGTCGCGCCGGTGCGCGCATCCCGCGCGATCAGTACGCACACGTCGACGCGCGGCGTGATCGCCCCGCCGAAGAAGCGCGGCAACGCGCTGCCGGTGGTGCTCATGGTGACCGCGGGCGTGCTCGCCGTCGGCGTGATCGGCCTGCTGATCGCGGCGTACGTGCTGCACGTGTTCTGATGACCCGCGCGCCCCTCTTCTCGACCCGCTCTCTTCCGAAGGACTCTCTGTGACCGCATCCCCGCACGCCCGGGAAATCCTCCAGCTCGCGGCAGCCGCCGCCGACTCGAAGGGCGGCATCGACCTGGTGGCGCTCGACGTCTCCGGTCCCCTGCCCCTGACGGACGCGTTCCTCCTGGTGTCCGGCTCGGTCGAGCGCAACGTGATCGCGATCGCCTCGGAGGTGGAGGACCGCCTGAACGACGCGGGTGTCCGCACGCTCCGCCGCGAGGGCAAGGCGGAGGGCCGCTGGATCCTCCTCGACTTCGGCGACCTGGTGGTGCACGTCTTCCACGAGGAGGACCGCATGTACTACGCCCTCGAACGCCTCTGGAAGGACTGCCCGGTCCTCCCGCTCGAGCTGCCCGTCCACACCGCGGAGTAGCGACCGGGCGCACACGCCCGGGCTGCGCGGCCGATTTACGTTGCGCCGCCCGCGTGTAGTACGCTGAATGAGTTGCCCGGGGGAGCCCGGTGAACGCGGAATAAATTCAATACGGGTCTGTGGCGCAGCTGGTAGCGCACCTGCATGGCATGCAGGGGGTCAGGGGTTCGAGTCCCCTCAGATCCACCGAAAACCCCGGTAGGGCGCGGTATCCGCGAACCACCGGGGTTCTTTTTTGGGCTCGGGCGTCCGTCCCCGGTCAGGTGCGCTCCGAGCGAGGACTCGTCCTCGCGAGCGGACCGCTGGCTGTACGCGTGACTCATCGTTGCGGCACGTGCGGATCCGGGAGCCGGTCCAGGTGGTGATAGACGACGCCGTTCTGGTTGCCGACGCTCGTGATCGTCGCGGGGTCGAGGTTGATGGTGTCGCCGACGTAGACCGCTGTCACATCGTCGCGGCGGACAGCGTTGATCGCGGTCAGGTATGCCGTGCCCACATCGAACCGCTTGGCGATGAACTCCCAGATGTCGCCGGGTGCGACCACGTACGCCACCGGCACTCCCTTGCTGTTCACTTCGACTGTTCCGGTGGCGTACTGGATCGGGCCGCAATCGACCGGCTGCTGAGCCTCGCTGTAGTAGTCGCGCTCCCAGAAGCCCCAGCCGACGCACGCGGCGGCCGTCGTGACCGGGGTGGGCGTGGGGGTCGCCGCGAACGATGCGGCGGCGGACGGCGTCGGGGGATGGCCGGCCGTGTGCACCAGCAGCGGCGTGTGAGCGGCCTGCGCACATCCTGACACCGTTCCTGACACCGCGAGCAGGAGTGCGCCGGCGAGCGCCGCCGCCGTGAGCCGTTGTGACATCGTCCCCCCGGGTGTCGACTGATCGCCAGCGTAGCGGCCGACGCGTCCGCGCGCAGCGTTTGGCGGTCCGGGCTGACGGGAGACCCACGCCGCACATCCCCCCGGTGCGACGCGGGCCTCGGCCGACGCGATCGCCGTCCCGCCTCAGGCGCGGGTCCGGGTCGCGTCGGCGGCCTCGACCTCCGTTGGGGGAGGCAGGGGCGCTTGTTCGGAGACCGCCCTGGCCGGCGCGTCGACCTCGACCAGGTGCAGGACGGCCTCCTCGAGCAGCAGCACGATGACCATCGGCTCGCGTTTCGTCCACGCGTTGACGATGAACCCGAGGCCGGACTTCGTGATGGTGCCGACGCATTCAGCCGACCCGGTGCGCTCCCGGAACAGCAGCCAGCGGTCGCCCTCGTAGAGGCTGTAGCTCCTGCCATCCACCGTGAACCGCTCGGCCAGCTCCAGCACCATGTCGGTCACCCACTTCCCCGCGCGGCTGAAGGCGACAGGTGAACTGAGCACGGTTCGGGCCCGACGCACTTCGGCCGTGTGTACGACACGGCTATCGTAGGCCGTCCCGGGGCGGTGGTGCCAAGCCTTCCCGCGCGGATCCGTGCGAGGTGGATGGCCGGTGCGCTCTCCGGATCGGCTCCGCCGATGCTCACTCCGCCGCGACCGGTGGCGCCTCCCGGCGGGCGCCCGCGTGCCGCGAGGCGGCCTTCGGCCGGCGCCGCGCGAACACGATCACCGCGACGAGCGCCGCCACGTAGGTCGCCACCGCCGCGATTCCGAGCGGCGTGCGGGCGGCGAGCGCGATGGTGCCGGCGACAGGGATGACCCCGACGAAGCTGCCCACGGAGGAGACCACGTACGGCAGCGGGTCCTCCGTCGCGTTGGCGTCACCCTTCAGGCGCAGCGTCGTCACGCTGCCCTTCGTGGTGGCTTCTGTGACCCGGTGGGTGATCAGGCCGGTGCCGCCGTCCTGACGGGGGACCGTGACGATGTCTCCCTTCACCGCCTCCGACGCGGGCATGGCGCGGTAGAAGATCAGCGACCCGACCGGGAGTTTTGGCTCCATCGAGCCGGAGATCACAACGACGGGGCGCAGGCCGAACACGGCGCAGACGGCGACGGTCACGATCGCGACCACCCCGAGCGCCGCCGAGAACGTGAGCAGGGCCGAGCCGAGCCACTGCCACGCCGAACGGCGCGGTCTCTCACGGCGTCGAGCTGCCATCGAACTCCACCTCCAATGCGCTCCGGCCACCGTTGTAGGCGGCGGTCTCCGGGGTGTCCACGTAGAACAGGGTGATGCTGAGGTCGTGCCGGCTGCCGGCGCTGCCGGCCACCCAGGCGGCGCCGTCCGAGAGCGCCGGCGCCCCGCGAGCCGCCAGGCGCCCGATCACACCGGTCGCCGACGCGACCGTGGCGCCCTGGCTGGGGTCCGTCGCGCTGCCGCCGACCAGGAGGGACCCGGTCGTCGTGTCGACGACGGTGACGCGCAGGAACGGCGTGATGTTGGGGCTGGCGCCGACCTGGCCGGTGCCGGCCGCGTCCGACGGTTTGACCGCCACGGTCAGGGCGGCGGCGAGCTGCGGGGAGTTGTTGGCGACGCCGAGCTCGACCGTCACCGAGCGGCCGGGCACGAAGCTGTCGTCGCCGGCGATGGGGACCGCGACGCCCTGCCCGGGCTGCGCTTGGGCGATGTTCCCATCCGGGAGGACGGAGACGATGTCGAAGGTCGCGCCCCCGACGCCGTGCGGCCCGACGTTCAGTCCGGCCCGGTCGGTGAACGCGCTCACGGTCTGGCCGACCGTGAAGAGCGCGGCCGCGAGCACGATCGTGCCGCCGGCGACGGTGGCGAGGGCGATCCGCCTGCTTGGTGTCTTCCGGTGCTTCATCACGACCCCGGCGGAATCATCGTCGTCAGGCCCTGGACCGCATTCGTCGGGACGGTGTTGCCCGCCCACGCGTTGATGATCGAGGAGTACGTGTTGTTGTTGCCGCCCCCTGTGCTGCCGCCCCAGTTCACGAACGAGCCGTCCGCGTTGAGCGCGGTCCCGGAGTAGCCGAACGCGCCGACGGCGGTCACGCTGCTGCCGAGCGGGGCGAGCTGGACGGGAGTGATCTGGTTCGTCGTCGACGGCGTACCGAGGGCGGGGTCCGGCCCCCGGCCGAACGAGTAGCGGCCGTAGACATAGACCTGGCCGGACTCGCCGAGCACTTCGACGTAGTCCTGGCTGGGCGCGACGGCCTTCACAGGATCGTCGTTCGGCAGCGTCAGCGCGATCGGCGTGGCGCTGACGACGCCGGAGACGTAGGCGCGGCCGGTGCCGTAGTTGGTCGCGTCGCCCCAGGTCACCAGGTGGCCGCCGTCGAAGACGAGCTGGTTGCCGTAGTAGTGGCCGGTGAGCGAGGTGATCGTGCACGTGTCGGCGGCCGAGCCCATGACGACGCCCACGCTGTCGCACCCGGATTGCGCGAACGGCGACAGGAACGTCGACCGGAACGGGGCGTTCCGGTTCGTGCCGAGATTGTCACCGGACGGGTCGGACGCGAAGGACGACCCAGCGTTCGCCCAGCCCCACCAGAACACGCCCGTGGTCTGGTCGTTGGCGTCGAAGTTCCCGCGGATGGCCCAGCCGTTCCACATCCCCGCGCCGATGCTGTGCACGCCGGACATGATCAGCGACGGCGTCGGGGACGACGCGGTCGGTGTGCCCTGGCCGGTGATCCCGCGCGCCTGGGCGTAGCCCCAGGTGTAGAGGTCGCCGGTGCCGGTCAGCGCCATGAAGACGCCGGACGACGAGCGGAGGTCGACCACCGTTCCGGGGATCGAGACCGCTCCCGGCTGCGTATACGGGATCGGCGTGCTCGGTCGTCCCATCACGTTGTTCGAGCTGCTGCCGCCCCAGGTGTAGACCCGTCCGTCGTCGGACAGCGCCGCCAGCCCGGTGTAGTTGATGTCGGTGGGGTAGTAGTTGTCGAGGCTCGTGCCGGCGACCTTCGCGATGTAGCGGTGGTTCGGGCCGGTGTATCCGTCGTTGGGGAGGATGACCGGCGTCGGCGGCGCGTTCGACGGGACCGTCGGCGTGCCGTTTCCGGCCAGCCCGTTGCCACGGAAGCCCCAGACCCACAACGTCCCGTCGTCCTGCAGCGCGGTCGCGGTGTTGGCCAGGTAGGTGTCCGTCGGGACCAGCCGCGTCGACCGCGTAAGCAGCGGCGTCTGGGTCGGGGAGGTCTCCGCCCGGGCCGTGTCCGTGTAGGCGGCGGTGGTGGCCGGCACCGCCGCCAGCGGTACGACGGCGACGGCCACGAGGGCGAGCGCCGCGCCTACGCGCCGGCCGGTCCGCTTCAGTACGCGTCTGTTCATAGCTGTTCACTCGGCTTTCGTCGTCGGAGACGGAGCAGGACGCCCGCGCCGATGAGCGCGAGGGGGACGCCGACGCCGATCACCGTCAGCCCGGTGTCGGCGAGCGGTGGCGGCGCCGGTTCGGACGCCAGCGAGCTGAGCCGGATGGTGAGCTGGGCGCTCCGGCCCTGGTACTCGTTCCCGGCTGCCGCCGAGAGGACCACGTCGCCGGACACCGCCTTCGCGCCGCCGCCGGCGACGGCGCCGAGCCGCACCGGGGCGCCGCCGATCAGCCGGCGCAGCGGAGTCTGCGGGATGACGGTGGCTCCGTCGACCCGCACGCTCACCTGGAGCGCGTCGTCGATCGTCGCCGCGGCGCCGGAGACGTCCAGCACGTCGAGGTAGACCGTCGAGGCGGAGGACGCCGGGTTCTGCACGGTGGCCGACCACGTCGTCTGGTGGCCGGGCCCCGGCATCTGCAGAGTGACGAGCTGGGCCGGCCCGGCGGCGGCGGCCGGTTGGACTCCGGCGAGCGCGAGCAGCAGGACAGCGGCGATGATGATGGGCCTTATCACGACGTGCTCCCGTCGAACCGGACGCCGAGCACGAGGGTGCGGTTGAAGACATAGGGGTTGCCGAGCGCGTGCGGCAGGGTGACCTGCACCTCGATGGTCTTCGGCGCCGACGGCGTCCAGCCGGTGATGACCGGTGGAGAGGCATCGATGGCGACCGCGGTGGACCCGCTCACGACGGCGTTCCCGTCCACCGTGATCGTGTAGAGCGCGTAGTCGTACGGGTCGGCGCCGGGCCCGGTGCTCCCCGGGTCGCTCGGCCGCGTGCCCGGGAACGCGTTGTACAGCGTGACCCGCACGGGGCCGGTCGCCGGGGTCGTGGTGACGACCTGCATGTCGACCTTCGCCGGGGCGTCGAAGGTGATCGCGCCGCTCCCGGAGCTGTCGAGCGCGAAGGGGGTGGGATCGCCCTCCTGGACCGCTCCTCCCGCGTCGAGGAAGGCGATGTTGTAGCTGCCGCCGACGGCGCCGTCCGTCCCGAGCCCCGGCGCCGACCGGTCGGTGAACGCGGCGGAGGTGGTGCCGACGGCGGAGACGCCGAGGACGACGCTGAGGCCGAGCAGGCCGGTCGCGGCCAGCGCGCCGCGCCGGGCGTTGCTTCCCGAGCGGTTGGCCCGGCGCGCGCTCACAGGCTCACCCCCGTGAACATGAGCTGGATCGGGGTCGTCGTTCCGTTCACCGACGCCGGCACGCCGGCCGGCAGGGCGACCTCGACGTCCAGCACCCGGTCCGCGCCGGGGGCGGTGGATCCGGTGAGCGGAATGTCCGCCGCGCCGGTGGGCGGTACTGCGGCCGCGTACACGTGGCCTCCTTCGGAGATGGTGAAGCGCAGCTCGGGGAACAGGGGGTTCGGGGCGGCCGGATCGATCAGGTGGACGCTGATCGATCCGGCCAGTCTCGGGCTGTTGTTGCGCACGGCGACGCGGGCCTGGACGGAGGTGCCCGGCTCCAGGACCGTGGCCGGTAGCGCGACGACGACCGGGTCGGGACGGCCCTGCTGCCATTCGGCGGGGGCTGGCTGCCAGCCGGGCACATCGCTGCCCGCGACCTGCAGGTCGAAGGTGTTCTCGCTGCCGTCCAGCGCCACGACGACGTCGGACCAGTTCACTGTGCTGGCGGCGGTGAAGGCGATCGCCGAAGCGACGCAGACTCCCGCGGCGGACAGTGCGGGCCGACGCCACCGTGGGCGCGTGCGCAAGGGGCTCGAGCTCATCGGATCAGATCGACGTACCGTTGAACTGCGCCTGGATGAACGCCTTCGAGCCGTTCAGGCTGTTGTCGGTGAACGAGGCCCCGGACTCCGCCTGCGTGAGCAGCCGCACCGAGATCGTCACGTCGGACACCTCGCCGGCCGCGAGCTCGTTGAGCGTCAGCGAGCTGAGCTGCGCGTAGGTCTGGTCGGTGACGCTGATCGGCGCGGCGCCGAGCGACGTGGCCGGCATCGAGACGTCGAACCGCAGGCTGGACAGATAGTTCGGGTCGGTGACGTCCGCTCCGCTGTCCGGGAGCTGCGCGAGCCCCAGCGTCAGCGTCGAGTTCAGCGTGGCGGACGCGTTCCGGACGGGGATGTCGACCGAGATCGGCGCGCTGCCCGGGAAGATCGTGTTCGCTCCGACGATCTCGATCGGGGCGCCCGCCGGGGTGTTCGCCTCCTGCCACGACCCCGGGATCTGCGCGCCGGTGACGGGGTCGGTGTCGACCACCTGGATGTTGTACTGGTCGGCGCCGATCCCGTTCGCCCCGAGGTTGAGGTTCGCGAAATCGGTGAAGGCGGCGGCGGTGACTCCGGCCGCGATCGCGACGACGGCGCCGAGGCCGATCACCGCCTTGGTCCTTCTGGACAGGCCGCGCTTCTCGGGCGCGGCGGCTTCCTGCGTCATTGTTCTCCCTCAGGGTCGGAGACGGCCTCGCCGTCGTCAGGGACGTGACGGTAGCACCGCGGTTCTCGGCCGCTCCGGCGCGGAAATCCGGGATTCTTCGGTGCGGGCGGCAGCACCCTCGCGGGGCGCGGCCGGGAAGTCGTCTGGGGTTTCACCCGCCCCTCGCGGGCGGCGAGGCGGCCCCCACCCGAAAGCGCGGATCGCTTAGTATTCAGCCAGTTCACGTTCGACGAACCGCCCGGGGGATCCGCATGACCGACCTGCCACGCCGTCAGCAGCGTGCCAGCGGGCCCGCGCCGGTGCGGCACGGGAGGCTGCCCCGGCGCACGCTGCTCTCCTCCGTCCTCACGCTGCTCGCCGCCGCCGTCGCGGTCGTCGTCGTCAGCGGCTTCTCGCTGGCCGCGTTCGCGGTGTGGGACGTCGCCCGGTCGGTGAAGCACGGCGTCACCCTGGTCGCGCTGCCGGGGCACTCGGCCATTCCGCAGGGCATCCCGAACGTGGGGGCCATCCCGGGCGGCGTCAACCTGCTGCTGGCCGGGACGGACAGCCGCTCCGGCCTCGGCGGCGTCTACAACTCGACGGCCGAGCAGGACGCCAGCTCGGGCGCGGGCAACAACGACGTCACGATGCTGCTGCACATCGCGCAGGACCACAAGAGCATGATGGTGGTCAGCTTCCCGCGCGACCTCATGGTGCGCATCCCGACCTGCCCGGCGCCGGACGGCACCGGGACGGTGAGCGGGTCGTCGTCCGCGATGTTCAACACGGCCCTCTCTCGCGGTGGCCTCGCTTGCGTCGTGCTCACGGTCGAGAAGCTCACCGGTGCGACGATCCCGTTCGCCGCCGTCATCAACTTCAACGGTGTGAGCGCGATGTCCACGGCGGTCGGCGGTGTGACGGTGTGCCTGGCCTCGAAGGTGAAGGACGCCTACACCAACCCGCCGCTCGACCTCCCGGCGGGGCAGAACACGCTCGTCGGGGACGAGGCGCTCTCCTTCCTGCGCAGCCGGCACGGCGTCGGAGACGGCAGCGACCTCGGCCGGATCTCCAACCAGCAGGTGTTCCTGTCCGCGCTGGCGCGCAAGATCGTCAGCGGGGGAGTGCTCGGCAACCCGGTCCAGCTCTACGCGCTCGCCAAGGCCGCCGTCCAGAACGTCACGCCGTCGGACACCCTCACGGACCCGACGACGCTGGTGGAGATCGCGCTCGCACTCAAGGACACCGGGCTGCAGAACATGGTCTTCCTGCAGTACCCCGCGGTGACGGACCCGGACGACGTCAACCGGGTGATCCCGGACGAGGAGGCCTCCGCGGCGGTGAACACCGCGCTGGTGAACGATCAGCCGGTGACCCTCACCGGCACCACCGGACGTGCGGCGGAGGACCCGAACGCGACGGCGACCCCGACCCCCTCGCCGAGCGCGTCCACGACGGCGGCCCCGGCCCCGACCGGCCAGAACGGCACGAACAGCCCGACGACCTCGAACGGCCCGACAGGAGGGACGCCCGCGCCGACGAACACGTCCGGAGCGGTCGAGCTGCCCTCGACCGTCACGGGCCAGACGGCCGCTCAGCAGACCTGCACCAAGGGGAACGACTAGTCACACCGTCGGCGGCGTGACGAGGAAGTGCCAGCCGATCCACCACCAGAACAGCAGGATGGTGACCCGCGCCGCGCGGTCGGCCATGACGCGGTCGAGGAGGCTGCCGAGCGGTGCGATCCGGTCGGGACGGCGCCGGGACTGGACGGCGAGCGCCACGATCAGGAGGCCGCACAGCACGAAGCCGCCGATGGTGACCCACCTCATGACGACCTCCCGCGGCGCAGCAGCGCGTACCCGCCGAGCAGCCAGCAGGCGACCAGCAGCGCCCGCGCGGGCGGCCAGGCCAGCACCGGGTCGAGCAGGTCGGAGAGCGCCGGGTAGGCGTTCTCGCTGCCCGTCAGGTCGCGGCCGAGGAAGAACACGCCGATCTCCCACAGGCAGCCGGCGACCAGGACGATCGACCACAGGATCGCCGCCCGGCGCACCGCCGCGCCGGGCGGCCCCGGGTCCGAGCGAGACCGCTCGGCCCACGCCACGGGCAGCAGCAGCACGCCGAGCCCGACGACGATGGCCGCGTCCGCCGAGCCGTAGAGCGGCGTGAAGCCGAGGGCCAGGGCGGCGACCGCGATCAGCGTCCCGGCGATGACGCGGCGCGAGACGGTGTCGCGGTCGGCGGGCATCCGGAGCGGGATGCGGAGCCAGCCCAGCGCGTCGAGCATGAGCACGACGGCCCCCGCGGCGTAGAGAGCGGAGTCCACGGGCGCGCCCCGCACTGCGTGGAAGACCGCGGTGATCACGAGCACCCCGATCCACCCGGCCCGCATGATGGTCGTCGGGGTGAGGCGACGCCGACCGGAGGACCGCTCGGAGTGCGACAGCTCTGACACGGGGGAAACGGTACGCCCGACGCGCGTGCTTGCGCGATGCGCACGCCCGGACGTTGAATGAGCACATGGCCACCGAGAAGATGACGTCCCTGCAGCTGCGCGTCCTCCTGATCGCGATCCTGGCCAGCTTCGTGGCGTTCCTCGACGGCGCCGTCATCAACGTGGCGCTGCCCGCGATCGACCGGGAGCTCGGCGGCGGACTGCCGCTGCAGCAGTGGGTGGTGGACGCGTACCTCGTGACGCTCGGCTCGCTCATCCTGATCGCCGGGTCGCTCTCGGACGTGTTCGGGCGCAAGCGCATCCTGTACGTCGGGCTGATCGGGTTCGCGATCACGTCGCTGCTGTGCGCGTTCGCGCCGAGCGGGGTGTTCCTGGTGCTGTCGCGCGCCCTCCAGGGCGTGGCGGGGGCGCTGCTGGTGCCGTCGTCGCTGGCGATCATCATCTCCCGGTTCGAGGGCCCGGCCCAGGCCAAGGCGATCGGACGCTGGACGGCGTGGACCGGCATCGCCATGATCGCGGGCCCGGTGGTCGGCGGCTTCTTCGTGGACGCGCTGTCCTGGCGCTGGGTCTTCGTCATCAACGTGATCCCCATCGCAGTGACGCTCGTCCTCATGTGGACGCTCGGCTCCACCGACAAAGGAACGGGCGGCCGCGTCGACATCCTGGGCGCTGTGCTCGGGTCGGTGGGTCTGGCCGGCACGGTGTTCGCGCTCATCGAGCAGGGCGCCTACGGCTGGGGGAGTCCGCGGGTCTGGATCCCGTTCGTGGTCGGCGTCCTCTCGCTGGCCGGCTTCTTCTTCGCCGAGACGCGCGTGAAGCAGCCGATGCTGCCGCTCGGCCTGTTCTCGGTGCACAACTTCTGGGTGGGCAACCTCGCCACGGCGTTCGTCTACGGCGCCCTGTCGTTCGGACCGCTCATGGTGACGCTGTTCCTGCAGCAGGTCGCCGGGTTCTCGGCGTTCGTCGCAGGCTTCGTGTTCATCCCCTCCACGCTGTGCATGCTGCTGCTGTCGAGCTTCTTCGGTGGGCTGGCCGGCAAGTACGGTCCCCGGTTCTTCATGGCGGTCGGTCCGATCGTCGCGTCGGTCGGCTTCCTGTGGCTGCTGATGATCGGGTCGGCCGTGAGCTACTGGCTCGAGCTGCTGCCCGCCGTCCTGCTCTTCGGCGTCGGCCTCTCGATGACCGTCGCGCCGCTGACCAGCGCGATCCTGGGCTCCATCCACCCGGGCCAGGCGGGGATCGGCTCCGCGGTGAACAACGCCGTCGCCCGCATCGCCGGACTCCTCACCGTGGCGATGGCCGGCATCGTGGTCGGCCAGAAGCTGGACGTGAACGGGATGCACCGGGCGATGCTCGCCACCGCCGGCCTCCTCATCGTGGGCGGGGTGGTGTCCGCCATCGGCATCCGCAACCACGAGCCGGCGGCCGAGCCGATCGCGACCGCTGTCGAGTAGGCTCCGTCACCCCGCGACGATGGACTGGCCGCCCAGGGCCAGCATCGCGACATCCACGAGGGCGCAGGTCATGATGAGCTGCATGAGCAGGCGGGTCGGGCTGCGCCGCAGCAGCAGCACGACGCCCGCGGCCACCGCCGCCAGCCCGATCACCAGGCCGACGGCGAGCAGCGGGCGCACCGGGAGGCCGGGCCCGAACGTGATCAGTACGGTCGCGACGGCGAGACAGCCGAAGGCGAGGAGGCCGCTGGCACGCGCGCCGAGGCGGTGCGGGAGCCCGCGGATCCCGGTGCGGGCGTCGTCGGCGAGGTCGGGCAGCACGTTGGTGACGTGCGCGGCGACGCCGAGCAGCGCGCCCGCGGCGAGGACCCACGGCGCCGGCCACGCCGGGCGCTCCTGGCCGAGCGTCGCGATCGCCGGGAGGAGCCCGAAGCTCACGGCGAACGGGACGAAGGAGGCGGCGGTCGACTTGAGCCCGAGGTTGTACGCCCAGCCGCCGGCGATGGCGACGGCGTGCGCGATCAGCGCGCCGAGGCCGAGCAACGCCGTGACCGCCAGTGCGAGGCCGAGCGCGACGAACGCGGACGCGCGCACGAGAGCGGGGGGCACGTCGCCGCGGGCCGCCGGCTTGTCCGCGCGCGCGACCTCCCGGTCGCGGGCCGCGTCCAGCCAGTCGTTGGACCAGCCGATGGAGAGCTGGCCGAACAGGATCGCGAGCGCCAGGACGACGAGCCGGCCGGGTGGGTAGCCGAGGCCGATCCCGAGACCGGCCGCCACGACGGTCACCACCGCGGTCGGGCCCGGGTGGCTGGCGAGCAGCAGCGAGATCGGCTTGGACGCCATCCCGCCATCGTAGGGCGGCGGGGCCCGGAACGGCGACGGCGCTCGGAGGGACCGCCGGACGCTCCGAGGGGATGTCAGGCGCTCGGAGGGACCGCCAAGGGGGCGAGGGCTACCATCGGGGGATGCGCCGCGCCCGATGGACGACGGCCGCCGCCCTCCTGGTGCTCGCGACGACGCTGGGCGGGTGCGCGGCCAGCGGTTCGGCGCACCCTCGACAGGCCGCACCGAGTCCGTCGGCGACTGCGCGGACCGCTGCTCCCGCCGCGGACCCGGTTCAGGGCTACGCGGACGAGCGGCTGCAGAACCTGACGCTCCGCCAGAAGGTGGCGAGCCTGTTCATGCTGCACGCGCCGGGAACCGATCCTGCGGCGCTGCGCGCGTTCGTCGACCGCTACGGGCTGGGCGGCGTCATCCTGATGCCGGACAACATCCCGGCGACGCCGTCGGCGCTCGCGGCGGAGACCGCGGCGACCCGCGCCTCCGACCCCGGGCTTCCTCCGCTGATCGGGATCGACGAGGAGGGCGGCGATGTCACCCGGTTGCCGTGGGACCGCCAGCCCGGTGCGCGGACCCTGCGGTCGATGCCGCCCGCGGCGACCCAGCAGGCGTTCGCGCAGCGCGCGGCGCTGCTGAAGCAGGCCGGCGTGAACCTCAACTTCGGAACCATCGCGGACGTGACGGCCGACCCGCGGTCGTTCATCGCCGACCGGATCCTCGGGACCGATCCCGCGTCCGCCGCCGCCCGCGTCGGCGCGTCCGTCGCGGGGGAGCGCGGCGCCGTGCTGAGCACCCTCAAGCACTTCCCGGGCCACGGCGAGACGGACGCCGACTCGCACCACACCGTCCCGACCGCCGCGGTCGACCATGCCCGCTGGGCCGCTCAGGACGCGCCGACGTTCCGGGCCGGCGTCGCCGCGGGCGCCGAGGTGGTGATGTTCGGACACCTCGCGTACAGCGGGGTGGACGCCGCGCCCGCCTCCCTGTCGCCGACCTGGCATCGCATCCTGACCGACGAGCTCGGCTTCCACGGCGTGAGCGTCACCGACGACCTGCGGATGCTGCAGGACACCGGGCTGCCCCAGTACCAGGACGCGGGCGCGAACGCGGTGGCAGCGATCGCGGCGGGCAACACGATGGTGTTGATGATCCAGGGCGCCGAGGACCCGGACGCCCTCATCGACGCGGTGGTGGCCGCCGTGCACGACGGGCGCATCCCGACGACGCAGGTGGATGCGGACGCCAGAGCACTGCTGGTGCTGCGGCGGTCGCTCGCCGTGCACGGCTGACCGGTTTCTTGCGGACCCCTAGTAGGCGATGCTCCACTGGGCCGTATACTTCGGGAACCGCGGGAACGACCAGACGAAGTACGCCGTTCCTCCGGGGCTCGACGCGCTCGTCAGCTTCGTGCGGACGGCGGGGACGACGTTCATCAAGCCGAGTCCGCCGCCGGCCCGGGTCGTGCCCTCCTGATACGTGCCGCCGATGGGCAGACCGGAGAACGGGAAGCCGTTCCGCTGCTGCCAGGCGAGGCGGTCCTCTCCCGTCGTCTGGACCGTCAGCTTCCACTCGATGCTGCCGCTGATCGGCCCCGGATCGTCGAAGTGGCCGCTGAAGAGCGTGCCGGCGGGCGTGAAGGTGTTCGAGGCCAGCGTGGAGCGGTACAGCCACTCGCCGCTCCAGGAATCGACGATCACGCCGTTCGCGCCGGTGCTGCGGATGCCGGAGGACGTGGTCGGGTTCAGGGTGTTGGCGGAGCTCCTGACGCCGAACGGGGCATTGCGGGCCATGAAGAACCGACCGTCGTCGAACGTCACCCGGAGGATCGTCGTGGCGGGGATGTAGCCGGGGGAGGCGACGGTGATGACGGTCGTCCCGTTGGCGTCCCTCCCGGTCACCGGGATGGTCACCCGGTTCGTGCCTCCGGTGGGCACGAGGGTGGGGCCGTCGACGATGCCAGCGGTGCCGTAGCGGACGCTGAGGGTGTCCGGGAGCCGTTCGCCCGGCGGGACGGTGAGCTGGACGACGAGGTTCGCGGTGTAGCCGCTGCCGATCAGATCCTCCGGGTCGATGAAGGCGATGACGCCGACGGCGGAAGCCGCGTGGGCTGGGGAGGCCGTGGCGAGCGCGATCGCCGGAGCGGACCAGGCGGCCGCGCCGACGATGGCCCTGCGTGTGAGCGTGGTGGTCATGGGTTGGGTTCCTCCTGCTTTCGATACGGATGAGTAAAACCAGAGAAAATGGTATGCACTGAAATGTTGACGCGAATCGGTCGAGGGGATGAACATTGGTGTCGTGTCAACTTTTTTGGCCGGATCCGGAATAGGCTCGTGATCTATGCGGTTGCATGCACCTGACAGCGTCCGATCGCATCCCAACCGACTCAAGGAGAACCGAATGAGCATCGACATCCCCGGATACAAGGCCGGCACCTGGACCATCGACCCCACCCACAGCGAGGTCGGCTTCAGCATCCGTCACCTCATGATCAGCAAGGTGAAGGGCGTGTTCGAGAACTTCGACGCGTCGTTCGTCACCGCCGAGAACCCTCTGGAGTCGACCGTCTCCGCGAAGGCCCACGTGGCCTCCATCAACACCAAGAACGCCGACCGCGACGCGCACCTGCGCACCGGCGACTTCTTCCTCGCCGAGGAGTTCCCGACCATCGACTTCGTCTCCACCGGCGTGCGCCACGAGGACGGCGAGTTCCTCGTCGACGGCGACCTCACGATCAAGGGCGTGACCAAGCCGGTCACGTTCGAGTTCGACTTCGGCGGCTTCGGCCAGGACCCGTACGGCAACTACAAGGCCGGCGCGACCGCCAAGACCAAGATCAACCGCGAGGACTTCGGCCTCACCTACAACGCGGCGCTCGAGACCGGCGGCATGCTGCTCGGCGACGACGTCACCATCACCCTCGAGCTGCAGGCCGTCCTCAACCAGGCCTGACCCGCTCCTCCCTCCGCCGCAAACCGCCGAGTACGCGAATAGTCCGCGTACTCGGCGGTTTTCGCATGATTATTCGCGTACTCGGCGGTGTGCGGGTGGATGCGTGGGGGTCAGCGGAAGTCGCGGGAGGTGGTGCGGATGGCGGTGTCGAGGGGTTCGAGGCGGTCGGCGAGCACGTTGACCACGCCCTCCTCGCTGCGCTCCAGGATGCCGCGCACGATCATCGCGGGCGCCTGCCTGGCCACCCGGCGGTAGCGGTTCCACACCCCGACCGGGCAGATGACGTTCACCAGGCCCGTCTCATCCTCCAGGTTGAGGAAGGTCACCCCCGCGGCCGTCGCCGGCCGCTGCCGGTGGGTGACCACGCCGCCCACCTCAATGCGGCGCCCGGACTCCGCCGCCGCCAGGGTGTCGGCCGCGCGCACGCCGCGTGCCGCCAGGGCCGGCCGCAGAAACCGGATCGGGTGGTCGTCGGTGGAGATCCCGGTGGCCCACAGGTCGCTCGCGAGCTGCTCGGCCGGGGAGAGCATCGGCAGCAGTGGCGGCTGCACCGTGATCGCGGTGCCCGCCAGGTACTCCGGGCGCTCCTGGGCGGCGTTCCCGGCCTCCCAGATCGCCTGGCGCGGGGACAGCCCGAACCCCTCGAAGGCGCCGGCCGCGGCGAGCGCCTCCAGCTGCGTCACCGTCAGCCCGACCCGGCGGGAGAGGTCGCTCAGATCGCGGTACGGCCCCGAGGCCTCCCGCTCGGCCACGATCTTCCCCGCGAGCGTCTCGCCGATGGAGGTCACGCCCGCCAGGCCCAGCCGGACGGCGTGCCCGGCGTCGCGGCGGTGGGCGGCGAAGTCGAGCGGCACGCTGCGATCGAAGCTGCCGACCGGAGGCTGGTCGTGCTCCAGGCACGGGTCGGTGCCGGTCGGCCCCTGCCGCGTCGGGTCGATGGCCTCCAGGAGCGGGAACACCCCGGAGAGCTGGATGTCCGGCCGGCGCACCACCACGCCGTGCCGCCGGGCGTCGGCCGTGAGCGTGCGCGGCGAGTAGAACCCCATCGGCTGCGCGCGCAGCAGCGCCGCGAGGAACGCGCCGGGGTAGTGCAGCTTCATCCACGAGCTGACGTACACCAGCAGCGCGAAGCTGATCGCGTGGCTCTCGGCGAAACCGAAGTTGGCGAACGCTTCGATCTTCTCGTAGATGGCGTCGGCGTCGGCCCCGACGATCCCGTTGTGCGCCATCCCCTCGTAGAGCTTCGCCCGCAGCGCGCCGATCTTCTCGATGCCGCGCTTGGAGCCCATCGCCCGGCGCAGCAGGTCGGCGTCCTCCGCGGTGCAGTCGCCAACGGCGACGGCCATCTGCATGAGCTGCTCCTGGAACAGCGGGACGCCCATCGTCCGCTCCAGCACCGGCACCAGCGCGGGGTGCAGGTAGGTGACCGGTTCCTTGCCGAGCTTGCGGCGGATGTACGGGTGCACGGCGCCGCCCTGGATGGGCCCGGGCCGGATCAGCGCGATCTCGATCACGAGGTCGTAGAAGCTGCGCGGCTGCAGGCGTGGCAGCGTGCCGATCTGGGCGCGGCTCTCCACCTGGAACACCCCGATCGAGTCGGCGCGGCAGAGCATGTCGTAGACGCCCTGCTCCTCCTTCGGGATGCTGTCCAGCGTCCACGACTCGCCGAGCGACGCCTCGATGGTGCGCATCGAGTAGTCGAGTGCGGAGAGCATCCCGAGCCCGAGCAGGTCGAACTTGACCAGGCCCATCCAGGCGCAGTCGTCCTTGTCCCACTGCAGCACGGTGCGGCCCTCCATGCGGGCGTGCTCGATCGGGCAGACCTCGCCGACGGGCCGGTCGGTGAGCACCATCCCGCCGGAGTGGATGCCGAGGTGCCGCGGGAACTTCAGCACCTGCTGGGCGAGATCGACGACAGCCTCCGGGATGTCGTGCTCGTCGGTGGTGGTGACCTTGCTCCACGAGTCGATCTGCTTGCTCCAGGCGTCCTGTTGCCCAGTGGAGTGGCCGAGCGCCTTCGCCATGTCTCGCACGGCGTTCTTGGGCCGGTAGGTGATGACGTTGGCGACCTGGGCGGCGTTGTGCCGGCCGTACTTCGCGTAGACGTACTGGATGACCTCCTCGCGCCGGTCGGAGTCGAAGTCGACGTCGATGTCCGGCTCCTCCTCGCGCATGGAGGAGAGGAAGCGCTCGAACGGCAGGTCGTACTTGATCGAGTCCACCGCCGTGATCCCGAGCAGGTAGACCACCGCCGAGTTCGCCGCCGAGCCGCGGCCCTGGCAGAGGATGCCGCGGCTGCGGGCGAACCGCACGATGTCGTGGACGATGAGGAAGTAGCCGGGGAAGTCCTTCGCCTCGATCACGTCCAGCTCGCGCTCGATGCGCTCCCGCTTTGCCGGGTTGCTGTCGAGGTCGGGGTAGCGCTCGGCGGCGCCGCGCCAGGTCAGCTCGCGCAGCCAGCTCATCGGGGTGTGGCCCTCCGGGACCTCCTGCTGGGGGAGCTTCGGCCGGGCGCTGCGCAGCCGGAACGCCAGGTCGTCGGCGATGTCGGCGGTGCGCTCGACCGCGCCGGGGTAGCGGGCGAACCGGGCGGCCATCTCCCGGCCGCTGCGCAGGTGGGCGGCGGCGGAGGCGGGCAGCCAGCCGTCCATCTCGTCCAGGCTGCGGCGGGCGCGCACCGCCGAGACCGCCGTCGCGAGCGGGTACTGGGCGGGCGTGGCGTAGTGGACGTTGTTGGTGGCGACGACCGGGAGGCCGAGCCGGCCGGCGATCCTGGCCAGCACGTCGTTGTCGGTGCTGTCGCGCGGGCCGCCCTGGTCGATCAACTCCACCAGCACGTTGTCGTGGCCGAACAGCTCGGCGAGGCGGGCGACCTCCCGCTCGGCTGCCCGCTCGCCGTGCTCGGCCAGCGCGAGGCGCACGTCGCCCTTGCGGCAGCCGGTGAGTACCATCCACTCGCCGCCGGACTGCTCGGCGAGGGTCGGGAGGTCGTACACCGGGCGGCCCTTCTCCTCACCGGCGAGCTGGCCGGCGGTGATGGCGGCGGCGAGCCGGTGGTAGCCGGACTGCTGCCGGGCGAGCAGGACGAGGTGGCTGCCCTCCGGGTCGGCCTCGCCGTTCTGCGGCCGGCTGAGCGAAAGCGACAGTTCGGCGCCGAACACGGTCTTGACGCGCTCGTACGCCTCGGCGGCCTCGGCGAGGCGGACCACGCCGTACAGGCCGTCGTGGTCGGTGAGGGCGAGGCCGTGCAGGCGCAGCCGGGTGGCCTCCTCCAGCAGCTCCTCGGGCGCGCTGGCGCCGTCGAGGAAGCTGAAGGTGCTGTGCGCGTGCAGCTCGGCGTAGCGGACGTGCCCTTCGTCCGGCTCTTCGGGCATCGGCTGCGCGACGTACTTCTGCCGCTTGCGGGAGGACGGCCGCTCCGGCTGCTCCTGCTCGCTCGTGCGCCGCCCGCTCAGCCGCCGCTCGAACTCGGCCCACGGGATCGGCGGATTATTCCACCCCATCGCGCGCCCCTCCCCGCATCCACGTGGCAGAACACGCCGTCTGGAGGTCGGGCCACGCGGCATGTCCTGCCAGGTGGACGCGCGCGCTAGTCATAGCGGGCCTCGGCGAACCAGGTGGTGCCGGTGAGGGCGAGCAGCCAGGCGGTGCCGTCGGCGTCGACCAGCTGGAAGCGGTGCATGGCGCGCGCGAGCGTCGCGTCCCACCAGCGCTCGCGCACCGGCCACGGGCCGGCCCAGGAGTCGACCGGCCGGGCGTCCCGGGCGGCGCCGGTGGGGGAGAACGACGCGATCGGCGCGGTGACGTCGCCGCGGTCGGTGACCTCCACCGGCTCGCCGGCCGCGTTCAGCACCGCCACCGGCCGCGGCACCTCGAACACCGTGGAGGGCGCGGGCGCCGGCAGCGAGCCCGGCCAGGGCCGGTCCGAGCGGGCGACGCCCACCGGCCGGTCGCCCCACGGCACGAGCACCTGCCGGTCGGACAGCGCCCGGCCGCCGCCGATCGTCGCGGTGACGACGGCGTCGTGGCCGAGCATCCCCTGCACGCGGGTGAGGCCGTGGTGGATGCGCTCGTCCGCGCCGCCGCCCCACAGGCCGTCCTCGTGGTGGCCGATGTCGTCGACGGCCTCCGGCGCCACGGCGACCTTCGCGATCGGGGAGGCCAGCCCGGAGTCGATGGAGCCGGCGCCCTGCAGCTGCCAGCGCACCCGGTCGACCACGTCGGAGGCCGAGAACAGCCGGGGGTGCTGCCAGCTCCGTTCGCTCACCCTCCCGCGCTCGTCGGTCACCTCGATGCGCAGCGACGTGCACACCAGCCCGGCCTTGGTGAGCCCGGCCACGAACTGCTCGGCCGTACCGCGGAACGCGAAGGTCACCTGGTCGACCCGGTCGAGGGGAGGCTCGAACTCGATCGCCCGGTCGAGCACCTTCGGCGGGGTGCGCGGCACCACGGCGGCGCCGTCCATCCCGCTGGCCAGGTCGTGGGCGTGCTCGCCGCGCTCCCCGAACCGCTCCCGGACGTCCAGCCGGTCGAGCCGGGCCAGGTCGCCGAGGGTGCGCAGGCCCAGCCGGCGCAGCAGCGGGGTGAGCTCGGTGAGGCCGAGCTGGGCGACCGGCAGCGGGGCGAGGAAGGCGGGGGAGCCGCCGGGCGGGACGATGCGGACGCGCGACGCGGGCCCGGTGGAGCGCGCCGCCTGCTCGGCGGCGAACGGCCCGTCGGCGATCCCGATCCGCACGTCGTCGAGCGCGAGCCCGGTCACGTCCTCCAGCCCTGCCAGGCAGCGCAGCAGCTCAGCCGCCGCTGCCTCCTCGCCGCCGTAGTAGCGCGCCGGCCCCCGCGCACGCAGGACGCAGGTGCCCGGCCGCACCGCCTGGACGCCCGGGGTGATCTCCTCGATCGCGGTCAGCACCGGTTCGAAGGCGCGCGCGTCCAGCACCGGGTCGTAGAGGACGATCTCCAGCTGCGGGCAGCGCGACTGCGCCTCCCTGACCCGGAGCCCGCGGGTGACGCCGTCGGCGCGGGCGTGCGCGGAGCAGGCGAACACCATCCCCTTCTCGACCAGCGCCAGCGGCACGTCTGCGGGCAGCTCGAGGCGCTGCCGGGCGGCGATGACCGGCCAGTCGGGGCACCAGAGCACGATCGCGCGGGTGACCTGGCGCATCTAGCTCACCGCCTCCAGGCGCGTGGGGGCGGAGGCGCGGAACGTCTCGTCGACTGCCGGCAGCCAGAGCTCGGCGCGGCGCCGCGGGCCGGCCCCGCCGCGGGGTGCGGCCTCCACGGTCACCCGCCGGGAGGAGAGGTAGCCGGCGCCGGCGCCCAGGCCGTCCCAGCCGCTGCGGACGACGGAGAGCGCCGCCTCCGCCTGCGGCCAGTCGCCGGCGACGACGAGCGTGGCCTCCCGCTGCCGCAGCCGCGCGGTCAGTCGCGCGACGTCGCCGCTCTTCGGCCGTTCCGGGGGCGCGACGGCGATCACGCCGAGCACGTCCGCCATCGCGGCGGTGACGGTCAGCCACTGCGGCCCGGGATGCGGCACCAGCACGAGCCGCTCCAGGTCGATGCCGAACCGGCCGGCGGCCTCCGCCCCGAAGTCGGGCATCCCGACCACGCCGCACCAGGCGCCCGCGGCGCTCGGCCCAGCGAGCATCGCCATCAGGAGCGTGGTGGAGCCGTGCACCGTGTAGGCGGCGCCGGCCTTGAGCGCGCCGCCGGGCAGTAGCGCGGCCAGCGCGGGATGCGTCTCCAGCCGCCGCGCGTCCAGCTTGGTCGCCTGCATCTGCCGGATGCGCGACTGCAGCTCGTGCACCTGCGCCCGGTCGGCGACCGGGTCGGGGAAGGTGCGTGCGACTGCCAGGGACATACGTCTATTTTCGAACACATGTTCGAATACCGCAAATGGATTCTGGGTCGAAAATACGCCGATGCGCCAACAGGAGAAACGGCCCGGAACTCCTGCCGGGCGTCGTTCCGCAGGAGTTCAGGCGCGTGTCGCGGCGGAATCTCCTGCGCTACGCGCGGGGGAGGGGTTCTGTTACGAAGTCGATGAGTTGCTCTACGCGGCCGAGGAGGGCGGGTTCCAGGTCGGCGTAGGTTCGCACCTGGCCGAGGATCCGCTTCCACGCCCGGGCGATGTCGGCCTGGGTGTCGTGGGGGAGGCCGAGCGCGGCGCAGATGCCGTGCTTCCACTCGATGGAGCGTGGGATCGACGGCCACGCCTCCAGCCCGACCCGCGCCGGCTTCACGGCCTGCCAGATGTCGATGTAGGGGTGGCCGACCACGAGGACGTGCGCGCCGTACGGCCCGCGCGCGACCTGTTCGGCGATCCGGCTCTCCTTGGAGCCCGGCACCAGGTGGTCGACCAGCACACCGATACGCCGGCCGCGGTCGGGGGCGAACTCGCGCACGATCGCGTCCAGGTCGTCGACGCCCTCCAGGTACTCCACGACGACGCCCTCCACCCGGAGGTCGTCACCCCAGACGCGCTCCACCAGTTCGGCGTCGTGGCGGCCCTCCACGAAGATGCGGCTGGCGCGGGCGACGCGCGCCTTCTGCTCGCCGACCGCGAAAGAGCCGGAGGCGGTGCGCCCCCGGCCGGCAGGCGCGCGGCCCGGCACGACGAGCTTCACGGGCTCCCCGTCGATGAGGAAGGCCGCCCCCAGCGGGAACACGCGCTTCGCCCCGAAGTAGTCCTCCAGCTCGACGGTCTGCGCCTCCAGCCGCACGATCGCGCCGCAGAACCCGGTGCCGGCCTCCTCGACCACCAGGTCCCGCACGGCCTCCACGGTCGGCACGGCCTTCCGTCCGGTGTTCCTCCAGTCGGTGGCCAGCACATCGGATCCGTAGCGGTCGTCGTTCGTCACGTTGAGAGAGGGTAGGGGATGGGCGGGGCCGGGTGGCGGAGGCTCCCCGGGCGAGGGCTGGATGCGGTCGCCCGTCAGTCGAAGATCCGCACCAGCCGCCAGCTCCGGTCGTCGGCGTCGTGCCGCACGTCGAACACGTGGGCCACCCCGCCGTCGCTTGTCGCCTGGAACCGCCAGCCGCCGATCTCCCTCGGGAGTGCCCCGACCCCGTAGCGGTGCTCGCCGAAGGGCTTCCACCACGGGCAGATCTCCGCCCACACCGTCGGGGTGTCGCTCACCCGGTAGCGCGTGGAGCGCCAGACCAGGCGGGTCGGGATGCCGTCCTCGGTGGTCCACACGGCCACCGCCTCGTCGATGTCGGTCATGAGCGCGGGTTCCTCTCGATCGAACGTATGTTCGAATGCAAGTGTAAACCTGCGCACCGACGGAGCGCACCAGGGATACGGTCGTACTGCCATACTGACCGCATGACAGACTTCGGGGATCCGTCGAACGCGTCGCTGCGCCTCAGCAACGACGAACGGGAGCGCGCCGTCGCCGCGCTGCAGTCGCACGCCGCGCAGGGGAGGCTGAGCGAGGCCGAGTTGCAGTCGCGCATCGCGTCCGCGCGGTCCGCCGTCACCCGCGGCGACCTGCAGCCGCTGTTCACCGACCTGCCGGGAGTGCTGCATCTGGACGGCGCCGGGGGCCCGGACTCCGCTCCGCCCGGACCGGCGGCCGCCGCGTGGCAGGCGTCGCAGCCCGGCCCGAGCCCGTGGGGCTACCCGCCCGCGCCCGGTGAGCACGGCCGGCCGATCACCCGCTGGGGGGTGCTCGTGGTCTCGGTCATGCCGTTCGTCGCCGTCATCCTGTTCTTCCTGACCGGGATGGCGTGGGGCTACGCCTACAGCTGGCTGTGGTTCCTGCTCATCCCGCTGGCCGGCGCGCTGGTGTACGGCGTCGACGGGGGAGACCGCAGGCGGCGCTGAGCCGCACCACCGAGGGCGTCAGCCGACCGTCGCCCCGAACAGCAGCCCCAGCAGGTACGTCGCGGCCGCGGCCCCGTACCCGATCGCGAGCTGCCGCAGCGCCCGCTTGAGCGGAGAAGCGCCCGACAGCAGTCCGACGATCGCGCCCGTCCCCAGCAGCACGAGGCCGACGAGCACGGCGGCGACCACGATCGCCGCCGTGCCGGTCAGCCCGAACAGGAACGGCAGGATCGGGATGAGCGCACCGGAGGCGAAGAAGCAGAAGCTCGACACGGCGGCGCTCCAGCCGTTGCCGACGGCCTCGTGCTCGTCCTCCACGGCACCCGGCACCGCCACCGGCGATGTGTAGGCGCCGAGCGTCGTCAGCACCTCATGGGCGTGCGCCTGCGCCTCCGTCTGGTCCATACCGCGGGCCCGGTAGACGAGGGTCAGCTCGTTCGCGTCCACATCCAGGTGGGAGAGCGCGGAACTGGTGGCCGGGTTCGGGCTGGAGGCCTCCAGCAGCTCGCGCTGCGACCGAACCGAGACGTACTCGCCGGCGCCCATCGACAGTGCGCCGGCGAGGAGGCCGGAGATGCCGGTGAGCAGCACGACGTGGCTCGGCACCCCGCTCGCCGCGACGCCGAGCACGAGCGCCAGGTTGCTGACCAGGCCGTCGTTGGCGCCGAACACGGCCGCGCGGAACGTGCCGGAGAGCCGCTGCCGGCCGCGGGCGGCGAGCGCGCGCACGACTTCCTCGTGCACCTGCTCGTCCGCCGCCATCTGGGGTGTGGCGTCCGCGTCGTCCGCGTACGGGGACCGTGCCTCCGCCCGCTGCGCCAGCGCGAGCACGAAGACCGAGCCGAACCGGCGCGCCAGGAAGCCGAGCATCCGGGTGCGGATGTCGCCGCGCAGCGGGCGGCCGACCTGGTCGCCGAGGAGGTCGAGCCAGTGCTGCTCGTGGCGGCGCTCGGCCTCGGCGAGCGCGAGCAGGATCTCCCGCTCCTCGCCCTCCCGGCGTCCGGCGAGGTCGCGGTAGACGGCGGCCTCGGCGCGCTCGTCGGCCAGGTACTGCCGCCAGCGCTTGATGTCGGCGTGCGTCGGGGCGGGGGGATTCGAGGCGGGCTGGGGGGTGCTCATCGGGTGACGAGTCTACCGGCCGCCGCGAAACGGTCGCCCCAGACGGCGGCCAGCTCCCGCACCTCTGCGGGCCCGTCGATCGTGAAGGGCGCGGCGACCGCGGCGAGGCCGAACAGCGCCCACTCGGCGGAGTCCGCCGTGATCCGCACCCGGGTGCGGGCCGTGCCGTCCTCCGCCGGGGCCTCCGGCTCGGCCTCCACCCAGCGCCCGATCGCCCGCTCAACCTCGGCGAGCGGAGCCGCGATCACCGCGTCCACGACCAGGGACTCCACGGCCCCGGCGAGCGATGCGCGCACGTACTCGGCGGCGTCGGCGGCGGGCAGCGTCCGCGGCCGGAAGCGCGCCCCGGTCGGCCGGGCCCCGGTCATCCGGTCCAGCCGGAAGCTCCGCCAGTCGAACCGGCCAAGGTCGTACGCCACGAGATACCAGCGCCGTCCGACCGAGACCAGCCGGTGCGGCTCCACGGTGCGCTCGGAGGCGGCCCCGTCGCGGCGCACATAGGAGAACACCAGTCGCTCCTCATCCCGGCAGGACTGCGCCACTACGGTCAGGAGTTCGGCGTCCACCACCGGACCGGGCGCCAGCTCGGAGGCGAGCGTCGCGACGCGCAGGGCGTCCACCCGGCGGCGCAGCCGTGGCGGCATCACCTGCACGACCTTCGCGAGCGCCCGGACGGACGCGTCGGCGACCCCGGCGACGCCGCTCTGCGCGGCGGTGCGCAGGCCCACCGCGAGCGCCACGGCCTCCTCGTCGTCGACCACGAGCGGCGGCAGCGACGCTCCGGGGGCCAGCTGGTAGCCGCCGGCGACCCGCGCATGGCGTCGACCGGATAGCCGAGGTCGCGCAGCCGCTCCACGTCGCGGCGGAGCGTTCGCGGAGACACCTCCAGCCGGTCGGCGAGCTCCTGGCCCGGCCAGTACCGGTGCGTCTGCAGGAGCGACAGGAGTTGGAGGGTGCGGGATCCCGTGCTGGCCATGCCCCCAGTGTGCCGCTGAATGCGGTCGGGATGTGGCCGCTATCGCTGTTCGAGGGCGTGCGCGTCGCGAGGCAGCAGGGCGGGCGCACCCCGCCGCGACAGGGTGAGCACCGCTTCCGCGACGTGCTCGTTGCGTTCGATGTCCTGCTCGACGTCGTACAGATCGTCCGCGACGTCGGATTCCGGGTCGTCGCCGATGAGGTCGACGGCCGCGACGAGGAAGACGCGCTCCGGCCCGACGTACTCCAGGTGGAGGTAGGTGACCCGCTCGACCTGCGGATGCTGCAGAAGCGACACGAGCGCCGCCTGGTTCACCCGGTCCGGCGCCGGCTCCCCGAGAAGGAAGCGCCGGTTGCGATCGATCAGCACGACCGCCACGACCGCGAGCAGGACGCCGACGAGGATGGAGCCGACCGCGTCGTACACGGCGTTCCCGGTGAGCTCATGGAGGAGCACGCCGAGGAACGCGATGACCAGCCCGATCAGCGCGGCCGCGTCCTCCGCGACGACCGCCCGCAGCGTCGGATTGGAGGTGCTGAGGATGTGCTCCAGCGTGCCGGTTTCGCGTTCGACCGCCGTCGACCTGGCCTGGCCGAAGGACTGCACGAAGGAGAAGCCCTCGAACACGAAGGCGACGGCGAGCACGATGTAGTTGATCAGGTAGTCGGTGTCCGGCTCTCCGGTGCCGAGCTGGGAGAAGCCGTGCAGGATCGAGACGACCGCGCCCGCCGTGAACAGTCCCACCGCCGCGAACAACGACCACACATAGGCCTCTCGGCCGTAGCCGGTCGGGTGGAGGTCGTCCTGCGGGCGGCGCGCGCGGCGCTCGGCCTGGAGCAGGAAGACCTCGTTTCCGGAGTCCGCCCAGGAGTGCGCCGCCTCCGCGACCATCGACGCGGACCCGGTGATCACCGCCGCGACGGTCTTCGCGAGCGCGACGACGATGTTCGCGCCGAGCGCGAGGAGGACCGTGAGCAGGCTCTGCTGAGAGCGCTTCGGGTTCGCCATGCACGCCACAGTAGAAGGGCCAGAGGAAAAGAAGAAGGACTCCGGGGGAAACACGAAGGCCCCGATCTCTCGATCGGGGCCTTGCCGGTGTCCGAGGGGGGACTTGAACCCCCACGCCCTATACGGGCACTAGCACCTCAAGCTAGCGCGTCTGCCATTTCCGCCACCCGGACGGGTGTTTCCGGCCGCCGAAGCTTCCGGCTGCCGAAGAAAGACACTAGCACGAAACCGACCCCCGCTCTGACATCGTCGCACACCCCGGGCGTGGCGGGGCGGCCCGCCCGGTAGCGTGGGGGGATGACCGACTCCACCGACACCGGGCCTGACGAGACCGAGCTGGACGAGACCGCCATCATCGCGCGCGACCTCATCCGTTTCGACACCACGAACTTCGGCGAGGGCCGGTCCAACGGCGAGACCGAGGCGGCCGAGTACGTTGAGGCACGGCTGAGCGCGCTGGGGCTCGCCCCGCAGGTCTTCGAGTCCGACCCGGGCCGGGCGAGCGTCGTCGCCCGGGTGGAGGGTCGCAACAGCGCCAAGCCCGCCCTCGTCGTGCACGGCCACCTGGACGTCGTCCCCGCCGACCCGCGCAACTGGTCGGTGGATCCGTTCGGCGGCGTGGTCAAGGACGGCCTGCTCTGGGGCCGCGGCGCGGTCGACATGAAGAACATGGATGCGATGATCCTGACCGCTGTCGGCGACATCCTCGGCGCGGGGGAACAGCCCGAGCGCGACCTGGTGCTCGCGTTCTTCGCCGACGAGGAGGACGGCGGCCGGCGCGGCTCGCACTTCCTGGTGGACACCCAGCCGCAGCTCTTCGCCGGCGCCACGGAGGCGATCAGCGAGGTCGGCGGCTACTCCATCGACCTCGGCGGCCGGCGCGCGTACCTGCTGCAGACGGGGGAGAAGTCCCTGGTCTGGATCAAGCTGATCGCCCGCGGCCGCGCCGCCCACGGTTCCCGGCTCATCAAGGACAACGCGATCACGAAGCTCGCGGAGGCGGTCGTCGCGATCGGCCGCCGCGAGTGGCCGATCCAGCTTACCGACACCACGACCCGGCTGATCGCGGAGCTCGGCCGGCTGCTCGACGTCGATCCCGAGCGGGTCGGCCCCGACGAGGTGGTGCTCCGCACGGGGACGGCTGCGGGCTTCATCCTGGCGACGTTGCGGGCGACCAGCAACCCGACGCTGCTGGAGGCCGGCTACAAGCACAACGTCATCCCGGACACGGCGGAGGCGCTCATCGACATCCGCACGCTGCCGGGCGACGAGGACCGGGTGCTCGCGGAGGTGCGCGAGCTGATCGGCGACGACGTGGAGATCCAGGTCATGCACCGCGACATCGGCCTCGAGGCGGAGTTCGGAGGCGAGCTGGTCGACGCCATCACCGGCACGCTGGAACGGCACGACCCGGGCGCTCCGGTACTGCCGTACCTGCTCTCCGGAGGCACCGACAACAAGGCGCTCAGCCGGCTCGGGATCACCGGGTACGGCTTCGCTCCGCTGCGGCTGCCGAGCGATCTCGACTTCCCCGGGATGTTCCACGGGGTCGACGAGCGGGTGCCGTTGGAGGCACTAGGGTTCGGGAGGTCCGTCCTGCGCGACCTCCTGCGCAGCTACTGAAAGAGCCTTCGTGGAATTCCTCAACGCCCTCATCCTGGGTGTCGTCCAGGGACTCACCGAGTTCCTGCCGATCTCCTCCAGCGCCCACATCCGCATCGTCGGGACGCTGCTGGGAACCGGAGCAGACCCCGGCGCCCGCTTCACCGCGATCATCCAGCTCGGCACCGAGGCGGCGGTGCTGCTGTACTTCTGGCGCGACATCGCCCGCATCGTCACCCGATGGTTCCAGGCGCTGCTCGGCCGCATCACGCGGAACGACCCCGATGCCCGGATGGGCTGGCTGGTGATCGTCGGCAGCGTGCCGATCGTCGTCCTCGGGCTGCTTTTCCAGGACGCGATCGAGACCACCTTCCGGTCGCTCTGGATCGTCGCCACGACGCTGATCGTCTTCGGCGTCCTGCTTGGGATCGCCGACCGGGTGGGGGCGAAGACCCGGCGGCTGCGCGAGCTCACCTGGGGGCATGGGATCATCTTCGGTTTCGCCCAGGCGCTCGCCCTGATCCCCGGCGTCTCGCGCTCGGGCGGCACCATCACGGCCGGGCTGTTCATGGGCTACCAGCGCCGCGCCGCCGCCCGCTACTCGTTCCTGCTCGCGATTCCCGCGGTCTTCGGCAGCGGCCTCTACCAGCTCTATAAGGCGTTCAAGGAGCCGTGCTCGGCGGCGCTCGAGGCCGCGGGCACGTGCACCCCGGAGCTCTTCGGCCCGGTCGAGACGGCCGCCGCGACGGTCGTCTCGTTCGTGGTCGGGCTCGTCGTGATCGCCTTCTTCATGGGCTACATCTCACGGCGCAGCTTCCTGCCGTTCGTGATCTACCGGATCGCGCTGGGCGGCCTGCTGATGGTGCTGCTGGGGACGGGCGTGCTGGAGGCCTGACCGGGCAGACGCGCCCGGGCACCCGGGCGCGCGGGTGAAGTCCCGCGCTATTCAGCCCCGGCGCGGGTCGTCGCCCGCTTTGCCGTCGCGGCCGTCGCGTCCGTCCCGCCCGTCGCCGCGGCGGCGGAGGTACCGCTCGAACTCCTGGGCGATCGCCTCTCCGCTCGCCTCGGGCGAGTCCACGGTGTCGCGTGCCTGCTCGAGCTGCTGGATGTAGGCGGCCATCTCCTCGTCGTCGGAGGCGAGGGCGTCGATCCCGGCCTCCCAGGCGGCGGCCTCCTCGACCAGCGATCCGCGCGGGATGGTCACGTCGACCAGTTCCTCGAGCTTGTCGATGAGCGCGAGCACCGCCTTGGGGCTCGGCGCGTTGTGCACGTAGTGCGGCACGGAGGCCCAGATCGAGATGGTCGGGATGCCGACGTCCTCCGCGCCCTCGGCGAGCGCGCTGAGGATGCCGACGGGCCCCTCGTAGGTGGAGCGCTCGATCCCGAGCTCGGCGCGGACGGCGGCCGACTCGCTGGTGGCGAAGACCGAGATCGGCCGGGTGTGCGGGACGTCGGCCAGCATCGCGCCGAGGAAGACGATCACGCCGATGTCCTCCGCGAGCGCGGCGTCCATGATCTCGGCGGTGAAGCTGCGCCAGCTCCGCGAGGGCTCGGTGCCGAGCAGCAGGAAGATGTTGCCGGAGTTGTCCCCGGTCACGTCGAGCTCGGCGTCGCCGGCGAGCGCGTCGCCGACGCGCCCGGGCCGGGCGGGGCCCATCACGACCGCGGACGGCCAGACCAGGCGGCGGCGGCCGTCGTCGTCGGTGACGACCGGACGGTTGAACTGGAAGTCGAAGTAGAGTTCGGGGTCCACCTCGGCGATCGGGACGACGTCGAGCTGCTCCTTGAGCGTCTTGACGGCGCCGCTGGCGGCTTCGCCTGCGTCGTTCCATCCTTCGAAGGCCACCACCAGGATGCGCCCGCCGAGGATGTTCTTCGCGTCAGTCACGTGGCCTACTCGTCCTCTCGTCGGCGAGCCGGTCGGCCGCCGTTCCCACCAGGATAGGCCCCGAGCCCGCCACGATAGACTTGCCGGTCGTGACCGATCTGACCACGCACCCGCTGCCGGCCGCTGTCTTCTGGGACATGGACGGCACCCTCGTCGACACCGAGCCGTACTGGATGGCCTCCGAGCAGGAGCTCGTCGGCTCGTTCGGGGGTACCTGGACGCACGACGACGGGCTGCTGCTGGTGGGCCTGGGGCTGTGGAACTCGGCCGAGATCCTGCGCTCGCGCGGCGTCGCGATGCATCCCGACGAGATCGTGCACTGGCTGACCGAGCGCGTGCGGCAGCGGCTGGCCGACCAGGGCGTGCCGTGGCGTCCCGGCGCGCGCGAGCTGCTCCGGTCGCTGCGCGACCGGGGCGTGCGCACCGCGCTGGTCACCATGTCGGTCCGCAGCATGGCCGAGCAGATCGTCGCGGCGATCCCGTTCGACGCCTTCGACGTCATCGTGAGCGGCGACGAGGTCACCGACCCCAAGCCGCACCCGGCCCCGTACCTGCGCGCCGCCGAGCTGCTGGGCGTCGCACCCGGCGAGACAGTGGCCATCGAGGACTCGCTGGTCGGGCTGTCCTCGGCCGTGGCCTCCGGCGCGGCGACGATCGGCGTGCCGCACATCGTCCCGCTGCCGGAGTCGGACGAGCACACACTGTGGGCGACGCTGGAGGGCCGCACGGCCGAGGACATCGCGGCCGTCGCCGCCGGGCGGCGCGCCGCCGCTACCGATCAGGAGGACCCCCGATGACCGCCGAGAACACGTCGGGCGAAGGCCGCAGGAACTCCGGCCCGTTCAGGGTGGGCGACCGCGTCCAGCTGACCGGGCCCAAGGGCCGGATGAACACGATCACCCTGGAGCCGGGCAAGCTCTTCCACAGCCACCGCGGAGTGCTCGCGCACGACGCGATCATCGGCCTGCCGGACGGCTCCGTCGTCGTCAACAACGCCGGCGTCGAGCACCTGGCGCTGCGCCCGCTGCTCAACGACTTCGTGATGTCGATGCCTCGCGGCGCGGCGATCATCTACCCGAAGGACGCCGCGCAGATCCTCGCGCTGGCCGACATCTTCCCCGGCGCGACGGTCGTGGAGGCCGGCGTCGGCTCCGGCGCCCTGTCGCTGTGGCTGCTCCGCGCGATCGGGCCGGAGGGCCGGCTGCTGTCGTTCGAGCGCCGCGAGGAGTTCGCCGACGTGGCGCGTGCCAACGCCGCGACGTTCCTCGGCGCCGACCCGTCGAACTGGACCGTCACCGTCGGCGACCTCCAGGAGGAGCTGACCGCCGCCGTCGAGCCCGCGAGCGTCGACCGCGTCGTGCTCGACATGCTCGCGCCGTGGGAGACCCTGGACGCCGTCACCGCAGCGCTCAAGCCCGGCGGTGTCGTGCTCTGCTACGTCGCGACCGTCACGCAGCTCTCGCGCGTCGCCGAGGCGATCCGGGCGACCGGCGACTACACGCACCCGCAGTCCAGCGAGACGATGGTCCGCGGCTGGCACGTGGAGGGCCTCGCCGTGCGGCCGGACCACCGGATGATCGCGCACACCGGCTTCCTGATCACCGCGCGCCGGCTGGCGCCGGACACCGTCCTTCCGGAGCTCAAGCGCCGGCCCTCGAAGAGCGACTACGACGATGCCGACGTGGAGGCATGGACGCCCGGCGCCCTGGGCGAGCGCCAGTCCAGCCCGAAGAGCCTGCGCAAGCGGATGCGGGAGGCCGAGGCGAGCGCGACGCTGGCCCGCGAGGGCGGCGCGGAGGGCCCGGCAGGCGCCGACGCGCCCGGTGACGAGCGCGACCCGCACGTCGACTAGCATGGTGGAGGTCGCGAGGCGCGCCGCCCGACCCGACACCCCCACCGCTCGCATCGAAAGAGGACCCGTGCGCAGAGCTACCGCACTCGGAAGATCGTCCGTCGCCCTCCTCGCCCTCGGCATCGCCGCCGCGGCGCTGACCGGATGTTCGTCCAACCCGAACGCCGACTGCGGCTCCGCCCTGAAGAGCGGGCAGGCGTCGGATCTGGTGACGGCCACGGGCCCGATCGGCAAGGAGCCCACGATCTCCTTCCCGAAGCCGGTCGACACCACGACCTCCGAGCGCACCATCATCACCACGGGCACCGGCGCCCCGGTCATCAACGGCCAGATGGTGGAGATCCAGTACACCCTGCTCGACGGCCAGTCCGGCCAGGTGGGCGAGAAGAGCAGCTACGGCAGCGACACCACGCCGATCACGATCGGCAACTCCAACGCCGCGATCAGCAACGGCCTGCTCTGCGCGCCGGTCGGCTCGCGGGTCGCCGTCGCGATCTCGCCGAAGGACGCCGGCGGCGCCGGCTCCGGCAACACGACCATCCTCGTCGCCGACATCGTCCACGCCTATCTCCCGGCGGCCAACGGCGAGGTCCGTCCCTCGGTGTCCGGCTTCCCGACCGTGGTGCTCGCTCCGACCGGCCAGCCGGGCATCACGATCCCGTCCTCGGGCGGCGCTCCCAAGACGGTCCGCAGCGAGGTCCTCAAGGAGGGCGACGGCGAGGAGGTCAAGGCCACCTCGCAGGTCGTCCTGCACTACACGGCGGTCGGCTGGGACCAGAAGAACGTCGTGATGAGCAGCTGGCAGAGCAAGTCGCCCGACATCGTCTCGATGAGCACCGGCCAGAGCGCGCTCAACCAGGCGCTCCCGCAGGAGGTCCTGAAGCCGCTGGTCGGCCAGAAGGTCGGCTCGCAGCTCGTCATCGAGGCGCCGGCGAACGGCAATGTGCCGGCCTCCGCCTGGGTGGTCGACATCCTCGGTATCCGCTGAGTCCCGACTAGGATGGTCGGGTGCCCCGATCCTCGTCTTCGCCCGCGCGCGTCCCGGTCGAGGAGCGTCTTTTCAGCCTCGTGCTGGCGCTGCTCGCGACCGAGAACGGCCTGACGAAGAACGAGATCCTCTCGACCGTCCAGGGCTACCGCCAGCGCTACGAGGCGCACGGCGACAACAGCAGCCTGGAGCGCCAGTTCGAGCGCGACAAGGACGACATCCGAGAGCTCGGCGTCCCCCTGGAAACGGTGGAGTCGCCGGATGCCGCTGGCAACAACCAGCTGCTGCGCTACCGCATCCCGAAGGGCGCCTACGACCTCCCGGCCGACGTGGTGTTCTCCCCGGAGGAGATCACGCTGCTCGGGCTCGCCGCCACGGTGTGGCGGGAGGGCTCGCTGTCGGGGGAGTCGCGTCGCGCGCTGATGAAGCTGCGCTCGCTCGGCGTGGAGGCCGACGAGCCGGTGGTCGGCTACGCGCCGCGCCTGCGCGCCCGCGAGAGCGCCTTCGAGCCGCTCAGCCAGGCGCTGGAGCGGAACGCGATCGTCCAGTTCCCCTATCTCAAGCCGGGCGAGAGCGCGTCGCGCGTGCGCACGGTCGCGCCGCTCGCGCTCGTGCAGCACCAGGGCCGCTGGCACCTGCAGGGCATCGACCAGGAGGCCGGCGGCTCGCGCACGTTCCTGCTCTCGCGCATGGTCGGGCCGGTCAAGGTCACGAACCGCACCTTCACGCCAGAGGGCGACGACTTCGCCGAGCGCGCCCTGGAGGACCTGGAGCGGATCTGGGCGGAGAACGTCGCCGAGATCGAGGTGACCGCTGGCACCGACGCAGCGACCCGGCTGCGCAAGCGCTACGGCGACGCCGTGCCTGCTGCGCACGACGGCGCGGCCTTCCGCCTCACGGTCAATTTCTCGGACATCAACATCCTCGCCGACCAGCTCGCGGCCTTCGGCCCGGAGGTGCTGGTGCTTTCGCCGCAGGAGCTGCGCGACAAGGTCGTCGAGCGGCTGGTGACGGTCGCCGAGGCGCACGAGGGCGCTGTGGGCATGGGGGCCGGGGGCGCGGGGGAGGAGCACGGCCGTGGCTGAGCGCAGGCGCCCGATGCAGGCGCAGGACAAGCTGGCTTTCCTGCTCGCGCTGGTCCCGTACCTCATGGACCGCGACCGGGTGACCGTCGCCGAGGCGGCCGAGCACTTCGGGGTGGACGAGGAGAGCATGCGCGACGCCGTGCGGCTGATCGCCGTCTCCGGCGTCCCGGGCGAGACGAACGCCTACCAGCCCGGCGACCTGTTCGACATCTCCTGGGACGACTTCGAGGAGAACGACCGCATCGTCCTGACCCACCAGGTGGCGATCGACGACTCGCCGCGGTTCTCGGCGCGGGAGGCCGCGGCGCTCATCGCCGGCCTCCAGTACCTGACGGCGCTGCCGGAGAACGCCGACCGCGACGTGATCGGCTCGCTGATGGCGAAGCTGGCCCGCGGCGCGTCGGCCGCGCCCAGCCAGGTCGCGGTCGCCCGGTCGGAGTCCGACGAGGCCCTCGCGACCATCCGGGACGCCGTCATCGCCGGGACGCAGCTCGAGTTCGACTACCTCAACTCCCGCGGGGAGCGGGAGCGCCGGAGGGTCGACCCGCTGCGCGTCGAGTCCGTCGACCAGGACTGGTACCTGCGCGGCTGGGACCACCTGCGCACCGCGATCCGCACCTTCCGCCTCGACCGCATCGACGGCCTCGTGGCCACCGCGGAGCCGATCACCTACCGGCCGGGCGATCTCAAGCTGCCGGAGACGCTCTTCGAAGGCACGCCGGAGGACCAGCTCGTCACCGTCGAGGTGTCCGCGTCCGCGATCCCGCTCATCGAGGACTACATCCCGGAGGGCGCCGCACGCGAGGAGCACGACGGCGTGATCCGGACGAGCGTGCGCGTGGCCCACTTCCACGGCCTCAAGCGCCTGGTCGCCGGCCTCGCCGGGGTGCTCACCGTCCTCGATCCTCCCGAGGCACGCCGGATCGTCGCGGACTGGGCCCGTGCGGGCGCGGACCGCTACCGTTAGGCTCCCTGCATGCCGTGGTGGTCGTGGGTCGTGATCTGGGTCGTGCTCGTGCTCGGGCTGCTCGGCATGCTGGCGTTCTTCGCCTGGTGGCTGTTCCGCAAAGCGATGGCGGCCGGGCGTGAGGCGAGCGCGCTCATCGCGAAAGCGGACATCCTCAGCCAACGCTCGGGTGACATGCGGTACGCTGAGTTTCACAGCGCGGTCTTCGCCGACGCTGACGTGCTCCGCGCCGAACGCGAGCAGGCCGTGGCCGACCGTCAGGTCGCACGGCAAGCTCGCAGAGACCGGCGAGTCCGGCGCGGTAAAATACTCGTCAATGCGGATCCGTTCCGCTACTCGTACTTGAACAGAAGGACGTAATCATGCTCGGCGGCCTCACCGGATGGCACCTGCTCATCATTCTCGCGGTCATCCTCCTTCTGTTCGGTGCTCCCAAGCTCCCTGCGCTCGCGAAGAGCGTCGGCCAGTCCATGCGGATCTTCAAGGGCGAGGTCGACGAGATGAAGAAGGACGGCAAGGACGGCGACGCGAACACCGCCGCGAACCCGGGCGCCGACGCGTCGGCCGCCGCTCCGAGCACCCCTGCGCCCTCCGCCGCGGCTCCTGCGGCTCCCGCGGCGCCCAGCACCGACTCGACCGAGTCCAAGCCGAAGCAGTAGCCGCGTGGCCTCCACCAAGCGAGGCAAGAACCGCGAAGGCCGGATGTCGCTGGCCGAGCATTTCGTCGAGCTTCGTAAACGTCTGTTCCGCGCTGCGCTGGGTCTCCTGGTCGGCGCGGTCGCGGGCTGGATCCTCGCCGGACCCGTGATGGACGCGCTACGCGCCCCGATCACGCAGATCGCGAAGCAGCAGGGCCGCGAGGCGCTGCTCAACTACGGAAGCATCACCGGCGCCTTCGACCTGAAGATGCAGATGGCGATCACCATCGGCATCATCATCTCCAGCCCGGTCTGGCTGTGGCAGATCTGGGCGTTCTTCGTGCCGGCGCTCACCCGCAAAGAGCTCAAGTACGCCTTCGGCTTCTTCTTCACCGCGGTGCCGCTGTTCATCGCGGGCGGCGTGGCCGGCTGGATGCTCGTGCCGCACATGGTCAGCCTCCTGACCAGCTTCGCACCGGAGCAGGACGCGGCGATCATCGACGCGAAGACATACATCGACTTCGTGACCAAGCTCGTCCTGGCGGTCGGCGTCGCTTTCGTGCTGCCGGTGTTCCTGGTGCTGCTCAACTTCGTCGGCGTGCTGAGCGCCGCGTCGATCATCCGGTCCTGGCGGTGGGCGATCATCTTGATCGCCCTCTTCACCGCCATTGCGACGCCGGCGGCCGACGTGCTCTCGATGTTCCTGCTCGCGGTGCCGATGGTGGTCCTCTACTTCGGCGCGTACGGCGTCGCCTGGCTGCACGACCGCCGCGCGGCCAAGGCCGCGATGCGGCTGGAGGCCGAGCTCGCGGCATAGGCTGGTCGCGTGACCGACCAGCAGCAGCTCTCCCCGGCCGAACGCTTCGCCGCCTCGCGGCAGCGGGCGCAGCAGCCTCTGCTGGAGACCTTCCGGGCCGGACTGCGCTTCGACCTCGACCCGTTCCAGCGCGAGGCGTGCGCCGCCCTGGAGAACGGGCGCAGCGTCCTGGTCGCCGCGCCGACCGGGGCGGGCAAGACGATCGTCGCCGAGTTCGCGGTGTTCCTCGCCATGCGCGAGGCGAATTCGAAGGTGTTCTACACCACCCCGATGAAGGCCCTGAGCAACCAGAAGTTCCAGGAGTTCGTCGAGGCGTACGGGCCCGAGTCGGTGGGACTGCTGACCGGCGACACCAACATCAACTCGCACGCCCGCATCGTGGTGATGACCACCGAGGTGCTCCGCAACATGCTGTACGCGGACTCCGACCTGCTCGGCGACCTCGCGTACGTCGTGATGGACGAGGTGCACTACCTCGCCGACCGGTTCCGCGGGGCCGTGTGGGAGGAGGTCATCATCCACCTGCCGCAGGCCGTGCGGATGGTCTCGCTCAGCGCCACGGTGTCCAACGCCGAGGAGTTCGGCGACTGGCTGCAGGCCGTGCGCGGCGACACCGACGTGGTCGTCTCCGAGGAACGCCCGGTGCCGCTGGAGCAGCACATCCTGATGCGCACCAAGCTGATCGACCTGTTCGACTCGTCCGGGCTGGCGGCCACCAACCGGGTGAACCCGGAGCTCGTGCAGATGGCGCGCTACGGCGGCCGGGTGCTCGCGGGCCGGCAGGCGCGGGACGTCGGGCGGTACCACTCGCGCGGCGGCAGGCCGGACACCTTCCGGATGAACCGCGCGGACCTCGTCCGGATGCTGAACGAGCACAACCTGCTCCCGGCGATCTTCTTCATCTTCAGCCGCAACGGCTGCGACGCCGCCGTCCGCCAGACACTTCGCGAGGGCGTGCGGCTCACCGAGCAGCGCGAGCGCGACGAGATCCGCGCCATCGTCGAGGAGCGCTGCCGCACCCTGCTGGACGAGGACCTCGCGGTGCTGGGCTACTGGGAGTGGCTGGAGGGCCTGGAGCGCGGCGTCGCGGCGCACCACGCCGGGATGCTGCCGGCCTTCAAGGAGGTCGTGGAGGAGCTCTTCCGCCGCAAGCTGGTCAAGGTCGTCTTCGCGACCGAGACGCTGGCGCTCGGCATCAACATGCCCGCCCGCACCGTCGTGCTGGAGAAGCTGGAGAAGTTCAACGGCGAGGCGCGCGTGCCGATCACTCCGGGGGAGTACACCCAGCTCACCGGGCGCGCCGGTCGCCGCGGCATCGACGTCGAGGGCCACTCCGTCATCCAGTGGGAGGACGGCCTCGACCCGCAGTCGGTCGCCTCGCTGGCCTCCCGGCGCAGCTATCCGCTCAACTCCAGCTTCCGGCCCACCTACAACATGGCCGTCAACCTCATCGACCAGTTCGGCCGGGCGCGCACCCGCGAGATCCTCGAGTCGTCGTTCGCGCAGTTCCAGGCGGACCGCGCGGTGGTCGACCTCGCCAGGAAGGTGCGGCAGCAGGAGGAGTCGCTCGCCGGCTACGAGAAGGCGATGGAGTGCCACCTCGGCGACTTCCGCGAGTACTCCCGCATCCGCCGCGAGCTCAGCGACCTGGAGAAGAAGGGCCAGCGCATCGAGAACGCCTCGAAGGCCGAGCGCGAGCGCCGGCAGCGCCAGTTCGCCGCGCTGCGGAAGCGGATGAAGGAGCACCCGTGCCACCGCTGCCCGGACCGGGAGCAGCACGCCCGCTGGGCGGAGCGCTGGTGGAAGCTCAAGCGCGACACCGACCGGCTGAGCGCCCAGATCCAGTCCCGCACTGGTGCGGTCGCGAAGGTCTTCGACCGGGTGTCCGACGTGCTGCTGGAGCTCGGCTACCTGACGGAGGAGGACGGCGAGACCGCCCTGACCGTCCACGGCCGCACCCTGAAGCGCATCTACGGCGAGCGCGACCTCCTCGTCGCCGAGTGTCTGCGCCGCGGGTACTGGAAGGAGCTCGACGCTGCGAGCCTCGCCGCCATGGCGTGCGCGCTCGTCTTCGAGCCGCGCCGCGACGACGGCCTCGCGCACGATCGCAATCTCCCGCGCGGCGCCTTCCGCCCGGCGCTGGAGCGCACCACCGACCTGTGGGCCCGGCTGGACGACCTGGAGCGGGACAACCGCTTGCCCGGCAGCGAGCCCGTCTCGACGGCGCTGGCGCTGGCGATGCACCAGTGGGCACGCGGCGCGACGCTGGACGTCGTGCTGCGCGAGGCCGACATGGCCGCGGGCGACTTCGTGCGCTGGGCGAAGCAGACGATCGACCTGCTCGACCAGCTCTCGCTGGTCGCGCAGGGCAACGTCGGGCGGACGGCGCGGCAGGCGCTGGAGTCGATCCGGCGCGGCATCGTCGCCTATTCCGCCGTCGCCTGAGGGGACAGCCGTGCCTGAGAACGTCGCTGTGAGAGGCGCCGAGCGCGATGCTTTAGGCTCTCCCTTCGTGACCCGAACGCCGCGCGCCCGCCGCCAGCGCCGTGCGGCCCTGCCGCCCGCTCCACTGCCGCTGTGGGGCGCCCTCCTCCTCGCCCTCGGCGCAGGCCCGGTCCTCGCGGCCGGCTTTCCCGGCTACAACGTCTGGCCGCTGACGTTCGTCGGGATCGGGATGGTGCTGTTCGCGCAGCGCGGCCGGACCGCGGGCTCCGCGTTCGCGGTCGGCTGGCTGGCCGGCGAGGCGTTCTATCTGCTGCACGTGTCGTGGACCTCGCTCTACCTGGGGCCAGTGCCATGGATCGCGCTCTCCACCCTCGAAGCGCTGTTCTGGGGAGCCGGTGGGGTGCTGATCACCCTCGCTTACCGCTGGGTTCCGAAGGCCTGGCCGGGCATCGCCGGGCGCCTGGGGCTGGTCCCCGTGATCGTCGCCGGGCTCTGGGTGCTGCGGGAGTATGTGACCGGCACCTGGCCGTACGGCGGCTTCTCCTGGGGCCGGGTCGCCGAGTCGCAGTCGCTGAGCCCGTACGCGCCGCTCGTCGCCTGGCTCGGCATCTCCG
The DNA here is from genome assembly GCF_058806435.1 of Leifsonia sp. GW821-FHT13C09. Classification (NCBI taxonomy): domain Bacteria; kingdom Bacillati; phylum Actinomycetota; class Actinomycetes; order Micrococcales; family Microbacteriaceae; genus Leifsonia; species Leifsonia sp. GW821-FHT13C09. The sequence continues at coordinate 548,899 of NZ_JBXAPS010000001.1, read as the reverse complement.
GCCTGAGCTTCGTCATGGTCTGGCTGGTCGCGCTCCTGATCGAGCTCTTCTTCGCGGTGGACGTGCGCGCGTTCGTGCGCGGCGCCGTCGCCCTCGGTGCGATCGCCCTGGTGCTGGCCGTCCCGTCCTGGCCGGCGACCACCCACGGCACGACCCGGATCGCTGCCGTGCAGGGCAACGGCCCTGCCGGCTACTTCGACAAGCGGGCGACGGAGTACTCGGTGCTGGACTCCCAGATCTCCGCGTCCAACGCCATCCCCGACGCGGAGGTGACCGGGAAGAACGCCGTCGACATGGTGGTCTGGCCGGAGGGCGCGGCGCAGCCCGATCCGACCCGCGATCCCGCGAGCGCCGCAGCTCTCGACGAGCAGGCTCGGCGGTTCGGCGCTCCGATGATCGTCGGGACGATCACCTACCGCGACGGCAAGTACTTCAACACGTCGCTGCAGTGGGAGGCAGGGAAGGGCGCGGTTGACTACTACGACAAGAAGCACCCCGTGCCGTTCGGCGAGTACGTGCCGGACCGATCGTTCTGGCGGCCGTTCGCCCCTGAGCTGATCGACCTCATCGGCCGCGACTACACGCCGGGGACCCGCGACAACGTGTTCGATGTGCACGGCGTCCGGGCGGGCATCTCGATCTGCTTCGACATCGTGGACGACCAGCTCCTGAGCGACATGATGAACGACGGCGCGCAGGTCATCCTCGCCCAGACCAACAACGCCGACTTCGGCCAGACCGACGAGAATCAGCAGCAGCTCGCGATCGCCCGGTTGCGCGCGATCGAGTCCGGCCGCGCACTGGTCAACATCTCGACGGTCGGCAGCAGCCAGATCATCGCACCGGACGGGAGGACGATCACCGAGATCGCCCCGTTCGCTCCCGGTCACATGGTCGCGAACGTCCCGCTCGGCACCACGACCACGCCGTCGACCCTGCTCAGCCGCGGCATCGAGTTCCTGGTCGCGGGCCTCGGTCTCTTCGGCCTCCTGGCGGCGTCGCTCTGCCGGAGGCTGCCGACGTCGGACATGAGAAAGCCGCTCCCACCGGAACGGTGAGAGCGGCTGTACGGGGTGCCGGGCGTCAGGCGGTGTGCTTGTGCTCGGTCCCGCGGCGTGCGCGCAGGTACTGGAGTCGCTCCTCGAGGAGCTCTTCGAGCTCGGCGCGGGTGCGACGCTCCAGGAGCATGTCCCAGTGGCTGCGCGGCGTCTTGACGTCCGAGTGGTCGATCTCGACGGGCTTGTCGTCGACCAGCAAGTGGGCCTCGTGGCCGCAGTGCTTGCACTCCCAGGCACTGGGAGCCTCGGCCTCGGCGGAGAAGACCATTTCGGTCTCCTTGCCGCAATCGGGGCACAGGTAGGTGTAACGGGAACGCGGAGAGTAGACGACGCCTTCTTCGCTTTGTAAGCTCTGGGCGCCAAGTCTCATTCCGCGCAAACTGCGATCTGCCATCGTGTGGTCTCCTCTTCGCGCGAATCCTCACAGTTATAAACCAGCAAGCTGGGGATTCTCTTTCCGGCAGTCCCCTTCTCTCAGTGGGCTCACAGTGACGGAAGAGGAGCGGAGGCTCAGTTTCGCGCGTCGACCAGGCTTTTCAGGAGGTCGCAGCGGTTGGTGACGATACCGTCGACTCCCAGGTCGAGCAGCCGGATCATGTCGGCGACGTCGTCGATGGTCCAAACGTGCACCTCTGCGCCGGCGGCCTGGATCGCCCGGACCGTCCGCGTGGTGACCAGACGCAGGGGACCTCGCCGCTGCGGTATCTGCACCGCGGCGAAGCCGCTCAGGGCGCGCCGGGTCAGCGGACGGATCCCCAGCTTCGCGCCGACCAGCGCCGGCAGGAAATCGCCGACCGACGGGGAGACCGCGACCTCCGGAAGGGCGGAGGCGGCGGCCCTCCTGCGCGCGGCGGAGAAGCTCGTGAGGAGGACCCGGTCGGTCGCGCGCGTTCTGACGATCGCGGCGGCTGCCGGCGCCGCGGCCCGCTCGTCCTTGATGTCGATGTTGAACCGGGCGTCGGGGAAGGCGTCCAGCGCCTCCGCCAGCGAGCAGAACGACTGACCAGCACCGAGCGGGATGCGCCGCAGTTCCGCGAGGGTCAGCTGCTCGACGCGCAGGTCGCGGCCGGCCACCCGGGTCAGGTCGGAGTCGTGGCTGATCACCGCCTCGCCGTCGGCCGAGGCGTGGACGTCCGTCTCGAGGTGCGTCGCGCCCGCGCTCAGCGCCTTCAGGAAGGCGAGCAGCGTGTTCTCCGGCGCGTCCAGCGCCAGGCCGCGGTGCGCGATGATGCGCGCCCGCGGTCCGTCGAGGAACGTCACGCCCAGGATGTCAAGCAGAGGGAGCGGGCGGGGCAGCCGGGCCGGTCGCGGGAGCGGCGGCCGCGGCCTCCACCGTCGGCGCCGGCTGCGTGCCGGCCGGGACCGCGTCGAGCCCGGCCGCGGGCGCGCCCTTCGGGCCGAACGCCTGGCCGATGCCCTTCAACGCCTCCGTGAGCTCGCTCGGGATGACCCAGAGCTTGTTCGCGCTGCCTTCGGCGAGCTTCGGCAGCGTCTGCAGGTACTGGTACGCCAGCAGCAGGTTGTCCGGGTTCCCCTCGTGGATGGCGCCGAAGACCGTGGTGATGGCCTTCGCCTCGCCCTCGGCGCGGAGCACGGCGGCCTTCGCGTCGCCCTCCGCCTTGAGGATCGCGGCCTGCCGCAGACCCTCCGCGTTGAGGATCTCGGACTGCTTCGTACCCTCGGCCGTCAGGATCAGCGCGCGACGGTCGCGCTCGGCGCGCATCTGCTTCTCCATCGAGTCCTGGATGGACACCGGCGGCTCGATCGCCTTGAGCTCGACGCGGGACACCCGGATGCCCCACTTGCCGGTGGCCTCGTCGAGCACCAGGCGCAGCTGGCCGTTGATGTTGTCTCGGCTGGTCAGGGCGGCCTCGAGGTTCAGGCCGCCGACCACGTTGCGCAGGGTGGTCGTGGTGAGCTGCTCGACGGCACCGAGGTAATTGGCGATCTCGTAGGTCGCGGCGCGGGCGTCGGTGACCTGGAAGTACACGACCGTGTCGATCGAGACGACGAGGTTGTCCTCGGTGATGACCGGCTGCGGCGGGAAGGAGACCACCTGCTCGCGGAGGTCGATGAGCGGCCGCACCTTGTCGATGAAGGGCACGACGACGTTGAGGCCGGGGGTGAGCGTCTTGTGGTACCGGCCCAGCCGTTCGACCACGCCGGCCCGTGCCTGCGGGATGATCCGGATCGAGCGGAACAGCGTGACCAGCACGAAGATCGCGATCACCAGGACGATGATCGAGACGACGATGGTCACGACGAGCTGGGTGACGTCGGTCACGTGAGGCTCCTCTCGGTGAGGTCGCCGGCTCCCGCCGACACCGGTGACGGGGCGACGACGGCCGTCGCGCCCTCGATGCTCAGGACGATGACGTGCTCGCCCGGCACCAGTTCCGCGGGACCGGACTGGGCGGGCGAGAGCCGCGCGGTCCAGGTCTCCCCGACGGACAGCTTGACCAGTCCCGCGGTGCGCGAGACGGTGGAGACGACGACGCCGTTCATCCCGATCAGAGCGTCCACGTTGCTCTTGGTGGGGTCGCCGCCGCGCTTGAGCCGGTGCAGCAGCGGCGGCCGGATGAAGAACACCAGGACCACCGAGAGCGCGGCCGCGATGATGAGCTGCAGCCACCACGGCGCCCCGAACAGCCCGGCGATCAGGCCGCCCAGGCTGCCGATCGCGATCATCAGGAAGACGAAGTCGAGCGTCAGCATCTCGATGATCACGAACACGAGGATGAGGACGAGCCAGGCGATCCAGGCGAAGGAGGTGATGTCCATGAGCCGCCCCTCTCTACACATCACTATGTACTTGCTAGAACGCTAGCATTCCCGCGGCCCACCGGATGGAACGCACTTGGTAGTCTCAGAAAGCCGTTTCGTCCAACGCTCTAGGAGTACCCGTGTCCAACGCTTCCGCGTCCGCCAGCCCGCTCGAGCCGGGCAGCCTCACCGGCAAACGCGCCCTCGTCACCGGTTCGTCGCGCGGCATCGGCGCCGACACCGTGCAGTACCTGGCCGACGCCGGCGCCGCGGTCGCGATCAACTACCGCAACAAGGAGGCGCGCGCCCTCAAGCTGGCCGACGCGATCCGCGCGCAGGGCGGCACCGCGATCACCGTGGGCGCCGACCTGACCGACCCCGCGTCGGTGGCCGCGCTGTTCGCGGCCGTCGACGCCGAGTGGGGCGGCCTGGACATCCTGGTCCTGAACGCCTCCGGCGGGATGGAGTCCGGGATGGCAGAGGACTACGCCATGCAGCTGAACCGCGACGCGCAGGTGAACGTCCTGACGTCGGCGCTCCCGCTGATGGGCCCGGGCTCGCGCGTGGTGTTCGTCACGAGCCACCAGGCGCACTTCATCCGCTCCACCCCGACGATGCCGGAGTACGAGGCCGTCGCGCTGAGCAAGCGCGCGGGCGAGGACGCGCTGCGGAACCTGCTCCCGGAACTGGACGCGCAGGGCATCGAGTTCGTCGTGGTCTCCGGCGACATGATCGAGGGGACCATCACCGCGACGCTGCTCAACCGCCTGAACCCGGGCGCGATCGACGCCCGCAAGGAGGCCGCCGGCCGCCTGTACAACGTCGGCGAGTTCGCCGCCGAGGTCGCGTCGGCGGTCGTCGACCCGATCCCCGAAGACCACACCCGCCTCGTCGGCGACGTCTCCAGCTTCGAGCCGATCAGCGAATGAGGCCCGCCGACCTGGAGCTCCTGACCGGGGTCTCCCGTCCGACCGTCCACCCCGCGGGTGGCCGGGCGGTCGTCTCGGTCACGCATCCCTCGCTCGCCGCCGACGCGACGGTCGGCCAGCTCTGGAACATCCCGCTGTCCGGGCACGCGGCGCCGCGACGGCTTACGCGCGGCTTCCGTGACAGCGCCCCGAAGTTCTCGCCGGACGGCCGCCTGATCGCGTTCCTGCGCGGCGGCCCGAAGTCGCCCTCCCAGCTGATGGTGGTGGACGCCGCCGGCGGCGAGCCGGTCGTCGTCACCGACCGCAAGCTGGGCGTGACCGAGTTCGCCTGGTCTCCGGACGGGCGTTTGCTGGCCTTCGTCAGCCGCGACCCGGAGCAGGGACGCTACGGCACGGTGGAGGGCATCGAGCCGAACGGGGAGCGGGCCCGACGGATCGACACTTTGAAATATCAGTCCAATGGACTCGGCTACATCACCGACCGGCGCTCGCACGTCTACCTGGTGGCGGCGCCGGACGTCTGGGCGGAGCCGCCGGTGTCGCCGATCCCGGAGGCCGACGGCTCGACCCGCCCGGCGCCGTCCGTCGCGACGCCGCGCGCGCTGACCAGCGGGGACTGGGACGACTCGACCATCGCGTTCTCGCCGGACGGGTCGACGCTCGCGTTCGTCTCCGCCCGGCACGAGAGCCGGGACGACGACCTCCGCTCGAACGTGTTCCTGGTGCCGGTGGACGGCGGCCGGGAGCCCTCCGACGTGACGGGGGAGCACGGCGACTTCTCGGTCGTCGCCCTCGCCTACGGGCTGAACGGGGCGCTCTACGTCAGCGCGCAGGACGTGGGACCCAGCGGCCGTGACTTCGTGGCGAAGAACACGGCCCTGTACGTGATCGACCATCCCGGGGCCGCTCCGCGCCGCCTGACCGACCCCGAGTCGGTCGACTTCACCGAGTCGGACATCGTCGCCTTCCGCGACGACAGTGTGCTGGTCTGCGACCGCCGGCGCGGCGTCCTTACCCTGACCGAGGTCCACGCCGACGGCGCAGCGCACCGGCTCACCGACGACCGCACCGTCGTCACCGGCGTGGGCGCGGCGGGCGGGACCATCGTGGCGAGCGTCTCGGATGCCGGCACCGCCGGTGATGTCGCCGTGATCGACGACGGCGGCCTCCGACGGCTTACCGACTTCTCCCACGCTTTGCGCGCGGCCGGCGTGATCGCGCCCCGCGAACTCACGGTGACGGGCCGCGACGGCTACCCGATCCACGGCTGGGTGGTGGCGCCGGAGGGCGCCAGGCCCCATCCCGTGCTCCTGAACATCCACGGCGGCCCGTTCGCCGCCTACACCGCGGCGCTGTTCGACGAGGCGCAGGTCTACGCCGCGGCCGGCTACGCCGTGGTGATGTGCAACCCGCGCGGATCGGCAGGCTACGGGCAGGAGCACGGCCGCGTCATCCGGCAGCGGATGGGCACCGTCGACCTCGCGGACGTCCTGGATTTCCTGGACGGTGCGATCGCCGAGACCCCCGGCCTCGACGCCGAGCGCGTCGGCGTGATGGGCGGCTCCTACGGCGGCTACCTGACCGCGTGGACGATCGCGCACGACCACCGCTTCGCCGCGGCGATCGTGGAGCGCGGCTACCTGGACCCGGCTGCCTTCATCGGCACGAGCGACATCGGCAGCTTCTTCAGCGACGAGTACACGGGCACCGATCCGTCCGGGATCGCGTCGCAGAGCCCGCAGGCCGTGGTCGACCGCGTTCGCACGCCCACCCTCGTGCTGCACTCGTCCAGCGACCTGCGCTGCCCGCTCGGGCAGGCGGAGCGGTACTACGCGGCGCTGAAGCGCGGCGGGGTCGAGGCCGAACTCGTGGTCTTCCCGGGGGAGGACCACGAGCTGAGCCGCAGCGGCCGCCCGCGTCACCGTCGCGAGCGCTTCGAGATCATCCTGGACTGGTGGGACCGGCACCTGCCGGTGAAGCCCCGCCGGTAGCGGGTCTCGGTCGGCTAGGCCGTGGCGGGCGCTGCGGGCGCCGCGGTGGCCTTCAGCACCTCCCGGCCGAACGTGAACGCCCGGACGATCCCGATGATGCCGAGCACGATCAGCGCGATCGCGGCGAACAGGATCAGGAATACGGCCGACGACGCCGGCAGGAAGAGCACCACGAGTCCAGCGATGATGCTCAGGATGCCGTAGGCGATCGCCCACCCGGCGGAGCGGGCGCGCCCGGCCTCCACCAGCGCCATGACGCCCTCGATGATCCAGCCGACCCCGATGAACGCGAGGGCGAAGATCACCAGGACGGTCGCCGCGGTGGAGACGTTCTTCAGCGTCACGATCGCGAGGAAGACCAGCAGCACGCCGAGGATGATGTTCAGGGTGCGGATGCCGCCGCCGATGCCGCGGGCGAAGATCCCGACGCCGAGCCGCATGATGCCGGCGATGAGGAAGTAGATGCCGAGGAAGATCGCCAGCACGGCGATCGTCTTGGCAGGCCAGAACAGCAGGACGACGCCGAGGATCACCGCGACGGCGCCGCTGACTCCGAGCACGGCCCGGATGCCGTTGATGGCCGAACGGGTCATCTCCGATGCGTCCAGCGAGAGGTCGTGGACGGCGGAGTCGAGAGGATCGGTGGAGGACATCGCACGCACCCTTCAGTCGGTCGGCCACGGTGTCGGGTGGCCGCTTACGCGCAGAATACTGAAAACCTGCTGTGCATATCAGACCCATTCTCGCGCCGCTGGAGCCGCGGGGGAGGGCAGCTGGTCTCCGGCACCTGGTTAGATCGGAGACGACACCGAACGGACGGAGTGCAGCGATGACCACGGCGACCAACGCGAACACCGGGGCGGCCACCCGTGCGGACGGACCGGAGCGGGCGGACGCCCACGATGTCATCCGGGTCCGCGGCGCGCGTGAGAACAACCTCAAGGACGTCAGCGTGGACCTGCCGAAGCGCCGGCTGACGGTGGTCACCGGGGTGTCGGGCTCGGGCAAGAGCTCGCTCGTCTTCGGGACCATCGCCGCCGAGTCGCAGCGCCTCATCAACGAGACCTACAGCGCGTTCGTGCAGGGGTTCATGCCGTCGCTCGCGCGGCCGGACGTCGACGTGCTCGAGGGACTGACGACGGCGATCCTCGTCGACCAGGAGCGGATGGGCGCGAACGCCCGGTCGACCGTCGGCACGGTCACCGACGCCAACGCCCTGCTGCGCATCCTGTTCAGCCGCCTCGGGCAGCCGCACATCGGCTCGCCGCAGGCCTTCTCGTTCAACATCCCGACAGTGCGCGGCGCGGGCTCGATCGCGATCGAGGGCAAGGGCACGGTGAAGCGCAGCTTCGAGCAGACCGGCGGGATGTGCCCGCGCTGCGAGGGCATGGGGACCGCCTCCGAGATCGACCTGACCCAGCTGTACGACGAGTCGAAGTCGCTGTCCGGGGGAGCGATCACGGTGCCCGGCTACACGGCCGACGGCTGGTCGGTGCGGATGTTCAGCGAGTCCGGCTTCTTCGACGCGGCCAAGCCGATCCGGGACTTCTCGGAGACCGAGCTGCACGACTTCCTCTACAAAGAGCCGGTGAAGGTCAAGATCAACGGCATCAATCTCACCTACGAGGGCCTGGTGCCACGGGTCCAGAAGTCGATGCTGTCGAAGGACGTCGACGCGATGCAGCCGCACATCCGCGCGTTCGTGGAGCGTGCCGTCACGTTCGCTCCGTGCCCGGAGTGCGGCGGGACGCGGCTCAACGAGGGCGCGCGGTCGTCGCTCATCCGCGGCGTGAGCATCGCCGATGTCTGCGCGATGCAGCTCACCGACCTCGCGCAGTGGGTGCGGGAGCTGGACGAGCCGTCGGTTGCGCCGCTGCTGGCGAACCTTCAGGGCACCCTCGACTCATTCGTCGACATCGGCCTCGGTTATCTGTCGCTCGACCGCCCGTCCGGCACGCTCTCCGGCGGCGAGGCGCAGCGCACCAAGATGATCCGGCACCTCGGGTCGTCGCTCACCGACATCACGTACGTCTTCGACGAGCCGTCGGTCGGCCTGCACCCGCACGACATGCGCCGGATGAACGAGCTGCTTCTCAAGCTCCGTGACAAGGGGAACACCGTCCTCGTGGTCGAGCACAAGCCGGAGATGATCGTCATCGCGGACCACGTGGTCGACCTCGGCCCGCGCGCGGGCACGGCCGGGGGAGAGATCGTCTACGAGGGGACGATCGCGGGGCTGCGGGCGAGCGGCACGCTCACCGGGCGACACCTGGACGACCGCGCCACGCTGAAAAAGGCAGTGCGCAGGCCGTCCGGCGTTCTGGAGGTGCGCGGCGCGACGTCGCACAACCTCCAGGACGTGGACGTTGACCTCCCGCTCGGCGTGCTGGTCGTGGTCACCGGCGTGGCCGGCTCGGGGAAGAGCTCGCTCATCCACGGTTCGGTGTCGCCCCGCGAGGACGTGGTGTCCGTCGACCAGACCGCCATCCGCGGGTCGCGGCGCAGCAACCCGGCCACCTACACCGGCCTGCTGGAGCCGATCCGCAAGGCGTTCGCGAAGGCTAACGGGGTCAAGCCCGCGCTGTTCAGCGCGAACTCCGAGGGCGCTTGCCCGAACTGCAACGGCGCCGGCGTGATCTACACCGACCTCGGCGTGATGGCCGGCGTGTCGACGGTGTGCGAGGTCTGCGAGGGCAAGCGCTTCGACGCGTCGGTGCTGGAGTACCGCTTCGGCGGTCTCGACATCAGCGAGGTGCTGGCGCTGTCGGTGGAGGACGCCGAGTCGTTCTTCGCGAGCGGCGAGTCGCGCCTCCCTGCTGCACACGCCATCCTGCGGCGCCTGGCCGACGTCGGCCTCGGCTACCTGACCATCGGCCAGCCGCTGACGACACTGTCCGGCGGCGAGCGCCAGCGGCTGAAACTCGCAGTGCACATGGCCGAGGAGGGCGGCGTCTACGTGCTGGACGAGCCGACCACCGGTCTGCACCTGGCCGACGTCGAGCAGCTCCTCGCCCTCCTGGACCGGCTGGTCGACTCCGGCAAGTCGGTCATCGTGATCGAGCACCACCAGGCCGTGATGGCCCACGCCGACTGGATCGTGGACCTCGGCCCCGGCGCCGGTCACGACGGCGGCCGCATTGTGTTCGAGGGCACGCCGGCGGACCTGGTCGCCGCGCGCTCGACGCTGACCGGGCAGCACCTGGCGGAGTACGTGGGGGCCTGACGCCCGTGCCGAGGTGTCCCCGCCCTCGCGGGAGGGCACGGCGCGGACGTCCGCTATGTTAGTGGTGTACATGTGAATTCCACATGTGTCAGTAAGGAACCACCACATGAGTAAATCCATCGCCAGAGTGCTCTTCGGGGCGGCGGTCGTCGTCCCGGCGGCCCTGGGTACCGCCGGCGTATCGGCCGTCGCGGCACCCGAGGACAAGTCGTGGGACAAGTCCAACATCGCCATGAATCTGGGCGCCGACAGATCCGGATCCTACGTGGACGCAGCCGGCGGCACCTTCAACGGCTCGGGTCAGATCGTCTTCGACGTCGACGGGGCGTTCACCGGCGGCAACCCGCTCATGCAGGACGCCAACGGCAAGTCGAAGGTCGCGGGGGAGTACTGCTTCGGGTTCGAGGCCGACCCGAACGGGTGGTCGAGTCTGTGTGAGACCACGAATGTGATCAACACGCCGTACCTGTACAAGGGGCCCACGCTGTTCAGCACGCTTCCGAAGAGCTCTGCTCCGTCGTCGCGGTGCGTGGGCTCGTCGGGAGATCTGTGCCACGACCTTCATGGCACGGCGACGGCGGGTGCCGTGGTCGGTCAGCCGGGCGTGCGGTACGAGCTTGATTCGGATGGGAACTCCCTTCAGGTGTCCTCGGCCGGTGCTGCTGTAGGCGCGAAGGTGGTCCAGGTGAAGGTCGGCGGCGGCACGACGACCGGCGCGAACGACTCCATGGGCTGGCAGGGGGAGTCGGTCGCGAACGCCCTCAATTGGATCGACAAGATCGAATCCGAGCAGATCTACCGCGGAAAGGTCGCGGCGGTGACGCTGTCGGTCTCGGGGGAGTCCATCGGCGCCGACGGAAAGTGCAGCGCTATCGGACAGTCCGTCGATGCTGCGGCGGGCCGACTCAAGGACAAGGGCATCGCGGTCATCATGTCTGCCGGGAACGCCGGGCTCGACTCGGTGGGCGCCTGGAACTGCGGTAAGAACGTGATCACGGTCGGCGCGACCCAGACGCTTCACGAGCACGTGCGCGCCGGCTACTCCAACTACGCCGCGAGCACGCGCCTCTTCGCGCCGGTCGGTACCGGCGACGCACTGAACCGGGACGGCGTGCTGGTCCCGTACAAGAGCTTCGGCACCTTCTACGCGATGGGAACGTCGTTCGCCGCGCCTCAGGTCGCCGGCGCCTTCGCTGTGCTGCGCGAGAAGTTCGGCTCAGAGCCGACGGTCGACCGGTTGGCCGATCTGCTCGCGAAGACCGGATCGCCCGTCGAGGGTGCGCCTGCGACGGCACGCGACATCAACGTCACGGCGGCGCTCAACGCGACCCCGTAGCGAGCGCCGTCCGGCCCTGGTCGATCGTCGCCTGCTTCACGCCGGCGCCGATCGACCGGGGCCCTTCGTGGCCTTTAGTGGGTAGCGAGTGCGTTGCCGGTGAGCTCGTGGCGCGAGTAGGTGTCGACGAAGCATTCGTAGCCGCGGTCGCCTGATGTCCACTGCGCCTCGGTGTCCGGGTAGCGCAGCTCCACCTGCACATCCTCGTTCCAGACCGCGACCCAGTTCCAGTCCAAGAGGCCGGGTGCGGTGCAGAGGTCGCCGACCTGGGCGTTCAGGGCCTGCACGCCGGGGAACGCCGCGTCGGCGGCCTGCGGGAGGACGCCCTTCGCGAGCACCTGTGCGATGTGCTGCGACGCACAGTCGACGACGGGATAGGCGTTCGCCCGCGGCGACGGGAAGACCTGCAGGCACGCGCCCGTTGGGATGCTGCCGACCGGTTGCTCGGGGACGGTCGCGACCGGCGCCGTGGGGGTGGGGCGCGGAGGCAGCCCGAGCGGTGTGGGAGCCGGATCCAGCGTGTGCGTGGAAGCGGACGGGGCCGCTGCTGTCCTGTCGGTTCGCGGGTGAACGGCGGGCAGACCGTTTGCGATGGCCGCGACGGAGAGGAGCGCGACCGCGACGGCGGCGGTCGCGCCGACGAGGATGAGCCAGCCGCGGCGCGACAGGCCGTCGGCATTCGCGGGCGGTCGGCGGTCTCTCACCGCCTCATCCTACGATCGGCCGCGGAATTCGCGAGCCGTGCCGCACAACGCGCACACCAGCGCGAATCGCGGCCTCCGGTCGACGGTGACGATGGACGGGTAGGCGGTGCGGCCGTGGCAGCGCGGGCACCGGCTCGTGGTGTCGGCGGCGCGGGCGTCGAGGGTGGTCATGTGAGGGAGAGCCCCTGTGGTGCGTCATCGTGACGCGAGTGCACAGCTCGGAGCGGTCGTTCGATGGCCGGTGACCCGGAGGCCCTACGGCGCGGTCGAACAGAGCTCGCGGCCGAGCATCAGTGGTCTGACCCCGACGCGCGGCGGAGGACCATGATGGCCGTGCCCATTCCCAGGGCGGCACCGTCCTGGACGCTCGAATCGAGGATCCTTTCGATGCTCAGGCCGGCACGCGCTGCAACCGGCTCGATCGCGGATGGTGTCCACATGCGGTCGCGCAGATCGCAAACAACGCCTTCGATGTCTCCGTCGGAGTCCCAGCCGTATTGGGCGTAGACCGAGCGATGCATGATCAGCCGGTCGGCATCGTATTTGTAGGCCCACCAGATCAAGGCGGAACGGCCGGAAGAAGGACGGAAGGGGACGACAGTGCAACGCTTGTCCATGAATGCGAGTTGTTGCGGTGTGCCGTCCGCGAACACGGCGATCATCACACGCGATGTGTCGTCTCTGAGGCGGTCGTGCGCCACGACGAGCAAGTCTTCAAGCTTGTTCTCATCGAGTACGAAGTTCACCGTAGCGTCTCCAAACGTAACCACATCGAACGAGCGCGTGGCGAGATCCTCGGGGAGCGCGAAGATATCGCCGAGACGTGCCTCCACATTTCTGAACCTGCTCGTGCGGATCTCAGCGTCGAAGCGATCAATCGCCACTCGCGCGATGTCGACGCCAACGCTCGGGCTGAGGGCACGCTGGTGGGCGAGGTGCAGCAGAAGTCGGCCGTCGCCGCAGCCGAGGTCGAGCACCGAGTGGCCGTCTTCTACGATGCTTTCCGCAGCGGCGAAATCCCAGGTCGCACGTACGGTAGTCGACTCGTACTCATCGAAGAGCGGCTCGTCGAAGTAATACTGGCTGACACGAAGCTTCGCCAGTCCGGACCTGACGATCTTGTCGAGGGGTGGCTGGAGCTGGATCGCCTCCAACAACGGCTTGTCTTCTTCGAATCGGCTTGTTCCGACAGTCGTCTCGCTCACAGAGATGCACCCTCCTCGATGGGTTTTTGTTTGTTCGTGACGTTCACGAGCGCACCGACCGAGCCGACTGCCACTGCAACCGCACCGACGGCGATCAGGGCAGGAGCGGCCGCGTCGACGTGGATGAAGGCTGCGCAGACGAATCCCGCCAAAACTGCGCACTGCAGAATCAGGATGTAGGCCGGCATCTGACGCGTTCGCCTTGCTGCGTCGACGCGGTTGATGATGAATCCCGACATGAGCGTGTTCTGGACGCCGTTGGCGACACCGATGACTGTTGCCGCCGCGGCCAGCTCCCATGCGATGTCCGCAGCACCGACCACGACGATTCCCGCCCCGATGATGGCTGCTCCGATGGAAGCTCCCGCTGCATCACCGAGCCTTCCCATGGGTTTGGCGAAAAGGAGCGGTCCGATCACGAGCCCGGCACTCAAAGCTGCGACGACGACTCCGTAGGTAGCGGCACTGAGCCCCAGGTCGGCCCGGATTCGAACGATCAGGAGCACGTTGAGTGCGGACGTCACCAGCACGGTGATCACCAGGGGAGCGATCGCACGAAGAACTCCCGGAGTGCGAAGCAGGCCGATGACGTCGGCGCTTCTCTTCTTCTCGTGCTCCCTCTCTGTGCCGATGGCGGACGCCACCAAGGACGGAAGGGTCACGGCCACTCCGATCGCCGCGAGCAACATGATGGCGGCCAGGCAGAGGAGCCCTTGAGGTCCGGACGACCAAGCGAATAAGGCGCTACCAAGAAGGGGCCCGACGACATATCCGAGGTTTCGGACGGTCTGCACCACTCTGTTGGCGCGTGCGATGCCGGACTGGCTCAGTGCTAGTGCCGGAAGCGCAACCAACACTGCAGACCACAAGAGCGACCCCAGACAGCCCAGGACGGCGGCGATAGCCACAAACCATGGGAATGTGGAGGCGAATGACGCACACGCGATCAGCACTGCCTCGGCGACGAACACCACAACGATGAGTCGGCGCGCACCGAACCGGTTGAGGGCGCGCGGCGCTATTGCGGCGGCGAATATGCCACCAAGAAGTCCCGCTGCGAGGAGTGCCGACACCTGGGCAGGTGCCGTGTACCCGCCGTCGGCAAGCCGGAGTGCGAATGCGATCTGTGCTGCTTCGTCTCCGAAACTGCCCAGGAACAGGGCAGCGCACGCACCGAGCCAGGCAGCGACCGTCGCCCGTGGTCTCAGAGCGCACCCCACCTCGTGAGGGCGACGACCACGCGCCGGAGCTGACTCGAGACTGCCGACTCGTCGCGATCGCGCAACCCGGCGATATCGATCGTTTCGCCCGCAGCGAGCCGGGTGAGGAACGTGTCGAGGTCACGGGAGTAAGGAAAGGCCGCGACATGTCCGTTCGCAGCCACGAGCACTTCCTCGAGACCGTGGAGCGGAATCCATTGCATTGTGCTCACCGGGGTCAACGATGCGAGCTCGGCGACCTCGTCGACATCGATCGGTGGACGGCCGACACAGAGCCGTGAACTGGTGTCGGAGACAAGCTGTGCAATCGCCATCCGCCGACGGAGGGCTCCATCGTCGAGGAGGGACCGCACCGTATTGATAAGGATGTCGTCATCGGCGCCCAGCGCCACCGGTCCGGACGACCGAACATCGTGTCGGGTCCGCGTCGGTGTCGGCAACAGCCCGCGAAGGTAGTCAGCGTTCGGTCTCGAGTCGTTGCCCGCTTCCCAGAACGTGACGTTGACGTTGATCGACACGTCATCCTTGCTCTCGGCGACATGGAAGTGGTCCTGCGGAAAGTAAGCGATTCTGTCGCGTTTGTTCGCGAGAGCGATCCCGGAAGTCTTGTGCTCGTCGTAATCGGGAGATTTCAGCCCGAGTAGATCGTTGCGGTCGCCGGGCCACGTGAACATCGTCTTGCCGTCCCGGAGCGTGAACGCGAAGTTGTGTGCGTGGTCAACGTGTACGCCGGTGTGCGTCGAGGAGTACCGACCGACGAAGCAGTCGATGTCGACACGACCTCCTGGACGGTACCCGAGCGAGCGCGCCAGCTCGTCGGCGAATGTCTTCGCCGTGTCCCACATGGCGGTACTCGCTGCATACAGGCCGAAGTACGCCACGCTCCATTCATCCTCACCGACCAGCTGATCTGCGCGTTCGGCGTATTCAGCGAGCGATGCGTCCTTCGGATGCACTAACAGGTCCGTTCGCGGGGACGCTGTGCGCGTCCCGTTGATGGCTGAGACTGCTTCGGTGTGGCGGTTCAGGGCGCGGATCTCATCGGGGCGCGTGGTGTATGCCAAGAGCGAGTCGCGCACGTCGGCCTCGCTGAACGGGCGATCACCAGTCAGCTCGGCGGCGCGACAGGCCCAGACATCGGTAGTGAACGCCGGGGAGAAGAGATTCAGCACAGTAGTCCTCGATATCGGTCGATCAGGCCAGGAGGGAGCAGCGCGTGCTGCTCCCTCCTGACGGATTTCAGAGTTGGGCGTACTTGACGTTCGCCTGCGGCGCTTCGATCTCATCGACGCGCAACTGCGCGTACTTCACGTTCGCCTGCGCCGGTTCGACCTCGTCGATACGCAACTCGGTAATCTCGTCCATTCGCTCGAGAACGATCGTCATCGATATCTCCCACCAGATGAATAGTCGCCGCTTTGGCGACTAGTCTGACCATACAGAACGTTCCGTCTGCTGCGCACGCATAAACATCTAAAATGTACAGCTGCTTTGCGGCCGCCGGCGCTGAGGCGAGTGGATAGTCTGCAGTGATGGAACGAGCCGAAAAGCCCCTGCGTCTGATCGTTGGCGGATCCAGCCGGGCGCAGCTGCGGACGACGCTGGAATCGCATGGCGTCCTCCTGAACGCGTACGCTGAGACGCTGCTCGATCACGAAGCGTTCGACGCGCGGGAACCGGTGGAGCTGACTGTCGTCGAGCGCGACGTCCGCGAACTCGGCCTGGTCGACGGAGGGACCCTGCCGGAGGTTTTCGCCGCGGCAGTCCAGCACGGCCTGTCGCTGTGCCCGGCCGACACCGGGCCGTACCTCCGGATGGCGCTGCGGTCGCAGCCGAACGCGCCCGACTCGGTGCTGTCGGCGGGACGCTCGCCCGCGGGCGCGATCAAAGTCGCGAGCGCGCCGCTCAGCGACGACGTGGAGTTCCCGAAGGGCTTCTATCTGCGCGTCGTGGACGGCGTGCAGTGGCTGCGCGGGTTCCGGTGCGACGCCGAGTACAGGTATTCGGCCGAGGACCGGTTCGCGTTCACGCTGCCGTCATGACCGGTGCTCGTTATGACCGGTACTCCGGGTTGCGGAAGTCGAAGCGCGTCCCGGCGTCCCACTCGCGGCGCTGGTTGCCGTAGTCGGGGAACCCTCCCGCGTCCTTCAGCAGCCGGGCCAGGTGCAGCAGGTTCCAGGTGAGGAAGGTCGTGTTGCGGTTGGTGAAGTCGTTGTCGAAGCCCACGCGCCGGCCGTCGCCGAGGTCGTCGCCGTAGCTCGGGCCGGGTCCCGCCTCGCCGATCCAGCCGGCGTCGGCCTGCGGGGGGATCGCGTAGCCGATGTGCTGCAAGCTGTAGAGGACGTTGGACGCGCAGTGCTTGATGCCGTCCTCGTTGCCGGTGATGAGGCAGCCGCCGGTGCGGCCGTAGTAGAGCCACTGGCCTTTGTCGTTGAGCTCGCCCGAGTGCGCGTACAACCGTTCGATGATCTTCTTCGTCTCGCTGCTGTTGTCGCCGAGCCAGATGGGGCCTGCGATCACGAGGATGTCGGCGGCGAGCACCCGGGAGAAGAGCTCGGGCCACGCGTCCACCTCCCAGCCGTAATCGCGCATGTCGGGATAGACGCCGGTGGCGATCGGGTGGTCGACGGCACGGAACTGGTCGACCTGCACCCCCTGGGCGGCCATGATCGACGCGCTCACATCGATCAGCGACTGAGTGTGGCTGCGGCCGGGGGAGCGGGTGAGGGTGGTGTTGATGAAGAGCGCACGCAGATCGCTGAAGTCGGTTCCGGAGGAGCTCATGGGGGTCACGCTACAGCCGGTCGCCGTGGCGCGCGACGAACAGGGGTGAGAAGACGGGGACGAGCGCCGCGAGAAAGACGAGGGCGCCGATCGCGAGGATGAGGCGGTAGCCGAGGAGGGTCGCGAGATGTCCGGCGAGCAGCGCGCCGACGAAGAAGACGACGCGGTTCACGGTCCGGATGGTCTAGTTCATCCGTCCTTGGATGGGCTCATGACCCACGCTAGTCCAACGCGGCCTGCGGGGGGTGGACGAGCCCCATTGTCAACGGGGCCGTAGGATCACTCAGTCTGCGCCGGGCTCATCAACCGGTCGAGGTAAGGCTGTGTCAGACCAGTTGGCTCGGCTATCTCGTTGGACCTCATGAACGCTCGCCATGTATCCCACGCAGACCGAGCCAACGCGTCCGTCGACGGTCGTGTGGTTGGCCAGTGGCTCCCTCTGGAGACGATACGCGATCGTCACATAGTGACCACCAGTCTCGGAATCGCCATCCTCCCAGACGTACGCGACGCGCGCGTTCCCGTCTCGCTTGAAGTGTTTCCAGGTGTTGGCGTAGTCGCGACAGAGTTGAAGATCGAGGCTGTTGGCCACCGTCGACCGAACCTGCTCATGCAAGGAGAGTTGCTCGGAGAAGGTCTCGCCCAGGTGGTACGTATCGATTAGCAGGCTATTGATGAGCGCCCAGAGGTCAGTGTTCGACTCGATCGGAGCACCGTCGTAGATCTCTCGGAGACGCGCCAAGTACTTTGTCACCAGCAGCCAGCGCTGCTCCCAAGACCAGCCGCCGGAGTGCTGAACCGAGGCCCGTGCGCTCACTCCGGTCGTAACGCGGGCGCCGCCTGAAACGGGATCCTCCATACGGCGGAGTATTACACCGCCGCGCCCATCCCGCACCAGGTGCGCGCTGGCGGGACAACTTCGGCTTGCGACATGGTTTCTGGTCACGATACACATCGCTGATAATGCACATTATGTCAGTTCGAACCCCCGAGCTTCCGCCCCGAGCCGAAGTTCGTCTCGGGCTTGGCTTAGATCGGCTTTCACCTGTGCAAGCGCTTCGTGATTCACTTGCCCCCACTTCGACTGGTACTCCCGGAGTCTTCGGCCAAGCGGGGCATCGTCGTCCAGAAACCGGTCGCCACCTCAGTGATATATTTCGTTGACATGTGAGTCGGAGGGTTCACCGAAGGCCGTTCTCCCCCACCTCAGGATGCAACGTCGCGGCGAGTCTCACTCCAGATTGCCAAACTCCCCACTCGCAAGCCGTGCGGCCATTTCGGAAGTTATGGCCTCCAGTTCATTGCGTGTCTCCGGTGTAAACCTCTCGTAGAGGGCAAATTCCGCGCTCGCCTTGTTTATTAGCTTCAGCACCCTGCCAAACCAGTCCCTCAACTCCCTGGGGCGACGATTGCCCTTCAGGATTGCTTGATTTGCGAGAGAACTAGCGTGTTGATCGCCGGATACGAAACGGCCACAGATGTTCTGGATCGCCTCCAGGTTGCCGCGCATTGCGTTCCAGTCCACCGTTGCACGGTCGTCGGCGGCTATCGCGCCGGACAGTCGAACCAGTTCCTTCAGATATTGAGTGACGACGTGGGCTGCAGTAGGAAAGGAGGTGGTATCGAGCGTTTCCTGTTGTGCGGCAAGCGCTTCCGACGCGCGGTGGATTTTTCGCGCATTCTTGAAGCGTCGAATGCCTCCGACAACGATGAAGGTCGCGGCGGGGGCAATCCCAGCCGTGGCGGCAGCGCCAACGGCTGACCCTAAAGCGAACCCAATCCCGGCCGTGACCGTTGCGGCGCCAACCTGAACTCCGAGATCTAGGAAGGCATTCACCTCGGTCGCGCGATACGCGAGCTTCCACGGCGGATCTTGCGGAATACGTTCGCCCTTGCGCAGAAGTTCGCCCAAGGCGATGCGAGCCTCAGTGAGGTCGCGGAGTATCTGGTCGCTGTCATGGTCCCCCGCGATGAGACGCGTCGTTTCGGATACGACGACAGCTGCCTTCGGCGGCGGCTCGTAGCCGAAGAGCTTGAGTAAGGATGGCAGCGCGGCCAAATAATCGTGGCGCAATTCAGCGGTTTGGGGAGTTCGCACGGCATCTGCTGCCCTATTCCATGCGTCGTCGTCGTCATGAAACAGCCGTAGCTCAGCCAGCGCGCGCGTCAGTTCAGGCCGGAGGGCTTCTGCAACCTGCGCTACGGACGACCGTTCAATTTCGAGACGGAGCGCCTCCAATTCGCGACGACTTTCGCGAAGTCGAAAAAAGTCTTTGAAGTCCATGTCGATCCAATCCATGTCCGACGCAAGGCCGCTCCAACCGACTTCAAGAGGAGGCACAAAAGATGATGCCACTAATGTGCTTCTGCGTTCCAGTCAAGTGCGAAGTGTGAACGCAGCTCGTGTTTCGACACTGTCCACCGAACACGACAGGCAAACTCGTCAGTTCGGCAGCACACCGTCTAGCCGCAACACGCATCGAGGGTCGATAATCCGCGGAGAGCGACGAATCCCCTCCTGACGAGATCCCGATAGCCCGTCGTTTCCCTCCTATCAGGACCTTCCTGGTGCGCTGCCGCCGCTCCCCCTCCCCCTCACGGGAGCGACATTCGAGATCGATGGAGGTCGGCAACCGCTCAGCGGTCGCTGAATCGCCACCATCCGGATCGAACCCTCACGCCCAGCGCGCACACATCCCCGACAGCAACCCCTCGTTCGAAAGCGAACATTGTGACCGTCACTGAACCACGCCCCGACACCGCAATCCGACCCTTCACCGTCGAGATCCCGCAAGACGACATCGACGACCTCGAGCGGCGGATCCGGAACACGCGATTCCCCGAGAAGGAGACCGTCGACGACACCTCCCAAGGCGTGCGGCTGGAGGTGATGCAGGCGCTCGCGCAGTACTGGCTCGAGCATCACGACTGGCGCAACGTCGAAGCCCGCCTGAACGCCCTCCCCCAGTTCATCACCGAGATCGACGGGGTGGACATCCACTTCATCCACGTGAAATCGCCCCACGAGAACGCTCTCCCGATGATCGTCACCCACGGCTGGCCGGGCTCGATCATCGAGCAGCTGAAGATCATCGGCCCGCTGACCGATCCGACCGCCTACGGCGCCGACGCCTCGGACGCGTTCGACCTCGTCATTCCGTCGCTCCCGGGGCACGGGTTCTCGGGAAAGCCGGACAAGCCCGGCTGGGACCCGATCCGGATCGCGAAAGCCTGGGGCGAGCTCATGACCCGTCTCGGCTACGACCGCTACGTCGCGCAAGGCGGCGACTGGGGCAATGCCGTCACCGAGCAGATGGCGCTGCTCCAGCCTCCCGGGCTCATCGGCATTCACACGAATATGCCGGCCACAGTTCCGGACGGCATCCAGGCCGCGCTGGACGCGCACGAGGAGCCGCCCGCCGAACTCACGGCGGAAGAGCGCGGCGCGTGGGACCAGCTCGCCTACTTCTACGCGCACGGTCTCGGTTACGCGCAGGAGATGGCAGGCCGGCCGCAGACGCTGTACGCGCTGGCGGACTCGCCGGTCGGGCTGGCGGCCTGGATGCTCGATCACGACGCCGCCAGCTACGACCTGATCGCGCGGGTCTTCCTGGGCGGGTCGGAGGGGCTCACCAGGGACGACATCCTGGACAACATCGACCTCTACTGGTTCACCAATACCGCGGTGTCCTCGGCGCGGTTGTACTGGGAGAGCAAGCTCGCGTTCTTTCAGCCCAAGGGGGTGCAGCTCCCGACGGGAGTCAGCGTCTTCCCGGATGAGATCTACGCGGCGCCACGGAGCTGGGCCGAACTGGCGTATCCCAACCTGATCCACTTCAACCGCCTCGATCGCGGGACGCACTTCGCCGCCTGGGAGCAGCCCGAGCTGT
The DNA here is from genome assembly GCF_058806435.1 of Leifsonia sp. GW821-FHT13C09. NCBI lineage: Bacteria > Bacillati > Actinomycetota > Actinomycetes > Micrococcales > Microbacteriaceae > Leifsonia > Leifsonia sp. GW821-FHT13C09. Next base: position 527,796 of record NZ_JBXAPS010000001.1, on the reverse strand, counting down.
TCTCGCAGGAGGTTCGTGCGACGTTCCGCCCACTCCGGTGACCACGCCACTCGAGGCGACCGCGCAGGTGGAGGCCGGCGTGCTGAGCATCGGCCTCGCCGAGCGCGGACCGTCCGACGGCCCCGTCGTGCTGCTGCTGCATGGCTGGCCGTATTCGATCGAAAGCTTCAGCGAGCCGGCGGCCATTCTGGCTGATCAGGGCTACCGAGTGCTCATCCCGCACCTGCGCGGATACGGAACGACCCGGTTCCTGTCGGAGGAGACCCCGCGGAACGGGCAGCCGGCCGCTTTGGCCGCGGACGCCCTCGCTCTGCTCGACGCCCTCGGCGTGGCCGACGCGGTCGTCGCCGGGTTCGACTGGGGTGCGCGGACAGCCAACGTGCTCGCAGCACTGTGGCCCGAGCGCTGTCGCGCCCACGTCGCCGTCAGCGGCTACCTGCTCAGCAGCCAAGCGGCCAACGCGCAGCCGTTGCCTCCCGCGGCGGAGCTGGCCTGGTGGTATCAGTTCTATTTCGCGACTCGGCGGGGAGAGCTCGGATACGACGCGAACCGCACCGACTTCGCCCGCCTGATCTGGCGGACCGCCTCGCCGAAGTGGGAGTTCAGCGAGGAGGAGTTTCTGCGCAGCGCCGCAGCGCTGGAGAATCCCGACCATGTCCGCATCGTGATCCACAACTATCGCTGGCGACTGGGTCTCGCCGAGGGCGAACCGCGCTTCGACGATGTCGAACGGCTGCTTGCCGCGCGCCCGACCATCGGCGTGCCGACGATCACGCTCGAAGGTGACAGCAACGGCGCAGCGCATCCCGACCCCGCCGCTTACCGCGACCGGTACACCGGGCCGTACGAGCACCGCACCCTGACCGGCGGCATCGGCCACGCCCTCCCCCAGGAGGCGCCGGAGGCGTTCGCTCAGGCCGTCATCGACGCCGACCGCATGGCGAAGGAGGCCGCGGGGAACGGGCGCGCGAGGGAGGGAGCCGATGTCGACTGACGCGCGCGACCGGCGCTTCTGGTCGGTCGCCCACCGGCTCTCCGACACTGCGGAGGCACTTCCCGACGAAGGGCGCCTCTCCCCCTTCGACCGGGCCACCGGGTGGCTGAACTCCCAGCCGCTCACACCGCAGGCGCTGCGCGGCCGGGTGGTCCTCGTGAGCTTCTGGACCTACACCTGCGTCAACTGGCTTCGGACCCTGCCGTACCTCCGTGCGTGGCATGCGAAGTACGCGGCACAGGGGCTGACCATCGTCGGGGTCCACACGCCGGAGTTCGGGTTCGAGCACGACCACGCCAATGTCGAGGCACGCGTCCGGTCGCTCGGGGTGGAGTACCCCGTCGCCTTCGACGACGACTACGGAGTGTGGGGCGACTTCGCCAACAACTACTGGCCGGCCGTCTACCTCGCCGACGCGACCGGGCGCGTCCGCTACCACCACTTCGGCGAAGGCGACTACGAGATGACCGAGATGGCGATCCAGGTGCTGCTGACGTCCGGCGGCGCGTCCGACGTGGACCCCGGTCTCGCGCAGCCCCAGGCGTACGGTTTGGAGGTGGCCGCGGACTGGTCCACCTTGCGCTCCCCCGAGACATACCTGGGCTATCGGCAGAGCAGCGGCTTCGCCTCCGAGGACGCCGCCGCCTATGACCGCGCAACGGAGTACGCGATCCACACCGACCTTTCACCGAACCACTGGGATCTGCACGGCGAATGGGTGCAGACCCCGTACGCAGCGGTGTCCAGCCGACCCGGTGGTCGGATCGCGTTCGCATTCCACGCCAGGGACGTGAACCTGGTGATGGGAGGCGCCGCCGGTTCCCAGCCGAGCCGCTTCCGTGTCTTCCTCGACGGCAGATCGCCGGTGGGAGCGAGCGGCACCGACGTCGATGACCACGGCCGCGGCACCCTCGACCGGCAGGACACCTACCAGCTGGTCCGACAGCAGGGTGCCATACGCGACCGGCTCTTCGAGATCGAGTTCGACCGACCCGGAGTGGAGGCGTACTGCTTCACCTTCGGATAGGACGGTTCCGCCCCGCCACAGACCTCCGTCTAGGGGCCACGTCTTCCACTACGACAACCTAAGGACTAGCCATGACCATCATCGATGAGGCGCTCAGCGCCATCGCAGCGAACGCCGACGAATACGATGCGAGCAACGGGGCGCCGCCGGCGCCGAAGATCGCGATCGTCACCTGCGCCGATCCCCGGCTGAGCGGCATCGTGAGGATGCTCGGCCTGGCCGACGCCGACGTCGACCTGATCAGAAACGTGGGCACCGTGATCGACGACGACTCGGTCCGGTCCCTCATCGTCTCCACCCGGCTGCTCGGGACTCGGGAGATCATGATCATCAATCACAACGACTGCGGAATGTCGAAGTTCGGCGACCAGGAACTCGAGGCGCGGCTGCGAACCGAGACCGGAGCGACGCCGATCGCGCCGGCCCGCTTCTACAGCTTCACCGACGTGGAGCAGAACACCAAAGAGCAGGTCGCCAAGGTGAAGACCCATCCGTGGATCTCCTCCGATATCCCTGTCAGGGGGTTCGTCTTCGATGTCCATACCGGTCGGCTCAGCGAAGTCGTCCCGGACTGACGCTGACGCGGCCGAGGAGGTGGCACCATGCCGAGTCCCGCCATGGATGAGCTGATCGCGTCGCTCCACCAGCGCCAGAGCGCTGCAGCCGGCCGACCGCCTGAGACGGTGGCGGAGGAACGAGCGGGATTCGCGCCGGCCGGTCCCGTGCATCCGATTCCCGACGATGTCCGTGTGACCGAGGTCGTGGCCGCCGGGGTGAAGGCGCATTGGCTGGACCCTCCCGGGTCCGACCCGGGCCGGGTCCTCCTGTTCCTGCACGGCGGGGGCTTCCGGTTGGGTTCGCTGGCCAGCGACGGGGAATTGGCCGCTCGACTGGGACGGGCCGGCCGGATGCGGGTGCTCTTTCCGGAGTACCGGCTGGCGCCGGAGCACCCGTTCCCGGCGGCGATCGACGACGTCCTCGCCGTCTGGCGGTGGCTTCGCGAGGAACAGGGAACGGCCGCCGACTCGATCGCCGTAGCCGGCGACTCCGCAGGCGGTGGCCTCACCGTCTCCCTGCTCGTCGCCACCCGCGACGCGGGAGGAGCCCTCCCTGCCGCTGTGGTGCTGATGTCTCCGACCGTCGACCTGACGAGCTCCGGGCCGTCGATGACGGACCGAATCGATCAGGATCCGATCTCCACTCCCGAGCTGCTGCGCCAGCTGGCCTCCGACTACCTCGCCGGAGCCGACCCGAGAACGCCGCTCGCTTCGCCCCTGTATGCGACGCTCTCAGGGCTGCCTCCGATGCTCGTGCAGGTGGGGACAGCCGACCTGCTGTTCAGCGACGCCGAACGCCTCACGCGCGCGGCGACGGCCGCCGGTGTCGACGTCCGCCTGGAGATCGGCGAGGGGCTGCCGCACGTGTACCAGCTCATGCTCGGCACAGCGGAGGCAGCCGACGCGACCGAGCGGATCGGACGGTTCTTGCGCGAGCAGGTGCGGTGACTACCCGCCCAGGATTTTCGCCTTCTGCGTCTCGAACTCCGCGTCGGTGAGAACGCCGGCAGCGCGCAACTCACCGAGTTGCGTGAGCTGGTCCAGCACCGACGGGCCCGAGCCCGCGGGTGCCGGGTCGATGGCCGTGGTCCCAGCGGCCGTCGTCCCAGTGGCCGTCGTCCCGGTAGCCGGAGCCGCGGGCTGCGCTCCGGCCTCGGAGTCCTGCGCCGCCCAGCGCTGCTGGCGTCGGTGGGTGCTACCGATCACGCGCGTGGCGACGGAGGCGCGCGCGGCGGTGCGGAGAAGGCTCATCGGTCCGTTCCTTTCGTTTCGACGGCGTCGGCGAGGTCGATGATGTCGACTCCGCCGGCGAACAGTTCCATGCCGCCCGCCGCGATCCAGGCGTCGGCTGCGGACGCGAGGGAGCGGTCCTCGTAGACGAGCGCGATGGCGAACGCGCCGGGGTCCAGGGCTTCGGCGACCCGCTGGACGTCCTCCGCGTCGAGGATGCCCGAGTACGCTCCCACGAAGCCGTCGAGTGCGTCGCGGCCAGGGAACTGGTCGAGCGGGCGCCGCACCGGAGCTCCGGTGTCGTCGACGCGGATCAACTCGAGGTCGAGCACCTCGATGACCCCCTCGTCGACCCGCTGAAGCACGGCGGCGAGCCCCGCGCTGACGGAGGCCTGGTCGGGGAACGCGAACACGAGGTAGTCCACGGCTCCGGCGAAAGCGTCGTTGGCCATGTCGGTCCTTTCTCTGGAGAGGGCACGGCGCTCGCCACGCTAGCGGCGCGTCCGTTGCGCTCCCCTCCCCCGTGCCGGACCGCGGCGGCGGCGCGGCCGAAGTTTCACCGGGTCGCCCATCCCCTGGCCCGTACGGCCGGCGGACCGCTCACCCGCGCCGGCCGCCGACCCCGGGCCGCGACGTGATCTGTCGCATCCAGTCGGCGACCTGCCGTTCGTCCAGGTCCGCGAGCGTCGACAGCTCGACCCCGCGGGTGGCCTTGCCCATCGCGACGGGCGTCACCGGCGGCACCGGCTCGAGGGTCACCCCATTCACGAACATCAGCTTCACGTGGTCGTCGAAGGCGCCGCAGCAGAAGCACCAGCCGTCGCCGACGCCGTAGTACGACATCCCCCACTTGATGGAGCGGGTCAGACCGGGCAGTGTCCGCGCCGCCAGGGCGTCCACGGCCTCCGCGATCGCCCGCTGGGCGTCGGGGAGGCTCGCGATGTAGGCGAACACCGGCTTGTCGCCGACCGCCGCCTTGGCCGGGCTCGCGCGGCCGGTCATCGCTCGTGCACCCGGTACGTGAGGTGCGTCGCCCGGGACGACGCCTCCGAGCCGAGCTGTTCCAGCCGGATCCGGGAGACGTCCACGGACTCGAACAGCCGGATGCCCTTCCCGAACAGCACGGGCGAGAGGGCGATCGAGAACTCGTCGACCAGCCCGGCGTTCAGGTACTCCACGATCGTCGCGCCGCCGCCGGCGATCCGGACGTCGCGCTCCCCTGCAGCTTGACGCGCCCGGTCGAGCGCGACCTGGAGGTCGTCCACGAAGTGGAACGTCGTCCCGCCGAGACGCGCCCACGGGTCGCGGCGCTCGTGCGTGACGACGAACACGTCGGTGTGGAACGGCGCGTCCTCCGGCCAGGCGTGCTCGCCGGCCTCGAACATCCGCTTGCCCATCACGCTGGCTCCGGTGCGCTCGAAGGTGCGGCGGGCGACGTCGTCGTCCAGGCCCTCCTCGCCGCCCGGGCCGAGGCCGAGGTTCTGGCGGAAGAACCGGGTCGGGAAGACCCAGTGCTGCAACTCCATCCACTGCTTCCCCATCAGCTCGTCCGGGGAGTCCGGGGCCATGAACCCGTCCAGCGACATCGAGACGCTGAAGAACGCCTTCCCTGCCATCAGTTCCCCTTCTCATTCCTCATGGTGGGCTCGACGTAGCCGGCCAGCTTGGCCAGCGTCTGCCTGCCGCCCTCGGCGGCGTGGGAGCGTTCGAGCGCCTGGTCCCGCAGTTCCACGGTCGGGAACACCGTCCGCAGCTCGACACGCGTTGCGGCGCCCTCCGCGGTGAAGGTCAGCACCGACGCGAAGGTGTCGGGATCGTCGCGGCGCTCGCCGTGGAGCAGCTCGATGCGCTCGGGCGGGACGATGGCCGTCCAGGTGATCCACTCGGAATGCGCCGTGCCGTCCGGCCCGCGCATGGTGAAGACCCACTCCCCTCCCACGCGGAAGTCGAAAGACCGGGTGGTCGTGCTGAACCCCTCCGGGCCCCACCAGCGCGAGAGGTGCCTGACCGTTGTGAACGCCTCGAACACGAGCTCGGGCCGCGCGTCGATCAGCCGCGACACGACGATCTCGCGGTCGGCCGTCGACGACTCCGCTGCTTCCGGTTCCCGCACTGCTACTCCCCCTCTCGCTGGGTCGTCGCCGTCTGTGTCGTCGGCGTCGATGTCGTCGGCTTCTGCGCCTTGAGCTCCTGCACGTACGCGTCGAGTCGGTCGAAGCTCTCGTTCCAGAACCGTTCGAAGCCGCCGGTCCACTCGTGGATCGTCCGCAGGCCGCTCGCGTCGAGGCCGTAGACGCGCTGCTTGCCCGCTCGCCGGTCCTGCACGAGGCCGACCTCCTTGAGCACACGCAGGTGCTTGGACGCGCCGGGCTGCGGCATCCCGAGCGCGGTCGCCACCTCGTTCACCGGCCGCTCGCCGGAGCGCAGCAGCATCAGGATGTCGCGGCGGCGCGGCTCCGCGATCGCGTTGAAGACGTCCGAGGTCGTCGCTGCCCGTGCCATGCGCGAATCATATACCCATATGGGTGCATGAGGACAGGGTGAAGACCGTCGTTAAAGCTGGCTTCCGCTAGACGGAAGGGTGCGCCTACCGCGCCGGAACGACGGGGCCGAGGCTCCAGCGCGTCGCAGGCGGCCCGGTACTTTTCGACGGACATTTCAGGGCCTCGGAGGGTATCGATGCAGTTCTTCACACGCAGACGTTCGAAGGTGGTGGCTGCGCTCGTGAGCGCGCTCCTGGCCGTTGCCGGGGTCATCGTCGCGACGCAGGTCGCGGCAGCCGCCCCGACCGACCAGCAGTGCTCCTATGCCGACGCCGGAACCGGCACCTACGCGCGCACGCTGTGCTGGCTCGACCAGAGCAGCTACGACCCGGCCGCGGCCGAAACCCCCGGCGGCCAGCAGATGAAGGTCGCGCTGCCGGGCGGCTACACGCTCGAGTACACCATCACATTGGTCGGTCGTGCGGTGGTCCCCGCTGCGTTCCCGACGTACGCGAGCGCCTACCTCGGCCGCAACAACGGCAGCTACCGTGGTGTCGCGGGCATGCCCGCGCTCTACCAGTCGGGCGCTTCGGGCGGGACCTCCGTCGTGACGGTGGCCGGCGTCAGCGTCACGGACGCCGACGGCAACCCCGTCAACGCGTTCTCGCTCGTCATGGCGGACGCCGAGTCCACCGATATCAACGAATCGCTGCGGTTCACTGCCACTGCACCGCTGCGGCAGATCGCGCCGCTGGGCAATGCCTGCGAGGCGGGGCTCACCGGGGTCGGCACGAACACGGTGACCTGCTCCAGCAACGAGAACGTCACCCGGACCGGCACGGCGATACTCGCGGCCGACACCGCGTTCGGCGCCTCGATCGACCTGAACACGAACCGGCGTCAGGGCATCGCCTTCGGCATCCTGCTGTCGAAGGTCGTCCTGTCCAAGAACGTCGCGAGCCGGGTGAGCCCGTCCGACTCGTTCGGACTCAGCGTCACCGCACCGGGCGGCATCCAGCTCGCCAGCGCGAACACCGGAACGGCGACCACCGCCACCACCGGTGAGGTCGAGACGATCGGCGCCGCCACCACCTCCCCGTTCACGCTCGCGGAGACTGCGACCGGCACGTCTCCGATCGGCTCGTACGCCCAGTCCTGGTCCTGCACCAGGAACGGCTCCGCCGATCCCGCTCTGCCGTCGGGGGCGGCGGGCCCCTCCGCGGATGTCGCGCTCGCGATAGGCGACCTGGTGAACTGCACCATCACCAACTCCGCACTGAACGGGAACCTTCTGCTCCAGAAAGAGGCCGGCCCCGTGAACGATGTCAACGGGAACGGTGTCCGCGACGCCGGCGACACGATCCCGTACTCCTTCACCGTGACGAACACCGGGCAGCTCACGGTCGAGAACCTCGTTGTGAACGATCCCGCCGTCGGTGCGGTGACCTGCCCGGCCACCACGCTCGCCCCCGGGGACAGCACGCGGTGCACCGCGAACTCGCTCTACACGATCACGGCCGCGGACGTCGCCTCCGGCGCGTTCACGAACACCGCGACGGCGCAGGGCAACGCTCTGGGCAGCACGACCGTGATCCGCTCCAACACCTCCGCCACCCGGACCACGCTCGAGGCGGCGAACGCCGCCCTGACGCTCAGCAAGACCGTCTCGCCGGCGACCGCGGCGGTGGCCGGGACCACCGTGACCTACGACTACAGCGTGACCAACACAGGCAACGTGGACGTCCACGCCCTTGCGATCGTGGAGAGCTCGTTCTCGGGCAGCGGGACCGGACCGGCGCCGGTCTGCCCGGTGACCTCGCTCGCACCCGGCGCCTCCACGGTCTGCACGGCGACCTACACGGTGACGCAGGCGGACGTGGACAGCGGCTCGGTGACGAACACCGCGCACGCCACCGCGACCGACCCCGAGAGCGGCACGGTGAACTCCCCCGGCTCTTCGGCGACGGTGACCTCGGCGGCCGCTCCCGCGATCACGCTCGAGAAGTCGGCCTCGCCGGACGACGCCGCGTCGTTCGTCGTCGGCCAGGAACTGACCTACTCCTTCGTCGCGACCAACACCGGGAACGTCACGCTCACGAACGTCGGCATCGACGAGCAGGGCTTCACCGGCACGGGCGGCGCGGTCAACCCGGTCTGTCCGGCTGACGCGCCGATCCCGCCGGGCGGACAGGTGACCTGCACGGCGACGTACACGCTGACCCAGGCCGACATCGACCAGGGCGACGTGACCAACACTGCGACCGCGCACGGCACCCCGCCGACCGGCACGGCCGTGAGCTCGGCGCCCGACACCATCAGCGCCCCGGGCAACCCGGCGCCGGCCATCACCGTCGAGAAGACCGCAACGCCTGCGACGGTCGCGGCCGCCGGTGACGTCGTGAGCTACCGGTTCGCCGTGACCAACAGCGGCAACGTGACCCTGAAGGACGTCACGGTCGACGAGACCGCGTTCTCGGGCAGCGGCGGGGCCCCGGTCGTCAGCTGCCCCGCGGAAGCCGCGACGATGCTCCCCGGAGCCCGGGTGGTCTGCACCGCGAGCTATACGCTGACGCAGACGGACGCCGACCAGTCCCAGCTCAGCAACACCGCCACCGCGACCGGCACCCCGCCGGCCTCGGCGGGCGCCCCGGTGACCAGCGCGCCGTCCACGGCGACCGTCGCGGTCGCCGAGAACCCGGCTCTCACCCTGGTGAAGACCGCGAGCCCGCTGCACGCTACCGCCGCGGGCGACACGATCACCTACTCGTTCGCGGTGACCAACACCGGCGACACGACGGTCAACGGCATCGGGATCGCCGAGGGCTCGTTCTCCGGCTCCGGACCGGCTCCGTCGCCGAACTGCCCAGCTGGCGCGGCGTCGCTGGCGCCCGGCGCGACCGTGACCTGCACGGCTACCTACACCGTCACCCTGGCGGACGCGAACGCCGGCGGCATCGACAACGACGCCACGGCCACGGGCACGACAGGCAGCGGGGCGTCCGTCACCTCCAATGACGCGCAGAACGTGGTGCCGATCGCGGCCGACCCGGGGGTGACCCTGCAGAAGACGGCCTCCATCCGCACCGTGACGGCCGCGGGCCAGACGGTCACCTACTCGTTCGTGATCACCAACACCGGGAACGTCACGCTGCAGACCCCCCAGGTCGTCGAAGCCCGGTTCAGCGGGTACGCCGTGCTGGACCCGGTGTGCCCCGCCGGCGTCACCTCGCTGGCGCCCGGCGAGTCGGTGACCTGTACGGCCGACTACGTCATCACGCAGGCCGACATGGACAAAGGCGGGGTCACCAACAGCGCCGTGGCGACGCTCCAGACGCCGGCCGGAGCGACGATCACCGCTCCCCCGTCGCAGGTCGACATCACGGCCGACCCGGCGCCCGCGCTGACGATGGAGAAGACCGTCGACCCGACCACGATCACCGCGGCGGGCCAGCCGGTCACCTACTCCTACCTGGTGACCAACACCGGGAACGTGACGCTGACCGGCGTCGCCGTGGGCGAAGGCGACTTCACCGGCACCGGCGGCACGCCGGCGCCGAGCTGCCCGGCCGGAGCGGCTTCGCTCGCCCCGGGCGCGGCGGTGACCTGCACGGCGTCGTACACGCCGACCCAGGCCGACGTCGACACCGGAACCGTGACCAACACGGCGACCGCGAGCGGCACGCCGATCGCCGGTGGCGCGGCGGTGGACTCCCAGCCGTCGTCCACGACCTTCAGCGCCACCGCGTCGCCGGACCTGACCATCACGAAGACCGCCGACCCGGCCACGGTGACCCGGGCGGGTGAGACGGTGACCTACAGCTTCGTGGTGACCAACACCGGCAACGTGACCATGTCCGAGGTCGAGGTGATCGAGGGGACCTTCACCGGCACCGGCATCGCGCCGGTCGTGCAGTGCCCCGCCGCGCCGATCGTCCTCGCGCCCGGGAGCACCGTGACCTGCACGGCGACCTACACCACGACCCAGGCGGACGTGGATGCCGGGACCCTCGACAACACCGCGACCGTGCAGGGCTCGATCCCGTCGGCTCCGGGCGTCCCGATGACCTTCGGGCCGGCCGGGAGCCGCGTCGACGCTCCGGCCCAGCCGGCGCTCTCGATCGTCAAGTCGGCGACGCCATCGGACGCAGCGTCGTTCGTGACCGGGGCGGTGATCACGTACAGCTTCGTGGTGACCAACACCGGCAACGTGACCCTGGACGACATCCAGGTGGCCGACTCCGGCTTCACGGGCAGCGGCCCGGCGCCGGTGCCGGACTGCCCGGACGCGCCTGCCGCGCTCGACCCGGGCGCGCAGCTCACCTGCACGGCGACCTACACGGTCACCCAGGCCGACGCCGACGCCGGCGGCATCAGCAACACGGCGACGGCGAGCGGCGTCCCGCCGGCCGGAGGCGAGCCGGTGGAGAGCGCGCCGTCCACCGTCGCGCTGCCCCACGACAGCGCACCCGCGCTCGGCCTGGTGAAGAGCGCCACCGTGAACACCTCGACGATCGACTACCGCTTCACGGTGACCAACACCGGGAACGTGACGGTCACCGGCGTCTCGATCGCGGAGGGCGACTTCACCGGCACGGGCGGCTTCCCGGGCATCGACTGCGCGGACGGGGCGGCGTCGCTCGCCCCTGGCGCGTCGATCGAATGCACGGCGACGTACACGATCACCGACGCCGACCGCCGGGCGGCGACCGTGACCAACACGGCCGTCGCAGAGGGTAAGGCCGGGTCCGGACGAGTCTCCTCGCCGCCGTCGACGGCTCGGGCGGCGCTCGGCGGCCTCGCCTCGACCGGACTGGACGTGGAGACGGCGGTCTGGTTGGGCGCGATCCTCATCGCCCTCGGCGGAGGCGCGATCGGGTTCCGCATCCTGCGGCGACGCCGGGCCTGATCGGGAGCAGACGAAGGCGGGGACGACCGTGGTCGTCCTCGCCTTCCGTCGTGCTCAGGCGTCGTCGTGCTCAGGTGGCGGCGTGCTCAAGCGTCGGCGTGCTGCATGAACGGCTCGTGGTGGTAACCGTCGTCGTTGAGGATCGCGACCGTCGACTCCCCGACCTCCACGAACGCGCCGGGGATGTCGTTGAGCGGTTCGGACACCACGACCTTCGCCTTGTCCCCGAACAGCTCGAGGCGCGCGGCGTCCGGGTACATCTCGCGAAGCTCCGGGATGGCGACCGAGTGGTACAGGCTCCGGCTTCGACCCGAGGTGGAGTAGCGGAAGGCCCAGATGGTCGCGCCGTCGGACAGCGCGATCGTGCCCTGCATCGGGAAGCGGATGCCCTTCGACTCCCCCACCTCCTCGATCCGCTGGACGGTCTTCGTCATGGCGCCGATCGGGTCGTCCCGGAGCCCGAGGGTCAGGGCCAGGTAGAACATGACCTCGGAGTCGGTCGTGCCGTGGATCAGCGGGTAGAGCGACGGGTCGACGGAATAGGTCAGGTCGCGCTTCATCGCCGTGAAGCCGTCGAGGAAGCCGTTGTGCATGAACATCCAGTTCTCGTAGCGGAACGGGTGGCAGTTCGTCTGCTGGATCGGCGGTCCCCCCGCCGCGCGCACATGCCCGAAGAACAGCGGGCTGGCGATCGAGTTGGTCAGCTCGCGGAGATTCTCGTCGTTCCAGGCGGGCTCGGTGGAGTGGAACAGCGCGGGCTTGCTCCCCGCGACGGAGCCCTCCGGGTACCAGCCGAAGCCGAAACCGTCCCCGTTCACGGTCTCGGCGCCGAGCGGTGAGTTCAGCGACTGCGCGACCAGCGAGTGTTGCGCGTCCAGGATCAGGACGGCGGGTGTGAGCGCCTCCCCCGAGTATGCGAGCCAACGGCACATGACGTCTTCCCCTCCCGGATCGACCGGCTCGACCCGCGAGCACCATAACGCCGGACTCCCTCCCCCGGGAATGGGCCAGGAGCGACTCTCAGGTGTCACTCATCGTGATATGTCACACTGGAGGTACGGAATACCCGAGCCGTTCCCCGCACTCCCGCCCCGACGAAAGAGGTGTCCTCTGTTCCCGACCCGACCGCTGTCCCATACCCTGATCTCCGGCGGCTTGGCGCTCGGCCTGGCCGCCACCTCCTCCCTCATCGGCGGAGCGTCGCCCGCGACGGCGGTCACCGGAGCCGACGCGGACGCGCCCGCGCAGCGCCTGGCGGTGCCGGCGCTCGCCGGCTCGGACTCGTTCGGGGCCTCGCGAGAGGCCCCGGCCGTCCACGTCGCCCCGACGCTCGTCTGGCCGATTCAGGGCGACGTCGTCGTCTCCGACGGCTTCGGCCACCGAGACGCCCCAGCCGAGGGGGCGTCCACCGAGCACCCGGGGGTCGACTTCGCCGCGCGCGCCGGCGTGCCCGTCCGCACGGTCGCGGCCGGCGTCGTGAGCCGGGTGGAGACCGTGGATCGTGGCGGCTGCGGCGTCCATCTCGTCACCGACCACATCGTGCGGGGCCAGACCGTGACGACCGTCTACTGCCACCTCGCGGAAGGCTCGGTCGCGGTGCGCGCGGGCCAGCGCGTCGGCGCGGGCGACGTGATCGGGTCCGTCGGCAGCACCGGGGTCTCGACCGGTGCGCACCTCCACTTCGAGGTGCGGCCGGGCGGCGGGTCCCCCGTCGACCCGCTGCCCTGGCTGAACGCGCTCGCAGCCTGACCCGTCGCGGCTCTGTGCGGCGTCCGCCCGCGAGCTCAGCGGGGAGGCGCGAGCACGTCGCCTGTCGCGCCGTGCACGGGGACGACGAGCACCGGCCGGGACCCCTCGTGCGCGAGGTGCGCGGCGACGGCCCCGCCGAGCCACTCCTCCAGGGCGTGCTCGACGCCCCGTCCGCGCGTGCCGACCACGACGAGCCGGGCGTCGAGCTCGCCGGCGAGCCGGCCGAGCGCCTTGGCGGCGTCGCCCGCGAGGATGCGCAGCCGCCACTCGGGTGTCGCCGCGCCCGCGACGTCGCCCAGGACGGACTCGATGGCCGCCGCCAATTCGAGCGCGACCCGTTCGTCGTCGGCCGCCACGTCGCCGGGATGGAGCGAGGCCTCGTCGCGCAGCTCCGCGCGGTCCCACTCGGTGAGGTAACTGTCCTCGGTGACGTAGGCGCAGACCAGCTCGCGGCCCAGAGCGACCGCGAGGCGGGCGGCCTCCAGCGTCACGGCGGCGGCCTGGCGCGGATGCACGCCCACGATCACCGGGCCGCTCCCCGGCTGCTGGCTCATCGGACCCGCCGCGCCCGGTTCACGCCGTCGGCGCGGAGCCGGCGATGTTGACCAGCCACTGCACGCCGAACCGGTCGACCAGCATCCCGAAGCTGTCGCCCCACGGCGCCTTCGACAGCGGCTCGACGACCGTGCCGCCGTCCACCAGCCTGTCGTAGTAGCCGGTGAGCTCGGCTTCGTCGTCGCCGCTCAGCGACACCGAGATCTGCGAGCCCTGCTTGAGCTCCATGTGGGAGGGCACATCGGCGGCCATGAGGGTGAAGCCCGCGTCGGTGGTGAGCTGCGAGTGCATGATCAGGTTCGCGTCGTCCGGGTCCTGGCTCATCCCGAACTCGGCGAACGTGCTCTGCTGGAGGGTGCCGCCGAAGACGGACCGGTAGAAGTCCATCGCCTCGCGGGCCTGCGTGCGGAAGTTGAGGTACGGGTTGAGGATCGACGGCATCGTAGGGTCTCCTTCGTGCGCGCGCACGGTGCGCGCTCACGCTCAGGCTAGTGAGTGCGCCGGCTGGGCGGGAGGGCCGCGGCGGCGTTCGGCGACGGTCAGGCGAGGTAGGCGGCGACGAACAGCTCGCCGCGGATCGCGCCCAGCTCCGCGAGGATGCGCTCAACCACCGCGTCGGTCACCCCCGACGCGACGATGTCGTGGGGCCCGATCGGCTGGAGCGGCGAGCAGCGCACGCGAACGACCTCCCAGCCGGCGGCGCGCAGCAGGCGGTCCTTGCGGCGGTCGGAGGCCTCCCTCGGGCCGACATGCTCCAGCCCGTGCCTGCCGATGGTGTCGTACTCGATGGCGACGCGCAGCTCCGGCACCACGATGTCCGGCCAGACCTCGAGCTGGTTGTAGAAGGGCCGCGCCACCCGCACGGCGTTCTTCGTCAAGTCGAGGGTCAGCCGGGCCGCGAGCCGGCGTTTCAGCTCGGGCTCAGCCGCGGACGCCGGGCGCGGCGCCAGCTCGCTGACGAAGGCCTCCCCGACGGGCACGCGGTCGGCCCCGCGGCGCGCGTTCCGGCAGACCGGGCAGCGGCGGCCGCCGAGGATGCGCTCGACCGTGGCGGAGTAGACGGGATGCCCCTTGGAGCACTGCCAGGAGTAGCGCGTGGCGGTGCCGTTCTCGTGCGAGAGGGCCACGCGCGAGCCCGGCGCCGCCAGCGCGATCAGCTCCTCCCGCGTCATCGAGGTCCGGTCGAGCCGCCTGCAGAGGTAGCAGCGGTCGTCGTCCGGGTCGTTCTCGATGCGGCGCAGGTCGCGCGCGTGCCCGCAGACGTGCAGCCCGGCGTCGGGCTCAGGGCTCCGGACGCGGCGCGGGACCGCCTCCTCGCTGCACCACGGGCACCAGGCCGAGCGCCGCCGGGTGCCGCCCGGGCGGGAGCGCTGCTCCTCCGGCGTCGCGATGAAACGGTGGCCGGCGTCGCACTCCCACTGGACGTACACGTCGGCCGCGGGCGGGATCTGGCTGAGAACGATCCCGGCGTTGAGCTCCGGATGGAACTGCCGTACCACGGTCGGGTAGCGCTGCCAGTCGGCGCGGTAGGTGCCGACGGCGTACGGGACGGGGACGCCTTTCGACCACTGCCGGCGCGCCCACCATTGCGCGACGTTCTCGGTCACGTCACCCTCGCTTTCACACGCCAACGGTACGGCGGCCCTCCGACAGCGGAGGTGTCACGGCGCAGGCGTCACAGCACGAACGGCACCAGGGCCCGGCGGTCCTCCGGGTAGTCGGGGAAGGTCTCCCGGTACCAGCGGTGGTTCGCCATCGCCCGCGGCGAGAGGTTGGCGACCGTGTAGAGCGCGAACGCGAGGCCCGCGAGGGACCAGGTGGCGACGGCCCAGCCGGTCCACTCCACCATCTCGCCGAGGTAGTTGGGGCTGGAGACGAAGCGGAAGCCGCCGCCGTACGGGATGCGATAGCCGGCGCCGCCGCGGCGCAGGCGCCGCAGGATGCGGTCGGAGCCGACGTTGAGCGCGTACCCGGCCGCGAACAGGACCGCCCCGATCCAGAATCGCGGATCGCCCAGCCAGGACACCGGGTAGTCGCCGTACTCCGAGATCCAGCGCGCGTTGACCCACGCGTTGAGCAGGTTGAAGAGGATGGCCAGCAGCATCACGACGACCGGCATCCGGGAGCCGGAGCGCATGAGCAGCGGGTAGACGAAGGCGCGCTGGACGTAGTGCACCTGCCAGAGCAGCAGGAAGAGCAGCGGAACGAGGTCCGCGCGGTGCGCGCCGAGCAGGTAGAAGGCGAGGAACACGAGGCTCGCGGGCGCCTCCATGACGACCCAGCCGACGCGGGCAGGGACAGTCGGGCCCCAGCCCGGGCGACCGTGGCGGCCGCCGTAGGGCGCGACGACGAAGAGCAACGCGACGAAGGTCACGGCCGCGAGCACGAGCTCGGCGACGACGAACCAGCGGTACGGGCCCTCAGGCATGTGGGGAGTCTATTTGTGTGGGCCCTGCCGGGATCGAACCGACGACATCCACGGTGTAAACGTGGCGCTCTACCAGCTGAGCTAAAGGCCCTCGACGCCCCAGCCTAGCGGCCGGAAGCTCACACGTGAGCAGGCAGCAGCTCCAGCGCGGCTTTGTACGCCTCGATCGAGCGGGCCTCCCCCGGCGCGGTGATGAACGACGCGCGGATGATGCCGGCCTCGTCGATCAGGAACGTCGCACGGTTCGCGAAGCCCTTCTCCTGCAGGAAGACGCCGTACTCCTTGGCGATCTCGCCGTGCGGCCAGAAGTCGGCCAGCAGACTGAAGTCGTAGCCCTCCTGCTCGGCCCAGGCGCGCAGCGTGTACTTGGAGTCCACCGAGATCGCCAGCAGCTCCACCCGGTGGTCCTGGAACATCGCCAGGTTGTCGCGCAGCGCGCACAGCTCACCGGTGCAGGTGCCGGAGAACGCCAGCGGGAAGAAGACGAGCGCGACGGCCCTGTCGCCGCGGAAGTCGCTGAGCCGGACCGAGCGGCCGTGCTGGTCGAGCAGTTCGAAGTCGGGAGCCTGGGTGTCGTTCTCCAGAGCCATGTGACGTGTCCTTTCACGCGCCCCGGGGACGATTCCACCCGGCCGGCGCACGAGGACACAGCATAGACCCGGTGGCGGGATGCGCCAACCTCCGGGCGGTCACCAGCGGCCCTGAGTTGCGGCTAGGCTGAACGATGGTGCCCGCGGAGTTGTCGTGACCCGACAAGCGGATGCGCGCCTTCCACGATCCATCCGACACAAGAAAGAGGTCGAGGGTGACTGTAAACGACCAGGACCCGTACTCGGTGAATAACATCGACTCGGACCCCGAGGAGACCGCCGAATGGCGTGAGTCCCTCGACGCACTGGTTGCGGCACACGGCCATGAGCGCGCTCGCGAGATCATGCTCAGCCTGCTGAAGCGCTCGAAGGAACTGCACCTCGGCGTGCCGATGGTGCCGACCACCGACTACATCAACACCATCTCCCCCGAGAACGAGCCGGACTTCCCCGGCGACGAGGAGATCGAGCGCCGCTACCGCGCCTGGATCCGCTGGAACGCGGCGATCCTCGTGCACCGCGCGCAGCGCCCCGGCATCGCCGTCGGCGGCCACATCTCGACCTACGCGTCGAGCGCCGCCCTGTACGAGGTCGGCTTCAACCACTTCTTCCGCGGCCAGGACCACCCGGGCGGCGGCGACCAGATCTTCGTCCAGGGCCACGCCTCCCCCGGCACCTACGCCCGCGCCTTCCTCGAGGGCCGGCTGAGCGCCGACCAGCTCGACGGCTTCCGCCAGGAGAAGTCGCACGCGGGCGGCGGCCTGTCGTCGTATCCGCACCCGCGGCTCATGCCCGACTTCTGGCAGTTCCCGACCGTGTCGATGGGTCTCGGCCCGATCAACGCGATCTACCAGGCGCAGCTCAACAAGTACCTCACCAACCGCGGCATCAAGGACGCCTCCGACCAGCACGTCTGGGCGTTCCTCGGCGACGGCGAGATGGACGAGGTCGAGTCGCGCGGCCAGCTCCAGGTCGCGGCGAACGAGAAGCTCGACAACCTGACCTTCGTCA
Source organism: Leifsonia sp. GW821-FHT13C09 (assembly GCF_058806435.1). Taxonomy (NCBI): domain Bacteria; kingdom Bacillati; phylum Actinomycetota; class Actinomycetes; order Micrococcales; family Microbacteriaceae; genus Leifsonia; species Leifsonia sp. GW821-FHT13C09. The sequence goes on along the minus strand of NZ_JBXAPS010000001.1, from coordinate 510,266 downwards.
TCAACGCGAACCTGCAGCGTCTCGACGGCCCGGTCCGCGGCAACGGCAAGATCATCCAGGAGCTGGAGAGCTACTTCCGCGGCGCCGGCTGGAACGTCATCAAGGTGATCTGGGGCCGCGAGTGGGACGACCTGCTCGCCCGCGACACCGACGGCGCGCTGGTCAACCTCATGAACCAGACCCCGGACGGCGACTACCAGACCTACAAGACCGAGAACGGCGCCTACGTGCGCGAGAACTTCTTCGGCCGCGACCCGCGCACCCTGGAGCTGGTCAAGGATTACACCGACGACGAGGTCTGGGGCCTCAAGCGCGGCGGCCACGACTACCGCAAGGTCTACGCGGCCTTCAAGGCTGCGGTCGAGCACAAGGGCCAGCCCACCGTCATCATCGCCAAGACCATCAAGGGCTACGGCCTGGGTCCGTCCTTCGAGGGCCGCAACGCGACCCACCAGATGAAGAAGATGACGCTGGACAACCTCAAGACGTTCCGCGACGCCATGCGCATCCCGATCTCGGACGCGCAGCTCGAGGAGAACCCGTACCTGCCGCCGTACTACAACCCGGGGCCGGACGACGAGGCGATTCAGTACCTGCACGAGCGCCGGCGCGCGCTCGGCGGCTACGTCCCGGAGCGCCGCGTCAAGTACACGCCGCTGAACCTGCCGGACGACTCGGCCTACGCCATCGCCAAGAAGGGCTCCGGCACGCAGGAGATCGCCACCACCATGGCGTTCGTCCGGCTGCTGAAGGACCTGCTGCGCGCGAAGGACTTCGGCCACCGCATCGTCCCGATCATCCCGGACGAGGCGCGGACCTTCGGCATGGACGCGTTCTTCCCGAACGCGAAGATCTACAACCCGAACGGCCAGCACTACACCTCGGTCGACCGCGAACTCCTCCTGGCCTACAAGGAGAGCCCGCAGGGCCAGATCATCCACGTCGGCATCAACGAGGCGGGCGCCCTCGCGGCGTTCACCAACGTGGGCACGTCGTACTCGACGCAGGGCGAGCCGCTCATCCCGGTCTACGTCTTCTACTCGATGTTCGGCTTCCAGCGCACCGGCGACGCCATGTGGGCGGCGGGCGACCAGATGGCGCGCGGCTTCATGATCGGCGCGACCGCCGGCCGCACCACGCTGACCGGAGAGGGCCTGCAGCACGCGGACGGCCACTCGCTGCTGCTCGCGTCGACCAACCCGGCCGTCGTCGCGTACGACCCCGCCTACGGCTACGAGATCGGGCACATCGTCCGCTCGGGCCTGGAGCGGATGTACGGCGAGTCGCACCCGAATCCGAACGTCATGTACTACCTGACGGTCTACAACGAGCCGATCGTGCAGCCGGCCGAGCCGGAGGGCGTGGACGTGGACGGCATCGTCCGTGGCATCTACAAGCTCCGCGAGGGTGCTGAGGCCGGCCCGAAGGCGCAGCTCCTCGCGTCCGGCGTCTCGGTGCCATGGGCGCTGGAGGCCCAGCACCTGCTCGCGCAGGACTGGGGCGTCTCCGCCGACGTCTGGAGCGTCACCTCGTGGGGCGAGCTGCGCCGCGACGGCCTGGCCGCGGAGGAGCACAACTTCCTCTACCCGCAGCAGGAGAAGCAGGTGCCGTACGTCACCCGCAAGCTGCAGGGCGCGGAGGGACCGTTCGTCGCCGCGACCGACTACATGCACGCGGTGCCGGACCAGATCCGTCAGTTCGTACCCGGCGAGTACGCCACCCTCGGCGCCGACGACTTCGGCTTCTCGGACACCCGCGCCGCCGCGCGCCGGTTCTTCAAGATCGACGGCCCGTCGATCGTGGTCCGCACCCTGGAGCTGCTTGCGGCCCAGGGCAAGGTGGACCCGAACGCACCCGCCTGGGCGATCGAGAAGTACCTGCTGCACGACGTGAACGCCGGCACCACCGGCACCGCGGGCGGCGAGTCCTAGACCGCGGGCCCGTGCCGACGACACCGGAGCGGACGAAGTCCGAGACGCTTGCGTGGCTGCGCAAGATCTCGGGCGAGCTCGCCACGACCACGCTGAAGCGGCTGGAGGACACGCTCCCCTGGTACCGGGATATGCCTCCCGGCCGCCGCAGCGCCGTCGGGCTGGTCGCCCAGGCGGGCATCTCGTCCTTCATCTCGTGGTTCGACGACCCGCGTTCGACGCCGTGGATCGCGGCCGACGTCTTCGGGGCGGCTCCGCGTGAGCTGCTCCGGAGCGTCAGCCTGCAGCAGACGCTCCAGCTCATCAAGATCACCGTGGAGGTGGTCGAGGAGCGCGTGAAGAGCGGCGGCAACGAGGCGCTCAAGGAGGCCATCCTCCTGTACTCGCGCGAGATCGCGTTCGCGGCGGCCGACGTGTACGCGCGCGCCGCCGAAGCCCGCGGGCTCTGGGACGCGCGGCTGGAGGCCCTGGTGGTCGACAGCATCCTCACCGGCGAGTACGACGACGAGCTGCCCAGCCGGATCGCCGCGCTCGGCTGGCACGGCCACGGCGAGGTGAGCGTCCTGGTGGGCACCGCCCCGAAGATGCTCGACGTCGATCAGCTGCGCCGCACCGCGCGGCACATGTCCGCGGACGTGCTGATCGGCGTGCAGGGCAGCCGGCTGGTGCTCGTCATCGGCCGCGCACTGCCGGCCGACGCGGCGAACGAGGAGGCCATCGGGGCCGCACCGGCGGTCAGCTTCCTGGAGATCGCGCAGCAGCTCGAGCCCGGCTTCGGCCCGGGCCACCTGGTGCTCGGCCATGAGGTGGCGAGCCTGGTGGACGCGTCCAAGAGCGCGAAGGCGGCGCTGGCCGGCTTCGCCGTCGCCAAGGCGTGGCGCAACTGCCCGCGCCCGGTGCACGCCGACGATCTGCTGCCCGAGCGGGCGCTCGCGGGCGACGGGCTGGCGCGGGCCACGCTGATCAGCCGCATCTACCGGCCTTTGCAGGCGTACTCCACCGAGCTCCTCACCACGCTGTGGTGCTACCTGGACAACGGCAGATCGCTGGAGGCCACGGCGCGTGAGCTGTTCGTGCACCCCAACACGGTGCGCTACCGGCTCAAGCGCGTGTCCGAGGTGATCGGCTGGGACGCCACCGGCGCTCGCGAGGCGCTCATCCTGCAGGCCGCGCTGATCGTGGGCTCGATCAACGAGCCGGACGCGCCGCGGCGGCACTGACCTCCCGCGTCTGTAGACATCCACAAAGCTTCGGCTCATAGTTCATCCATATCCGACACATCCGCTCGGCGGAAGATTGGCAGACTTGAACCCGTGATCGTCATCGCGTGCCCGGGGCAGGGTTCCCAGACCCCCGGCTTCCTCGACCCGTGGCTCACCGAACCGACGTTCCGTGACCAGCTCACCCGCATCTCCGACGCGGTCGGCATCGACCTCGTCGCGCACGGCACGGTGAGCGACGCGGACACCATCCGCGACACCGCGGTGGCCCAGCCGCTCATCGTGTCGGCCGGCCTCCTGACGCTGTCGGCGCTGTTCGCCGACGGGCGCCGCGACAAGATCGGCGGCATCGCCGGGCACTCGGTGGGCGAGCTGACCGCCGCGGCCGGCGCCGGCGTGCTGTCCGAGACCGACGCCGTGGCGTTCGTCCGGGAGCGCGGCGCCGCGATGGCCCGCGCCGCCGCCGAGGCGCGCACCGGCATGAGCGCCGTCATCGGCGCCGACGAGGACGAGCTGCTCGCGAAGCTGGACGCGCTCGGCCTCTTCCCCGCCAACTACAACGGCGGCGGCCAGATCGTCGTCGCCGGCGACCTCGACGCGCTCGCGAAGCTCGCCGAGGAGCCGCCGGCCCGCGCCCGCGTCATCCCGCTGCAGGTCGCCGGCGCGTTCCATACCCGCTACATGGCGTCCGCCGTCCCGACGCTGGAGGCGTTCGCCGCGACGCTCACCACGAACGACCCGACGCTGCGGCTCTGGACCAACAAGGACGGCTCCGAGGTCACCGACGGCGCCGAGTTCCTGCGGCTGCTCGTCGGCCAGGTCTCCTCGCCGGTGCGCTGGGACCTCGACATGGCCGCCTTCCAGGAGGCCGGCATCACCGGCATCATCGAGGTCGCCCCCGCCGGTGCGCTCGTCGGCCTCGCCAAGCGCGGCCTGAAGGGCATCCCCGCCGTCGCGGTGAAGACCCCCGACGATCTGCCCGCCGCGTTCGACCTCATCGACCAGGCCGCCTAGGAGGACCGCAGCCATGACCCACCCCACCCTGCAGCAGTCCCACGGCCCGCAGTACACCCGCATCCTCTCGATCGGCGCGGCGCGCGGCGACCTCGTGGTCCCGAACGACGAGCTGGTCGGCCCGATCGACTCCTCCGACGAGTGGATCCGCCAGCGCACCGGGATCATCACCCGCACCCGGGCCAGCCACGACGTCGGCGCGGTGGACCTCGCCACCGAGGCGTCGAAGGAGGCCATCGCGAAGTCGGGCGTCGACCCGAAACTCATCGACGCGGTGATCGTCGCGACGATCTCCAACCCGCAGCAGACCCCGTCGCTGGCCGCCGTGCTGGCGGACAACGTCGGCGCGAACCCGGCCGCGGCGTACGACATGAACGCCGCGTGCGCCGGTTACGCCTACGCGGTCGCCCAGGCCGACGCGCTCATCCGCACCGGCCAGGCGCACTACGCGCTCGTCGTCGGCGCCGAGAAGCTGTCCGACGTCGTCGACCCGACCGACCGCACCATCTCCTTCTTGCTGGGCGACGGCGCGGGCGCCGTGGTCATCGGCCCGAGCGAGTACCCGGGCATCGCCAAGACGGTGTGGGGCTCGGACGGCTCCAAGGCCGGAGCGGTCGGGATGGGCAACACGCTCACCGAGTTCCGCGACGGCGAGGCCCCCTGGCCGACCCTGCGCCAGGACGGCCAGACCGTCTTCCGCTGGGCGGTCTGGGAGATGGCGAAGGTCGCCAAGCAGGCGCTCGACGCCGCCGGCGTCACGCCCGACCAGCTCGCCGCCTTCATCCCGCACCAGGCGAACATGCGGATCGTGGACGAGTTCGCCAAGCAGCTCAAGCTGCCGGAGACGGTCGCGATCGCCCGCGACATCGAGACGACGGGCAACACCTCTGCCGCCTCGATCCCGCTCGCCACGCACCGGCTCCTGCAGGAGCACCCCGAACTGTCCGGCGGTCTCGCGCTCCAGATCGGCTTCGGCGCCGGTCTGGTCTTCGGCGCGCAGGTCGTCGTGCTCCCCTAGGGCCTGCCCTAGACTGATCAACGGTCAAAACGACACCCCCTCAAGGAGAAAACACCATGGCATTGTCCACCGAAGAAGTTCTTGCCGGCCTGGCCGAGCTCATCAACGACGAGACCGGCATCGCGACCGACACGGTTGAGCTGGACAAGTCGTTCACCGACGACCTCGACATCGACTCGATCTCGATGATGACCATCGTGGTCAACGCCGAGGACAAGTTCGACGTGAAGATCCCGGACGAAGAGGTCAAGAACCTGAAGACCGTCGGTGACGCCGTCGAGTTCATCGTCAAGGCGCAGGACGCCTGAGCACCGCAAGAACACACTTCCTCCGCGCGGGCGGCCCTCCCCCGAGGTGCCGCCCGCGCAGGTAACAGCGCTCTGCGCGCTGCACCGTTGTTCCGACTACACGGAGTTGCCGTTATGACCAAGAAGATCGTCGTCACCGGCGTGGGCGCATCCTCCCCGCTCGGTGGCACCGCCCCCGAGAGCTGGACCGCACTGCTGGCCGGCACGTCCGGAGCGCGAAGCCTCACCCACGACTGGGTGGCCGAGCTGGAGCTGCCCGTCACGTTCGCCGCCGAGGCGCTCGTGCGGCCCGACACCATCCTCGACCGGCCGACCGCCAAACGCCTCGACCCGTCCAGCCAGTTCGCGCTGGTCTCGGCGATGGAGGCCTGGGCCGACGCCGGTTCCCCGGAGGTCGCGCCCGAGCGCCTGGGCGTCGACTTCGCCACCGGCATCGGCGGCGTGTGGACCCTCCTCGACGCGTGGGACACGCTGCGCGAGCGTGGCCCGCGCCGCGTCCTGCCGATGACGGTCCCGATGCTGATGCCCAACGCCGCGTCTGCCGCGGTGTCCATGCACTTCGAGGCCCGCGCCTTCGCGCGCACCGTCGCCTCCGCCTGCGCGTCGAGCACCGAGTCGCTCGTCAACGCCTACGAGCACCTGCAGGCCGGTCTCGCCGACGTCGTCATCGCCGGCGGCACCGAGTCCGCCATCCACCCGATCACGGTGGCCTCGTTCGCGTCGATGCAGGCGCTCTCGCGCCGCAACGACGACCCCGCGACCGCCTCCCGCCCGTACAGCGTCGACCGCGACGGCTTCGTCATGGGCGAAGGCGCTGCCAGCCTGGTGCTGGAGACCGAGGAGCACGCGCTCGCCCGCGGCGCCCGGATCTACGCGGAGATCGTCGGCGGCGGGGTGACGGCCGACTCGTACCACATCACGGCCAACGACCCCGAGGGCCGCGGCGCCAGCCGTGCCGTCCGGCTCGCGCTTGAGCAGGCCGGCGCCTCGCCCGACGAGGTCACCCACATCAACGCCCACGCCACCAGCACCCCGGTCGGCGACCCGTCCGAGTACGTCGCGCTGCGCGAGGTGTTCGGCGAGCGGGTGCACGACATCCCGGTGTCGGCCACGAAGGCGTCGACCGGCCACCTGCTCGGCGGCACCGGCGCGCTCGAGGCCGTCTTCACGATCTTCGCGCTACGCGACCGCGTCGCCCCGCCGACGATCAACATCACCGAGATGGACCCGGCCATCCCGCTGAAGGTCTCCGGCGAGCCCCAGCCGCTCGGCGACGGCCCGCAGCTGGCGATCAGCAACTCGTTCGGCTTCGGCGGCCACAACGCCGTCGTCGCGATCCGCTCGGTCTGACCACGCGAAACGTGAGTAGTCGCGGGAATCGCATCGTCGATTTCCGCGACTAGTCACGTTTGGGTAGGTGTGTCGGCTCAGCCGACCTTGTGCAGCCAGATGACCGAGGTGTCGTCGTGGGCGCGGCGGAACGGCTCCAGCTCGTCGTCCCAGGCCTGGCCGAGCGCAAGGCGCAGCTCGCGGTGCAGTTCGAGCGGGTTGGAACCGGCGACCTCCATCGCGTAGCGGATGCGGTCCTCCGGCACGACCGTGTTGCCCGCGGTGTCGGTCTGCACGAAGAAGATGCCCAGGTCGGGCGTGTGCATCCAACGTCCGCCGTCGGTCCCGAGGCCGGCGTCCTCCGTCACCTCGTAACGTAGGTGCTCCCAGCCGCGCAGTGCCGTCGCCAGGCGCGCTCCGGTGCCCTGGGGGCCGTCCCAGAAGAACTCGGTGCGCTGGGCGCCCTTCAGCACCGGCTGCGTCTCCCAGGTGAAGTTGACGGCGCGACCGAGTGCGCGTCCCGCCGCCCACTCGATGTGAGGGCAGAGCGCGCTGGGAGAGGAGTGCACGTAGAGCACTCCTCGGGCTGCGTGAGCCGTCATGGTTTCCTCCTTCGTCGGTACGTCTTCCCCTACGACCGCGAACGAGTGCCATGACTCCTATGAAGTTGACTACGGCGATTATGCCGGACAACGCGCCCGAGTTACAAGATTGTGATTCGGCGATTCATGCGTGCCGCGCTACCGGCAAGCGGAATAGCATACCGAGTATGTCGGTTCAGTATGGTTTCCTCGCGGTGCTGACCCAGGGTCCCGCCTACGGCTCCCAGCTCCAGAACGAGTTCCTCCTGCGCGCGGCCAACCGCCGCCAGCTCAACGCCGGGCAGGTGTACTCCACGCTCGACCGGATGACCGAGCAGGGCCTGATCGAGTCGGCGGGCGAGACCGACGACGGCCTGCCGCTGTACCGGCTCACGGAGGCCGGAATGGAGGAGGCGACCTCCTGGCTCACCTCCGGCCCGCGGGACGCCCGCCCCGACTGGGACGAGATGCAGGACCAGGTGCTGGTGGCGGCGTCGCTCGAGGGCGCCGACGCGGCCGCGGTCGTCGCCGACTACCGCGCGGCGTTCGCCGAGCGCATCCGGGAGCTCACCCACGACGCGGACTCGCGCGCCGTACTGGCCGCCAACCGCGCGGCTGAACTGGGCGCCCGTGCCGCGATCGAGTGGCTGGACGAAGTCGCCAAGGCCCTCGCCGCGCACCCCGGGGCGCTCGTGCAGCGCCGCTCGCCCGAGCGCCCGCGCCGCGGCCGCAAGCCCGCGGCCGCCGTCGACTGACCTGGGCGGTCAGTGCAGGAGGTTGCCGTCCTTGTCGAGGACGTTCTTCTCGCCGGCCTCGATGGGGACCGCGAAGCGGTTCTGCGCGGGCGGCAGCGGGCAGTTGAAGTTGTAGCTGAACGCGCACGGCGGCAGCACGGCGAGGTTGAAGTCGAGCGTCACGGTGCCGTCGTCGTTCGGGACGACGAACAGGAACCGGCCGACCGAGTAGGTGCTCTCGCCGTTCGTGGTGTCGGAGAAGACGAGCTGCAGCGCGCGCCCGGCCTTGAAGGCGGCGAGGTTGTAGTCGACGCCGTCCTTCGTGAACGTGATCTCGCCCGGGATGACCATGTCCCGGGTCGCGCCGTCGTCCTTGAGGTGCTCGAAGCCGACCGTCTTACCGCCTTCGATCGGCGTGAAGGTCGCCGTGATGATCCACTCGGGGTTGAACGGGAAGGCGTCGATCGAGCCGAACTTCTGGATGTCCTCCGACTGGGCGTCCCAGACCCGTAGCGCGTACTCGCCCTGCTCGTTGGCGATGACGAAGCCGGTGACAGTGTCGCTGAACCGCACGGCGCCCGGGTTCGGGTCGTCCTTGCCGCGCACGATCGCGGAACCGTCGACCAGCACTTCGTCGACGAAGACGTTGTCGGTAGCGGCGGCGGTGACCTTCAGGCCCGACTGGCCCGCGGGTAGCGGCGACCAGAGGCCCGGCACGCCCCAGACCGGCTGCTCCGAATCCGGCTCACCGGTGATCCACTGCGTGTTCACGAGCGCCAGGTTGCCCTGCGGGGCCGTGACGGCTTGCGCGCGGCGGGCGTGGTAGCGGTCGAGGACGGCGTCGGGATCGGCGGGGGCTGCGGTGTCGGTCATGGTCTCCATCCTCTGTCAGGTCGGTGGGTGCAACCAAGCGCGACACTCCCCAATTCCCCGCGCGCCCATTCCCCGCACGGCCATTCCCCGCGCACACAGGTGCTCCGGATCACTTGGCCTCGCCATAGCTGTCGACCACCGCGGCGGTGACCGGGAAGTCGACCGGGAACGCGCCGAAGAGCAACCGCCCGGCCGCCGCGGCCGACGCCCGCACCTCGTCGGCGACGGCTTCCGCCGACTCGGCCGGTGTATGGACGATGACCTCGTCGTGCAGGAAGTAGACCAGGTGCGGGCCATCGGTGAGTCCGCCGCCTTCCGGGGTGAGCTGTGCGAGCCGGTTGCGCAGTTCCGCCATCCAGCACAGCGCCCACTCGGCGGCGCTCGCCTGCACGACGAAGTTGCGCGTGAAGCGTCCCCAGTCGCGGGCCTGGCTGCGCGCACGGCGCTCCTCGGCGGGCGTGGAGTCCGCTCCGGAGGCCGCCGACTGGGTGGCTTGCCAGCTCCCGCCGGGCCGCGGCGAGCTGCGGCCGAGCCGGGAGGTCACGATGTCGCCGCGCTCCCCTGCGCGCGCCGCCTCCTCCACGTGCCGCACGGCCCGGGGGTAGGCGCGCGCCAGCCTCGGCATCAGCCGGCCGCTATCGCCCGTCGTCGCGCCGTACATGGCTCCGAGCATGGCGACCTTGGCCTGAGCGCGCTCCTCCACCGCACCGCTCGCCACGATGCCCGCGTACAGGTCGCGGCCGCGGCCGGCCTCGGCCATCGCGGTGTCGCGGGCCAGGCCGGTGAGGATGCGCGGCTCGAGCTGGGCGGCGTCGGCGACCACGAGCTTCCAGCCCGGATCGGCGACGACCGCGCTGCGCACCTCCTTGGGGAGTTGGAGGGCGCCGCCGCCGCGGGTGGCCCAGCGACCGGTGACGACGCCGCCGGGGATGTAGTCCGGCCGGAACCGTCCGTCGCGCACCCAGGCGTCGAGCCAGCTCCAGCCGTTGGCCGCGTGCAGCCGGGCGAGCTTCTTGTACGCCAGGACGGCCGGGATCGCGGGGTGGTCGAGCTCGCGCAGCTCCCACGAGCGCGTCGAGGTCACCATCAGGCCCGCTCGCTGGAGTGCCTTGAGCAGCTCCGGCGGGCTGTCCGGGTTCAGGTCCGGCGCCTCCAGGGCGGCACGGATCTCCGCGGCCAGGCGCTCCAGCGCCTCCGGCCGGCCGTAGGGCGGACGCGGGCCGAGGACGGCGCGCAGCAGCTCGTCGTGCCGCTCCACGCTGTACGGCAGGCCGGCATGCTGCATCTCGGCGGCGATCAGTGCGCCGGCGGACTCGGCGGCGAGCAGCAGCCGGAGCCGGCCGGGCTCGGCGCTGCCGGCGACGGCCTCCTGCTGCGCGGCGTACTCCGCCTCGATGGACGGGCGTACGGTCTCCGCAGGGCGGTCGAGGTCGAAGAGCGTCGCGGCGTCGGCCGCGGGCTCCGGCTCGTCATCCACCGCCCGGGCGGCGTCCCACGGGCCGAACGGAGCCGCAGCCAGCGCGGAGCCCGCGCTGAGGGTGGAGGCTCGCAGGATGGCATGGCTGAGCCGCAGGTCCACGCACCGTGCGACGCGGACGCCGGATTGCAGCAGCCGCGGGTACCAGCTGCGGGTGTCGTCCCAGACCCAGCGGGGACGGGACGCCGCCTCCTCGCTTCGGACGAACTCCGGCAGGTCGTCCTCCGCGAGCTCGGTGCGCCCGGCGCGGTCACCCGGACGGAGCACCACGACGCGACCGGGGGCGACGCGGTCGAGGAGGAGCTGCACCCCACAATTCTGCATGCGACGGGCGACACAGCATGCGAAGAGCGGAAAGGGTCGCTATAGTGAGGAAACGTCACTTTAAGCGATGCCGACCCGAAAGGCGAGCGATGATGACAGAGTACCTGCACGACTCCCAGGGAGTGTGGATCGCGTACCGGACCGATCCGCAGTCGCGCTGGCTGTTCAACTCCGAGGGCGACTGGATCGGCTGGTTCCCCTGGTCGGACGACGTCGCGGTGACCCCCGGCGGCTCCTACCTCGGCACCGTGCACGGCGACCGGCTGTTCGTGGACGAGGAGCACCCCTACCGCGGGAACCCCGGCTACCCGGGCGCGCCCGGCTACCCCGGGCAGGTGCCGTACCCCGGGGCCGGACCGTACAAGGGACTGCCGGACGGCTGCGACGACGTGGCGCCCGCGCTGCTCTGGCCGCGCATCGCTTCCTGAGGCCCGGGCTCGAGCCCGCTCAGCCCGCGAGCGCCGCCAGCCGCGACCGCAGCTCGGGCCACGCCGCGCCGAACCCGGGATGCAGGGGAAGCGCCGCGACCTCGGCCACCGAGACCCAGCGCAACTCGATGCTCTCGATGTCGGCCATGTGCGGCTCGAACGCGCGCACCGCCTGGGCGACGACGGTGGTGTACGACCAGAAACCCAGGTCGAGCACGCTCTCGAAGAGCACGTGCACGGCGTCGGCGGGCACAGCCGCCTCCTCCGCGGCCTCCCGCAGCGCGCCCTCCACGGCGGTCTCGCCCTCGTGCCTGGCACCTCCCGGGAGGCCCCAGGTGCCGCCGAAGTGGCTCCAATCGGCGCGGTGCTGGAGCAGCACTCCGCGCCGCAGGTCGTGGACGAGCAGGCCCGCGGCGCCGAAGCGGCCCCAGAACCGCTCGCCGTTCGGACCTTCCACCCATGCGTCGCCGGAGTTCACGTCTCCACGTTAGCTCCACCGCCGAAGCCGGTGACGCCGCGTGACGGTTCTCGCAGAGGGTCCTACTGTGTGGACATGACACTCCAACGCTGGCGCCACCTCACCGAGTGGCCCCTCACCGCGGCCGCCGCGGTGTTCCTCGTCGCCTACGCCTGGGAGGTCATCGGAGACCTCCACGGGCCGCAGCTCGTCGTCGCGGAGACCGTGATCTGGATCACCTGGGCCGTCTTCCTGCTCGACTACTTCGTCTGCCTGATCCTCGCGCCGCAGCGCTGGCGCTGGTTCTACACGCACCTGTTCGATCTGGCCATCGTCGTGCTGCCGATGCTGCGGCCGCTGCGACTGCTGCGGCTGGTGACCATCCTCGCCATCCTGCAGCGCAGCGCCGGCGCGGCGTTCCGTGGGCGGGTTCTCGTGTACGTCGCCGGCGCGGGCAGCCTGCTCATCTTCACGGCCGCGCTGGCGGCGCTGGACGCCGAGCGCGGGATGCCGAACGCGCACATCCAGACTTTCCCCCAGGCGGTCTGGTGGGCGTTCGAGACCATCTCGACCGTCGGCTACGGCGACTACGTGCCGGTCACCGAGGTGGGCAAGCTGGTCGCCGTCGGCCTGATGATCGGCGGCATCGCCACCCTCGGCATCGTGACGGCGACGCTGGCCTCGTGGATCGTCGAGCGCGTCGCCCAGACCGAGATCGACATGCGCGCGGCCACCCGCGGGCAGATCCGCGAGCTGTCCAGCCAGGTCGAGGAGCTGAAGGCCCTGCTCGAGCAGAGGTCCGCCTGATGGCGGCGCGCAGCGCGGCGATCCTGCTGCACCGTCGAGGGACGGCAGGGCGCGAGGTCTGGATCGCACACATGGGCGGCCCGTTCTGGGCGCGCAAGGACGAGGGCGCGTGGACGCTGCCCAAGGGTCTGGTCGAGGAGGACGACGTCGACGAGCTCGCCGCGGCCCGGCGGGAGTTCGCCGAGGAGATGGGGACGCCCTCCCCCGACGCCGTCTACGTCCCGCTCGGCGAGTTCCGGGCCTCAGGCAAGACCTTCGTGGTGTTCGCGGCGGAGGCCGACTTCGGTCCGATCGAGTTGGCCAGCAACGAGTTCGAGCTGGAGTGGCCGCCGCGCTCCGGCGTGCTCCGCACCTTCCCCGAGGTCGACGACGCCGGCTGGCATCCGATCGCGGTGGCGCACACGAAGCTCGCGAAAGGGCAGCGGCCCATTCTGGACGCCCTGTCGCGCACCCTCGGCGAAGCCGGATCCGACTAGCGCGCAGGGCACCCCTCCGGTCGTATGGTTGGCTGCACGTGCCGGACGGGACGAAGGAGGAGCAAGTGGCGAACAAGAAGGCGGAGAAGGACGCCGAGAAGGCCCTGGTCGCCGCGAGGGCCGCTGTCGACGAAGCGCAGCGGCTGGTGAAGAAGCTCGACAAGAAGACCCGCAAAGAGGCCGACGACCTCGCCGCCGCGCTGGAGCAGGCCGTGAGGGACGCGAAGAAGGCCGCCCAGCGCGCCCGCAAGACAGCGGAGGAAGCGGCGAAGGCCGCCGAGGAGAAGGCAGAGGCGGCCCGCGAGCGGGCTCGTGCGGCGGCCGCCGCGCCGGGCATGGGCATCCCGACCTTCCGCGACCTGCGCGATAGGGCGAAGGCCCAGGGCATCCAGGGCTACTCCCGGATGAACAAGGCGCAGCTGCTGCATGCGCTCGGCGAGGGCTGACGTTCACCGGCCGGTAACCGGCTGCTCCTACGGTTGCCGCCGTGACTGACACCGCCGCCGAGCCCGCGATCCTCTCGGCGCTGGATCGCGCTCCCGCCCCACGGACGCTGATCGACATCCTGCGGGAGTCCGCCGCCGCCAACCCTCAGGCCTCGGCGATCGAGGACGCCCGCGGAGCGCTCAGCTACCGCGAACTGCTCGCGCGCGTCCTCGCCACGGCGGCGCGGCTGCGCGAGGCCGGGGTGCGCCGCGGCGACCGCGTCGGCGTGCGGATGACCTCAGGCAGCCGGGATCTCTATCTCGCGATCCTCGGCGTGCTCGCGGCCGGGGCCGCCTACGTGCCGGTGGACGCCGACGACCCGCAGGAGCGCGCCGACCTGGTCTTCGGCGAGGCGGAGGTGCGCGGAGTCATCACCGACGACGGGTATCTCGCCACTCCCGCCGAGGGCGGGGACGCGGAGGCCGTCGCACGGGACGCCGTCGCAGTGGACGCCGTGGCCGCCGCGGCCGTGCCGCTCGTGGTGCAGGGTCTGGAGCCGCACCCGAGCACGTCGGGCCTCCCGGTGGTCGACCCGCCGGCGCCTGAGGACGACGCCTGGATCATCTTCACCTCCGGCTCGACCGGCACCCCGAAGGGCGTGGCTGTGCGGCACCGCTCCGCCGCGGCGCTCGTGGACGCCGAGTCCCGGCTGTTCCTGCAGGACGACCCGATCGGCCCGGGCGACCGCGTGCTCGCCGGGCTCTCGGTCGCGTTCGACGCCTCCTGCGAGGAGATGTGGCTCGCCTGGGGGCACGGAGCGTGCCTGGTGCCGGCCCCCCGGTCGCTCGTGCGCACCGGCATGGACCTGGGCCCGTGGCTGGCGGCGCGGCGGATCACCGTCGTCTCCACCGTGCCGACGCTCGCCGCGCTCTGGCCGACGGACGCGCTCGACACCGTGCGGCTGCTGATCTTCGGCGGCGAGTCGTGCCCGCCTGAGCTGGTCAACCGGCTGGCCGTGGAGGGCCGAGAGGTCTGGAACACCTACGGCCCGACCGAGGCGACCGTCGTCGCCTGCGCGAGCCTGCTCACGGCCGGCGAGCCGGTGCGGATCGGCCTCCCCCTCGACGGCTGGGACCTCGCGGTGGTCGGCCCGGACGGGGCCCCGGTCGGGAACGGCGAGACCGGCGAGCTCATCATCGGCGGCGTCGGCCTCGCCCGCTACCTGGACCCCGCGAAGGACGCCGAGAAGTACGGCCCACTCCCCTCGCTCGGCTGGCAGCGCGCCTACCGCAGCGGCGACCTGGTGCGCTTCGACCCGGCCGGACTGTTCTACCTCGGCCGCGCCGACGACCAGGTCAAGGTGGGCGGCCGGCGCATCGAGCTCGGCGAGGTGGAGGCCGCCCTCCAGCAACTCCCCGGCGTGTCCGGAGCCGCCGCCGCGGTGCGGAAGAGCGCCGCGGGCAACGATGTGCTGGTCGGCTACCTCGCCGTCCCGGAGCGTGCGTCGTTCGACCGCCGGGCGGCGCTTGAGGAGTTGCGCGCCGAACTGCCCGCGGCCCTGGTGCCGCTGCTGGCGGTGGTGGACGACCTCCCGGTCCGCACGTCCGGGAAAGTGGACCGCGCAGCCCTCCCCTGGCCGCTGGAGGAGGTCGACGAGGACGCGCCGGACCTCGACCCGGTCTCCGAGCTGCTCGCCGCAGACTGGCGCAGCGTCCTCGGCCCGCCGGTGAGCGGGTTGGACGACAACTTCTTCGACCTCGGCGGCGGCTCGCTCGCAGCCGCGCAGCTCGTCTCGCTCGTGCGCAGGCGGCACCCCGACATCACGGTCGCCGACATCTACGCGCACCCGCGCTTCGGCTCGCTCGCCTCCGCCCTCGCGGAGAGCTCGCCGTCGGCCTCCGCCGCCTCGACGCACGTGGTCCCGCCGACGCCGCGCCGCATGCAGGTGCTCCAGACGGTGCTCGGCGTCCCGCTGTTCATCCTCAACGGCATCCGCTGGCTGCTCTACCTGCTGACCGCTGCCGCCCTCCTGCGGGCGTTCGGCGGCTTCGGGTTCCTGCCCGAGGTGAACGTGGTCTGGCTGATCGTCGGCCTGATCGTGTTCGTGACGCCATGGGGCCGGATGGCCATCGCCGTGGTCGCGGCCCGGCTGCTGCTGCTCGGTGTGAAGGCCGGCGACTATCCGCGTGGCGGCGGCGTGCACCTGCGCCTCTGGCTCGCCGAGCAGGTCGCCCACCAGATCGGCGCGGCCAGCCTCGCCGGAGCGCCGTGGATCAGCTATTACGCGCGGGCGCTCGGCGCGACGATCGACCGCGGCGTCGACCTCCACACGCTGCCCCCGGTGACCGGGATGCTGCGGATCGGAGCGGGAGCCTCCATCGAGCCGGAGGTCGACCTCGCCGGCTACTGGATCGATGGCGACCTGGTGCGCATCGGCGAGATCCGCATCGGCGCCGGCAGCTCGGTCGGCGCCCGCAGCTCACTGATGCCGGGCGCGAAGATCGGCCGCGACGCGACCGTGGCCCCGGGCTCCGCCGTGTTCGGCCGCGTGCCCGCCGGGCAGAACTGGGCGGGCTCCCCCGCCGTCCGCGTCGGCAAGGCGCGGGAGTGGTGGCCGGCCGAGCGGCCGCGGCGTCGCACGCGATGGGTGGTCGCCTACGCGGCCTCCTCCCTCGTCGTGTCGCTGGTCCCGGTCGTCGCCCTCGGCGTCGGCGGTCTCATCGTGGCCGCGTTCACGCGCGGCGCGACCACGATCGCCGGAGCGATCCCCGGCGCTGCCGCCGCTCTCGTCCCGGCCACCCTGGCTGCGGGCGTCGTGCTCGCCGGCGTGGTCGTCGTCCTCGTACGCCTGCTCGGGCTGGGGCTGCCGGAGGGCGTCTTTCCCGTCCGCAGCCGGGTCGGCTGGCAGGTGTGGTCCACCGAGCGCCTGCTCGACATGGCCAGGACGCTGCTCTTCCCGCTCTACGCGAGCCTGTTCACGCCGGTGTGGCTGCGGATGCTCGGCGCGCGCGTCGGGCGCGACGTGGAGGCGTCGACCGTCCTGCTGCTGCCCGCCATGACCAGGATCCGCGACGGCGCGTTCCTGGCCGACGACACGCTGGTCGCCTCCTACGAGCTCGGCGGCGGCTACGTGCGCGTCGCGGAGGCGGAGATCGGCGCCCGTGCGTTCCTCGGCAACTCCGGCATGGCCGGCGGCGGCAACCGCGTTCCGCGCGACGGGCTGGTCGCCGTACTCTCGGTCGCCCCGCGCAAGGCGAAGGCGGGGTCGTCGTGGCTGGGGTCGCCGCCGGTGAAGCTCCGGCGGCGCGCACAGGACGCCGACCTCTCCCGCACCTTCGAGCCGCCGGCTGCGCTTCGGGTCGCCCGCGCCGCCTGGGAGCTGCTGCGCATCGTCCCGGTCTTCGTGACCTGCGCGATCGGGCTCGCCGTGCTGCTGGTCCTCGCGGCGCTCTCCGAGAGCCTGGGCACCGGCTGGGCGATCGTGCTGAGCGGTCCGGTGCTGTTGGTCGCCGGCGCGGTCTCCGCCGCCGTCAGCACCGCGGCGAAATGGGCGCTGCTCGGGAGGCTGAAGCCGGGTGAGCACCCGCTCTGGTCGTCGTTCATCTGGCGCAGCGAAGTGTCGGACACCTTCACCGAGATGGTAGCGGCACCCTGGTTCGCCTGGGCCGCCGCCGGCACGCCGGCTCTGGTCTGGTGGCTGCGCAGCCTCGGCGCTCGCATCGGACGCGGCGTCTGGATCGACAGCTACTGGCTCCCGGAGGCCGACCTGGTGGAGCTGGGCGACGCGTCCACGGTCAACCGGGGCTGCGTCGTGCAGACGCACCTGTTCCATGATCGAATCATGAGCATGGACCGTGTGATCATCGAGCGCGGCGGTACCCTCGGGCCGCACAGCGTCATCCTGCCCGCGGCCGCGATCGGCGCCAACGCGACGGTCGGGCCGGCCTCCTTGGTGATGCGCGGCGAGACGGTGCCCGACCGCAGCCGGTGGAGCGGGAACCCGATCGGCCCGTGGCGGGACGTGGTGGTACGCGAGTACCGTGCGGTGCGATGACCACGGCTCCCTCCCCCGCAGACCCGGCCGGCGACGCCGTCCCCGCCGCGTCCCACGCCTACCTCCCGCGCTCCGGCACCGACGACTTCGCCGTGCTCTCCTACGACCTGGACCTGTCGTACAAGGTCGCCACGAACCGGCTCGACGGGACGGCCGTGATCCGCGGCCGTGCCAACGTGACCCTCCCGGCGATCTCGCTCGACCTGGTGCACCTGCGCGCCAAGCGGGTCAAGCTCGACGGCGACAAGCGCACCCGGTTCACGCAGTCTCCGACGCATGTGCGCGTGAAGCCGGCCACGCCGATCCCGGCGGGCGCCGAGTTCACGGTCGAGGTTGCGTACGACGGCTGCCCCGTTCCGCGCCGGACGCGCTGGGGCACCCTCGGCTGGGAGGAGCTGAGCGACGGCGTGATCGTCGCCTCGCAGCCCTCGGGCGCGCCGACCTGGTTCCCATGCAACGACCGGCCTTCCGACAAGGCAGCGTACCGGATCACGGTCACGACCGAGCAGGCCTACACGGTGCTCGCGACCGGCGAGCTCGTCGACCACACCGTCAGCGGAGGCCGCGGCACCTGGACGTTCGACTGTCCCGACCCGACGGCGACCTATCTGGCCGCGGTGCAGATCGGCCGGTACGTGCTGGAGCCCCGCCGCACCGATGGAGTCGAATGGGTGATCGCCTATCCGCCCGCGCTCGCCCGCCGCGTGCTGGCGGACTTCGCGCCGGTCGGGAGGATGATCGAGTGCTTCCAGGAGCGCTTCGGCCCGTATCCCTTCCCGTCCTACACGGTCGTGGTCACCGAGGACACTCTGGAGATCCCGCTCGAGTCGCAGGGCATGGCGACCTTCGGCTCGTCGCACGTCGACGGGCGCGGCGGGTCCGAGCGCCTGATCGCCCATGAGCTCGCGCACCAGTGGTTCGGCAACAGTGTCGGCGTCGCCGGCTGGGCCGACATCTGGCTGAACGAGGGCTTCGCGTGCTACGCCGAGTGGATCTGGTCGGAGTACTCGGGAGGCGCCTCCGCGAACACTCTCGCGCGCACGCACCACGCCGGCCTGCGGCTCAAGCCCAAGGACCTGGTCCTGGCTGACCCCGGTGTCGACAGCATGTTCGACGACCGGGTCTACAAGCGCGGCGCGTGCCTGCTGCACGCGCTGCGACGGAGGCTGGGCGACGAGACGTTCTTCGAGCTGCTGCGCGGCTGGTCGGAGGAGCGGCGCTTCGGGACGGCCACGACGTCGGACTTCGAGGCGTTCGCGGCGCAGTACTCCGACGAGCCGCTGGACGAGTTCTTCGACGCGTGGCTGCGGGAGACGCGGCTGCCGTCGCTCAGCGACTGACGCTCGGCGGCCGGCCGCTCTTCAATTGGCGCAGAGCGACCGGCCGGACGGCGCGAAGTCCTGCGGTTAGGGCCGGTCCTCCGGGCGGCGCTCCTGGCCGGTGATGCCGTCGATGCGCGGCGCGTCATGCGCGGGCGCCGGCGCGGCCGTGGTGGATTCGCTGGCCGAACGCGGCGGCGGGACGTCCCCGCGGCGAGCGTCGTCCACCGAACCGTCTTCGACCACGCGGTTGCCGTGCCGGTCGACCTTCACGTCCGGGTCGACCTCGTCGGCCCGGCTCAGCTTGGCCTGCTGCTCCTCCCGGGCGGCAGCGGCGGCGCGTTCGCGCTCGTCGGCCTCCCGACGCAGCCGCTCGGCTTCGACCTCGGCCTGCTTGGCGTCGGCGGCGGCCCGGGCGGACTTCGCCTCCCGGTCGCGCGCAGCCAACTCGTCGCGGGAGGCCTGCTCCCGCAGCTCGGTCGCCCGCTGCCGGTCGGCCTCCAGCTTGCGCCGCCGTCCCACGGTGGAGACGACGATGACGATCCCCACGACGACGACCACGATGACGACGATCAGCACGATCCATCCGATGGTGTTCATGCCCGGGTATGGTACGCGCGGCACGCAGGACCGGTAGGGCCTTGCGCGAGCGGACCGGAGGTGCTGAGCGCTCGTGCGGGGCTACCGCGCCAGCAGGAGCTTTGGCCCGAATCTCCTGTGGAAGGCCATTCCGCAGGAGATCGGAGGCGTGTCGCAGCCCAGCCTCCTATTGGGCGGGCGTTCGGTAGGGCGGACGGGACTTGAACCCGTGACCGGCGGATTATGAGTCCGATGCTCTAACCAGCTGAGCTACCGCCCCGTGCGTCCCGGGTCTACTCCGGGGTGGGCACGCTGGGGGCCGCTGCCGTCACCGGGTCGGCCACCGGCTCTCCACGATACAGGCTCTCGAAGGTGCTGATCGTGGTCTGGATGTCGTGCGTCGCCACGATGCGCAGCGACGCGTTCTTGAGGACGTCGAGCTCATCCTGCGGCAGGGTGAGGACGCTCTCCAGCTTGTCCGCGAGGTCCTGCGCGTCGCCGGGGCGGAACAGGTGGCCGTTCTCGCCGTCGTGCACCAGGTGCGGCAGTGCCATCGCGTCGGCGGCGACCACCGGGAGTGCCGAGGCCATCGCCTCCATCGTCGCGATGGACTGCAGCTCGGCGATCGACGGCATCGCGAACACGGTCGCGCGGGTGTACGCCTGGCGCAGCTCCTCGTCGGTCACGTAACCGAGGAACTTCACCCGGTTCGCGATGCCCAGGCTCTCGGCGAGGGACTGCAGGTTCCGGAACTGGTCGCCGCCGCCGACGATATCCAGCTGGGCGTCCAGCGACTCCGGCAGCAGCTTGATCGCGTTGAGCAGCACGTCGATCTGCTTCTCGCCGGTCACGCGGCCGACGAAGAGGATGCGGTTGCCGGTGCGCGGCGTGAAGTCGGGCGTGTAGTTGTGCGCGTCGATGCCGCAGGAGATGGCGTGCACGCCGCGCAGACCCGTCGCGCGCTCCAGGAACTGGGCGGCCTTGCGGGTCGGCGTCGTGACGGCCTCGGCGCGGTCGAAGCTCTTGCGCGCGTCCCGCCAGGCGATCGAGATGAACGTCTTCTGCAGGAACTTCGGCAGCAGCGTGAACTCGATCATGTTCTCGGGCATCACGTGGTTGGTGGCGATCACGCGGATGCCGCGCTTCTCCGCCTCATACGCCAGGCCGCGGCCCACGACGATGTGCGACTGGATGTGGACGACGTCCGGCTTGACCTCGTCGAGCACGCGGCGGGCGTTGGCCTTGCTCATCCACGGCAGCGCGAACCGGAGCCAGTCGTGCGGGTACCAGCGCCAGCTGCGCAGGCGGTGGGCCGTCATCGTCTGGCCCTCGTGCTCCTCGATCCAGGTGCCGTGCCGACGGCTCGCGGACGGCGCCACGATGTGCAGGTCGTGGCCGCGCTCGACCAGGCCCGCGGCCAGGCGCTCAGCGAACCGGGCGGCGCCGTTGACGTCCGGCGGGAAGGTGTCGCAGCCCATGAGAATGGTCATCGGCCTGTGCGCGGCCGGGGCGGGCGGGATGTCGTTCGTTCCGCTCGTATCAGGCACGTGGTGAGTCCCTCACGGTCTTCGGCCGGGTCGGTTCGCCCGGCGACGGTCTGAGAGCGCCGGACGGGTCGGCCCGGCGATTCATCGCCCTAGTCTAGGCCGGATTCCCGTACGGGGTCCGCAAGCCGCTCGGTGAGTGGCGCTTCGCCGTTGGTCTGCGGGTGGTGCTTGGCGAGCTGGAACACGCCGTAGATCGCCACCGCGCCGGTGATCGCGAACCCGACCATCGCCCACCACGGCGCCCCCGCCGCCTCGTCGAGGACGACGATGCCGATGGTCACCGCGACGAGCGGGTCGATGACGGTCAGGCCGGCGATGACCAGGTCCGGAGGCCCGGACGAGTAAGCGTTCTGCACGAAGTACGCCCCGAGCCCGGCCGCCGCGAGCAGTGCGACGATGCACAGCACCAGCAGCCAGTCCCACTCCTGGCTGGAGATGCGGCCGATGACCACCTTGGCGAGCGTGGCGACGAAACCGTAGAGGACACCGGCGCCGACGATGTAGATGATCGCCTTGAACCGGTGCCGCAGGAACCAGAACAGCACCGCGAACACGATGAGCACGACCGCGAGAATGATCAGGATGACGACGAGCGCCCTGGTGGTCACCGGTTCGTCGCGCGCGAAGATCGCCGCGATGATGACGAACGCGCCGACGCCGGCGACGCACAGCGTGATGGCGACGACGGACTGCCGGTTGAGCTTCACGCCGCTCACCCGAGCGTTGAGGACGCTGGTGATCACGAGCCCGACCACGCCGAGCGGCTGCACGAGGATGAGCGGCGAGAGCTTCAGGCTGACGAGCTGGAACACGATCGCGAGTCCGAGCAGCAGCGTGCCGATCACCCAGGAGGGCCGCGCGAGCAGCAGTCCGAGCTGCCGGACGCTGAGCCCGGCCTTCGCGTCCTGGGTCTGCGCCTCCACCTTGGCCACGCCGTGGTGCTGCAGCTGGGCGCCGATCGACAGGAACACCGCACCGACCAGCGCGACCGGGATGCCCAGGAGCTGGCTGGGCTGATACGCCAGCGCGAGCGCGTCCATCAGTTCCGTAGCCACGCCACGACCCTACCCAACATGATCCCGATAGTCTTGCCGAATGGCCGTCCTTCCCATCCGGATCACCGGAGACCCCGTCCTGCACACTCGCGCGGCGGAGGTGACGGAGGTCGACGACGACCTCCGCACGCTCGTCGCCGACATGTTCGAGACGATGGACCAGGCACCCGGCGTCGGCCTCGCCGGCCCGCAGGTCGGAGTGCCGTTGCGGCTGTTCGTCTACGGCTGGACCGACGACGACGACGTGCTGCACCGCGGCGTCGCGATCAACCCGGTGCTGTGGCTCAGTCCGCTCGCAGTGGGCGAGCCGGACGAGGACACCGAGTCGGAGGGCTGCCTGTCCTTCCCGGGCGAGCGGTTCCCGCTGCGGCGTGCCGAGAGCGTCATCCTGGAGGCCACGGACCTGGAGGGCGAGCCCTTCACGGTCCGCGCCGACGGGTGGCTCGCGCGCATCTTCCAGCACGAGTACGACCACCTGGACGGCGTGCTCTACGTCGACCGGCTCGCCCACCCGTACGGGAAGGCCGCGCTGAAGGCCCAGCGCAAGAACTCGTGGGGCGTGCCAGGGCTGAGCTGGCTGCCGGGACGCGACCACCTGGAGGACTGAGCGGCCGGACTGAGCGGCCGGTTCAGCGCAGCGGCACGCCGTGCACGCCGTTGTGGTGCCGCAGCGCGGGGAACGCGACCGACACGGAGAACCCGACCCCCGGCACCGGCTTCGCCTCCAGCACGCCGCCGAACAGCGCCGTGCGCTCGCGCAGTTCGTTGAGGTCGGCGCCCTCCACGAACGCCGTCACCGCACGCAGGTCGTCATCCGCGCTGTACGCGGTCGCCTCGTCCACACCCGCGCGGTCGAGCCCGCGGCGGCGTGCGGCGGCGCGGATGCCGTCGTCGTCGACCGTGACGTGGAGGCCGTCGGGCGTCCAGGTCATCGCCACGGCGGCGGTGGTCCCCGGGCCGCCGTGGTCGAGGGCGTTGCCGAGAGCGGTCTGCAGGATGCGGAACACCACGAGCTCTGCGCCCTGGCGCAGCTCGTAACCGTCGCCCGTCTCGGTGAACGTCACCTCCAAGCCCGCCTCGCGCATCACCCGGAACAGGTCGCGGGCGGAATGGAGTCCGGGCGCCGGCAGGACCTCGCGGCTTCCGTCCGCGACGGCGTTCTGCAGGCGGCGGAGGTCGGCCAGCGCGTCGCGGGCGGAGGTCTCGATCGCGGCGGCGGACCGGGAGGCCGCCTCCGGCTCCGCGCCGGCCGCGTACCGCATCCCCTCCGCCTGGGAGACGAGCC
This sequence comes from Leifsonia sp. GW821-FHT13C09, assembly GCF_058806435.1. Lineage (NCBI taxonomy): Bacteria > Bacillati > Actinomycetota > Actinomycetes > Micrococcales > Microbacteriaceae > Leifsonia > Leifsonia sp. GW821-FHT13C09. The sequence continues at coordinate 487,024 of NZ_JBXAPS010000001.1, read as the reverse complement.
GGGAGACCGCCCCGATCGCGACGTCGCCGAGCTCGCCGATGATGCGGAACCGTGCGGCTTGCTCGGCGAGCTCCAGCTCGCGGTCGATGCGGTCCCACTCGCGCTCCTCGCGTGCGTTCTGGGCGCGGTGCCGGCGGCTCCGCTCGAGGAGCCAGAGCACCGCGAACACGAGGGCGGCCGCGAGGAACGCGGCCGCGAGGGTGGTGGCGAGCGGGGTCATGCTGGTCCTTCCGGGCCGGGTGGTTCGGCCGGTTGCGCCGCCGGTCGAAGGTCCGGGGGGGGTGGAACGGGCGCCTCCTGCGGGCGCGGCCCGGACGATCATATCCGGGCCGCGCGACGCGAGGACCGCGGGTGTCAGGCGCCGTCGCCGCGGTTGGCGCGCAGCACCTCCAAGCGGGCGCGGTACTCCTTCTCGTCGATGTCCCCGTTGGCGTAGCGCTCGGCGAGCGTCTGCTCGGCGGCACGGGTGCCTCCGTGCGGGCCGTTCGGGCCCCAGCCATAGCCCCCGCGCGCGGCCGCGGCGCGGCGCCAGCGACGACCGAAGACGCCGAAGATGAGGAAGAAGATCCCGATCCAGAACAGCGGGATCAGGAACCACCACCAGCCGAACCAGGGGCCGCCACCCCAAGCGACGACGGCGCAGGGTGCGGCGGCTGCGAGCGAACTGAACATGGTGCATCCAATCGGTGAGCTGTCCGCGGCTTTCGCGGAACCACCATCAGCCTCGCCGCGCGGGCCGGCCGGCGAATCCGCCACCGGGAGACAGTTCCGCTACTCCCCCGGGAGCAGGGTCGCAGGACTCCCCCAGGAGCACAGGGCAGTGCCCTCAGCGCAGCCCGGGCTGCACGAGCCCCGTCTCGTAGGCGACCACGACCAGGTGCACCCGGTCGCGCGCCGCGAGCTTGGTCATGATCCGCGAGACGTGCGTCTTCGCGGTCAGCGGGCTGAGGAAGAGCCGCTCCCCGATCTCGGTGTTGGTGAGCCCGTGCCCGACCAGCGCCAGCACCTCCCGCTCGCGCTCGGTCAGGTCGCGCAGCGCCTCCGCGTCCGGCGCAGGCCGCAGGCCGCCGGCCACGCGCTCGATCAGCCGCCGCGTCGCACCGGGCGAGAGCAGCGCGTCCCCCGCCGCCACCACCCGCACGGCGCGCAGCAGCTCGACCGGCTCGGTGTCCTTGACCAGGAAGCCGCTCGCACCCGCCAGGATCGCCTGGGCGACGTAGTCGTCCAGCTCGAACGTGGTCACCATCACGATGCGGGTGCCCGCGAGCGCCGGGTCGGCCGTGAGCTCCCCGGTCGCCCACAGGCCGTCCCCGTCGGGCATCCGGATGTCCATGAGCACGACATCGGGATGCGTGTTCCGGGCGAGGTCGACCGCCTCCCGGCCGGTCGCCGCCTCGCCGACCACCTCCAGGTCGGCTTCGGCCTCCAGCAGCGCGCGGAAGCCCGCGCGGACGAGATGCTGGTCGTCCGCCAGCAGGACCCGGATCATGCGTCCTCCGCCTTCCGCAGCGGGATCCGCGCCTCGATCGTCAGGCCGCCGCCCTCCGTCCGGCGCGTCTGGAACCGGCCGCCGAGCAGTTCCGCGCGCTCCCGCATCCCGATCATGCCCTTGCCGTCGGTCTCCCCCTCCGGAAGTCCCCTGCCGTCGTCCGCGATGGTGAGCACGTACTCGTCGCCGTCCTCCGCGAGCCGGATGTCGACCGTCCGCGCCTGCGCGTGCCGGCCGATGTTGGTCAGCGACTCCTGCACGATCCGGTAGAGCGCCAGCTGGGAGGCGGCGGACGGCGCCGTCGTGAGCGCGTCGTCGTAGCGCACGTCGAGCCCGGCGCGCCGGTAGGTCTCGGCCAGGACAGGGATCCGCGCCAGGTCCGGCTCCGGCGCGCGCGCGGCCGGATAGCCTTCGGCGCGCAGGAAGCCGAGCACGCCGCGCACCTCCTCCAGCGCCTGGCTGCTCACCGACTTGATCGCCTCCAGGCTCTCCCGCGCCTTGTCGGGGCGGCTGTCGAACAGGTGGAGGCCCACCCCGGCCTGCACGCTGATCTGGGACAGCGAATGCGCCAGCACGTCGTGCAGCTCGCGCGCGATGCGCAGCCGTTCGGCCTCCGCGGCGGACTCCCGGCGCGCGGCGATCTGCCTGGACACCTCCCGGTACCGCTCCCGCCGGCCGCGGATGGCCTCGCCGACGCCGACCAGCAGCGTGAGCACCAGCGCGATGGCGAGGGGCCGGATCACGGCCTCCGGCCTCCCCACCAGCAGGTAGGCGCCGAGCGGACCGACGACGGCGACGCCCGCCACCGTCCACCAGGCCCACACCCGAGCCGATCGCACGACCGCGCCGACGACGGCGAACGCGAGCGGCACGGCCGCCAGCGGCGGCCCCATCGTGAGGGCGATGGCCGGGGTGCAGAGCACGGCGATCGCCACCAGCACCGGCCCGGGATACCTCCGCGCGAGCAGCAGCAGGAACGACGCCGCGAACGCGACGAGGACCGCGGCGAGGGTCAGCGGGTCGCTCGCCGCCGTGTGCGCGGCGATGAGAACTCCCGGGAACTGCAGCAGGACCGACAGGACCACCGGGAACCAGATCGTCCCGCGCGGTCGCCGCCCCGGCCAGCGGCCGTCCGGCCCGGGCCGGCCGTCGCCCCAGGCCCGGCCCTCACCCCAGCCGTGCCCGCTGGTGCGGGAGTCGGCGGACGGGTTCCAGGGCATCTCTTCATGCTAACGAGCGCACGACGGCCGTGCCCTGCCCCGAGGGGAGTCTTCCGGCTACTCCCCCGGGAGTACGCAGCGAACGATCACGGATTGTGCTCGGCGTCGAAGATCTCCCCGTCGTCGCCCTCGCTCTTCCCGAACAGCGGCCCGAAGGCTGGCCCGCCGAAGCTGGTCAGGCCGGCCTCGCGCTCCAGCGACGCCCGCCGTTCGGCGTCGTCGTTCTCGTACTCCGCGACCGAGTCGTCCGGCTCCTCGGGGTCGCGCTCGCGCTTGCGGTGTTTCATGGCCGCATAGTAGCCATTCGGGAGCGCGTTGGGGTGTATTCCATTCGGAGCATGTGAGTGCACCAGGTGAACGACAGCACAACGACGAAGGCCCGGAGGCTTTCACCTCCGGGCCTTCGCCTGTGTCTTTCCGCTCCCCGACTTGGACTCGAACCAAGAACCTGCCGGTTAACAGCCGGCTGCTCTGCCAATTGAGCTATCGAGGAATGCTTGATCAGCGAAGCTACTCTAGCAAGACTTCGAGCATCGAGTGAAATCGGAGCCGCATCCCGCGCGCGTCGGGTGTCAGTACCCCGCAACCGGGTCCACACGGCCCACGAACTCGCCGTCGCCGAGGAACGCGCGGACGTTCGCGCGGACCCGCTCGGCGAGCAGCGGAGCCACCATCTCGGAGGTGTCGGCCTGGTGCGGCGTGATCAGGCAGGCGTCCTCCGACCACAGCGGGTGGCCGTCCGGCAACGGCTCCGGATCGGTCACGTCGATGCCCGCTCCGGCGATCTCACCGCCGCGGAGGGCGCGCAGCAGGGCGTCGGTGTCGACCAGTCCGCCGCGCGCGATGTTGACCAGGTAGGCGGTGTTCTTCATCGCGGCGAACTCCGCGTCGCCGAACAGGTGGCGGGTCCCGCCGGTGAGCGCCGCGGCGATGACCACCACGTCCGCGTCCGGGAGGACCTCCAGCAGCCGGTCGGAGCCGACGGTGCGCTCCGCGCCGGGGACGGACTCCGGGGAACGGCGAACGATCGTCACGCGGACGCCGAACGGCGCGAGCAGCACCATCAGCTCCAGAGCGATCCCGCCGGCGCCGACGATCACGACATTGCGGTTGTAGAGCGAGCGGCCCTCCTCGACGGTCGACCACGAGGTCGCCCTGACCCGCTTCGGGAGCACGCGCAGCAGCGCGAGCGTCAGCGCCAGCGCGTGCTCGGCGACCGGCTGCGCGTACGCGCCCTTCGCGCTCGTCCAGATCAGGCCGGGGCGGTCCTCGGACGCGATGATGCCGGAGAACGCGTCGACGCCCGCGAACGGGAGCTGCACCCAGCCGATGCCGGGGTGCGCCTCCAGGATCGGCGGGAAGGCCGCCGCGTCCTTGTTGGACAGCCAGACCACGCCGCGGGTGCGGTCGGAGAGCGGCTCGACGGTGCCGCCCGCGGCCTCCACGGCGGCGACGAAGGACGGCTCGGCGGTGGGGAGCACGGCGACGGGACCCGGCTCGGGGCGCTCACCGGGGGCGAGAGGGACCCCGCCCGGAGCGAGGACGGCGCGATGCTGCGGGGTGGGCTCGGTCATGATTCCTCCTGTCGGGTCGCCCGGTCAGTTCGCCGCGATCTGCGGTCGGCGCTCGCGCCGGCGCTGCGGCGGCTTCAGCGCGTCCGCGAGCCCGCGCACGAAGGGGTGCGACGGGTCTGCCAGCACCTGCTCGATAGGCCCGTAGGCGACGGGTCGGCCGCCCTGCAGCACCAGCGAGTTGTCGGTCGCGCGGCGCAGCACGGACAGGTCGTGGCTGACGATAACGGCCGTGAAGCCCTCGTGGGAACGGAGCCGGGCGAGGAGGTCGATGACCGCATCACGGACCGTGGCGTCGATGCCGGCGGTCGGCTCGTCGACGATCAGCACCTGCGGGCCGAGCACCAGCGCCCTGGCGAGCGCCACGCGCTGACGCTGCCCGGCGCTGAGCTGATACGGATACTTCCCGAGCACGCTGAGCGGCAGGTGCACCGTGTCCAGCATGAGCGCGGCCCGCTCCCCCGCCGCCCGGCGGTTGTAGTCCTCGTCGCGCTCGAAGATCGGCAGCGTGACGTTGTCCTGCACCGAGAGGGACGGCTCCAGCGACGCGGCGGCCTCCTGCGGCAGATAGCCGACGTGGAAGGTCACCTCGGCCAGGTCCCGCTTGCGGGCGTGCCGGAGCGAGTGCCCGAGCACCGTCGCTTCGCCGCCGCTGATCCGCGGGCCGGGCTCGCCGGAGCGGAGGGGAAGCCCCCGCCCGGCGAGCACCGCGGCCATTGTGCTCTTTCCCGAACCCGTCTCGCCCAGGACCCCGAGCGATTGTCCGGCCTCCAGCTGGAAGCTCACCCCGCGGAGGGCGACGCACGAGGGGCTGACGCCCCTGGCGGGATATTCGACGGACAGGTCGCTGACGAGGATGGCAGGTTCGGAACTCACATGATCGACCCTAGGCGCTGTCGGCCTGGAGAGCGCGCAGCGCCTCCCGCCGGTCGGCCTGTTCCACCGGATCCGGCACCGGCAGGGAGGCCAGCAGCCGCTGCGTGTACGCCTCGCGCGGGTTGCCGAGCACCTCGGCGCCCGTGCCCTCCTCGACCAGCTTGCCGCGGTGCAGCACCGCGATCCGGTCGGCGAGCAGGTCGACGACGGCGAGGTCGTGGCTGATGAACAGCGCGGCGAACCCGAACTCCCGCTGCAGGTCGGCGAACAGCTCCAGCACACGCGCCTGCACCGAGACGTCGAGCGCGGAGGTCGGCTCGTCGGCGATCAGCAGCGTCGGCTCGAGGGCGAGGGCGCGCGCGAGGCTCGCCCGCTGCCGCTGGCCGCCCGAGAGCTCGTGCGGGAACCGGTCGCCGTAGCTGCGCGGAAGCTGGACGGCCTCCAGCAGCTCGTCCACCCGTCCGCGTGCGGCGGCGGGCGAGGACGCCCGGCCGTGCACCACGAGCGGCTCGGCCACGCAGTCCGCGATCGTCAGCAGCGGGTTGAAGCTCGACGCCGGGTCCTGGAACACGAAGCCGATGTCGCTGCGCACCTTGCGGAACTGCCGCTCCTTGACCCCGTTCATCTCGATCCCGAGCACCTTCAGCGAGCCGTCGGTGACCTTGCCGAGACCGGCGATGGCACGGCCGATCGTGGTCTTGCCGGAGCCGGACTCGCCCACCAGGCCGAGCACCTCGCCCGGACGGATGTCGAAGCTCACGCCGTCGACCGCCACGAACCCGGGACGGCCGAGGCGGCCGGGGTACTGGATGCGCAGGTCGCGCGCGGCGACCACCGGAGCCTCTTCCGGACGCTCGGCGCGGGCGATCGCCCGGTCCTGCGTGGCGATGAGGCCCTGGCCGATGCGCGGCACGGAGCCCAGGAGCTTGCGCGTGTACTCGGCCTGCGGCGCCGCGAACAGCGTGCGCGCGTCGGCCTCTTCCACGACCTTGCCCTGGTACATGACCGCGACCCGGTCGGCCAGGTCGGCGACCACGCCCATGTTGTGCGTGATCAGCACGATCGCCGCGCCGAACTCGTCGCGGCAGCGCCGCAGCAGGTCCAGGATCTCGGCCTGCACGGTCACGTCGAGCGCGGTGGTCGGCTCGTCTGCGACGATCAGCCCCGGGTTCAGGACCAGCGCCATCGCGATGACGATGCGCTGCTTCTGACCGCCGGAGAACTGGTGCGGGTAGTACTTGACCCGCTTCTCCGGCTCCGGGATGCCGACCCGGCGCAGGATGTCGACGGCCTGCTGCTGCGCCTCCTTCTTGGACAGCTTGTTGTGGGCGCGCAGGCCCTCGGCGATCTGCCAACCCACCTGGTAGACGGGGTTCAGCGCGGTGGACGGCTCCTGGAAGACCATCGCCACGTCGGTGCCGCGCACCTCCCTGAGCTCCTTCTTGTTCAGCGAGATGACATCCGCCTCGGTGGCGCCGTCCTTGCTGCGCAGCACCACGGCGCCCGAGGCGGTCGCAGTCTCCGGCAGAAGGCCGAGGATGGTCTTGGCGGTGACGGTCTTGCCCGAACCGGACTCCCCCACGATCGCGAGGACCTCCCCGGGCGACACCCGCAGGGTGACATCGTCGACCGCTTTCACGGCGCCGGCGTCGGTGGAGAACGTCACGGACAGGTTGTCGATGGTGACGACATCGCTCATGGCTTGACCTCGATTCCGTGCTCGTCGAACGACTCTCCGCCCTCTAGGCCGTCGATGCCGCCGGGGCCCGCCTCCAGCGGACCGCCGGGGACCACCGACGTCTCGGCGACCAGCCCCGACGCCTCGGCGGCGCGGCGCCGGCCGCGCAGGCGCGGGTCGGCGAGGTCGTTGAGGCTCTCGCCCACGAGCGTGATGCCGAGCACGACGAGCACGATCGCCAGACCCGGATAGATGGAGGTCCACCAGATGCCGCTGGTGACGTCGGACAGCGCCTTGTTGAGGTCGTAGCCCCACTCGGCCGCCGCGGTCGGCTCGATGCCGAACCCGAGGAAGCCCAGCGCCGCGAGCGTCAGGATCGCCTCGGAGGAGTTCAGCGTGAAGATCAGCGGCAGCGTGCGGGTGGAGTTGCGCAGCACGTGACGGAACATGATCCGGCCGTTGCTGGCCCCGATCACCTTCGCCGACTCGACGTAGGCCTCCGCCTTGATCCGGACGACCTCCGAGCGGATCACCCGGAAGTACTGCGGGATGTAGACCACCGTGATCGAGATCGCGGCGGCGAGGATACCGCCCCACAGGCTGGACTGCCCGCCCGAGATGACGATCGCCATCACGATCGCCAGCAGCAGCGACGGGAACGCGTAGACCGCGTCGGCGATCACCACGACCACCCGGTCGACCCAGCCGCCGAAGTACCCGGACACCAGCCCGAGGACGACGCCGGCGAAGATCGACAGGATGACGGCGACGATGATGACCAGGATCGCCGTCTGCGCGCCCCAGATCACGCGCGAGAACACGTCGTAGCCGCCGACGGTGGTCCCCCAGATGTGCGCGGCGCTCGGCGGCATCTGCGAGCCGAACTGGCCGTGCGCGTCCTTGAGCTGCGCGAAGCCGTACGGCGCGATCGCCGGGGCGAAGATGGCGACCAGGATGAAGAGGGCCGTCAGCACGAGTCCCGTCACGAGCATCCCGCGCTGCAGTCCGACGGACTGGCGGAGCTGGTGGACGACGGGGAGCCGGCTCCAGATGGTGCGCTTCTGCGAGGCCATGTCAGTACCTCACTCTCGGGTCGATGAGCGCCGCGATGATGTCGACGATGAAGTTCGTGACCGCGACGATGACGGCCAGCAGGACGACCATGCCCTGCACGGCGACGAAGTCGCGCGACTGCAGATAGTGCTCGAGCTGGAAGCCCAGCCCCTTCCACTCGAAGGTCGTCTCGGTCAGGATCGCGCCCCCGAGGAGGAGGGCGATCTGCAGGCCGATGACCGTGATGATGGGGATGAGCGCAGGACGGTAGGCGTGCTTGCGGACGAGCCGGCTCTCGCTGACGCCGCGCGAACGTGCCGCGTCCACGTAGTCGGTGGAGAGGGTGCCGATGACGTTGGTCCGCACGAGCCGCAGGAAGATGCCGGCGGTGAGGAGGCCGAGCGTGAGGCCGGGCAGCACCGCGTGCAGCAGCACGTCGCCGACCACCGCAGGGTCCCCGGTCCGGAACGCGTCGATCAGGTAGATGCCGGTCGTGTTCGGGAGGGTCTGCATCTCGATCTCGGAGCTGGTCGAGGCGCGGCCCGCGACGGGGAGCACGTTCAGCCAGATCGAGAACACGAGCTTCAGCACCATGCCGACGAAGAACACCGGGGTGGCGTAGCAGAGGATCGCGAAGATGCGCAGCGACGCGTCGCCGGACTTGTCACGGAAGTACGCGGCGATCAGGCCGAGCGGGATGCCGACGATGAACGCCACGATGAGCGCGTAGAACGCGAGCTCCAGAGTCGCGGCGCCGTAGTGGAGCAGCACCTGCGTCACGGGCTGGTTGTCGGTGAAGGTCGTGCCGAAGTCGCCGCGGAGCAGGTGCCCCAGGTAGTCGAAGTACTGCACGATCAGGGGCCGGTCGTAACCGGCTTGGTGGATGCGCTCCTGGAGCTGTGCGGGAGGGAGCTTGCCGCCGAGTGCCGCCGTGATGGGGTCGCCCGTGGACCGCATCAGGAAGAAGACGACTGTGACGAGGATGAAGATCGTCGGGATGATGAGGAGCGCGCGGATGACGATGTAGCGGACGAGGCCGCCTCCAGGTCGCCGACGCGCTGTGGTTCGTTCGGGACCGGGCGCGGTGGGCGCCGCGGGTCCGCTGACCGTCGCTGTCATGGGAGCCAATCGTGGGTGGTTCGTGGGTGGGGGGGGGGGGGGGGGGGGGGGGGGGGGGGGGGGGCTCCCTCTCCCCCCCCCCCCCCCCCCCCCCCCCCCCCCCCCCCCGTTCGGCCTGAAGGTGCGGCCTAGCCCTTCGAGAGGGCTGCGTAGCGGAACTTGAACGACGGGTCGAGCGTCTTGTCGGCGCCGTTGACGTTCTTGCCCACCACGGCGACCTGCGCACCCTGCAGCAGGGGCAGGGTGGACAGGTCGGCGCCCACCTTGGCCTGGATCTGCTCGATCAGCTGGGTGCGCGCGGCCTTGTCGGTCGTGCCCAGCTGCTGGGTGATCAGCTGCTGGACCTCGGGGTTGTCGTAGTGGTTCGCGAGGAAGTTGTCCTTGGCGAAGAACGGCGACAGGTAGTTGTCCGCGTCGGAGTAGTCCGGGAACCAGCCGAGCTGGTAGGCCGGGTACAGGTCCTTGACGCGGTCCTTGGAGTACTGGACCCACTCGGTCGACTGCAGGTTGACCTTGAACAGGCCGCCGTTCTCGAGCTGCTCCTTCACGAGCGCGTACTCGTCGCCGGAGGACGGGCCGTAGTGGTCCGGGTTGTACTGCAGGTTGAGCGCGATCGGGGTGGTCACGCCTGCGGCCTGGAGCGCAGCCTTCGCCTTGTCGAGGCTCGGACCGCCGTTGCCGTCGCCGTAGAGGTCCTTCAGCACGGTGGTCGCGCCGGTCAGGCCCTGCGGGACGTACGAGTACAGCGGGGTGTAGGTGTCCTTGTAGACCTGCTTGGCGATGGTCGCGCGGTCGACGAGGTCGGCAGCGGCCTGGCGCACGGCGAGGGCCTTCTTGGCGTCGGCCTGCGGCGTGGTCGCACCGTACGGCTGGGTGTTGAAGTTCCAGACGATGTAGCGGATCTCACCACCCGGTCCCTTGACGACCTTGACGTTCTTGTCCGTGCCGAGGCTCTGGACATCGGTCGCCGACAGGCTGCGGAACGCGACGTCGATCGCGCCCTTCTGGATGTCGAGCTTCAGGTTCGACGACTCCGCGTAGTACTTGACGTTGACCTTGTCCGTGGCCGGCTTGCCGAGCAGGCCCTGGTAGTTCGGGTTCGCCTTGTACGCGATCAGGTTGTTGAAGTCGTAGCTCGTGATGTCGTACTGGCCGGCGAACGGGTGACCCTTGACGATGGTGTTGTCCGGGGTGACCTTGTCGGCCGAGAAGACCTGGTGGTCGACGATCGGGCCGGCGGGGCTGGAGAGCACCTGCGCGAAGGTCTGGTCGTTCGGCACCTTGAGCTTGAAGACCGCGGTCGTCTTGTCCGGGGTGCTGACGCTGTCCAGGTTGCCGAGCAGCGACGCGGGACCGTTGGGGTCGTTGATCTTGAGCTGGCGGTCGAAGGTGAACTTGACGTCCTCGGAGGTCAGCGAGTGACCGTTCGCGAACTTCAGGTTCGGCTTCAGCTTCACGGTGTACTCGGTCGGCGACGTGAAGGTCGCGCTGGCGGCGATGTCCGGCTTGACGTCCGGGCTGCCGTAGGGCGAGTTCAGCAGGAACGGGTACACCTGGTTCATCACGGCGAACGAGCCGTTGTCGTAGGAGCCGGCCGGGTCGATCGACGTGATCTTGTCGGTCGTGCCGATGGTCAGCGTGCCGCCGCCGCCACCGGAGCCGTTGTTGCTCCCCGAGCAGCCCGCGAGCACCAGCGCCGCGGCCGCGAATGCGGCCGACACGGCGAGCAGGCGCCGTCCGCCGATCTTTACGGATCTCATATCCGATTACCTCTTCCTTGGTGGGGTCACTGATCCGGCGGAGCGCACGCGAGCGCTTCGTCGCCGAATCGCGTAGCCACAGTCCTAGCACGAATGCCGCGCGGAGTGCGCACCTTGTCGCGGATCGCGGCGCAATCTTTACATCGGCGCAACAATTCCGCGCGCATTTGCGCACACTGCTACGGATTCCGTCGCCGGAGCGTGTTCATGATCTATTGTGCCGCGCTATTCGCCGCGCAGCCGCATCCGTTCGCGATCGATCGACGCCAGCGCCACCTGCAGCGACCGCCGGAGGTCCGCGTTCTGCGGGTCGGTGCGGGCCAGCCGGGAGGTCAGCTCGGCCTTCTCCCGGAGCAGATCGCGGTCGATGAGACCATCCAGGATGGACCGGGCGTAGCGGCCGACGTCGGAGCCGGTCTGCGGCAGCGCGGCGACGGCGAGGGCGTTCACGGTCGGGGCGTAGGCCTGCGGCACCTCGGCGAGGATGCGGTCCACCCAGCCGGGGTCGGCGATGGACGGCAGCTGGCTGGCGATGGCGTCACGGACGACGGCGTGCGTCGGGTTCACGAACGGCACCTGCACGACGCGGGCGGCGCGCTCGGCGCCGACCTCGTCCGGGAACTGGAGCAGCACCATGAGGCTCTCCCGCTCGGTGCGTTGGGTGGGGTCGGTCGGGTCGAGCTCGCGGATCGGGGCGGGGGCGTCCGGGGTCGGCTGCTGATACTGCTGCGGAGCGCCATCGCGTCGGCCGCCCTGCCGGGCGTTGTCGTCGCCGCGCCCGCCGCGCTGATCGCCACGAGTGCTCCGCTGTTCTCCACCGGTACTGCGTTGGGCGGAGCGCACCGCGCGCAGTGCGTCCTGCAGGTCGGCGCCGGTCAGCCGCGCGAGCTCGCGCGTATAGCCGTTCTGCGACGCGGGGTCGCGGATGGTCGCCACGATCGGCGCCCCGGCACGCAGGGCGGCGGTGCGGCCCTCAACGGTGTCGAGGTCGAAGCGCTCGACCACCTGGCGGATCATGAACTCGAACATCGGCTTGCGGGCGTCGATCATCCGGCGCACCGCGTCGTCGCCGCCGGAGAGCCGCAGGTCGCACGGGTCGAGCCCGTCCGGGCCGACGGCCACGTAGGTCTGGGCGGAGAAGCGCTGCTCCTCCCCGAACGCCCGCGCAGCCGCCTTCTGACCCGCAGCGTCCGGGTCGAAGGTGAAGATCACCGAGCCGCTGCTGTTGTCGTCGCCCATGATCCGGCGGATGACCTTGATGTGGTCGACGCCGAACGCCGTCCCGCAGGTGGCCACGGCGGTCGTGATCCCGGCGAGGTGGCAGGCCATCACGTCCGTGTAGCCCTCCACCACGACGACCTGGTCGTTGCGGGAGATGTCCCGCTTCGCGAGATCCAGGCCGTAGAGCACCTGCGCCTTCTTGTAGACCGCGGTCTCGGGGGTGTTCAGGTACTTCGGGCCGTTGTCGTCCTCCAGCAGCCGCCGGGCGCCGAAGCCGATGGTCTGCCCGGTCACGTCGCGGATCGGCCAGACCAGGCGGCCTCGGAACCGGTCGTAGACGCCGCGGTCGCGCTGCGAGACGAGGCCCGCCGCCAGCAGTTCGTCGGGGGTGAAGCCTTTGCCGCGCAGGTGCTTGGTGAGCTCGTCCCAGCTCTTCGGGGCGAAGCCGACGCCGAAGTGCGTTGCGGCGGCCGCGTCGAAGCCGCGCTCGCCCAGGAACCGTCGGCCGGGGTCGGCGTCGGCCGCCGCCAGCCGCTCGCGGAAGAACTCCTCGGCGGCGTTGTTGGCGGCCAGCAGCCGGGCGCGGTTGCCGCTCGACTCGCTCGGGCCTCCCCCGCCCTCCTCGTAGTGGAGCTGGTAGCCGATCCGGCCGGCCAGCCGCTCGACCGCCTCGGTGAAGGAGACATGGTCGAGCTTCACCAGGAACGCGTAGACGTCGCCGCCCTCGCCGCAGCCGAAGCAGTGGTAACGGCCGACGCCCGGCCGGACGTTGAAGCTCGGGCTCTTCTCGTCGTGGAACGGGCACAGGCCCTTGAGCGACCCCACGCCGCCCGGCTTCAGGCTGACGTAGTCGCCGATGATGTCGGCGATGTTGGTGCGGGCCTTGACCTCTTCGATGTCGCTCTGTCGAATCCGGCCTGCCATGCACTCGATTCTAGTGAGCGCGACCGACCCCCGCGGACTTCACACGGCTCAGTCGCGCGGCGGCCGCCTCCGCCGCGTGTTCTGGGCGATCTCGATGATCGCGCAGAAGACCTCGATGGTCACCCGCAGCAGGAGGACGCTCAGGATGGCGGCCACGAGCGTCACCAGGACGCCCAGCAGGAACACGAACGCGCCGGCCGGCGACCGGGTCGCGATCGCGATGCCGAGGCTGTTGGAGAAGCCCACGACGATCCCGAGGCCGATCAGCACGAGCCCGACCACGTAGACGGGCCCGGCGAGCCGGCGGGTCACGTAGCTGGTGAAGGTGAAGTCGAACAGCGACGAGAAGAACCGCGAGTCGTCCAGGCGTTCGGCGAGCTCGTTCATGCTGCGACCGGGGCGCGGGGCGTGCGGTCCGGCGGCGGGAGCCGGCGGGGCCTCCTCGTCGACCGGAGCGCCGGGCGCGGGGGTGGCAGCGGTGGCCGTGGCCTCCGCCGCGGTGCCGGCCAGGAGGTCTTCGGCGACCGCGCCGACCGGCACCGGCTCGGCGGCGGGCGACGCGGGAAGAATCTCGGTGGTCTCAGAGTCCGTGGTGTCCGGCGCGGACGCGGTCGGCGCTGCGGACGATGCCGGGCGCGGGTTCAGGATCTCGGTCTCCGCGGTCGGCGCGCGGTAGAAGTCGTCCGCTGTCGGCAGGACCACGGTCGCGGGTTCCGTCTCGGGAGGCTCGGCCACGGCCTCCACGGGAGGCTCCACCGGCGAGGTGGAGGTGTCCGGGGCCGGCGTCGCCTTGCTGCGCGACGCGGCCGGGCGGCGGCGCGGGGTGGCCGGCTTGGCGGGAGCGGTGGCTTCGACTGTGTCCTCGGTCGCGGCCTTGCCGAGCATCGCGTCGAGGATCTCCGGCGCCTCGCCGGCCGGCGAGATCGGGGCGCTCTTCGGCGCGCGCTTGCGCGGGGACGGCGTGCGCTTCGCGGGCGCGCGCGACGGCTTCGCTGCGGTCGACGGCTCCGCTGCGCCGGGCTCGGCCTCCGTGGGCCGGTCCCCGTCCGCCGGGGGCTGTGGGCTGCTCATGCGTGTCCTCCTTCGCCGTCCCTCAAGCATTCTGCACACGGGCTGCCGATTCAAGCCCGCGCCCGGCGCGCCGGATCAGTGCTGCACGAGGCGCTCGAACCAGCTCAGCGCGGACTGGTCCGTCAAGCTCGCGACCTGGTCGACCACCACGCGCTTGCGCGCGGCGTCGCTGTCCGCGAGGCGCCAATCCTCCTGGAATCCCGGGTCTAGCTCCTCCGGTCCGCGCGAGAGCAGCACGTCGGCCAGCGCCATCAGCACCTGCCGCTGCTGCGCGTAGATCGGCTGGCGCGTGTTGCGGGACATCACGAAGGTCGCGACGATGCCCTTCAGCACGGCGATCTCCGCCCGGATGGCGGCCGGCACCACGACATCGGCGCCGAACCGCCGCAGCTCCACACCGCCGGCGCGGTGCTTCGTCTCGTGCACCGCGGCGTGCGCGAAGCGACCGATGAGCTGGCTGGTGAGGTTCTTCAGATGTGCCTGCGCCCGCCGGGAGCCGTCCCAGCGGTCGAGCCAGATCTCCAGGCTGTCGAGGCGGTCGAACGCCGCGATCAGCTCGTCGTGGCTGAACTCGCCGCCCACCCACTCGTACATCGAGCGGACCAGGTCGTCGTGGTCGACGCGGCTGCCGAGCGCCGCCACGTCGATGTAGCCGTTGACCACCGCGTCCTCGAAGTCGTGCACCGAATAAGCGATGTCGTCGGAGAGGTCCATGACCTGCGCCTCGATGCAGCGCTGGCGCTCGGGCGAGCCCTCCCGCATCCACTCGAACACGGCGTGGTCGTCGGCGTAGAAGCCGAACTTGGCCCGACCGCTCGGATCGGGCACCGAACTGGTCTCCGGCCACGGGTACTTGCAGCTCGCATCGAGGCTGGCCCGGGTGAGGTTGAGGCCGTAGGGGCGGCCGTCGCGGCCGAAGACCTTCGGTTCCAGGCGGGTGAGCAGCCGTAGCGTCTGCGCGTTGCCCTCGAAGCCGCCGATGTCCTCGGCCCAGGCGTTGAGAGCGCGTTCACCGTTGTGGCCGAACGGCGGGTGGCCGATGTCGTGCGCCAGGCACGCGGTGTCGACGATGTCGGGGTCGAGCCCGAGGCTCGCCGCGAGCTCGCGGCCGACCTGGGCGACCTCCAGGGAGTGGGTCAGCCGGTTGCGCGCGAAGTCGAGGCCGGCCGTGGGGCTGAGCACCTGGGTCTTGGCGGCGAGCCGGCGGAGTGCGCTGGAGTGCAGCAGGCGCGCCCGGTCCCGGGCGAAGTCGCTGCGGCGGCTGGAGTGCTGCTCGGGGAGCCAGCGCTCCCGGTCGCGCTCCGTGTAGTCGTCACCCGGGACGCTGTCGACCAGCGTCGTCGCGCTATCCGCCACTGTTGTGCACCTCCGCCTCGGCGACCTCCGCGCGGGCGCTGCCGGCCAGCTCGCGGCTGTCGAGCCAGCCTTCGGGCAGTGCGGGGCGCTTCGGCGAGCCGGCGCGCCCGCGCTGGCCTTCCGCCGCCTCGCCCGGGTACTCCTGGCTCCAGTCGAGGGTGGCGAGCAGGTCGTCCAGGTGCGCGAGTGTGTCGACGGTCGCGAGGCTCGCGCGCAGGTCGCCGCCGACCGGGTAGCCCTTGAAGTACCAGGCGACGTGCTTGCGAATGTCGCGGCAGCCGCGCTCCTCGCTCTCGAAGAACTCGACCAGAAGCTCGGCGTGCCGGCGGAACGTCGCCGCCACCTGGCCGAGCGTCGGGTGAGCCTGCGCGAGCGCCGCCTCCTCGGCGCTGATCTCGCCCGCGCGGGCGCGGAAGGCCGCCGCCAGGTCGCCGAACAACCACGGCCGGCCGAGGCAGCCGCGGCCGACCACGACGCCGTCGCAGCCGGTCTCCTCCACCATGCGGATCGCGTCGGCGGCGGACCAGATGTCGCCGTTGCCGAGCACCGGCGTGCCGGTGATCGTCTCCTTGAGCTTCGCGATGGCCGACCAGTCGGCGTTTCCGGAGTAGAACTCGGCGGCCGTGCGGGCGTGCAGCGCGATCGAGGCGGCGCCGGCGCCCTCGGCGGCCTTGCCGGCCTCCAGGTAGGTGAGGTGGTCGCCGTCGATGCCCTTGCGCATCTTGACGGTCAGCGGGATGTCGCCCGCCGCCGCGACCGCGCCCTCCACGATCTCGCAGAAGTGGTTCAGCTTCCACGGCAGCGCGGCCCCGCCGCCCTTGCGGGTGACCTTGGGCACGGGGCAGCCGAAGTTGAGGTCGATGTGGTCGGCGCGGTCCTCCGCGACGAGCATCGTGACCGCCTCGCGGACCGTCTTGGGGTCGACGCCGTAGAGCTGGATGCTGCGCGGTGTCTCCGACTCGTGGTGGGTGATGAGGCGCAGCGACTCGGGGGTGCGCTCGACCAGCGCGCGGGAGGTGATCATCTCGCTCACGTAGAGCCCGGCGCCGAACTCTCGGCACAGCCGGCGGAAGGCGGTGTTCGTGATCCCCGCCATGGGTGCGAGGACGACCGGCACGTCGAGGGCGAGCGGGCCGATGGCCAGCTTCGGGCTCGTCTCCGTGCGGGGAGCTAGGGTTGCGGTAGTAGACATCTGCATCGATTCTCCCAGAAAGCGTGCTGATACATGGCCGAGAGCAGCGAAACTGTGGAAACCGGCGGTGGCCGCCGACGTGTGGAGGAGGATGCCCGGGCCCGCGGTATCCCCGTGCGGATCGTCGAGCGGCCCGCCGCCCGCAGCCTCGAGGAGGCCGCGTCGCTGCTCGGGATCGAGCCGGGCGACATCGTCAAGTCGCTCGTGGTGAAGCGCAGCGACGACACCTTCGTGTTCGCCCTGGTCCCGGGAGGCCGCAAGATCTCCTGGCCGAAGCTGCGCGCCGTCCTGCACGTCAACAAGCTGCAGCTCCCGGACGCCTCGGTGGCGTTCGCCGCTACCGGCTACGAGCGCGGGACGATCACACCGTTCGGCAGCACCACCGCGTGGCCCGTCATCGCCGACGCGACCGTGGCCGGCCGCACGGTCTCGATGGGCGCCGGCGAGCACGGCTACTCGCTCTTCGTGGACGCGGACGCACTGCTCGCGGGCTTCGACGCGACGCTCGCCGACATCACCGACCCGGAATAGCGGATCCGCCTGGCAGAACACGCCGTCTCGGGCGTGCTGCTCGCGGCGTGTTCTGCCAACTCGTTGCCCAGGCCTGTGGATAACTCTTGAGCGGGCTGGCGGCCCTGCGAGGGTGAGCGGATGCAGCAGGCACGAGAACTTCCGCCGATCCTCCGGTCAGACGCGTTCAGCGTGCGCGCCGCGCGCCAGGCGGGAGTGTCTCAGCCCAGGCTCCGAAGGTCCGACCTCACGGCGCCGTTTCGTGGTGTGCGGATCGCCGCAACGGATTCGCCGACTGGGCTCGTCGAACGATGCCGTGCCTACCGACAGGTGATGGCACCTGGCGCCATCTTCAGCCACGGAACTGCCGCACTTCTGCTGGAGCTCCCGCTTCCCGTCACCATCGAAGAAGACCCGCTGATCGATGTCGCGGTCATAATGCCGGCCCGTGCCCCGCGAATGCGTGGTGTTCGCGGACACCAGCTCGTCGCGGCGCCGCATTCGCGAATGGTCCGAGGACTGCCGGTCCCACATCCAGCCGAGGTCTGGTGTCAACTCGGCCGTGGCCTCAGCCTCGATGAACTCGTCGTGGTCGGCGACGCGCTCGTTCGCCGGAAAAAGCCACTCACCGATCCGTTGGAACTCCGCGCCGCGGTCGCCCGATCGGACGGACGACCCGGGATCCGAACGCTTCGGAGCGCTGTCGATCTTGTCAGAGCGCGCACGGATTCTCCGATGGAGACGCGGCTGCGGCTGGCGATCGTACAGAACGGCCTGCCGGAGCCCGCGGTGAACTACGTGATCGCGGGGCCGAACCGGACATATCACCTGGACCTCGCGTATCCGCATTGCCGTGTGGCGATCGAATACGACGGCGACCACCACCGAACAGACCGCGATCAGTATCGGCTGGACATGGACAGGCTCTGGGAGATCGAGCGCCTGGGCTGGCGCATCGTCCGACTCAACAACGCGCAGGTCGCCCGAGGCGCACATGAAGCTCTTCGCAGAATCCGCTCGGCCCTGGCATCGCCCTGACAGAACACGCCGTCTCGGGCACGTCCGAGACGGCGTGTTCTGCCAGTTGGTTAGGCGGGGAGGGCGCAGGTGTCGCCGTCGCAGGCGGCGGCAGCGGGGTCGCCGAGCGGCGTCAGGAGCGGGCGCGGCGCGGCGGGCGCGGGCGCGACGGGCGTGCCGCCGTCGGCGGCGCTCACGCGTTCGCCTCCGCCGGCTCCGCCGCGCGCTCGGTCCAGACCTGCTCCAGAACCTGCGCGAACGTCGCCGCGTCCTGCGCGCCCGAGACGCCGTACTTGCCTTCGACGACGAAGAACGGGACGCCGTTGATGCCGTACTCGGCCGCCGTGCGCTGGTCGTCGCGCACCGCGTCCAGATATTCGCCGGACTCCATCGCCGCCAGCGCGGCGTCGCGGTCGAGCCCGACCGACGCGGCGAGGTCCGCGAGCGACTCGGCGCGGCCGACGTGGCCGCCCTCGATGAAGTAGGCCTGGAAGAGCCGTTCCGCCAGCTCCGGCTGCTTGCCCTGCGCCTTGGCGAAGTGCAGGAGCTCGTGCGCCTTCACGGTGTTGGTGTGCTGCAGGGCGTCGAAGTCGTAGTCGAGGCCGACCGAGGCGGCGATCCCGGTCACGCGGTCGAGCATCTGGTGCACCTGCTCCGCAGGGATGCCCTTGTGCCCGGCGAGGAAGTCCACCTCACTGCCGTCGAAGTCGACCGGGGTGTCGGGCGACAGCTCGAACGAGTGGTACTCGACCTCCACCGCGCGGCCCTCGCCTGCGCCGGCGAACGTCGCACTGCCGTTCTCGAACTTGCGCTTGCCGATGTAGCACCACGGGCACGCGATGTCGGACCAGATGTCGATCTTGATGGGTTCGCTCACGCCTCAGGGCAACGCTGCACTGCTGCAGTTATTCCGGCGCTCACAGCGCCACGTCGTCCGGCGTGTCCACCGCTCCCCCGAACCGGCGGTTGCGGCGCGCGAAGATGTCGATGGCGTTCCACAGGTCGGTGCGCGAGAAGTCGGGCCACAGAGTGTCAAGGAACACCATCTCCGCGTACGCGCTCTGCCAGAGCAGGAAGTTGCTGGTCCGCTGCTCGCCCGAGCTGCGCACGAACAGGTCGACGTCGGGCATGTCCGGGATGTACAGGTGGCGCTGGATGGTCTTCTCCCCCACCGCTGACGGCTTCAGCCGGCCCGCGGCGACCTCCGCGGCGATCGACCGCACGGCGTCCGCGATCTCGGTGCGGCCGCCGTAGTTGACGCACATGGTCAGCGTCAGGACGTCGTTGCCCGCCGTCAGTCGCTCGGCGAACTGCAGCTCCTTGATGACCGACGACCAGAGCCGCGGCGTGCGGCCGGCCCAGCGGACCCGCACGCCCCATTCGTTGAGCTGGTCGCGCCTGCGGTGCAGCACCTCGCGGTTGAAGCCCATCAGGAAGCGGACCTCGTCGGGCGAGCGCTTCCAGTTCTCGGTGGAGAACGCGTACACACTGAGGTGCTTCACCCCGACCTGGATCGCGCCGGCCACGACGTCGAGCAGGGAGGCCTCCCCGGCCCGGTGGCCCTCGATGCGGGTGAGACCCTGCCGGTTCGCCCAGCGGCCGTTGCCGTCCATCACGATCGCGACGTGCTCCGGCACCGCCTTCGCCGGGAATACGGGCGGGTACACGCCCGTCCAGTCGACGGGGCGGTACGCGACCGCGTCCTTGTGCGTGTACGGCTTGGGCGTCATCCGCTCGCCTTCTGATCGTGCTGGACGTGCTGCAGGGAGCGCAGGCCGCGCTCCAGATGCCACTGGGTGTACGCGGCGACGAGGCCGTTCGCCTTCGAGCGGGTGGAGTCGTCGGAGGCGTCCGCCGTCGCCCAGTCGCCGGTGAGCAGCGCGCCGAGCAGCGCGATGGTCGCGGCGTCGATCCGCGGGGCACCCTGCGGCGCGCAGTCGTCGCACACCACGCCGCCGAGCTGGACGACGACGTGGTCGTGCGGGCCAGGTGCGCCGCAGCGCGAGCAGTCCAGGAAGCTCGGCGCCCAGCCCGCCAGCGACAGCGCGCGCAGCAGGTAGGAGTCGAGGGTGAGCTGCGGGCCGTGCTCGTGCCGGGACAGCGAGCGGAGGGCGCCGACGAGGAGGAGGTACTGCTGCAGGGAGGCCTCGGCGTCCGTGAGCCGGTCGGCGGCCTCCACCATCGCGTTGGCGGCGGTGTAGCTGGCGTAGTCGTCCGCGATCAGCGCACCGTAGGCGCCGATGGTCTCGGCCTGCGTCACGACGTCGAGGCTGCGTCCCTCGTAGAGCTGGACGTCGGCCACCATGAACGGCTCCAGCCGCGAGCCGAACTTGGAGGCCGTCCGCCGCACGCCCTTCGCCACCGCACGGATCTTGCCGTGCTGCCGGCTGAGCATGGTGACGATGCGATCGGCTTCGCCCAGCTTGTGGGTGCGCAGCACGACGGCTTCATCACGGTAGACAGGCACGACTCCAGTATCCCGCGTGATACAAGTGACTGGTGACATCCGCGGTGTTCTCGATCCCCCTCTGGGGCGACCTGGTCGCCGTCGGCGTCGGCAGCCTGCAGGGCGCGATGTTCGCCTCCGGGTTCCGCGACCGCCGACTCGATCTGCTGGGCATCGCGATCATCGGTGTGGCGACGGGGCTCGGCGGCGGCCTGCTGCGCGACCTGCTGCTCAACGTGACGCCGGTGGCGCTGCAATCGAACTGGTACCTGCCGGCGACGGTCGTCGCGGCGCTGCTCGGGATGCTGCTGGTGCGGCTGTTCCGGAGGCTGGACCCGATCATCACGTTCCTGGACGCGCTCACGATCGGGCTGTTCGGCGCGATCGGGGCCACGAAGGCGCTGGCGCTCGGCCTTCCGGAGGTGCCCGCGGTGTTCGTGGGCGTCGTGTCGGCGGTCGGCGGGTCGATCCTGCGCGACGTGCTGCTGAACCTGCCCATCGCGCTGATGCACGTGGGGTCGCTCTACGCGGTCGCCGCGGGAGCAGGCACGATCGTGCTCGTCATCCTGGTCGACCTGAAGGTGCCGTTCACGATCGCCGTGCTGGTGTGCGTTATCGCGACCCTCGTCATCCGCCTCCTCGCCGTCCGCTTCGGCTGGAGCCTGCCGGAACAGCGCGAACTGGGCCGCCTCCGCGCGCCCCGCTGGATGGCGTTCGGCTTCGGCAGACGGCCGAGCGACGAGCGGACGATCGAGCGGACCGACACCGGGGCGATTCCGCGGTACCGGATCGACCGGCCGCACGACGCGCCGTAACTCTGGAGACTCCGGGCGACACGCCGCCGGAAACGCCGTAACTCCGGAGATCGCGGCCCGGTGGGGCGGGATCTCCGGAGTTACGGGTGAGGGTGCGTGGGAGCCGCGGGTCAGGCCCCGACCAGCTCGCCCTTCTCGGCGGCGTTGCCGGCCGACGCGCGCACGGCGCGATTCACGGCCGACACGACGGCCTTGAACGACGCGGTCGTGGTGTCGCCGTCGATGCCGACGCCCCAGAGGCGCACGCCGTCGACGTCCACCTCCACGTAGGCCGCGGCCTGCGCCGACTCGCTCGCCGACAGCGTGTGCTGCGAATAGTCGTACAGGTGGACGTTGATGCCGCGCGCGTTCAGGATGTCGAAGAACGCGGCGATCGGGCCGTTGCCCTCCCCCGTGGCCTTCGCGACCGTGTCGCCGTCGCGCAGTGCCACCGTGAGGGTGACGTGGTCGCCGGTCTCGTTCGTCGTGCTCGTGCTGCCCAGCTCGAAGCGTCCCCACTTGGCGTCCGGGTCCGTCGCGGGGGCCGGCAGGTACTCGTCCTGGAAGATGTCCCAGATCTGGGCGCTGGTGACCTCGCCGCCCTCCGCGTCGGTCTTGGCCTGGACGACGCCGGAGAACTCGATCTGCAGCTTCCGCGGCAGGTCGAGCGCGTGGTCGGTCTTCAGCAGGTAGGCGACGCCGCCCTTGCCGGACTGCGAGTTCACCCGGATGACCGCCTCGTAGCTGCGGCCCAGGTCCTTCGGGTCGACCGGCAGGTAGGGGACGGCCCAGACCAGGTCGTCGACCGAGACGCCTTCGCGCTCGGCCCGCGCGGCCATGGCCTCGAAGCCCTTTTTGATCGCGTCCTGGTGCGAGCCGCTGAACGCGGTGAACACCAGGTCGCCGCCCCACGGGCTGCGCTCGCCGACCGGCAGCTGGTTGCAGTGCTCCACTGTGCGCTTGATCTGGTCGATGTCGCTGAAGTCGATCTGCGGGTCGATGCCCTGCGTGAACAGGTTGACGCCCAGCGTCACCAGGTCGACGTTGCCGGTGCGCTCGCCGTTGCCGAACAGGCAGCCCTCGATGCGGTCGGCGCCGGCCATGTAGCCCAGCTCCGCCGCGGCGACGGCGGTGCCGCGGTCGTTGTGCGGGTGCAGCGACAGGATGACGTTCTCGCGGTGGTTCAGGTGGCGCGACATCCACTCGATCGAGTCGGCGTAGACGTTCGGCGTGGCCATCTCGACGGTGGCCGGCAGGTTGATGATGACCTTGCGCTCGGGGGTCGGCTCGAAGACCTCCAGCACCTGGTTGCAGATGTCGGCGGCGAACTCCAGCTCCGTGCCGGTGTACGACTCCGGCGAGTACTCGTAGTAGATCTCGGTGCCGGGTACCAGCGACTCGAACTGCTTGCACAGTCGGGCGCCGGCCAGGGCGATGTCGACGATGCCCTGCTGGTCGGTCCGGAACACGACCTCGCGCTGCAGGATGCTGGTGGAGTTGTAGAGGTGCACGATCGCCTGCTTGGCGCCGACCAGCGACTCGTAGGTGCGCTTGATCAGGTGCTCGCGCGACTGGGTCAGGACCTGGATGGTGACGTCATCGGGGATGGCGCCCTCCTCGATCAGACTGCGGACGAAGTCGAAGTCGGTCTGGCTGGCCGACGGGAAGCCGACCTCGATCTCCTTGTAGCCCAGCCGGACCAGCAGGTCGAACATGATGCGCTTGCGCTCGGGGCTCATCGGGTCGATCAGGGCCTGGTTGCCGTCGCGCAGGTCGACGGCGCACCAGCGCGGCGCCTGGGTGATGCGCTTCGACGGCCAGGTCCGGTCGGGCAGATCGACGGCGATCTGCTCGTGGAACGGCCGGTACTTGTGGATCGGCATGGCGCTCGGCGCCTGGGTGTTCTTCATGGTCTGTTTTCTCCTCGCGGTGTGGTGTGGAGAGCCGACGACGAACTCCGCGACGAGGGAGGCCCGGAACTAGGACTCGTCGCGGCAGCTAAGAAGGAGCAGACCGTACACAGAATCAACGGTACCACGGCGCATCATCAGCCGCGTCCCACCGCGAGCGCCGCCGCCTGCCGCATGGACAGGTCGGGCAGGTACGCGCGCACGAGGCCCACGCCGATCGCCGGGAGGGCGACCGGATCCGGGTAGGCCATGATCAGCGGGTGCAGCTCCGGCTGGAACTTCTGCTTGAACTTGAGCAGCGAGCGGAAGCCGTACACCGGTTCCAGCGAGGTGCTGAGGTAGCCGAGGACGCGGTCCATCCCGCTCTTCTCCTCGTCCGGGGTGCCGGCCGTGTGCGCGAGCGGAGCGGCCGAGAGGCTCATGAACTCGACGCCGTCCGCCTTCATGCGGGTGGCGGCCTCGGCGATCAGGAACTCCATGACGCCGTTGATGCTCCCGGGGCGGCGGCGCATGAAGTCCAGCGTCCAGCCGACCACGTGGCCGTCGCGGTAGCTCGGCAGCCAGGAGGTCACGCCCTCGATGCGACCGGACTCGTCCACCGCGAGCATGAGTCGCACGGCCGGGTCGCGCAGTTCGTCCAGGCCGCCGAGCGTGAAGCCCATCTCGGGGAGGTCCTTCTCCGCGACCCACTGCTCGGAGATGTCCGAGAGCTGCACCGCCGCGCTCAGCGGCAGCGCGCCGAAGGTGGTCCACTCGGCGCGGATGCCCGCGCGCTGGGCGCGGTTGATCGAGGTGCGGACGTCCTGCCATTTCTTGCCGGTGGTCGCCCACTGCTGGGGCCGGATGACCGTCTCCTCGGCGACCGTCATGGTCGACCAGCCCATCCTGTCGAAGACCGGCTGGTACTGGGCGTCGACGCTGTAGAAGACCGGGATCCAGCCGCTGTCGTCGCAGAACCGCGAGAAGCGCTCGATGATGCCGTCGTGCACCGACTCGTCCGCGCCGAACGGCGCGCCGGTGGTGAGCGCCACGCGCCCGACGACGCGATAGGCGACGGCTCCGCCCGTCGCGGAGTCGAACCAGTAGCTGTTACCCGGCCAGGTCGCCATGAACGAGATGGCGTCGCCGCCGCCCCGTTCCAGCAGGGAGCGGATGCGTCCGGCGTCGCCGGCCGAGCGGCGCCACGCTCCGCGCCCGACCATGAACGGCACGGCCGCGAGGATCACGACCAGCCAGAACACCGTGCCGATGTTGTGGTAGACCACGGTCGCCAGCGGTGTGGTGGGCAGGTATTGCAGCGGCTCGCGCCGGAGGAAGCTCACCGGGATGAAGCGCTCCAGCACGTCGTTGAGGAGGTCGGTGATGTCGATCGGCCGGGTGAAGCCGGTGTCCTTCTGCAGCCAGCCGACCAGAACGTACAGCCCGATCAGGCCGAGGCCGGTCAGCGCGACGGTGATCAGGTAGCGGCGCACCGACCTGGCGGTGGCGAGCACCGTGAAGTGCCGGCGGTACGCCACCAGCAGGATCGCCATCGTGAGGGGCACGAGCGCCGACAGCGCCAGGCTGAAGGTGACCTCCCAGTAGCGCGGCGACACGGTCGGCCGCGGGTCGGCGAACGGGAGGATGCCGAAGTACAGCCCGGAGAGCACGGCGAGCAGCGCGTTGACCGAGACGGCCAGCCAGACCGCGAAGCGGCGGCCGCGCAGCAGGCCGTACGCGGCGACCAGCAGCGTCAGCAGCGGCAGCACGGAGATGAGGACCGGTCCGAGGCCGTTGATCCGCTCCAGGGTGAGGTCGTGGACGCAGTCCCGGGTGACCGCGAACGCCTGGCAGCGTTCCAGCACGCTGCCCGTGGTCGGCACGTCGTTGGAGAACAGCAGGCCGATCGGCGACAGCATCCCGAA
Source organism: Leifsonia sp. GW821-FHT13C09 (assembly GCF_058806435.1). NCBI lineage: Bacteria > Bacillati > Actinomycetota > Actinomycetes > Micrococcales > Microbacteriaceae > Leifsonia > Leifsonia sp. GW821-FHT13C09. The sequence goes on along the minus strand of NZ_JBXAPS010000001.1, from coordinate 461,913 downwards.
CCGCGACTGGGTCAGCAGGCCGATGACCGGGCCGAGCGCGCTGATCGTCACCGCGGAGGCGAGCAGCACCCGGACCTCGTGATGCGAGGAGCGTCGCCAGCCGAGCAGGCGCTCGTGCGGCCGGAGCAGGACGCCGAGCCCGAGGCCGGCGAGCACCGCCAGCAGCCGGTACAGGTCGGACGGGTCGCCCGAGTACAGCAGGTACATGATCGCGATGAGCAGCGTGATGACGCGGATGCGCCGGCGCCAGAACGCTCCGGCGAACGCGCTCGCCGTCATGATCGTGCCGGCGATGCCGGTGAGCACATCGAGGATGACGAGGTGGTGGACGTTGCGCGCCCACATCTCCCCTGTCTGCGAGCCGATCAGTTCGATACCGACGCCCGCGAGGATGCCGACGACGGACGTCGCGAAGAACGCGAGCGCCGTGCGCCACGCGCCCATCAGCCGCTCGGAGACGCCGACCAGCAGCACGGTGAGCGCGAGCACCACGATCAGCTCGGCGAGGTTGTTCGTGAACAGCACGGCGGTGACCGGCGCCCACCAGTGCCCGTCCATCAGCTGGTCCGGCCCGACACCGAGCCAGACGCGCAGCGGGCGGTGCGGACCGTGGATCGGACCGGTGACCAGTGCGAGCACGAGGATCAGCGCCGTCAGCCCCGCGGTGAAGGGGTGGGTGGCGATCAGCCGGCCGAGCCGGCGCACCGCGCCGCCGAAGCCGGACGCCCGAGCGGGAGGAGCAGGCGGCCGGGCGGGAGGCTCCTGCGTCTGCACGGCCGCGCCCTCCCCGACCCGCGTTCCGTCCTGCGCCGGAGTAGCGCCGTCCCCCGGTGCGCCGCCCTCCGCCGGCGCGCCGTCCCCCGTGGTCACGGCATCGGTCACGGGGCCAGCCCCATGTGAGCGGCCACCGCGGGGAAGCCGTTCGTCAGCGTGTAGCGCACCGTGTTCCAATCGTGTGCCGTCCCGGGCGAGAGCAGAAGTTCGCTGCGGATCCCGGCGGAGACCGCATCGGAGTGCAGCGTCTTCGCGAAAGCAGTGTACTTGGCGTCGTTCTGACCCGCGCCGAAGACCATCAGCGTGTTCTTGTAAGGGGCGTGCGCCTTCATCGTAGGCCCGAGTTGGGCGTCCTCAAAGGCGTTGCGCGACCCCCCGAAACCGGTGGCGATCGTGAGCGGCACGTTGCCGAGCGTCGGGCCGAGTTCGCTCGAGGAGGACAGCGCCGAGCCGAACAGCTCCGGCCGGCTCGCGGCGAACTGGGCGGCGCAGGTGGCGCCCTGCGAGTAGCCGAACACGCCCCACGCGGCCGGGTCGCTGCTCACCCGCAGGTGGGAGGTGATCCAGTTACGCACATCCTTGAGCAGGTACGTGGCCGAGTCGCCGAAGGCCCGGGAGTCGATGCACATCGGGTTGCGGCCGGGGCCGCCGAGCTGGTCCGGAGCGACGACGATCGGCGCGTAGCCGTTGTGCTTGGCCGCGTAGGCGTCGAGGTAGGTCCCGATCCGTCCCGCCGTGAACATGTCGGCCGGAGCGCCGGGCTGGCCCGAGAGCGCGTAGAGCACCGGGAGCGCGGGCGGGTTCGGTCCGAGGGCCACCGGCGGCAGGTAGACGACGGCGTCGCGCGCCGGGAAGCTCGACAGCGTCCCCGGGATCTTGACCGTCCCGATCTGGCCCTTCACCGGCGGGTCGGTCTGTGCGGTGGAGGCCGACCACGCGGTGCCCGTGATGACCTCGCCTCGCTCGTGGTGCAGGTTCAGCGCCTTGTACGGCACCACCCCGACGGCGTCGTTGAGGTTGCGGAAGGCGCCGAAGTCGAAGTTCACGCCGGCGAAGGCCGCCAGCAGGAAGATCGGGATGCCGATCCCCGCGATCACCTTCCGCCACCAGCGCGACCGGGCGAAGTTGGCGATCGCCAGCCCCACGCCGGCGCAGCCGATGGCGACCCACATCGTCGTCACCGGGGTGAGGCCGACACCGAAGAGGTTGTAGACGTCGTCCGTCAGCCACACCAGCAACCAGCCGATCAGCGCACCGCCGGCAGCCGCGAGCGCCCCCGCCAGCGCGCGCTTCGAGGTGGGACGCACGAGCAGGTACACCGCCAGGACCAGGATGATGAGGTCGATCGTGATGAGGAACGGCGGCTTGTCGATCCTCAGGGTCATGAGCCAGTTCAGGGGTGGATCCTCTCGAAAGTGCAGGAGGCGCTCCGGCACGGTTGATGGGCACGGGTCGCCGGTGCGCCAGTGAACCAGTATCGGACACCCAGCCTGCGGATAGCTGAGGCTTGATGAGCGTCCAGGAAACCTGGAGTCTCGCTACTCGACGGCGAGGGCCTCCACGGGCGCGACGCGGGTGGCCCGGCGGGTCGGCGCGACCGAGGCCCCGACGGTGAGCACCGCAGCAGCCGCGACGATCAGCCCGATGAACAACCACGGGATCGCGGGCGGGACGAGGCCGCCGCCCGGGAGCTGCCCGAGCAGAGTCTGCGCGCCGATCCAGCCGTAGAGCGTGCCCAGGACCAGCCCGGAGAGCACGGCGGCGACGGTGAGCTGCGCGCTCTCGGCCAGGATCATCCGGCGCACCTGCGCGGCGCTCAGGCCGAGCGCCCGGAGCAGGCCGAGCTCCCGCCGGCGCTGCAGCACGCTCAGCGACAGGCTGTTGACGACGCCCACCGCCGCGATCACCGCGGAGAAGCCGACCAGCCCGCTGAAAACGAGCATGGTGACTGTGAGCACACTCTCAGCGCCTTGGTAGAGTTCGGGGTCCTTCGCGGCCGCGCCGCGGATGATCGTGAGCCAGGTCTGGGTGGCGACGACGAACATCGTGATCAGCGTGACGCCGATGACGAGGCCGATCGCGGTGCGCGAGCTGCGCTCCGGGTTCCGAACGGCGTTGGCCGCCGCGAGCCTCCCGGCCGCGCTCGCGCCGAACAGCAGGCCGACGCCGCGCAGCACCGCGGGGAGGAAGAGCGGGGCCGCGACGATCACGCCGGTGAACGAGAGCAGTCCGCCCAGCATCGCGATCAGCACCCCGAAGCGGCCGAACTCGACGAGCCCGGTGTTCCCCGACTTCACGAACGCGCCGAGCCCGAGCAGCAGGCCGAATCCCAGCAGCGCGGCGCCCGGCAGGATGAGCAGCGCCGCGGCCACGATGCGCCCCCGGCTCCGCACGGCCGCGGACGGCCGCTCCTGCGCCGCGCCCAGCGCCTCCACCGGGGCAACGGTCAGCACCCGCCGGCTGCCGATCCATGACGCTGCCCAGGTGGTGAGGACGACGACAACCGGAGGCGCGAGCAGCGACGGCGTGACGACCGGATAGAGCACGTTCGGGAGGACCTCCCACCAGATCAACACGCGAACGGCGGCCAGCGCGAGCACCACGGCGACGACGCCGCCGGTGAGCGCGCCGATCAGGCCGACGGCGAGGCCCTCCCCCGCGACCGCGCGGCGCTGCGCCTTCGAGCTGGAGCCGAGCAGGCGCATCAGGGCGATGGTGCGGGTGCGGCCGGCGATGACGGTCGCGAACGTGTTCGTGGTGACGATGGCGCCGACGAACACGGCGATCACGAAGAAGATGCCGGCGACGAGCGCGAGGGCGAACCGGGCCGAGCCGTGGGCTCCCATCGGCGACGCCCCGATGTAGGCGCCGAGGACATTGGTGCAGGCCAGCAGCGCGACGCCGAACGCGGAGCTGAGGGCGGAGACGAGGACGCTGGCGCGGTGGTCGCGCGCGTTCGCCCGAAAGGCGCGGATCACGCGCGCGCCTCCATCCCGAGCATGTACGCGGAGATGTCCTCCGCGCTCGACCGCTCGCGCTCGGCGACGACCCGGCCGTCGGCGAGGAACACGATACGGTCGGCGTAGCTCGCGGCCACGGGGTCGTGCGTGACCATCGCGATGCTCTGGCCGTAGCTGCGGGAGGCATCCTGGAGCACGCCGAGGACCTCCCGACCGGTGCGGGAGTCCAGGTTGCCGGTGGGCTCGTCCGCGAACACGAGGTCGGGGCGCGTCGCCAGGGCGCGCACGATCGCGACGCGCTGCTGCTGGCCGCCCGAGAGCTCGTGCGGGCGGTGGGTCAGCCGGTCGGTCAGGCCGAGCAGCTCGATCAGGCCGTCGATCCACTCGCGTTCCGGCAGCGTCGGACGGCGCCCGTCGATCTCGAAGGGCAGCAGGATGTTCGCGCGCACATCCAGAGTCGGGACGAGGTTGAACGACTGGAAGACGAAACCGACGCGGCGGCGGCGCAGCACGGTCAGCTCGGCGTCGCCCATGCTGCTGATCTCGGTGTCACCGAGGAAGACGCGCCCGCCGGTCACGGAGTCCAGGCCGGCCATCACGTGCATGAGCGTCGACTTGCCGGACCCGCTCGGGCCCATGATGGCGGTGAACCGTCCGGCGGGGATGCCGACGGTCACGTCGTCGAGGGCGGTGACCCGGTTCGGGCCGGTTCCATAGGTCTTCGTCGCGCCGTCGACGCGCGCCACCATCGTGTCGGGAGTGTCCATGCCTCCAACCTAGGAAGCGGCAGGCGCCGGCGGATCGGGCTGGGGATCCACAGAGGATCAGCCCAGAGGATGATCTGCGGGTGAAATCGCCCGCCCGCTCATCTGCCCGACTCACTCCGCCCGCTCGGCGGCTCCCCCGGTCAGCCCGTGCTCGAACGCGTAGACCACCATCTGCACCCGGTCGCGCAGGCCGAGCTTGGCCAGGATGCGGCTGATGTGCGTCTTCACCGTTGCCTCGCTGAGGAACTCCGTCCCCGCGATCTCGGAGTTGCTGAGCCCGCGCGAGGCGAGCACGAAGATCTCCCGTTCGCGGCTGGTGAGCGAGGCGAACTCCGGCGGCGTCTGCGTGGCCTGCCGGCTGTCGGAGAAGTACTCGAACAGCTCCCGGGTCGCCCCGGCCGCGATGACCGCGCTGCCGGCGTGGACCGTGCGGATGGCGGCGAGCAGGAACTCGGGCTCCGCGTCCTTCAAGACGAAGCCGCTCGCGCCGCTGCGGATCGCGCGCGCCGCGGCCTCGTCCAGGTCGAAGGTGGTGAGGACGATGATGCGGGCCGGCGCGCGGCCCTCCCGCTCCGCCTCCTCCGTGATCCGCGCGGTGGCGGCGATGCCGTCCATGACCGGCATCCGGATGTCCATGAGCACGACGTCGGGGCGCTTCTCCCGCACGAGGGCGACGCCCTCCCGTCCGTCCGACGCCTCGCCCACGAACTCCAGGTCCGGCTGCGAGCCGATCAGCATACGGATGCCCGCGCGGAACAGCGCCTGGTCGTCGACGAGCGCTACCGCGATCGGGGCGCTCACGCGCGCACCCCGGAGACCACCGGCAGGAACGCCGTAACCACGAAGCCGTCGTCGGCGGGGCCCGCGGACAGCGAGCCGCCCGCCAGGGTCGCGCGCTCGCGCATCCCGGGCAGGCCGTGCCCGATGCGCGGGAGGCCGCCGGCGGCCAAGGGTTCCGGGGTCGGTGTCTTCATGCTGTTCCTCACGGTGATGACGATGCCTGGACCCGAGTCGGCGCCGCCCGCCTGGGCGAGCACGACGGAGACCGGGCGGGTGGTGTCCCCGTGCCGGAGGGCGTTGGTGAGCGCCTCCTGCACGATGCGGTACGCGGCGATCTGCTGCGCTGAGCCGAGCCCGTCGAGCTCGCCGCGGCGCTCCATGACGACCGGGAGGCCCGCCGCGCGCACCTGCTCGACCGTCTGGTCGACGTCGGCGAGCGACGGCTGCGGTCCTTCCGGCTGGCTCTGGCGCAGCTCGGCCAGCAGCACCCGCACGTCGACGAGCGCGGAGCGGGCGGTCGCCGCGATGGTCTCCAGCGCCGTGTCCACCGCGCCCGGGTCGGCGTGCCGGGCGTAGCGGGCGCCATCGGCCTGGGCGATGACGACCGCGAGCGAATGCGCGACCACGTCGTGCATGTCGCGGGCGATGCGGGTGCGCTCCTGCTCGACGACCACGACCTCCTCGGCGCGGTTGCGCTCGAGTTCCGCCGCGATCTGCGCGTGCCGGGAGGCCCGGGCGTTCCGCCAGGTGCGGGCCAGGAGGCCGAGCACCCAGGACAGGCCGAGCACGGTCGCGCTCACGACGAAGAGGAAGGCGAACTGGAGCGCCATTCCGGTGAGCTGGGACGACAGCAGGTCGAAGTAGCCCTGCGCCAGCGCGGACGTCAGCGTCAGGTAGAGCGAGGCGACCAGCGCGCCCACTCCGGCCGAGATCAGTCCGGCGTAGCGGACGACCTTGTCGCCGTAGAGCGCCGTCGCGTACAGCACGACCAGCACGGCGATGTCGCTGACCAGGATGTTGTGGCCGGTCGTCATCTGCACCACGGCGGCGAGCCACGCGATGGCGAGCGACACGGCGGGCGACATCCGGCGCAGCGCCACGGCGACCGCGAACACGATCAGGACCAGGAAGGTCGACCGCCCGATCGCGTCGGGCACCAGGCTGGAGGTGAAGTCCGTGACCAGGCAGAAGAAGACGTACGCGACCGCGCCCGCGATGTCGAAGGTGAGCTGGGGCCGGGTCAGCCGCCGCACGAGTCGGGGGCTGTCACCCGCGTCGCCCTCCGGCGCCGGACCGCCGCCGGGCGATGCCAGCCAGACCAGCAGCGACGGCACGGGCTCGGACGTCGCGGTCGCCCGCTGCCGAGCGACGAGGAAGCCGAGCAGCCACGCACTGACGAACACGACGGCCAGCAGCAGGCTCATCATCAGCAGGCCGACGCCCTGGCTCGTGTAGTAGCCGCCGATCACCGGCCCGAACTGCGGGAACTTGAGGTCGCCGCGCACGGTGAAGAGGTACGCCATCGCCGGCGCCCAGAGGATGGCGGAACCGAACCCGAACCAGCGCACCACCCTCCCGCCGTGCGACGCGATGCCGAACAGCGCGATCGCGACGGCGACGGCGGAGATGAGGCGGTGCGGCAACGGCAGGGAGGCCGACTCGCTCAGCTCGGCGATGACCGCGAGCCAGGCGATCTCCAGCGCCACCACCGGCAGCACCCGCGACAGCGCGATGGCCGCGCAGTACAGCAGCACGGACAGGGCGCCGGCGAGATCGAACGGGAGGCCGATGACCAGCCACACTCCGAACAGCACGACGGCCAGCGCGGGCTCCAGCACCCAACGGTGCGGCGCGAGTGCGCTCAGGACGCGGGCGCGATCTGGCATATCTCTACGTTAGAGGGCCGCGGGGCGCGCGGACGCATCCGCGGGGCGGAATCATCCTGGGGATGTACGGCGGGACGACCGGAGAACGGCCTCCTAGAAACCCAGCCGCCCCAACTGCTTCGGGTCGCGCTGCCAGTCCTTCGCCACCTTCACCCGCAGCGACAGGAAGACCTTCTTCCCCAAGAGCTCCTCGATCGGTTTCCTGGCCTCCGCGCCGACGTCGCGGATGCGGGCGCCGCCCTTGCCGATCACGATCGCCTTCTGGCTGTCGCGCTCCACGAACAGGTTGGCGTAGACCTCGACCAGGTCCTTGTCGTCGCGCTCCACGATGTCGTCGATCGTCACCGCGAGCGAGTGCGGCAGTTCGTCTTCTACGCCCTCCAGCACCGCCTCCCGGATGTACTCCGCGATCCGGTCCTCCACGCCCTCATCGGTGATCGCGTCCTCCGGGTAGAGCGGGCCGGGCGACTCCGGCAGCAGCTTCATCAGCTCGGACGTGAGCGTCTCGAGCTGGATGCGGCTGGTCGCGGAGATCGGGATGATCGCCTCCCACTCGCGCAGCGCGGACACCGCCAGCAGCTGCTGCGCGACCTGGGTCTTGCCCGCGGCGTCGATCTTGGTGACGATCGCGACCTTCTTGGCGTTCGGGTAGTCGTCGAGCTGGTCGTTGATGAACCGGTCTCCCGGGCCGATCTTCTCGTCCGCCGGCACGCAGAAGCCGATCACGTCGACGTCGCCGAGGGTGGACTGCACGAGCGTGTTCAGCCGTTCGCCGAGAAGGGTGCGCGGCCGGTGGATGCCGGGGGTGTCGACGAGGATGAGCTGGCCGTCGCGCTGGTGCACGATGCCGCGGATGGCGCGGCGCGTGGTCTGCGGCTTGGAGCTGGTGATCGCCACCTTCTCGCCGACGAGGGCGTTGGTGAGGGTCGACTTGCCCACGTTGGGGCGGCCGACGAACGAGACGAATCCGGCGTGGTACTCGCTCACGCGCGGGCCTCCTTGTGCTGGCGGTCGGATTTGGGTTGCTTGTGCGTCTTCTGCGGTTTGTCCGCCACCGCCTCCTCGTGCGGCTCCGGCAGCAGCGCGGTGTCGCGCTCGACCAGCACCGTGCTCACATGCTTGTGGCGGCCGTCGATCCGGTCGACGGTGAAGCGCAGGCCGTGCACGGCGACCGTGGAGCCGACCTCCGGCAGACGCCCGAGCGCCTTGGCGACCAGGCCGCCGACGCTGTCGACGTCCTCGTCCTCGATCTCGAGGTCGAACAGCTCGCCGAGGTCGTCGATCGGGAGCCGGGTGGCGACCCGGAGCCGGCCGCCGCCGAGCTGCTGCACCAACTCGACCTCGTGGTCGTACTCGTCGGAGATGTCGCCGATCAGCTCCTCGATGAGGTCCTCCAGGGTGACCAGGCCGGCGATCCCGCCGTACTCGTCCACCACCATTGCCAGGTGGTTGGACTCCAGCTGCATCTGGCGCAGCAGCGCGTCGGCCTTCTGCGACTCGGGTACGAACAGCGCAGGCCGGGCGAGCTCGCCCATCGTGAGCGTGTCGGCGCCGAGCGCGCTCTCGTAGCTGAGCTTGGCGACGTCCTTCAAGTAGAGGATGCCGGCCACCTCGTCCGGGTCGCCGTCGATCACCGGCATCCGGGAGACGCCGGTGGAGAAGAACATCCCCATGGCCGTGCCGAGGCCGGCCGAGCTGTCGATGGTGATCATGTCGGTGCGGGGCACCATCACCTCGCGGACCACGGTGTCGCTGAACTCGAAGATCGAGTGAATGAGCTCCCGGTCGTCCTCCTCCAGCACGTCGAACTCGGTCGCCTCGTCGACGATGCTGAGCAGCTGCTCCTCGCTCGTCACCGGCGCCGAACGGGCACGGGACGGGGTGACCCGGTTGCCGAGCGCGACCAGTCCGCCCGGGATCGGGCCGAGCACGACGCGGATGCCGTGCACGACCGGCGCGGTGAGCTGCAGCAGGATGCGCGAGTTGGCGCGGCCCACGCTGCGCGGGCTGGCGCCGACCAGCACGAACGAGACGCCGGTCATGATCGCCGCCGAGAGGATCAGCGAGAGCCACCACTCCTCGAAGATCTGCTCGAACGCGAGGGTCACGAGCACCGCGGCGGTGGTCTCCGCGATGATGCGGCTGAAGTTGATCGCGTTGAAGTAGGCGCCGGGGTCCTCCGCGATCGCCGCCAGCGACTTCTTGGCCCGGGAGGTCTCGGCGAGGTCGGCGATGTCGCCGCGCGACTGCACGGCCAGCGCCGAGTCCACGGCCGCCATGAGCCCGCCGAACGCCACCAGGAGGAACGCGACGACGAAGAACAAGGTTGGGAGCATCCGGCGCCTAGCGCTGCCGGTCGTAGCGGGCGAAGCCCACGAGGATGTCGCGCTGGATCCCGAACATCTCCCGCTCCTCGGCCGGCTCGGCGTGGTCGAAGCCCAGCAGGTGCAGGATGCCGTGCGTGGTCAGCAGCAGCAGCTCCTCCATCAGGGTGTGGCCGGCGGTCTCCGCCTGCACCTGGGCGACCTGCGGGCAGAGCACGACGTCGCCGAGCAGCCCGGCCGGGGCCGGCTCCTCCTCGGTGCCGGGGCGCAGCTCGTCCATCGGGAAGCTGAGGACGTCGGTGGGGCCCGGCTCGTCCATCCACTGCACGTGCAGCTGCTCCATCGCCGCTTCGTCCACCAGGACGATCGCGAGCTCGGCGTCCGGGTGCACGTGCATGATGTCGAGCGCGTAGCCGGCCAGGCGCTGCAGGGCGGACTCGTCCACCTCGATGCCGGACTCGTTGTTGATCTCGATGCTCATCGTGTCGGGCCCTGTCGTTTCGGGAGGTGGTCGCGCGGCATGCCGGAGCGGCGTTCGGCGCGGTTCGCGAACTCGCGGGCCTCCTCGCGCTCGTACTGTCGCGCCTGCTGCCGGGCGTCGTACTCGGTGTAGGCGTCGACGATCCGGCCGACCAGGCTGTGCCGCACGACGTCGTCGCTGGTCAGCCGTGCGAAGTGGATGTCGTCGATGTCGTTCAGCACGCGCGTCACCAGCCGCAGGCCGCTCGCGGCGTTCGGGAGGTCGATCTGCGTGATGTCGCCGGTGACGACCATCTTGGAGTTGAAGCCGAGCCGGGTGAGGAACATCTTCATCTGCTCCGGCGTGGTGTTCTGCGCCTCGTCCAGGATGATGAACGAGTCGTTCAGCGTGCGGCCGCGCATGTACGCCAGCGGTGCGACCTCGATGGTGCCCGCGGCGAGCAGCTTGGGCACGAGCTCCGGGTCGAGCATCTCGTTGAGCGCGTCGTACAGCGGGCGCAGGTACGGGTCGATCTTGTCGGTGAGGGTGCCGGGCAGGTAGCCCAGCCGTTCGCCGGCCTCCACCGCCGGACGGGTGAGGATGATCCGGCTGACCTCCTTGCGCTGCAGCGACTGGACGGCCTTCGCCATCGCCAGGTAGGTCTTGCCGGTTCCGGCGGGGCCGATGCCGAACACGATGGTGTTGTGGTCGATCGCGTCGACGTACTGGCTCTGGCCCAGCGTCTTCGGCCGGATGCTCTTGCCGCGCGCGGTGAGGATCGCCTGGCTCAGCACGTCGGAGGGGCTGAGGTTCAGGTCGCTGCGCATCATCCGCGCGGAGCTGGCGACCTCGGCCGGCCCGAGGTCCTGGCCGTTTCGGACCATCTGAAGCAGTTCCTCCAGCAGCGCGCGGGCCGCGGCCACCTGCGCCGGATCGCCGGTCAGGCTGATCTCGTTGCCGCGCACGTGCACGTCGACCAGGGGGTACTGCCGCTCCAGCGTCGTGAGCAGGCGGTCCTGTGGGCCGAGCAGCCGCACCATCTGGATCCCGTCGACGCTCAGGCGCGCCTCGGCCGAACCTCCCGGGTTCGCCTGCCCGTCAGGGGTGGTGGCTCCATCCGGGGTCGTCGCGTCACTCGCTGCCAAGGCTTCCTTCCTCGAGCCCGCCGTCGGGCGAGCCCAGTATGTGGGCGTGGACGTGGAACACGGTCTGTCCCGCGCCGGCGCCGGTGTTGAAGATCAGGCGGAAGTCGCCGTCCGCGTGCTCGTCGGCGAGCTTCTTGGAGGTCGCCACCAGTTCCGCGAGGAGCGCAGGGTCACCGGCGGCCAGTTCCACGACGTCGCGGTACTGCTCGGTCTTCGGCACGACCAGCAGGTGCACCGGCGCCTTGGGCGCGATGTCGCGGAACGCGATGATGCGTTCGCTGTCGTACACGACGTCGGCCGGGATCTCCCCCGCGATGATGCGCGAGAAGATCGAGCGCTCCCCTGTCTCCATGGTGTCCATCCTATTCGTCAGCGCCTCGCGATGAGGGCGGTGCTCGGCAGGTTCTCTGCAACACCCCTGGTCCCCGGTGACATGTCGGGTGCCTGTACTCCATGTGATATGCCTCTGTGAGCAAACGAAGGGGGCGTGATGAACATGAAGGTCTCGGTCGACACGGATCGTCTGCGGGCGGCAGCCTCGGCACTGTCGGCGACGGGCGCGAAGGTGCGCGACGCGAGCTTCGACGCCGGCGACCTCGGCTCGTCCCGGATGGACTGGGCGTTCGCGGGGTTCGAGCGCTATTGGTCGGCAGGGCGGTCGGCCCTCGCGCAGAGCGAGGAGGCACTGGTGACGGTGCTGCGTTCGACGGCCGACGGCTACACGCGCCGCGACGCGGAGAGCGCGCAGATGTTCGGCGGGAGCCTCCGTGCGTTCTAGGTATCAGGACTGGTCGCCGCTGACGTTCGACTCCGACCCGACGCCGGGGAACGTGGACGCGGTGGCTGCGTGGATGGCCACACTCCGCGCGCAGGCGGAACACCACCGAGAGCTCGGCAACGCCGCGAACGAGGCGCTGGCTTCGGTCGCGGATCGGTACTGGTCGGGCCTGGCGGCGGAGGCGTTCCGGGAACGGTTGCGCGTGGTCCGGGACGCCGCGCAGACCGCGTCGACCCGGCACGGTGAGGCAGGCGATGCGGCGCAGTCGTGGGCGGAGGCGCTTTCCGCCACCCAGTACGACGCCGATCGCGCGTTGCGGGAGGCGGAGGAGGCGCAGCACGACATCGCCGTCGCGGAGGCGGCGGTCGGGGCGCTGACGGGTGACCACGCCGCACTGCTGGAAGGAGTGGCCGCGCTGGCGTCGCGTGCAGCCGGTGCCGGCTTCTCGGCGGATGCGGAGCTGTACGCCGCCCGTCAGCGTGCGGAGTCGGTGCGCAAAGACCTGCTCCGGGCCGGGCGCCGCCTGGGGGACGCCCAGCAGCGGCTGGAGGACGCCCGTGCGCTGGGACGGCGGGCCAAAGAGGATCACGAGTGGGCGGAGGCGGACTTCATCCGCCGGCTGGAGGCGGCTGCGCGGGGTGCCCTGCCCGCCTCCACCGCCTCTCAGTTGACCGCGTTCACGTCCGGTGTGGACAAGCTCGGCCGGATCCAGGCGTCCGAGCCCACGGTCGCGATGGGGAACATGACCGTGCTGCGTACGCTCACTCCGGACGAGTTGAAGGTCCTGCTCGGGCAGAACCCGCCCCTGTTGCGGCAGTTCTGGGAGCACCCGCCGGACCCGGAGGAGGTCGCGGGCTGGTGGAGCCGGCTGGCGCCGGAGACCCGCAGCACACTGCTGAAGACCGCGCCCGGGCTCTTCGGCAACCTTCCGGGGCTGCCGTACAAGGACCGGGATATCGCGAACCGGATCAGCTTCGCGAAGGCGATGAAGAACCCGAAGCTGACGGACGATCAGAAGGCCGCGCTGGGGAAAATGGGGCAGGCGCTCACCTCACCTGCCAAGGGGGTTCCGGTTCAGTTGGTGGCCTTCAACGTGTTCATGGCTCCGCCCCGGGTCGCGGTCGGCTACGGCGACCTCGACACCTGTGACAACACCACCTGGTGCGCGAGCGGGATGAAGTCGGGGGCGAAAGACTCGCTCGACGGGTGGTCGGACGCAGCCAAGAATCTCTGGAGGGCCCAACAGGAGCTCGACGTTCGTCACCCGGGTGTGGTCGCGTACCTGGAGTACGACAATCCTGATGTGGATGGGGTGATCTCCAGCGACTCGGCGAAGAAGGGCGCACCCCGGTTCGCGGCCGAACTCGACGGAAACGCCGCCACCCGTGCCACGTTCGGTCCGGGCCCTGCACCGATCACCGTCACTGCACACTCCTACGGCACAACGATGGCGTCGATCGCGCTCACGCTCACCGACTTCCGCATTGACGCGTTCGTGATGGTCGCCTCCGCCGGGATCGACACCTCGGTCGTGTCATCGCTGTCGAAGCTACGCGCCGATCACATCTACACGACGGCCGCGACACCGGACCAACTCGCGCCGTTCGGCGCGCACGCAGGCGGCCGCGCCGAACCCAACCCCGAGGTCGTGGAACCGATGGGCCGGGCGATCGGCGGCGCCGAGTCCTTCCCTTCGGACGGCGACGGCAAGGATCTCGAACCGGTAGACGGGCACAACGCCATCGGCGAGAGGGGCAGGACCACTCACGGCGGGTTCCTCAACACTTTGCCTTCCGAAGGCCACGGCTATTTCGATCCGCGGACGCAGTCCCTGCTGAACATCGCCGCCACCACCACCGGGCAACGCGACCAGATCAGCGGCGGCCTCACCACCACCACAACCGACGCCGTAGATCTCCGAGATGAGACCGCCAGAACGCGTCGCCGAGACAGATACTGACCCCGTTGAACAGCTCTCGTACCGCCGCCACCCTTGCGTCTTCCGCTCTCGCTCTCATGCTCACCCTTGGAGGTTGCGCCATGACCACCCCCGCCGACCCCGGGCCGCAGAAGACGGGTCAACAGCTCCGTGGTGAACTCATCGCCGCTGTCACAGCCGGGATTGCCGCTTCCGGCATCGCTGACGGATGGTCAAATGCCGCGGATATTCCTTGGAACCCGGAGACCGACGAGTTCATCGGACAAGGCTGCTCCGCGGGAGCAAGCGACTCAAGCAGGCGCGAACGCCTCGACATCGACCTCTACCATCCACCGCTCGGCGACCCGCTGGAGTTCGTGAAGATGATGGGCGAATACTGGGAAGGCCAGGGCTACATCGTCAGCAATGTCATCACCCCGATGACCCACCCCGACGGTCGGAAACGTGCTGTGAACCGCGCCGACCGCGCCGACGGGAGCCTCGCAGCCGGCGCCACCGCGAGCGACCGCCAGTTCGTCCTCAGCTTCTACACCGAGTGCTCCACCGACCCCACCCTGAACGACTTCTCCGGCCCTACCGGCTACCGTGCCTTCGACCCACTCGAACAGAACCCGTACGATCCAACCAACAGCCCCACGATCACCCCCTACCCCGACCGGTGACCCGGTAATGCCCGACCCTCACGCGCCGGTCCCTAGGCTGGATGACCAAACCCAAGAGACCGGACAGCAACACACCGCGACCGTCCTGGACGAACCTCCTGCGCGTCCCGCATCGCGGGTGTTGCCCGTCGTCCTGTTCTGGCTGGCCGTGGCGTTCTGGGCGTCCGGCACCCTGGTGTTCTGGACGTCCGTCTACTTCGGGACCGAGAGTCAGCGGCGCGCGAGGGAGTCGAGCTATCACAACCCCTACGCCGAGCTCGAAGTGATCGGGGCTCCTCTATTCAGTGCGGGGGTGTGGCTCCCGTTGCTGCTCATTTCCGTTCTCGCGGCCGCGAGTTCGCGCACGCGGGGCGCCCCATACCCGCGGTTCGCGCTGGCGATCGTGTGGCTGGTGTACGGCCCGATCCTTATCGTGTGTGTTCTAGCGGTTGGCTTCTATGTCTTCGTGGGCGCTGCGAATTACCTCTAGATGCGGGTGAAGCCTCGGGCCCGCGACCGCCAGCCTGGCGCCCCCTACCACCGCCCCAGCGCCGCATTCAGCACCGCCAGCGCCGCCGGCCCCGCCGTCGACGTCCGCAGCACCGTATCCCCCAGCCGCACGACCTCCGCCCCCGCAGCCAGGAACGCGTCCAGCTCCTGCGGCGCGATCCCGCCCTCCGGTCCGACCACGAGCGCCAGTGGTCGCCCGTCCGGCCGCACCGCCGTGAGCGCTGACGTCGACCCCGGCTCCAGCACCAGCACCCGGTGGGTCTCCGCCAGCGCCGCCACCTGCTTGGTCGTCGCCAGCTCGCCGACCTCCGGCGTCCACGCCCGGATCGACTGCTTGCTGGCCTCGCGCACGATCGCCGCCCAGCGGTCGCGGCCTTTCGCGACCTTGGGGCCCTCCCAGCGCGACACCGAGCGGGAGGCCGACCACGGGATCACCGCGTCCACCCCGAGCTCGGTCGCGGCCTGGACGGCGAGTTCGTCGCGGTCGCCCTTCGCGAGCGCCTGCACGAGGGTGATCGCCGGCTCCGCGCGCGGGACGCGTTCCACCGCCTCGACGTCGATGGTCAGCTCGGTGTTCGTCGCGACCAGCACCTCGCCCGACGCGACCAGGCCGCGGCCGTTGCCGATCAGGATGCTCTCGCCCGGGCGGGTGCGGTTGACCGTGGCGGCGTGCTTGGCCTCGGCACCGGTCAGGGTGAGCCGGGCGCCCACCTGGACGTCGGTGAGGTCCTCACGCAGGTAGAGCGAGCTCATCGTCCGCCCGTCAGAGGTTGAGGAACCGGTCGCGGAGCTTCGCGAACAGGCCCTGCTGGAAGCGCGCGAGCGACGGCTCCGGGTTGTGGTGCGTCGCGGCGAACTTCTTGATCAGCTCCTTCTCCTTGTGGTCGAGCTTCGTCGGCGTGACCACCTGGATGCCCACCCGCAGGTCGCCGCGGCCGCTGCCGCGCAGGTGGGTGATGCCGCGGTCCTTCACCGTGACGATGTCCGCGCTCTGGGTGCCGGGCTTCAACTCCAGGCGGATGTCGCCGTCCAGCGCCTTCACGGTCGCCGTCGTGCCGAGGATGGCGTCGGCCATCGAGAGCTCCAGCGTGCAGAGCAGGTCGTCGCCATCGCGGCTGAACACCTCGTGGTGCTTGACCTTGATCTCCAGGTACAGGTCGCCGTTCGGGCCGCCGGCGGGGCCGGCCTCGCCGGAGCCCGGCATCTGCAACCGGAGGCCGGTGTCGACGCCGGCGGGGATGTCGACCGGCACGGTGCGGCGCGCCCGGACGCGGCCCTGGCCCTGGCAGGTGACGCACGGCGTGGCGATGACGGTGCCGTAGCCGCGGCAGCTGCCGCACGGGCTGGAGGTCATCACGTTCCCGAGCAGCGAGCGCACCGAGCGCTGGATGCTGCCGGTGCCGTGGCAGATGTCGCAGGTGACCGGGGCGGTGCCGGGCTGGCAGCAGGAGCCGTTGCAGGTCTCGCAGATCACCGCGGTGTCGACGTCCAGGTCGCGGTGCGTGCCGAAGACGACCTCCTCCAGGTCGACCTCCACGCGCAACAGGGCGTCCTGGCCGCGCTCGCGCCGGGAGCGCGGGCCGCGGGTCGCGCCGCCTCCCCCGCCGAAGAACGTCTCGAAGATGTCGCCGAAGCCCGCGAAGTCGCCTGCTCCCCCGCCGCCGAAGCCGGTCGAGCCGCCGAGGTCGTACTGCTGCCGCTGCTGCGGGTCGCTGAGCACGTCGTAGGCGTGGGTCACGAGCTTGAAGCGCTCCTGCGCCTCGGAGCTCGGGTTGACGTCCGGGTGCAGCTCGCGCGCGAGCCGGCGGTACGCCTTCTTGATCTCGTCGGGGGTGGCGTTGCGGTCAACGCCGAGGACTTCGTAG
Organism: Leifsonia sp. GW821-FHT13C09; assembly: GCF_058806435.1. NCBI lineage: Bacteria > Bacillati > Actinomycetota > Actinomycetes > Micrococcales > Microbacteriaceae > Leifsonia > Leifsonia sp. GW821-FHT13C09. The sequence goes on along the minus strand of NZ_JBXAPS010000001.1, from coordinate 445,084 downwards.
TGGTCGGCCACGTAAGGCTGTTCCTTCTGTTCGTTGCGTCGGAGTTCAGTCGCCGAGGAGGCGGGAGAGGTAGCGTGCCACGGCGCGAACCGCGGCCATGTTGCCGGAGTAGTCCATGCGGAGCGGGCCGAGCAGGCCCACACGGGCCAGGTCGGAACCGGAACTGTAGCCGCTCGACATGACCGAGGTCTCAGTCAGCCCGGTGACGGCGTTCTCGCGGCCGATGCTGACCGCGACGCCGTGCTGGTCGAGCGCCATCTCGTCGAAGAGCCGCAGCAGGACCACCTGCTCCTCGATCGCCTCCAGCACCGGGGTGATCGAGCCGGGGAAGTCGGTCTCGGTGCGTGCCAGGTTGGCCGCGCCCGCCATGACCAGCTTGTCCTGCCGGTTGGCGGCGATCTGGTCGAGCAGGGCGCTCGCGACCGGAGCGACGAGCGCCCGCGTACGGTCGGTCAGGTGGCTGGGCAGCTCCCGGAGGCGCACCGCGGCGTCGGTGAGCGAGAGCCCGGCCGCGGCACCGTTGATCGCGCCGCGGATCTCGGCGATCTCGGCGTCGTCCAGCTCCTCCTGCAGCTCGATCACCCGCTGCTCGACCGCCCCGGAGTCGGTGATGAGCACGCTCAGCAGCCGACGGGAGCCAAGGGCGACGAGCTCGATGTGCCGGATGCGCGAGCGCGCCACCGACGGGTACTGCACGAGCGCCACCTGGTTGGTGAGCTGCGACAGCAACCGGACTGTGCGGGAGAGCACGTCGTCCAGGTCCACCGACTGGCCGAGGAACGTCTCGATCGCGGTGCGCTGCGCGGCCGACAGCGGCCGTGCCTCCGCGAGGTGGTCGACGAAGAGCCGGTAGCCCTTGTCGGTCGGCACCCGGCCGGAGGAGGTGTGCGGGGCCGCGATCAGCTCCTCCTCTTCGAGGAGGGCCATGTCGTTGCGGATCGTCGCGGCCGAGACGCCGAACGCGTGCCGCTCGACGATGCTCTTGGAGCCGACCGGCTCACGCGAGGCGACGTAGTCCTGCACGATGACGCGGAGCACTTCCAGACTGCGTTCCGAGACCATGCGAACCGCCTCCTGTCGTCGCTTCGGCACCCGAGGATCGAGCACGGGAAGACACCGAGTGCGCTGGCACTCGGTGATCCTGAGTGCTAATCATAACGCGTCGGCGTGAGAGGGCGGTCAAGACGCGGACACGGATGATTTACCGCGCGCCTCCGGCGCAGTACCCTGTGCGCACCGGCTCAGGAAAGCCCCCGCAGCCGCCCACGAAAGGGTTCTCCGCATGACAGACCCGAACCAGCCCGCCGCCGACCGCCCGGGCGAACAGCCTCCTCAGCAGCCCTACGGCCAGCAGCCGTACGGCGCCGCTCCCGGTCAGCCCGCCGGCGCGGTCCCTCCCCAGCAGCCCACGGTCCCTCCGCAGCAGACCTATGGCACTCCGACCGGTCAGCCCGCGGGCGCGGTCCCGCCGCCGCAGCAGTACGCGGGCACGGCCGCCGCGCCGCTCGACCCCGCGCAGGACAAGCAATGGGCGTCGTTCGCCCACCTCGGCGGGATCCTCTGGTTCCTCCCCTCCCTCATCATCTGGCTGGTGTTCAAGGACCGGGGCCGGTTGACCGACCAGGAGGCCAAAGAGGCGCTGAACTGGCAGATCACCTGGATCCTGGCCTGGGTCGTCTCGCAGATCCTCGGCGTGATCATCGGCTCCTTCACGTTCGGCATCGGCTACCTGCTGTTCAGCCTCCTGATCCCGTGGGCGCTGTACATCGTCAACCTGGTGTTCTCGATCCTCGGCTTCGTGCGCGTGAACAGTGGCGGGACCTACCGCTACCCGCTGAACTTCCGCTTCATCAAGTAAGGCGCCGCCTCGGCGCGGGCGGACGGCGAGTCCGGAGAAGGGACTTCGGCTTCTTCTCAGGAACACCGTCCGCCCCCTAGGCTGAGACCGCAATTCCCATTCACGGAGGAGACCACGACCATGTCCGCAACGCCCCCGCCCCCGCCGCCGCAACAGCCGCCGCAGCAGCCGTACGGAGGTCAGCAGCCGCAGCTCAGCCCGGCAGACGAGAAGCTGTGGGCGACGCTCATCCACGTCGGCGGCATCCTGTTCAGCTTCATCCCCGCCCTCGTCGGCTACCTGGTGCTGAAGGACCGCGGCCCGTTCATCCGCTCGCACACCGCGACCGCCCTGAACTTCCAGATCACGCTGGCCATCGCCACGGTGATCGGCTGGATCCTCAGCATCGTCGGCATCGGGCTGATCATCATCCTCGCGGTCTGGGTGCTGAACATCGTCTTCAGCATCATCGCCGCGATCAAGGCGAACCAGGGCCAGTTCTACACGTACCCGATCGCGATCCGGTTCCTGAGCTAGCGCCTCGTCGCGCTATCCCTCGGCGAGCAGCCGTCGCACGACGGCGTCCGCCAGCAGCCGCCCTCGCAGGGTCAGAACCACCGACCCGGCGAGGGCGGCTTTCGCGTCCACCAGGCCGTCGGCGATCAGCCCGGCGACGGCGCGGCGGCCGTCGCCGGTCAATTCGTCGGTGCGCAGCCCCTCGCGGATGCGGGTGAGCAGCAGCACGCGCTCCACCCGGCGCGTCTCGGCGTCGAGCGTCTCGCGGCCGGCGGCGGGCGACTCCCCCGCCAGCACCCGCTGGGCGTAGGCGGCGGGATGCTTCACGTTCCACCAGCGCACGCCGCCGACGTGGCTGTGCGCGCCGGGCCCGACGCCCCACCAGTCGTGCCCGAGCCAGTACGCCAGGTTGTGCCGGGAGCGGTGCGCGTCGTCCGTCGCCCAGTTGCTGACCTCGTACCAGCCGTAGCCCGCCGCGCCGAGCCGGGCGTCGGCGAGCTCGTACATGTCGGCCTCCAGGTCGTCGTCGGGCTCCTGCACCGCGCCCGAGTGGATCTGCCGCGCCAGCTTGGTGCCGGGCTCCACGATCAGGGCGTACGCCGACACGTGATCGGGCTCGCAGGCCAGCGCGGCGTCGAGCGATCGCGACCAGTCGTCCAGCGTCTCGCCGGGCGTGCCGTAGATGAGGTCGAGGCTGACCTGGAGTCCGGCCTCCCTCGCCCAGCGGACGACGAGCGGCACGCGCTCCGGGTCGTGGGTGCGCTCCAGCGTCGCGAGGACGCTCGGGACGGCGGACTGCATCCCGAACGACACGCGGGTGAAGCCGGCGTCGGCCAGCCGCCGCAGGTCGTCGGCGTCGACCGAGTCGGGGTTGGCCTCCGTGGTCACCTCCGCTCCGTCGGCGATCCCCCAGGCGTCGCGGACCGCGCCGAGCATGGCGCCGAGGTCGTCGGGCGGCAGCAGGGTGGGCGTGCCGCCGCCGAAGAACACCGTGGACACCGGCCGGGCCGGGACGCCGCTGCGCTCCAGCGCCTCCCGGGCGAAGCCGACCTCGCGGACCGCGTGGCCCGCGTAGTCGGACTGGGCGACGCCGCGCAGCTCGGTGGCCGTGTAGGTGTTGAAGTCGCAGTAGCCGCAGCGCACCCGGCAGAACGGCACGTGCAGGTACACGCCGAAGTCACGCGCCTCCGCGCCGGCGGCCGTGGTCGCGGGGAGGAGGCCGTCGGCGGGCGCCGGGTCCCCGAGCGGGAGGGCGCCGGGCATCAGGCCGCCCGCGCGGGCAGCAGCGAACGCAGGTACCGCTTGGTGAACCGGTTCTGCGTGACGCGCAGCACGGGCGAGGCGAGCCGGTAGAACGCGTTGGAGGGCCGGGAGAACGCGCGCAGCACGAACCACACGGTCCCGTCGTCGCGCATCTCGACCAGGAAGGCCTCCTCGCCGCTCTCCGGGTGCCCCTTGAGCGTGCCGTAGGCGAACCCGCGCCGGTGCGGCTCGTCGACCACGTAGACGACCCGGCACGGCGCCGACACCTTGAACGGCCCGAACGGCACCTTGAGCACGGCGGTCATCCCGTTCTGGATGAAGGGCGTGCCGTCGTCGGCGAATACGTCCTCGGCCGTCTTGTGCTCGCGCATCCCCTTCGGCGTGCCGTCCTCGGCGAACTCGATGCCCTCGTACTGGACGCCGGTGCCCTCGTGCACCTCGGTCACCCGGATGCCGCTGTTGCGCTGCACGCCCCAGCTCATGAGCGCGGCCGCTGCGGTCTCGAACCGCTCTTCGCCGCTGCCAAGCCGCACCTTCCGCTCCAGCGGTCGGTAGCCCTTGGGCGGGTAGTAGAGCAGGTCAGCGGCCTGCGTGCCGCCGATGAACCCGTACGTGACGGGCTGGTCGGTGAAGCTGGTGCGGCGCATGGCTTCTATCCTGCGTCAAATGGGGAGGGAGTGCGAACCCGGCTACTTCTTGTCCTTCTTCTCGGTGTCCCCCGACAGCGCCGCGATGAACGCCTCCTGGGGCACCTCCACACGCCCGACCATCTTCATGCGCTTCTTGCCCTCTTTCTGCTTCTCGAGCAGCTTTCGCTTGCGGGTGATGTCGCCGCCGTAGCACTTCGCGAGCACGTCCTTGCGCATCGCGCGGATGTTCTCGCGCGCGATGATCCGCGCGCCGATCGCGGCCTGGATGGGGACCTCGAACTGCTGGCGCGGGATCAGCTCGCGCAGCCGGCCGGCCATCATCGTGCCGTAGGCGTAGGCCTTGTCGCGGTGGACGATCGCGCTGAACGCGTCGACCGTCTCGCCCTGGAGGAGGATGTCCACCTTCACCAGATCGGCCTCCTGCTCGCCGAACGGCTCGTAGTCGAGCGACGCGTAGCCGGCCGTCTTGCTCTTGAGCTGGTCGAAGAAGTCGAAGACGATCTCGCCGAGCGGCATCGTGTAGCGGATCTCGACGCGGTCCTCGCCGAGGTACTCCATGCCGAGCAGCGTGCCGCGGCGGCCCTGGCAGAGCTCCATGATGACGCCGACGTAGTCCTTGGGCGCGAGGATGGCCGCCTTGACGACCGGTTCCTCCACCCTGTCGATCTTGCCGCCGGGGAACTCGCTCGGGTTGGTGACCGTGACGACCTTCTTGTCCTCGGTGGTGACCTCGTAGATCACGCTCGGCGCAGTGGTGATCAGGTCGAGGCCGAACTCGCGCTCCAGACGCTCGGTGACGATCTCCAGGTGCAGGAGGCCGAGGAAGCCGCAGCGGAAGCCGAAGCCGAGCGCGACCGAGGTCTCCGGCTCGTAGACCAGCGCGGCGTCGGACAGCTTCAGCTTGTCCAGGGCCTCGCGGAGCTCCGGGTAGTCGCTGCCGTCGATCGGGTACAGGCCGGAGAACACCATCGGTTTCGGCTCGGTGTAGCCCGCGAGCGCGTTGGTGGCGGGCTTGGCCGCGGTGGTGACGGTGTCGCCGACCTTGGACTGGCGGACGTCCTTCACGCCTGTGATCAGGTAGCCGACCTCGCCGACGCCGAGGCCCTTCGACGGGGTCGGCTCGGGCGAGGAGACGCCGATCTCCAGGATCTCGTGCGTCGCCTTGGTCGACATCATCTGGATGCGCTCGCGCGGGCTGAGCTTGCCGTCCACCATTCGCACGTACGTGACGACGCCGCGGTAGCTGTCGTAGACCGAGTCGAAGATCATCGCGCGGGCGGGGGCGTCGGCGACGCCGACGGGCGCGGGGATCTCCTGCACGACGCGGTCGAGCAGGGCCTCCACGCCCATCCCGGTCTTGCCGGAGACCCGCAGGACGTCCTCCGGGCGGCCGCCGATCAGGCTGGCGAGCTCCTGCGCGTACTTCTCGGGGTCGGCCGCGGGGAGGTCGATCTTGTTCAGCACCGGGATGATCGTGAGGTCGTTCTCCAGCGCCAGGTAGAGGTTCGCGAGGGTCTGGGCCTCGATGCCCTGGGCGGCGTCCACGAGCAGGATGGCGCCCTCGCAGGCGGCGAGCGACCGGGAGACCTCGTAGGTGAAGTCCACGTGCCCGGGGGTGTCGATCATGTTGAGGGCGAAGGTCCCGCCGTCGACGGCCCACGGCATCCGCACGGCCTGGCTCTTGATCGTGATGCCGCGCTCGCGCTCGATGTCCATGCGGTCGAGGTACTGCGCGCGCATGTCGCGGTCGGAGACCACACCGGTGATCTGCAGCATCCGGTCGGCCAGCGTCGACTTGCCGTGGTCGATGTGCGCGATGATGCAGAAGTTGCGGATGGAGGCCGGGTCGGTCGCGGCGGGCTCGAGTGGCTTCAGGGCTCGTGGTGACATTGTGCGCTCATTCTCCCACGACCGCCGCCCGGCCCCGAACCGCCGAGTACGGCCGAAATCAGGTGAAAACCGCCGAGTACGCGGACAATCTGCGTACTCGGTGGCTGCTCGGCGGGTCCTCGGCGGGGCGGGTCAGGCGAAGCGCTCGGCTCGCTCGATGACGTGGCCGGCGCCGTCCGCCCAGCGGTAGACCTCGGCGCCGTCGATCACGACGAGCTCGGCGCGGGAGTTCACGTCCAGCGGGTCGCCCGACCAGACCACGATGTCGCCGTCCAGTCCGGGCTTCAGCGCGCCGATCCGGTCGTCGAGGCCGAGGAACGACGCCGGGTTCACCGTCAGCGCCTCCAGCGCGGTCTCCCGCGGCAGTCCCTCCTTGACCGCGAGCGACGCCTGATGCACGAGGAAGTTGATCGGCACGACCGGGTGGTCGGTGGTGATCGCGACGCGGACGCCCGCGGCGGCGATGTGCGCGAGGTTGGCGATGGCGCGGTCGCGCAGCTCGACCTTGGACCGCGAGGTGAACATCGGGCCGAAGATCACCGGGATATCGCGTTCGGCGAGGACGTCGGCGATCTTGTGCGCTTCGGTGCCGTGGTTGACCACGAGCTTGTAGCCGAACTCGTCGGCGAGCCGGATGGCCGTGGCGATGTCGTCGTGGCGGTGCGTGTGCTGGTCCCAGACCAGCTCGCCGTCGAGGACGCGCGTCAGCGTCTCCTTGGTCAGGTCGCGCGCGAACGCTTTGCCGTCGCGCTCGGCCTCGGCGCGGGAGGCGGCGTAATTCTGCGCGTCCACGAACGCCTCACGGATGATCATGGCGACTCCCAGGCGCGTGCTCGGCGTCTGGTTCTTGCCGCCGTAGACACGCTTCGGGTTCTCGCCGAGGGCGGACTTCACGCTGACGGCCTCCTTGATCACCTGCTCGTCGATCGTGCGGCCGCCCCAGCTCTTGATCGCGACGGTCTGGCCGCCGATCGGGTTGCCGGAGCCCGGCTTGACGACGATCGCGGTCACGCCGCCGGCGAGCGCGTCGCGGAAGCCCTCGTCGTCGATGTTGACCGCGTCGATCGCGCGCACGGCGGCCGTGTTCGGCGTCGTCATCTCGTTGGTGTCGTCGCCGGCCGGGCCGTTGGCCTCCTCGTGGATGCCGACGTGTCCGTGGGCCTCCACGAAGCCGGGCAGCACCCACTTGCCGCTCGCGTCGACCACGCGCACACCGTCCGGAACGACGACCTCCGCCGACGGGCCGACGGTGGTGATCTTCCCGTCCTCGACGATGACCGTGCCCTCCTCGATCGGGTCTCCGGCGACCGGGACGACGTGGGCGTTGACGATGGCGATGCTGGCAGTGGTCATGCGGTCGAGCCTACGCTTCGGGGCGACCGGGTCCCCTCGCCGCGGTGGCCGTGCCTCGTGCGCCGGGCCGTGCGCCTTGTGCTGAGGGTCGACCGCCTCGCGGCATCATCCACCGGCTCGCGCTCATGGTGGACCGCCTCGCGGGAATGGGCGCGTGCGCGCTGCGTTGTCCCCTGTCATGACCATTCTCCTGACCGGCGCGACCGGCTACATCGGCTCCTCCGTCCTCCCCCGCCTCCTCGAAGAAGGCCACAGCGTCACCGCGCTCGTCCGCGACGAGGCGAAGGCCGAAACCGTGCGGGCCGCCGGCGCGGCCGCCGTGGTGGGCGACGCGACCGACGTGGAGCTCCTGACCCGGCTGGCGCGCGAGAGCGACGGCGTCGTGCATCTGGCCTCCGGCTCGGACGTCGACCCGGTGTTCATTCCCGCCGTGCTGGAGGGGATCGGCTCGTCGGGCAAGCCCTTCGTGCACACGGGCGGCGTGTGGACCTACGGCTCGAACGCCGAGATCGCCGAGGACTCCCCTGCGGCGCCGCCGGCGATCACCGCGTGGCGCGGCGCGACCGAGGCGCTGGTGCTCGGCGCCGAGAGCGCGCGCGGAACCGTCGTCGTCCCGTCGATCGTCTACGGCCACGGCGCGGGGCTCGCCCGCGTGATCGTGGACGCGCCGCGCGACGCCGGCGACGGCGCTCCGCTGCGGCTGATCGGCGACGGCTCGCAGCACTGGGCGACCGTGCACGTGGACGACCTCGCCGCCCTGTACGTGCTCGCGCTCGAGCACGGGACGGCCGGTTCGGTGTACATCGGCGCGAGCGGCGCCAACCCGACGGTGAGGGAGCTCGGCGAACTCGCCGCGGCCGCCGCGGGAGCCTCGGGCGTGGTGCCGGAGACCGTCGCCGAGACCGAGGCCCGGCTGGGCGCGGGTCTCGCGGAGGCGCTGCTGCTGGACCAGCAGGCCCGCGGCTCGAAGGCGCGGATCGACCTCGGCTGGGAGCCCAACGGCCCGGCGCTGACCGACGAGATCGCGACCGGCAGCTACGCGCCGGAGTTCGCGCGTTCCTGAGGGGACCGGGCATCGGACCGGCCCGCGACTTGCTGCGTTTTGGCGGAACTGTCGGCCGCTGGTAAAGTTGTTTGTTGGCTTGCGTGTGGGTGTCCCGCACGAACGCCGCAAGGCGCCCTCTCTCGCTGAGCGGCACATCCGATACTCACTTCGAACGAAAGTAACCGTACGTGGCAAACATCAAGTCGCAGATCAAGCGCAACAAGACCAACAAGAAGGCGCAGGAGCGCAACAAGGCGGTCAAGAGCGAGCTGAAGACGGCCATCCGCGCCACCCGCGAGGCTGTCGTCGCCGGCGACAAGGAGAAGGCGACCGCGGCGCTGCGTCTCGCCGCCAAGAAGATCGACAAGGCGGCCAGCAAGGGCGTCATCCACAAGAACCAGGCGGCGAACCGCAAGTCGGCCATCGCCAAGCAGGTCGCCGCGCTCTGACACGGTGACCGCTCGCGGGACCTGTCCCGCGCCGCGACGAGCCCCCGCCCCGTATCCACGGGAGCGGGGGCTCGCTGCATGTGAGGTGCGTTGGCCATCGTCCGACTGCCCTGGCTTGGCCGCTCAGGCGCGACCGCTCAGGCGCAGCGGCTCAGGCGCGACCGCGGGCGCTGACGATGCGGATCATCCGCTCCAGCGCGAACACCGGGTCCCGGCCGCCGCCCTTCACGTTGGCGTCGGTCTCCGCGAGGACCTCGATGCAGCGGCCGAGTCCGTCCTCCGTCCAGCCGGACAGGTCGCGGCGGGCGCGGTCGACCTGCCACGGCGCGAGCCCGAACTGCTGGGCGAGCTGCCCGGAGCCGCCGCGCGCGCCCGAGATCTTGGCCATCGTGCGGATCTTGCTCGCGAACGCCGCCACCATCGGCACCGGGTCGGCGCCCGACGCCAGCGCGTGCCGCATCGTCACCAGGGCCTCGCCGTACCGGCCGGCGATCGCCTGATCGGCGACCTGGAACGCGTTGGACTCCACGCGGCCGCCGTAGTACTTGTCGACGGTCGCCTCGGTGATCTGCTCGGCGGCGTCGGAGATGAGCTGCTGGCACGCGGCGGCGAGCTCGGCGAGGTCGTCTGCGAACGCGGAGGTCAGCGACCGGAGCGCACCGGGTGCGATCTTGCGACCCGCTGCGGCGAACTCGGCCTGCGCGAAGTCGTACTTCTCGGTGTCCTTCTTGAGCTCGGCGCAGACGACCTCGACGCCGCCGCCCGTGCCGGCGCGGATCGCGTCGAGCAGCTTCTTGCCGCGCACCCCGCCGGCGTGCCGCAGGACGACGACGGCGCCTTCGGCCGGCGCGGCGAGGTAGTCGAGCATGTCGGACAGGAACCCGTCGCCGGTCTTCTCGACCGCGTCCACCCGGATGAGCCGCGGCTCGCCGAACAGGGAGGGGCTCGCGAGCGTGAGCAGCTCCCCCGGCGCGTAGTCCGCCGCCGAGATGTCGCTGACCTCCAGGCTCGGGTCCTCCTGCTTGAGGCGGTCGCGCAGCAGCCGTGTGGCCCGGTCGGCGAGGAAGCCTTCCGTGCCGGAGACGAGGACCACGGGCGCGGGCCGGACCTGGTTCCAGGCGAGCTGCGGGATGGCGCTCTTGGCGGCAGCGCCGCCTGCCCGGCCTCGCGCGCCGCCGGAGCCGCTCCTGCTGTTGCTTCGTGTCGCCACGTTCCTCCTCGTCCGTATAAAGGATAGAGGGGACCACCGGCAGAGTCCGCCGCTGCGGCGGAGTCCTCGCGCTCTCCCCAGATCCGGGGGCCGTCCGCGCCGGCGGACACCAGGAGGAGGCCCGACCGGTCCGTCCGCGCGGTGGCGGTGCCGGAGCGGGCGAGAAGTTCGAAGGCCCGGCGCGTCGGGTGCCCGTAACCATTGTCCGCCCCGACGGACAGCAGGCCGAGCCGTGCGCGGATGGTGTCGTAGAGCGCCGCGCTCTGATCGGCCGACCCGTGGTGGGCGACCTTGACCACGTCGATCCTGCCGAGGACGCCCGTCGCGGTGAGCTGCTCCTGCTCCCGCTCGCCGAGGTCGCCGAGGAACAGCCCGCGGAGGCCGGTCCCTTCGGTGTGCACGACGAGGCTTCCGGGGTTCCCGCTCAGCGCCGTCTCCCCCGGGCCGACCGGCGGCGGCCAGACGATCCGCCAGCGGAGCGCGCCCAGCGCTCCCTCGATGCCCGCGCGGCCTTGCTCGACCGAGATCCCCGCCGCCGTCAGCCGGTCGACGAGGGCGTGATCGGACGGCCGGTCCGCCTGCCCCACGATCGCGCGCCCGGTACGGCCGAGCACCCCGTCGGCGCCGCCGACGTGATCGATGTCGAAGTGCGTCAGGAGCACCCAGTCGAGCCGTGCGATCCCGAGCGTGTCCAGGCAGTCCGTCACCGGCTGGGGATGCCGGCCCACGTCGATGAGTCCGACGTGGTCGCCGTCGCGCAGCAGAACGGCGTCGCCCTGCCCGACGTCGCAGGCGGCGTACACCCAGTCCGGTGGGCGTCCCCAGGAGCGTCCTGCTCCGATACCGCCGAGTGCTCCTGCGTAGACCGTCGCGCCGGCCAGCAGGCAGACCGAAGCCGTAGCCACGACGGCTCGCGGCAGCCGCGCACGCGCGGCGAGGAGCCCCACGGCCAGCAGGGTCAGCGCGCAGAGCGCCACGCCGACGATCCCGTCCGGCCACGGCAGCGCGGCCCCGGGCAGGCCGGCGCTGAACCGCGCGACGGCGGCGATCATCGCCGAGGGCAGCCAGGCGATCCACACGACGACCTGGCCGAGCGCCGGCGCCCACGTCAGGACCAGGCAGGCGACGCAGCCGAGCACCGTCGCGACGGGAGCCGCCGGCTCGGCCACCAGGTTCGCCAGGACCCCGAACAGCGGCAGCGTCGGCGTCAGCAGGATCAGCACGGGCTGGCACGCGAGCTGCGCAGCCAGCGGCACCGCGAGCGCGATCGCCACGCCGCGCGGCAACCACCGCCCCAGGCTGTGCGCGAGAGGCCGGGCGAGGACCAGGAGCCCGGCGGTGGCGAGCACAGAGAGCGCGAAGCCGTAGTCGCGTGCGAGCCACGGGTCGCGGACGAGCAGCACGACCACCGCGAGGGCGAGCGCAGGAAGGCCGTCGGCGACACGGCCGCGCGCGAGCCCGACGAGCACGACGGCGGCCATCGTCGCGGCGCGGATCACGCTGGCGCCCGGTCCGACCAGCACGACGAACGCCGCAAGCGACGCGCCAGCCACCAGGATGCGGCCCCGGCGGCCGAGGCCGGCCAGGCGCGCCAGCAGGAAGACGAGGCCGGTCACCAGCGCGCAGTTGGCCCCGGAGACCGCAGTCAGGTGACTGAGAGCGCTCACCTTCATCGCGTCGTCGAGCCCGGCGCTCACGTTCGTCTCGTCCCCGATGGCCAACCCGGGGAGAAGCGCGCCGCCGTCGCCGGGGGTGGTGGAGGCCGCGTCGGCGAAGGCCGCACGGACCGGCGACGGCCAGGCGAGCCACCAGGACGGCGGCTCACGCACCTCCGGCGCTGCCGTGGCCCGGAGGGTGAAGGTCGTGGCCTCCCCCGGATCGTTCGGGCGCACGCTCATGTGTGCGGCGATGACGGTGCCGAGGGCATAGGCGCGGACCGAGTGCGCGGTGCCCTGGAGGAGCACAGAGACAGGGACGCCCGCGTGGACCGGCTGCGCCACACCCCCCACGGAGCCGCGCTCACCCACGCCGAGCGGGGCCGCCGACGCGACGGTCGTGCCGCGCAACCGCCAGCGCTCGGCGCCGTCGAACCCCGGCGCCGCCCGCTTCGGCGCGCTTTCCACGCGCAGGGCGACCTCCACGGTGCCGTGATGGGCCGAGGCCGCCTCGAGCGCGGCATCGGTCCGACCCGGCGCCAGCGCCGCGACGCAGGCAGCGCCGAGCGCGACGGCCGCCAAGGAGACGGCGAGGCCAGGCCACGGCCGACCGGGCACGCGTGCGCGTGAGCCCCAGCGAGCAGAGCGGCGCCGTGTCCGTGCTCGCCTCCCGCCGGTCAGCAGGGCCACCGCCAGCGCCGCCACCGCGCCCAGGCCCGCGACGGCCGCGACCGCGGGCATCGCCGCGGCGACCCCCACACCCACGCCGCAGCACACCCACAGCGCCGCCGCCGGTATCGCCAGTCGCAGGTCGGGCATCAGACCGTCACCTTGTCCTTGACGCCGTCGAAGAGCTTCTGGCCGATGCCGGTGACTTTGAGGAGGTCGGTCACCGCTCCGAACCGGCCGTTCGACGTCCGCCAGTCGACGATGCGCTGCGCCATCGCGGGACCGATCCGCGGGAGGGTCTCGAGTTGTGCGGTGGACGCCGTATTGAGGTCCACCAGCGCGCCATCAGCCGGAGCCGCGCCGGCCGCGTCGGCGCCCGCACCCGCCGGCACAGGCTCGCCGACCAGCGGCGCCCGCAACTGCTCGCCGTCGTGGACCCGGCGCGCAAGGTTCACCCCGGCCGGGTCGGCTCCATCGGCGAAGCCGCCCGCGGCCTCCACGGCGTCCACGACCCGCGCACCGGCCTGCAACCGGATCAGCCCCGGCTTGTTCACCGCGCCGGAGACGTGGACGAAGAGTTCGTCGCCGGTCGGATCGCCCGGTGCCGGCATCGGGGACGGCGTCCCAGACGACGTCACCGACAAGGCGCCCGCCGTCCCCGCCGTCACCGGCAGCTCCCGCCCGCCGCTCAGCCCGGACACGACCGCCGCCACGACGAACGCGGCCACCAGCAGCACCGCCGCGGCCCCGATGCCGACCTTCAGCCGACGCGATGGCGCGCGCTCCGTGTCCTCGTCCCGATGTCGCATCCCCACACGCTACGAACGCAGCGGGCCCGCTGACGGGCGAGTGCCGGATCAGTGGATAAACAACCGCGGCGGCCCTCCTGTGGAGGACCGCCGCAGCAAACCGAGCAAAGGGAGGGATTCAGCCCCGCGTCGCGATGTTCACCAGTCGCGGCGCCCGCACGATGACGTTCACGATCTCGCGGTCGCCGATCGAGCGGACCACGGCCTCCGACCCGCGGGCCAGCGCCTCCAGGTCGTCGGACGCGATCTTCGGGGACACCTCAGCGCGGTCGCGCACCTTGCCGTCCACCTGGAACACGGCGGTCACCGACTCCTCGATCAGCAGCGTCGGGTCCGGCTTGCGCCACGGCACCAGCGCGACCGAGGGCTCGTAGCCCAGGATCGCCCACATGTCCTCCGCGGTGTACGGCGCGAACAGGTTCAGCGCCATCGCGGTGACCTCGGCGGCCTCGCGCACCGCCGCGTCGGCCGGGCCGGCGGCGCCGTCGATCGCTTTGCGGGTAGCGTTGACCAGCTCCATCAGGCGCGCGACGACGACGTTGAACTTGAACGCCTCGATCAGTCCCGGGGCGTCGGCCAGGAAACGGTGGGTCACCCGGCGCAGCGCCGGGTCGCCCGTCTTCCACACGACGTCGGGCGCGCTCGTGACGTCATGCGCCACGCGCCAGGCGCGCGCCAGGAACTTCGCGCTGCCGGACGGCGAGACATCCGCCCAGTCGATGTCGTCCTCCGGCGGGCCGGCGAATGACATGGTCAGCCGGACCGCGTCGACGCCGTGCTCGTCCAGCTGCTCCGACAGCTTCACCAGGTTGCCGCGCGACTTGCTCATCGCGGAGCCGTCCATCAGGACCATGCCCTGGTTCAGCAGCGCCGTGAACGGCTCGGTGAAGCTGATCGAGCCCAGGTCGAACAGCACCTTGGTGATGAACCGCGCGTACAGCAGGTGCAGGATCGCGTGCGTCACACCGCCCACGTACTGGTCGACCGGCGCCCACTTCTCCGCCTCGCGCGGGTCGAAGGCCTGCGTGGCGTCGTTCGGGTTCAGGAAGCGCAGGAAGTACCACGAGCTGTCCACGAAGGTGTCCATCGTGTCGGTGTCGCGCTGGGCCGGGCCGCCGCAGTTCGGGCAGGCCACGTTGACCCAGTCCGTCGCGCCGCCCAGCGGGCTGGTGCCCTTCGGCTGCAGGTCCAGTCCCTCCGCGGGCGGCAGCAGCACCGGCAGCTCCGACTCGGGCACGCGGACCTCGCCGCACTGCTCGCAGTGGATGATCGGGATGGGCGTGCCCCAGTAGCGCTGGCGCGAGATCAGCCAGTCGCGCAGGCGGAAGTTCTTCGCCGGCGCGCCCAGTCCGGAGCTCTGCAGCGCCTCGGTGACCCGGCGGATCGCGTTCGACTTGCTCAGCCCGTCGAACGGCCCCGAGTTGATCAGGCGCCCCTCCCCGGTCAGCGCGACGCCGGTCTCGGCCGGGTTCTCCAGCGGAGCGTCCTCCGGCAGGATCGGCTCACCGGTCGCCGGGTCGGTGCGGATGATCGGGATGGCGCCGGTCACCGGCTGGGTCGTGTCGACCACGACCCGCACCGGCAGGTCGAAGGCGCGCGCGAAGTCCAGGTCGCGCTGGTCGTGCGCGGGCACGGCCATGATCGCGCCGTGGCCGTAGTCGCTCAGGACGTAGTCGGCGGCCCAGATCGGGATGCGCTCGCCGGTCAGCGGGTTGACTGCGTGGCGCTCCAGGAAGACGCCGGTCTTCTCGCGGTCGGTGCTCAGGCGGTCCATCTCGGTGGTGCCGCGGACGGCCTCCAGGTACTCGTCGAAGCGCGCGCGCACCTCCGGCCGCACGTCGGCGACCAGCTCGGCGGCTAGGTCGGAGTCCGGCGCGACCACCATGAACGTCACGCCGTACAGGGTGTCGGGGCGCGTGGTGTAGACCGTCACGGGGTCCTCGCGGCCCTCGATCGCGAACTGCACGTCGGCGCCGGTGGAGCGGCCGATCCAGTTGCGCTGCATCGACAGCACCTTGGACGGCCAGGCGCCCTCCAGCTGGTTCAGGTCGTCCAGCAGCCGGTCCGCGTAGTCGGTGATCCGGAAGTACCACTGGGTCAGCTTCTTCTTCGTGACCAGGTTGTCGCAGCGCTCGCAACGGCCGTTCACGACCTGCTCGTTCGCCAGCACGGTCTGGTCGAAGGGGCACCAGTTGACCTGGGAGGCCTTGCGGTAGGCCAGGCCCTTCTCGTGCAGCTTCAGGAACAGCCACTGGTTCCAGCGGTAGTAGCCGGGGTCGCTGGTCTGCAGCACGCGGTCCCAGTCGAAGCTGGGCGCGTAGCGGCGCATCGACGCCTTCTGCTGGGCGATGTTGTCGTTGGTCCAGCCGGCCGGGTCCAGTCCGCGCTTGATCGCGGCGTTCTCCGCCGGCAGGCCGAAGGAGTCCCAGCCGATCGGGTGCAGCACGTTGAAGCCCTGCTGGCGCCAGTACCGGGCGATGACGTCGCCCAGCGCGTACGCCTCGGCGTGGCCCATGTGCAGGTCGCCGGAGGGGTACGGGAACATGTCGAGCACGTACTTGCGCGGACGCTTGTCGTCCGGGTCGGCCGTGGAGAACGGCTTCAGCTCGTCCCAGACCGGGAGCCAGGCGTTCTGGATCTCGGTGAAGTCGTAGTGCGCGCCGGCCTCGCGGACCGGTGCGGGTGCTGCATCGTGCTCGTGTGCCACTGGACTCTCTCTCGGATGTCGCCGCGGCCGGAGGGGCGTCGCGACGAGAAGGCGTTCGGGCGCGCGGCCCGAGCTTCCAGGTTACTAAACGTTGGAGGGGTCCGGTCCGTTCCCGGGAGGTCGAAGGCCCGCGGCGCGGAAGAGGGCGGCAGCCTTGATGGACACCTCCTCGAGCTCCTCGGTGGGGACGGACAGCGCGGTGATCCCGCCCCCGGCGCCGATCGTGACGACGCCGTCGCGGAACCGGAGACTGCGGATCACCATCGCGACATCCGCGGAGCCGTCCGCCGCGAGCGAGCCGAAGCAGCCCGAGTAGACACCGCGCGGACCGTCCTCCAGCCCGGCGAGGATGCGCATCGCGGACAGCTTGGGCGCTCCGGTCATCGAGCCGGCGGGGAACGCGGCGGCCAGCGCGTCCACGGCGGTCAGCCCGGGCCGCAGCCTCCCCTCGACCGTGCTGACGAGCTGGTGCACCTGGGCGTAGCTCTCCACCTCCAGCAGGTGCCGGACGCCGACGCTGCCGACCTCGCACACGCGCCCGAGGTCGTTGCGCATGAGGTCCACGATCATGACGTTCTCGGCCTGCTCCTTCTCGCTGGCCTCCAGCTCGGCGCGCAGGCGGAGATCCTCGGCGACGGTCGCGCCGCGCGGGCGGGTGCCCTTGATCGGCTTGGTGCGCACGTGGCCGTCGGCGGTGACCAGGAGGAACTGCTCGGGCGACGAGCTCACCAGCGACTCGCCAGCGATCCGGAGGAAGCCGGCGTGGTGGGCGGGGCTGTCGCGGCGCAGGCGCAGGTGCACGGCGAGCGGGTCGGCGGTGGTGGCGGCGGTCGCGGTGTTGGTGAGGCAGAGCTGGTAGGCATCGCCGGCGCGGATGGCCTCCTGGCAGGCGGCGATCATCGCGAGGTAGGCGGAGGCGGTGTGGCGCCAGGTGGGGGTGGTGGCGGTGGGTGCGGTGGCAGCCGTGGCGTCCGCCGGCACCGGATGCGCCGCCGCATAGCGTGCGGCAGCTCCCTCCGCCGCGGCGAGCACCTCCACCGTCTCGCCGAGCCAGTCGCCCTCCGGCGTCGCATCCACCACCGTCGCCGAGCCGTCCGCATGGTCGAACACCACCAGGCGGTCGACGAAGAGGAACGCGGCGTCCAGCCCGGGCCCGGCGGTGTACGGCACACCGAGCGCGGCGGCACCGGCCTCGTAGCCCAGCCAGCCGATCCACCCGAGCGGGTAGCCGTCCGTGGCCGCCGGCTCCTCGCGCAGCGCGTCCAGGATGCTGCCGTCGAAGCTCCGGCCGTCGACCGTCACGGCTCCCTCGGCCACGGACGCCGTGGCGAGCCGCGCGCCTGATCCGATGACGCTCCGGCCCGTTTCGGCGTCGGGGCCGCTGTCGAGCCAGACCGCGTCGCCCGTCGCGAACAGCGCGGCGAAGGCGTCAGCCGGGTCGACGCGGGTGCGCAGGCGATGTGTTCGGGGTGACGGGAGCACCGGACCAGTCTGCACCAGGCGGGGTGTACGCCGCGGCGGGCGTTAGCCTGGGCGGATGGACACCTCGGCGACCCTCTACGACTGGGCCGGCGGCGCGCTCACCGCCCGCGACGATTGCGAGGTCGCGGAGACCGAGCTCCTGGCGGCGGACTCCTTCCTCGTCGCGGAAGGGCGCGTCCTGGCGCTCGGGCTGCACCGCGAGCGTTTCGCCGAGACGGCGCGCGAGCAGGGTCTCCGCGACACGGACGAGCTGGCCGCGTTCTGGGAGGCCGGTGTGGCGCTGCTGCCCGACGACGGTCGCTCGTTCCCGCGGTTCGAGCTGGTGCGCGTGTGGGACGCTCTGCGGCTCCGCTTCCGCCTCCGCGCAGCGCCGCCGCTCGGCTCCGACCTGGTGGTGGCGACGGCGGCGACCGACCCGCGGCGCGTGCCGCACCTGAAGGGTCCGGACATCGACCGGCTGAACGTCCTCCGGCAGCGTGCGCAGGATGTGGGCGCTCAGGAGGCCGTCATCCTGGACGACGGCCGGGTGTCCGACGGCACGACCACGGCGCTGCTGTGGTGGCGCGGGGACACGCTGTGCGCGCCGCCGTTCTCGCTGCCGCGCGTGGACAGCGTGGCCGCGCGGACCGTGCGCGGGATCGCCGCCGCACTGAGCGTGCCGGTCGAGGAGGAGGCGGTCCGGCCCTCGGAGCTCGACGGAGTGGCGCTGTGGGCGGTCAACGCGCTGCACGGGATCCGCGACGTGACGGTATGGGTGGACGGCCCGGCGCTCGGCCACGACCCGGCGCGCACGGCGTCGTGGCGGTCGCGCTTCGGGGCGCTGGCGCGACTGCTCCGCTGACGCGCCGCCGCCACGATTCGGCACGAATCGCCGGCGTTGCGAGTCGGCGCGCGAACGCGGGAAGCGCGGCGCGTCACGCGGCGAGCGTGCCGGCCTCCAGGTGGAGGCGGCGCGTCACGAGGGCGTCGGGGACGGGCGTGTGCGAGATCAGCAGCACCGTGCGGCCGTCGTCCGCGGCCGTCGTGAGGATGTCGCGCACGATCCGGTCCGCGACCGCAGCGTCGACGTTCGCGGTCGGCTCGTCGACGACCAGCACCGGGAAGTCGGCGAGCAGGGCCCGCGCGAGCGCGATCCGCTGGGCCTGGCCTCCCGAGACGAGCGCGCCGCGCTCGCCGACCGGGCTGTCGAGGCCACCGCGGGAGTGCGTCCACTCCCCCAGGCCGACCCGGTCCAGCACGACGAGCAGTTCCTCGTCGGTTGCGGTCTCGCGCGCGAAGAGGAGGTTCTGGCGCAGGTCCGAGTCGAACAGGTAGGGCTGCTGTTCGGCCAGGCCGACCACGCGGCGCACGTCGTCCTGCCGCACGCCGCGCACGTCGACGCCGTCGATCTCGTAGCAGCCGTCGAGGTCGAGGAACCGGGTGAGAACATGGGCGAGTGCCGTCTTGCCCGCGCCGGTCGGACCGGTCAGCACCACGCGGTCCCCCGCCCGCAGCACCAGGTCGATGGACCGGAGGACAGGGATGTCCTGCCCCGGCCAGTGCGCCGAGCGGAGGTTCAGCGTCACGTCGGGCACCGACGTCACGGTCAGCGATGCCGCGGCGGCCGCGTCCACTGGCACGCCGTCCGGGATGGTCGTGGGTACGGTGTCCGCGATCCGCCCGGCGCTCGCCCGCACCCGCCGCCAGGCGCCGAACGCCAGCGGGAGGGTGCCGAACACCTCGAACACCGCCAGCGGGAGCAGGGCGACGACCGCGAGGGTCGGCGCATCCAGGCGCCCAGCCTCCAGCGCGGGAATGCCGGTCGCGAGCGCCAGCACGGTCGCGAAGCCCGCGAGCAGGGACACCGCGCCCGCCGTCAGGCCGAGCCCGGCCGCGCGGCGCCGCACGGCAGCGGTGAGCCGCGCGCTCGCCTGCCTCACCCGCTCGCGTGCCTGGGGCAGCGCGTCGAATGCGATCAGGAGGTCGAGGTCGGTCACCAGGTCGTGCAGGGCGGAGGCGAGGGCCGCGCGCAGCGGGGCGATCCGGCGTTCCGCCGAACCGGCCGCCCAGCGGTTGACGAGAGTGCCGACGACGAAGGCCGCAGCCAGTGTCAGGAGGAGTGCGACCCCGGCTGCGGGGAGGAGCACGAATGCGGCCGCCGCGCTCGCGAGTACCACCACACCGCCGGACACCAGCGGCTGCACGACCCGGAGCGCGAAGTCGGGCAGCTCGTCCACGTCGTCAGCCAGCCGGGAGAGCAGTTCGCCGCCGCTCACCTTCCGGAGCCGGCGGTTCCCGGCGCCCACCCCGTCGGGGCCGAGCGGCACCAGCCGTGCGAACAGGTCGGCGCGGATGTCGCCGAGCCGGCGGAAGGCGGCGTCATGGCCGGCGAGCCGTTCCAGGTAACGGAAGAACGCGCGGCCGAGCGCGAACGCCCGCACCCCGACGACCGCGGCCGAGATGTACAGGAGCGCCGGCTGCTCGGAGGCGCGCGTGATCAGCCACGCCGAGACGCCGAGAAGCGCGACGGCGCTTCCGCCGCTCAGCGCGCCGAGGGCGATCGCCGTCCAGAGCCGGCGCGCCGGGGGCAGCGCCAGGCGGAGGATCCGGCGGCTCTGCTCCCGCTCGCCCCGGACGGTCTCAGTGACGGACATCGGACAGCACCCCCGGCTCGAGGACCTCATCGGCGGCGGCCACGACCGGCTCCCGGTGGCTTACCACCAGGACGGCCGCTCCCTCATCCGCGACCGCTCGCAGCGACACCAGCAGCGCCCGCTCCGTCTCGGCGTCGAGCGCGGACGTCGGCTCGTCCAGGATCAGCACCGGGCAGGACCGCCTGCGGAGCCGGTAGAGCGCCCGCGCGACCGAGACCCGCTGCGCCTGGCCGCCCGACAGCCCCGTGCCGCCGGACCCGACCACGAGGTCGGGGTCGAGTTCCGGCGCAGCAGCCGCCCGCAGCGACGCGAGAACGAGCGACCGATCCGGCGCCGGGTCGCCGAGTGCGACGTTCTCCGCGATCGTGCCCGCGCGGAGTCCCGGCTTCTGGCCGGCCCACGCGATGGCCGCCCGGCGTCCCGCGGCGTCGGCGCGTCCCCCGGCCGCGATCGTCCCGCTATGCTCGACGAACCCGAGCGCCGCCGCGATCAGGCTGGTCTTGCCCGCTCCGCTCGGCGCACTGAGCACCGCCAGCGTCCCTGGCCGCACCACGGCGGAGAACGGGCTGACAGCGTCGCGTCCGTCATAGGCCACGCCGACCTCGGAGAACACCAGCCCCGTCGCGGCAGACCCGACGACGGCCTCCGGCACGACGTCCTGCGCCGCGTCCAGGAGCTCGAACGCCTTCGCCGCGGCCTCCATCCCTTCGGTCGCCGCGTGGTAGGCCGCGCCGACGTTGCGCAACGGCAGGAACGCCTCCGGAGCCAGCAGCAGCACGAACAGCCCGACCGACAGCTCGAGCGAGCCGCTGAGCAGGCGCAGTCCGATCGCCACGGCGATCAGCGCGACCGAGAGACTGGCGGCGAGCTCCAGCACGAATCCCGAGAGGAACGACAGCCGCAGGACCTTCATCGTGCGGGTCCGGTACTCCTCGCTGACCGCCCGGATCCGCGCCTCCTGCCGGTGCTGCCGCCCGAACAGCGTGAGCGTCGGCAGGCCGGCGACGACGTCGAGGAAACCGCGCGACAGCGTCGAGAGCGCCGCCCACTGCTTCTGCTGCGCCGCCTGCGTCGCCCAGCCGACCAGCACCATGAACACCGGGATGAGCGGGAGGGTGAGCACGAGGATGATGCCGCTGGTGAGGTCCTGCCAGCCGATCACCAGCACGAGCAGCGGCATCGCGACCGCGGTGCCGATGAGCTGCGGGAGGTACTTCGCGAAGTAGCCGTCCAGCGCGTCCATCCCCCGGCCGGCGACGAGCGTCAGGTCGGCGCCGCTGCGCCCGGCGAGTCCCCGCGGCCCGAGGTGGCCGAAGGCGTCGACGAGCTGCTCCCGGAGCTGCGCGACGACCAGGGCCCCGCCGCGCGACGACACCGCCTCCGCCAGCCAGAGCAGGACGCCGCGCGCGATGACGACGAGCACGAGCCCGGCGAAGAGCGCGCTCAGCTCCGCGAACGTCGCCCCCGCGATCGCGCGGATGACGAGCCGGGTGACCAGCCAGGCGAACGCGACCACAGCCGCGGTCTGCAGCACCGTGACGAGCGCGCCGGTCGCGAGCGTGACGCGCGTCGCGGCCGCGTAGCGGAGGAGGCGGGGATCGAGGGGGCGCACGTCAGGCGGCCACCGGTTCGGGGTCGACGGGCCCGGCGGGCTCACCCGGGATGCTCGCGCGCGTCACCCGCTTGCGGAACACCCAGTAGGTGAACGCCTGGTACGCCAGGATCAGCGGCAGGAAGATCACCGCGACCCAGGTCATGATCGTCAGCGTCGTGTCCGTGCTGGAGGCGTTGGCGATCGTCAGGCTGTTCTGCGGGTTCGGCGACGACGGCATGACGTCGGGGAACAGCGCGACGAACAGCGACACCACCGCGAGCGCGATCGTGACCGCCATGAACGCGAACGACCAGCCCTCCGCTCCGCGCAGGTTGAGGATCCACGACGCGATGAGCGCGACCGCGGCCAGCGCCGCGAGGACGAGGAGCGCCACCGAGAAGTGCGCGATCACGGTCCAGCCCAGGAAAGCCGCGGCCGCCACGATCGCGAGCAGCCCCGACCGTGTCGCCAGCCTCCGCGCCCGCGTCCGGATCTCCCCATCCGTCTTGAGCGACACGAAGACGACGCCGTGGGTGAAGAACAGCAGCAGCGTTGTCACGCCGCCGAGGAGGGCGTACCCGTTCAGGAGGTCGAACAGCGTCCCGGTGTAGTTGTGGCCGTGGTCGAGCGCCACGCCCTGCACCACATTCGCGAAGGCGACGCCCCAGAGCAGCGCCGGCACGGCCGAGCCGACGACGATCATCCCGTCGAACCACTTCTTCCACCGCGAACCCGGGCGCTGGTGCCGGTACTCGAACGACACCCCGCGCACGATCAGCGCCAGCAGGATCAGCAGCAGCGCCAGGTAGAAGCCGCTGAACAGCGTCGCGTACCACTCCGGGAAGGCCGCGAAGAGCGCGGCGCCGCCGACGATCAGCCAGGTCTCGTTGAGGTCCCAGACCGGGCCGATGGTGTTGATGAGCACCCGGCGGTCGGTCTCGTCCCTGCCGAGGAACGGCAACGACATCCCGACGCCGAAGTCGAACCCGTCGAGCACGAAGTAGCCGATGAAGAAGAAGGCGATGATGCCGAACCAGAGGACTGCGAGATCCATGTCGTTGCTCCTAGTAGACCGTGGCGACGGGGACGTGGTTGCCCGCGTCGTCGAGGTGCTCCTCGGCGGGGGCCGGTCCGTTCTGGGCCGCGCGTTTGATGAGCCTGAACTCGACCACGGCGAGCGTGCCGTAGATCGCGGTGAAGGCCACCAGCGAGATCAGGACCTCGAGTCCTGTCGTGCCGGGCGAGACGCCGTCCTGCGTCTTCATCAGGCTGAACACGAGCCAGGGCTGCCTGCCCATCTCGGTGAAGATCCAGCCGACGATCATCGCGGCCAGGGACAGCGGGAACGCCCAGATCGCGACCTTCCACATCCACGCCCACGGTGGCGTCCGGCCCTTGCGCGTGAACCACAGGCCGACGACGGCGACCAGGACGTGCAGGAGGCCGAGGCCGATCATCCAGCGGAACGCCCAGTAGGTGACCCAGATGATCGGGGTGTAGTCGCCGGGGCCGAAAAGCTGCTGGTAGTGCGCGTTGAGGTCGTTGATCCCCTCGACGGTCCCGGTGAGCGTGTGCGTCGAGAGGAACGACAGCAGGTACGGGATGCGGATCGAGAACAGCTCGTGGACGCCGTCCGGCGTGCCGAGGGTGAAGATCGAGAACGACGCGTCGGCGCCGGTCGAGGTCTTGTAGAGCGCTTCGGCCGCGGCCATCTTCATCGGCTGGGTCTGGACCATGGCGAGGCCCAGCTGGTCGCCGCTGACGACGCTGCCGATGCCGGCGACGACCATCATCCAGAGCCCGAACTTCAGCGCGGGGCGCATCGTCTCGAGGTTGCGGGTCCGCGAGAGATGCCACGCGGCGACCGAGATGATGAGGCCGGCGGAGACCATGAAGCAGCCGAAGATCGTGTGCGGGAACGCGGCCAGGGCGACCTTGTTGGTCAGCACCGCCCACAGGTCCGTGAGCTCCGCGCGGCCGCGGGCGTGGTTGAGCGTGTAGCCGACCGGGTTCTGCATGAACGCGTTGGCGGCGAGGATGAAGTACGCCGACAGGATGGAGCCGACGGCCACGATCCAGATGCAGGCGAGATGGACGCCGCGCGGCAGCTTGTCCCAGCCGAAGATCCAGAGCCCGATGAAGGTGGCCTCCAGGAAGAACGCGAGCAGGCCCTCCAAGGCGAGCGGCGCGCCGAAGACGTCACCGACGAACCGCGAGTAGTTCGACCAGTTCATGCCGAACTGGAACTCCTGCACGATCCCGGTCACGACGCCCATCGCGAAATTGATCAGGAAGAGCTTGCCGAAGAAGTGCGTGAGCTGGAGGTAGTGGACCTTTCCGCTGCGGTACCACGCGGTCTGGAAGATCGCGACGACCGTGACGAGGCCGATGGTGAGCGGAACGAACAGGAAGTGGTAAATCGTCGTCAGTCCGAACTGCCAGCGTGCCAGCAGCAGCGGATCGAGGATCTCGTTCACGCAGCCCACCTTTCCGGTCGTTGTTCTACAGCGTGTAGAAGACTACTTCTACAGAGTGTAGAACATTCACAGCCTTGTCGCGCTACCCTGGATCCGTGGCCAATCTCGGAGAACTCGAACGTGCGGTGATGGACGCCCTCTGGTCGGGCGACGCCCCGATCACCGCCAACGAGTTGCGCGACAAGCTAGTGGCCACCCGCGACGGCGGCAAGACCCCTGCGCTCACCACGGTGCTCACGGTGCTGTCCCGCCTGGAGCAGAAGGGGTTCGTCGACCGCGACCGCGACGCGCGCCCCCACCTGTACTTCGCCACCCTCACGCGCGCGAACCACGTCGCCGACCTGATGCGCGAAGTCCTGGAGACCTCCACCGACCGCACGGAGGCCCTCGCCTACTTCGTCGGCTCGGTCGACGAGTCCGAGGCGGCGATGCTCCGCCGGCTGCTCGACGCCCGCAGCTGACCGGGATGCCCGTCGTCGACTCGACCGCCATCCTGCTCGGCGTCCTGGCGGTCGCCCTCGCCTGGCCGGTGCCGCTGCTGCTGGCGCGCGCCAAGTGGCCGCCCGCCGCACCCGGCCTCGCGCTCGCGCTCTGGCAGTCGATCGCCCTCGCCGGCGGCATCTCGATGATCGGCTCGCTGCTGCTCGCCGGGCTGCAGCCGTTCGGGTACGACCTCCCCAGCCGGATCTCCGGTGCGGCCGCGACGCTGTTCAGCGGACCGCTTCCCGCCGGCGTGTCACTCCTGCACACCTTCTTCCTGAGCGCCGCCGTGCTGCTGACGGCGCACCTGGTGCTGAACCTCGCGCTCACCTCGGTGCGCAGCCGGAGCCAGCGCCACCGCCACATGGAACTGCTACGGCTGCTCAGCTCGCCACTGCCCGACGAGCCGGCGACCCGGATCATCGACCACCCGGCCCCCGCCGCGTACTGCCTCCCCGGCGCGCGTAGCGTCACCGTGCTGTCCGAGGGGATGATCGAGCTGCTCACCCCCGAGCAGTTGGAGGCCGTGATCGCCCACGAACGCGCGCACCTGCGCCAGAAGCACCACCTTCTGCTCGACGCGTTCCGGTCCTGGAAGCGCGCCCTTCCGTGGTTCCCGATCGCCACGCGCGCGCAGGACGCGGTGGCGCTGCTGGTGGAGATGCTGGCCGACGACACCGCCCGCCGGACAGCAGGCGACGCGGTGCTGGCGGACGCCATCCGGATCGTGGACTCGACGGGCTCGGCGGGCGCCGCGCTCGGCGCACCGAAGGACCCGCGCACGCCCGAGCAGCGGAGGTCGGCGCTGCTGGCGCGCGAGGCGCGGCTCACGTCCGGCCACCGCACGGTCGGGCCGGGGCTGCGGCTCCTGGTCGTGGTCGCCGCGGCGCTGCTCGTGGTGGTGCCGCCGGTGCTCGTGCTGACGAGCTGACCGGCGCCGCTGAGCTGCCCGTCAGACGGCGCCCACTAGCCTGGACCCATGCCGGAGAAGCGCGGATACGCCAAGGGAATCGCCAAACGCGAGGAGATCCTCGCCCGCGCCCTGGAGGTGTTCGCCGAGAAGGGTTACCGCAAGGCGTCGCTGCGCGAGATCGCCGAGTCCGTCGGGCTCAGTCAGGCCGGGCTCCTGCACCACTTCTCCTCGAAGGAGGAGCTCTTCTCGGAGGTGCTCCGCAAGCGCGACGAGGTCGACTCCGCAGGCGGTGAGTTCGGCGCGGACTGGAGCGGGGCGTTCGACGGCCTGGTCGGCATCGTGCGGCACAACGCCGAAGTGCCGGGACTCGTCCAGCTCTACGCGACCATCTCCGCGGAGGCGGCCGACCCCGACCACCCCGGCCACGACTACTTCGTGTCGCGCTACCAGCAGATCGTCGCAGGCTTGGAGGGGTACCTCCGCTCGGAGCAGGAGGCCGGCCGGGTGCGAGACGGCGTCGACGCGCGCACGCTCGCGCGCCTGGCGGTGGCTGTCGCCGACGGCATGCAGGTGCAGTGGATGCTCGATCCGGCCGCCGACATGGCCGACGCGATCGAGGCGTTCTGGTCGCTCATCCGCACGGAGGAGGAGCCCCGCCCCACCCGCTGAGTCCGCGCAAACGGATGCGGCGGCCCGGTCGCCCGAGCCGCCGCACGCGGAGCCGTGGGGAGGCCGCCCTCCCCCGTCAGCCGGCTAACCCTTGATCGGGTGCTCCTGCAGCCACTTCTTCGCCACGGCGTCCGGCTGGGTCTTGCTGGCGCCCTGGTTCTCGCTGTTCATCGTGATCAGGTCGTCCGTGGTCAGCTCGGCCGAGACCTTGTTGAGCACCGACTTGACCTTGTCGGAGGCCTTCTTGCTGTTGATCAGCGGCACGATGTTCTGCGCGGCGATCAGGTTCTTCGGGTCCTTCAGCACGACGAACCCGTTGTCCTTGATGGCCGGAGTGGTCGTGTAGATGTCCGCCAGTTGCACGTCGCCGTTCTTGAGAGCGGTGACGGTCAGCGGGCCGCCCGAGTCGCTGATCGGCTTGAGCGTCGCCGTCACGCCGTAGGTCGACTTGAGGCCCGGGATGCCGTAGGGCCGGGTGCCGAACTCGGGGTTCGCGCCGACGGTCAGCGGCACGGTGACCTTCTTGAGGTCCTCCAGGCTGGTGACCTTGTACTTGTCGGAGAACTCCTTGGTGACGTTGTAGGCGTCGGCGTCCTGCGCCTTGGCCTGGTCGAGCACCTCGAAGCCCTTCGGCAGCGCGTCGTTGAGCGCGGCGTAGACGTCGGCGCTCGAGGAGGCGGTGCTGGTCTTGTTGTAGAACTGCAGCAGGTTGCCGGAGTACTCCGGGACCAGGTCGATCGAGCCGTCCTGCAGCGCCTTGAGGTACACGTCGCGCTGGCCGATGCTCGGCTTGTAGCTGACCTTGACGCCGTTGGCGGCGAGGGCCTGGCCGTAGATCTGCATCAGGATCTCGTTCTCGCCGAACGCGGCGGACCCGACGGTGATGCTGTCGCTGGAGGAACCGCTGCCACTGCTGCTGGTGTTGAACGCGCCGCCGCCGCCGGACGAGCACGCGCTGAGGGCGATGAGCGCCCCCGCCGCGAGCACACCGGCCGCGATGCGGCCCTTCTTGGATCCGAACATGTGATTCTCTCTCTTCTGTGTGCGATGGGTCTGTGATTCGGGAACCCCGGAACGGGGAGGATCAGGGGACGGGCTGTCGCCCCGGGACGGTGGTGCCGAACGCGCGCCACGGGTCCTTCGCCCGGTCGGCGCGGACTTTCCCGGCGGTGACGCCGCGCGGGACGACCAGCTTCTGGGTGAGTGCGAACAAGCCGTCGACGACGAGCGCGAGCACCACGACGATGATCGAGCCGCCGAGCATCTCGGGGTAGTTCTGCACCGACAGCCCGTCGAACAGGAACCGCCCGAGACCGCCGACCGGCAGGATGGCCGCCACCGTCCACGTCGCGATCACCTGGAGCGCGCCGGAGCGGATGCCGCCGATCACGAGCGGCAGCGACAGCGGCAGCTCCACCTTGGTGAAGATCTGCCACTCGGTCATCCCGACAGCGCGCGCGGCGTCGACGGTGCTGCTGTTCACCGACTCCAGTCCCGAGTACGCCCCCGCGAGCAGCGGCGGGATGGCCAGGATCGTGAGCGCGATCAGCGGAGGCACGATCGAGATGTCCGCCATGATGAGCGCGAGGTAGACGACCAGACCCAGGGTCGGCAGCGCGCGCAGAGCACCGGAGAGGCCGACCGCGAGACCGCGGAAGCGCCCGGTGTGCCCGATCGCGAACCCGATCGGCAGGGCGATCACCCCGGCGAGCAGCAGCGTCATCAGCGTGTACAGGATGTGCTCGCCGGTGCGTGCGGGGATGCCGCCCGGCCCGGCCCAGTTCACCGGGTCGAACAGCCAGCCGAAGGCCGCCACGAAATCGGTCATGCGCCGGTCACCGCCTTCATCGCCGCGGAGCGCCGCAGCCGCCCGGTGCGTTTGTCGAGCCGCGACCACGGCAGCAGCAACCGGCCCAGCAGCACGAGCACCAGGTCGAACACCAGCGCCACGACCATGATCAGGACGATGCCGACCGCGACCTCCTCGGGGTAGTACCGGTTGAGGCCGTCCGTGAACAGCTGGCCGAGGTTCGGCACGCCGAGCAGCGCACCGACGCTCACCAGGCTGACGGTCGACACCGACACGACGCGCAGGCCGGCCAGCAGGACGGGACCGGCGAGCGGCAACTCGACAGTCCAGAACCTCCGCCAGCCCGAGAAGCCGACCGCCGTCGCCGACTGGACGACGTCACCCGGCACCGAGTCGAGCGCGTCGGCCGTCGTGCGTACCATCAGCGCGACTGCGTAGATGCTCAGCGCCACGACCACGTTCGCCGGGTCGAGGATCTTCGTGCCGATCAACGCCGGCATGGCGAAGAACAGCGGCAGCGACGGAATGGCGTACAGGATGCCGCCGAGCGTCAGCAGCACGGGGCGGCTGACGCGGTAGCGGTTCGCCAGCCAGCCGATCGGGAGCGATAGCAGGAAGCCGACGACGATCGGGATGGCGCTCAACCACACGTGGGAGACCGTGAGATTCCAGACCTGGCCGAAGTTCGACCACAAGAAGCTCACGTCGGGTCCTCACCCTGCGCCGTAGCACCCGCGACCGAGACGGTCGCGGCCTTTGCTTCAACGGAAGCGGAGTCGTCCGCGCTGAGCACACCGGCGGTACGCCCCTCGCTGTCGACCAGCACGGAGCCGGTCGGCGTGCTCTCGATGTGGAGCGCACGCTTCCCCCGGTCGGCGCCCACGAACGACGCCACGAACTCGTCGGCCGGCTGCGCGAGGATCTCGGCCGGGGTGCCCTTCTGCGCCACGATGCCGCCCTTGCGGAAGATCACGACCTGGTCCCCCAGCCGGAACGCCTCGTCGATGTCGTGCGTCACGAACAGCACGGTCTTGCCGAGTTCGCGCTGCAGTCGCAGCAGCTCGTTCTGGAGGTCGTCGCGCACGATCGGGTCGACGGCGCCGAACGGCTCGTCCATCAGCAGGATGTTCGGGTCGACCGCGAGCCCGCGGGCCACGCCCACACGCTGCTGCTGTCCTCCCGAGAGCTGGCTGGGGTACTTGTCGGCGAGCGAGCGCTCCAGCCCGACCGTGTCCATCAGCTCGAGCGCCCGCTCGTGTGCGGCCTTGCGCTTGACGCCGGTGAGCAGGGGGACGGTGGCGATGTTGTCGATGACCTTGCGGTGCGGCAGCAGGCCCGAGTTCTGCATGACGTAGCCGATCCGCCGGCGCAGGTGAACCGGCTTCAGGCTCTGCACGTCCTCGCCGTCGATCGCGACCGTTCCGCTGGTCGGGTCGACCATGCGGTTGACCATGCGCAGGATCGTCGTCTTGCCGCTGCCGGACGAGCCGACCAGCACCGTGATCTGGCGGGACGGGATCACCAGGGAGAAGTCGTCGACGGCGACGGTCCCGTCCGGGAACCGTTTCGTCACGGAGCTGAACTCGATCATCGGTCCTCAGCTCTCGGTCGACGGAACGGGGTGGTCTCAGATATCGGGGCCATCGAATCTACCCAAACAGCGTTTTGCACAATCCGCAATGAATTGAGTCGGTTTGTGGCACGAAACCCAGACACCATGAGACAACCCTGTCCCATACCGCCGACATTCCCCGAAGAGCCTCAGCTCTTCGGGTCGTACCGCCGCTCCAGGTACTCGCGGGCCACGACGCGCGCCTCGTCGATGTAGTGCGCGTCCCCCATCGGGTCGTCGCGGAAGGCCCGGTTGATCAGGCCGTCCATGATCTCCACGACGATCTCCAGCCGGAAGGCCAGGTCTTCTCCCGCGGGGAGGCCGTACTCCTCGGACAGGATCGCGGCGAACTGCGATGCGAAGGACACCGTCTGCTCCGGCTCCTCCTCGCCGGGCATTCCGGAGCGCTCGGCGTCGGTGAAGCGGATGATGCGGAAGCCCGGCTCGGTGCGGAACATCGCGACGAACGCGTCGATCGCGCACTCCACCGCGTTCCACCAGTGCTCGGGGCTCTCGGCGTGGATGGCCGCGACCACCGAGTGGCGGTAGCGCAGCAGCGCCCGGTCGCGCAGCGCCTGCAACAGCACGATGCGGTCCGGGAAGTACCGGTAGACCGTGCCGATGGACGCGCCGGCGCGCTCGGCGACCATCGCGGTCGTCAGCCGGTCGAATCCGATCTCGTCCACTACCTCCGCGGCGGCGTCGAGGAGGGCGTCGATCCGGGCGGCGCTGCGCTCCTGGATCGGCTCCGTCCGCACGAGCGGCGCTCCAGCGGTGTTCTGTGCGGCGACCAGGTCGTTGATGGGCACGAGGGCGGCTCCTTCTTTCTCTCTTCCACGATACGCGTGCGGGTCCCCAGCCCGGCGACGGTCCTCCCGTCGCGCTAATCGGATCATATTGTGGAAATCTCACCTTTGCTGGGTAAATTCCTCCGACACACCGAAGAATCCTCACCCCAGATCTGGGGGCTGGTTCTGAGCGAACCTTCACTCCGTGAGAAACTGGTGTCTCTATGACTGCCACCCCAGCCAAGCGCAGCACGAGTGTCGACCCGATCATGCACCGCGCGGCGCGCATCGAGGACGCCTTCCACGAATTCCGTGCCCGCCGTGCGCGCAAGCACGGTTTCCTGGCGACCGTCGTGCCCTACACCGGCTACGGCTCGCCGACCTGGGTGCGCATCCTCGGCCGGGTCCTGCTGGCGAAGGAGCCGCGGCCGGGCAGTCGTGCCGAGCGGAAGCACCGCAAGCGCGAGGAGTCCATCCGCGGCTGGCGCTCGTTCATCAGCGTCCCGGTCGGCGACGTCGAAGTCACTGTGCAGATCGACGGCGCGCACCACGTGGTCAAGCCGGACCGCGGCGGCGTCATCGACACCGTCATCCCGGTGCAGCTCAAGCCGGGCTGGCACACAGTGAAGCTCACGACGCCGGAGTCCGCGCGGGTGTTCGAGGCGCCGGTCTACATCGTCGATCCCAAGGCCACCTTCGGAATCATCTCCGACGTGGACGACACCGTCATGGTCACCGCGCTCCCCCGTCCCCTGCTCGCGGCCTGGAACACCTTCGTGCTCGACGAGCACGCCCGCGTCCCCACCCCGGGAATGGCGGTGCTGCTGGAACGGCTCGCCTCGGCGCACCCCGGCGCCCCGGTCATCTACCTCTCCACGGGCGCCTGGAACGTCGCGCCGACCCTTACACGCTTCCTCTCGCGCAACCTCTTGCCCGCAGGTCCGCTGCTGCTGACCGACTGGGGGCCGACCCACGACCGGTTCTTCCGGTCGGGCCGGGAGCACAAGCGGATCAGCCTCGCCCGGCTGGCCGAGGAGTTCCCCGGACTCAAATGGCTGCTCATCGGCGACGACGGGCAGCACGACGAGGCGCTCTACCGCGAGTTCGCGACCGAGCACCCCGGCAACGTGGCGGGCGTCGCCATCCGGCAGCTCTCGAACAGCGAGGCGGTGCTGGCCGGTGGCCGTTCCAAGGCCGAGAAGCACAGCGAGACCTCCGGCGCGCCGTGGATGTACGCTCCGGACGGCGCGGGCCTGAGCGACCAGCTGAAGGAGCACGGGCTCCTCCCCTGAGCCGCGCGCGCCCCGTGTCGGTCGCCTGGGCCAGACTGGCCCCATGACCTCCGGACTGGCCCCATGAGCTCCAGACTGGCCCCATGACCTCCCGCGCCGACCTGCTGCGGTTGCGCCGCCTCGCCCACGCGATCGACGGCGAACGGGAGGCCGCTCCGGCCGCCGTCGCCCGGCGGATGCTCGCCGTGCAGGCGCAGGACTTCGCTGCCGGATCGTGGGCGCTCGGCGTCCGCACGACCGGAGCCACGCGCGCGGACGTTCTGGCCGACCTGGACGCCGGCCGCATCGTGCGTTCCTGGCCGATGCGCGGCACGCTGCACTTCGTCCCGCCGGAGGACCTCCGCTGGATGCTCGGGATCACCACCGGCCGGATGATCGCGGGCCTCGCTGCCCGGCACAAGCAGCTCGAGCTCGACACGCCCGACTTCGTCCGTGCGCGCGACCTGGTCACCGAGGCCCTGGCCGGAGGAGGCCGCATCGGCCGCGCCGAGCTGATGGAGCTGTGGGAGGCGAACGGCATCGCGACGGCGGGCCAGCGCGGCTACCACCTCATCTACTACCTGGCGCAGACCGGGGTGATCTGCTGGGGGCCCACGCTCCGCACGCAGCAGGCGCTGGTCCTGCTCGACGAGTGGGCGCCGGAGTCGCGCAGGCTCGAGCCGGACGAGGCGTGGGGCGAGTTCCTGCTCCGCTACCTCCGCGGCCACGGACCGGCGACGGTGAAGGACTTCGTCTGGTGGACCAAAGGCACCGTCGCCGGCGCGAAGACCGCCCGCGCCGTCCTCGGGGACGCGATCACCGCGGTGGAGGTCGACGGGGTCGAGTACCTGCTGACGGCCGAGCTGGCCGATCGGGCCGCCGGGCTGCCCGAGTCACGCCGGGAGCGCGAGGCCGTCCAGCTCCTGCCCGGGTTCGACGAGTACCTGCTCGGCTATCAGCAGCGCGACCTCGTGCTCGACGACGCGCACTTCCAGCGGATCGTCCCGGGCGGCAACGGCGTCTTCCAGCCGATCGTGGTGGCCCGCGGCCGCGTGGTGGGCACCTGGCGGCGGGGAGCCGCCGCGCTGGACATCGAGTCGTTCGCGCCGCTCACGGCAGCGCAGGAGCGCGCGGCCGAGCGCGCTGCCGCCGCGTACCGCCGTTACGTCGGCTGAGTCGGGCACGGCCTCGCGGCGGCTACGCTGGGTCCGTGGCTTCGAAGTTCCGGGTTCCGATCTCCCTCTCCCTGAACATCCCGGTCGCGAAGATCCGGTCCAGCACCCGGCTCCCGTTCCTGCAGGTCGCCAAGACCGCGACGGCCATGATCATCTCGTGGGGCCTCGCCGCGGTGCTCTTCCCCGGCGAGTTGCCGGTGTTCGCGACGATCGCCGCCCTGCTCGTCGTCCAGCCGAGTGTGAACCAGTCGGTCGGCCGGGCGATCGAGCGCTCGCTCGGGGTGATCCTCGGCGTCGTCATCGCCTACGTGGTCGGCCTCCTGTTCGGGGCGAACACCTGGATCGTGCTGCTCGCGATCGTCGTGTCGCTCATCATCTCGTGGGCGCTCAAGCTGACGCCGGGCACGGCGAACCAGATCCCGATCAGCGTCATGCTCGTCCTGTCGCTCGGCGCGACAAACCCGGAGTACGCGGTCGCCCGCATCGTGGAGACCATCATCGGCGCGGCCATCGGCGTCATCGTCAACATCGCGATCGTCCCGCCGGTGCTCACGGGGCCGGCGCGCACCGCCGTCCTCGATCTCGGCCGCGAGATCGCGTCGACGCTCGACCGGCTCGCCGTCGCCCTCACCAGCCGGCCGACGGCCGGCGAGCGGGACGCGCTCCTCATCGAGGCGCGGCTGCTGCGCCCGATGGAGAAAAAGACGGAGGCCGCGCTCACCGCCGCCGACGAGAGCCTCACGCTCAACCCCCGGCAGGCCAGGCACCGCGCCGTCCTGGAGCACGACCAGCGGCTCTTCGCGCGCCTGCGGCCGCTGATCACTCGGGCGCTCGGCATGACCCGGGCCTTCCACGACCACTACGACGACAGCCTCGCCGACGAGCCGACCATCGCCGCGATCGCGGACGAGCTGGAGCGCTCCGCCCACGACCTGCGGCTGCTGTCGCGGGACCCGGACGCTCCCGTCGAGGAGCCCGGCACCGAGACGGCGGGCGTCCCGGTGCTGACGGCGCCGCTGGTCATCAGCACGCCGAACCCGCGGCACTGGGTGCTGATCGGCTCGCTGATGGAGGACCTCCGCCGCATCCACGCGGAGATCACCGGAGACGACGACGCCGCCTGAATCGCGCGGAGCGGCAGGCGGCGTCGTGAAGTTCGCTCAGGCGGTGAGCGCCGCGATGGCCTCCGCCAGCGGGAGGGTGGACCGCTCGCCGTTCCGGCGGTCCCACAGCTCCACCTCGCCGTCGGCGGCCCCGCGGCCGGCGACCAGGACGCGCGGGATGCCGATCAGCTCGGCGTCGCCGAACTTCACCCCGGGCGAGACCTTGGGCCGATCGTCCAGCAGCACTTCGAGGCCCGCGGCCTCCAGCGCCGCGGCGGCCTGCTCGGCCACCTCGAACGCGACCGCCTCGCGGCCCGCTGCGACGACGTGCACGTCGAACGGCGAGACGGCTGCGGGCCAGACCAGGCCCTTCTCGTCGTTGTTCTCCTCGGCGATGATCGCCAGGATGCGCGTGACGCCGATGCCGTAGGAGCCCATCGTCACGGTGACGAGCTTGCCGTTCTCGTCCAGGACCTTCAGGCCCAGCGCCTCGGCGTACTTGCGGCCGAGCTGGAAGACGTGGCCGATCTCCATGCCGCGCGCCAGCTCGACGGGGCCGGACCCGTCCGGAGCGGCGTCGCCGGGCTTGACCTCGGCGACCTCGACGGTGCCGTCCCAGGCGAAGTCACGGCCGGCGACCAGGCCGAAGACGTGCTTGCCCTCGACGTTCGCGCCGGTGATCCAGCCGGAGCCGTCGACCACGCGCGGGTCGACGACGTAGCGGATGCCGGTCAAGGCCTCCTCGCCGAGCACGGGGCCCTCTTCCGACCAGGGGCCGATGTAGCCCTTGACGAGTCCCGGGTGCTTCCGGAAGTCCTCCTCGGTCGCGGCGTCCACCTCTGCGGGCGCGAAGGCGACCTCGGCGCGCTTCAGGTCGACCTCCCGGTCGCCGGGCAGGCCGACGACGACGAGCTCGCGGGTGCCGTCCAGGTGCGTGAGCGCCAGGACGACGTTCTTGAGCGTGTCGGCGGCGGTCCAGGCGCGGCCGTCCGGACGCGGGTGCTTCTCGTTCGCGACGTCGACCAGCGTCTGGATGGTCGGGGTGTTCGGGGTGTCCAGCACCTCCTGCGGCGTCAGCTTCTCGTAGCCGCGGGTGGGCGGGGCGAGCGTGGTGAACGCCTCGACATTGGCCGCGTAGCCGCCCGCCGAACGGACGAAGGTGTCCTCTCCGACGGGGGTGGGGTGCAGGAACTCCTCGCTGCGCGAGCCGCCCATCGCCCCGGCGTCGGCCTGCACGATCACGTAGTCCAGGCCGAGACGGGTGAAGATGCGCTCGTAGGCGTCGCGCTGCGCCATGTAACTGGTGTCCAGGCCCTCGTCGGTGTAGTCGAACGAGTAGGCGTCCTTCATGGTGAACTCGCGGCCGCGCAGCAGGCCGGCGCGGGGACGGGCCTCGTCGCGGTACTTGTCCTGGATCTGGTAGATCGACAGCGGCAGGTCCTTGTACGAGGAGTAGAGGTCCTTCACCAGCAGGGTGAAGACCTCCTCGTGCGTGGGGGCGAGCAGGTAGTCGGCGTCCTTGCGGTCCTTGAGGCGGAAGATGCCGTCGCCGTACTCCTCCCAGCGGCCGGTGGCCTCGTAGGGCTCGCGCGGCAGCAGAGCGGGGAAGTGCACCTCGTGGGCGCCCGCGGCCGTCATCTCCTCGCGGATGATCTGCTCGATCCGCGCCTTCACCCGCAGTCCCAGCGGCAACCAGGCGAAGATGCCCGGCGCCTGGCGGCGGATGTAGCCCGCGCGCACGAGGAGCTTGTGGCTGGTCACCTCCGCGTCGGAGGGGTCTTCACGGAGGGTGCGGAGGAAGTAGTTCGTCAGGCGAGTAGGCACCGTTCCATGTTAGTGGTGCGGTGATGCGGCGCCCGCCGCGCCGGGACCGTCGGGCTAGTGGCCGACGGTGACGGTGGGCTCGCCGGAGGCGACCTGGGCGTCCTCCATCTCGGCGGCGATGCGGTTCGCCTCCTCGATCAGGGTTGCGACGATCTCGGCCTCCGGCACTGTCTTGATGACCTCGCCCTTGACGAAGATCTGGCCCTTCCCGTTGCCGCTGGCGACGCCGAGGTCGGCCTCGCGCGCCTCGCCCGGGCCGTTGACGACGCAGCCCATGACTGCGACGCGCAGCGGCACGCTCATGCCCTGGAGGCCTTCGGTGACGCTGTCGGCGAGCGTGTAGACGTCCACCTGGGCACGGCCGCAGCTCGGGCAGGAGACGATCTCCAGCTTGCGCTCGCGGAGGTTCAGCGACTGGAGGATCTGCAGGCCCACCTTGACCTCCTCCGCCGGCGGGGCGGACAGCGAGACGCGGATGGTGTCGCCGATGCCCTCCGACAGCAGGATGCCGAACGCCGTCGCGGACTTGATGGTGCCCTGGAACGCCGGGCCGGCCTCCGTCACACCGAGGTGGAGGGGCCAGTCGCCCCGCTCGGCGAGCTGGCGGTAGGCCTTCACCATGACGATCGGGTCGTTGTGCTTGACCGAGATCTTGAAGTCGTGGAAGTCGTGCTCCTCGAAGAGGCTGGCCTCCCAGACGGCGCTCTCGACCAGCGCCTCGGCGGTCGGCTTGCCGTACTTCTGCAGCAGGCTGGGCTCCAGCGATCCCGCGTTGACGCCGATGCGGAGCGAGACGCCCGCGGCCTTGGCGTACGCCGCGATCTTGCCGACCTGGTCGTCGAACTTGCGGATGTTGCCCGGGTTCACGCGCACGGCCGCACAGCCGGCGTCGATCGCCGCGTAGACGTAGTTCGGCTGGAAGTGGATGTCGGCGATGACCGGGATCTGGCTCTTCTTGGCGATGATCGGCAGCGCCTCGGCGTCGTCGCGGCTCGGCACGGCGACGCGCACGATGTCGCAGCCGGAGGCCGTCAGCTCGGCGATCTGCTGGAGCGTCGCGTTGATGTTCGTCGTCGGCGTCGTGGTCATCGACTGGACGCTGACCGGGGCGTCGCCGCCGACCAGGACCTTTCCGACACGGATCTGACGGGACTTGCGACGGGGTGCGAGGGTCTCGGGGACCTTGGGCATCCCCAGGTTGATTGCTGCCACCCGACAATCCTACGCGGCAGAGTGGGAAGCGGCTGGGCGTCGGCCGAACACGGACTTGGCCGCCGGCGAGTGTGCCGGGCTCAGCCGAACAGGTTGACCGGCTTCACGATGTCCGCGTACATCAGCAGGAGGCTCATCCCGCCGAGCACCACCACCACGGCCATCGTCAGCGGCATCAGCTTCGCCATATCGACCGGTCCCGGATCGCGGCGCTTGAAGAGCTTGGCGATCGAGCGGCGGAAGCCCTCCCAGAGAGCGCCCGCGATATGGCCGCCGTCGAGCGGCAGCAGCGGGATCAGGTTGAAGACGAACAGCGCGATGTTCAGCGACGCGAGGATGCCGATCATCGTGTACACCTTGTCCACCACCGGGACGCCGTCGAGCGCGGTCAGCTCCCCCGCCGCGCGGCCGACGCCGACCAGGCTGATCGGGCCGTTCGGGTCGCGCTGGCCGGAGCCGAACGCGGCGTTCCAGACGTCCACCATGCGCTGCGGCAGCTGGATGACGACGCCGACGACCGCGGAGGTCTGCGCGCCCACGGCGGGGAGCACGGAGGTGATGGGCTGCGGGACGAGCTCCTGCACCGGCCCGATGCCGACGAAGCCGGCCTTCACGGTCTCCGTGCTGCCGTCCGCGGCCTTGACGGCCCGCCCGTTCGCGTCGAGCTTGGCGACGGTGTTCGTCATCGGCGTGAGCACCACCGTGCGCTCCTGGCCGTCACGGCGGAGGACGACCGTCAACGGCGTGTTCTCGGACTGTCGGATGATCGCCGTGGACTGCGCCCACGAGGTCATCTTCTGGCCGCCGATGCTGACGATGGTGTCGCCGGGCTTGAGGCCGGCCGCGGCTGCGGGCCCCTGCTTCGCGTCGGCGCCGCAGGTCTGCGTGGCGCTCGTCGTCGGCTGCACGCACTGGCTGACGGTCCCGATGGTGAGCGAGTTCTGCGGTGCTCCGAACCCCATCAGCAGCACCCCGAACAGCACCACCGCGATCAGCAGGTTCATGAACGGCCCGCCGAACATGATCACGATGCGCTTCCACACCGGCAGGCGGTAGAAGGTGCGGTGCTCCTCGCCCTCCCCCACGGTCTCGGCGCTGGAGGTGCGGGCGTCCTGAACCATCGCCTGCATGAAGCCGGTGGTCGCGTTGCGGCCGCTGCCGCCGTCCTTGCCGGGCGGGAACATCCCGATCATCGAGATGTAGCCGCCGAGCGGGATGGCCTTGACGCCGTACTCCGTCTCGCCCCGCCGGAACGAGAACAGCGTCCGGCCGAAGCCGATCATGTACTGGGTCACCTTGACGCCGAACAGCTTCGCGGGCACCAGGTGGCCGATCTCGTGGAGCGCGATCGAGAGCGCCACGCCCACCAGGATGATGACGACGCCGAGGACGAACAGCAGCACGGAATCCACGTGCCCAGGCTAGCGGCGGTCGCTTGGAACGAGCCGCACGAGAGCTATGCGGGTCCGATGGCTACCGGCCGGTCATGGCTACCGGCCGGCGAGGTGAGCGTCCGCGGCCGCCCGCGCCCAGCGCTCCGCCTCCGCCAGCGACTCCAGCGTCAGTTCGGTCGCCGGCTCGTGCCGGTCGACGACGCGCTCGACGGTGTCGACGATGTCGAGGTAGCCGATCGCGCCTGCGTGGAAGGCGGCCACGGCCTGCTCGTTCGCTGCATTGAAGACGGCCGGGTAGGTCGAGCCGGCCGTGCCGACGCGCTTGGCGAGCGACACAGCGGGGAACGCCTCGCCGTCGAGTGGCTCGAACGTCCAGGAGTGCGCGTGTGTCCAGTCCAGCGGCTCGCCCACACCGGGGACGCGGTCGGGCCAGCCGAGGCCGAGCGAGATCGGGAGGCGCATGTCGGGCGGCGAGGCCTGAGCGATGGTCGAGCCGTCCACGAACTCCACCATCGAGTGGATGACGGACTGCGGGTGCACGGTCACCTCGATGCGCTCGTAGGGGACGTCGAAGAGCAGGTGCGCCTCGATGATCTCCAGGCCCTTGTTAACCAGGGTTGCGGAGTTCGTGGTCACGACCAGGCCCATGTCCCAGGTCGGGTGCGCGAGCGCCTCGGTCGGCGTGACGTCGCGGAGGGAGTCGCGGGACCGTCCGCGGAAGGGACCGCCCGACGCCGTCAGCACGAGCCGCCGGACCTCGTCGGCCGTGCCGGAGCGCAGGGCCTGGGCGATCGCCGAGTGCTCGGAGTCGACCGGCACGAGCTGCCCGGGCGCCGCCGCCCGCTTGACAAGTGCGCCGCCGACGATCAGCGACTCCTTGTTGGCCAGCGCGAGCATGGCCCCGGTCTCCAACGCCGCCAGCGTCGGTCCGAGCCCGACCGAGCCGGTGATGCCGTTGAGCACCACATCGGCCTGCACCGTGTGCAGAAG
Source organism: Leifsonia sp. GW821-FHT13C09 (assembly GCF_058806435.1). Lineage (NCBI taxonomy): Bacteria > Bacillati > Actinomycetota > Actinomycetes > Micrococcales > Microbacteriaceae > Leifsonia > Leifsonia sp. GW821-FHT13C09. The sequence goes on along the minus strand of NZ_JBXAPS010000001.1, from coordinate 405,604 downwards.
CCGCACCGCGTCGTCCGCGCCGAGCGCCGTGTCGCGCACCCCGAACGACTCCGCCTGCTCGGCGAGCAGGTCCGCGTTGCGCCCGGCCGTCAACCCGACCACGTCGAAGCGGTCGGGGTTCGCGGCGATGACGTCGAGCGCCTGCGTGCCGATCGAGCCGGTCGAGCCCAGGATGACGACGCGGCGCGCGGGCATCAGCGGGTTGTTCCGAGGATGTCGACCACGAACACCATGGTATCGGTGCCCTTGATGGCCTGGTTTCCTGCGGCACCGTAGCCATCGGCGGGCGGCACGATCGCGATCACCTGGGAGCCGACCGTCTGGCCCTCGAGGGCCTTCTGGAAGCCCTTCACGACCTCCGTCGTCTTGAACGACGCCGTCTGGCCGCGGCTCCAGCTGGAGTCGAACATCTGGCCGTTCCGCCAGATCACGCCCTTGTACTGCACCGTGACCGTGTCACCGGGGAGGACGGTCTCGCCCGAGCCCTTCTTGAGTTCGGCGATGCGCGTCTCCGTGGGCGGGTCGGCCTTCGGGATGGTGATGGAGGGCTCGCCCGTCTTGCTGAGCTTCACCGTCGGGAAGCCGGGGGTGGGTGCGACGGGCTTCCCGTCGGCCTTGGTCGGCGGGGTCGGTGCGATGGCGACGACATCCACCAGGAGCGCCACCGGATCGTTCTGCTTCAGGTTGAGCTCGGAGTACGCGTTGCTGAAAGCCTCTTCAGCCGTCGAGGTCACCACGACGCGCGAGCCGACCGGCACGCACTCGGCCGCGCGAACGAACCCGGGCAGGAACTTCTTCTCGTCCAGGGTCGCGGTGACCGGCGCCTGGCTGCCGAAGCCCTCGGAGGCGGCGATGGGCTTGCCTGTCGTGCCGTTGTAGGCGGCAAGACCCACGGTCACCGTCTCGCCGGCCTTCGTGGCCTTGCCGGACCCCTTCGTGACGATCGTCCGCTGGATGTCGGTGGCCTTCAGCGGTGTGCTGAAGGTCACGGTCGGCTCCTGACGGAAGTCGCCGGCCACCTTGACGGAGTCCGAGACACTCCCGGACTTCGTGTTCTGGCACGAGGCGGAGGTCGCGGTCGGCGACGCCGACGGGCTGGGCGACGAGGAGCTGCAGGCGGCGAGGCCTGCGACGACGAGGGCGGCTGTGAGGACGGAGAGGGATCTGCGCACGAGGAGCCAGTCTGCCTCATCCACCTAGGTTCCCGCTGAACGGACACCTGAACAGCGCACATACGATGGAGGACATGACCCGCGACTTCTCCGTCCCCCAGTCCCGCCACGTCGTCACCGAGCTGCCCGGCCCGCGCTCGGTGGAGCTGCAGCAGCGCCGCGTGGCGTCGGTCAGCCGTGGCGCGGGGACGCTCGCGAACATCTACATGGAGTCCGGCTCCGGCGCGATCCTCGTGGACGTCGACGGCAACCGCCTGATCGACCTCGGCTGCGGCATCGGCGTGACCACCATCGGCCACGCCCACCCCGGCGTCGCCGCGGCCGCCGCCGAGCAGGCCGCCAAGCTGACCCACACGCTCTTCACGGTGACCCCCTACGAGAACTACGTGCGCGTCGCCGAGAAGCTCGCCGAGATCACGCCGGGCGACTTCGAGAAGCACAGCATCCTGGTCAACTCCGGCGCGGAGGCCGTCGAGAACGCGGTCAAGATCGCGCGCAAGCACACGGGCCGCCGCGCCATCGCGACGCTCGACCACGCGTTCCACGGCCGCACCAACCTGACGATGGCGATGACCTACCGCCCCTGGCCGGAGCGCGCGGGCATGGGGCCGTTCCCCGGCGAGATCTACAGCCTCCCGATCAGCTATCCGTTCCGCGACCCCGAGGGGATGACGGGCGAGGAGGCCGCCGAGCGCACCATCGACTACATCGAGACGCACATCGGCGCCACCGAACTCGCCGCGCTGTTCGTCGAGCCGGTGCAGGGCGACGGCGGCATCATCATCCCGGCGCCGGGCTACTTCAAGCGGCTCTCGGAGTACTGCACCGAGAACGGCATCGTGTTCGTCGCCGACGAGATCCAGGCCGGCATCGGCCGCACCGGCACCTGGTACTCGATCGAGCACCACGGCGTCGTGCCCGACCTGATCACGTCCGCCAAGGGGATCGCGGGCGGCTTCCCGCTCGCGGCGGTGACCGGCCGTGCCGAGATCATGGACGCGGTCCAGCCCGGCGGCATCGGCGGCACCTTCGGCGGCAACCCGGTCTCCACCGCCGCGGCGCTCGCGGTCTTCGAGGCGTTCGAGCAGGAGGACCTGCTCGCCGAGGCGAAGCGCGTCGAGAAGGCGCTGTGGGCGCGCATCGGCGACTGGGCCGAGCGCTTCCCCGTCGTCGGCGAGGTCCGCGGCCTCGGCGCGATGTTCGGCGTGGAGCTGGTCATGCCTGGCACGAAGAAGCCCAACCCGGAAGCGCTGAAGGCCGTGCTCGCGCACGCCACCGCCAATGGCGTCATCCCGCTCGACGCCGGCAGCTGGGACAGCGTCCTGCGCCTCCTGCCCTCCGTCGTGATCAGCGAGGAGCTGATCGACGACGCCGCCACCGTGATCGAAGAGGCGCTCGGCCGGCTCGGCTGAACCGCCCGGAGACGGAGACCATGCGCCTCCCCCGCCGACGGCTCGCCGCCGCGGTCCTCGTGACCGCGGCGGTCCTCGCGGCGCTGCCGGCGATCGGCGGCGCGCCGTCGGAGGACGCGGAAGCGGCGACGATCGCGGGCTCGGCGGCCACGGCCGCGGGCACCGCCACGAAACCCGGGCCGGCGTTCGACCCCGGCGACATCATCAGCGACGACAGCTTCTACAACCCGTACGCGATGACGGCCGACCAGGTGCAGCACTTCCTCGACGCGCGGCCCTGCACCCCGAAGGACGCCTCGCCGTGCCTGGCGGACTTCCGCATGGACGTGCCGCGCACCCCGGCCTCGGCCGAGCGCTGCGCCGCCATCCCGGCGCAGAAGAACGAACGCGCCAGCGGCATCATCGTGCGGATCGCGCGGGCGTGCACGATCAGCCCGCGCGTGCTGCTCGTGCTGCTGCAGAAGGAGCAGTCGCTGCTCACCACGCCGAGCGCCGCCGGCTACCGGAAGGCCACCGGGTACGCCTGTCCCGACACCGCCGCCTGCGACACCCGCTACTTCGGCTTCTTCAATCAGGTCTACCGAGCGGCCTGGCAGTTCCGGGAGTACACCGCGCACCCCACCGACTGGCGGTACCAGGTCGGCGCGAACCGCATCCAGTACCACCCGGACGCGACGTGCGGGGCGAGCACGGTGCGGGTCGTGAACCAGGCGACGGCGAACCTGTACAACTACACGCCGTACCAGCCCGACAGGCAGACGGTCGCCCACCCGACCGGCCCGGGCGACGCGTGCTCCGCGTACGGCAACCTCAACTTCTCGCGGCTGTACGACTCCTGGTTCGGCGACCCGCGCGGCGTGCGCTACCCCGGCCCCCAGCTGCCGTGCCTGATCTACGCGGGCGGCTGGGGCTGCGCGCCGCTGCGGCCGTTCGGGCAGTGAACGAGTCTCCGGCGAGTGCATGCCGGTCCTGGCATACGACCGGGATTACCCTCGTTCTGTGAGTCTGACAGCACCCGACGAGGGGAACGACGCGGAGACCGAGGTCCTTCCGCGCCCGGGACTGACCTACTTCATCGGCCGTCGCGTGGTCGCCCCGCTGCTGCGGCTGATCTACCGGCCGCGCGTCATCGGGGCGCGCAACGTGCCGCGGCACGGCAAGATCATCCTGGCCAGCAACCATCTGTCGTTCATCGACTCGCTGGTCATCCCGATGACCTCCCCGCGCCGCGTGCAGTTCCTCGCCAAGTCGCACTACTTCGAGGGCACCGGGTTCAAAGGCGCGGTGTCGCGGTCGTTCTTCACCGCGATCGGCGCGGTCGGCGTCAAGCGCGGGGCCGGCCAGGCCGCCCAGGAGGCCCTGGAGCAGTCCCGCCGCATCATCGACACGGGCGCCGCGTTCGCGCTGTACCCGGAGGGCACCCGCTCGCTCGACGGCCGGCTCTACAAGGGCCGCACCGGCATCGGCTGGCTGGCGCTGACCACCGGCGCCAAGGTCGTCCCGGTCGGGCTGATCGGCACGAACGAGGTGCAGCCGGTCGGAGCGAAGTTCCCGCGTGTGCGCCGCATCACCATCGCCTTCGGCGAGCCGATCGACGTCGCCCACTACGGACCGGCGGAGTCCGGCCGTGCGCGGCGCCAGGCGACCGACGAGATCATGGCGGCCATCCACAAGCTCACCGGCCAGGAGCTCGCCGGCACCTACAACGAGTCGCCGCCCGCGAACACCGTCGAGCGCGTCAAGCGCGCGCTCCGCCCCGAGCGCCTCTAGGCTGCCGTCAGGCCAGGGTCAGCAGCTCCGGCTCGTGGGCGACGGGGAAGTTGACGCTTGCGGCGATGAAACACTTGGCCGACGCGGGGGCGTGCAGGGAGGCCGCGAGCTCGGCCTGCGCCGGGTCGGCGATCGTCACCTTCGGCCGGAGCGTCGCGCTGGTGAAGCGGCCGCCGCCGTTGCCCGTCTGCTCCATCACGCCCGTGGCGGCGTCCGTGTAGCCGACCACGACGACGCCGGCGCGTGCCGCCTCCGCCAGGTAGCTCAGCATGTGGCACTGGCTGAGCGCGGCGAGCAGCAGCTCCTCCGGGTTCCACCGGTCCGTGTCGCCGAAGAACGCGCGGTCGGCGGAGCCCTCGATGGGGTGCTTGCCCGCGGTGCTCACGGTGTGGTCCCGCCCGTAGGCCTTGTAGGAGCTGGTCCCCTCCCCCCGGTTGCCGGTCCACTGCAGGTCGATCGCATAGCGGTGCTCGAGCTTCATGGTCCGATTCTCGCACCCCGGCTAAACTGGCCATCATCATGACTGAGACCCTGAGCACGCCCACCTTCACCGTGGAGCAAGAACGCCGCATCGTCACCGCCGTCCCCGGCCCGAAGTCTCAGGAGCTGCACCAGCGCCGCCTCGCCGTGGTGCCCACGGGCGTGTCGTCGGCGCTCCCCGTGTACATCGCCCGCGCGAACGGCGCCATCCTGGTGGACGTCGACGGCAACCAGTTCGTCGACTTCGGCGCCGGGATCGGCGTGACCACCATCGGTCACACCGAGACCGCGGTCGTCGCGGCCGCCGCAGAGCAGCTTCAGGACGTCATCCACACGCTCTTCACGATCACCCCGTACGAGGAGTACGTGCGCGTGGCCGAGCTACTCGCCGCGCACACGCCCGGCGACCACGCCAAGAAGACCGTGCTGGTCAACTCGGGCGCGGAGGCCGTCGAGAACGGCGTCAAGATCGCCCGCAAGCACACCGGCCGCCGCGCCGTCGCCGTGCTCGACCACGCCTATCACGGCCGCACCAACCTGACGATGGCCATGAACTACAAGGCGATGCCGTACGCGACCGGCTTCGGCCCGTTCGCCGGCGATGTCTACCACGCGCCCAACTCCTACCCCTACCGCGACGGTCTCAGCGGAGCCGAGGCGGCCGCCCGCACCATCGCCTACCTCGAGAAGGTCGTCGGCGCGACCGACCTGGCCTGCCTCGTCGCCGAGCCGATCCAGGGCGAGGGCGGCTTCGTCGTCCCGGCCGAGGGGTACCTCGCGGCCCTGCAGGAGTGGTGCACGGCCAACGGCGTCGTCTTCATCGCCGACGAGATCCAGAGCGGCATGGCCCGTACCGGCGCCTTCTTCGCCAGCGAGCACTTCGGGCTGGTCCCCGACCTGGTGCTCAGCGCCAAGGGCATCGCGGGCGGGCTCCCGCTCGCCGCCGTCACCGGCCGCGCCGAGATCATGGACTCCGCCCAGCCCGGCGGCCTCGGCGGCACCTTCGGCGGCAACCCGGTCGCCGCAGCGGCCGCGATCGCCGTCTTCGAGCAGATCGAGAAGGGCGACCTCCTCGCCCACGGCGCGCGCATCGAGAAGGCCCTCAAGCCGGCGCTGGAGCAGCTGCAGCAGAAGTACGACATCATCGGCGACGTGCGCGGCATCGGCGCGATGGTCGCGATCGAGCTGGTCCAGCCGGGCACCGGGGAGACCACCAAGGTCCCGAACCCGGAGGCCGTGAACGCGATCATCGCCTTTGCGGCGCAGCGCGGCATCCTCTTCCTGAACGCCGGCACCTTCGGCAACGTGCTCCGCTTCCTGCCGAGCCTCGCCGTGAGCGACGCGCTCATCGCGGACGCGGTGTCCGTCCTCGACGACGCGTTCGCCGCGCTGTGACGCCGGAGGTCTTCGGCACCGCCGAGGCGGTGGAGCTGGCGGTCGTCGAGCGCAGCGGCTTCGTCGAGTCGCGGCACGCCGGCTCCGCCGTGGTGCTCGGCCCGGACGGCGACGTCGTGCGCTCGCTCGGCGCGCCGGAGAAGCCGGTGTTCCCGCGCTCCTCGCTGAAGCCGTTCCAGGCCGTCGCGGTCATGGGCGCCGGCGTGACCCTGGAGGGCGCAGGCGCCGTGCTGGCGACCGCGAGCCACGCGGGCACCCCCGCGCACGTCTCGGTGGTCCGCGGACTGCTCGCGCAGGCTCAGCTCACCGAGGACGCGCTGCACTGCCCCTCCGACTGGCCGCTGGACGGCACGGCGCGCGAGAACGCCATACGGGAGGGCGCCGAGCGCAGCCCGGTGTTCATGAACTGCTCGGGCAAGCACGCGGCCATGCTGCTGGCGTGCCGGGTCAACCACTGGCCGATGGAGAGCTACCTCAGCCAGCAGCACCCGTTGCAGCAGCACATCCGCGACACGACGGAGCGGCTGACCGGCGAGAAGGTCGTCGCGACCGGCGTCGACGGCTGCGGCGCTCCCGTGCACGCGATGTCGCTGCTGGCGCTCGCCCGCGGCATCCAGCGGATCGGAACGGCGTCGGAGGGCTCCCCCTTCGCGCTGTTCCGCAACGCCGCCGTGCTGCGGACCGCGGTGCTCGCCAACGGCTGGGCGATCGACGGGCCCGGCCGCGCCAACACCGTCGTGATCGACGAGCTCGGGGTCTTCGCCAAGCTCGGCGCCGAGGGCGTGATGGTGATGGCGGCGCCCGACGGCACGACCGTCAGTCTCAAGATCCTGGACGGCAGCCTGCGCGCGGCCTCGATCGTCGCCCTTTCGCTGCTGGCGGACGCGGGCGCGATCGAGCGTGCCGCGGTGGAGGCCGTCGCCCCGAAGCTGGACCTCGCGGTCCTCGGCAACGGCGTCCCCGTCGGCGAGATCCGCGCCTCCTACGCCCACTGATCTCCCCCCCGAAGGGCATATGAACGCCCCTGAAACGGCGTTTCAGGGGCGTTCAGGTGTCCCTCGGTGAGGGCGGCCGCGCGGATGAGCACCGAGACGAACTGACGAAATCGGCCACGATTCGACGCCGAATTTACGGAATCAGCATGATGTCCGCCGAATCGCTATCGAAATCCTCCGTGAAGACGGCTAAGGTGATGTCGAACCATCACGTCGAAGTGTGAGGAGCTGAGGAGCCCCATGAAGGTCGCGATCCCCCGCGAGATCAAGAACAACGAATACCGCGTGGCGATTACGCCCGCAGGCGTCCACGACCTGGTCGGAGCCGGCCACGACGTGTACGTCGAGACCGGGGCCGGTGTCGGCTCCTCGATCCCCGACGAGCTGTACGTCGGCGCCGGGGCGACGATCCTCCCCGACGCGGCCGCGACCTGGGCGGCGGGCGACCTCATCCTCAAGGTGAAGGAGCCGGTCGCCTCCGAGTACGGCTACTTCCGCGAGGGCCTGGTGCTGTTCACGTACCTGCACCTCGCCGCCGACGAGGCGCTCACCCGTGCGCTCCTCGACGCCCGCGTGACCGCCATCGCGTACGAGACGGTCCAGCTCCCGAACCGGGCGCTGCCGCTGCTCGCCCCGATGAGCGAGGTCGCCGGCCGGCTCGCGCCGATCGTCGGCGCCAACACCATGCTGAAGCCGAACGGCGGCCCCGGTCTGCTCGTCCCTGGCGTGCCCGGCACCCACCCCGCGGTCGTCACGGTTCTCGGCGGCGGCGTCGCCGGCACGAACGCGACCTCCGTCGCGGTCGGCCTCGGCGCCGAGGTGACCGTCCTCGACACGAACATCGCGCGCCTGCGCGAGCTCGACGCCCTGTACTCGGGCCGCATCAAGACCATCGCGTCGAACAGCTTCGAGATCGACAAGGCCGTCGTGGCCTCCGACCTCGTCATCGGCTCGGTGCTCGTCCCCGGCGCGAAGGCGCCCAAGCTGGTCACCAACGAAATGGTCTCCCGGATGAAGCCGGGCAGCGTGCTCGTCGACATCGCCGTGGACCAGGGCGGCTGCTTCGCCGACTCGCACCCGACCACGCACGCCGACCCCACCTTCACGGTGCACCAGTCGCTGTTCTACTGCGTGGCGAACATGCCCGGCGCGGTGCCCCACACCTCCACGTACGCGCTCACCAACGCCACGCTGCCCTACGCGCGCGCCATCGCGAACAACGGCTGGCAGGCCGCCCTGCGGGCCGACGCGTCGCTGGCGCTCGGACTCAACGTGCACGACGGGCACGTCACCAACGCGGGCGTCGCCGAGGCGCACGGCATCGTGGACGCGCCGCTCGCGGACGCGCTGGTCTGAACCGCACGACGTGGGCTGGGCGGGGAGCCGCTCAGCTCACGTCGAAGCTCAGCTCACGTCGAGACTCAGCTCACGTCGAAGCTCAGCTCACATCGAAGCTCAGCTCACATCGAACCACTGGTCGCCGATGTCGACCCGGGTGCCCCGCTCGACCCGATAGCGCCGTCCGGCCTCGCATTGCCGCGCGACGCCGCCGAGCGGGCGCGCGACCGTGCCGTTGCCGGAGTAGCGGTCGCAGATCCACAGGTCCTCGCCCTCCAGCCCGAACTCCAGGTGCGTCTTGGACACGCTCCTGGCCGGGTCGGAGATCGCGACGAGCTGGTCGACGTGCTCGCCCGGCTGGGTGATCGGACGGCGGCCGACGAGGCCGCTCCCGCGGACCTCCACCGACTCCCCCGTCGAGAAGCTCAGCCGGTACGTACGCACGCGCGGGGCCGGAGGCGCGGGCGGCGCGCTGTCGAGTGGCACGACGTCGATCGCCTCGGTCGGCGGCAGGCCGTCCTCGTCCAGTTCGATCCCGCCCGGGAACCGTCCGGCGACCGCGGGCTTCGGACGCGCCACCGGCGGTTTGGCGAGCGGCGCGACGATCGAGGTGTCCGACGGCCGGGGGTCCGCGACCTCCGGCGGCCGCACGCGCGACGCGGTCACCGAGCTCCCGCAGTTGCCGCAGAACAGCGTTCCTTCCGTGAGCTCCGCTCCGCACACCCGGCACTTCATCGCCTGCTCGTCCTCTCTCCCGTCCTCCCACGGTATCCGAGCGAACGCAGCGAGACCGCCGCGAGCCACCGCTTCCACCGCGTGTCGCGCCGATCGAGTTGACTGCGGAGGTCGTCCACGGCCTTCCACACGGAGTCCGCCTCCGCACGGGTGGGCTCGACGGGGCTGAACACCGCGCGGTCGGCGACCTGCGCGAGCGCCGCCGCCCGGGAGCCGCCGATGGTGGTGGCGAACTCGAGCCGGGTGGCGGCGGGCGGGCGGTCGTAGCCGTGATCGACGGCGGCGTCGGCGAACTCGCGCCAGCCGCCGACGATCCGCTCGGCCGCGGTCGGCGCCGACCTGCGCAGCGAACGTCTGCGCCATTTCGCCGCGATGACGGCGAGGAACGGCGCCGCGACGACCGCGAGGACCAGCAGCGTCCAGCCGATGACCGTCAGGATCGCCAGGATCGCCTCCAGCACCGGGTTGGGCGCCGGCGGGTTCGTACTGTCGACCTGCGCGTTCGGCGGCTCCTCGTTCTGCTTGGGCGTGTCGTCGACCGGAGGCTGCACATTGGTCTGCGGTCGGGAGATCTCGGTCGGCTGCTGCGGCTGCTTCGGCGGCACGGGGCGCACGGGCGGCGTGGGGTCGACCGTGACCCAGCCGGCGGTGGTCTGCACCTCGATCCACGCCGAGGCGTCCGAGCCGAGCAGGGTGACGGCGCCTCTGGCATCCGCGGGCGCGACGAAACCCATCACCACGCGGGCCGGGAAGCCGAGCTGGCGCGCCATGAGAGCGGCCGTGACGGCGTACTGCTCCTGGTCCCCCAGCATCGGCACGTCCGTCAGCAGCTCGGTGATCCGGTCGGCGCCGTGCCCGGAGCGGCTGGCCGGCTCGTTCGGGCCGACGCCGTGCGAGAGGTAGCCGTCGGCTTGCAGCCCCTTCAGCGCGGCGGCGAGTTTCGGCCCCGCTCCGGTGACGCCGGCGGTGTACTTCTGCAGGGTCGACTGGAGCTCGTCGGGCACGACCGCCGGGCGCGGCACCGAGTCCGAACCCGGCTCCACCTTCGCGAGCTGCGCGGCGGTCAGCGCCGGCGGCGTGACCGAGTCGGCCACGTACGTGTCGCCGTCGTGCAGCGCGGCCATCACGGCGCCGGTGCCGGTCACATCGTTGTAGAAGTACGCGCCGGACAGGTTCGCGGCGTGCGGGCCGTAGAACTGGATCTGCTCGAGCTGGCCGGAACCGGGCACCCAGGGCCCGCGGTAGCCGCGCACGGTCACCGTCAGCTGGGTCGGGTCGCCCTTGGTCCCGCCCTGGTCGAGCCGGTACGGCAGCCGCGCGAAGGAGCCGGAGGCACTGGTGACCTTCTCGCTGCCGACCGAGTAGGTGACCCCGTCGTAGGTGTCGAGTGTCGCGACGCGGATCCGCCCGGAGGTGGGCAGGCCGGACACGCTCAGCATCGGCTGGGAGGCCGTGCCCGGCTCGAAGTACGACCGGAACCCGGTCAGCGGGCTCGGATAGGCACGCGGATCGAACGGCTGCTCGACCGCGGTCCGCACCACCTGGCGCTGCCCCGCGGGCGGCACGAGGGCAGTCGCGCCGATGCCGACCGCCGCGGCCACGGCCAGCATCACGGCTGCCCCCGAGGCCGTCAGCATCACCGTCGAGCCGCGCTCGCGGCGGCTCTCGACGGTGAGTCCGCTCTGCTGGCGCAGCGTGCGCACCGCGGCGGTCCGCCTGCGCAGGCGCAACCGGAGGTTCCACACCAGCAGGAGCGCGAACAGGGTGATCACCAGCCAGAGCGGGGCCGGGGTCACGGACGAGCCGAAGGCGATCCCGGCGATCAGCACGACGACCGGTGGGATGCCGGCGAGCTCGGGAAGCGACGACCGCAGCGCGACGCTCGTCGCGATCACAGAGGCCAGGAGCACGAGGATGAACGCGGGCACCAGCAGCGCCTCGTACGACCCGACGGGCACCGAGATCGTGACGAGCTGCTTCCAGGAGAGCCAGGTCCCCTGCACCAGGCTCAGGAAGCCGGCCCCGCTCGGGAGCAGGCCCCCGGTCGCCAGGCTCGGCACGGCGAGCTGTACGCCGGTCGCCAGATAGACGAGGACGACGACGCCCGCCACGACAATGCTGGGCCAGCGGAAGGTCGCGCCGAGCACGCCGACAGCGCCGCCGAGGACCAGCGTCGCCACCAGCATCGTGACGAACGCGCCGGCCTGGTAGACCGGCCAGAACGACCACGCGGCCAGGGCCACCGCCGCCAGAGCGAACGCGGTGTCGAGCGCGGCGGACCGCCAGGGCAGCCGGCCGATCACGTCGCGAGCCGCTTCGCGAGGCTGCGCTGGAGGTCCTCCAGGTAGCCGATGGTCAGCACGCTGAGGTCCGCGACCCTGCGCAGGCTCGGCACCGCGCCCTCGTCGCACACGATCGCCACCACGTCGACGCCGAGCGGGAAGTGCGCCGCCGCCGAGCGGAGCTGGGTCGCCGTCACGGTCGAGCCGCAGAGCAGGAACGCGATGGAGATGCCGGCGGCGTCCTCGCTGGCGACCTGGGCGAGCTCGGGCAGCCGGAGCGCGGACTCGGCCGTCTCCACCCCCGCCAGGTCGTCCAGGAGGCGGCCGCGGCCGACGGTGCTCAGCCGCCGGGCGCTGAACAGCACGCGCTTGGCGAAGTCGGGCGTCTCGGCGCTCGCGACGACGGAGACCGTGCGCGAGTCGAGCATCGCACGCACGCCGAGCGACCCGGTGGCGCTGACCGCCAGCTCGAACTCCGCCTCTGTGGCGTAGTCCGCCGCCGACAGGCTCAGGGCGACGAGGAGGTGGCTGCGCCGGGTCTCCTCGAACTGCCGCACCATGTAGCTGCCGGTCTTGGCGGTGCTCTTCCAGTGGATGTTGCGCCGCTCGTCGCCCGGCATGTATTCGCGCAGGGCGTGGAAGGCGACGTCGGACTGGGTCAGGTCGCGAGTCGGCGCGCCCTCGAGGTCGCGCACGAACCCGGTGCTCATGCTCGGGATGGCGATGGTGCGCGGGTGCACGAACAGGTCGAGCGACTCGGCCCACACCAGCTCGCGCCGCAGCAGCCCGATCGGGTCGGCGCGCACGGTCCGCACCGGCCCGATCGGAACGATCCCGCGCCGGCTGGTCGGCACCACGAAGACGTCGGAGTGCTCGTCGCCGCTCGCGAGCGCCGGCGCCGCGAACTCGGCGAGGCCCGCCCCGACCGGCACCTCCACGCGCACGCCGGGGAGCCGCCGCCTGGCCGGGTTCCGCACCGTGACCTCGCCCGGGGCCCGATCGCCGACCACGACACGGTTGGTCGGGAGAGCCAGGCCGACGTCGTACGCGAGCCGGCCCACGAGGTAGATCGACGCGATCAGCAGCAGCGCCACGGCCATCCAGCCCACGACCACCGCCTCCGTCCAGCCGAGGACGTAGCCGGCCACCAGCGCGAGGACGGTCACCGCGAACAGGGACCAGCCGAGCGGCGTGATCACCGCGCCGAGCGCCCGCGCCGCCGCCGCGACAGCCCGGCCGGCGGCCGAGCCGGTGCGCACCACCCACACGATGGCGTCGGCCAGCGCGCCGTCGCGCTCGCCGACGATGCGGGCGCGCGCGTTGGTGAGTTCGACCTGGGTGCGGGTGACGGTGCTGGTCACACGGCGGCCCGATCGCTGGGCGGCGGGACCTCGATGAGGAGCTGACCGACGACGCTGGAGGCGGTGACGCCCTCGAACTCGGCCTCCGGGTCGAGCACCAGACGGTGCGCGAGCACGGGCTCGGCCAGAGCCTTCACGTCATCCGGGGTCACGTAGTACCGACCGGACGCCGCCGCGAGCGTCTTGGCGGCACGGACGAGCGCGAGCGCGCCGCGGACGCTGACACCGAGCCGGATCTCGTCGGCCGAGCGGCTGGCGTCGACCAACCGGGACACGTAGTCGTTGATCGTCGGGTCCACGTGCACGCCGCGCGCCAGGTCCGCCATCTCGGTGACGGTCTCGGCGGAGATGACCTCGGGGACGACGATCTCGTGGGCACGCCGCTCGGCGCCCTCCAGGATGCGGAGCGTGGCCTCGTGATCCGGGTAGCCGATCGAGGCCTTCATCAGGAAGCGGTCGAGCTGCGCCTCCGGCAGCCGGTAGGTGCCCGCCTGCTCGATCGGGTTCTGGGTCGCGATGACCATGAACGGCTCGCCGACCGTGTGGCGCACGCCGTCGACGGTGACCTGCTGCTCCTCCATCACCTCCAGGAGCGCCGACTGGGTCTTCGGCGAGGCGCGGTTGATCTCGTCGGCCAGCACGATGTTGGCGAACACGGGCCCGCGGTGGAACTCGAACGCGCCGGTGCGCTGATCGTAGATGTTCACGCCGGTGATGTCGCCGGGCAGGAGGTCGGGCGTGAACTGCACGCGGTTGGTGGTGCCGCGCACGCTCTCGGCCATCGCGCGGGCGAGCGAGGTCTTGCCTGTGCCGGGGAAGTCCTCCAGCAGCAGGTGGCCTTCGCTCAGCAGCGCGACCAGGGCGAGGCGGATGACGTGCGACTTGCCGAGGAGCACGCGGTCGATGTTCTGCACGAGGCGGTCGAACACGCCCGAGAACCAGCCGGCCTGCTCGGGGGTCATCGTCATGCTGTCGCCTCTCTGGGATCTCCCGAGTCGGGGGTCCTCGATCTCGGTGTGCGTGAGCAGCGCGGCGCCTGCGCGCGCGCCGTCCTCAGTATGCCTGGCGTCGCTCATGGCATACCTGAGGCTGGGTAGGACGTGCTGTACGTGTCGCCGTTGGCGTAGACCTTCACCGCGAGCGCCGGGTTTGCCGTGCCGGGGTCCACGACACAGAGCGCGGTCTGACCGGCCGGCGGCATGTCGACCTCGGGGCCGCCGCAGCTGTACGTCACGCGGGTGTAGCCCGGTCCGGTCGGCCAGGCCGTCCAGCTGAAGGTCCCGGTCGCCTGGTCGAAGCGCTGGCCGGCGATCGCGGTGTTGACCGCGACCCCCAGGGGCTTCGTGAAGTTCTGCGGGGTGCAGAGCTGGGAGCCGTCGGGATAGGTCTCGCAGATGTTCGTGATGCTCAGCGTGAGCGGGACGCCGTAGTGCCCGGTGCCGCTCCCGGCGACGCTGCCGGTCGTGCCGGAGAGCTGCCCGCCGTCCACCACCGACCCGCCGCTGAGGAGCTGGTAGCTGATCACCGGGCTGGAGCCGCTGCCGGTCTGGTAGTCGACCGCGGCGTGGTAGTCCCAGGTGGTCGACGAGCTCGGCGTCGGGCCGGTGACCGTCACGTTCCGCACCGCGCCCGGTTGCAGGCGCTGGGTCGCCGAGACGACCGCGCTCGCGGTGCAGCCCTGGCCGTTGTAGGCGTAGACGACGAAGCTGTACGTCTGGTTGGCCTGCAGCCCGGTGAAGGTCGTGCTCTGGCCTCCCGTGTGGATGAACGAGGACGACGTGGGATCGACGTGCAGCACCGGGTTGCCGGTGTCCACCCCGGTCACGCTGCAGCCCGGCTCCGCGCCGCCCTGGAAGACGGCGGCGTAGTAGTCGGTGATCGGTTTGCCGTTGGCGCCGAAGACGCTCGGCCAGGACAGCGTGGCGCTCGAGCCGTCCGTGTTGTCGGGCGCCGCGCTCGGCGCCGTGCCGGTCAGCACCGGCGCCCCGGCGGGCACACCGCTCCCCGCAGTCTGGTTCCAGGTCGTCCTGCCCTGGTAGAAGGCGTTGCGGCTCGACACGGTGAAGCCGAGCGCCACGCCGTTCGCGATCCCCGGGTCCGTGACGTTGAGCGCGTAGCTCCCGCTGTCGGCCGACGAGACCTGGACGGCGTTGACGAGGCCGCCGACGGTGACGACGTAGGACGTGATCGGGCTCGCCCCCGGCGCGTCGGCCGGCCGGTTCCAGCTGATCCGGAGGCCGTGGTCCAGCGGCGTCCAGTTGACGTTGGCCGGAGCGTTCGGAATGACGTCCGACCAGACCGGCTCGACGTAGTCGGTCGGGTCGGACAGGCCGAGCGCGTTGCGGGCCTGCACGGCCAGGACGACGGCGTTCTGCGGACCATTGCCCGGCGTGGTGATCGCGCACACCGTGGTGGTGCACTGCGTGGTCCCGAGGACCGCCCCGGTGGCCGCGCTGGACATGGTGACCTGGAAGCCGGTGATCGGCGAGTTGTTGAACGCGCCGGGCGTCCAGCTCAGCGTCAGGCTGCGGTCGCCGATCGCCCCGACCTGCACATTGGAGACCGGCGCAGGCCGGTCCTGCACCGAGATGATGACCGTGCCCCAGGTGTAGCGGTCCGGGTCGTTCGTCGCGTCGGCGACCTCGTACTGCAGGGTGGTGTCCTGCGGCGCCGCGGTGCTGGAGACCGTGACCTGCAGCACCGAGTTGTCGGTGCTCGGCGTGATCGAGACGCCCGCCGGGAGGGCCCCGCCCAGCCCGCGCACGGCGATCACGCGCAGCGGCTTGCCGGGGAACGGGTTCGTTGCGGCGTCGTTCGCCAGCACATCGACCGTCGTCGTCTGGCCGCGCGGGGCGATCACCCGGTCCGGCTGCGGGCTGGCAAGCGGCCGCGTCGACGGCACGATGTTGAGGTCGATCCGGCCGGCCTGACCGGCGTTGACGGCGTCCTTGACCCCGATCGAGATCGACGGCGTGCTGCCCTTCTGCACATCGGCGCCGACCGAGATGGTCAGCTTCGAGCCCGAAAGCGAAAGCGAGACGCCGCTCGGGCGCGGGTTCTGGATCGAGTACTGGAGCTCGTTCTGGTCCTTGGCGTACGGGTAGCTGGTCAGCTTGGTCAGATCGACCGTCTTCGACTGCCCCGGCTCGAAGTCGATGAGCGCGCCGGTGAACACCGGTGGCTGGTTCTCGCGCGGCGTCACATCGATCGGCAGCACGATGGTCGCCACGTTGCCGTTCGGGTCGGTCGCGCTGGTGCCGTCGGTGACCTGGAAGGAGATGCTCGCCGGGCCGAAGTACCGGGAGGTGGAGGTGTACTGGAGGGTGTCGGAGTTGACCACCAGGTCGTCGCCGTTGGCGTGCGTCGCCCGTACCGTCGCCGCGTCGGTGAGCTTCACCTTCCGGCCGCCGATCGCCACGATGTAGTCGTTCAAGTGGATGGTGAGCGTCTTCTCGCTGACCACCGTCAGCTTGGGCGCCCCGCGCTTGAGCTGCGGCAGGGCGTCGTCGTAGCCGGGCACGCGGACGAAGCCGTACCCTGCGACCGACTCGTCCTCCGGGTTGGCCACCTTGAACGGGATGATCTGGCTCTTGGCCCCGATGGTGACGTGGAGGCGCTTGCCGGCCGTGACCGTCGCCGTGCCTCCGTAGCCCGACACGACCGAGAGCTTCAGCGTCGACACCGGGCCGTCGGCGAAGAACACGTTGCCGAGCACGTTCACGTCGACGGTGTTCCGGCCGAGGATGTCGGAGAGCCCGAGCACGGTGTCGCTCACCACCGGGCGCGCCGGCGGGGCGTTCTTGTCGACGGTGACCCGGAGGAAGGCCTGGCTGGTGCCGCCCTGCTGGTTCTGGATCGTGTAGAGGAATCCGTAGGCGCCCTCCTGCTGCGGGGCCTTCACCACCACGATGTCGCCCTGGATCTTGGCCTTGGCCTTGCCGTCCAGGGAGGTGACCGCCGTGACGCTGAGCGGGCTGCCGTCGGGGTCGGAGTCGTTCGCCAGCACCTGCACGTTGAGGGTCCGGCCCGGCCGCGTCGTGACGTCGTCTTCGACGGCGACCGGGTTGCGTGCGCCCTCCACCCGCGGCGCGATACCGACACGGACCGTTCCCGTCGCGCGGGCGCCGAGCGCGTCGACGACCGCGTACGTGAAGGTGTCGGTGCCCGCGCCGTAGGCGCCGGCCTGGAAGTCCATCCAGTCGGGCCCGGAGGCGACGACCGCGCCCTTCTGCGGGTTGGTCTCCTGCCCGACGAACTGCACCGAGTCGCCGTCCGGGTCGATGCCGGAGAGCGGGACGGTGATGCGCACCGTGTCGCCGGCCAGCACGCGGGCCGTAACGGTCTTCGGCACCGGCGGGTTGTTGGTGGCGAGGTCGCGCTCGCGCACCGCGATGTTCACCTCGGCGGTGGCCCACTGTCCGTCGGCCCCGTACACCCGGTAGGCGGCGACGTAGTTGCCCGGTTTGGAGGGCGCGAGATACCGCAGGTGGTCGCCGGTGGCGAACAGCAGTCCGGCGCCGGCCGGCAGCGGTGTCGCGAGGGTCGGGTCGAGCGTCAGCTTCTCGCCGTCGGGCTGGACGTCGTTGGCGAGCACGGGGATGTCGGCGGTGTCGTTCACCCGCACCGCCACGGAGTCCGGGACGGCGATCGGAGGCTGGTGCACGGTCAGCGCCGGGAGCTGGACGACCGTGACCGTTCCCTCCGTGTCGGCAAGGCCGTTGCTCAGCCGGTAGTGGAAGTCGACCGGAGCGGCGAGCGGACGGGTCAACGAGACGCGCAGGGTGCGCTGCTGCAGGATCTGCACCTTGACGCCGGTCGACACGGCGGGATCGGTCAGCCCGGTCACCAGCAGGACGCCGCCGGAGGGGTCGATGTCGGTGGACAGCACGTCCACGTCCTGCGTCGACTGCTCGCGGATGAACGCGGTGTGCGGCACGGCGATCGGCGACGTGTTCGAGCCGGGCGGCGCCTTCACCTCGATGCGCGCCAGACCGGTCGTCGTGATCACGCCGTCCGTGACCGAGTACTCGATGTTGTGGGTGCCGGCCTGATCCGACGAGAACCGGAAAGTGCCGCCCTGGTAGTCCGGCGTGATCGTGGCGTCCGCTTTGGAGGGCACCGTGCTCAGCCGCACGACGCCGTTGCCTCCGCGCACATGGTCGAGCGGGCGGATCGTGGCCTCCTGGCCCTGGTACGCCACCACGGCGAAGGGGTCGGCGATGATCGGCACCTGGCCGGGCGGCTGCACTGTGATGGCGAGCTGTCCTGTGCCCTCCGCGCGGCCGTCGGAGAGCACGAGGGCGATGTCCTTGAGCCCGCCGCCCTGGCCGTGGTCGGAATAGGCCACCTGGCCTTGCGGAGTGAAGGTCACCGTGTCCGGCGCCGGCACGGACGCGCCTGCCAGGTAGAACGGGTCGCCGTCCGGGTCGTAGCACTCGCTGAGCGTCGACGTCGTCACCCGGCCGCCGGCCGGCACGACGGCCTTGGCCGGCCGGACGCAGACCGGGGGCGAGTTCTCCTGCGGCGAGCGGACCGTCACCGTGACGTGCGCCGTCGCCGTACCGCCGCGTCCGTCCGAGATCGTGTAGTCGAAGCCGATCGATCCGCTCGCCGTGGCAGGCAGGGTGATCTGCAGCAGCTGGTCGGAGTTGGTCAGCTCGATCGTGCCCTGGCCGGCGGGGATGGCGGTGAACGAGTCGATCGTGAGGACGTCGCCGTTCGGGTCGTAGTCGTTGAGCAGCACCGGCAGCGGTGTCACTCGGCCCGGCCGGGCGCCGAACTGGTCGTTCACCGCGACCGGCGGCTGCTCCTGCTTGGCGTACTGGGGCGTGGTGTCCTGCTTGGACTGGTCCACCAGTTGCTGCGTGGTCTTCTTGGCGACGAGGTCGTCCCAGTTGTCGATGCGGGCGTTCCCGCTCTGCACGGCCCACGAGACGCCGGACCTCGCGTCGTTGAGGACCACCCGGGCGCGGTTCACCCGGAACGACAGCACGGCGCCGGAGGGCACCTGGCTCAGCGTGCTGCGGGTCCCGGCGGACGGGGTGGAGCAGGTGTGCCACACCGCGCCCGAGTTCCAGGCCGTGTACGCGCAGCCGCCCACCACCGCCGGGGCGGCGGGCGCTCCCGACACCGTGCCGAGCACGCGTCTCGGCGCCGTGCCGTCCAGCGGCACGCGGATGAGACCGCTGGAGGTCGCGATCCAGACCGCGCTGCCGTCCGCCGACGGCGCCTGGAGGACCGGGGAGCTGTCCTCGCCGAGCGCCGCGGCGAGGTCGATCGTCCGACCCGATACCCAGAGGGTCTTCTCATCAGGGTCGAAGAGCGCCCAGTGGCCGCCCGCCGACGTGAGCTGGACGTGCGCACCCGTCCCGCGCGTCGGCACCTTCTCGGACGAGGTCGCCGGCTGCTGGCCGCCGAAGTCGACCCGCACCAGCTTGCGCGCGTCCGGCTGATACGCGAAGAGCACGCCGGAGGGGTCCATCGCGCCCACCGCGCGGCCGCCCAGGTCCATCGTCGGCGCCGAGCCGGAGTTGAACTGCTCGAGCTGCTGCATCGACGTCAGCCAGAGCTGGCCGGTGGTCTGCGACAGCATCGCGACGTTGTCCCCCGCGACGGAGACCTGCGGCGATCGCGGCGGCAGCGCCACCGACTTGCCCGCCTGAGCGGTCGCGGGATCGACGACGGCCGCGGTGTTGGCCTCCTTGTCCAGGAGCAGCACGCTCTGACCGTCCTGGACGACGTCCAGCGCCTCGCCCGTGCCCTGCACGATCGAGTTGAGCGAGTCGATCTGCGTGTTGGCGCGGCCGAGCGCCTTCTTGGTGTCGCTGGCCACCCAGACCGCCGCGTCGTTGAGCTGCAGGTGCTGGGCGCTGTAGCCGCCTGACACCACGGCGAGCGTCGCGACGACCGCCGCCACCACGGTCCCGCTCAGGGCGGTGGCCGCGATCGACTTGTGTGCCAGGAGCCAGGCGCGGATCATGGCGAGCCGGTCCTCTGCACGCACTTCTGGCCGCTCGGCGAGCCGTTCTTGCCGTCACGGTTGACCGTGACCGTCACGCAGACGGTCTGGCCCGGCTTCGCGTCGACGCGGAACTCCGTCGCGCGCTGACTGCTCGGCGGCTGGTCGTCGACGGTCACCTGATAGCTGTCGCCGCTCTCCAGCCCCGGATCGCTCCAGGTGAACACGATGGTGCCCTGGCTGACCCGGCCACTGAGGTCGCGCACGGTCGGGATGTCGCTGGAGGCGTTCGCACGCACCAGCACGACGGTGGCCGTGACGGCGAGCACCACGACGAGGATCGAGCACGCGACCAGGGCCCCGATGAGGGCGCGCGAGACGCGGGCCGGCGGCGCGGGAGGGACCGAGGGCGAGCTGCCTGCGCTCTCCCGGACGATGGTCCGGGTGGGCGCGCGGGTCGCCCCGGTCGCGGCGGGGGCGGAACGGCGCCTGCGACGGCGGGCCGAGCCCGGGTCGATGGCGACCACGCCCTTGACGCGCGTGCGCTCCTCGGGATCGTCCGCCGTCGCCAGCGCCCAGTCGTCCATCGCGACCTCGATCGGCGTCTGCGGCAGCCCCAGCTCGGCCTCGACCGACTGGAGCTCGCGGATCAGCTCCAGCGCGCTGCGCTGGCGCGCCGACGGCTTGCGTGACATCGAGCGGAGCAGGACCTGCTCGAGCCGCGGCGGCACGTCCGGACGGCCGATCGGCTGCGGGCGGCCCTTGGTGATGCGCTGGATCAGCTCGGCGGAGGTGTTCTCCTTGCCCGGCTGCTCGAACGGCGAGCGTCCGGCCAGCAGCGAGTAGATCGTCGCCCCGAGCGACCACACCTCGCTGGCGACGGTGCCGCTGGTCTCGTCGAGCAGCACCTCCGGAGCCGACCACGGGATCGAGAGCCCGATCGCCTCGGTCACGTCGGCCTCGCTGAGCGTGGCCGCGATGCCGAAGTCGCTGAGCACCGGGTGGCCGTACGCGGTGGTGAGGATGTTGGAGGGCTTGATGTCGCGGTGCAGGACGCCCGCGCGGTGCGCCGTCTCGACCGCGCTCGCGATGCGCACCCCGATGCTCAGCACCTCGGGCACCGGCAGCGGGTCGGAGCGGTAGCGCTGGCCGATCGCCGACGAGCACAGCTCCATGACCAGGTACGGCCGCCCGTCGGCGGACACGCTCGCCTGGTACACGGTGAGGATCGAAGGGTGCGTGCTGAGCTGGGCCATCAGGTTGGCCTCGGCCTGGAACATCTGCTTGACCTGGCTGGTGACCACCTCGGCCAGCATGACCTTGACCGCGACCTGTCGGCGCGGCATGTTCTGCTCGTAGAGGAACACGTCGGCGAAGCCGCCCGAACCGAGCACCCTGACGTACGAGAAGCCAGGGAGGTTCGGCGGCTGTGAAGGCAAGCGCCGAGCCAAGCAGCTCCTCCCGTCATCGGCCGTTCGCGTTCGCGGGGGCGAAGGCGTTCATCAATTGTAGGCAGCCGCCGGAGCGCCTCAGGGGGCTCGGACCCGCACTGGGGGCATCTCGATTACCCCCAACTCGGGGGCCAAATCAGCCCTCGCCGTCCCCCGTGCAGGGGGCGTCCGTCAGTGCCGGCGGGCGGCCCGGCGCGGGAATCCCTCGCGGTGCGATCCGCTCTCCGGGGTGGCCAGCACGTCGACCACGACGACGGTCACATTGTCGCGTCCGCCGTTTCCGAGCGCGGCGTCCATGAGCTGCTGCGCGGCGTCCAGCGGCGACGAACCCTCGCCGAGGTAGTAGCGGATGCCGTGCTCGGTGAGCTCCTTGGTGAGCCCGTCCGAGCAGACCAGCAGGCGGGAGCCGGCGACGATCGGGAACAGGAAGTAGTCGGGCACGGGGTCCTCGTTGAACCCGACCGCGCGCGTGATGACGTTGCTGTGCGGGTGGACCTCCGCCTCCGCCGGGGTGATGGCCCCGGCGTCGAGCAGCTCCTGGACGATCGAGTGGTCCACGGTGAGCTGCTCCAGCGTGCCGTCGCGGAAGCTGTAGACGCGCGAGTCGCCGATGTTGAAGACGAGCCAGTACGGCGACCCGTCCGACAGCGTGAGCGCGATGCCCGTCACGGTCGTGCCTGTGCCGAGGTCCGTCTGGCCGACGCCGCGGCCCATGTCGTCCACCGCGTCGCGCAACGCCTCGGTCAGCGATGCCTCTGTCACGAAGTCGACGCGGACCTTCTCGGCCAGCCGGGTCACCACAGCGGTGCTGGCGAAGTCGCCCGCCGTGTGGCCGCCCATCCCGTCGGCGACCGCGAAGATCGGCGAGCGCGCCAGGAGGCTGTCCTCGTTCACGCTGCGGCGGTAGCCGGTGTCGGACAGCGCCGCCCAGGACAGGCTGATGCGCGCGTCTGCGCCGCCCGGCACGACCACGGTGTGGCGCCGGTTGGTGCGACCGATCTGGGTCACTCGCGTCCTTCTTCTCGACGGTCCGCTTCCGGCAGCGGCCGCGGGGTCCCCGTGGTGCCGCCGGCCGGGACGGCGGTGATCTCGATGATATTACCGTCGCCGATCTCCACAACCGTTCCGGCGAGGACGACGGTCGACTCCCCGGGGCGCAGCCGGTCGGCGACGCCGCTGGGCCGGTGCACGACGGTGCCGTTCGTCGAGCGCAGGTCGGTCACCACCACGGCGTCCCCCGACTGCTCGATGCGCACATGTGTGGAGGACACCTCCTGCTGCGGCGACTGGACGGCGATCAGGCGCGGCGCGACGCCGGACTCCACCCGTGGGAGTGCGGGCCGGCGGCCGATCACGATGGGCACGTCGAGCGCCATGATGTCCCCCGGGACGACCCGGACCTCGAAGCGCTGCTGCGGCGGCGCGACCTCCGTCTCGGCGCTCGGCGGCTCGCTCGTGCCCGCCACCGGCGCCCGGCCGATTCCGGGCGTGTCGCGCAGGTCCGGGCGCTCGGTCGCGACGCCGGGCTCCTCGATGTCGACCGCGCCGGCCAGCTCGTGCGCCGCGCGCACCGGCTGGACGACCGGAGCGGCCTCCGGCGACTCGGCGAGCCCGGCCGTCGCCGGGACGTCCGGCACGTCGGCGTGCGAGAACAGGCTGGAGCTGCGGTTGCGGGCGCGGATGATCGTCTCGTCCACGTCGGACGCCCCAGGCTGCGACTCGCCTGCGCCTGCGTCCTCGGCCGGCACAGGCGTCCGGTCGGCGGTGCGCTCGACGCGCTCGATCGGCACGCTCGACCAGGTCAGCAGCTCACCGTCGACCACGCCGAGGCCGATCGGCAGCGAGCCGCGCGACAGCCGCGCGACCGGCCCGGTGGGGAGGTCGTCCCCGCCGGCCGCGAGCCCGGTGACGTTCCGGAACTCCGCCAGCACCCACGGCTGCACGCCACCGGAACCGAAGCGCCGGGCGCCGCCGACGGAGTAGATGTCGAGGGCGGCGGACCCGCGCACCACGGCTGTGACCACGATCTCGCCCGCGGCGTTCGGCTCGCCCATTTCCGCGACGGCGAACGAGCGGACGCTGTCCGGGCCCGCGAGCGGGAACGCGCCGACGACGGACTCGATCGTGGCGAGGTCGGAGTCGGCCAGCCACCACACCGCGTCCACGATGCTGTCGGCGACCGTGCTCTCGACGCAGGCCACGAAGCGGCGGCCGGCGATGAGAAGCCAGCGCGACGGGCCGGCGGTCGGGGCGTAGCGGGTGAAGCCGGGAGTCACCGGGGTTCCTCCTGGTCGACGATGGGCCGGGGGCGCTCCCCGATGCAGGACGTACTGGTCGTTCCGATGTTAGACCAGGCGGAACGGGGTCCCGGCGCAGCGCACCGCGTCCTCGCCCGCCGCCACCACGTCGCCGACCAGCACCGCCGGGTCGGTCGAGACCATCGCGCGGCCGGCCTCGTTGACCAGCACCACCGGGCGCCCGGCGGCGAGCAGGGCCGGCAGCAGCTCGCGCTCCAACCGCTTGACGTAGATGTCGACGCCGACCACCCCGATCATCCGGCCGTCCCGCTCGACGGGCGAGGTGACGGTCACGATGTAGTCGCACGCGCACAGGTGGTCGACGTACGGGCCGGTGATGTGGGTGCGGTGGGTGGACTGCGGGATGCTGTACCACTCCAGCGAGCGGAAGTCGCGCAGATAGTCGGAGTAAGAGCGGGACGCGAGGTCGAGCCGGCTCGGCTCGGAGGTCGATCCGAACACCGGGTTCTCCTCCAGCGGGCCGAGCCACCAGGAGAAGTGCAGGTCGTCGCCGCCGGTGAACTCGGGCGCGGCGATGAAGCCGGCGCCGACCAGCAGCGGGTCGTCCTCGCGCAGCAGCGGGATGACCAGCGAGCCGACGGTCGCGTCGATGGCGGCCGCGGAGGTGCCCGCGTCTGCGCCCTCCTCGCCCAGGATGGTGTCGCGCCAGCCGGCCAGGGAGTCCTGGATGCGGGCGAACAGCGCGCTCACCCGCTCGGCCGCAGCCGCCAGGCCGGCGCTGGTCTCCGTCGCGATGACGTCAGCCATCGATCGTCCCTCCCGTCTCGATCCGCGCCTTCGCGGACAGCAGCCAGCGTGCGACGCGCGCCAGCAGCGCGCTGACCTCGGCGCGGGCTGCGGCGCCGTCCGCCGCGGCGACCGCGTCCGCGATCGCACGGGCGGAGTACGCCGTCCCCGCGCGCAGGTCGGCGTCGCGCATCCCGAGCCAGAGCAGCGGCCCGAACTCCGCCTGCAACCGGATCTGCTCGCGCACCAGCCGGGTCGACTGGCTGAGCACGGCGAGCTCCAGCAGGAAGCCACCGGCGTTTCGGCGCGCGGCGGCCGGCCCCGTAAAGTCGGCTGCGTCCAGCCATGCCGCCAGCCGGGCGTCATCCGTCGCGGTCGAGCGCTCCGCGGCGCGATCTGCGCACCCGGCCGCGATCGCCGTCACGTAGACCGCCAGGTCGCTCAGCTCCACCTGCGAAAGGCCGCGCAGCCGGGTAGCGAGCAGCGCCTCGTCGCCGTCGCCCGGGTGCATGACGAAGGAGCCGCCGTCCCGCCCGCGCCGGGTCTCGACCAGTCCCGCCTCGCGCAGCATGCCGAGGCCCTCGCGCGCCGTCACAAGCGCGACGCCGAACCGGCGGGCGAGCTCGGCCTCGCTGGGCAGCCGCTCCCCCGGTGTCAGCACGCCCAGGATGATCGCGTCGGCGAGGCGCCGGGCGACCTGTTCGGCGCGGCCGGCGTCGGAGAGCTGCGCGAAGACCGCGTCCCGCGCCCCTGGCGCCGGCCGGGTCGTTCCGGCAGCATCGCGAGTGGAGGTGGTCACGCCTCCCACGATAACCCGATCGAATCATTCGCTATAGGATGAATTACGACGGCCCGCGTTCGCGGCCGTCGGAGCGAAGGAGCGACCATGGCCGACGGCATCCTCTCCGGCCTGCGCGTCGCCGACTTCTCCCGAGTCCTCGCCGGCCCCTACGCCACGATGACGCTGGCCGACTTCGGCGCCGACGTGATCAAGATCGAGAGCCCGGCCGGCGACGACACCCGGTCGTGGCGGCCGCCGGTCGACGACGCGGGCGAGTCCACCTACTTCGGCGCGGTCAACCGCAACAAGCGCTCGGTGGTCTGCGACCTCGGCACCCCGGAGGGCCTCGCCTCCGCGCGCGGATTGGCCGAGACGGCCGACGTGCTGGTGGAGAACTTCCGTCCAGGGGTGATGGAGCGGTTCGGACTGGACGAGGACAGCCTCCGCCCCGCCAACCCGGGCCTGATCTACTGCTCGATCACCGGCTTCGGCCGGGCGGAGGGCGCGGGGCTGCCGGGCTACGACCTGTTGGTCCAGGCGGTCGGCGGCCTGATGAGCATCACGGGAGCGCCCGACGGCGAGCCCAGCAAGGTCGGCGTCGCGCTCGTGGACGTGCTCACCGGTCAGAACGCGCTGGCCGGGATCCTGCTCGCCCTGCGCGAGCGCGACCGCACCGGCCTCGGCTCACGCGTGGACGTCGACCTGCTCGGCTCGCTGCTCGCCGCCCTCACCAACCAGGCGTCGAGCACGCTCGCCACCGGCCGCTCTCCGGGCCGGCTCGGCAACGCGCACCCGAGCATCGCGCCGTACGAGCTGTTCCGGGCGGCCGACCGGGAGCTCGTGGTCGCGGTGGGAAACGACCGGCAGTTCGCCGCGTTCGCCGCCGTGCTCGGTCTCCCGGAGCTCGCGGCCGACAGCCGTTTCGCCACCAACGAGGAGCGCGTACACCACCGCGCCGCCCTCCGAGCCGTGCTGGAGCCCGCTCTCGCCGCCCGCCCCGCCGCCGACTGGGTGGCCGCGTTCGGCGCCGCGCGCGTCCCGGCCGGCCTCGTCAACAGCGTCGGAGAGGCGTTCGCGTTCGCCGAGTCCCTCGGACTCGACCCGGTGACCAGCACAGCCGACCCGTCGACCGGGCGCGTCTCCCGCCAGCCCGCCACGCCCATCCGCCTGAGCACGTCCCCGGCCGTGCACCGCACCCCGGCGCCGCTGCTCGGCGCGCACGAACCCCAGTGGCTGGACGCCGTCCGGCCGTCCAGCGAAAGGACAACCCGATGACCACGCCGGTCTCCGCTTCCGTCTCCTCCGCCGCGTCCGCACTCGACGAGGCGTTCAGCATCGACCACCTGCTCACCGACGACGAGCTGCGCTGGCGCGACGCCGCCCGGCGCTTCGCGGTCGACCGGATCGCGCCGGTGATCGAGCAGGACTTCGAGGACAAGCACTTCCGCCGCGAGTTCGTCGCCGAACTCGGCGCGCTCGGCTTCCTCGGCATGCATCTGAAGGACCCCGGCTGCGCAGGAGCCGGCGCGGTCGCCTACGGGCTGGTCTGCCACGAGCTGGAGGCCGCCGACAGCGGCTGGCGCACCTTCGTGTCGGTGCAGGGCTCGCTCGCCATGAGCGCCATCTCGAAGTTCGGCTCGGACGAGCAGAAGGCGGAGTGGCTGCCGCCGATGGCGCGCGGCGAGCGCATCGGCTGCTTCGCCCTCACCGAGCCGCAGGGCGGCAGCGACCCCGCCGCGATGACGACCACGGCCCGCCGCGACGGCGACGACTGGGTGCTCGACGGCGCCAAGCGCTGGATCGGCCTGGCGGCGCTCGCCGACGTCGCGGTGGTGTGGGCGGCGACGGAGGACGGCGTGCGCGGCTTCGTCGTGCCGACCGCCACGCCCGGCTTCACCGCGACGGCCATCGACGGCAAGCTCTCCATGCGCGCCTCGGTGCAGTGCGACATCGTCCTCGACGCGGTCCGCGTCCCCGCTTCGGCGATGCTGCCGGGCGCGCGCGGCCTGTCCGGACCGTTCTCCTGCCTCAACGAGGCCCGCTACGGGATCGTCTGGGGCGCGATGGGCGCCGCGCGCTCCTGTCTGGAGGTCTCCATCGAGCGCGCGACGACGCGCGAGGTGTTCGGGCGCCCGATCGGCGCGACCCAGCTCATCCAGCAGAAGCTCGCCGACATGCTGGTGGAGTACGAGAAGGGGATGCTGCTCGCCCTGCACCTCGGCCGACTGAAGGAGGCGGGGCGGCTGACGCCGACGCAGATCAGCGTCGGCAAGCTGAACAGCGTGCGTGAGGCGCTCGCCATCGCGCGCGAGGCCCGCACGATCCTCGGCGGAGACGGCATCACGAACGAGTTCCCGGTCATGCGGCACATGGCGAACCTGGAGTCGGTGCGCACCTACGAGGGCACGGACGAGATCCACACGCTCGTGCTCGGGCGCGCGCTGACCGGGCTGGCGGCGTTCTGATGGCCGACGTCACCGCCGCAGCGGAGGCCGCGGCCGCCGCTGCCCTCCTGCCCACCACCCGCGAGGAGCGCGCGGCCTGGCTCGACGCCCTCGCCAACGCACTCGAAGCCGACCGCGCCGGTCTCGTCGCCCTGGCCGCCGAGGAAACCCACCTCGCGCAGACGCGCCTCGACGGCGAGGTCACCCGCACGGTAGCCCAGCTCCGCTTCTTCGCGGGCGTGGCGCGCGAGGGCGGCTACCTGGAGGCGACGCTCGACTCCCCCGACGCGACGCTCATCCCGCCGCGTCCCGACCTGCGCCGGATGCTGCGGCCGCTCGGGCCAGTGGCGGTCTACACGTCGTCGAACTTCCCGTTCGCGTTCTCGGTGCTCGGCAACGACACGGCGTCGGCGCTCGCCGCGGGCTGCCCGGTGATCGTGAAGGCGCACCCCGGCCACCCACGCCTGTCCCGGCGCACGGCGGACCTGGCCCTCTCGGTGCTGCCGTCAGGATGGTTCGCGCTCGTGGAGGCACTGGAGGCCGGGGTCGCGCTCGTGCAGCATCCCGCCGTGCGGGCGGCCGGGTTCACCGGCTCGGAGCGCGGCGGGCGCGCGCTGTTCGACCTCGCGGCCTCCCGGCCCGACCCGATCCCCTTCTACGGGGAGCTGGGCAGCATCAACCCCGTGGTCGTCACCCGCGCGGCCGCGCGTGAGCGGGCGACCGACATCGGCGCGGGGCTCGTCGGCTCCTTCACGCGCGACGCCGGGCAGTACTGCACCAAGCCGGGCCTGGTCTTCGTGCCGTCCGGGGAGGGTGTGAACGACGCCGTCCGCGACGCTCTCGGCTCAGCGACGGCGTCCCGCCAGCTGACAGACGGGATGAGCGCCGCCTACGCGTCGGCGCTCGAGCTGTTCGGTGCGGACGACGCGGTGACCGTGCTCCTCGGCCCGGACGCACCGGGGACTTCGACGCCCGCCGTCGCGCTCGTGGACGCCGCCGCCTTCCTTGCGGCGCCGGGCGCCTTCCTCGACGAGCACTTCGGCCCGGTCACGGTCCTGGTCTCCTACCGCGACGACGAGCTGTCCGCGCTGCTCGCGGCACTGCGTCCGTCCCTCACCGCCACGATCCACCGCGGTGCCGGCGAGGACGTCACCGCCCTCGCCGGCGCGCTCGCCCCGATCGCCGGCCGCCTACTGTTCGACGGCTGGCCGACCGGCGTCGCCATCGGCTGGGCCCAGCACCACGGCGGCTCCTGGCCCGCGACGACGGCGAGCATCCACACCTCGGTCGGCGCCACGGCGATCCGACGCTGGCTGACGCCGATCGCCTACCAGGACGCCCCGCAGGACGTCCTGCCTCCAGAGCTGCGCGACGGCAATCCCCTCGGCATCCCCCGCCGCGAGTCCTGACCCGGAACACCATCTACCTGGCAGGACACGCCGCCTCGGCGAACCGCCGCGCGGCATGTCCTGCCAGGCCGTTTCGGATGGGGGGTCAGTCGGCCGGGGCCGGCTCGGCGGAGGGAGCCGGGGCCGCCGAGGCGGCGCGGCGGGCGCGGAGCAGCTCAGCCACCCGGATCGCGTCACCGGCCGGCGCGTCCGACGCCCGGTCCGGGCGCGCGAGGAACAGGTATAGCAGTCCCGCGCCCGCGACGATCCCGAAGCCGATCAGCACGATCCAGTCGTTGAACCAGTTGCCCGTGCTCGTCGGCCAGGCCAGCAGCACCATCGCGAAGATCCCGTACGCGAGCGCAAGGATGTTGACGACGAGCCCGGCGCGGCCGAGCGAGAACGGTCCGGCCGGCCGCCAGCCCTTCACCCGCTGCCGCAGCGACGCGAGCACCACCGACTGGAACGCGACGTAGATGCCGAGCACGGCGAACGCGGTCACCTGCGTGATCAACCCGTCCGGGCCGAGGTAGACGATCAGGCTGATCAGCACCGGGATGCTGCACGCCACGATCAGCGCGTTCACCGGCACCTTGGTACGCGGCGACACCCGGGACAGCCACCGGTGCGCCGGGATCATCCCGTCGCGCGCGAACGAGAACAGCAGCCGGCTCGCCGCCGCCTGCAGGCTGAGCACGCAGGACAGGAACGCCGTCACGGCGACGACCAGGAAGATCTTCGCGCCGACGTCGCCGAGGGCGGACTGCAGGATCTCGGGGATCGGGTCGACGTCCTTGCCCGCCACGATCTTCGCCAGGTCGGGCGCTGCCAGGATGTAGCCGCCGAAGGCGAACAGCGCGGACACGCCGCCGACCAGGATCGTCATCATCATGGCGAGCGGGATGCGCCGGGCCGGGTTCGCGACCTCCTCGGCCACGTCGCCGCACGCCTCGAAGCCGTAGAAGAGGAACAGTCCCGCCAGCGCCGCCCCGAGGAACGCCATCAGGTACGAGCCGTGGCCCTGCACGCCCATCGTGTCGAAGAACACCGAGAACGGGTGCTTGCGCTGGAAGATCAGCAGGTAGAGCCCCACCGCGATCACGCCGATGAGCTCCGCCGACAGGCCGATCCGGGCGACGGTCGCCAGGGTCTTCGTCCCGGTGAAGTTCAGCCCGAGCGCCACGACCAGCAGCAGCACCGTCAGCCCGAAGGTGACCTCCTTGGTGGCGGGGAGGCCGAACAGGCTGCCCAGGAAGCCGCTGCCGTACGACGCCACCGCGGTGATGGTCACGATCATCGCCCAGATGTAGACCCAGGCCGCCATCCACGCGTAGCGCCGGCCCCACAGCCGCCGCGCCCACGGGTAGATGCCGCCGTGGATCGGGTACTGCGAGACCACCTCCCCGAACACGAGGGAGACGAGGAACTGCCCGGCCCCGACGATGAGGATCCACCAGATGGAGGGCGGTCCCCCTGTCGCCATCGCGACGGCGAACAGCGAGTAGACGCCCACGAGCGGCGAGAGGTAGGTGAAGCCGAGAGCGAAGTTGGCCCACAGGGTCATGGACCGGTTGAAGGAGTCCTCGTACCCGAGGACGGCGAGGTGCTCGCCGTCCTCCAGGTGGGCCGAGGACGAGGGTTCTGCAGACATCGAATGCCTTCCGGATCAATCGCACACGTCGGTGTGTGCCAGGGCAGCGTAACGGAGACGGAGCCCGAATACCTATAGGACAGGATGTTTTACCCCCGACGGAGTGTCGCGCTACTCCCCGATGTACGACATGACGTGCTTGATCCGTGTGTAGTCCTCGAACCCGTACATCGACAGGTCCTTGCCGTAGCCGGAGTGCTTGAACCCGCCGTGCGGCATCTCGGCCACGATCGGGATGTGGGTGTTGATCCACACGCAGCCGAAGTCGAGGCCCTTGGCGAAGCGCATGGCCCGGCCGTGGTCCTTCGTCCACACCGACGACGCGAGCCCGTAGCGCACGCCGTTCGCCCAGCGCAGCGCCTCCGCCTCGTCGGTGAACTTCTGCACGGTCTGGACCGGCCCGAAGATCTCGTTCTGCACCGCGTCGTCGTCCTGCCGCAGCCCCGACACGATCGTCGCCTCCCAGAAGTAGCCGCGGTCGCCCTGCCGGCGTCCGCCGAGCTCGATGTTCGCGTGGTCGGGCAGCCGGTCCACGAAGCCGCTCACCTGCGCGAGCTGGTTCGCGTTGTTGAGCGGGCCGTAGAGGACGCCGTCCTCGCGCGGCGCGCCGGTGCGGGCGTTCTCGCGGGCGTACTGGGCGAGCGCCGCGACGAACTCGTCGTGCACCCCTTCCTGGACGAGCAGTCGGGTGGCGGCGGTGCAGTCCTGGCCGGCGTTGAAGTAGCCGGCCGCGACGATCCCCTCGACGGCCTTCTCGATGTCCGCGTCGTCGAACACGATCACCGGCGCCTTGCCGCCGAGCTCCAGGTGCACGCGCTTGAGGTCGTACGAGGCCGCCCGGGCGACCTCCATGCCCGCGCGCACCGAGCCGGTGATGGAGACCAGCTGCGGGGTCGGGTGATCGATCATCGCCGCGCCGGTGCTGCGGTCGCCGAGCACGACGTTGAGCACGCCGGCCGGCAGGAACTCGCTGGCCACCTCGGCCAGCAGCAGCGTCGACAGCGGCGTCGTGTCGGACGGCTTCAGCACGGTCGTGTTGCCCGCGGCGAGGGCCGGCGCGAACTTCCAGACCGCCATGTTGAGCGGGTAGTTCCAGGGCGTCACCTGGCCGACGACGCCGATCGGCTCGCGGCGGATGAACGAGGTGTGGTCGGGCATGTACTCGGCGGCCGAGCGGCCCTCCAGGTTGCGGGCGGCCCCGGCGAAGAAGCGGATCTGGTCGACGGACAGCAGGATCTCGTCCTCCACCAGCGTGCCGCGCGGCTTGCCGGTGTCCTGCGACTCGGCGTCGGCGAACTCCTCCGCGCGCGCCTCCATCGCGTCGGCGATGCGGAACAGCGCGAGCTGGCGCTCGCCTGGCGTGGTGTTGCCCCAGACCTCGAAGGCAGCCTCCGCGGCCCGGTAGGCGTCGGCGACGTCCTCCGCTGTCGAGACGGGGGCGGTGGCGTAGACGTCCTCGGTCGCCGGGTCTATCAGGGAGATGCTGTCGCTCCCGCGCGCGGCGGTGCGCGCTCCGGCGACGAAGTTGTGCAGTTCGGGTGTGGTTGTTGTGCTCAGCGGTGAACTCATGGCGGGGAGTCTACGGATTTCGTCAGTGAATCGGGCAGGAATGTGCGGATTCGCTTGCTAGACCGCCTCGCCACTGACAGAATCGCTCCATGAGTACCCCTCGGGCAACGAACGGCGCGAAGGCTGCGATCATCGACGACGTCTCCAAGGCGATCATCGAGCAGTTGCAGGTGGACGGCCGGAAGTCCTACGCGGAGATCGGCAAGGCCGTCGGTCTCAGCGAAGCGGCCGTGCGCCAGCGCGTGCAGAAGCTGACCGAGTCGGGTGTGATGCAGATCGTGGCGGTCACCGATCCCATGCAGCTCGGGTTCTACCGCCAGGCGATGATCGGGGTGCGCGTCACCGGCGACACGCTGGTGATCGCGGACAAGCTCGCCGCCATGCCGGCCGTGGACTACGTGGTCCTCACGGCGGGCACGTACGACATCCTCGCGGAGGTCGTGTGCGAGAACGACCTCGACCTCATCACCATGCTCAACTCCGAGATCCGGACCCTCGAGGGAGTGCTCTCCACCGAGACGTTCGTGTACCTCAAACTCCACAAACAGTTCTACAACTGGGGAACGCGATAACCATGACGACAACCGTTGAAACGTTCGGCGAGCCCATCACACCCGATGAGGCAGACCTGCAGGCGAAGGCACGCGACCACCTCTGGATGCACTTTGCACGCCAGTCGGTGATGGAGGAGGGCCACGGCGTCCCCATCATCACCCGCGGCGAGGGTCACCACATCTGGGACGACCACGGCAAGCGCTACATCGACGGCCTCTCCGGGCTGTTCGTCGTGAACGCCGGCCACGGCCGCAAGCGCCTCGCCGAGGTGGCCGCGAAGCAGGCCGAGCAGCTGGCCTTCTTCCCGATCTGGTCCTACGCCCACCCGAACGCGATCGAGCTCGCGGATCGCCTCGCGCACTACGCGCCCGGCGACCTCAACCGCGTCTTCTTCTCCACCGGCGGCGGCGAGGCCGTCGAGACCGCCTTCAAGCTGGCCAAGTACTACTGGAAGCTGCAGGGCCGCCCGACCAAGCACAAGGTCCTCTCCCGCGCGGTCGCCTACCACGGCACCCCGCAGGGCGCCCTGGCCATCACCGGCATCCCGGCCATGAAGGAGATGTTCGAGCCGCTGACCCCGGGCGGGTTCCGCGTCCCGAACACGAACTTCTACCGCGCGGGCGAAATGGGCGCGCCGACCGACGACATCGAAGCTTTCGGCGTCTGGGCCGCGAACCGCATCGAAGAGATGATCCAGTTCGAGGGTCCGGAGACCGTCGCCGCGATCTTCCTGGAGCCGGTGCAGAACTCCGGCGGCTGCTTCCCGCCGCCCCCCGGCTACTTCCAGCGGGTGCGCGAGATCTGCGAAAAGTACGACGTGCTCATGGTCAGCGACGAGGTCATCTGCGCCTTCGGCCGCATCGGCCACATGTTCGCCTGCGACCAGTACGGCTACGTGCCCGACATGATCACCTGCGCCAAGGGCATGACCTCCGGCTACTCCCCCATCGGCGCGACGATCATCAGCGACCGGATCTACGAGCCCTTCAAGCACGGCAACACGTCGTTCTACCACGGCTACACGTTCGGCGGGCACCCGGTGTCCTCCGCCGTGGCGCTGGAGAACCTCGACATCTTCGAGGAGGAGCGCCTCAACGAGCGGGTCCGCGAGAACTCGCCGCTGTTCCGCGCCGAGCTGGAGAAGCTGCTCGACCTCCCGATCGTCGGCGACGTCCGCGGCGACGGCTACTTCTTCGGCATCGAGCTGGTGAAGGACAAGGCGACCAAGGAGACCTTCGACGACGACGAGTCGGAGCGCCTGCTGCGCGGCTTCCTCTCCAAGGCCCTGTTCGACGCCGGCCTGTACTGCCGCGCCGACGACCGTGGCGACCCCGTCGTCCAGCTCGCGCCGCCGCTCACCATCGGCCCGGACGAGTTCGTCGAGATCCGGCAGATCCTGGAGTCGGTGCTCACCGAGGCGAGCAACCACCTGTAGGAGACGCACCACCGGACGAGTCCGCGCATCCCGCCCGGGGGCGCGGGCTCGTTCCGTTTCCGCACGACGACGTGAATGGAGTGACGTGGACTACCGCAGTGTCGGCTTCTGGTTCGATTCGATCGCCGAGGCCGAGGACGGCTTCCGGCCCCGCCCCGCGCTGGCCGAGGACGCCACGGTGGACGTGGCGATCGTCGGCGCGGGCCTGACCGGGCTCTGGACCGCCTACTACCTCCAGGAGCTGGACCCCGGGTTGAAGATCCTGCTGCTGGAGCGCGAGGTGGCCGGGTTCGGCGCGTCCGGCCGCAACGGCGGCTGGTGCTCAGCACTGTTCCCGTGGTCCGCCTCCGCGCTCGCCGCCCGGTACGGCCGGGAGGCCGCGATCGCGCAGCGGCAGGCGATGGTCGACACGGTGGAGGAGGTCGGCCGTGTCGCCTCCGCCGAAGACATCGACTGCGACTACGTCCGCGGCGGCACGGTGACGTTCGCCCGCGACCGCGTGCAGCTCGCCGCCGCGCGAGCCGAGTTCGCCGAGTCGGAGGAGTTCGGCGTCGACCGGGTCTCGCTCGCCGGCACCGAGACGGTCCAGGCGCGATACGGGGTGCCGGACGCCGTCGCCGCGACCATCACCCCCGCGTGCGCGCGCGTCCACCCCGCCAAGCTCGTGCGCGGCCTCGCCCGCGCCGTCGAACGCCGCGGGGCCACCATCGCGGAGGGGACGGAGGTCGTCGGCTGGACCGACGGCGTCGTGCGCGTCCGCGTCGACGGCGCCGAGCGCACCGTCAGCGCCGGAACCGTGGTGAACGCGACCGAGGGCTACGGCTCGCAGCTCCCCCAGGTCGGCCGCCGCGTCCTCCCGCTGTACTCGCTGATGATCGCGACCGAGCCGCTGTCCGACGCGGTCTGGGAGCGCATCGGCATCGAGCACGGCCAGACCTTCGCCGACTTCCGGCACCTCATCGTCTACGGCCAGCGCACGGCGGACAACCGGATCGCCTTCGGCGGCCGCGGCGCGCGCTACCACCTGGGCAGCGCGATCCATACCTCGTACGACCGCTCACCGCGCGTGCGCGACCACCTGGTCCGGACGCTCGGCGAGCTCTTCCCTGCGGCCGCAGGCGCGCGGATCACGCACCACTGGGGCGGCCCTCTGGGGGTGCCGCGCGACTGGCACGCCGCCGTCGGCATCGACCGGGACGCGCGCGAGGCCTGGGCCGGCGGCTACGTCGGCGACGGCCTCAGCACGACCAACCTGGCCGGGCGCACGCTCGCCGACCTGGTCACGGACCGGCGCACCGGGCTCACCGCCCTCCCGTGGGTCGGTCACCGCTCGCCGCGCTGGGAGCCGGAGCCGCTGCGGTTCCTCGGGGCGAACGCGGGGCTCGTGGCGATGGAGGGTGCGGACCTGGAAGAGCGCGCCACCGGACGGCGATCCGTCATCGCGCGCGCCATGGCTCCCCTCACCGGTCACTGACGCCGCAGCGTCAGCCGTCCTCGAACCGCAGGTGCCGCACGCTGCGTCCGTTCCGCCGCACCAGCCGCAGCGACTCCACCCCGATCCGGATATGCCGCTCCACGAACTGCGCCGTCACGCTGCGGTCGCTCTCCGCCGTCTTGACGCCCTCCGGGACCATCGGCTGGTCCGACACCAGCAGCAGCGCCCCGCTCGGGATGTGGTTGGCGAACCCGGCCGCGAACACCGTCGCGGTCTCCATGTCCACCGCCATGCACCGCGTCTGCCGCAGGTAGGTCTTGAACGTGTCGTCGTGCTCCCACACCCGCCGGTTCGTCGTGTAGACCGTGCCCGTCCAATAGTCGTGGCCGAAGTCGCGGATCGTCGTGGAGACACCGCGCTGGAGCTGGAACGCCGGCAGCGCAGGCACCTCCGGCGGCAGGTAGTCGTTCGACGTGCCCTCGCCGCGGATCGCAGCGATCGGCAACACCAGGTCGCCGAGCTGGTTCTTCTTCTTGACGCCGCCGCACTTGCCGAGGAAGAGCGCCGCCTTCGGGCTCACCGCGCTCAGCAGGTCCATGATCGTCGCCGCGTTCGGGCTGCCCATGCCGAAGTTGATCATCGTGATGCCGTCGGCGGTCGCGTTCGGCATCGAGCGGTCGGTGCCGCGGACCTCCCCGCCGTACCACTCCGCGAACCGGTAGACGTAGTCGCCGAAGTTGGTCAGCAGGATGTGGTCGCCGAACTCCTCCAGCGGCGTCCCGGTGTAGCGGGGCAGCCAGTCCCTGACGATCTCCTGCTTCTCCTTCATGGGATACCCCTCCCGCGGCGGCGGGTCAGCCGATCCGGGTGCCGAACAGCGCGCCGATCGCGAACGTCGCCGCCAGCGCCAGCGCGCCGCCGATGACCACACGGATCATCGCCTTGCCGCGCGACGCGCCGCCGATCCACGCCGCGACGTAGCCGGTGGCCGCCAGCGCGATCAGCACGACCACGAAGGTCAGCGGGATGCGGATCGCGGCGGGCGTCAGGATGGTCAGCAGCGGCAGGATGCCGCCGATGGTGAACGAGACCGCCGAGGCGATCGCGGCGTGCCACGGGCTCACCACGTCGTCCATGTCGATCCCCAGCTCGGCGGAGAGGTGCGCCCGAAGGGCGTCGTGCTCGGTCAGCTCGAGCGCCACCTGGCGGGCCGTCTCCGGCTTCAAGCCCTGCGACTCGTAGAGCCCGGCGAGCTCGGCGAGCTCCTCGTCCGGCATCTCGGCCAGCTCCTTGCGCTCCTTGGCGATGAGGGCGTGCTCGCTGTCACGCTGACTGCTCACCGAGACGTACTCGCCGAGGGCCATCGAGACGGCGCCTCCGACGAGGGCGGCGAGTCCGGCGGTCAGGATGGCCGGAACGGAGGGCGTGGCCCCCGCGACACCGACGACGACGGCCGCGACGGACACGATGCCGTCGTTGGCGCCGAGCACGCCGGCGCGCAGCCAGTTGAGTCGTTGCGAGAGCCCCTCGCGGTGCGGCTCGTCGGGGTGCTTTCCGTTCACAGTCTCCGCGGTCATAGCGCCAGCCTAGGAACCTCGCGGTCCCTTTTCCAGCAAGCGCAGCCGAACCTAACTCGTGGCGGGCTCCGCGCTCTCGGAAGCCTCCGCGCGCCTCGCCTTCAGCCACCGGCGCTGCACGCGGTATTCGTGCACGGTCAGCACCACGATCAGCACATCGAACACGGTC
The DNA here is from genome assembly GCF_058806435.1 of Leifsonia sp. GW821-FHT13C09. Lineage (NCBI taxonomy): Bacteria > Bacillati > Actinomycetota > Actinomycetes > Micrococcales > Microbacteriaceae > Leifsonia > Leifsonia sp. GW821-FHT13C09. The sequence goes on along the minus strand of NZ_JBXAPS010000001.1, from coordinate 368,207 downwards.
AACGCGAACAGCCCCCAGGAGAAGTGCCTGGCGAGTTCCCACCCCTGCCAGCCGATGAACACGGCGAGGAAGCCGATCATCCACGGGTACGCCCAGAGCTGCTGCTTCAGCACCGCCCAGACGAGCACGACCTTCACGACACCGTGCAGCAGCAGGTAGACCGCGCCGAACAGCGTCTCCGATCCGGTGAGGGTGTGGCCGAAGTGGACGATCCACTGGGACACCGGGTCGTTCGGATCCTCGCCGAGCTCGTGCTGCGTGAGGAAGGTCACGACCGCGTTCATCCGTTCCGGGGTCAGCAAGAGCAGCAGGACACCGCCGATCAGTTCCAGGACGCCGTCCGCGCCCTTCAGGACGAGCGTCACCCGGAACAGGCCGCGCAGGAACCGTTCCCTGCGGTCGATGGTGCCGTGCTCGGCGTCGCGCTCCGTGGTCATTCCCCCATCGAACCACCGGCCGGGAGCGCACCGGTGGCGAAGGTCACGAGTTCCATGAGAGTAGACTCAGAAATCTTACGTTTCGAGAAAGGCCTCCGTGTGACTCCCGTGCTCTCCTCGCTCCTGGACGACGTCCTCCGCCGCAACGCCGGCGAGCCGGAATTCCATCAGGCGGCACGCGAAGTGCTCGGCTCGCTGGGCCCGGTCATCGAGGCCAACCCCCACTACGCCAGGGCGGCGGTGCTGGAGCGGATGACCGAGCCGGAGCGCCAGCTCATCTTCCGCGTGCCGTGGACGGACGACGAGGGGAACATCCGGGTCAACCGGGGCTTCCGGGTGGAGTTCAACTCGGCCCTCGGCCCGTACAAGGGTGGCCTGCGCTTCCACCCGAGCGTCACGCTCGGCACGGTGAAGTTCCTCGGCTTCGAGCAGATCTTCAAGAACGCGCTCACCGGCCTCCCGATCGGCGGCGGCAAGGGCGGCAGCGACTTCGACCCGAAGGGCCGCTCCGACGCCGAGGTGATGCGGTTCTGCCAGTCCTTCATGACGGAGCTGTACCGGCACGTCGGCGAGTACACCGACGTGCCGGCGGGCGACATCGGCGTCGGCGGCCGAGAGATCGGCTACCTGTTCGGCCAGTACAAGCGCATCACCAACCGCTACGAGTCCGGGGTGCTGACCGGCAAGGGCGTCGGCTGGGGCGGCTCGCTGCTCCGCACGGAGGCGACCGGTTTCGGCGCCGTCGTTTTCGCGGAGCGGATGCTGGCGACCCGCGGACGCTCGTTCGACGGCGCCCGGGTGCTCGTCTCCGGCTCCGGCAATGTCGCGGTGTACGCCATCCAGAAGGTGCACCAGCTCGGTGGCACCGTCGTCGCGTGCTCGGACTCCTCCGGGGTCGTGTACGACCGCGATGGCATCGACGTCGAGCTGCTCCGGGAGCTCAAGGAGGTGGAGCGGGCGCGCCTGTCCGAGTACGCGGCCCGCCGCCCGTCGGCGGAGTACCGGGCGAACGGCGACATCTGGGCGCTGGCGGCCGAGACCCCGATCGACGTCGCGATCCCGTGCGCCACGCAGAACGAGCTGGACGCCTCCGCCGCCTCGACGCTCGCCGGCAACGGAGTGGCCGCCGTGGTCGAGGGCGCGAACATGCCGTGCACGCCCGACGCCGTCCACGTGCTCCGCGCGGCGGAGGTCCTGTTCGCTCCCGGCAAGGCGGCGAACGCGGGCGGAGTGGCGACCTCCGCGCTGGAGATGCAGCAGAACGCGTCGCGGGACGCCTGGACGTTCGAGTACGCCGAGAAGCGCCTCGACGAGATCATGACGAGCATCCACGACAGCTGCGCGGAGACCGCCGAGCAGTACGGTGCGCCGGGCGACTACGTGCTGGGCGCGAACGTCGCGGGGTTCGTCCGGGTCGCGGACGCGATGCTGGCGCTCGGGGTCATCTGATCTTCGGAGGCGTCGAGCGGGTCGGGCGCGGGAAGCACTAGCGCCCGATCCGCTTCCGCAGCCACTCGATTCGCGCCTGCAGCTGCGAGACGCTCGCCTGCGCCACGGCAGGGCCCCCGCACACCCGGCGCAGCTCGGCGTGGATGAGCCCGTGCGGCTCCCCCGAGTTCTTGGAGTAGAGGCCGACCAGGCTGTTGAGCAGCTGCCGCTGCTCCTTGAGGGTGCGGTGCAGCGGCGCGGGCGGGTGCCCTTCGGCGGCGGCGGGCCGGGCCGAGTGCCGCCGCGCCTGCCGCTGCTGGCGCTGCATCAGCAGGTCGTGCACCTGATCGGGCTCCAGGATGCCCGGCAGCCCGATGAAGTCGAGCTCCTCGTCCGTGCCGGGTACCGCGAAGCCGCCGAACTCGCGCCCGTCGTAGACCACGCGGTCGAAGTTCGCCTCCGACCCGAGTGCCTCGAACGCGAACTGCTCGGTCAGCGCCTCCGACGCGCGCGCCTCCTTGTTGGCGTCCGCGACCAGGGCGTCCTCCGGGTTCCAGAGGTCGCCTTCGCCGCCCTCGGCGGAGGGCCGGTCGAGGGCGTGGTCGCGCTCCAGCTCCAGCGCGTTCGCGAGCGCCATCAGGGTGGGGACGTTGGGCAGGAACACCGACGCCGTCTCGCCGCGCCGCCGCGCGCGCACGAAGCGCCCGATCGCCTGCGCGAAGAACAGCGGGGTGGAGGCGCTGGTCGCGTACACGCCGACCGCCAGCCGCGGCACGTCCACGCCCTCCGACACCATCCGGACCGCGACCATCCACCGGGAGTCGCCGGCGGAGAAGTCGGCGATCCGGTCGCTGGCCTCCTTCTCGTCGGAGAGCACGACGGTCACCGGCTCCCCGCTGATCTGCTGCAGGAGGTCGGCGTAGGCGCGGGCCGCGTAGTGGTCGGTCGCGATCACCAGGCCGCCGGCGTCCGGGATGGAGTTGCGCACCTCGGTGAGCCGGCGGTCGGCCGCGCTCAGCACGGCCGGGATCCACTCGCCGCGCGGGTCGAGCGCGGTGCGCCAGGCCTGCGAAGTGATGTCCTTGGTGTTGCCCTCGCCGAGCCGCGCCTCCATCTCGTCGCCGGTCTTCGTGCGCCAGCGCATGTGCCCGGCGTAGACCATGAAGATCACCGGGCGGACGACGCCGTCGCTGAGCGCCCGGCCGTACCCGTAGTTGTAGTCGGTGACCGAGGTCCGGATTCCCTGCCGGTCGGGCAGGTAGGAGACGAACGGGATCGGCGCGGTGTCGGAGCGGAACGGCGTCCCGGTCAGTGACAGCCGCCGGGTGGCGCGCTCGAACGCGTCCCGGATCCCGTCGCCCCAGGACAGCGCGTCGCCGCCGTGGTGCACCTCGTCGAGGATGACGAGCGTGCGGTACGACTCGGTGATGTCCTTGTGCAGGCTCGGCCGCATCGCGACCTGCGCGTAGGTGACCGCCGCACCCTTGTAGTGCCGCGCGTAGCGCCCGTCGGCGTTCCGGAAGTCGGGGTCGAGGTGCAGGCCGACCCGCGCGGCAGCTTCGGCCCACTGCCGCTTGAGGTGCTCGGTCGGGGCGACGACCGTCACCCGCTCCACGACGCGCCGCGACAGCAGCTCGGTAGCGAGGCGCAGCGCGAACGTGGTCTTTCCCGCGCCGGGCGTCGCGGCGGCGAGGAAGTCGCGCGGTTCATTGACGAAGTAGGCGTCGAGCGCCTCCGCCTGCCAGGCGCGGAGCTTGCCGGCGGTGCCCCAGGCGGCCCGTTCCGGGAACGACGGCGACAGGTGCTCGGCGGCGAAGCTGCCCGCGCGGGCGCCGACCGGGTGCTCCGGTTCCGCGGGTTCTGCGGGTACGCCAGCGCTCGTCCCGGGCTCATCGGGCAAGGGTGCTGCTGTCGTCTCCACTTGAATCGAATCTACCGGAGCCGCCTGACAATCGTGGGCGGGCGTCCTCGCGATGCAGAATGGTGGGATGGTCGAAGCTCAGCATCCGTGGTCCCGCTACGTCGCGCTCGGCGACTCGTTCACCGAGGGAATCGGCGACCCGGAGCCGCGCAGCCCCGGCGGCCACCGCGGCTGGGCCGATCGCGTGGCGGAGGTGCTGAGCAGCAAGACGGACGACTTCGCCTACGCGAACCTCGCGGTCCGCGGCAAGCTGATCAAGCAGATCCTGGACGAGCAGGTGGAGCCGGCTGTCGCCCTCCGCCCCGACCTCATCACGATCTCGGCCGGCGGCAACGACGTCATCCGCCCCGGCACCGACCCCGACGCGATCGCGGCCCTCCTGGACGAGGCGGTCGGCCGCCTGAGCGCGGACGGCGCCACCGTCGTGGTGTTCACCGGGGTGGATGTCGGCTTCTCCCCCGTCTTCCGCGGCATCCGCGGCAAGGTGGCGATCTACAACGAGAACGTCCGGGCGGTCGCGGCGAAGTACGACGCGATCGTGGCGGACCAGTGGTCGCTCACGGAGATCCAGGATGTGCGGATGTGGGCGCCCGACCGCCTCCACCTGGCGCCGCTGGGCCACCACACCGTCGCCCGCATGGTCCTCGCCGCGCTGAACGTCGAGAACGACCTCCAGCCGCTGGAGCCGGAGCCGCTGCCGGCGCGCACCTGGCGGCAGGCCCGCGCGGAAGACCTGTCGTGGGCGCGGGAGTACCTCGTTCCGTGGGTGCTGCGGCGCATCCGGCACCAGTCGTCGGGGGATCATGTGCTGCCGAAGCGGCCTCAGGCGAGGCCGTTCGTGATCGAGGTGCGGAGGGACTGACGGGCGGAGGCGCGCCCGACCTTTCACGACGCGGGCGGCGGTTCCGCTGCTTCGCCCATGAGAGAGATCTGCTGCCGAGCGAGGAGCTCCACGAACGCCGCAGCGATGTGCCGCGAGTACTCCTCGGTGAGATGGATGTCATCGAACTTGATCGGCATGCCGGCGGCGAATGCGGGGCACCGCGACGACACGCAGAAGAGGGGCCGACTGTCGATCCACGCTCCGTGGAACTCCCCCGCGAGCGCCGACTCGGCGGACCCCATCGACTTCCATCGTGAAGGGACGGTCGACACGCATGCGTCCGGCCCCGTTCGAGGCGAGTAGCACTCGCGGACATCCTTCTGAACCGGTGGGGGCGCCACGAGCAGAATCTTGCCCGCATTCGGTGCGATCCGCTCGAGGAATGGGCGCAATCCGTCCGCGTACTCCTGCGGGGTGAAGGTCTTGCCGTCGCTGGTCTTCCTGAGCGGGATGTACGTGTTGGAGACGAGCACGATGCCCGGCTTCATCCCAGCGATGGTTTCGATCGCCTGTTCTTTGCGACCGGGACACGCCTTGTTGAAGGACTCGGCGCCGTTGGTCGTCTCGAATTCGACGAAGGGGCACCCGTACATGCCCAGCGAGCTGACCATGAGCTGTCCGTTCGAGCCGTCCGCAAGCGCTCGGAGCATCGGAACATAACTGGCCGACGTGGAATCGCCCACGATCGCGAGAGAGTGCGGCGCGTCCGCGGCGCCCCACGTACATGCCTCCAAGCCGGGAAAAGTCTGATTAGCGCACGCATTCGTCGCTACATCTCGCTTATAGCCTGCGATCACGCTATCCATGCTCGGGTTGAGCGCCGGCCAGGTCTGCTCCTTCAATGCGGTCGTGATCGCTGACGCCAATGAGTCGAGCTCACTGCCGTCGGCTCCCTGTTCGAGCGCGTTTCCTGGCGAAGGCGTCGACGTCCTCTCAGCGGCGTCTTCCGGGTTTCTTGCCTCCTGATCCACGGTGAACGCCAGAATCAGAACCGCCGCCGTCGCCGTCGCCGCGACTCCAAGCGCCACGGCCTTCGACTTGGAGGCGTGAGTTCTGATTCGCCTGTTCTTCCGCGGCTCCAGCCACCGCGACTTCCGCACCGTCTCCTCCACGTACCGGTACGTCACCTCCGACAGCCCGAACGCGACCACGATCGACACGACCGCCGGGATCGCCGTCTTGTCCCCCGGCAGCCCGCGGAACGCCTCCGTGATGAGGATGAGCGCCGGGAAGTGCCACAAGTACAGCGAGTACGAGATGTCCCCGACGTGCGTGAGGACCGGATTGGCGAGCGGGTTCAGCCAGGTCCGGCGCGGCTGCCACGGGAACGCGATGAACACCGCCGTGCTGACGACCGCGACGAGCGCCCACGGCGCGGGGAAGCCCGCTCCCGACGGCGTGATGACCGAAGCGGCGATCATCCCGGCCAGCGCCGACAGCATGATCGCCGGCCGCCACCCCGCAGGCAGGCGGTCGAACAGCGGCATGCAGAGCGCCACCGTCGAACCCACCGACAGCTCCCACAGGCGGGCCGGCGTGATGAAGTACGCGGTCGCGCTGTCGGCCTGCGTCAGCTGGAGCGCCACCAAGAAGAGGCCCGCCGTGATCACCAGGCACAGCGACGCGGCCAGGATCCGCGGGCGGTGCCGCCCCGCCGCGAGCAGCGCCAGCACCAGGACCGCGACCGGCCAGATCAGGTAGTACTGCTCCTCCAGGCTGAGCGACCAGTAGTGCTGCAGCGGCGACGTCTGGGCGCCCTGGGCGAAGTAGTCCGTCGACTCGGCCGCGAACCGCCAGTTGGACACGAAGAACAGCGCCGCGACGCCGTCCCACACCGTCGAGAGGAAGCGGCCGGGGCCGAACAGCGCGAAGGCCCCCGCGATCGTCACCGCGATCACGGTCGCGGAGGCTGGGATCAGGCGTCGGATGCGGCGGCGGTAGAACGCCAGGAACCGGATCGTGCCCGAGCGCTCGTACTCCCGGTACAGCAGCGAGGTCATCAGGAAGCCGGAGATGACGAAGAAGATGTCGACGCCGACGAAGCCGCCGGCCGGCCACTCGAAGGCGTGGTTGAGCACGACCAGGCCGACGGCGAGGGCGCGCAGCCCCTGCAGGTCGAGCCGTTTGACAGTAGGCGGGTTCGCCGGACGGCTCGTCGCGGGGGCGGAGCGGCGGCCACGGGCTTCGGCGCGCGTGAAGGGCTGGGTGTCGGACGTCATGTGATGTGGGGCCTCAGCGGGTGTGGGGGGGTGAACCTCATCACGCTAAGGGGACCGACGACGCGCCGCCTCCGGGGTCCCGCCGGAAGCCGCCCGCGCGCACGGGATCGCGGGTCCGCACCTCACCCGGCACCTCACCCGAGCGGCCGTGCAGGGTCAAGCCGGGGCTTAGACCCCAAGACCCCCCGGATGCGCCAGCCGCCACCCGAACCCCGGGTCCGGCACATCCTTCGCGAGCGCCAGGTCCACCGTCTTCGCGTCCCCGTTGACCGTGAACGTCACGTGTCCCACGATGTCGCCCTTGAATCCCGACTGGAGTCGCTGCGTGGTCAGGTCCACCGTGATCGGCGTGTCCGACCAGACGATGAAGCTCTCCCCCGTCGTCGCCACCACGTTGGAGGCCGCGCCCCACTTGGTCGTGTACGACCCGAAGACCTGCCCGGCCGTCGCCGCCGTCACCTCGTGGAAGCCCGCCTGCATGCTCGTCAGCAGTCCGCTCACGCCCGCCCACAGGGTGTCGTGGTCGGCCGCGCCCAGCACCACGCCGAGCACCCGCACCTTCTCTTTGCCCACCGTCACCTCGGCCGAGAACAGCAGGCAGAAGCCCGCCTCGTCGGTGTTGCCGGTCTTGATGCCGTCCACGCCGTCCACGCCGAGCAGGGAGTTGGTGTTGTCCTGCGGGCCGGCGCCCGGGAGCGTCGCCGTCTTCTGCGAGACGATCGCGGAGAGCGTCGGGGACGCCAGCACGAGCTTGCCGATGCCGATCAGGTCCTTCGTGGTGCTGACGTTGCCCGGGTCGAGACCGTCCGGGGTCACCACCTTGGTGCCGGTGAAGCCCTTCGCCGCGAGCCAGCTGTTCGCCGCCTTGAGGTAGGCGGAGGTGGAGCCGTACGCCCAGTTCACCAGCGAGATGGCGTAGTTGTTGGCCGACGGGAGCAGCATGGCGGTCAGCGCCTGCTTCTCCGTCATCGACGTGCCCGCCCTCACCGGAGCCCAGGAACCGCCGGCCGCGATGACCTGGTTCCAGATGTCGACGTCCTTCTGCGTGAACGAGATGGTCGGCCCCTCGGCGGTGCCGTCCAGCGGCTTGGCCTGAAGGACGACGAGCGCGGTGATCGTCTTGGTCATGCTCGCGATCGGCACGCTGGCGCTGCTGCCGTGGAACTCGGTCGCGCCCGGATAGTCGGGCGCGGTGATCGCGGCCGAGCCATAGCCCGGCCAGTTCAGCTGCGCCGCGGGCTGCGTGAGCGACGTCTCGTGCTGCGTGACGGCGGCGGTCGCCGGGATGGGGGTGATGACCGACCCGAACACGTACAGCAGCGCGATCAGCAGCACACCCCCGACCCCGAAGACGACGATCCGCCGGCGGCGGTACACCTGCTTGCGGTTCACACTGCGCGGCGGATCGGCGAGGACTTGCTGAGGCACCTTCGGATTCTAGGGGGACGGAGTGAGGCATCCGCTGAGAACGCGCCACGGGCGAGCACGAACGCCGCGGCCACCCTCACCCCGCCCGCATCGCCCACAGCACCACCGCGCTCGCCGACGCCACATTCAGTGAGTCCACCCCGTGCAGCATCGGGATGGTCACCACCGTGTCCGCCGCCGCCAGCGCCCGCCGGCTGAGGCCGTCGCCTTCCGCCCCGAACACCAGCGCCGCGCGCTCCGGCGCCCGGGCGGCGTACTCGTCCAGCCCGACCGCGTCGTCCGCCAGCGCGAGCGCCGCGATCTCGAAGCCCGCCTCGTGCAGGAGCGGCGCCGCCTCGTCCCACTCCGGGAGGCGCGTCCAGGGCACCTGGAGCACGGTGCCCATGCTCACACGCACGCTGCGCCGGTACAGCGGGTCCGCGCAGCGCGGACTGACCAGCACCGCGTCCGCGCCGAGGCCCGCGACACTGCGGAAGATCGCCCCGACATTGGTGTGGTCGACGATGTCCTCCAGCACGACCACCCGGCGCGCACCGGCGAGCAGTACCCGCGGGTCCGGCAGCTCCGGCCGGTGCATCGCCGCGAGCGCCCCGCGGTGGAGGTGGTAGCCGGTGAGCTGTTCCAGCAGCGCCGACTCCCCCACGAACACCGGCACGTCCGGGTACGCGTCCAGCAGCGGCGCCACGTCGTCCAGCCACTGCTCCTGCAGCAGCACCGAACGCGGGCGGTGGCCCGCCGCGAGCGCACGCGTGATGACCTTGGTGGACTCCGCGATGTAGAGGCCGCCCTCCGGCTCGGTCACACGCCGCAGCGCGACGTCCGTCAGGCGGGAGTAGTCGGCGAGGCCGTCGGCGGTCAGGTCGGTCACACGATGGATCTGCACCCGTCCAGATTGCCAGTCGCCCGAAACAAACTCGAAAAGCGGCCGGTTTAGACTTCCGGAAGGACCGACCGGGAGGTGCCTGTGACCACGCTGACGACCGAGCTCTCACCCGAGCTCTCGCGCGGCATCGACGAGGTCGAAGGCCTGCTCGCCGGGCGCACTTTCGCGGTACTGACCGGCGCTGGCGTGTCGACGGACTCCGGAATCCCCGATTACCGCGGCGAGGGGGCGCCGAAGCGCACCCCGATGACCTTCCAGCAGTTCCTCTCCGACGACCGGTACCGCAAGCGGTACTGGGCCGGCAGCCACGTCGGCTACCGCCGCTTCGCCGCGGCCCACCCGAACGACGGCCACCGCGCCCTCGCGGCCCTGGAGATCGCGGGCGCGGCGAACGGCGTCATCACGCAGAACGTGGACGGCCTCCACAAGCAGGCGGGCAGCCGCCGCGTGGTCGACCTGCACGGCTCGATGGACCGCGTCGTCTGCCTGGTCTGCGGGCAGATCTTCGCGCGCGAGGCCATCACCGCGAGCATCGACGCGGCGAACCCGTGGCTGGAGACCGAGGGCGCCGTCGAGATCGCCCCGGACGGCGACGCGATCGTCACCGACGTCGACTCCTTCGTCATCCCCGACTGCACGGTCTGCGGCGGGCACCTGAAGCCCGACGTGGTGTTCTTCGGCGAGTTCATCCCCGCCGAGAAGTACCGGGAGGCCAGCTCTCTGGTGCGCGCCGCCGACGCGCTCGTCATCGCGGGTTCGTCGCTCGTGGTCAACTCCGGCATCCGGCTCCTGGAGGAGGCGCGCCGCAAGCGCCTCCCGATCGTCATCGTCAACCGCGGCGAGACCAAAGGCGACGCGCGGGCCACCGTTAAGCTGGACGGCGGGACCACGGAGACGCTGGTCGAGCTGGCGCGCCGGCTCGCCTGACCCGCCGCGCGTCCTCGACGAAAGGACGCGCGTGACCCTCATCTCCCTCGTTCGGCACGGCCAGACCGACTGGAACCTGGCCAAGCGCATCCAGGGCTCCAGCGACATCCCGCTCAACGCGACGGGACGCGCCCAGGCCGACGCGACGGGCCGGGCACTGGCGGGAGGCCGCTTCGACGCCGTGTACGCGAGCCCGCTCAGCCGGGCGTTCGACACCGCGCGGATCATCGCAGGGCACCTGGGGCTCGGCGAGCCGGGGACGCTGCCGGCCGTGGCCGAGCGGCAGTACGGCGAGGCGGAAGGCCTGACAGGAGCCGAGATCCTGGAGCGCTGGCCCGAGGGAACACCCGTCCCCGGACGGGAGACCCGCGAGGAGGTCGTCCAGCGCGCGCTCCCGGCCCTGCTCGAACTGGGCGACGCGCACCCGGGCGAGAACCTGATCGTGGTCAGCCACGGCGGCGTGATCGGCTCGCTGGTCCGGCACGTGACCGACCACGCCCTCCCCGGCCCGGGGGAGGTCATCCCGAACGGCTCCGTGCACCGCTTCCGCTACGACGACGGCCGGCTCACCCTCGACCGCTTCAACCTCGGGCCGGAGGACCGTGACCTCTACACCGCGTCGGTGCTCTGAACCCGGCGGCCGCGGCGCGCGGCCCGGGTCGCGGTCGCGGTCAGCACGGTCAGCAGGTGGTCGGCCGACGCCGACCAGGTGAACCGGCCCGCCTCGCGGAGCGACGCCGCCGACCGCTGCGCCCACACGCCCGGCTGCTCCAGGTGTCGCACCCGCGCGGCCAGCGCGTCGGCGTCGTCGGCCGGGAAGTACAGCGCCGCCTCGCCGCCGATCTCGCGGAAGATCGGGATGTCGCTGACGACGACCGGCGTCCCGAGCGTCATCGACTCCACCAGCGGGATGCCGAAACCTTCGTCGCGCGACGCCGTCACGAGCGCGGTCGCGCGCGCCAGCGTCTCGGCGTAGTCCTCGTCGGTCGCGCCGTCGTGGAAGACCAGCCGCGCCCCGGGCTCCAGCGCCGAGAGACGGTCGCGCTCGGCCGGGGCGACCCGGCTCATCAGGTGGAGCTGGTAGTCGGGAAGCTGCGCCGCCGCGCGCACCAGCGTGTCCACGTTCTTGTACGGCATGAACGAGCCCATGTAGACGAGCACCTTCGCCTCGGGGGCGGTGCGCGCCAGGCGCTCCTCCGGCAGCGCCGGCATGTCCGCGGCGTTCGGGACGACGTAGACCGGGCGCATGGTGAGGTGGTGCTCGGCGATCAGGTCTTTGGTCGTCTGGGACACCGTCACGACCGCGTCCGCCCGGTTGAGCAGCAGCCGCTGCGGCCACCAGGCGAGGTGGTACAGCCGCCAGAGCACCCGCACGAACCCGGGCAGGTCGCGCGGCGGCGTCGGGTGCCGGTAGTAGATCAGGTCGTGCACGGTCAGGATCAGGCGGTAGCGCCGCCCGAAACTCCCCATCGTCTGCATGGGAGTGAACACGACGTCCGGCTTCAGCTTGTTGACCCGGCGGGCGACCAGCGGTTCCAGCGCGGAGGTGGGCGACGGGGCGAGCTCCCACGGCAGGTCGGGCAGCAGCTCGAGCTGGCGGTGGTCGCTGATCAGCATCGTGACGGCGTGGCGCTGAGCCAGTGCGCCCACCAGTCCTGCCGTGAAGCGGCTGATGCCGTCGTGGCGGCCGATGCGGGTGTAACGGCAGTCGAAGACGATCCTCACGGGCGCTCTCCTCCGTCCGCGGTGTGGGTGCCGCTCAGGAACTCCTCGATCGCCCGCGCGGCCTGCGCCGGCTTCTCGTAGTGGATGAGGTGGCCGACGTCCGCGACCTCGACCAGGCGCGCGTCCGGGAACAGCCCGCACAGCCGGCGCTCGGCCTCGATCGGCGTGATGTCGTCGTCCATCGCGGCGATCAGCAGCGTCGGCTCCGGGATGCGCGCCGCGTACTCGCTGACATCGTGTGCTACGGAGGCGCGGAACGCCTGCAGCACGACCCGCCGGTCGCTGAACGCCGAGAAGTAGCTGTCGTGCTGGCCGTGGATCCACGCGCGCAGCGAGCGGTCCCGGGTCTTCGCCATCGCCTCGCTCATCACGCGCACGATGATCCGGTTGCGCAGCAGGGCGAACCCGAGGCGCTCGGGAAGGGCCGCCGCGAGCCAGTAGTAGAAGATCGCGAGCCGGGTCAGGACACCGCGGGGACCGGCGAGGGCCGGCTGGCCGATCGGGTTGACCAGCACCACGGCGTCGGGACGCTCCCCCGCGTCGCCGGCCAGCGTCGCCGCGACCACGATCGAGCCGAACGAGTGCCCGAGCAGCACGACCCTCCCGCTCAGGCCGAGCCCGTCCACGAACGCACGCAACCAGGCGGAGTAGCCGGGGATGTCGTGATCCCGCTCCGTCAACGGTGTGGACTCGCCGAAGCCGGGGAGGTCGGGCGAGATCAGCCGGAGGCCGCCGCCGAGCTGGGCGACCACCGGCTCGAGGCCGTGGTGGTCGCCGCGGAAGCCGTGCACCATCACCAGCGTGGTCGCGGCGTCCCGGTCGCCGTAGTCCCAGTAGCGCGTCAGACCGCCGAGCAGCGGAAGCTCGGCGCGACGGACCGGGACGCGACTCAGCGCCTCGGCGTACGGGGAGGCGGCGTCGCGGTACGGGGAGGCGGCGTACCGTGTCGAGGAGGTCATCGCCGTACAGTCTAGGCCGCGACCCGACCGTCGCCCGGTGAATGCCGGGTGAGGACTGGACAGCCCACCGCCCGCAGGTCCTAGACTTCTCTGGATGTAATCGCTTGCATGACCCCACCGTGCACGACCCCCGAGCTCGCTGCCCCGACGGCGTGGCCGCTCGAGAAGGAGAACCGTGAGTTTCACCGCGCCCATCACGCTGCCCGGGCTCACCCTCGATCCGCAGTGGTATCGCCGCGCCGTCTTCTACGAGGTGATGGTCCGCTCCTTCGTGGACAGCAACGGCGACGGCTCCGGCGACATCGCCGGCCTGACCTCCAAGCTGGACTACTTGCAGTGGCTGGGCATCGACGCGCTCTGGCTGCCGCCGTTCTTCCAGTCGCCGCTGCGCGACGGCGGTTACGACGTGTCCGACTTCAAGGCGATCCTGCCCGAGTTCGGAACGATCGAGGAGTTCCGCGACCTGGTCACCAAAGCGCACGAGCGCAACATGCGCATCATCATCGACCTCCCGATGAACCACACCTCCGACCAGCACGAGTGGTTCCAGCAGTCCCGCAGCGATCCCGAGGGTCCGTACGGCGACTTCTACGTGTGGAACGACACCGACGACAAGTGGCCGGACATCCGGATCATCTTCGTGGACACCGAGGACTCCAACTGGGCGTTCGACGAGGCGCGGCGGCAGTTCTACTTCCACCGGTTCTTCTCGCACCAGCCCGACCTCAACTTCGAGAACCCGGCGGTGCACGACGCGATGTTCGACGTCGTCCGGTTCTGGCTCGACCTGGGCGTCGACGGCTTCCGGCTCGACGCGATCCCCTACCTGTACGAGTCGGATGAGGGCAACGGCGAGGGCGAGCCGCCCACCCACGAGTTCATCAAGAAGCTCCGGGTGATGGTCGACCGCGAGTACCCGGGCCGGATGATGATCGCCGAGGCGAACCAGTGGCCCCGCGAGGTCGCGGCGTTCTTCGGCTCCGAGGACGAGCCCGAGTGCCACATGGCGTTCGACTTCCCGGTGATGCCGCGCATCTTCTACGCGCTGCGCAGCCAGCAGGCCTCCGAGCTGATCCGGGTGCTGTCCGAGACCACGGACGTGCCCGAGGGCTCCGCCTGGGGCGTCTTCCTCCGCAACCACGACGAGCTCACCCTCGAGATGGTCAGCGAGGAGTACCGCCAGGCGATGTACGGCTGGTACGCCTACGACCCGCGGATGCGCGCCAACATCGGCATCCGGCGCCGGCTGGCCCCGCTGCTCGACAACTCCCGTGCCGAACTGGAGCTCGCCCACGCGCTGCTGTTCTCGCTGGAGGGCAGCCCGTTCCTCTACTACGGCGACGAGATCGGGATGGGCGACAACATCTGGCTGCCCGACCGCGACAGCTCGCGCACCCCGATGCAGTGGACGCCGGACCGCAACGCCGGCTTCTCCACAGCCGACCCCGGCAAGCTCTTCCTCCCGGTCGTCCAGTCGCTCGTGTACCACTACAACCAGGTGAACGTGGAGGCGCAACTGGCGCAGTCGCGCTCGCTGCTGCACTGGATCCGCAACGTCATCCACGTCCGCAAGGCGCACCCGGTGTTCGGGCTCGGCGACATGCGCGTGCTTCCCACCGACCACGAGTCGGTGCTGGCGTTCGTGCGCAGCTACGCGGGCAGCGGGACGCACTTCGGCGATCAGCCGGAGGATGTCCTCTGCGTGTTCTCGTTCGCGCACAACCCGGTGTCGGTGACGCTCGAGGCGCCGGAGTTCGCCGGGAGCGCGCTCTACGACCTGTTCGGCGGCGCGGAGTTCCCGACCGTCGCCGAGGACGGCCGCTTCACGCTGACGCTCGGCACGCAGAACTTCTACTGGCTGCACATCGAGCCGCGCCGGGCGTAGTTCCCCTCGGCGTGTTCGGCGGGGACGGACGCCAGGTCCTTCCTACGCTGGCTGCATGAGCAACTGGCATCACGAACTCGGCGTCTTCGATCTGGAGACCACCGGCGTGGATGTCGAGACGGCGCGGATCGTCACCGCCCACGTCGGCCTGCTCGGCGAGAACGGCGAGGTCAAGCACGGCCGCTACTGGCTGCTCGACCCGGAGGTCGAAATCCCCGCGGAGGCCACGGCGGTGCACGGCATCACCACGGAACTCGCCCGCGAGAAGGGCATGGACGCCGGCGCCGGCGTCGAGGCGATCGTCGACCAGCTCCGCCGGCTGTTCGATCGCGGCATCCCGGTGGTCGCCTACAACGCGCCCTACGACTTCACGCTCCTCGACCGCGAGGCCCGCCGCCACGGCGTCGAGCCGCTGTCCTCCCCCGGCCCGATCATCGACCCGCTGGTCATCGACCGCGCCGTGGACCGCTACCGCCCGGGAAAGCGCACGCTGACCGTCACCGCGACGCACTACGGCGTCGAACTGATCGCCGCCCACGACGCCGGTGCCGACGCGGTCGCGGCGGGGCGCCTCGCCCAGGCGCTGGCCCAGCGGCACGTCGAGGAGCTTGCGATGGCCGCTGTGGAGCTTCACTCCAAGCAGGTGGACTGGTGCCGCGAGCAGGCGGCCGACTTCCAGGAGTACATGCGACGCGTCCGGGACCCCGACTTCACGGCCTCGGGTGCGTGGCCGGTGCACGCCTGGACCGCGTGACCGTGCCGTCCAGGCCCCGCACGTTTGGGGGCTGCTGCACGTCCGCTGGGGACGCTAGTGTGTGAAACATGAGTGACTCCGACCTGAATCCGCAGCCCCTCCCGCCGCAGGAGCCGCAGCCGCCGCAGCCGCAGTACGGCGCCTACCAGCCGCCGGCACAGCCCGGCTACAACACGATGTCGATCGTGGCGTTCATCCTCGCGTTCTTCGTGAGCGTCGTCGGCATCATCCTGGGCTTCGTCGCCCTCTCCCAGATCAAGCGCACCGGCGAGCAGGGCCGGGGCCTCGCCCTCGCCGCCGTCATCATCGGCTTCATCGAGGTGGCGATCGGCATCCTGGTCTTCATCCTGGTCCTCGTCGGCCTGGGAATCGCCGCCTCGCACGGCTACCGCACTTACTGAGCCCGACCGGATTCGTGCCGAATGTCGCGAATGGCGCCGCCAGAAGCGACATTCGGCACGAATGTACAGCGCACAACGCGAAAGGCCCCCGTCACAGACGGGGGCCTTTCGCGTTGCGGCTTACTTGCCGAAGTTCTTGTAGCGCGTGTTGAACTTCTCGACGCGGCCGGCCGAGTCGAGGATGCGCTGCTTGCCCGTGTAGAACGGGTGCGACTCCGAGGAGATCTCGACGTCGATGACCGGGTAGGTGTTGCCGTCCTCCCACTCGATGGTCTTGTCGCTGCTCACGGTGGAGCGGGTCAGGAAGGTCGCACCCGAGGCCAGGTCGCGGAAAACCACGGGGGCGTAGTCGGGGTGGATGCCAGTCTTCATGAGGACTTCCTTGTTGCGTAGTGTTCGGTCGGTCGTGTCCGCGCGCTTCAGCGCGTTGACGGAAAGCTTTTCGGTTCTCACCTGTCAGATCGACGGATCGTGCGGGGAACCAGCTATCGAGTTTAGCAGATACCTCAGTCGCTCGTGGCCTGACGCGCCCGGGCGGTGAAGCGGCCCTCGGTCTCGGTGAGCTCCACGTCCACCCCGAAGGTCTCGCTCAGCGACTCGCTCGTCAGCACCTCGCCGATCGGGCCGGCGGCGGTGACGCGGCCGTCCTTGAGCAGGAGCGCGCGGTTGAAGCCGAGCGGGATCTCCTCGACGTGGTGGGTGACCATCACGATCGCCGGGGACTTCGGGTCGCTCGCGTAGCCGCCCAGCAGCTGCACCAGCTCCTCGCGGCCGCCGAGGTCGAGGCTCGCAGCGGGCTCGTCGAGCAGCAGGATCTCCGGGTCGGTCATCACCGAGCGGGCGATCTGAACGCGCTTCTGCTCGCCGTCGCTCAGGCTGCCGAAGGTGCGCTCGGCGAGGTGGTCGAGGTGCCACTCCGACAGCACCCGGCGGGCGCGGCGCTCGTCGATGTCCTCGTAGAGCTCGTTCCAGCGGCCGGTCACGGCGTAGGCCGCGGTCATCACCACGTCGAGCACCCGCTCGGTGCGCGGGATGCGCCGGGCCAGCGCGGTCGAGGCGAAGCCGAGCAGCGGACGCAGCTCGGACAGGTCGCTGTGGCCGACGGTCTCGCCGAGCACCACGGCCTCCCCCGACGACGGGTGGATGGCCGCCGCGGCGACCTGCAGCATCGTGGTCTTGCCCGCGCCGTTCGGGCCGAGGATGACCCAGCGCTCCTCCGGCTCCACCGTCCAGTCGACGTTCTGGAGGACGGGGTTGCCGTCCCGGACTACGGACACGTCGTGAAGTCGGAGAACACTGCCTGCCATGCGCTCTAGCCTACCGGCGTCAGACGGAGGTCAAGGACCGGTAGATGGCGCGGGTCTGCTCCGCGATCGCCGTCCAGCTGAACTCGGTCTCGGCGCGCTTCCGCCCCGCGGCGCCCATCCGCGCGGCCCGCTCGGGGTCGGAGACGACCTCGGTCAGCGCGGCCGCGAGGTCGCGGACGAACGCCTCCGGATCGGTCGGCGTCCCCGTACCGTCCTGGAGCTGCTCGATCGGCACGAGCCGGCCGGTGACACCGTCGACGATCACCTCGGGGATGCCGCCGGTCGCGGTCCCGACGACCGGGAGCCCGCAGGCCATGGCCTCCAGGTTCACGATGCCGAGCGGCTCGTAGATCGACGGGCACACGAACACGGTGGAGGCCGTCAGAGCGGCGCGCAGCTCATCGTTGGGCAGCAGTCGGTCGATCCAGACGACACCGTCGCGCTCGGCCTGCAGGCCTTCCACCAGCCCGGTCACCTCGGCAAGGATCTCCGGGGTGTCCGGCGCGCCGGCGCACAGGATGACCTGCACCTCCGGCGGCAGCATCCGTGCAGCGCGCAGGAGATACGGGAGGCCCTTCTGCCGGGTGATCCGGCCCACGAAGATCACGGCGGGACGGTCGGGGTCGATGCCGAGGGCGCGCGCTTTGTCGGCGTCGTGCAGCGGGGTCCAGCGCTCCAGGTCGATGCCGTTGTAGACCACGGTGACCTTCTGCGGGTCCAGAGCCGGGTAGGAGGCGAGGATGTCGCGGCGCATGCCGTCGCTCACCGCGATGACCATGTCGGCGGCCTCGAAGGCGGTCTTCTCGATCCAGCTCGAGACGCGGTAGCCGCCGCCGAGCTGCTCGGCCTTCCACGGCCGCAGCGGCTCCAGGCTGTGCGCGGTCACGACGTGCGGGACGCCGTGCAGCAGCTTCGCGAGGTGGCCGCCCGCGTTGGCGTACCAGGTGTGCGAGTGGACGACGTCCGCTCCCCCGCAGTCCTGCGCCATCTGGAGGTCGACCCCGAGCGTCGTGATCGAGCCGTTGGCCGTCGCGAGCTCGGCGGGGACGCGGTACGCGAACGTGTCCGCCTCGTCCCGCGGCTCCCCGAAGCAGCGGACCATTACCTCGGTATCGGTCCGCAGCGCGCGGACCAGCTCGGTCACGTGCACCCCGGCTCCGCCGTAGATGTCCGGCGGGTACTCCTTGGTCAGAAGATCAACGCGCATGTCGAGAACGCTAGTACAGCCCCCCGGTTGCCTCTACTGTGGTGCCTATGGCAGCAGGCAAGAAGATCTTCGGCATCGTGCTCGCGGGCGGCGAAGGGAAGCGGCTGATGCCGTTGACCGCCGACCGCGCCAAGCCTGCGGTGCCGTTCGGCGGACAATACCGGCTCATCGACTTCGCGCTGTCCAACCTGATCAACTCGCAGCTGCGCCAGATCGTCGTGCTGACGCAGTACAAGTCGCACAGCCTCGACCGGCACGTCTCGCAGACCTGGCGGCTGGACGGGATGCTGAACTCCTACATCGCGTCCGTCCCGGCCCAGCAGCGACTCGGCAAGCGCTGGTTCAGCGGCTCGGCCGACGCCATCCTGCAGAGCCTCAACCTGCTGCGCGACGAGCGGCCCGACATCGTGGTCGTGGTCGGCGCCGACCACGTCTACCGCATGGACTTCAACCAGATGCTGCAGGCGCACATCGACTCGGGCGCCCCAGCGACCGTCGCTGCGATCCGCCAGCCGATCTCCCTCGCCGACCAGTTCGGCGTGATCGAGGTGGACGCGGACAAGCCGGACCGGATCGCGGCGTTCCGCGAGAAGCCGAAGGACCCGGTGGGCCTGCCGGACTCCCCCCAGGAGGTGCTCGCCTCGATGGGCAACTACGTCTTCGACGCCGACGCCCTGATCGACGCGGTGATCCGCGACGGCGACCGGCCAGACTCCAACCACGACATGGGCGGCGACATCATCCCCGACTTCGTGTCGCGGAACGAGGCAGCGGTCTACGACTTCAACAACAACGACGTGCCGGGATCGACCGACCGCGACGCCTACTACTGGCGCGACGTGGGGACGATCGACTCGTTCTTCGAGGCCCACCAGGACCTCATCTCGGCGCTGCCGGTGTTCAACCTCTACAACCGGGAGTGGCCGATCTTCAGTCAGGTGCTCAACTCGCCGCCCGCGAAGATCGTCCGCGACGGCCGCGGCGCGCTCGGCACCACGATCGACTCGATCGTCTCGCTGGGCTCCGTCATCTCCGGGGCGCACCTGGAGCGCAGCGTGCTCGGCCCCTGGGCCACCGTCGCCTCCGGGGCCAAGGTGATCGACTCCGTCGTATTCGACCGCGCCCTGATCGAGCCCAACGCCTTCGTCGGCCGGGCCATCCTCGACAAGGATGTGGTCGTGGCGGAGGGCGCGCGCATCGGCGTGGACCCGGAGCGCGACCGCGCTCGTGGCTTCACGGTCACCGAGTCCGGGATCACCGTCGTCGGCAAGGGAGTGCACGTCGTCCCATGACGTCAGGACATCCACGCGAGGGCATCCGCCCCACCGAGCGGGCCGCCCGCTTCCTCGTCGTCCTCGACGCCGACTCCACCCTCATCCATGACGAGGTGATCGAGCTGCTCGCCGACGAGGCCGGCTCGCGCACCGAGGTCGCCGAGATCACCGAGCGCGCCATGCGCGGCGAGCTCGACTTCGAGGAGAGCCTGCGCGAGCGCGTCCGCACGCTGGAGGGCTTGCCCGTCTCGGTCTTCGAGCGCGTCGGGGAGCGCATCCGCGTCACCGACGGCGTCCCGGAGCTCATCGCCGGCGTGCAGGCCGCAGGCGGCGAGGTCGGCGTCGTCTCCGGCGGGTTCCACGAACTGCTCGACCCGCTCGGCGAACGGCTCGGTCTCGACCACTGGCGGGCCAACCGGCTCGCCGTGGCCGACGGCGTGCTGACCGGCGAGATCGACGGGCCTGTCGTCGACGCCGCGGCGAAGGCGCAGGCCCTGCTGTTCTGGGCCGCGGAGTCCGGCGTCCACCTCCGCCGGACCGTGGCGATCGGCGACGGCGCCAACGACCTGCGGATGATGGCGGAGGCCGGACTCGCCGTCGCGTTCAACGCGAAGCCGCGGGTGCGCGAGGAGGCCGACCTGGTCATCGACCGGCAGGACCTGGCTCAGGTCCTGCCGCTGCTGGGATTGCGGGGCTGACGGCCGCGAGCGGCTGGCGGCCCGACGGGCTAGTGGCCCATCCCGAGGCCGCCGTCGACCGGGATCACGGCGCCGGACACGTAGCCCGCGTCGTCGCCCGCGACCCACGCGACCACGCGCGCGACCTCGTTCGGCGACGCGAAGCGGCCGGCCGGGATGTTGCGCTTGTACTCCGCCTGCTGCGCCTCGGGCAGGGCGGCGGTCATGTCCGTCTCGATGAAGCCGGGGGCGACCACGTTGGCCGTGATGCCGCGGGCGCCGAGCTCGCGCGTGATCGAGCGCGCCATGCCGACGAGCCCCGCCTTGCTGGCCGCGTAGTTCACCTGTCCTGCGGAACCGTACAGGCCCACGACGCTCGAGATGAGCACGATGCGGCCCCAGCGGGCCTTCAGCATGCCCTTGGAGGCGCGCTTGACGACACGGAACGCCCCGCCCAGGTTGGTCTCCACCACCGAGTCGAACTCCTCGTCGCTCATCCGCATGAGCAGGGTGTCCTTGGTGATGCCGGCGTTCGCCACCACGACCTCGACCGGGCCGAGCTCGGCCTCCACCTGGGTGAAGGCGGCGTCCACGGACGCGGCGTCGGTGACGTCGGCGCGGACCGTGAGCGCGCCGGCCGGGCCCTCGCCCGAACGCGCCGTCACCGCCACACGGTGCCCCTGAGCGAGGAACTCCTCGGCGATCGCGTAGCCGATCCCCCGGTTCCCTCCGGTGACGAGCACAGTGCGTGGCGTGGTCATGCAGACGATCCCTTCAATCGATTCGGCCCGCAGCGGGCCGGTACCAGTTTATGGACGTACTCTGGAGTCAACGCACATGAAGCAGCCACGCCCGTCCATCACCAATCTCCCGCTCTCGCCGGACGAGGAGCGCAAGCGGCGGATGATCAAGTACTCCGTCGCCATGGGGGTCCGTATCGTCTGCCTCATCGTCGCGCTCATCGTGGGCTGGCCGTGGGGCGCGATCCCGCTGATCGGCGCGGTGTTCCTGCCGTATTTCGCGGTGGTGATCGCCAATGTCGGCGCCGAGCCGCATGAAGCGGAAGCACAGCGTCCGGGCAATATCCTTCCGATGGCCCCTCCGCCGGGAGGACGTCAGGACGACAGCGGCGACACGCACGGCGCGAACGCGCACGAGGAGGATGAGTGATCGGACTGGGCGAACCCGAGCCGCTCACCTGCTCCCGCGCCGGCTGCCGGGAGACCGCGGCCTGGCGGATCGAGTGGCGCAACCCGCGCATCCACAGCGCCGACCGGGTGAAGGTGTGGCTGGCCTGCGGCGAGCACGTGGACTACCTGCGCGAGTTCCTCGCGGCACGGGAGTTCCCGGTCACCGTCGTGCCGGTCGAGACCCCGAGCCCCGCGGAGACGGGGAGGACCGGCGCGTGACCCCCGACCCGTCGACGCCCGAGCAGAGGTCCGTCGGCTGGAGCTTCGCGTTCTCCCGCCGCTGGTTCGGCTACCTGGCGTTCGCGATCGTGTTCGCGATCGCCTGCGGCTTCCTCTCCAACTGGCAGCTCGCGCGCAGCAAGGAGGCCGCGGCCGCCAACGCGCTCATCTCCGCCAACTTCTACTCCCATCCAGTCCCGCTCGACCAGGAGCTGCCGTCGCTCACCGCGTACTCCCCCGCGCAGGAGTGGACGCGCGTCACCGTGACGGGCACGTACGAGAAGGACAAGGAGATCCTGGCGCGCAACCGCCCGTTCAACGGCTCCCCCGGCTTCGAGGTGCTCACTCCGCTCCGCACCGCGGACGGATCGCTGTTCATCGTGGACCGCGGCTGGGTGCCCACCGGCAACAACACCGACGCCCCCGACCACGTGCCGCCCGCGCCCTCCGGTGCCGTCACCGTCATCGCCCGGCTGAAGGCCAGCGAGCCGGCCATCCAGGGCCGCACCGGCGTCGGGATGCAGGTCGGCACCATCCAGCTCTCGGTGGTCAAGCAGAAGCTCGGCGGCGCCGACGTCTACACCGGGGCGTACGGCCTGCTCGCGTCGCAGAAGCCGAGCCCCGCGAGCGCGCCGACGCCGACCGTCACCGACCCGCCCACGCAGGACGAGGGCCTACACTGGTCGTACATGATCCAGTGGATCATCTTCGCCCTGATCGGCTTCTTCGGTCTCGGCTACGCCCTGCGCACCGAGTACCGCAAGCGCAACGAGCACGACCCCGCCGAGCGGGCCCGCGCCGCCGAGCGCGCCCGTCGCCGGGCCCTCAAGCGCAGCGACGCCGACGTCGAGGACGAACTCCTCGACGCCCGCTGAACACCGCGCGGCTACGCTTCACATTCGTGCCGAATCGCGACTCTGAGCGTGTCAGAGCCGCGATACGTGACGAATGTCGGCGCTATGCCAGCGAGATCAGGTCGAGGTAGTCGCGGTTCCAGTGGTCCTCGACGCCGTCGGGGAGGATGAGGACGCGCTCGGGGTTCAGCGCCTCCACGGCGCCCTCGTCGTGGCTGACCAGCACCACCGCTCCCTCGTAGTGCGCGAGCGCGTCGAGGATCTCCTCGCGGCTGGCCGGGTCGAGGTTGTTGGTCGGCTCGTCCAGCAGCAGCACGTTCGCACCGGAGACCACGATCATCGCCAGCGCGAGCCTGGTCTTCTCGCCGCCGGAGAGCACCCCGGCCGGCTTGTGCGCGTCGTCGCCGGTGAACAGGAACGAGCCGAGCACCTTGCGGGCCTCGGTCTCGGTCAGGTTCGGCGACGACGACACCATGTTCTGCAGCACCGAGCGCTCGACGTCGATCGTCTCGTGCTCCTGCGCGTAATAGCCGATCCGGAGGCCGTGGCCGGGCTCCACCATGCCGGTGTCCGGCTTGTCGACGCCCGCGAGCATCCGCAGCAGCGTGGTCTTGCCCGCGCCGTTCAGTCCGAGAACGACGACCTTGGAGCCGCGGTCGATCGCGAGGTCCACGGCGGTGAAGATCTCCAGCGAGCCGTAGCTCTTGGACAGGTCCGAGGCCGCAAGCGGCGTCCTGCCGCATGCGGCCGGGGTCGGGAAGCGCAGCTTCGCCACCCGGTCGACCTGGCGCACCTCGTCCAGGCCTGCGAGCAGCTTCTCGGCGCGCGCGACCATCTGGTGCGCGGCCGCCGCCTTCGTGGCCTTGGCGCCGAACTTGGCCGCCTGGAGCTGGAGGGCGGACGCCTTCTTCTCGGCGTTGGCGCGCTCCTTCTTGCGGCGCTCCTCGTCGGCGGCGCGCTGACGCTGGTAGTTCTTCCAGCCCATGTTGTAGATGTCGATCACCTGGCGGTTGGCGTCCAGGTAAAAGACGCGGTTGACCGTCTCGCCGACCAGCTCCACGTCGTGCGAGATGACGATGAAGCCGCCGGAGTAGTTCTTGAGGAAGTCCCGCAGCCAGACGACCGAGTCGGCGTCGAGGTGGTTCGTCGGCTCGTCCAGGATCATCGTGCGCGCGTCCGAGAACAGGATGCGCGCCAGCTCGATGCGGCGGCGCTGGCCGCCCGAGAGGGTCTTCAGCGGCTGGTCGAGGATGCGGTCCGGCAGGTTCAGGTTGGAGGCGATGGAGGCCGCCTCCGCCTCGGCCGCGTACCCGCCGTGCATGTGGAACTGCTCCTCCAGCCGGCCGTACTTCTTCATGGCCGCGGCGGACACGTCCGCGTCGTCGCTCGCCATGTCGTGCGTGGCCTGCTGCATGCCGAGGACGATCGAGCCGAGACCGCGCGCGTCCAGGATGCGCGTGCGCGCGAGGTCGTCGAGGTTGCCCGAGCGTGGGTCCTGCGGCAGGTAGCCCAGCTCGCCCGAGCGGTCGACCTTGCCGGCCGTCGGCAGCAGATCGCCCGCGAGCACCTTGGTCAAAGTCGTCTTGCCGGCGCCATTGCGCCCGACCAGCCCGATCTTGTCGCCGTCGGCCACGCGGAAGCTGACGTCCTCCATCAGCAGGCGCGCTCCCACACGCAGTTCGAGATCGTGCACGGCGAGCAAAGCGGTGTTCCTAACGTTCAGAAGCCATCCGCTCCGGAGTTCTGCGCGCGACACGCCGAGGCGAGGCGTACGGAACTCCGGAACGGATGGCGGGGATAAGGGGGAATGCTAGATGGCGAAGCCGAGGGCGCGCATCATGTCGCGGCCGTCGTCGGTGATCCGCTCGGGGCCCCACGGCGGCATCCACACCCAGTTGATGCGGAAGGCTTCGACGATGCCGTCGAGGCTCTCGGCGGTCTGCTCCTCGAGCACGTCGGTCAGCGGGCAGCCGGCGCTCGTGAGCGTCATCGAGATGATGAGGGCGTTGTTCTCCTCATCCCAGGCCAGGTCGTAGATGAGGCCCAGGTCGACGACATTGATCCCGAGCTCGGGGTCCATGACGTTCTTCAGCGCCTCTTCGACCTGGTCGAAGAGCGCCGGGCTCAGCGTGGCGGGCATGATCGGATTCTACCTCCGGGCCGCCGGCTCAGGCCTCGGCCAGCTCGCCCGCCGAGGCGGACGCGGACTCGGGGGCGTCGACGAAGCGGTCGTAGCCCTCCTCCTCCAGGCGGTCGGCGAGCTCCGGGCCGCCCTCCTCGGCCACGCGGCCGGCGACGAAGACGTGCACGAAGTCCGGCTTGATGTAGCGGAGGATGCGCGTGTAGTGCGTGATCAGCAGGATGCCGAGCCCGGTGTTGGCCTTGGCGCGGTTGACGCCCTCCGACACGACCTTGAGCGCGTCGACGTCGAGGCCGGAGTCGGTCTCGTCCAGCACCGCGAACTTCGGCTTGAGCAGCTCCAACTGCAGGATCTCGTTGCGCTTCTTCTCGCCGCCCGAGAATCCCTCGTTGACGTTGCGCTCGGCGAACGAGGAGTCCATGCGGAGCTGCCCCATCGTCTCGCGGACGTCCTTCACCCAGGTGCGGATGGCGGGCGCCTGGCCGTCGATCGCGGTCTTGGCGGTGCGGAGGAAGTTGGTGTTGGTCACACCGGGAATCTCGACCGGGTACTGCATCGCGAGGAACAGGCCGGCGCGGGCGCGCTCGTCGACGGTCATCGCGAGGACGTCCTCGCCGTCGAGCGTGATGGTGCCGGAGGTGACCGTGTACTTCGGGTGGCCGGCGATCGTGTAGGCGAGGGTGGACTTGCCCGAGCCGTTGGGGCCCATGATGGCGTGGATCTCACCCTCGCGGATGGTCAGGTCGACACCGTTCAGGATGGGCTTGGTGCCCTGGTCCGTCTCGACGGTGACGTGCAGGTCGCGGATCTCGAGGACTGACATGTGCTTACTGGATCTCTTTCGTGACGTTCGGGTCGATGTACACGTCTCCGTCGATGACCTCGACCTGGAAGACGGGGACCGGCTCGTAGGCCGGGAGGTTGAGCGGCTTGCCGGTGATCAGCGAGAACTGGGAGCCGTGCGCCCAGCATTCGAGCGTCTCGCCCTCGATGAAGCCCTCGGCGAGGGAGATCTCGCCGTGCGTGCAGGTGTCGCCGATGGCGTGGATGTCGCCGGCCGAGTCCTTGACGATCGCGATCGGGACGCCGTCCACGACAACGCGGGTCGCCTGGTTCTCGACCAGCTCGGCCGCGGCGGCGACGCGGGAGGCCGCCATCAGCTCGCCGCCGTGACGGATACCGCGAGCTCGTCCTCGATGGCGGCCTGCAGGCGCTCCTGGAGCGCGGGCGAGCCGATCTGCTGGACGATCTCGAAGAGGAAGCCGCGGACGACCAGGCGGCGCGCCTCGTCCTCCGGGATGCCGCGCGACTGCAGGTAGAAGAGCTGCTCATCGTCGAAGCGTCCCGTGGCGCTGGCGTGGCCGGCGCCGACGATGTCGCCGGTCTCGATCTCCAGGTTCGGCACCGAGTCGGCGCGGGCGCCATCGGTCAGCACCAGGTTGCGGTTCTGCTCGTAAGTGTCGGTGCCGACGGCCTTCGGGCCGATCAGCACGTCACCGATCCACACCGTGCGCGCGCCCTCGCCCTGCAGCGCACCCTTGTAGGTGACGCGGCTGCGGGTCTCCGGACCGTCGTGGTGGACGTACACCTGCTGCTCGAGGTGCTGGGAGGCGTCGGCGAAGTAGGCGCCGAGGAGCTCGGCGTCGGCGCGGGCGCCCGCCAGGTGCGCCGACGGGTTGAGCCGAACCACGCCGCCGCCGAGCGTGACGACGACGTGCTTGATGCGCGCGCCCTCGGCCAGCTCGGCGAAGTGCGCCGCGACGTGCAGCGCGTCGTCGTCCCACTCCTGCACCGAGACGACCGTGAGGTTCGCGTGGGCGCCGAGCAGGAACTCCACGTTCTCGGTCAGGTGCGCCGGTCCGCTGTTCTGCAGGATGAGCGTGGCGTGGGCGCCGGGGGCGACCTCCACCACGGTGTGCGCCGCACGGGCGGGGCCGCCGAGGGCCGCGCGGGTGAGGGTGGCCTCCTTGACGTCGTCGCCCGAGACGGACACGAGCAGCGCTTGCTCGAAGTTCGTCCAGGCGTTCGCCGAGGCGCGGTCCTCCGGGATGCCGGCGGCGCCGACGCGGGCGTCGTCGCGGCCGATCCACGAGGCGGTCACGCCGGGGGCCGGCGTCAGGTCGAAGACATACGGCGCGCCGTCCAGCTCGCCGGAGATGAGCTCGGCGAGGCGGGCGACAGGGGTGTGCTTCCACATGACCTCGCGCCCGGTGACGTCGGGGAAGTCCGTGACCTGCGTGGAGGTGAACCGCTCGGAGCGGGTCTGCACCGGGACGGGCGCGCGCATGTGGCGAGGAGCCGGCGCCGTCTCGGGGGTCTGCGTCGGTGTGCTGGGGGTCGTCATATCAGCCGACAGAGCCTTCCATGCCCATCTCGATGAGCTTGTTGAGTTCGAGTGCGTATTCCATCGGGAGCTCGCGAGCGATCGGCTCGATGAAGCCGCGGACGATCATCGCCATGGCCTCGTCCTCCGGGAGCCCCCGGGACATCAGGTAGAACAGCTGCTCCTCGCTCACGCGGGAGACCGTGGCCTCGTGGCCGAGCTGCACGTCGTCCACCCGGATGTCGATCGCCGGGTAGGTGTCGGACCGGGAGATGGTGTCGACCAGCAGCGCGTCGCAGCGCACGGTGTTGGCGGCGTGGTGCGCGTTGGCGTCCACCCGGACCTCGCCGCGGTAGCCGGCACGGCCACCGCCACGGGCGATGGACTTCGAGACGATCGAGGACTGCGTGTAGGGCGCCATGTGGATCATCTTGGCGCCGGCGTCCTGGTGCTGGCCCGGGCCCGCGAAGGCGACGGAGAGGGTCTCGCCCTTGGCGTGCTCTCCCATCAGGTAGATCGACGGGTACTTCATCGTCACCTTGGAGCCGATGTTGCCGTCGATCCACTCCATCGTCGCGCCCTCAGCGGCCGTGGCGCGCTTGGTGACGAGGTTGTAGACGTTGTTCGACCAGTTCTGGATGGTCGTGTAACGGACGCGGGCGTTCTTCTTCACGATGATCTCGACCACCGCGGAGTGCAGCGAGTCGGACTTGTAGATCGGGGCCGTGCAGCCCTCGATGTAGTGCACGTAGCTGCCCTCGTCGGCGATGATCAGCGTGCGCTCGAACTGGCCCATGTTCTCCGTGTTGATGCGGAAGTAGGCCTGCAGCGGGATCTCGACGTGGACGCCCTTGGGCACGTACACGAACGAGCCGCCGGACCAGACGGCCGTATTGAGCGCCGCGAACTTGTTGTCGCCGGCCGGAATGACCGTGCCGAAGTACTCCTGGAAGATCTCCGGGTGCTCCCTCAGCGCGGTGTCGGTGTCGAGGAAGATGACGCCCTGCTCCTCCAGGTCCTCGCGGATCTGGTGGTAGACGACCTCGGACTCGTACTGCGCGGCGACGCCGGCGACGAGGCGCTGGCGCTCGGCCTCGGGGATGCCGAGCTTCTCGTAGGTGTTGCGGATGTCCTCCGGCAGGTCCTCCCAGCTCTGGGCCTGCTTCTCGGTGGAGCGGACGAAGTACTTGATGTTGTCGAAGTCGATCTCGGAGAGATCGGCGCCCCAGGTCGGCATCGGCTTGCGCTCGAACAGCTGGAGGGCCTTCAGGCGGCGCTGCAGCATCCACTCGGGCTCGTTCTTGAGGTGGGAGATGTCGGTCACCACCTCGGGGCCGAGCCCACGACGCGCGGAGGCTCCGGCGGCGTCGGAGTCCGCCCAGCCGAACTCGTACTGCCCGAGGCTCGCGAGTTCTGGCCGGTCGATCAGGATGTCTGACATATCTACCTCGTTTCCTACCACTCTCAACCGGATATCAGTCCGGCTCATTCCTCCCCCGGCGTGCGGCTGCCGTGCGCTGGGAGCGTCCTGATTGTGCGGGTGGCTTCGTTGCGTGCTGTGCGTGCTGCGTATCGACTCAGCACGTACCTAGACTGATCGAGGACATGGGCGACAGCGCCCCGGCCGCAGGCGAGGAAACGCCTGCGAGCACGCGCAGGGTCGCGCGTTTCTCGAACCCACCAATTCTACAGGTGCGAGGCGGTAATAGTAGAGGCGCGCCTGCACGTTGGCCGAGTATCGATCAGATCTGAGGAACCCAGGAACTTATGAAGCGCATCATCGCGTGGCTGCCCGACCGTGTCGACCGGCGCACCAAGGTCGTCGCCTGGCTCTACCTCGCGGCTCAGATCATGCTCGTCACCACGGGCGGCGCCGTCCGGCTCACCTCCAGCGGACTGGGTTGCCCGACCTGGCCCAAGTGCACGGCGGACTCGATCGTGAACACGCCAGAGATGGGCATCCACGGCGTGATCGAGTTCGGCAACCGCATGCTCGGCGGCGTGCTCGCGATCCTGGCGATCCTCGCGTTCCTGATGGTGGTCAAGCTGCTCCGCTCGCGCCGCGACCTGTTCTGGCTCGCCTTCGCCGCCGGCCTGGGTGTGCCGTTCCAGGCGGTGCTCGGCGGGATCACCGTCCTGACCGGCCTGAGCTGGTGGATCGTCGGCCTCCACTTCGTCACCTCCATCGTGCTGGTCGCGCTGACGACGGTGTTCCTCGTGCGCGTGTACGCCGTCCCCGGCCCGCGTATCCGCGCGGTGCCGGCCTGGTACGCCGTCACGGCCTACGTGACGAGCGTGGTCGTCGGTGTGACGATCGTCCTCGGGATCGTCACGACGGGCACCGGCCCGCACGCCGGCGACCCCAAGACCCCCCGTACCGGCCTGAACCCGGAACTCATCGAGCACGTGCACGCCACCCCGGCGTACCTGACCTTCGCCCTGACGCTGGTGCTCGTGGCCGGCGCCTGGCGGCTCCGCGGGACGCCCGTCCGCCGCTTCACGCTGCTGCTGCTCGCCGTCGAGCTCGCGCAGATCGCGGTCGGGCTCATCCAGTCCAACACCGGGCTTCCCGGCATCCTGGTCGGCATCCACATGACGCTGGCGGCAACGCTCGCGTCGGCGATGACGGCGGTGGTGATGTCGCTGACGGCGCCCGCGCCGCGCGACACGGTCGAGGCCGGCTCAGCCGCGGACGTCGTCACTGCGTAGCACCCCGATCAGGGCCTCACGCTGCTCGCCGCGGAAGTCCACCGTGTGCCGCGCGGCGCCCGCGAAGTCGAACCCGACCGCTTCGGCGAGCCGCCTGCTGGCCTCGTTGCCGGGCAGGTACTCCCAGCGCAGCGCGTCGAGGGCCAGGCCACCCGGCGAGAGCGCGTAGTCGCACACGGCCGTCAGCGCCTCGGTCATCACTCCCCTGCGCCGCGCGGACGGCGTCAGCCAGCAGCCGAGGGAGGCGGACCCGGCCGCCTCATCCCGGCGCACCTCCACGATCCCGAGGAGCGGCGCGCTCGCACCCTCCCGGATCGCCCACACCGTGAACCGTCCGCTCGCCAGCCCGTAGGGGCAGTACTCGCGCACGAAGAACTCGGCGTTGTCGATCGTGTACGGCTGGGGCAGCGGGACCCAGCGCAGGGTCTCCGGATCACTGCAGGCCTCGAAGACGGCGGGGATGTCCTCCTCCCCCGGCGCGTCGAGGACGAGCCGGGCCGTCCTCAGCGCCTGCACGCTCGGCACGCTACCAGCGCCGCGCACATTCGGCACGAATGTCACGAAAGCGCCGCCCATTCACGACATTCGGCGCGAATCGCGGGTCAGAACCAGAGCAGGGGGTCGATCGCGACGGCCAGGAAGATGAGCGTCAGGTAGGCGATGGAGCCGTGGAACACCCGCATGGGCGAGACGTGCTCATGGCGGATCGCGAGGTTGTAGAGCCGGTGCGACTCGTAGAGGAACCAGCCGCCTGCGCCCAGCGAGACCACCGTGTAGAGCAGCCCCATGTGCGCCACCGGGATGAGCAGCAGCGAGCAGGCGACCATCGCCCACGCGTAGAGGATGACCTGGAGGCCCACGACCGTGCGGCCGCGGACGACGGCGAGCATCGGGACGCCCGCCTCCTTGTAGTCCTCGCGGTACTTCATCGACAGCGGCCAGTAGTGCGGGGGCGTCCAGAGGAAGATGACGCCGAACAGGATGACCGGCGGCCAGGCGAGCGAGCCGGTGACGGCAGCCCAGCCGATCAGCACGGGCATGCAGCCGGCGATCCCGCCCCAGACGATGTTCTGGGCGGTGCGGCGCTTGAGGATGAGGGTGTAGAAGACGACGTACAGCAGGATGGCGCCGACCGACAGCGCCGCCGCGAGCCAGTTCGTGAAGAAGCCGAGCACAAGCACGGAGGCGATGCCGAGCGCCCACGCGAAGCCGAGGGCCTCCCGGTCGCTCAGTTCGCCGGTCACCAGCGGCCGGTTCTTGGTGCGGCGCATCACGCGGTCGATGTCGCGGTCGATGTAGCAGTTGAACGCGCCGGCCGAGCCGGCCGACATGTAGCCGCCGACCACCGTGGCCAGCACCAGCCACAGGTTCGGGATGCCGTGAGCGGCGAGGATCATCGTCGGGACGGTCGTGACCAGCAGCAGTTCGACCACGCGCGGCTTGGTGAGGGCGAGGTACGCCTTCGCCTTGCGCGCGACGCCGATGCGGCTCGCCGGTTCGACACGGCTCGATACAGCGACGTCCATTGCTCCCCTGGATAACTGGGTCTCTTAGTACTGGGTTCGTGCGGCCCCGGGACGCCGGTCTCACGGAGTGTCCCGGCGACTGTGCGGATTGTTACAGACCGCGACCAGTCTACGACACCGGTGCAGTTCCGCAGTCTTCCGCGGCGGTGCGCAGGGCGGTAGCGCACGGACCTGCGGGAAGACCCCGTGTTTCGTGCGCGTTACCTATACTTGGAGGTGCTCGCCAGCCGGTGCCCCTTCCCACGGACCTCGATTTGTAGGACTGTGACGGAGAAGCGCCACCGGCGCCGATGACGTCCACGGCGCGCACTACCTCAACCGGTGCGGGTTACACGACGGCCCTCACCACATCTACGAAGGGTCAGTTTTCACGTGGCAGCTCTGCAGTGGGATCCCATTGACAACAAGGCAGTAGACACGGTGCGCGTCCTCGCGGCCGACGCGGTGGAGAAGGTGGGCAACGGTCATCCCGGCACCGCGATGAGCCTGGCCCCCGCCGCGTACCTGCTGTTCCAGAAGGTGATGCGCCGCGACCCGCACGACGAGCACTGGCTCGGCCGCGACCGCTTCATCCTGTCCGCAGGCCACAGCTCGCTCACCCAGTACATCCAGCTCTACCTCGGCGGCTACGGCCTCGAGCTCGACGACCTCAAGGCGCTCCGCACCTGGGGCTCGCTCACCCCCGGCCACCCCGAGTACCGCCACACCAAGGGCGTCGAGATCACCACCGGGCCGCTCGGCCAGGGCATCTCCTCCTCGGTCGGCTTCGCCTACGCCCAGCGCTTCGAGCGCGGCCTGTTCGACCCGGAGGCCGCCCCCGGCACCAGCCCGTTCGACCACTTCGTCTACGTGATCGCGAGCGACGGCGACCTCGAGGAGGGCGTCAGCTCGGAGGCCTCCAGCCTCGCCGGCCACCAGCAGCTCGGCAACCTGATCGCCATCTACGACGCCAACCAGATCTCGATCGAGGACGACACCAACATCGCCTTCACCGAGGACGTCAAGGCCCGCTACGAGGCCTACCACTGGCACGTGCAGGTGGTCGACTGGAAGAAGACCGGCGTCTACCACGAGGACGTGCAGGAGCTGCACCAGGCCATCCTCAACGCGCAGGCCGTCACCGACAAGCCGTCGCTGATCGTCCTCAAGACCATCATCGGCTGGCCGGCGCCGAAGAAGCAGAACACCGGCAAGATCCACGGCTCGGCGCTCGGCGCCGACGAACTGCGCGCCGTCAAGGAGGTGCTCGGCTTCGACCCCGACCAGACCTTCGAGGTCGCCGAGGACGTCATCGAGCACACCCGTAAGGCCGTCGAGCGCGGCGCGCAGGAGCACGCCGAGTGGCAGAAGGGCTTCGACGCCTGGGCCGCTGCGAACCCGGAGCGCAAGGAGCTCCTCGACCGCCTGCTCGCCGGCGACGTGCCCGCGGGCTTCGAGGAGGCCCTCCCGGTCTTCGAGGCGGGCAAGGACGTCTCCACCCGCGCCGCCAGCGGCAAGGTCCTCAACGCCATCGCCGGCGTCATGCCCGAGCTGTGGGGCGGCTCGGCCGACCTCGCCGAGTCGAACAACACCACCATCGAGGGCGCCGCGTCGTTCGTGCCCACCGAGCACTCGACCCACGAGTGGACCGGCAACCCGTACGGCCGCGTGCTGCACTTCGGCATCCGCGAGCATGCGATGGCCGCGATCCTCAACGGCATCGTGCTGCACGGGCCGACCCGCCCGTTCGGCGGCACGTTCCTGATCTTCAGCGACTACCAGCGCCCCGCGATCCGCCTGGCCGCGCTCATGCAGGTGCCGTCGATCTTCGTCTGGACGCACGACTCGGTCGCGCTCGGCGAGGACGGCCCGACGCACCAGCCGATCGAGCAGCTCTCCACGCTCCGCGCCATCCCGCACCTCGACGTCGTCCGCCCGGGCGACGCCAACGAGGTCGCCTACGCGTGGAAGACCATCCTGGAGCGCCGCGGCGGCCCCGCCGGCATCGCCCTGACCCGCCAGAACATCCCCGTGTTCGAGCGCGGCGACGGCGAGGCCACCGGCGACACCCTCGCCTCGGCGGCCAACGTCGCCAAGGGCGCGTACATCCTGGCCGAGGCCCCGGGCGGCACCCCCGACGTGCTGTTCATCGCCACCGGCTCCGAGGTGCAGATCGCGCTGGAGGCCCGCGAGGTCCTCCGCGGCGAGGGCATCAACGCCCGCGTCGTCTCGGCCCCCTGCCTGGAATGGTTCCACGAGCAGGACGCCGCCTACCAGGAGAAGGTCCTCCCGTCCGACCTGAAGGCCCGCGTCTCCATCGAGGCCGGCCTGGCGCTCGCCTGGGACAAGATCGTCGGCGACCACGGCCGCAGCGTCTCGATCGAGCACTTCGGCGCCTCGGCCGACTACAAGACGCTGTTCCGCGAGTTCGGCATGACCACCGAGCATGCCGTCGCCGCAGCCAAGGAATCGCTCGCGTCGCTCTGAGCGCGGGCACTGAGGAAGAGAAGAAGAAACCACGATGACCGACACCACTTCCGCCACCACCTCCCCCACGGCCGCGCTGTCCGCCGCGGGCGTCAGCATCTGGCTGGACGACCTGTCCCGTGAGCGCATCGCCACGGGCGGCCTCCA
The DNA here is from genome assembly GCF_058806435.1 of Leifsonia sp. GW821-FHT13C09. Classification (NCBI taxonomy): domain Bacteria; kingdom Bacillati; phylum Actinomycetota; class Actinomycetes; order Micrococcales; family Microbacteriaceae; genus Leifsonia; species Leifsonia sp. GW821-FHT13C09. The sequence goes on along the minus strand of NZ_JBXAPS010000001.1, from coordinate 334,318 downwards.
GAAGCTGATCGCCGAGCGCAACGTCGTCGGCGTGACCACCAACCCGACGATCTTCGCCGCCGCGCTCTCCAAGGGCGAGGCCTACGACGCGCAGGTCAAGGAGCTCGCCGCCGCCGGCGTGAGCGTCGAGGACGCGATCTTCGAGATCACGACCGACGACGTCGCCGACGCCAGCGACATCTTCCACGAGGTCTTCGAGGCCAGCAACGGCGTCGACGGCCGCGTCTCCATCGAGGTGGAGCCGGGCCTCGCGCACGACGCGAAGGCCACCATCGAGACGGCCAAGAAGCTCGCCGCCAAGGTGGACAAGCCCAACGTGCTGATCAAGATCCCCGCGACGGTCGAGGGCCTCGAGGCCATCACCGAGACCATCGCGGCCGGCATCAGCGTCAACGTCACGCTGATCTTCAGCCTCGAGCGCTACCGCCAGGTGATAGACGCGTACCTGACCGGCCTCGAGAAGGCCAAGGCCGCGGGCATCGACCTGTCCGGCATCCAGTCGGTGGCGTCGTTCTTCGTGTCCCGCGTGGACACCGAGGTCGACAAGCGCCTGACCGCGATCGGCACCGACGAGGCGCTCGCGCTCAAGAGCAAGGCCGGCATCGCCAACGCCCGCCTCGCCTACGAGCTGTACGAGCAGGAGTTCGCCACCGACCGCGCCAAGGCCCTCGTGGCCGCCGGCGCGAACGAGCAGCGCCCGCTCTGGGCCTCGACCGGCGTCAAGGACCCGAGCCTGCCCGACACCCTCTACGTCACCGAGCTGGTCGCGCCGAACACGGTCAACACCATGCCGGAGAAGACGCTGGAGGCGACCTTCGACCACGGTGAGATCACCGGCGACACCGTCACCGGCAACTACGCCGACGCGAAGGGCGTCCTGGACGCGCTGGCCGGCCTCGGCATCGACTACGACGACGTGACCGCCACACTCGAGCGCGAGGGCGTCGACAAGTTCAACGTGTCGTGGGGCGAGCTCGTCGAGACCGTCACCAACGCGCTGGAGGCCGCCAAGTGACCTTCCGCATCCATGTCACCGGCGCGGCGGCCCAGGCCGTCGCGTCGGTGGTGCCGCAGCTCGTCGCCGACCGCGTCGCCTCCGGCATCACCGCGCAGGATCCCACCCTCTGGGGCCCGGACGCCGAGCCGGAGGCCGCCAAGCGCCTCGGCTGGACCGAGGCCGTCGCCATCTCCCGCCCGCTCGTCCCCGAGATCGTCGCCCTGCGCGAGCAGCTGCACGCCAAAGGCGTGAACCACATCGTCCTCGGCGGCATGGGCGGCTCTTCGCTCGCGCCCGAGGTCATCACGCGCACCGCTGAGGCCGAGCTCACGGTCCTCGACTCGACCGACCCCGGTCAGGTGCTGTCGGCCCTGCGCGACCGCCTCCAGGCGACCGCCGTCGTCATCTCCTCCAAGTCGGGCTCGACCCTGGAGACCGACAGCCAGAAGCGTGTCTACGAGAAGTGGTTCCGCGACGCCGGCATCGACCCGACGGAGCGCATCGTCGTCGTCACCGACCCGGGCTCGCCGCTCGACCAGTCGGCGCGCGAGGCGGGCTACCGCGTGTTCAACGCCGACCCCAACGTGGGCGGCCGCTACTCGGCGCTCACCGCTTTCGGGCTGGTCCCGTCCGGCCTCGCCGGCGTGGACATCTCCGAGCTGCTGGACGAGGCCGAGGCGACGCTCATCGAGCTCGCCGTCGACAACGACGCCAACCCGGGCCTCGTGCTCGGCGCCGCGATCGCCGGCACCAACCCGCTCAAGGACAAGCTGGGCATCGTCTCGGACGGCACCCACATCGTCGGGTTCGCGGACTGGGCCGAGCAGCTCATCGCGGAGTCCACCGGCAAGAACGGCACCGGCCTGCTCCCCGTCGTGCTCGACACGCTCGCCCCCGAGCTGACGTCGAAGCCCGCCGACCTCCAGGTGGTCCGGCTCGTCGCCAACGCGGAGGCCCACCACCTGTTCCCGGCCGCCCGCCACGAGGGCGAGATCCTCGTCTCCGGCAGCCTGGGGGCCCAGCTCATCGTCTGGGAGTACGCGACCGCGGTCGCCGGCCGCCTGCTCGGGATCAACCCGTTCGACCAGCCCGACGTGGAGGCCGCCAAGGTCGCCGCCCGAGCGCTGCTCGAGAACCGTCCGGAGCCCGTCGCGCCCGCGTTCACCGCCGGCGGCGTCGAGGTGCGCACCACCGGTTCGTTCCTCGGCGACGCGTCGACGCTCGACGGCGCGGTGGACGCCCTGCTCACGCAGCTCGGACCGGACGGCTACGTCTCGGTCCAGGCCTACGTCGACCGCCTCGCGCTCCCGCAGCTCGCGGGCATCCGCGACCTGCTGGCCGCCAAGGCCGGCCGCCCTGTCACCTTCGGCTGGGGCCCGCGCTTCCTGCACTCGACCGGTCAGTTCCACAAGGGCGGTCCCGCCGTCGGCGTGTTCCTGCAGATCACCGCCGTGGCGCCGGAGGATCTGGAGATCCCGGGCCGTCCGTTCACCTTCGGCCAGCTCATCCAGGCTCAGGCCGCCGGCGACGCGAGCGTGCTCGGCGAGCACGGCCGCCCGGTGCTGACCCTGACCCTCACGAACCCCGAGGCCGACGTCGTCTCGCTGTTCGAGGCCGTCAACTAGAGGAGCCTGATGTCACCGGTGGAGATCACCCCGGAGTTCAACCCCCTGCGGTTGCCCTCCGATCGTCGCCTCAACCGCATCGCGGGGCCGAGCAGCCTCATCATCTTCGGCGTGACGGGCGACCTGTCGCGCAAGAAGCTGATGCCGGCCGTCTACGACCTCGCGAACCGCGGCCTCCTGCCGCCCGGGTTCTCGCTCGTCGGGTTCGCCCGACGCGACTGGGAGGACCAGGACTTCGAGAAGGTCGTCTACGACGCGGTCAAACAGTACGCGCGCACGCCGTTCGACGAGGACGTGTGGAAGCAGCTCGCCCAGGGCGTGCGCTTCGTCTCGGGCGAGTTCGACGACGCCGAGGCCTTCCAGCGCCTCAAGGAGACCGTCCAGAAGCTGGACGTCGAGCGCGGCACGATGGGCAACCACGCGTTCTACCTGTCCATCCCGCCGAAGGCGTTCCCGCTCGTCACCGAGCAGCTCAAGAAGTCGGGGCTGGCCGACCAGTCCGGCACCGGCTGGCGCCGCGTCGTCATCGAGAAGCCGTTCGGCAGCGACCTGAAGTCGGCGCGCGAGCTCAACAAGGTCGTGGAGTCGGTGTTCCCGCCGGACTCGGTGTTCCGCATCGACCACTACCTCGGCAAGGAGACGGTCCAGAACATCCTGGCGCTGCGCTTCGCCAACGAGCTGTACGAGCCGATCTGGAACGCCAACTACGTCGACCACGTTCAGATCACGATGGCCGAGGACATCGGAGTGGGCGGCCGCGCCGGCTACTACGACGGTATCGGCGCCGCGCGCGACGTCATCCAGAACCACCTGCTGCAACTCCTCGCCCTGACGGCGATGGAGGAGCCCATCTCATTCGACGCCGCGGACCTGCGCGCCGAGAAGGAGAAAGTGCTCGCGGCCGTCCGGCTGCCGGAGGACCTCGCCAAGTCGACCGCCCGCGGCCAGTACGGCAGCGGCTGGCAGGGCGGCGAGAAGGTCGTCGGCTTCCTGGAGGAGGACGGGATGAACCCGCACTCCACGACGGAGACCTACGCGGCGATCAAGCTCGACATCGGCACCCGCCGCTGGGCCGGCGTCCCGTTCTACCTGCGCGCCGGCAAGCGCCTGGGCCGCCGGGTCACCGAGATCGCGGTCGTGTTCAAGCGCGCGCCGCAGCAGCTCTTCGCGGACTCGCAGACCAGCGCCCTCGGCCAGAACGCGCTCGTCATCCGCGTGCAGCCCGACGAGGGCGTGACCATCCGCTTCGGCTCGAAGGTCCCCGGCGCCGGCATGCAGGTGCGCGACGTGAGCATGGACTTCGGCTACGGCCACGCCTTCACCGAGGCGAGCCCCGAGGCCTACGAGCGTCTCATCCTCGACGTCCTGCTGGGCGATCCACCGCTGTTCCCGCGGCACGAGGAGGTCGAGCTGTCCTGGAAGATCCTCGACCCGATCGAGGAGTTCTGGGCCACGCAGGGCCAGCCCGAGCAGTACCGCCCCGGAACCTGGGGCCCGACTTCCGCCGACGAGCTCCTCGCCCGCGACGGCCGCGTCTGGAGGCGTCCATGATCGTCGATCTGCCCGACACCACGACGAGCAACATCTCGAAGGCGCTCGTCAAGATCCGCGAGGAGGGCGGCGCCGTCGCCCTCGGGCGCGTGCTCACGCTCATCATCGCCACCCACCTCGGCCAGGAGGAGGAGGCCATCGAGGCCGCCAACGACGCCTCCCGCGAGCACCCGATGCGCGTCATCGTGGTGTCCACCGAGGAGGAGCGCAGTCACACGGACTCCGGCCGTCTCGACGCCCAGATCCGCGTAGGCGGCGACGCCGGCGCGAGCGAAGTCATCGTGCTCCGCGCCTACGGCGAGACGGCGAGCGACGAGGAGGGGCTGGTCACCGGCCTCCTGCTCCCCGACGCTCCCGTCGTGGTCTGGTGGCCGGGGATCGCGCCCTCGAAGGCGTCGACCTCCCCGCTCGGCCGGATCGCCACGATCCGCATCACGGACGCGTCGGCCCAGCCGAATCCGCAGGAGGCCCTGTTCCACCTGGCGGACACGTACGCCCCCGGCGACACCGACTTCGCCTGGACGCGGCTCACCCTGTGGCGCGCGCAGCTCGCCGCGGTGCTCGACCAGCCGCCGTACGAGCCGATCACCGGGGTGGAGGTCGCCGGCGCTGCCGACTCCCCCTCCACCCTCCTGCTCGCCGCGTGGCTGCGCCTGCAGCTCCAGGTGCCGGTGCAGTACGATCTCGCGTCGCGCGCGATCGGCTCCGGCGGCATCCACGGCGTACGGATGGAGCGGGAGTCCGGCACGATCGAGCTCGAGCGCGAGGTCCCGAACATCGCACGGCTCTCCCAGCCGGGACAGCCGACGCACGATCTGTCGCTGCCGCGCCGCAGCCTCCGCGACTGTCTCGCCGAGGAACTGCGTAGGCTGGACCCGGACGACCTGTACGGCGAGGTCATCACGAAGGGTCTCGGGCTGCTCGAGGCCTCCGACGAAGGAGTGGGCGCGACAGTATGACGAACGAACGGCGGGTGCTCGTCCACCCCGACAAGGAAGCAGTCGCCGCGTCAGTGGCCGCGCGCTTCCTCACCAAGACGATCGACATCCTCGACGACCTCGGCGCGGCGAACATCGCGCTGACGGGCGGCACGATGGGCATCGCCGTGCTGGAGGCCGTCAACGGCTCCCCCGCGCGCGACACCATCGACTGGTCGAAGGTGCACTTCTGGTGGGGCGACGAGCGGTTCGTCGAGAAGTCGAGCGAGGAGCGCAACGAGCGCCAGGCGCGCGAGGCGCTCCTCGACCACCTCCCGGTGCCGCCGGAGAACATCCACCCGTTCCCGGCGTCGGACGAGATCCCCGACGTCGACGAGGCGGCGCGCGTCTACGCCGCCGAGCTGGAGGCGTTCGCTCCGGAGGGCCAGGCCTTCCCGAAGTTCGACATCACCTTCCTCGGCGTCGGCCCGGACGGGCACATCGCGTCGCTGTTCCCCGACCGCGCGGGCATCCGCGAGACGGAGGCCACGGTGATCGCGGAACGCGAGTCGCCGAAGCCGCCGCCGCTGCGGCTCAGCCTCACCCGCCCGGTGCTCAACGCCTCCGACCGGATCTGGCTGGTGCTCTCCGGCAGCGACAAGGCCAGCGCCCTGGGCCTCGCCCTCGCGGGTGCGAGTTACACCGAGGTGCCGGTCGCCGGCGCGAAGGGCCGCAAGCGCACCGTGTTCTTCGTGGACAAGGACGCCGCCGTGGACGTGCCCGAGAATCTCATCGCCCCGAGCTACTGAGCCCGAACACACGAAAGCCCCGCCGGTCATCGACCGGCGGGGCTTCTTCGTTGACGCTCTAGTTGCTGGTGGGCTTACCACGGCGGGCGCGGAGCTGGTTGAGGGCGTCCTCGAGCAGTTGCTCCGCCTCCTCCTCCGAGCGGCGCTCCTTCACGTAGGCCAGGTGCGTCTTGTACGGCTCGGTCTTGGCGACCGAGGGCGGGTTCTCCTTGTCACGCCCGGCCGGGAGGCCGGTGGACGGCGAGTCGATCACATCGGGGATCTCCTCGTCGGGCAGGTTTGCCGCGAAATAACGGACGGTCTCGTTGCCGAGGGCGTCCCAGTACGAGACCGCCACGCGCTCGGCGTGGAAACCGCGGTCCTGTTCCCCCATGGGGCCCGCGCCGACGCGCGAGCCTCGGATTGCGCTTCCTCCGGATGCCATGCTTCTCCTCTGGTGAAGGCGCGCCGGCTAGGCGCTGAATTTGGTGATGAGCCCGAGCACGACGATGCACGTGATCCAGATGAGCCCGAGAATGACGGTGATCCTGTTGAGGTTGCGCTCCGCGACGCCGGAGGCGCCCAGGTTGGAGGTGACGCCGCCGCCGAACATGTCGGAGAGGCCGCCGCCGCGTCCCTTGTGCAACAGGATGAGGAGGGTCAGCAGGAGGCTGGTGATCCCCAGCAACACCTGGAGGATGACCGTGAGAATCTGCACGCTTGACCTTTCGATGCGACCGGGCCCGCGCCCGGCAAAACCAACGACCAGTATAACCGCCGAAGGGCGCGACGGCTCACCGGAGGTTCGGGGAGCCGTCGCGCGCCGTCAGACTCCGACGTGCTTCTGGTAGCGGATGATGGCCGAGAACTCGGCCACGTCGAGGCTCGCGCCGCCGACGAGAGCGCCGTCGACGTTCGGCTCGCGCATGAAGCCGGCGATGTTGCCGGACTTCACCGAGCCGCCGTACAGGATGCGCGTCTTGGCCGCGACCTCCTCGCCGAGGAGTTCGACGATCACCGCGCGCAGCGCCGCCGCGACCTGCTCGGCCTGCTCCGGCGTCGCCGCCTGACCGGACCCGATGGCCCAGACCGGCTCGTAGGCGACGACGAAGTCGGCGGCCGAGTCGACAGACGCCAGGGCCGCGCGGAGCTGGGCGACCGGCACGGCGCTGGCGCCGTGGGTCTCCAGGTCTTCCGCCGTCTCGCCGACGCAGATGATCGGCGCGATGTTGTTCTTGATCGCCTGGGCGACCTTCGCCGCCACCTGCTCGTCGGTCTCGTTGTGCAGCGTGCGCCGCTCCGAGTGGCCGATGATCACGTAGCGCGACTCCAGGGCCGCGAGGAACGAGGCCGCGATCTCGCCGGTGTAGGCGCCCGAGTCGTGCTCGGAGACGTCCTGGCCGCCGAACGCGATCGGCAGCTTGTCGGCCGCGACGAGCGTCTGCACGCTGCGCAGGTCGGTGAACGGCGGGAACACGGCGACCTCGACGGCCGAGTAGTCGTGCCCGGCGTCCTTCAGGGTCCACGCCAGCTTCTGGACGACCGCGATCGCCTGCAGGTGGTCGAGGTTCATCTTCCAGTTGCCCGCGATCAGCGGGACCCGCCGCACGGACTCGTTCACTGCTGCCATCCCAGGACCTCCAGACCCGGCAGGTGCTTGCCCTCGAGGAACTCGAGGCTCGCGCCGCCGCCGGTAGAAATGTGACCGAACTGATCGTCGGAGAAGCCGAGCGCGCGCACGGCCGCCGCGGAGTCTCCCCCGCCGACGACGCCGAGGCCGTCGACCTCGGTGAGCGCCTGCGCGATCGCCTTGGTGCCCGCCGCGAACGGCGCCAGCTCGAAGACGCCCATCGGGCCGTTCCAGAACACCGTGCGGGCGGCGCGGATGTACTCCGAGAACAGCTCGCCGGTCTCCGGGCCGATGTCCAGGCCGAGCCCGGAGGCGCCCCAGTCGGTGTCCTCGATCGCGTCGATCGGGCGCACCACGTGCTCCGCGTCGGCGCCGAACTTCGAGGCCACGACCACGTCGCGCGGCAGCACGATCTCGACGCCGAGCTCCTCGGCCTTCGCCAGGTAGCCCTTCACCGTGTCGATCTGGTCGGCCTCCAGCAGGCTGGAGCCCACCTTGTGGCCGAGCGCGGCGAGGAAGGTGAACAGCATGCCGCCGCCGATCAGCAGCGAGTCCACGCGCGGAAGCAGGTGGCCGATCACGCCGAGCTTGTCCGACACCTTGGACCCGCCGAGCACGACCGCGTAGGGGCGCTCGGGGTTCTCGGTGAGCCGGTCGAGCACATCCAGCTCGGCCGCGATGAGCGTGCCCGCGGCGCTCGGGAGCGCCTTCGCGAGCTCGTACACGCTGGCCTGCTTGCGGTGGACCACGCCGAAGCCGTCCGAGACGAAGGCGTCACCGAACGCGGCGAGCTTGGCGGCGAACGCCGTGCGCTCCGCCTCGTCCTTCGCGGTCTCGCCCGGGTTGAACCGGAGGTTCTCCAGCAGGGCGACATCGCCGTCCCGCAGGCCCGCGACCGCAGCCTCGGCGCCCGCGCCGACGGTGTCCTGCGCGAAGGTCACCGGCTTGCCCAGCAGCTCCGAGAGCCGCTGGGCCACCGGCGCCAGGCTGTACTTCGAGTCGGGCGCGCCCTCGGGGCGGCCCAGGTGGGAGATCACGATCACCTTGGCGCCCTGGTTGATCAGGGCGTCCAGAGTGGGAATCGACGCTCGCACGCGACCGTCGTCCGTGATCTTCCCGTCCTGGAGGGGGACGTTCAGATCACAGCGGACGACGACGCGTTTTCCCGCGAGCGAACCGAGTGAGTCGAGGGTGCGGAGCGTCACGTCGGTTCCCGGCCCTTAGAGACGCTCGGCGACGTACTCGGTCAGGTCGACCAGACGGTTGGAGTAGCCCCACTCGTTGTCGTACCAGCTCGAGAGCTTGACCTGGTCGCCGATCACGCGCAGCAGCCCCGAGTCGAAGATCGACGAGTGCGGGTCGGACACGATGTCGGAGGAGACGATCTCGTCCTCGGTGTACTTGAGGATGCCCTTGAGCGGACCCTCGGCGGCCTTCTTGTACGCGGCCTTGACCTCGTCGATGGTGACGGGGCGCGAGGCGGTGACGGTCAGGTCGGTGATCGAGCCGGTGGGGACCGGGACGCGCAGCGCGAAGCCGTCGAGCTTGCCCTTCAGCTCCGGCAGAACCAGGCCGATCGCCTTGGCGGCGCCGGTGGAGGTCGGGACGATGTTGATCGCGGCGGCGCGGGCACGGCGGAGGTCGCTGTGCGGGCCGTCCTGCAGGTTCTGGTCGGCGGTGTAGGCGTGGACCGTGGTCATCAGACCGCGCTCGATGCCGAACTCGTCGTTGAAGACCTTGGCCAGCGGCGCGAGGCAGTTGGTGGTGCACGACGCGTTGGAGATGATGTTGTGCTTCTCCGGGTCGTACAGGTGCTCGTTCACGCCGATGACGAACGTGGCGTCCTCGTCGGTGGCCGGAGCGGAGATGATGACCTTCTTGGCGCCCGCCTCGAGGTGCTTCTTGGCGTCTGCGGCCTTGGTGAAGCGCCCGGTGGACTCGATGACGATGTCGACGCCCAGGTCGCCCCACGGGAGGTTGGCGGGGTCGCGCTCCTCGAGCACCTTGATCGGCTTGCCGTTGACGACGATGCTGTCGCCCTCGAGCTCGACCGTCGCGTCCAGGCGGCCCGTGATCGAGTCGTACTTGAGCAGGTGCGCGAGCGTCTTGTTGTCGGTGAGGTCGTTCACCGCGACGATCTCGAGGTCGCTGCCCTTGGCGAGGGCCGCGCGCAGGTAGTTGCGACCAATGCGACCGAACCCGTTGATTCCGATCTTTACGGACACAGATGTCTCCCGTTGCTTGATGGGGGCGCCGGACGGCGCCATGTGGGTGTTGTTGCGGACGGCGGCGTCCCGGGAGGGCTCCCTCCCGGGACGCCGACCCGCTACGACAGTAGCAGCAGACCCGCGGTCTTCTCGCGGGCCTTCACGAAGCGGTCGTTCACGTCCGCCCAGTTGGTGATGTTCCAGAACGCCTTGACGTAATCCGCCTTGACATTCACGTAGTCGAGGTAGAAGGCGTGCTCCCACATGTCGAGCATGAGCAGCGGGATGGTGGCCGCGGCGAGGTTGCCCTGGTGGTCGTACAGCTGCTCGATGATGAGCTTCTGGCCCAGCGAGTCCCACGCGAGGATCGACCAGCCGGAGCCCTGGATGCCGAGCGCCGAGGCGGTGAAGTGGGCGCGGAACTTGTCGAACGAGCCGAAGAACTCGTCGATCGCCGCGGCGAGCTCGCCGGTCGGCTTGTCGCCGCCCTCCGGCGACAGGTTGTTCCAGAAGACCGTGTGGTTGACGTGCCCGGCGAGGTTGAACGCCAGGTCCTTCTGCAGCTTGTTGACGTACGTCAGGTCGTCGGCGTCGCGCGCCTCGGCCAGCTTCGCGATGGCGGTGTTGGCGCCGTCGACGTAGGTCTTGTGGTGCTTGTCGTGGTGCAGCTCCATGATCCGGCCGCTGATGTTGGGCTCCAGGGCCGCATAGTCGTACGGAAGGTCAGGCAGCGTGTAGTCAGCCATTACTCATCTCCACAGTTGTTCTTCTTCGATTCCCGATTCGGGCGACCTGTTCAGTCTAGTGACGGCAACCCGGCCGGCTTCAGGTCTCTTCCCGGCCGCACGCCCATTGCGGAAACTACACCTCATCCAGGTCGGCGGGGAGGTTGGCGTCGGTGCCGGGGATGTCCAGGTCGGACGCCTTCTTGTCGGCCATCGCCAGCAGGCGGCGGATGCGGCCGGCCACGGCGTCCTTCGTCATGGGCGGGTCGGCGTGGTGGCCGAGCTCGTCGAGGCTGGCGTCGCGGTGCGCCAGGCGCAGCTCGCCGGCGTAGCGCAGGTGCTCCGGGACGTCCGGGCCGAGGATCTCCAGGGCGCGCTCGACGCGGGAGCAGGCCGCGACAGCGGCCTGGGCGGAGCGCCGCAGGTTGGCGTCGTCGAAGTTCACCAGCCGGTTGGCCGTGGCCCGCACTTCGCGGCGCTGGCGCAGCTCCTCCCAGTTGGCGACGGTCTCCACCGCGCCCATCGCCACGAGCATGGCGCTGATCGCCTCGCCGTCGCGGATGACGACCCGGTGCACCCCGCGCACCTCGCGGGCCTTGGCGGACACGCCGAGGCGGCCCGCGGCGCCCACGAGAGCCATGGCGGCCTCGTTGCCGGGGCAGGTGACCTCCAGGGCGGCGGAACGGCCCGGGTCGGTCAGCGAGCCGTGCGCGAGGAACGCGCCGCGCCAGACGGCCGCGAGCTCCTCGCGGGAACCGGTCGTGAGCCGGTTCGGGAGGCCGCGGATCGGGCGGCGGCGGGCGTCCAGCAGACCGGTCTGGCGGGCGAGCGTCTCGCCGCCCTCCAGCACGCGGACCAGGTACTGGCTGGCGCGGCGGACGCCGGAGGACGAGATCACCGACACGTCGCTGCGGACGCCGTACAGCTCGGCCAGGTCCTTGCGGACGCGGCGCGCGAGCTCGGGCGTGTCCAGCTCGCTCTCCACCGCGATCCGGCCGCCGATCAGGTGCAGCCCGCCCGAGAACCGCAGGATGGTCGCGAGCTCCGCGGCGCGGACGGTCGTCTTGCTGACTTCGACCTTCGTGAGTTCGTCTTTGACATCGGCGGTGAGAGCCAATCGGATTCCTAACTGTGAAAGACGGCGCGGGTCACGCCGTGAAGTGGGCGGCCGGCATCATTCACGGCCCAGGTCACGGTGCTTGGTGTTGACCGCGACGCCGGGGAAGCCCCTCAACCGGGTCGCGAGCTCTTCGGCTATCGCGACGGACCGGTGCTTCCCTCCCGTGCAGCCTATCGCGATCATCGCGTGCCGCTTGTTCTCGCGCTGGTAGCCGGCGAAGATCGGGCGCATCGCGGCGGTGTAGCCGTCGACGAACTCCTCGGCGCCGTCCTGCTGGAGCACATAGTCGCGGACGATCTCGTCCAGCCCGGTGTGCGGGCGCAGCTCGGGGTTCCAGAACGGGTTCGGCAGGAACCGCGCGTCGGCGACCAGGTCGGCGTCCGGCGGGAGGCCGTACTTGAAGCCGAAGCTCATCACGGTCACCTGGACGCCGGCGGTGTCCTCCGCCGCGAAGGTGTCGGTGATGTTGGTGGCGAGCTGGTGGATGTTCAGGTCGGTGGTGTCGACGATGATGTCGCTCGCCTCGCGGATCTCGCGCAGCCGCGCGCGCTCGGCGTCGATGCCGTCGAGGATGGTGCCGTTGCCCTGCAGCGGGTGCGGGCGCCGCACCTGCTCGAAGCGGCGGACCAGCACGGCGTCGGAGGCCTCCAGGAACAGCACCCGCACCTTCGTGCCCTCGCGCAGGCTCTGGATCATCGACTGCAGGTCTTCGAAGAAATTGCGGCCGCGCACGTCGACCACCGCGGCGATCCGCGGCAGCCCGGACTCGGCCCGGTTCGCCAGCTCGATCAGCGGCCGCAGCATCTGCGGAGGCAGATTGTCGACCACGTACCAGTCGAGGTCTTCGAGGGCGTTGGCGACGGTCGACCGTCCCGCCCCCGACATCCCGGTGACGATCAGCACTTCCTGCTGCTCGGCGTTCGTGTCGATGTCGCTCGCCACGTGCTCTCCTTCTCTGACCGGGTGCGACCAGCCTACCGACTGACCCGCCGCGCCGAGGCGGTTTCCGGAGTCGTGCGCTTCTGCGCGGGCTCCTCTTCGCGGGTGGGCGGCGCTCAGCCGGCAGCGAGCCGGTCGTGGACGGCCGCCGCGATGGCCGGGCCGACGCCGCGCACCTCCGCGATCTGCTCGGGCGTCGCCTGGCGCAGCTGCGCCACCGATCCGAAGTGCTTGAGCAACTCCTTCACGCGCGCGGGTCCCAGGCCGGGGATCTCCCCCAGCACCGTCGAGATGTCGCGCTTGCGCCGCGCCCGCTGGTAGGTGATCGCGAAGCGGTGCGCCTCGTCGCGGATGCGCTGCACCAGGAACAGGGCGTCGCTGTTGCGCGGCAGGATGACCGGGAAGTCGGAGTCCGGCAGCCAGATCTCCTCCAGTCGCTTGGCGATGCCGGCGAGCTGGATGCCGGTGACGCCGGACTCCTCCAGCGCGCGCTGCGCCGCGGCGACCTGCGGCTGGCCGCCGTCGACGATGAGGAGGTTCGGCGGGTAGGAGAACTTGCGGCGGCGGCGCTCCGCGGCCTCCGCGAGCTCGGCGTCGACGTCGATCCGCGGGTCGTCGCCGTCGCCGTCGCGCTGCTCGATGTCGGGCTGCTCGGCCGTATCCGGCTGGTCGGCGTCCGGCTGGTCGCCGTCGTCCCGCAGGTACGCCAGGCGGCGCGAGATCACCTGGTAGATCGACTCGGTGTCGTCGGTGGACTCCGGGATGCTGAACCGGCGGTACTGGTCCTTGCGCGGCAGGCCGTCCTCGAAAACGACCATCGAGGCGACGATGTTGGTGCCGCTCAGGTGCGAGACGTCGAAGCACTCCATCCGGAGTGGCGCTTCGGCCATGCCGAGGGCGTCCTGGATGTCGTTGAGGGCTTTCGAACGCGCGACGAAGTCGGAGCTGCGCCGGGTCTTGTAGAGGATCAGCGCGTTCTTCGCGTTCATCTCCGCGGTCTGCGCGAGCGCGGCCTTGTCGCCACGCTGGGCGACCCGCAGCTCCACGCGACCGGTCGACTTGGGGCCGCGCCGCACGGGGGCGGCCTCGTCGGCCTCCACCCGGCGGGCCATGAGCCACTGCTCCAGCTCGGTGGCGTCCTCCGGAAGCTCGGGCACGATGATCTCGCGCGGCGGCGCGTCGGCGCCCTCGTAGGCGTTCTGGAGGACGGTCTCCACCAGCTCGCCCAGCGAGATGTCGAGCTCCTTGTCGACCACCCAGGAGCGCACACCGCGGATGCGGCCGCCGCGGACGATGAACTGCTGCACGGCGGCGGCGAGCTCGTCGTGCGCGATGCCGAAGGCGTCGAGGTCCACGTTCTCCTGCAGGACGACCGCGCTCTTGCCCATGGCCGCCTCGAGCGCGCCGATCGCGTCGCGGTGCCGCGCGGCGGCCTCGTAGTCGAGCGTGCTCGCCGCCTGCTTCATCTTCTCGGTGAGGTCGCGGATGTACTTGCTGTCGTTGCCCGCCATGAAGGAGACGAAGTCCTCGGCGAGCTCGCGGTGGTCCTCCGGGCTGATCCGGCCGACGCAGGGCGCGGCGCACTTGCCGATGTCGCCGAGCAGGCACGGCCGCCCGGTCAGCTCGGCGCGGCGGAACACGCCGTCGGAGCAGCTGCGCACCGGGAACGCCTTCAGCATGAGGTCGACCGTGTCGCGGATCGCCCAGACCTTCGTGTACGGACCGAAGTAGCGCGCGTCCTTGAGGTTGCGGTTGCGGGTGACCATGACGCGCGGGATCCGCTCCCCCAGCGTCACCGCCAGGTACGGGTAAGACTTGTCGTCCCGGAACTGCACGTTGAACGGCGGGTTGAACTCCTTGATCCAGGTGTACTCCAGCTGGAGCGCCTCGAACTCGCTGGCGACGACCGTCCACTCGACGCTCGATGCGGTGATCACCATCCGCCGGGTGCGCTCGTGCAGGCTCCGCAGCGGCTGGAAGTAGTTGCTCAGCCGCGCGCGGAGGTTCTTCGCTTTGCCGACGTAGAGCACCCTCCGGTTCTTGTCGCGGAACCGGTAGACGCCCGGCTGCGTGGGGATCTCGCCGGCCTTGGGGCGGTAGCCGACCGTGTCCGTACTCTGCACAGCGTGATCCTACGCGGCGCCGCGGACACGCTCGCCACCGAGCGCGCCCTCCCCCTGGAGGATCTCCTTGAGGAAGTAGCCTGTGTGGCTCCCCGGCGTCTCGGCCACCTGCTCCGGCGTGCCGGTCGCGATGACCTCGCCGCCGCCGGCGCCGCCCTCCGGACCCATGTCGATGATCCAGTCGGCGGACTTGATGACGTCGAGGTTGTGCTCGATGACGATGACCGTGTTGCCCTTGTCGAGCAGGCCGTTGAGCACCAGGAGGAGCTTGCGGACGTCCTCGAAGTGCAGCCCGGTGGTCGGCTCGTCGAGCACGTACACGCTGCGTCCGTTCGACCGGCGCTGGAGTTCCGTCGCGAGCTTGACGCGCTGCGCCTCGCCGCCGGACAGCGTCGTGGCGCTCTGCCCGAGACGGACGTAGCCGAGGCCGACGTCCACGAGGGTCTGCAGGTAGCGGTGGATCGCCGAGATCGGCCGGAAGAACTCGGCCGCCTCGCTGATCGGCATGTCGAGCACCTCGGCGATGTTCTTGCCCTTGTAGTGCACAGTTAGGGTGTCGCGGTTGTACCGCGCTCCCCCGCAGACCTCGCACGCGACGTAGACGTCGGGCAGGAAGTTCATCTCGATCTTGATCGTGCCGTCGCCCGAGCAGGTCTCGCAGCGACCGCCCTTGACGTTGAAGCTGAACCGGCCCGGCAGGTAACCGCGGACCTTGGCCTCCGGCGTCTCCGCGAACAGGGTGCGGATGCGGTCGAAGACGCCTGTGTAGGTCGCCGGGTTGGAGCGCGGCGTGCGCCCGATCGGCGCCTGGTCGACGTGCACGACCTTGTCCAGGTTCTCCAGTCCGGTCACCGTGCGGTGCTTGCCCGGCAGCTTGCGGGCGCCGTTGAGCTTGTTGGCGAGCACCCGGTACAGGATGTCGTTGACCAGCGAGGACTTGCCGGAGCCCGAGACGCCCGTGACCGCCACGAACGCGCCGAGCGGGAAGTCGACTGTCACCTTCTTGAGGTTGTTGGCCTCCGCGTCCACCACCCGGAGCACGCGCTTCTTGTCGATCTTGCGCCGCTTCTCCGGGATGGCGATCTCGCGCCGGCCGGCCAGGTAGTCGCCGGTCAGCGACTCGGTGTTGGCCAGCAGCTCGTCGTAGGAGCCGGAGTGCACGACGTGGCCGCCGTTGACGCCGGCCCCCGGACCGATGTCCACGATCCAGTCGGCCGTGCGGATGGTGTCCTCGTCGTGCTCGACCACGATCAGCGTGTTGCCGAGATCGCGCAGCGCGACGAGCGTGTCGATCAGGCGGCGGTTGTCGCGCTGGTGGAGGCCGATGCTCGGCTCGTCCAGGACGTACAGCACGCCGGTGAGGCCCGACCCGATCTGGGTCGCCAGGCGGATGCGCTGCGCCTCGCCACCGGACAGCGTCGCCGCCGCGCGGGCCAGGTCGAGATAGCTCAGGCCGACCTGGATGAGGAAGTCCAGGCGGATCTTGATCTCGCGCAGCACCTGCGCGCCGATCTTCTGCTCGCGCTCGGTGAGGTGCAGCTTCTCCATGAAGGCACGGGCGTCCGACAGGCTGAGCAGGGACGCGTCCGCGATGGACGCGCCGTGGACGAGCACCGAGAGCACCTCGGGCTTCAGCCGCTTGCCCTGGCAGACCGGGCACGGCACCTCGCGGAGGTACTCGGCCCACCGGGTGCGCTGGCTGTCGGTCTCGGCCTGCGCGTACTGGCGCTCGATGTAGGGCACGACGCCTTCGAAGCCGGACGTGTAGGACATCTCGCGGCCGTAGCGGTTCTTCCACCGCACCTTGACCTCGAAGTTGTCGCCGCGGAGCACGGCCTCCTGCACGTTCTGCGGCAGCTTCTTCCACGGCGTCTTCAGCGAGAAGCCGAGGTCGCGGGCGAGGCCGTCGAGCAGCTTCTCGTAGTAGTTGAAGAGGCCCTTGCCCTGCGTGGTCCAGGGAACGATGACGCCGTCAGCGATGCTGAGCTCGTCGTCGCCGAGCAGCAGGTCTTCATCCACCGACATGCGCGTGCCGAGCCCGGAGCACTCCGGGCAGGCGCCGAACGGCGCGTTGAACGAGAAGGTGCGCGGCTCGATCTCGGTGAGCTGGATCGGGTGGCTGTTCGGGCAGGACAGCTTCTCGCTGAACGACTGCCACGCCTCGGGACCTTCGCGGTCCACGAAGTTGACCTGCACCAGGCCGTCGGTGAGCCGCAGCGCGGTCTCCAGCGAGTCGGTGAGCCGCCCGAGGATGTCGGGTCCGGCGACCAGACGGTCGACCACGACGGAGATGTCGTGCTTGTACTGCTTCTTCAGCGTCGGCGGCTCGCTGAGCTGGATCTGCTCGCCGTCCACGAGCGCGCGCGAATAGCCGCTCGCGGCGAGCTCCTTGAAGAGGTCGACGAACTCGCCCTTCTTCTGCGAGATGACCGGGCTGACCACCATGTAGCGCGTGCCCGGCTCCAGCTCCATGAGCTGGTCGGCGATCTGCTGCACCGTCTGGCGCTGGATCTTCTCGCCGCAGACCGGGCAGTGCGGGACGCCGATGCGCGCCCAGAGCAGGCGCATGTAGTCGTAGATCTCGGTGATGGTGCCGACCGTCGACCGCGGGTTGCGGTTGGTGGACTTCTGGTCGATCGACACCGCGGGGCTCAGGCCCTCGATGAAGTCGACGTCGGGCCGGTCGACCTGGCCGAGGAACTGCCGCGCGTACGCGGACAGCGATTCGACGTAGCGGCGCTGCCCCTCCGCGAAGATCGTGTCGAAGGCGAGCGAGGACTTGCCCGAGCCGGACAGTCCCGTGAAGACGACCAGCGAATCGCGCGGGATCTCGAGGTCGACGTTGTGGAGGTTGTGCACGCGGGCGCCGCGGACGCTGAGGTGCGACCCCACGACCTTGCTCGGATTGCCCGCCGAACTCCTGCTGCCCGAACTCCTGCTATTCAGAGTGCTCACTCGTTCCATTCTCCGCTATTCGCCGTCGCCCCACCCGCGTGTTCGCCCACCGCGCACCGCGCGACGCCCCCGTCGGAGGCCGTGTAGGCGAGTTCGAAGCTTTGTTCGATCCTAGCAACTCGGCCAGAGGATGTGCGACCACGCGCGAGCGTACGCCGCACCACCGACATTCGTACCCGGCGCCGGGATCAAGCCCGCGGCCGGGCGAGCAGGAGCGCCGCCAGGAGGGCCACCAGCCCGACGATCGCGGCGCCGGAGACCATCGCCAGCCACGGCGCCGCGGCGGGCCGGGCGACGAGCAGCAGCACGATCGCGGCCGCCTGCACGGGCACCTGGATGAGGACCAGGCGCCGCAGCGACGGCAGCAGCACGGCCGGCTGCAACCGCGCCCTCGCGGGGAGGACCAGCATCCAGGCCGCGAGCATGTGCAGCACGTGGACGGCGGCGATCACGGCGAGCAGCCGGAGCGTGAGCGTGCCCGGTTCGAGGAGGGTGGAGAACGCGAGCACGCCGATGAGCACCCACGCGACCCGCCAGCGCGGGACGGCGACCGCCACCCCGGTGAGGAGGACGGCCAGGGCGGGCCACGGGCCGCTGGGCGCGGTGCTCACGGCGAGCGGGACGGCGACGACCGCGAACGCCACGCGGAGCGACCAGGCCGGGAGGGTGAGGCCGAGGTCGGGGGTGGCCGGAGTCTGCTCACCCGCGCCGCTCACCCCCGTCCCGCTGCTCATATCCGCCTCCTCGGCGTCGCCAGCCGGCGCAGTGTCGCGTCGCGGTCGGGCGACGCCCACACCAGCAGCTCGGTCCCTGCCGCTCGCAGCCGGTCCAGTCGCAGGCCGCGCTCCAGGTCCACGATCCGCAGCGCCAGCCGTTCCCGGGACGGCAGGTCGTGGACGGTGCGCGGCGGCAGTACGTCCACCGCGATCACCCGGTGCCCCGCCGCGCGCCAGGTGAGCGCCAGACGCATGGCCTGGTCGTCGAGGAAGGTGGACATCACGAACACCACCGCCCCTTGCGCGAGCCGAGGCGCCCTGGCGCGCTCGGTCGCCGACCCGTGCGCGGTGGTCAGCTCCACCGCGCGCTGGACCCGGTGCAGGTGTCGCGCGCCCGCGCGCGGAGGCAGCGCACGGCGCGCGTCGGAGAGGTCGTCGAACCCCACACGGTCGGACGCAGCGGCGTAGGCGCCGGCCAAGGACACCGCGGCCTCCCGCGCGAGGTCGAGCGACGTCGCTCCGGGCCGCGGGTACGGCGCCGCCCAGCCGGCGACCGCGCCGGGGACGTCGTCGCGGGCGTCCAGGACGAGCTGCACCGCGGCGTCGGAGGTCGCCGTCGTCCGGCGCACATACAGCTCGCCGGGGCGCTGGGCGAGGCGGGCGGTCGCCTTCCAGTCGATGCGGCGGAGCCGGTCGCCGGGGCGGAACCGGTCGATGTCCCGGAACTCGCCGCCGTCGCCCGGCCGGGTGGAGACGTGGCCACCGGTCAGTCCGAGCAGGCGCGCGGGCAGCGGGAGGCTCCGCACCCGCTGGGCGACCGGGCGGACGACGCGCTCCGCGACGGCCGGGAGACCCGGGTCACCGGTCCACGCCGCGTCCGGCCCGATCCCGCGGGCGGCGAGCGACAGGATCCGCTGCGGGCCGGAGTGCGAGACGGCGACGCGGAAGCGCAGCCGCGCCGCCTCGCGCGGCGTGACCACCGCGTCCTCTGGCGCACGATCCGCGCGGTGGATGCGCAGGTGCACGCCGTCCGGCCGGCCGTCCGCCTCCGCCACGGCGTCGACGCGCACGCGGCCGTCCGGGTCGTCGCCGGCGATGCTCACGCGGGTGCGGGCGGCCGCGGACTCCGGCCGCGACGACCAGCCGGCCACCGCCACCAGCAGCAGCGGCGCCGCGACCAGCACCAGCTCGACCCGGGACAGCACGAACGCGGCGACCAGGCACACCGCAGCGACGATCGCGGCCGCGGTCACCGCCGGGCTCAGCGCCCACCCGGAGCCGCCGGCCGGCGCCTCGGTCCGCTCGCGCGGGCCGGGCATGCGCGCCCGCGACCACAGCGACATCAGTCCGCGGCCTCCCGCTCGCGCACGCCCACCGCCGGCGGTCCGGGCACGGAGGACACGACCTCCAGGACCACCTGCGACGCGCTCACGCCGCTGGTCCACGCCTGCACGGTCAGCGTCAGCCGGTGCGCGAGGACCGGGACCGCGACCCGCTTGACGTCGTCGGGGATGACGAAGTCGCGGCCGGCGAGCACCGCCAGCGCCCGGGCGACCAGCAGGAGGCCCTGCGACCCGCGCGGCGACGCCCCCACCTCTACAGAGCGGTGCCGACGCGTGGCCGCGGCCAGCCGGACGCAGTAGGCGGCGATGTCGGGGTCCACGTCCACGCTCTCGACGCCCGCCTGCATCGCCAGCAGCGTCCGGGCGTCGGTGACCGGTTCGACCGTGGCGACCTCGTGCCGCCGGGCGACGCGGGCGAGGAGCACCTGCGTCTCGCCGTCCGGGTCCGGGTAGCCGACACCGAGCCGGACCATGAAGCGATCGAGCTGCGCCTCCGGGAGGGCGTAGGTGCCCTCCGACTCGATCGGGTTCGCCGTCGCGACCACGTGGAAGGGCCGTGGCAGCGCGAAGCTGCGCCCCTCGACGGACACCTGTCCCTCGGCCATCGCCTCCAGGAGCGCGGACTGCGTCTTCGGCGAGGTGCGGTTGATCTCGTCCGCGAGGAACAGCCCGGTGAACACGGGCCCCGGCCGGAACTCGAACTCGGCGGTCGACGGCACGTAGACGAAGGAGCCGGTGATGTCGGACGGCAGCAGGTCGGGCGTGCACTGCAGCCGCCGGAAGTCCAGGCCGACGGCGCTCGCGATGCTGCGCGCGGCGAGCGTCTTGCCGAGGCCGGGGACGTCCTCGAACAGCACGTGGCCGCCGGCCAGGACCGTGGCGAGTGCGATGTGCAGGGGCTCGCGCATCCCGACGACGACGGACTCCACGCGGTCGAGGACCTCGGCGCCGAGCCGGGCGACCTCGGCGACGGGGAGCGGGGCGGGGCCGGTCGCCGGGTCGGCCGGCGTGGCGTGGGCCGGCGCGGCGTCGGCCGGCACGGCGTCGGCCGCCGCGGTGCTCTGCGCTGCGGCGGCGGAAGTTTCCGGGGTCATCGGGCTCCTGTCGTGTCGGCGCCGCGGGACGTGCGCGTGGTGGAGGCGGTGGGCGTCATGCGGCTCCTCGCTCGGTGGTGAGCGGTTCGGCCGAACCGCCTGCCGCGGAGGGAGGCGACCCCGCCGAGGCCGGAGCAGGGTGCGCCGCCGAACCGCCGTCCTGCGTCCGTTGGTACGCCGCCTGACCACCGTCCTGCGCGTGCCGGTGCGCCTCGGGGCCGGGGCCGGCCAGCGCCTCCAGCCGGGCGAGCGAGGCGGCGAACTCCTTCGGGCGCGGGGCGACGGCGCTGCCCTTGTGCAACAGGCGGGCGGTCTCCTCTCCCAGGAGTGCGATGACCTGGGGCGCGGCGGTCACGTCGTCCAGCTGCACACCGTGCCGGTCGAGCACCTCGGCGGCGAGCCCGCGCAACCGGCGGACCGCCTCCGGGGACACGCGTCCGCCGCGGGCGCCGAGCGCCCAGCCGAGCTGGACCACGTCCCGCCGGGCGCCGGGCCGCGGCTGCGGCGACGGCACCGGCCAGGTGACCTCGGCCTGATCCCCGAGCAGCGAGAGCACGGCGCCGAGCGCGAAGACCACGAACCCGAGGCCGACGGCGTGCGGGGCGTCCATCCCGAAGAACCAGGCCGCCACCCCGACCACCGCGGCCGCGACGACGCAGCCGACGGCACGCCGGACCATCCGCGCGCGCGTCACCGGTCCACCCCGCCCACCGCTGCGGTCCCCCACGAGGCGCGCAACGCCTCGATCGCGGCGCGGGCCGCAGCCACATCGGTCGCGGTCACGGGCGCGTCGCTGAATCGGGCGCGCAGGTAGAGGTCGAGAAGATCACCGGCGGCATCGCGGTCGGACGCGACCCGGGCGAGGACGCGGCGGACGAACTCCCCCGGCGTCTCGGCCGGCAGGCGGTGGACACCGCTGTCGGCCGCGCCCTCCTCCAGCCCGAGCCAGGCCCGCTCGATGGCGTCCCGCGGCTCCCGGCCCTCGCCGAGCAGATCGAGGGCGCGGTCGAGGCCGCGGCGGACGCGCTCGGGACGCGGCTGCGCGGGCGGCTCGGGTGCGACGGTCCCCTCGGTAGAGCCGTCGACAGCGCCGCTGAGTCCGGGGAGCGCAGGATGAAGCCTCCTCCGCAGGTATCGCCAGAGCAGGCCGAGCAGGACGACGACGATCAACGCGATGACCGCGTAGGTCACCCAGGTCAGGTCGACGCGGGTCTCGTGCGGGATCTCCGACGGCGCGGGAGTGCCGGTGGCCCGCTGCTCCCCGGGGTGCGGCTGCAGGTCGGCGGCCGGCGGGGTGAACCGGAGCCCGGTGAAGACCGGAGCGCCCTGGAAGGCGAGCGCCACCCCCGAGAGGGCGAGCAGCACCGCGGCGGCGGTGACCATCCCCCACCGCTGCCGTGTCCGCGTCGCCGTCGAACCCACTCTGCCACCGTAGCGCGGAGGTGGCGCGGGCGCTGTCGATTTCGGGTGACCTGCCACGTCGTACTGCTGAGTTGACGTCCGACGTCAACCGGATTCAGAAGGAGGACATCATGTCTGCGTTCGTGTTCGCGTTCCGCAACGACCCCGCCGTGACCGCCACGGAGGACGAGATCGCCGCCTGGGGCGCCTGGTTCGAGAAGATCGGCCCGACGGTGACCGACCCGGGCAGCCGCGTCGGGACGACCGCGCTGCTGGGAGCGCCGGCCGGAGCCAACGCCCTGTCCGGCTACGCGTTCGTCGAAGCGGCCGACCTGGCGGCGGCGACCGCGCTGGCGGAAGGCTGCCCCGGCCTCGGCTACGGCGGGAGCGTCGAGGTGGGAGAGCTGATGCCGATGTAGCCGGCGCTCAGCCCAGGTGCCCGGCCTTCTCCATCTGCCGAAGGTCGCGCTTCAGATCCGACAGCTCGTCGCGCAGGCGCGCCGCCAGCTCGAACTTCAGTTCGCCTGCCGCGGCGAGCATCTGGTCGTTGAGGTCCGCGATCAGCGACTCCAGCTCGGCTGCGCCCTGGGCGGCGATGCCGCCGTTCCGCAGGTTCGGCGTCGGGCTCTTGCGGCGCTGCTCGCGGCCGGCGAGCATCCGGGCCGTGTCGGCCTCCTCGCGGGCCAGCACGTCTGTGATGTCGGCGATGCGCTTGCGGAGGGGCTGCGGGTCGATCCCGTTGGCGCGGTTGTATTCGAGTTGGAGCTCACGGCGGCGGTCGGTCTCCTCGATCGCGTTCTTCATCGAGTCGGTGAGCACGTCCGCGTACATGTGCACCTCGCCCGAGACGTTTCGGGCCGCGCGGCCGATGGTCTGGATGAGCGACGTCGACGAGCGGAGGAAGCCCTCCTTGTCGGCGTCGAGGATCGCCACCAGCGACACCTCCGGCAGGTCCAGGCCCTCGCGGAGGAGGTTGATGCCGACCAGCACGTCGTAGACGCCGGCGCGCAGCTCGGTCAGCAGCTCGACGCGGCGGAGGGTGTCCACATCCGAGTGCAGGTAGCGGACCTTCACGCCGGCCTCGGCGAGGAAGTCGGTGAGCTCCTCGGCCATCTTCTTGGTCAGCGTGGTGACCAGGATGCGCTCGTCGCGCTCGACGCGCAGCCGGATCTCCTCGAGCAGGTCGTCGATCTGGCCCTTGGTCGGCTTGACGACGATCTGCGGATCGACCAGGCCGGTCGGACGGATGATCTGCTCGACCACGCCGTCCGCGACGCCCATCTCGTACTGGCCCGGGGTCGCCGACAGGTATACCGTCTGGCCGACGCGGTCCTTGAACTCGTTCCAGCGCAGCGGACGGTTGTCGAGGGCGCTGGGCAGGCGGAAGCCGTGCTCGACCAGCGTGCGCTTGCGCGAGGCGTCGCCTTCGTACATGGCGCCGATCTGCGGGACGGTCACGTGCGACTCGTCGATGACGACGAGGAAGTCGTCCGGGAAGTAGTCGAGCAGGCAGTTCGGCGCCTCGCCGGGCTGCCGGCCGTCGATGTGCCGCGAGTAGTTCTCGATGCCGGAGCAGAATCCGATCTGCTCCATCATCTCCAGGTCGAACTGGGTGCGCATCCGGAGCCGCTGCGCCTCCAGCAGCTTGCCCTCGCGCTCCAGCTCCTGCAGCCGCTCGCGCAGCTCCTCCTGGATGGTGCCGATGGCGCGCTGCATCGTCGCCGGGCTGGCGGCGTAGTGCGTGGCCGGGAAGACCGACACGGCGTCCATCTTCTGCAGCACCTCGCCGGTGAGCGGGTGCAGCGAGTACAGCGCTTCGATCTCGTCGCCGAACAGCTCGACGCGGACCGCGTGCTCCTCGTACATCGGGATGATCTCGATGGTGTCGCCCCGCACGCGGAACTTGCCGCGCGAGAAGTCGACGTCGTTGCGCTCGTACTGCATCGCGACGAACCGCCGGATGAGCGCGTCGCGGCCGACGTTCTGCCCGACCTGGAGGGCGACCATCGCCTCCAGGTACTCCTCCGCGGCGCCGAGGCCGTAGATGCAGGAGACGGTGGAGACCACGACCACGTCGCGCCGGCTGAGCAGCGAGTTGGTGGTGGAGTGCCGCAGCCGCTCGACCTCGGCGTTGACCGAGGAGTCCTTCTCGATGAAGGTGTCCGTCTGCGGGACGTAGGCCTCGGGCTGGTAGTAGTCGTAGTACGAGACGAAGTACTCGACCGCGTTGTTGGGCAGCAGCTCGCGGAACTCGTTGGCGAGCTGCGCGGCGAGGGTCTTGTTGTGGGCGAGCACGAGCGTCGGGCGCTGCACCTGCTCGACCAGCCAGGCGGTGGTCGCCGACTTGCCGGTACCGGTCGCGCCGAGGAGGACGACGTCGGTCTCGCCGGCGTTGATCCGGGCGGCGAGTTCGGCGATGGCCTTGGGCTGGTCGCCGCTGGGCGCGAATTCGCTGACGACCTCGAACGGACGGACGAGACGCGTGGCTTGCATGAGTCCAGTCTAGGAACGACCACCGACATCGAGGCCCGCTCTCGCTGAGAGCGGAACGGGACAGCGTCCGCTCAGCTCCGCAGGCTCTCCCAGAGCTCGTCCACCTGCTCCAGCGTCCGATCCAGCGGACCGTCGGTGTCGATCACCACATCCGCCACGGCCAGGCGCTCCTCGTCGGAGGCCTGCGACCCGATCCGGCGCTCGGCCTCCGCGCGGTCCATCCCGCGCAGCCGCACCAGCCGATCGATCCGCGTCGCGGCGTCGGCGTGCGCGACGACCACCAGGTCGAAAGGGTACTCGTTGGCGGACTCGACCAGCAGCGGCACGTCGTACACGACGATCGCCGCGGGGTCGGCGGCGGCCGCGGCCTCGAACCGCGCGGTGGAGGCGGCGAGCACGGCCGGGTGGGTGATCCCGTTGAGCTTCTGGAGGGCGTCCGGGTCGCCGAACACGATCGCGCCGAGTGCGGGCCGGTCGAGGCTGCCGCCCGGGGCGATCACGCCGTCGCCGAAGGTGCGGGCGATCTCGGCCAGCGCCGGGGTACCGGGCTCGACGACCTCCCGGGCGATGCGGTCGGCGTCCACGACGACGGCGCCGAGCTCGGCGAGGCGGGAGGCGATGGTCGATTTCCCGGAGGCGATGCCGCCGGTCAGTCCGATGAGATGCACGGCGACCAGCCTATTGCTCCCTCGGCTTAACGCCGGAACGGCCGGCCCCCGGAGGGACCGGCCGTTCACAGGTGAGACGGATCTCAGTTGTTGGAGCTGAGCTTCTCGCGCAGAGCGGCGAGCGACTCGTCGTCGGCCAGGGTGCCGCCGTTGCCGGTCTCGCTCGAGTAGGACGAGGAACCGCTGTCGGCGGCCGCCTCCTCGATGCCCTTCGCGACCTGGCGCTTGTGCGCCTCCCAACGAGCCTGGGCAGCGGCGTACTGCTGCTCCCACTCGTCGCGCTGGGTCTCGAAGCCTTCCTTCCACTCGTTGGTCTCCGGGTCGAAGCCCTCGGGGTACTTGTAGTTCCCCTGCTCGTCGTACTCGGTGACCATGCCGTAGAGGGCCGGGTCGAACTCGGTGCCTTCGGGGTCGACGCCCTCGTTCGCCTGCTTGAGCGACAGGGAGATGCGGCGGCGCTCCAGGTCGATGTCGATGACCTTGACGAAGACCTCTTCGCCGACCGACACGACCTGCTCCGCGAGCTCGACGTGCTTGCCGGAGAGCTCGGAGATGTGCACCAGACCCTCGATGCCGTCCGCGACGCGGACGAAGGCACCGAACGGAACCAGCTTCGTGACCTTGCCCGGCGCGACCTGACCGATCGCGTGGGTGCGGGCGAAGACCTGCCACGGGTCTTCCTGAGTCGCCTTAAGAGACAGCGAGACGCGCTCGCGGTCCAGGTCGACCTCGAGGATCTCGACGGTGACCTCCTGGCCGACCTCGACGACCTCGGAGGCGTGCTCGATGTGCTTCCACGAGAGCTCGGAGACGTGCACGAGGCCGTCCACGCCGCCCAGGTCGACGAACGCGCCGAAGTTGACGATCGAGGACACGACGCCCTTGCGGACCTGGCCCTTGTGCAGGTTGTTGAGGAACGTGGTGCGGGACTCCGACTGGGTCTGCTCCAGCAGCGCGCGGCGCGACAGGACCACGTTGTTGCGGTTCTTGTCGAGCTCGAGGATCTTCGCCTCGATCTCCTGGCCCAGGTACGGGGTCAGGTCGCGGACGCGGCGCAGCTCGATGAGCGACGCCGGCAGGAAGCCGCGGAGGCCGATGTCGACGATCAGGCCGCCCTTGACGACCTCGATGACCGTACCGGTCACGACGCCGTCGGCTTCCTTGATCTTCTCCACGTCGCCCCACGCGCGCTCGTACTGCGCACGCTTCTTGGACAGGATGAGGCGGCCTTCCTTGTCCTCCTTCTGGAGAACGAGCGCCTCGACGGTGTCGCCGACCTCGACGACCTCGCTGGGGTCGACGTCGTGCTTGATGGAAAGCTCGCGGGAGGGGATGACACCCTCGGTCTTGTAGCCGACGTCGAGGAGGACCTCGTCGCGGTCGATCTTGACGACGGTGCCCTCGATGAGGTCTCCGTCGTTGAAGAACTTCAGCGTCTTTTCGACCGCGGCAAGAAAGTCTTCAGCAGAACCGATGTCGTTGACTGCGACCTGCTTCGGTGCCTTGTCGGTCGTTGCGGTTGTCATGTAGTGGATGCTCCGTTATGGACATAAATCAGGCCGAACGCGAACCTTTGTGGGTGTCTTCCGCGAACGGCAGGCGGATGTGGATGTCACACAAGTGACGGTCCAGTCTACCGACTGGTCTGCGCAAGGGGCAACTCGCGTCCGGCGACGATGTCGCGGAGAGCGGGCTCCAGGTCCGGGAAGGCGAACTCGTAGCCCGCGGCGAGCAGCCGCTCTGGCACCACCCAGCGGCTCTTCAGCACCAGCTCGGTCTCGCTGCGGATGACCGCGGTGCCGAGCTCCAGCATCCACCGGAAGGCCGGCAGCCCGGCCGGGACGCGGAGCACGCGGCGCAGGGTAGCCATCAGCGCGCGGTTGTCGGACGGGTGCGGCGCCGCGATGTTGACCGGGCCGTCGAGCTCGGGATGCCGGCGTACGAACTCGATCGAGCCCAACACGTCGGCGATGTGCACCCAGCTGAACCGCTGCCGTCCCCCGCGGGCGCGGAACTCGTGGAAGGTGCCCGCGTTGCGCCGCGCGGTCGTGGCGAACCACCGGCCGTCGAGCTGAGGGCCGCCCAGGCCGAAGCGTGCCAGCCGGATGAGCGGGACGAGCGCCGAGCCGTCTCCGAGCACGATCGCCATGCGCAGCGCGATGCGGCGCGTCCCGGGAAGCTCCCCCTCGAAGAACTCGGCCTCCCAGGCGCGCGCCACGATCACCGAGAACCCCGTGCCGAGCTCGCCGGTGGACTCCGTCATCGGCCGGTCCTCGGCGTGCCGGTAGATCGTGGCGGTGGAGGCGTTGAACCACACCGGGGGCGGGGCGTCGGACGCTGCGACGGCCTCCCGCAGCTCGCGTGTGGTCTCCAGCCGGGAGCGGAAGATCTCGGCACGGTTGGCGTCGCTGTAGCGGCAGTTCACGCTCTTGCCAGCCAGGTTGATCAGGACGTCCGCGCCGGTGACCACCCGGCGCAGCGCCTCAGCGTCGCCCCAGCACGCGTCGGCGCCGTCGCGCCCCACCAGCAGGACCGTCGCGCCCGCGGCGCGGTAGTGCTCCGCCAGATAGCGTCCGATGAACCCGGACGCGCCGGCGATGACGATGCGCTCGCTCACTCACTCCCCCGCTGCGGCGTCCCCGCCGGCCTCGCGGCGCCCGACCTCGTATCGGAACCTCCCCGCGTACTGGTACACCCTACCGATCAGCGGGACGCGCACGACGACGGAGACCGCCTGCGCGTCTCGCTCGTCGTCGTAGCGCTCGGTGAGGGCGACGACCGGAGCGACCAGCCGCGGAAGGACGATCCGCAGCCGGCCGACCCGCAGCGCGACCCGGCGCGAGGTCAGCCGGAGGGCGCCGTCGAGGACGCGGGCGGAGAACCAGGCCTCGGCGAGCACCGGCGAGCCGAGGCGGTCCACGATGAACCAGCCGTCCACGCCGATCTCGTCGCGCATGTCGAGCGCGCGCCCGCGCAGCTCGAAGCGGCGCACCGCACGGACCGCCGGGCCGCCGTCGGCCGACAGCACCGGCACGTTCTCGACCGTGAACGGCACACCGCGCTCCCACACCGGGAACATCACGTGCGCCCGGGCGAAGACCGCCAGCACCGGCCACAGCCAGCGCCGGGGCGTGCCGACGGTGTCGAACACACCCCGGCCGACGCCGGCCGAGCCGTCCGGGATGGCGTCGAAGTAGGCGCGCAGCCGCGGATGGAGGTCGTCGAACGCAGGGCCGAGCACGGCCCGGTACGGGGAGGTCATCGCGGCTGCGCGCTCTCTGCTGTTGCGGGCGCTCAGTCGAGCAGCGCCGACTTCAGCGTGTCCAGGCCGACGCCGCCGATGTCGAGCGCCTTCTTGTGGAACGCCTTGATGTCGAACGACGCGCCCTCGCGGCGCGCGTACTCGTCGCGGAGCTGCTCCCAGATCCGCTGGCCGATCTTGTACGACGGCGCCTGCCCCGGCCAGCCGAGGTAGCGGTTCACCTCGAACCGGACGAACCCCTCGTTCATGTTGACGTTGTCGGCCAGGAAGCCGAACGCGTACTCGCCGGTCCACGGCCCGGAGCCGTCGGGGAGCTGCTTCTCCAGGTGGACGCCGATGTCGAGGACGACGCGGGCGGCGCGCATCCGCTGGCCGTCGAGCATCCCGAGCCGGTCGGCCGGGTCGTCGAGGTAGCCGAGCTGCTCCATCAGGCGCTCCGCGTAGAGCGCCCAGCCCTCGGCATGGCCCGAGGTGCCGGCGATGCGGCGCCAGGAGTTCAGCTGCGCCTTGTTGTAGGTGGCCTGTGCGATCTGGAGGTGGTGGCCCGGGACGCCCTCGTGGTACACGGTGGTCAGCTCCCGCCAGGTGTCGAACTCGGTGACGCCCTCCGGGACGCTCCACCACATCCGGCCGGCACGGGCGAAGTCGTCGCTCGGGCCGGTGTAGTAGATGCCGCCCTCCTGCGTGGGGGCGATCATGCACTCCAGGCGGCGGATCTCGGCGGGGATGTCGAAGTGCGTGCGGCCCAGCTCCTCGATGGCGCGGTCGCTGGTCTCCTGCATCCAGCGCTGCAGCGCGTCGGTGCCGTGCAGCTTGCGGGAGGCGTCCCCGTCCAGGAACGCGATCGCCTCGTGCACGGAGGCGCCCGGCTTGATCTCGTTCGCGATCGACTCCTGCTCGGCGACCATGCGCGCGAGCTCCTCGATGCCCCACTCGTAGGTCTCGTCCAGGTCGACGGTCGCGCCGAGGAAGTCGCGGGAGGCGAGAGCGTACAGCTCGCGGCCGACCGCGTCCTTCTCCGGCGCGTGAGCGGCGAGCTCGTCCTGCAGGAACGCGGCGAGCGTGGCGTAGGCGGCGGCCGACTCCTTCGCGCCCTCGGCCAGGTCGGCCTTCAGCGACGCGGGGAGCTCGCCGTCGAGGGTCTTCGCCGAGCCGGTGAAGTCGAAGAAGAACCCGGTTCCGGCGACCTGCTTGTTCGCCTGGGCCAGCACCTCGCGCACCTGGCGGATCGCGGGGACGTTGCCGTTGGCGATGCCGCTGCGCAGGGTCTCGATGTAGCCGTCCATCGCGGCCGGGAGGTTGTGCAGGCGGGTGGCGACGTTGGCCCAGTCCTCCTCGGTGTCGGTCGGGACGAGGTCGAAGATGTCGCGCAGCTCCTGCGCCGGGGAAGCGATCACGTTGAGGTCGCGCTGGCTGAAGCCGGCCTCGTGCTTCTCGATGGTGAGCTCGAGCTCGCGGGACAGGTCCATCTTGGTCACCCGGTCGATGTCGTCCACCGGCTCGGCGGCCCGGATCTTCGCCAGCGCCTCGCGCACCTTGCCGACGGCCTGCTCGGCGCCGGCCGGCGAGTAGTCGGAGTACTCGCCCTCGCGGCCGGGCCGGCCGAGCCAGACGTGGTACTCGGGGTGGAGCTCCAACTGGGTGTCGACCCACTCCTCAGCGATCGTGTCGATCGGAGTCGGTTCGCGCTTCTCTGCGTTCGTCATGCCCCGAGCCTATCGACTGCCCCCACCACGCCGTCGAGTACGCGAATGAGGCCGTCGAGTACGCGAATAGTCTGCGTACTCGACGGTTTTCGGCGGACTTATCGCGTACTCGGCGGCGGGGGTCGCGGGTGCGACGGGTCAGTGGGCGGCGGCCTCCCAGTTGGGGCCGCGGCCGATCTGCACGTCGAGGGGCACGCGGAGGTCGGCGGCGCCGGCCATGCGGGTGCGGACGACCGCTTCCAGGGCGTCCCATTCGCCGGGGGCGACCTCGAAGATGAGCTCGTCGTGCACCTGGAGCAGCATCCGGGAGTTCAGCTTCTGGTCGATCAGGTCGCCGGCGATGCCGAGCATGGCGATCTTCATGATGTCGGCCGCCGAGCCCTGGATGGGAGCGTTGAGCGCCTGGCGCTCGGCGTTCTCGCGCAGCACCCGGTTGGTGGAGGTCAGGTCGGCGAACGGACGGCGGCGACCGAAGATCGTCTCGGTGTAGCCGTCCACCCGGGCGATCTCCACGACGCTGCGCAGGTAGTCGCGCACCGCGCCGAAGCGCTCGAAGTAGCCGGCCATCAGGTCCCGGGCCTCCTTCGTCTCGATGCGGAGCTGCTTGGACAGGCCGAACGGGCTGAGGCCGTAGGCGAGGCCGTACGACATCGCCTTGACCTTGGTGCGCATGAGCGGGGTGACGTCCTCCGGCGCCACGCCGAACACGCGCGCGCCGACGAAGCGGTGCAGGTCCTCCCCCGCGTTGAACGCCTCGATGAGTCCCGGGTCCTCGGACAGGTGCGCCATGATGCGCATCTCGATCTGCGAGTAGTCGGCGGTCAGCAATATCTCGTACTCCGGGCCGCTGCGGAACGCCGAGCGGATCTCGCGGCCCTCCTCGGTGCGGATCGGGATGTTCTGGAGGTTCGGGTCGTTGGACGAGATGCGGCCCGTGCTGGTGCCGGTCTGGTCGTAGGTGGTGTGGATGCGGTCGTCCGTGCCGACCGAACGCTCCAGCGTCTCCACGATCTGCTTCAGCTTGGTGGCGTCGCGGTGCTGGAGCAGCAGGTCGAGGAACGGGTGCGGGTTGCTCCCCTGCAGGTCGGCCAGGGACTGCGCGTCGGTCGAGTAGCCGGTCTTGGTGGAGCGGGTCTTCGGCATCCCGAGCTCGTCGAACAGCACCTGCTGGAGCTGCTTGGGCGAGCCCAGGTTGAGCTCATGGCCGACCTCCGCGTAGGCTCGCGCGGCGTAGTCGTTGGCCTTGTCCGTGAGCTGGCCGCGCAGGCGGCTCAGCACCTCGGTGTCGATCGAGACGCCGTCGAGCTCCATCTCGGCGAGGACAGCGACGAGCGGCAGCTCGATGTCGTCGAGCACGGCGCGGGTGCCCGCGTCGAGCGCGATCATCTGGCCCTCGGCCACGCGGCGGATGTACCAGGCCTCGGTCGCGGGGCTCACTGCGTCGTTCAGCGGCACGAGCTGGTTCGGATCGGAAACCGGCAGGGTCTCTCCGAGGACTTCGTAGACCTGCTCGGCGAGCGACTGCGGCGCGGCGCCCGGCTTGACCAGCCAGGACGCGATCCGGGTGTCGAACGCGAGCCCGTCGACCACGAAGCCGGCGCGGCTGAGCGCCTTGAACTGCGGCTTGGCGTGGAAGAAGTACTTGGGCGCGCTGCTCGCGAGCCACTCCTCCAGCGCGGTGTAGTCGGGGCGGCCCGCGGCCCACGGGACGTAGACCGTGTCGTCGGCGGCGGCCAGGCCGAAGCCGGTGATGCCGGCGGGGCCGGTCTCGAGCTGAACCGCGACCGCGGCGCCGTCGGCGGAGGCCTTGGCCAGCCAGTTGGCCAGCTCCTCGTCCACCAGGGTGCGGACGGCCGGCGCGCTCACCGCGCCGGCGTCGCCCTCCGACGGGGCGGTTCCGCCGCCGCCGGCGGCGAGCGTGTCGTCCTCGGCCGCGGCTTTCATCAACCGGTCGAGCAGCGTCTTGAACTGGAGGCGCGCGAAGATGTCGCGCACGGCGTTCTCGTTGAGCGGCTTGCGCTCCAGGTCGGCGGGCCCGACCTCCAGCTCCACGTCGTCCAGGAGCTTGTTGAGCCGGCGGTTGCGGAGGGCGTTCTCCTGCTGGTCGCGGAGGTTCTGGCCCACGACGCCCTTGATCTCGTCGGCGTGGGCGACGATGTTCTCGACGGTGCCGTACTGCTGGACCCACTTGACGGCGGTCTTCTCGCCGACCTTGTCGATGCCGATCAGGTTGTCGCTGGTCTCGCCGACCAGCGCGGCGATCTCCGGGTACTGGTGCGGCTCGACGCCATAGCGCTCGCGCACCGCGGCGGGGTCGTAGACCTTGAGTTCGGAGACGCCGCGCACGTTGGGGTAGAGCAGGGTGACGTCGTCGTTGACGAGCTGGATGGTGTCGCGGTCGCCGGAGACCAGGAGGACGCGGTAGCCCTGCTCGCGGCCCTGGCGGGCGAGCGTGGCGAGGATGTCGTCGGCCTCGTAGTCCTCCTTGGCGATGGTGGTGATGTTCATCGCGTGGAGGGCCTCCTCCAGCAGCGGGATCTGGCCGACGAACTCGGAGGGGGTCTCGTTGCGGGTGCCCTTGTACTCCGGGTACTCGCGGGTGCGGAAGGAGTAGCGCGAGATGTCGAACGCGACGGCGAGGTGCGTCGGACGCTGCTGCTGGAGCAGGTTGATCAGCATCGCGATGAAGCCGTGGATGCCGTTGGTGTGCTGCCCTTCGCGGTTCACGAAGCTGTCGACGGGGAGGGCGTAGAAGGCCCGGAATGCCAGCGAATGGCCGTCGATGATCAGAAGGGTAGGCTTTTCGGAGTCTGACACCAGGCAAGCCTACAAGGGGCCGATGACAGTCCCGGGACGACGAAGCACTGCCGACGGCCGACGTCGGCCGGAACCACAGCGGAGAGGCAGCAGATGACCGAGGACGCGCTGGCGTACGTGAAGCAGCGGGGGCTCGGCGCCCTCGCCGACAAGATGGGCATCGAGATCGTGGAGTTCACGATCGAGCGGGCCGTGGCGCGGATGCCCGTGCTCGGCAACACGCAGCCCGCGGACCTGCTGCACGGCGGCGCCTACGTTGTCCTCGGCGAGTCCCTCGGGTCGATGTCGGCGAACCTCTACGCCGGCGAGGGCCGCCTCGCGGTCGGCATCGAGATCAACGCGTCGCACACGCGCGCGGCGACGGAGGGTTACGTGACCGGCGTGTGCACGCCCATCCACCTCGGCCGCACCCTGACGACGCACGAGATCGCCGTCACCGACGACCGCGGCCGCCGCTGCTCCACGATCCGCATCACGAACCTCATCAAGAACCTGTAGCGCCCGATTCGTCACGAATCGCGGCGCTCACCCGCCGCGCGATTCGGCACGAATGTCGCGAATGCGACGCGGTCTCGCGCGATTCGTGACGAATGTCGCAAGGTGCGGGTTGCGCGATTCGTGACGAATGTCGCGAATGCGGCGCGGTTGCGCGCGATCCGCCACGAATCGCGGCGCCCGCGCAGCGCGGCAGCGCGGCGCGGGTTACTTCTTGGGGGCGAGCTGCTCGATGATGGCCTGGGCGACGTCGTGCATCGTGAGGCGGCGGTCCATGGAGGCCTTCTGGATCCAGCGGAACGCGTCCGGCTCGCTGAGGCCCATCTTCTCGTTGAGGAGGCCCTTGGCGCGGTCGACCAGCTTGCGGGTCTCGAAGCGCTGCACCATGTCGGAGACCTCGGCCTCCAGCGCGATGATCTGCTGGTAGCGGGCCAGGGCGATCTCGATCGCCGGCAGGAGGTCGTTGGGCGTGAACGGCTTGACCACGTAGGCGAGGGCGCCGGCCTCGGTCGCGCGCTCCACGAGCTCCTTCTGGCTGAACGCGGTCAGCAGCACGACGGGCGCGATGTGGTTCTTGGAGAGGCGCTCGGCCGCCGAGATGCCGTCGAGCTGGGGCATCTTGACGTCCATGACGACCAGGTCGGGGCGCAGCTCGGTGGCCAGCGCGACCGCGGTCTCGCCGTCCCCGGCCTCGCCGACGACCTCGAAACCGTTGTCGCGGAGAGTCTCGACGATGTCGAGCCGGATGAGCGACTCGTCCTCCGCGACGACGACTCGGCGGGGTGCGGTGGGGGTGGTCTCCTGGTCAGTCACGGGTAAAAGCCTACGGTATTGTTCAGGTGTTGTTGTGCGCCGCTGTGGCGGAATGGCAGACGCGGAGCACTCAAAATGCTTTGTCCGGAAGGGCGTGTGGGTTCGAGTCCCACCAGCGGCACAACCCCACACCGCCGACTCGGCGCAAATTCGTCATCCCACCCGACGCAGCCGCAGGGCCAGCACCGGGCACAGCGCCACCGCGTCCTCCGCGGCCTCGAGCTGGTCGCCGCGCACCGGGATGTCGGACCGTGCGGAGGCCGGCTGGCCGACCGCGAACGGGTAGCCCCATTCATCCCTTGCGATCGTGCCGTCCAGCAGCTCGGCGCACAGGCCGCGGCCGTCGCAGCGCGTCCAGTCGACGTGGAGGGCGTGACGCGGAAGTTCAGCCCGGCCGCTCATCGTGCGCTCCGGACACAGCGGCCCTCGGCGTGGGCGTGGATGTCGCGCGCGAAGACCCGGAGCGCGCTGCGCACCAGCCGCGCGGCGCCGTCGGGATGGTGGCACGAGCCGCGTCCGTCGACCACCTCCGCCAGCCGCGCGAGCTCGGCAGCGGCCTGCGGGGCGAGCCGGCCGGCTGCCAGCTCGGCGAACCGGTCGGCCATCGCCGGGAGGCCGAAGAGGCACGGCCCGCACTGCCGGGCGGAGGCCGCGGCCAGTTCCTGGGCGATCGCCGCGGTCGTCGCCAGTCCGCAGCGTTGGGGGCCGAGCACGTGCACCACTCCGGCTCCGGCGTACTCCCCCGCCGCCGCGCCGGTCTCGTTCGGTGCGATCCAGCGCCCGTGATACCCGCCGAGCAGCACACCCGCGGCGAGCCGGGCCTCCGCGCCGGCCCGCGCGACGATGTCCACGACGCTCGCGTCGGTCGGCACCTCGAACACGCCCTCGGTGGCCACATCGCCGGTCACCGTCACCAGCCGGGTCCCCGGCTGCGCGGGGTCGCCGACGCTGCGGAACCAGTCGCCGCCGTAGCGGTCCACGAGCGCGAGCTGGGCGAGCGTCTCGACGTTGTGCAGCAGCGTCGGCCTCCCGTCGAGCCCGGACTCCGAGAGCCGCCGCACCCGGTCGAGCGGAACACCGCGACCGGTCTGGAGGGCGTTCACCACGGCGCTCGCCTCACCCGCGACGAACCCGTCCGCCGCCTCGATCAGCTCGACGCGACCCGCGTCGGAGCGTTCCGCGACGGCGGCCGTGACCGGTGCGAGAGCCGGCCCGTGGACGTAGAGGATGGTGCGCGCAGCACCCAGGGCCTCAGACGCGGTCAGGAGGCCGTCGAGGACCAGGTGCGGCGCGTCCGCGAGCAGCACGGCGTCCTTCCAACTCCACGGCTCCCCCTCCGAGCCGTTGCCGATCACGACGGGCGCGCGTCTCCCGTTCGTCGCTGCCAGCTTGCGGAAGGCCGGGAACGCGGCTCCGCCGCGGCCGGTGAGCCCCGACCGCTCAAGCTCGCGTTCGAGGTCGGAGCGGCGGAGGCCGCGGCGCGGGCCGAACGCGGCGAGGTGGGCAGCCGCGCCTGCCGAGTGCCCGGCCGCCAGCAGCCGCGGCGGGATACCGGCGGAGTCGGAGACCGACAGAACGGCCGTCAGGGTCATGACAGCCCCTTTCTGCTCGGTTCGGCCTCCGTGCGTCGTGCCGCGGACGTCTCGAGGAACCCGGCGGAGACCCGCCAGACCACGGCCACGAGCACGAACAGCACCGACGCTCCGGCGAGCAGCAGCATCCAGCCGGACCTGCCGTCGGTGCCGTCGCCGATCGTGTGGGCGAGCGCGATCGGCCACAGCGCGTAGCTCAGCCAGTGCACGGCCTTGAAGACGCGCACGCCCAGCCGCCGGCGCAGCAGGGCCGTGATGGTCACCGCTATCAGGAGGTCGACGGCCACCGTGCCGAGGCCGAGCCAGAACGGCAGGTGCGCGCCGAGGAACGGCACCAGGATGTCGGCGAGCGTGAGCTTCGCGTACGAGTCGAGCAGCAGTGTCCCGATGTGGAGGACGAGGAAGACGACCGCCAGCAGCGAGACGTTGCGATGCAGGAGCGTGACCGAGAAGCGCGGCATCCCGGGCAGCGGGCGCCCGGAGCGGGTTACGATGCCGAGCCAGAGGGACACGGTGAGCAGGATGAGCGCGACGACGCCGGAGGCTCGGCCGACGGCCCAGAGCACTTCGTCCATCAGCTCACCTCGTCCCGGTCCGCCGGCCAGCGCCCCGTCGTGACGATCGCCCCGTCCCTGGCCACCAGCCGGGCGTCCGCGCCCAGGCCGCGCAGCCACTCCGGAGCCTTCAGTCCGCGCACGATCGACGCCGTGCTGAGCGCGTTGGCGCGGACGCAGGTGGTAGCTGCGACCGTGGCCGACCGCCAGACGTCGTCGGCGGGCAGCCCGAAGCGCGGGTCGAGGATGTGGTGCCTCGCCTGGCCGTCGCTGCGCCAGCGCCGCTTCTGCGTGCTCGACGTCGCCAGGCCCGCGCCGTTCGGGATCGCGATCTGCTGGGCCGGGTCGGCCGGGAGGTCTTGGACGAGCACCTCCCAGAGCCGGGCGGTGCGTCCGGCGGTGGCGATGTCGCCGCCCAGCGAGACCAGGCTGTCCGCGCCGGTCTCCGCCGCGATCCGGCGGGCGATGCGGTCGGCGGCGTGCGCCTTCGCGGTCGCGCCGAGGTCGAGCCTCAGGTCGCCGGGCAGCGTCAGGAGGCGGCCGTCGAGCGACACGCGCCGCCACCCGGGCGACCGCGGCCGCGCGACCGTCACGGTGACTCCGTCGGCGGCCAGTGCGGCGAAGTCGCGGTCGTAGCCGAGCCGGTCCAGGTCGCCGCCGAGCGTCGGGTCGACGTCGCCGTCGGTGTCGGCGGCCGCGGCGAGCGCGACGGCGACGAACTCGGCCAGCAGCGGGCTCAGTTCGACGCCGCCGGCGGGTCGGTCCTGCGCGTTGAGCCGGGAGAGCTCGCTCGCGGGCTCGAACCGGCTGGCGGCCGCCGTGACCGCGGCGAGTTCCGCGTCGGCGATGCCCCGAGCCTGCGCGAGGACCTCCGCGTCGGACACGACGACGCGAGCGTCGACGCCCCAGACTGCGAAGTCGTCGTGGACGAGTTCAGGAGCCGGTGGACTGGCCACTGAACCCACCGCCCTGGCTCTGCTGGATGCCGCTGCCTGAGGAGCCGGTGGAGGAGCCGGAGCCGGTGGAGGAGCCAGAGCCGGACGAGCCGGAGTCGTCGCCGTTGGCCCCGCCGCCCGAGTCGTCGCTGGACGAACCGTTGCCCGTGCTGCCCGTATTCACCGTCGCGCCCCCCGCTGTGCGGGCTGTCGTCGTGCCGGCGAAGAGGTAGCCGGAGAGGATGCCGGTCACAGCGAGGCTCGAGATGCCGATCGCCGCGGTGATCCCGACGGCCGTGCGCCGTCCCGCCGAACGAATGTCCATGACCGGGCCTCCAACCCGCCCTCCGCGGGTCGCCTGGGACGCGACCTCCTGGGAGCTGATACCAGCCTGCGCCCGGTTTCTTTCGGCATCCTTAATCCGGGTGAGAACCGGTTATCGGGTCGCTGTGAATCCCCTTTGCACGATCGGCTTCGCGCACGCTCAGGGCCGCACGCCCACCACGGCCTGTGCGAACCGCCGCACCCGCTCGCCGAGCCCCGCGATCTGCTCCTCGATCACGCGCTCGGAGTCGAAGCCGACGAACTGCGGAGGGGGTGTGCGCCGCACGTTCTCGGTGCACTCGAACGACGCGCAGACCAGCGCGCCGACCGTGTCGCCTTTGCGGCCGGCATCGCCGGCGCGGCGGGCCGACCAGAAGTAGACGTCGCGCGTCACGTGGACGTCCTGGCACCAGCCGCACATGGTGGGCGCGTGCGAGCGCATGGAGGCCTCCGACGCGCGCAGCACGATGCCGACCGGTCCGCTCCCGGTCGGGATGACGACATAGCCGCGCTGCGGCAGCCGGGGGTCGCGCCAGCCGAGGTACTCGCGGCGGGCCCAGTCCACTTCGTGCACGCCGGGCGGCAGCGGCAGGTCGGCGGCGTCGGAGCGCGAGCAGTTCACGAACGAGTCACGCAGTTCCTGCGGGGTCAGGGTGTCCATGTCCACCTCCTGCGTCCCATGCTCGCACAGGTGGGCGAGCCCATACCCGAAGCGGGCGGTTGACCTTGACCCCGGGGGGACGGCTTAGCCTCCCGGCATGAGCACTCTCGCCAGCGTCACCGACGCCTCGTTCGCCTCCGACGTCCTCGCCGCGCCCGGCACGACCCTCGTCGAGTTCTGGGCGCCGTGGTGCGGACCGTGCCGCGCGCTGACGCCGATCCTGGAGCGGATCGCGGACGAGCACGACCTCCGCGTCCTGCGCATCAACGCGGACGAGAACCCGCAGACCTCCGCCGAGTACGGGGCGCTGTCGCTGCCGGTGACGAAGGTGTTCCGGGACGGGGAGGTCGTCAAGACGATCGTGGGCGCCAAGCCGAAGCCCGCCCTGGAGTTCGAGCTCGCGCCGTTCCTGAGCTGACGCGCGCGGCGCTGCCGGGGCCGCCCCTCAGGTCAGATGGTCGAATGCGCCGCTGACCCAGCCGATGTAACGCTCGGCCGACCGCCGCACGGCCTCCCGGGCGTCCTCCGGGATGACGTTGCCCAGGTTGCCGTACATCCGCTCGAACGGCCGGTCGCAGACCAGCTCGGCGACCCGCCGCACCACGGCCGCGGAGAGCGGGATGTCGTTGGGGAAGCTCCGCTGGAAGGTCACCCACTTCTGCGACGGCCCCGGGAACACCGTGTCGCCGCTGAGCACCACCCCGCGGTCCCAGTGCACGATCGCGCTGCCCGGGAAGTGCCCGCCGACTGTGCGCAGCAGCACACCCGGCAGCACCTCCTCCTCGCCGCTCCACTCCCGGATCGCCGGGTCCTCGCGCTGGACCCAGTGCCGGTCGGCCGCGTGCACGAGCATCGGGACGCCGCCGAGCATCCGCGACCAGGAGGTCTGCGCGCCGAACATGTGCGGGTGGCTGGTGGCGATGACCGCCGCGCCGCCGAGGTCCTGCACCGCGGTCGCCGCGGCCTCGTCGACGTAGCCGGTGGGGTCCCAGAGCAGGTTGCCGTCCGGAGTGCACAGCAGCAGGGCGCGCTGGCCGATACCCACCTTCGGCTCGCTGCTCAGCCCGTAGAGGCCGGGCTCCAGCTCCGTCACGGTCACCCGCTCGCCCTCGCGTTGCAGGCGCTGCAGGGTGGTCCAGCGCTGACCGGTCGGCGGGACGTACTGCCGCTCGTCCTCGCAGATCGGGCAGGAGGCCGGCGGCTCCTCCCCCGCGTCCGTCACGATCGGGGTCGTCTCCACCGCGCACGTCGCGCACAACCAATCGGCCATGCCGGCCAGGTTACCCGGCGCTGTCGTCGCGGTCAGGTCTGGCCGTGAGGCCGCCCGCGCAATAGCCTGTGCGCCATGGCAGATCAACCAGTGCTCTTCATCCACGGCCTCTGGCTCCACGCGAGCAGCTGGCAACCCTGGATCGACCTCTTCACGGCGGAGGGCTACGCCCCCGTCGCACCCCTGTGGCCCGGCGAGAAGGACACCGTGGCCGAAACACGGGCGCACCCCGACGATGTGGCCAACTACGGCATCGACGACGTCACAGAGCACTTCGCGAAGATCATCGAGGCGATGGACATCCCTCCGGTCATCATCGGCCACTCGTTCGGCGGCCTGATCACCGAGAAGCTGATCGGCGAGGGCTACGGCAACTCCGGCGTCGCGATCGACCCGGCGCAGATCAAGGGCGTGCTGCCGCTGCCGTTCCGCCAGCTCAAGGCGTCCTTCCCGGTGCTGGACAACCCGGCGAACATCCACAAGCCGATCGCCCTGACCTACGAGCAGTTCAAGTTCGGCTTCGCGAACCAGCTCACCGACGAGGAGGCGAAGGAGCTGTACGACCGCTGGACCGTCCCCTCCACGGTGCGCCCGATCTTCCAGGCCGCCGCGGCGAACTTCAGCCTCCACTCGCAGGCCGCCGTCGACACCAAGAACCAGGACCGCGGACCCCTGCTGCTCATCGCCGGCGGCGAGGACAACACCGTCCCGGAGGTCACCACCGACGCGACGCTCAAGCTCTACCGCGACTCCAACGCCGTGACGGAGCTGATCACCTTCCGCGACCGCGGGCACTCGCTCGTGATCGACCACGGCTGGCGCGACGTGGCGACGGAGGTCCTGGTCTGGCTGGGGCAGCAGGGGCTGGAGGACTGAGCCGGCCCGGAATACCGCGCCGGCCTGACGGCTTGCCCTCACTGTGAAACGCATCGGCTTCCTCAGCTTCGGCCACTACCAGGCCGTCCCCGGCTCCGTCGTGCGGACGGCGGCCGACGCCCTCCTGCAGACGGTGGAGCTCGCCATCGCGGCGGAGGAGGTGGGAGCCGACGGCGCGTTCGTCCGGGTGCACCACTTCGCCCCGCAACTCGCCTCCCCGTTCCCGCTGCTGGCCGCGATCGGCGCGCGCAC
The DNA here is from genome assembly GCF_058806435.1 of Leifsonia sp. GW821-FHT13C09. NCBI lineage: Bacteria > Bacillati > Actinomycetota > Actinomycetes > Micrococcales > Microbacteriaceae > Leifsonia > Leifsonia sp. GW821-FHT13C09. Next base: position 293,469 of record NZ_JBXAPS010000001.1, on the reverse strand, counting down.
GTCGCGCATCGAGATCGGCACCGGCGTCATCGACATGCGGTACGAGAACCCGCTGTACATGGCGGAGTCGGCCGCGGCAGCCGACCTGATCAGCGGCGAGCGCCTGCAGCTCGGCGTCAGCCGTGGGTCACCGGAGACGGCGCTCGCCGGTTACGAGTCGTTCGGCTACGTGCCCGGCGAGGGCGAGTCGGATGCGGACATGGCCCGGCGGCACACGGCCATCTTCCGCGCCGCCATCGCCGGCGAGGCGATGGCGAACGCCGACCCGCGGATGACGGGCACCACCGGCGGCCTGTCCGTCCAGCCGCTGTCGCCGACGCTCCCCGACCGGATCTGGTGGGGCGCCGGCACGCGCGCGACAGCCGAGTGGACCGCCGAACAGGGCATGAACTTGATGTCGTCCACACTGCTCACGGAGGACACCGGCGACGCGTTCGACAAGCTCCAGGCGGAGCAGATCCAGCGCTTCCGCGACACCTGGGCCGAGATGGGCTGGGAGCGCGAACCGCGGGTGAGCGTCAGCCGCAGCATCATCCCGATCGTGGACGACGAGTCCCGCCGCTACTTCGGCGCCCGTGCGCAGGTGGAGGGCCGCGACCAGGTCGGCCACCTCGACGGCGGGATCGCGCGCTTCGGCCGCTCCTACATCGGCGAGCCCGAGAAGCTGGTCGCGGAGCTGGCGCAGGACGAGGCCGTGCGGATGGCGGACACCGTGCTGGTGACGGTGCCGAACCAGCTCGGCGTCGACTTCAACGCGCGGCTGCTGGAGGCCGTGGTCGGCGTGGGGCGCGAGCTGGGGTGGCGCGACGGAGCCTGACGGCGAACCGCGTGTACCCCGAACGCGGCCCTGTGCGATATTCACGCACATGAGAGGATCGCCATGCGGTACACCCGAATTCCGCAGCACAGGCCGTGACGACCTCGTCCGGTCCCACGGAAGGGGTGTGCTTTGCGAACTCGACGATCGGGTGCAGGAATCATCGCGGCCGGGCTGGCGCTCGCGCTCGGCGCGGCCGGGATCGGCGCGGCCGGACTCTCCGCCGCTCCGCCGAAGGCTGTGGCGTTGACCAGCGCGTCCACGCCGTCCGCCATCACCGGCATGTGGGCGTGGGGTAACCCGATCGACCCGTCCGTGGACCCGCGCGGCGACGGTGAGGCCGCGTTCCAGCCGAAGGCGCTCGCCGCGTTCGCCTCCGCGCACAAGCTGCGCACCGTCTACCTCTCCGTGCCCTGGGCGGCCGACCAGGGCCCGTTCGGCCCGTGGCTGCGCTCGGCGGTGACCGCGCTGCACCGCGCCGGCGTGACCACGGTCGGCGCGCTCGGCGGCGACCCGGCGTGGGCGCAGCAGCCCGACCTAGCCGCAACCTGGACCACAGCCGCCCTCAAAGCGGCCCCCTTCGACGCGGTGCAGTTCGATGTCGAGCCGTGGGTGAACGCCACCGACGACCAGCTCCCCGGCATCGTGGACCAGCTCGCGACCATGTACGACACGGCGGCGCGCGCCGCCCGGTCCGTCCCGGTCGGGGCCGACCTCCCCTGGTGGCTGGAGGCCAAGCCGACGACGGACGGGAGCAGCACGCTGTTCCGGACGCTGCTGCCCCACGTGAAGTCGGTCGCGATCGTCGCGTTCTCCGACCACGCCGCCGGCGACGACGGGATCATCGCGCTGGCCAAGCCCGCTGCGACGGCGGCGGCGAGCGCCCGGGTGCCGTTCAGCGTGGGGGTCGAGACCGACTCGCCGGAGGTGGCGGGCGGACCGGGTGCGACGTTCGGCGACGACTCGGCGACGGTGCTCGAGGCGCAGACGGCGCAGGTGCGGTCGGCGTTCGGCGGATTCCCCGGCTACACGGGCGTCACCGTCGAGCACCTGCCCGCCTGGCAGGCGTTGATCGCGCGCGGCTGACGTGCCGCGTCGGGTTCAGCCCGCGGCGGGTTCAGCCCGCTTCGGCCGCCGCATAGAGCGCGGCGATGTCGATCTTGCCCATCCTGAGCATGGCCGCGTTCGCGCGTGAGGCGCGTTCGCGGTCCGGGTCCTGCTGCAGCTCCAGGAGCGCACGCGGGACGATCTGCCAGCTGAGGCCCCAGCGGTCCTTCAGCCAGCCGCACGGGCCGGGCTCGCCGCCGTCCCCGGTGAGGCCGTCCCAGAGCCGGTCGACCTCCGACTGGTCCTCGCAGACAACCATGAGGGAGGCGGCCTCCGTGAACGAGTAAGCAGGTCCGCCGTCCAGCGCCAGGTACTCGATCCCACCGAGCTCGAACGTGACCAGGACCGTGCCGCCGTCCTCCCCGAGTCGGTCGACGCGGACGATGCGGGAGCCGGGGACGAGCGAGACGTAGTGCTTCGTCGCCGCCTCGGCCTGGCCGTCGTACCAGAGGAACGTTCTGACCTTCTGCATGGCGGTCATGCTAGCCGCGCGCGGTAGCGTAGCGGGATGGGCTACAGCAGTTACATCGCGATCGGCGACAGCTTCACGGAGGGAGTCGGCGACGACCTCCCGGACGGCCGGCAGCGCGGCTGGGCGGACTTCGTCGCGCTCGGGCTGGCGCTCGCCTCGACCGAGCCCGTGCGCTACGCGAACCTGGCGATCCGCGGCCGCAAGCTCACCCCGATCCTCACCGAGCAACTCGATCCGGCCATCGCCCAGCACCCGCAGCTCGTGAGCCTCAACGGCGGCGGCAACGACATCATGCGCCCGCGCGTCACGATCGCGTCGGTGGCGACGCAGCTCATCGACGCCGCCGACCGGGTGACGGCCTCCGGCAGCACGATGCTGCTGCTGAGCGGCGCGAACCCGAGCCGGCACCTGCCCATGGGCGGGCTGCTGCGCAAGCGCGGCGACGAGCTGGCCGTCGCGGTGCGCGACCTGCTGCCCCGCGAGGGCGTGCTCTTCGTCGACAACTGGGCCGACGAGTCCCTGGAGGACATCCGCTACTGGTCGGCCGACCGGCTGCACCTCAACGCGCTCGGCCACGCCCGGGTGGCGAGCAACGTGCTGACCGCGCTCGGCGTGCCGGTGCCGGCCGAGTGGGGCGTGGACGAGGTGGAGTCCGCGCCCGCGGGCGAGCCGTCGCGGCGCACGGCGGACTACTACCGGCGCTACGTGCTGCCGTGGATCGGCCGCCGCCTCACCGGCCGGTCGTCCGGCGATGGCCGCACCGCCAAGATCCCGGAACTGACGGTCGTCGACCCCGCCTCCGCCCACCCGCTCTGATCCGCCGAGCGCGTCAGTCGTTGTCGCCGCCGGTGGTGTCGATGCGGGTGCTGCGCGCGCCGCCGCCCCAGCGCCACTCCGCCACCTCGGGGATGTCCTCCCCGTGGTCCCGGGTGTACTGGCGGGCGTGCAGCCGGGCGTCCACCATCTCCTGACGGAACGCCGCCTCCCGGGCCGCCAGCCCCGGCACCCGGTCGAGCACGTCGATCACCAGGTGGTACCGGTCGAGGTCGTTGAGCATCACCATGTCGAACGGGGTGGTGGTCGTGCCCTCCTCCTTGTAGCCGCGCACGTGCAGGTTGTCGTGGCCGGCCCGGCGGTAGGTGAGGCGGTGGATCAGCCACGGGTAACCGTGGTAGGCGAAGATCACCGGCTTGTCGGTCGTGAACAGCGCGTCGTACTCCCGGTCGTTCATGCCGTGCGGATGCTCGCCCTCGCTCTGCAGCCGCATCAGGTCCACGACGTTCACGACCCGCACCGCCAGGTCCGGCAGGCGGCGGCGCAGGATGTCGGCCGCGGCCAGCACCTCCAGCGTCGGGATGTCGCCCGCACAGGCGAGGACAACATCCGGCTCCTCCCCCTCCCGCTCGGTCCCGGCCCAGTCGAAGACGCCGATGCCGCGCGTGCAGTGCGCGATCGCGTCCTTCATGCTCAGCCAGTTCGGCGACGGCTGCTTGCCGGCGACCACCACGTTCACGTAGTCGACCGAGCGGAGGCAGTGGTCGTACGTGGACAGCAGCGTGTTGGCGTCGAACGGAAGGTAGACCCGGACGATGTCGGCCTTCTTGTTCATCACGTGGTCGATGAAGCCCGGGTCCTGGTGGGAGGCGCCGTTGTGGTCCTGCCGCCAGACGTGCGAGCTCAGCAGGTAGTTGAGCGACGCCACCGGCCGGCGCCACGGGATCTCGCGTGCGCTCTTCAGCCACTTCGCGTGCTGGTTGAACATCGAGTCCACGATGTGGATGAACGCCTCGTACGACGTCAGCACGCCGTGCCGGCCGGTCAGCAGGTAGCCCTCCAGCCAGCCCTGGCACTGGTGCTCGCTCAGCACCTCCATGACCCGGCCGCTCGGCGCCAGGTGGTTGTCGGAGTCGATCGGCCAGAATTCGGCGTTCCACTGCTTGCCGGTGACCTCGAACACGTCCTGCAACCGGTTGGAGGCCGTCTCGTCCGGGCCGAACAGCCGGAAGTCGTGCGGGTTCTCGGCCATGACGTCCCGCAGCCAGCCGCCGAGCACCCGCGTGGCCTCGGCGACCGTCTCCCCCGGCGCCGGGACGTCGACGGCGTAGTCGCGGAAGTCGGGCAGCCGGAGGTCGCGGCGCAGCAGGCCGCCATTCGCCACCGGGTTGGCGCTCATCCGGCGTTCGCCCGCCGGCGCGTGCGACGCGATCAGTGGGACCGGCGCGCCCGCCTCGTCGAACAGCTCCTCAGGGCGGTACGACAACAGCCAGTTCTCCAGCAACCGGGTGTGCGCCTCGGTGTCGCGGGCGTCGGCGAGCGGAACCTGGTGGGAGCGCCAGTTGTTCTCGGCGGGGTGGCCGTCGATCTCCGCCGGGCACGTCCAGCCTTTGGGGGTGCGCAGGATGATCATCGGCCACGCGGGACGGTCGATCAGGTCGCCGGACCCGGCGGCGGCCTTGATCTCGGCGATCCGGTCGAGGACCTCGTCCAGCGTCGCCGCCATCCGCTTGTGGACCTCGCGCGGGTCCTCGCCGTCGAACCCGCCCGAGACCAGGTACGGCGTATAGCCGTAGCCGCGCATCAGCTCCAGCAACTCGGCCTCGGGGATGCGAGCCAGCACCGTGGGGTTCGCGATCTTGTAGCCGTTGAGGTGCAGGATCGGGAGGACGACGCCGTCGGCCTTCGGGTTCAGGAACTTGTTCGAGTGCCACGCCGTCGCGAGCGGCCCGGTCTCGGCCTCCCCGTCGCCGACCACGGCCGCGACCAGCAGCTTCGGATTGTCGAACGCGGCACCGTAGGCGTGCGAGAGCGCGTAGCCGAGCTCGCCGCCTTCGTGGATGCTGCCCGGCGTCTCCGGAGCGGCGTGCGACGGGATGCCGCCGGGGAAGGAGAACTGCCGGAACAGCTTCCGCAGCCCGTCCTCGCTCCGGTCGATGCCGCTGTAGACCTCGCTGTAGGTGCCGTCCAGGTAGGCGCTCGCGACCACACCGGGCCCGCCGTGGCCGGGACCGGCGACGAAGATCGTGTCGAGGTCGCGCTGCCGGATCGCGCGGTTCAGGTGCGCGTAGAGGAAGTTGAGGCCGGGGGTGGTGCCCCAGTGGCCGAGCAGGCGGGGCTTGATGTCGTCGCGCGAGAGCGGGCGGCGCAGCAGCGGATTGTCGAGCAGGTAGATCTGGCCGACGGAGAGGTAGTTGGCGGCGCGCCACCAGGCGTCGAGCTGATCGAGGTCTTCGTCGGTTAGAGGGTTCGTGTCGGACATTGCGGTGGCTGGGAGTTCGTTCGACGTCTCGCTCACTCGGGAATCCTACGAGGGGTCCGCTCCGAACAACAGGGGTGAACACCACGATCATCGACACGCCGGTAGGTCCCGTGGCGGTGCGGCACACGCGCCGCACGGCCCGGACCGCGACCATCCTCCTGCACGGCGCCGCCGGCTCGTGGACGACCTGGCTGCCCGCAATCGAGGCCGCAGGCGGGGCGGCCGCGCTCGACGACCTGGTCGTGCCCGACCTCCCGGGCTGGGGCGACTCGCCTGCCGACGTGCGCGGCTTGGACGCGCAGTCGCTCGCGCGGGCCGTGGCGGCGGCGGCGCGCGGGCTCGGCTACGAGCGCTGGCGGGTGGTCGGCCATTCGATGGGAGGCTTCCTGGCTTTGGAGCTCGCGGCCCAGGAGCCCGCGGCGACCGAGTCCCTGCTGCTCGTGTCTGCCACGACGCTGGGCGGCCGCGGCGACCGGCTGGGCCGCTTCGGGCTGCTGCGCGCCTGCCCCGGACTGGCGCTGCTGCTGCTCGGGATGCGGCTGCTCGCGGCCTCCGGCGCGGCAGCTGCGCCGTTCGTGCGCGGACTCGACCGGCTGGGGCTCCTAGGGCTCCTCCTCGCTCCGCTCTTCGGCCGCCCGCAGCCGCTCACCGTGCACGAGCTCGCCCACGACCTGCGGCCGGCCGCATTCGTCCGGGCGGTCGCCTGCGCCCGGCGCTACCCGGCGGAGGAGCGCTGGGGGCGGATCCGCTGCGCCGTGCTCGCCGTGCACGGCGACCACGACGTGTTCGTGGGCGCCGACGACGACGCGCGGCTGGCCGCGATCATCCCGCGCTTCTCGGCGCTGACCCTGCCCGGCACCGGCCACTTCGGGCACGTCGAGCGCCCGCGCTTCCTCGCGGGTGTCCTGGGTCCGCGCTAGGTTCGGGGCATGACGGACGAAGTGGTCACGGAATCGGTCGACGCGTCGACCTGGGACGAACTCCAGACCGTGTTCGGCACCAAGGGCGACCCGTCGTCGTGCTGGTGCCAGTGGTTCAAGCTCAGCCGCTCCGACTGGGACGCCGCAACACGCGAGGAGACGAAGGCGCTGCTGCACGAGCAGGTGCAGCAGGGCTCGCCGGGCGTCATCGCGCGCATCGGCGGTGAGCCGGTCGGCTGGGCGGCGGTGGAACCGTTCTCCGCGTATCCGGCGCTCGGCCGTTCGCCGATCACCCGGCGCCAGGAGGGCGACCCGCAGGATGTCTGGGCGGTCACCTGCTTCGTGGTCCGGATCGAGTACCGCAAGCGCGGCGTCGCCCGCGCGCTGCTGGCCGGCGCGCTCCAGCACGCCCGGGAGCGCGGTGCGACGGTCGTGGAGGGCTACCCGGTGGATCCGGAGGTCCGGCCGTCGCTGTCGGCCGCGGAGCGCTATCACGGCACCGTGTCGCTGTTCCGCGACGGCGGCTTCGAAGAGGTCCGCCGGCCGAGCGCGACCCGGGCGATCATGCGGAGGACGCTGACCGCCTGACGCGGACCGACGCGCGCGCGGACGAACGCCCGCGCGCCGGGCGGCAACTAAGCTCGGACGGGTGAGTTCGCAGCGCAACCGGGTCGTCGTCGGGGCCGGCACCCAGGTCGCCACCGAGGTCAGCATCAACTTCGGCTCCTCGGTCGCCGGGCTGCTGATCCCGATCGTCGGATCGCTCGTCGTCGTCGCCGTGCGCCAGGTGGTGACGGCCGTCTGCATCCTGCCGTTCTACCGCCCGAAGCGCGCCGAACTGACCTGGACCCGGCTGTGGCCGGCGCTCGCGCTCGGCGTGGTGCTGGCCGCGATGAACCTCAGCTTCTACGAGGCCGTCGGCCGGCTCGGCCTCGGGATCGCCGCGACCATCGAGTTCCTCGGTCCGTTCGCGCTCGCGCTGGCCGGCTCCCGGCGCCTGCTCGACGCGGCCTGCGCCGTCGCCGCGGCCGGCGGGGTCGTGCTGCTGACCGCGACGGAGGGCGCCATCGACCCGATCGGCGTCGTCCTCGCGCTGACCGCCGCGGCGTCCTGGGCGGCTTACATCCTGCTCACCCGCCGGGTGGCGATCCGGCTGCCAGGGCTGGAGGGCCTCAGCGTCGCGAGCGTCGTCGCGACGGTGCTCACCGTTCCCCTGGCGCTCGTCGTGGTCGATTACAGCCGCATCGACTGGCGGGTCGCCGGGCTGCTGCTGACCGCCGGCATCCTCTCCTCAGCGGTGCCGTACAGCCTGGACACGTTCATCCTGCGGCGGATCACCCCGCGCCTCTACGCAGTCATCACCGCGTTCGGGCCGGTGATCGCCACGATCTTCGGGGTCATCGTGCTCGGCGAGCGGTTCGCGTTCGTCCAGCTCGTCGGCATCGTCATTGTGTGCCTCGCGGCGGGCGTCACGATCGCGACGCAGCGCGACCACCCGCGCTCCGACCTCGAGTCCACGGCCGAGACCATCCCCTGACCGAACCATTTGCCAGAACACGCCGTCTCGCGCGCGCGTCAGGCGGCGTGTCCTGCCAGGACGTTGGCTAGGACAGGACGTCTTTGGTCAGGAAGCGGCCGACCGCGAGGGCGCCGAAGACAGCGACGTAGCCGGCCTGGAGCCAGAGGTTGGACACGAAGGAGTCCCAGACCAGTGGGGCGCGCAGGAAGTCGGCGAAGCCGAGCCAGTAGTGGCTGAACAGCCAGGGGTGGATGGCGTCGAGCTGCGGGAGCTGGTCCAGCACCTGCGACACCACGGCCAGTACCGCGGTCGCGGCCATCGCCCCGACCGGGACATCGGTCAGCGTGGACAGGAACAGCCCGATCGCGCACATCCCGAGCAGCGACACCACGATGTGGAGCGCGATGAGCAGCATCCGCACGGCCGCGTCGCCGATGGGGACGACCGCGCCCGACAGCAGCGTCACCGGCCCGATCGGGAACAGCAGAGCGCCGATCAGCGCACCCGCCAGGGCGACCGTCAGCGCCGCGGCGACGCAGAAGACGGCGCAGCCCGCGTACTTCACCGCGAGCAGCCGCAGCCGGCCGGCCGGGGCGATCACGAGGTAGCGGAGCGTCCCGTGGCTCGCCTCCCCCGCGATCGTGTCGCCCGCGACGACGCCGATGGTCAACGGCAGGAACAGCGGCACGCAGACCACGAGGGCCGTGAACGCGACGAACAGCCCGTTGCTGGTGATCTGGTCGAGGAACGCCGGACCCCTGCCGCGACCGGTCAGCCGGACGGCCACGGCGATCAGGATGGGCACGGCCGCCAGCGCGCCGAGCATCGCCCAGGTGCGCCAGCGCCGGAACATCACCGACAGCTCGGAGCCCAGCAGCGCCCAGCCCGCGGACGGCCGTGCGCGCCGCGCTCCGACCGACGCGACCGACCGATCGAGCGGCGTCGCCGCGGCCTCCACCGGCACCGCCTCACTGCTCGACATCGAAGCCCTCCCCCGTCAGCTCCACGAAGCGCTCCTCCAGACTGGACGACCGAACGGCGAAGCCGCGCAGCCGCACGCCCGCGCCGACCAGGCTCGCGGCGAGGTATTCCACCGCCGGCGCGCCCTCGGTGAGCGCCGCCTCCACGCCGTCGCCGCCGGTCTCCGGCGCGAGCCCGAACCGGGCGAGCACCGCGGCCGCCGTGGCACGATCCGGCGTGGTCACGCTCACGCGCGGCCCGGAGGCACTGCGCAGCTCATCGAGCGAGCCCTGCGCGACGAGGCGGCCCGTGCGCATGATCGCCGCGTGCGTGCAGATCTGCTCGATCTCCGCGAGCAGGTGGCTGGAGACGAAGACCGTCGTGCCTTCATCGGCGAGCGAGCGGACGAGGTTGCGCACCTCCCGCGTGCCCTGCGGGTCGAGCCCGTTGGTCGGCTCGTCCAGCACCAGGAGGTCGCGGTCGGTGAGCAGTGCGCCGGCGATCCCGAGGCGCTGCTTCATGCCGAGCGAGTAGGTGCGCACGTGCTTGCCCGCCGCGTGCGTGAGGCCGACGCGGTCGAGCGCGGCGGCGACGCGCTCCGAGCGGGTCGCGCCCGGCGCGTACCGGTCGGCCGTGTCGCGCCGGACGAGGTTCGCGGTCCCGGACAGGTAGGGCGCGAAGGCCGGACCCTCGACCAGTGCGCCGACGCGCGGCAGCACGGTCGCGCCGCGGTCGGGCATGGCCTCGCCGAGCAGGTCGATCGACCCGGCCGACGGCGAGATCAGCCCCAGCAGCATCCGGATGGTCGTGGTCTTGCCCGAGCCGTTCGGCCCGAGGAAGCCGAAGACCGACCCGCGCGGCACCGACAGGCTGATACCGTCCACGACGGCGCGTCCGCGGAAGCGCTTGGTCAGGCCGCTCGTCGCGATGGCGGCGGCGTCGCTCACCGCGCTGCGTCCGCTGAGCTGGCAGTCACCGGCGGTCGCTTACTGAGCGGCGGCCTGGAGCGCGGAGACCGGGACGGCGCCCGCGAGCAGCCGGCCGTCCGCCGTCACCAGGACGGACACCAGCGAAGTCGACAGCGCGCGACCTCCTGCGACCGACTGGGTCAGCTGCGCCACCAGCGGGTCGGACAGCGCCTGCGCCGGGACCGTGCCGGCCGGGAGGCTGACGATCGTCGCCCAGCCGGTGCCCGTGACCGTCGGCTTCGGCCGGTTGGTCGCTGCATTGTGGTGCTCGCCCGCCTTCGGCGCCTGCTCGGTGACCTTGGCGCCCTTCGGCGGGGTGAACGAGAACACGCTCGCGTCCGGCGCGCTCGGCGTGAAGTCCTTGAACCAGGCCTGGAACGCCGGCGAGGAGGCCCCGCGCGCCGTCACCTGGACCTGCAGCGGCAGGCCGGTCTGGCCGTCCACCGCGATGGCCACCGATCCCACCAGAGTGGCGTCGGTGCGCGGCGTCAGCACCAGGTCGTAGGCGTCACGGTTGGCGACCTTGGTGTTCGGGCCGAGGGTCACCTTCGTGGACGGGTCGACGGCCGCCAGGAACTTCTCGGCCAGCGCCTGCGGCGTGGTCGCCGTGGCGTCGGGCGTCGGGGTGGGCTCCGCTCCGCTCTTCTCGTGCGCCGGGACGGTCGCGTGGGTGACCGACTGGTTGCTCGACTGGTACAGCCAGAGGTCCGATCCGTTGCGGATGGCGTCGCGCTCGGCGAGCTGGTCGAGGAGCTGCACGCGCACCTTGGTCGGACCGTCGACGTACACCTTGGCGGAGTGGTCGCCCATCAGCAACGAGAGCGTGCTCGCGATGGAGCCGTCCGTGCTGGAGGACCCGCCTCCCGTCTTCGGGATGCTGGGCAGCCCCAGGTCGGAGGTCTGCTCGACGGTGCCGGAGAACGCCTTGGTGTCGCTCGACGCGACCAGCCGGAGCACATCCTCCGGCGACTTCACGGGCAGGTCCGCCGCACCCGCGGCGAGCGGGATCGCGATCGCGCCCGCGGCGATGGCGGCGGGGACGACGATGGCCGGGAGCCAGCGGATCAGGCGGTGCTTCATAGTCCCGAGGATACGCTCGGGACCCCGCCGCCGACCCTTCCGATTCGGTGGGAGAACCGGAAATCATCCCCAGGTATGACACGCGGGCGACAGATCTCCTCTCCCGCCTTCCGGCGGCACATTCGGATTGCCGTCTACAATTTCAGCACTGACGCGTGCAATGTAGGACTGCAGATAGGCTGAACTGCTATCAGCGCTCGTCGGGGACACGACGGCTGAGTCGGCAGTCTCCACGGGAACGCTCGGAGTTCGTGACAGACGCAGCGTCGGCTATCCCCCGTGAGGCGCCGTTGGAACGGCTGCGACAAAAGAAGGAAGGCGCATCGTGGGTTTGAGCTACGACTCGGGCGACTCGGAAAGCGTGAAGACCGCGTTGGAGGCCAACCTCACGGCCGCATCCACAGCGCTCGCCAAGCTGGAGAGCGCGTCGAAAAGGCTTCTCGCCGGCTTGGGCACCGGAGAGCTGTCCGGGAAAGGGTATTCCGCCGTCGATGCGTTGTTCGCGTGGGTCGTCGTGCCCTGTATCGCGCGGGCGAAGGGCGAGATCGACGCGATCCGGGGTGAACTCGACACGTATGTTCGGGAGGACGCGAAGGTCAGCCGATGGGGCGTTCTGAAAGAGGACGAGCTGACCACGCAGCTCGTCGCGACCACGACCCAGCGGGATGCCACCGAGCGTCTGATGGAGGCCAACAGCCGTGCTGCGGACTCCGCGGTGGCGGTGCCGGGCTTGAGCGAGTCGCTGCAGATGGCGAACACTCAGCTGGAACTGGTCTTGAACGAGCTGGAAAGGCAGATCCGCGACCTGGAAGACAGGTTGACGGCGCTCCAAGCCTTCGCAACCGCGACGCAGGGCCTGTTTCGCGACGGCTTGTCGAAACTGGACTCCGCCATCAGGGACACCGTCGCGCTCCTGGAGCAACTCGGCGGCGGTGTCGGGATCGCTGCTCCGACCGCACGGGCGAAAGCTCTCGTCTACCTGGCAGGCCTGGGGTCGTCCAAGGACTGGTCGACCGCGACGGCCGCCGAGTTGTCGTCGCTGCTGAACGACGTGTCCCCGTCGCAGATGAAGACGTTGCTGGCCGCCCACCCGGAGCTGCTTCAACGGTTCTGGGACCACCCGCCCGCGCCGGAGAAGACGGCTGCGTGGTGGAAGAAACTCGACGCGACGCAGCGCAAGGAGTGGGCGAAGGCGGTTCCGAGGCTCGTCGGCAACCTCGACGGCGTCCCGCCGCGGGTCCGCTCCGACGCGAACCGTGAATGCCTGAAGGCCGACCTCGCCGACGCGAAGAAACGCCTCAAAGACGCCAAGGCGGATCCCGAACTCGGCTCGCCATTCGAGGGGGTCCGTCGAAGCGCACTGAGTCGTCTGGCCGAGGCGCAGAAACTGGCCGACACGCTCTCGCGTATCGATATCGCTTACGGCAAGGGTCCGACCGATACCCCGCCGCACGAGTTGTATGTCTATCAACCCGGTGAACGCATCAAAGTCGCCATCAGCACCGGACTGCTGGAGACCGCCGACCACATCAGCGTCGTGGTTCCCGGAATGGGAACCACCGCCAACGACATCGGACAGTACGGCAAAGCCGCGGAAGACCTGCGACAACAACAGTCGAAGGCATCCGGTGTTCCGCGCGACAAGATCGCGGTGCTGTCCTGGCTGGACTACGACCCTCCCGGCAGCGTGGACGTGGTGGGGGTTATCCAGAATGATCTCGCCACAGCGGGCGCGGAACGGCTGGGGAACACGCTGCGCGGGTTGACCGCGGTGAAGGACTGGCCGGCGAACGCGGCCGGGCTCTCGGTCGTGGCGCACTCGTACGGGACCGACGTCGCCACGCTTGCCCTGACCCAGAAGGGAGTCACCGCTGGGCATGTCGTACTCCTCGGGTCCGCGGGCATTGCCGGAAGCGTCCCGACGGCGGCGGCGTTGCATGTGCCGGGCGGGGAGGTCTACGCGACCCAGGGCACACGGGACGGGTGGGCCAGGATCGGGCAGACCCTTTCCGGGCGCTTCGACCCCACCAGCCCGAGCTTCGGCGCGCACCCGTTCAGCGCGGAGGCCACGACGCTGGATGGTCTCGACCTGAAGGGGATCACAAAACACGGCCCGTTCGGTAACGGTCCGAAAACCCCCGACTCCTACAGCTACCTCGACAACCTCACCTCCGCACAGTACGCAACGGCGATGGCCACCATGGGACGCGGACAGGAGATCCCCACCGGCGGGACCCCGCAGGACCGATCGGCGGTGCCAAACCCGCAACCGCGCCCGAGCCCGACACCGTCGGGGGCACGACAATGAGCAGGACGATCACGGCCGCCCCCCGCACAATGCTGCGTGTTGTCGCACTGGCAGCACTGCTCGCCACGGGAGCGCTGACGGGTTGCGCAGCACAACCCAAGACCGCGAAGGAGATTCGAGAGATGGAAGACCAAGACAAAGCCGACCGCGCCGCGGTCGAACAGGAAATCCAGCGCCTCTACGACGAGGCCACAGCCCTGGTCGCGGATACCTGGTCGACCGCGCCCGACAGGAGCTGGCAGACCGGGTGCGGTGACTATACCGATGGCACCCCATCAGAGACCTGGAACATCTTCAACCAGTACTTCGGTCCGACCAAGTCAAGCCCGGAGGAGACGGCGGAGCGCGTTGCGAAGATGTGGACCGACTACGGGTTCCCGACGAAGGTCGTCGAGGACAACAAGATCTACCCGCCGCGGAAGGTGGTGTCGTACCCGCCATATCTGACCGGTGTTCGTGCAGACGGTTTGGCCATCGTGTTCACGATCGGTGAGAACTACGCCGACTTCCAGGGATACAGCCGGTGCGCTCCGGAGGACCCCGACGACCCACGGCTGCCGAAGAACTGGTGAACCTTCAGGCCAGTCGAGCACGGCGATGGCGACGATGGAGCGCATCCTGGACCGCACGCGACGCTACTCCGCCTGGAGGCGGACGATGATCACCCGACCACGGGGCGTGCACGGAGTGGTGCTACCCGTCGTGGTGCTGACCGCGCTGCTGCCCGTCGGCGCCCTCGGTGGGTGTGCGGCACAATCGATGACCGCGAAGGATATCCAGCAGGTGGAAGACCAAGACAGAGCCGACCGCGCCGCAGTCGAACAGGAAATCCAACGTCTCTACGACGAGGCGACCGCCCTGGTCGCCGACAAGTGGCCGACCGTGCCCGATAAGAGCTGGGGGAACGGGTGCGGGGATTATGCCGATGGCACCCCGTCCGAGAGTTGGAACATTTTCAACCAGTACTTCGGTCCGACGAAGTCCAGTCCGGAGGAGACCGCGGAGCGGGTTGCGCAGCTGTGGACCGAGCACGGGTTCCCGACGAAGGTGGTCGAGGACAATAGGATCTACCCGCCGCGGAAGGTGGTGTCGTACCCGCCGTATCTGACCGGTGTTCGTGCAGACGGCTTGGGGATCGTGTTCACGATCGGTGAGAACTACGCCGACTTCCGGGGATACAGCCAATGTGCTCCGATCGATCCCGACGACCCAGTGCTGCCGAAGAACTGGTGAAGGCCGGTGTGACTCACGCTCTCGCGGATTGAACCCCTACGCCCCCACGGGACTCGCGCCGGATACGCGGAAGGCCCCGCCTCAGCGGGGCCTTCCTCATCCGCCCTAGAGGACGTCGCCGACCTTGTGGACGCGGATGTCGTTGGTGGTTCCGGGGATCCCGGGAGGGGAGCCGGAGATGATGATGACCCTGTCGCCGTTCTCGGCGCGGCCCGTGGACTTCAGGGCCTCGTCCACCTGCGCGACCATCTGGTCGGTGTGGGTGACGCGGTCCACGACGAACGACTCGACGCCCCAGAACATCGACATCCGGCGGCGCACCGACTCCTCCGGCGTGAACGCCAGGATCGGGATCTTGTTGCGCAGGCGGGCCATCCGGCGGGCCGACTCGCCCGACTCGGTGAACACGCAGAGGTACTTGGCCTCCACGAAGTCCGCGACCTCCACCGCGGCGAGCGTGATCGCGCCCGACTGGGTGCGAGGACGCGTGCCGAGCGGCTGGATGCGGTCCAGGCCGTGCTCCTCGGTCGAGGTGACGATGCGCGCCATGGTGGCCACGGTGATCGCCGGGTACTCGCCGACGCTCGTCTCGCCCGAGAGCATCACCGCGTCGGCGCCGTCGAGGACGGCGTTGGCGACGTCGGAGGTCTCTGCGCGGGTCGGGACCGGGCTGGAGATCATCGACTCGAGCATCTGGGTGGCCACGATGACCGGCTTGGCGGCGCGGCGGGCCAGCTCGACCGCGCGCTTCTGCACGATCGGGACGGCCTCCAGCGGGAGCTCCACGCCGAGGTCGCCGCGGGCGACCATGATGGCGTCGAACGCCTCGATGATCTCCTCGAGCGCCTCGACGGCCTGCGGCTTCTCGATCTTGGCGACGACGGGGACCTTGCGGCCCTCCTCCGCCATGATCTCGTGCACGCGCTCGATGTCCTTGGCGTTGCGCACGAACGACAGCGCGATGATGTCGGCGCCGAGCTTGAGGCCCCAGCGCAGGTCGGCCTCGTCCTTCTCGGACAGCGCGGGCACGTTGACCGCGACGCCGGGGAGGTTGATGCCCTTGTTGTTGGAGACCGGGCCGGCGACGACGACCTCGGTGGTCACGACGTTCCCCTCGACCTCGATGACGCGCACGCGCACCTTGCCGTCGTCGATCAGGAGGTAGTCGCCCGGCTTCACGTCATTGGGCAGCCCCTTGAACGTGGTCGAGGAGATCTCCTTGGTGCCGATGATGTCGTCGGTGGTGATCTTGAAGATGTCACCCTGCCCGAGGTCGTAGGGGCCCGCCTCGAACTTGCCGAGACGGATCTTCGGACCCTGGAGGTCGACGAGGACCGCGACCGGCTTCCCCGCGTCGTCGGCGGCCTTGCGCACGTTGGCGTAGACCCCCTCGTGCACGTCGTAGCTGCCGTGGCTCAGATTCATCCGAGCGACGTCGACGCCCGCATCGATGATCGCGCGGATGTTGTCGTAGCTGGAGGTCGCCGGACCGAGGGTCGCGACGATTTTCGCCCTTCTCATGGGTTCTTAGTGCTCCGTGATTCTCGCACCGTGGCGGCGCGTTCTCGTGGTGGAGGGGATCAGACGAGGATGCCCCGGTCGGTGGGTCGGACCGGGGACGGCAACTCCGTCTCCCCTTCAAGATACCGGTCGACGGCGGCTGCCGCTGCCCGGCCCTCTGCGATGGCCCACACGATGAGCGACTGGCCGCGGCCCGCGTCGCCGGCGACGAAGACGCCGGCCTCGCTGGTCTGGTAGTCGCCGTCGCGGGCCACATTCCCCCGGGCGTCGAACGGGAGGCCGAGCTGGGAGCCCAGGTCCTCCTGCTCCGGACCGGTGAAGCCGAGCGCCAGGAGGACGAGGTCCGCGGGGATCTCGCGCTCGGTCCCGGCCTTCGGCACGCGTCGGCCGTCGAGGTACTCGGTCTCCGCGACGCGGAGGGCCCTGACCTCGCCGAACTCGTTGGCGAGGAACTCGACGGTGGAGGCGAGGTACTCGCGCGCACCGCCCTCCTCGTGGGCGCTCTGCACTTCGAACAGCGTCGGAGTCATCGGCCACGGCTGGTGCGCGGGGCGCTCCGCCGGCGGCTGCTTGCCGATCGCGAGGTTGGTCACGCTGGCCGCACCCTGGCGGTGCGCGGTGCCGATGCAGTCGGCTCCGGTGTCGCCGCCGCCGAGCACGATGACGTGCTTGCCGTCCGCCGTGATCTGGTCGGCGACCTGGTCTCCGGCGCCGGCCTTGTTCTGCTGGACCAGGTACTCCATCGCGAAGTGCACGCCCGCGAGGTCGCGTCCGGGGATCGGGAGGTCGCGCGGGACCATCGCACCGGTGGCGACCACGACCGCGTCGTAGCGCGCCCGCAGGTCGTCCCAGGCGATGTCGACGCCGATGTTCACACCGGCGCGGAACCGGGTTCCCTCGGCCATCATCTGGTTCAGTCGCGCCTCGAGGTGCTTCTTCTCCATCTTGAAGTCCGGGATGCCGTAGCGCAGCAGGCCGCCGATCCGGTCGTCCCGCTCGTACACGGCGACCGTGTGGCCGGCGCGGGTGAGCTGCTGCGCGGCGGCGAGGCCGGCGGGACCGGAGCCGACGACCGCGACGGTCTTGCCGGTGAGGCGCTCCGGCGGGTGCGGCTGCACCCAGCCGTTCTGCCAGGCCTGGTCGATGATCGACACCTCGACCTGCTTGATCGTGACGGCGGGCTGGTTGATGCCGAGTACGCACGACGACTCGCAGGGCGCGGGGCAGAGCCGGCCGGTGAACTCCGGGAAGTTGTTGGTCGCGTGCAGGCGCTCGATGGCCTGGCGGCCCTCCCCGCGCCACATCAGGTCGTTCCACTCCGGGATGAGGTTCCCGAGCGGGCAGCCCTGGTGGCAGAACGGGATGCCGCAGTCCATGCAGCGGCCGGCCTGACGGCGCAGCTGCGCCGGGTCGCCGGCCTCGTAGACCTCTTTCCAGTCCATCAGCCGGACGGAGACGGGACGGCGCTTCGGCAGCTCCCGCTCGGTCGTCTTCAGAAAGCCTTTGGGGTCAGCCACCTGTCACCTCCAAGATCCGGTTCCACACAATGTCGCCGTCGGGGTCGAGTCCCTCGTCGACGGCCTCCTGACGCATCTGCAGCACGGCCGCGTAGTCGCGCGGCAGCACCTTGACGAACTTCGCCACTGTGGCGTCGAAGTCCGCGAGCATCCGCTCGGCGAGGGCCGAGCCGGTCTCGGCGCGGTGCTTCTCGAGCAGGTCCCGCACGATCTCGATGTCGGCGCTGCCGAGCGGCAGCAGCTCCAGCTCGCCGGTGGCCAGCGCGTCGCGGTTGACGCGCTCGCGCTTCAGGTCGTACACGTACGCCGTGCCGCCGGACATTCCCGCGCCCAGGTTGCGGCCGGTGCCGCCCAGGATGACCGCGAGGCCGCCGGTCATGTACTCCAGCGCGTGGTCGCCCACGCCCTCCACGACCGCGGTCGCGCCCGAGTTGCGGACCAGGAAGCGCTCGCCCACGATGCCGCGGATGAACATGCTGCCCTGCGTCGCGCCGTAGCCGATCACGTTGCCCGCGATGACGTTGCGCTCGGCCGGGAAGACGCTGCCCTGCGGCGGGCGGACGACGATCTGGCCGCCGGAGAGGCCCTTGCCGACGTAGTCGTTGGAGTCGCCCTCCAGCCGCAGCGTGATGCCCGCGGGGAGGAACGCGCCAAGCGACTGGCCGGCGGAGCCCGTCAGCGTGATGTCGATGGTGCCGGTCGGCAGTCCGTTCTCGCCGTGCCGGGCGGTGACCTCGTGACCGAGCATGGTGCCGACGGCGCGCTCGGTGTTGCGGATCGGCAGCGAGAGCGACAGCGACGCGCCCTCGGAGCCCGGGTGCGCGGACACGAGCACGTCGTGCGCGGCCTGGATGAGCTGGTTGTCGAAGTGCTCGTCCAGCTCGTGGTCCTGGGCGCGGCCGTTCTTGCGCGGCGCGGACTCCGGGAACTCCGGCCCGCGGAGGATCGGCGTCAGGTCCATGCCGGACGCCTTCCAGTGCTCGATCGCGCGGTCGGCATCGAGCAGCTCGGCGTGGCCGATCGCCTCGTCCAGGCTGCGGAAACCGAGCTCGGCGAGGTACTCGCGCACCTCCTGGGCGATGAACTCGAAGAAGTTGACGACGAACTCCGGCTTGCCCGAGAACCGCGACCGCAGCTCCGGGTTCTGCGTGGCGACGCCGACCGGGCAGGTGTCCAGGTGGCAGACGCGCATCATGACGCAGCCGGACACGACCAGCGGCGCGGTCGCGAAGCCGAACTCCTCGGCCCCGAGCAGCGCGCCGACGATGACGTCGCGGCCGGTCTTGAGCTGGCCGTCCACCTGCACCACGACGCGCTCGCGCATGCCGTTGAGCATGAGCGTCTGCTGCGTCTCCGCCAGGCCCAGCTCCCACGGCGTGCCCGCGTGCTTGAGCGAGTTGACCGGGGACGCGCCCGTGCCGCCGTCGTGGCCGGAGACCAGGATGACGTCGGCCAGCGCCTTCGCCGTCCCTGCTGCGACCGCGCCGATGCCGGACTCGCTCACCAGCTTGACGTGCACGCGGGCGTTCGGGTTCGCGCGCTTCAGGTCGAAGATGAGCTGCTTGAGGTCCTCGATCGAGTAGATGTCGTGGTGCGGGGGCGGCGAGATCAGCCCGACGCCCGCGGTGGCGTGCCGGGTGCGCGCGACCCAGGGGTAGACCTTGGTCGGCGGCAGCTGGCCGCCCTCGCCGGGCTTGGCGCCCTGCGCGAGCTTGATCTGGATGTCGTCCGCGTGAGTCAGGTACATCGACGTGACGCCGAACCGGCCGGAGGCGACCTGCTTGATCGCACTGCGGCGCTCCGGGTCGAGCAAGCGGTCGAGGTCCTCGCCGCCCTCGCCGGTGTTCGACTTCGCGCCGAGGCGGTTCATCGCGATGGCGAGGGTCTCGTGCGCCTCCTTGGAGATGGAGCCGTAGCTCATCGCCCCGGTGGAGAAGCGCTTGACGATGGACTCGACGGGCTCGACCTCGTCGATCGGGACCGCGGGACGCTCGCCGGTGCGCAGCGTGAACATGCCGCGCAGCGTCATCAGCGACTCGGCCTGGTCGTCCACGAGCTTGGTGTACTCGCGGAAGACGTCGTACCGCCGGGTGCGCGTGGAGTGCTGCAGGCGGAACACCGTCTCCGGGTTGAAGAGGTGCGGCGAGCCGTCCCGGCGCCACTGGTACTCGCCGCCGGTCTGCAGCCGCTCGTGCGCGAGGATCGCGCCCTCCGGCGGGTAGGCGGCGGTGTGGCGCGCCAGGTTCTCCGCCGCGATGACGTCGATGCCGACGCCGCCGAGCTTGCTGGTGGTGCCGGTGAAGTACTGGTCCACGAACTCCTGGCTGAGGCCGACGGCCTCGAACGCCTGGGCTCCCGCGTAGGACGAGACGGTGGAGATGCCCATCTTCGACATGATCTTCAGCACGCCCTTGCCGAGCGCCTTGATCACGTTCTTGACGGCCTTCTCGGGCGTGACGTTGGTGATCATCCCGCTGCGGACGAGCTCCTCGCAGGTCTCCATCGCCAGGTAGGGGTTGATCGCCGAGGCGCCGTAGCCGATCAGGAGCGCGACATGGTGCACCTCGCGGACGTCGCCCGCCTCCACGATCAGACCGCACTTCATGCGGTTCTCGGCGCGGATCAGGTGGTGGTGCACGGCCGCGAGCATGAGCAGCGACGGGATGGGCGCGAGGTCCTTGGTGGAGTCGCGGTCGCTCAGCACGATGAACTGGGCGCCGGCCTCGATGGCCTCGTCCACCTCGTCGCACATCTCGGCGAGCCGCGCCTGCATGGCGTCCGGCCCGGCGTCCGAGCGATAGAGGCCGCGGAGCGTCGTGGTGAGGCGGCTGCCCGGGCGCGGGTCGATGTGCTGGATCTTGGCCAGCTCGTCGTTGTCGATCACCGGGAAGTCGAGGACGACCTGGCGGGCGTGCTCCGGGCCGGCGCTCAGCAGGTTGCGCTCCGGGCCGAGGCCGAGGGCCAGGGAGGTCACGACCTCCTCGCGGATGGAGTCGAGCGGCGGGTTGGTGACCTGCGCGAACTGCTGCGTGAAGTAGTCGAACAGGAGCCGGGGGCGCTCGGAGAGCACAGCGACCGGAGTGTCCGACCCCATCGCGCCCAGCGGCTCCGCGCCCGTCGTCGCCATCGGCTTCAGCAGGACGCGCACCTCCTCCTCGGTGTAACCGAAGGTGCGCTGGCGGCGCGTGACGGAGGCCGGCGTGTGCACGATGTGCTCGCGCTCCGGCAGGTCCTTGAGGTTGATCCGGCCCTCGGCCAGCCACTCGCCGTAGGGCGCGCCCGCCGCGAGCTCGGACTTGATCTCGTCGTCCTCGATCAGGCGCCCGGCGACGGTGTCGACCAGGAACATCCGGCCGGGGCGCAGCCGGCCCTTGCGCACCACGCGGCTCGGCTCGATGTCGAGCACGCCGATCTCGGACGCGAGCACCACCAGGCCGTCGTTGGTGACGACGTACCGGCCGGGGCGGAGGCCGTTGCGGTCGAGGGTCGCGCCGACGAGCGAGCCGTCGGTGAAGACGATCGCCGCCGGGCCGTCCCACGGCTCCATGAGCATCGAGTGGTACTCGTAGAAGTCGCGGCGGACCGGGTCGATCTCGGTCTGGTTCTCCCAGGCCTCCGGCACCATCATCATGACGGCGTGCGGCAGCGAGCGGCCGGTGAGCGAGATGAGCTCCACCACCTCGTCGAACGACGCCGAGTCGGAGGCGCCGGGGGTGACGATCGGCAGCACCGGCGAGAGGTCGCCGAGCAGCTCGCTCTCCAGCTGCGACTGACGGGCGCGCATCCAGTTGCGGTTCCCCGAGACCGTGTTGATCTCGCCGTTGTGCGCGATCATCCGGAACGGCTGCGCGAGTGGCCAGGACGGGAAGGTGTTGGTCGAGTAGCGCGAGTGCACCAGGGCCAGCTTGGACGCGAAGCGCTGGTCGGAGAGGTCCGGGTAGAACGGCTCGAGCTGCAGCGTCGTGACCATGCCCTTGTAGACCATGGTGCGGCTGGACAGCGACGAGAAGTACAGGTCGAGCTCGCGCTCGGCGCGCTTGCGCAGGAAGAACGTCAGGCGGTCCAGCGCGATGCCGGCGACCGGCTCCCCGCGCTCGTCCGTGCGGGTGCTCGACACGAAAAGCTGCTCGATGACCGGCATGGCGTCGCGCGCCAGCGTGCCGAGCTCCTCCGGGCGCACAGGGACCGGGCGCCAGCCCAGCACCGTGAGATCGTGCTCGGTCGCAATGGCCTCGACCGCCGTCTTGACGGCCTCACGGCTCTCCGCGTCCGTCGGCAGGAACGCGTTGCCGACGGCATAGCGGCCGGCGCTGGGCAGCTCCAGGCCGGACACGGCGCGCAGGAACGCGTCGGGCACCTGCGTGATGATGCCCGCGCCGTCGCCGGTGCCGGCGTCGGAGCCGACCGCGCCGCGGTGCTCCAGGTGGCGCAGCGCCTCGAGGGCGGCGTCGATGATGTCGTGACCGGCGGTGCCGCGGAGCGTGGCGACCATGGCGAGGCCGCACGCGTCCTTCTCGGCGGCAGGGTCGTAGAGACCTTGCTTACCGGGAACCGTGCTGAACCGGGAGTGGGGAGGCGTGACCGCCATATTTCGACCGTCCTCACAGTGTCGTGGATGTGGGGATTGGAGTGCGGGGACGCCTTCGGCCCGATGCTGGGAGGTTCCGCCGCAACTGCGCCGGGCTTGTGTGCGGCCCGGGGGTCGGTGCGGTCAGGTAGTGCGTGCGGGATCAGCCTCTACGGGGTGGGTGGTTCTGAGCCGGCGGAGGTCATCCGCGCGACGGGCTTGTGGCCTTGGCTCCGGCGGACGCGGTGGGTTCTCCGTCGCCATCGACGAAGGCCTCGTCGTCCGAGTCCGTGTCGTCAGAGTCTACCTCAGCATCGGGGCGAACCCATTCACGGCCCGGTCGGTAGACGCTCGGCTCGAGTCCGGGGTGCCGGCGGGACTGCACGATGAAGATCACGACGCCGAGCACGACGGCCAGGAACGCGGCCCAGACGTTGCTCGGGATGCCGAGGAAGGAGAACTCGCTCGGGTCGATGCGGATGGACTCCAGGTAGGAGCGGCCGACGCCGTACCAGATCAGGTAGACGGCGAGCGTCTTGCCCCACTGCAGGCGGAACTTCCGCTCCAGGAACAGGATGACGGCGACGCCGATGACGTTCCAGATGATCTCGTACAGGAACAGCGGCTGGAACAGCGTGTTGTCCGGCAGCCCGACCGGGATCGCCTTGTTGCCCGCGTCGATCTGCAGGCCCCACGGCAGGTTGGTCGGCAGGCCGAACAGCTCCTGGTTGAAGTAGTTGCCGAGGCGGCCGATCGCCTGGGCGAGCAGCAGCGCGGGCGCCAGGGCGTCCGCGACGCTCCAGAACCGCAGGCCGCTGATGCGGCAGGCGATCCAGACACCGACGGCGCCGCCGATCAGCGAGCCGAAGATGGCGTTGCCGCCCTCCCAGATCGCGAACACGTTGAACAGGTTCGCGCCGGGGTAGAAGTAGTCGGACGGGTGCGTGAACACGTGGTAGAGCCGCGCGCCGATGATGCCGAGCACGACCGCCCAGAGCAGGATGTCGAGGATGACGCCCGGCTCGGCCCCGCGCTTGGTGAGGCGGCGGGAGGTCCAGAGGGCGGCGACCACGATGCCGATCAGGATCATGATCGCGTAGGTCTGGATGCGCCAGTGCAGCCCGAAGATGTCGATCGGGATCTGCTGCCACTCGGGTCCCGGGCTCGGGATGCTGGCGACCCAGCTGCTCATCGTCGCGATCACGCGATGACTACCTTTCGTATCCGATGGAGTCCGGCGCCGAGCGGCGCACGGCCTCCAGTCTAAGTGTTGGTCGGGTGTGCCGCCGACGCGGCCGGGTCAGCCCGAAGCGCGGTCAGGCCGTCGCGCCCTGGCGCACCGTGCCGCGGGCGAGCTCCGCGGCGACCCGTCCGGCCTCCGCGACTCCTCCGTCGGCCAGCGCCTTCACGAGGGCCGAGCCCACGATCGCGCCGTCGGCGTACTCGAGCACCTCGGCGACCTGCGCCGCGCTGGAGATGCCGAGGCCGACGCACGTGCTGGTGGCCCCGGCGTCGCGCAGCCGGCCGACCAGCGTGCGCGCCGCGGCGTCGACGTCGGTGCGCGCGCCGGTGATACCCATCGTGGAGACGGCGTAGACGAAGCCGCGGCTGTGCTCGACGGTCGAGCGCAGGCGCGCGTCCGTCGAGGACGGCGCGGCGAGGAAGACACGGTCGAGCCCGGCGCGCTCGGAGGCGGCCAGCCAGGCCGCGCCCTCGTCGGGGATCAGGTCGGGCGTGATGAGGCCGGCGCCGCCCGCGGCGGCCAGGTCGTCCGCGAACCGGTCGACGCCGTACTGCAGCACCGGGTTCCAGTAGGTCATCACCAGGACCGGCACGTCCACGCGCTGCGTGATCTCGCGCACGGCGGTGAAACCGTCGCGCAGCCGGAACCCGTTGGAGAGCGCCTGCTGGGTCGCCGCCTGGATGACCGCGCCGTCCATGACGGGGTCGGAGTACGGCAGGCCCAGCTCGATCACGTCGACGCCGTTCTCCGCCAGCGCCACCGCCGCGTCGACGCTGGTCTGCAGGTCGGGGAAGCCGGCCGGAAGGTAGCCGATCAGGGCCCCTGCCGCCTCGGCGTTGCGGCGGGCGATGGTGTCTGCCACGCGGCTCACGACTGCACGGCTCCTTCGTCGATCAGGCCGAAGTAGCGTCCGGCGGTCTCCATGTCCTTGTCGCCGCGGCCGCTGAGGTTCACCAGCACGATGCCGTCCGGGCCCAGCTGCTTGCCGAGCTCCAGGGCGCCGGCCAGCGCGTGGGCGGACTCGATGGCCGGGATGATGCCCTCGGTGCGGCTGAGCAGGCGCAGGGCCGCCATGGCGTCGGCGTCGCTCACCGGGCGGTACTCGGCGCGGCCGATCGAGGCCAGCCACGAGTGCTCCGGACCGACGCCCGGGTAATCGAGTCCGGCGGAGATCGAGTGCGACTCGATGGTCTGGCCGTCCTCGTCCTGCAGCAGCATACTGCGCGCGCCGTGCAGGACGCCGGGCCGGCCCTTGGTGATGGTCGCGGCGTGCCGCGGAGTCTCAGCGCCCTCGCCGCCGGCCTCGAAGCCGACCAGGCGCACGTCCTCGTCGTCCAGGAACGCGTGGAAGATGCCCATCGCGTTCGAGCCGCCGCCGACGCACGCCGCGACGGCGTCGGGCAGGCGGCCGGTCAGCGCGAGCACCTGCTCGCGGGCCTCCTCGCCGATGATCTTCTGGAGGTCGCGCACCATCTCGGGGAACGGGTGCGGGCCCGCCACCGTGCCGAAGATGTAGTTGGTGTTCTCGACATTGGTGACCCAGTCGCGCATCGCGTCGTTGATCGCGTCCTTGAGGGTGCGCGAGCCGGTCTTGACCGCGACGACCTCCGCGCCGAGCAGGCGCATGCGGGCGACGTTCAGCGCCTGGCGCTCGGTGTCGACCTCGCCCATGTAGATGGTGCACTCGAGACCGAACAGCGCCGCGGCGGTCGCGGTGGCGACGCCGTGCTGGCCGGCGCCGGTCTCGGCGATCACGCGGGTCTTGCCGATCCGCTTGGTGAGGATGGCCTGGCCGAGCACGTTGTTGATCTTGTGCGAGCCGGTGTGGTTGAGGTCCTCGCGCTTGAGGATGACGCGCGCTCCGCCCGCGTGCGCGGCGAAGCGCGGCACCTCGGTGATGATGCTCGGCCGGCCGGTGTAGCTGCGGTGCAGCTCGTCCAGCTCGGCGTGGAACGCGGGGTCGGCCTTCGCCGCCTCCCACGCCACGGTGAGCTCGTCGAGGGCGGCGACGAGGGACTCGGGCACGAAGCGCCCGCCGAACTCGCCGAAGTAGGGTCCGTGTTCAGAACGAAGGGACATCAGGCTCCAAGGAACTGGCCGAGCGTGGCGATGGGATCGCTCGTGACGAGCGCCTCGCCGACGAGCACGACATCCGCGCCCGCCGCCCGGTAGTGCGCGACGTCGGCGGCCGACTTCACGGCCGACTCCGCCACGCGGATGACGCCGGACGGGTACCGGTCGGCCAGGCGGCCGAACAGGTCAGGGTCCAGCTCGAACGTCGAGAGGTTGCGCGCGTTGACGCCCACCAGCTTCGCGCCGGTGTCGAACGCGCGGCTCAACTCGTCCTCGGTGTGCGCCTCCACCAGCGCGGTCATCCCGAGGTCGGTGATCAGGTCGTGCAGCTCCACGAGCCGCTGCTGGTCCAGCGCGGCGACGATGAGCAGCACGAGGTCGGCCCCGGCGGCCCGTGCCTCGAGCACCTGGTAGGGCTCGGCGACGAACTCCTTGCGGAGCACCGGGAGGGAGACGGCGGCGCGGACCGCCTCGAGGTCGGCCAGCGACCCCTTGAAACGGCGCTCCTCGGTGAGGACGCTGATCGCGCTCGCTCCCCCGCGCTCGTACAGGGCGGCGAGTGCGGCCGGGTCGGGGATCTCGGCGAGGTGGCCGCGCGACGGGCTCGCGCGCTTGACCTCGGCGATGATCTTGACCCGCCCGTTGGGCGCGAGCGCCTCGAGCGCGTCGACGGCGGGCTCACGCGCGGCGGCCGCGGCCTCCACGACCGCGTACGGTCGCTCGGCGCGTCGCCGCTCCGCGTCCTCCAGCGCGCCGGCGACGAGGTCGGCGAGCACGGGCTAGTGGCCCTTCGGGGTGTACTTGGAGCCGCCCACTCCGTAGCCCGCGCGCTTCATGATCCAGCCGACGAGGAGTCCGACGATCGCGAGACCGGCGGAGGCCCACACGATGATCGGCGCGTCGTAGAAGAACGCGATGGCGCCGATGGTGAAGGCGATAAGCATGATGATCACGGCCGTCCACGCCGCCGGCGAATGACCGTGGCCTGGCTCGACTGACTCGGTGCTCATGGGACTCCTGCACGTCGGGTGCGCATCCCGGTAGCCCTGGGACCGGAGCGGGCGCGCACGGATTGGTGGATCTGAACCAGTCTAGTGGCTCAGCGGGTGGGGTCGTCGCCGCGGCTCAGCTCGTCCCAGCTGTCGATCGCGGCGTCGCGGTCGAGGGAGGTGGGCTGCTCGGGCGCATCGGATTCGGCGGCCGCGCGCGCCTCGCGCTCGTCGCCCTCCTCGGTGGCCTCCTCCGCGCCTGAGGGGCCGTCCAGTTCGGCGAGGGCCTCCTCGGCCGAGCGCCCGTCCTCGCCCGCGAAGCGGGTCTGGTACTTGCGCGACGGGCCGGGCCAGGCCCGCAGGAAGACCAGGGCGAGCACGCCGGACAGCGCGACCAGCACGCCGCCCACGACGGCGAGCCACGGCCAGAACCCGGTGGTGGTGCTCTGCACCAGCTTGCGCAGCGAGGCCTCCCCTGCGACGCCCGTCGCCGAGGTGATCGCCGCACTGGCGGCCTGCAACGGGTCGCCGAGCACGGCGAGCGCCGAGTAGACGAGCGAGAAGCTCAACAGCACGGCGAGCACCGCCAGCACCACCCGGAACGCCGGTCCGGCGATTGCGAAGGCCGCGGTCAGCGCGAGCCCGGCCAGCGAGAGCGCCGTCAGCGCTGGGGCGGCGGCCGAGCCGGCGACGGTGACCGTCCCGGCGTGGTTCGCCACGTCCCGCACCTGGATGGTGAACCAGGTCTGCGTCGCCGACAGCAGCCCGAGGCCGCTGCCCACCACGAGGACGAGGAGGGTCAGGTACTTGACGCGGCGGTTCTCAGTCCGCACCGCGCACCCGTCTCATGCCGTTGGCCACCGCGACCGCGCGCAGCGGCGCCGCCGCCTTGTTCTGCGACTCCTGGAACTCCAGGCGCGGCACCGAGTCGGCGACGAGGCCGCCGCCCGCCTGCACGTGCGCGACTCCGCCGAGGATGGTCGCCGTGCGGATCGCGATGGCGAGGTCGGCGTCGCCGGCGAAGTCGAAGTAGCCGATCACTCCCCCGTAGACGCCGCGCTGCGCGGGCTCCAGCTCGTCGATGATGCGCAGCGCCATCGGCTTGGGCGCGCCGGAGAGCGTGCCGGCCGGGAAGGTCGCCCGGAAGACGTCGATCGCGCCGGACTCGGGCAGCAGGTCGCCCTCCACGGACGAGACGATGTGCATGATGTGGCTGAACCGCTCCACGCGCATGAACTCGGTCACCTCGACAGTGCCGGCCGCGCACACCTTCAGCAGGTCGTTGCGAGCCAGGTCGACGAGCATCAGGTGCTCGGCGCGCTCCTTGTCGTCGGCGAGCAG
Organism: Leifsonia sp. GW821-FHT13C09; assembly: GCF_058806435.1. Classification (NCBI taxonomy): domain Bacteria; kingdom Bacillati; phylum Actinomycetota; class Actinomycetes; order Micrococcales; family Microbacteriaceae; genus Leifsonia; species Leifsonia sp. GW821-FHT13C09. The sequence goes on along the minus strand of NZ_JBXAPS010000001.1, from coordinate 265,578 downwards.
GGAGGCCTCCAGGTCGAGGTCCTCCTCCGGCGTCGCGCCGCGCGGCCGGGAGCCGGCGATGGGATGCGTGAACGCGCGGCCCTCCTGCACCTTGACCAGCGCCTCCGGCGAGGAGCCGACGATCTGGTACGGCTCGCCGTCCGGCCGCTCCAGCGACAGCAGGTACATGTACGGGCTCGGGTTCAGCGCGCGCAGCACGCGGTAGACGTCGAGCGCGTCGGCGGTGCACTCCAGCTCGAAGCGCTGCGAGATGACGACCTGGAAGATGTCACCGGCGACGATGCGCTCCTTGGCCGTCTCGACCGACGCGAGGAAGTCCTGCTCGCGGGTGCGGGACACCGGGTGCGCCGGAGCGCCGAGGTCGACCTCGGCCAGCCACGCCTCGGAGGGCTGCGCGAGCTGCCGCTGCATGCGGTCGAGGCGCTGCTGCGCGTCGTCCCAGAGCGCGTCAGCATCCAACTCGCCGTCGGCGAGGGCGTTGGCGATCAGCTTGACCGTGCCCGAGCGGTGGTCGATCACGACCAGGTCGGCGACGAACGCCATCGCCTGGCCCGGAACGTCGACCTCCGTCGGCGGGCGGTTCGGCAACCGCTCCAGCTGGCGCACGGCCTCCCAGCCGATGAAGCCGACCAGGCCACCGGTCAGCGGGGGCAGCCCCGGGATGCGCGGCGTCCGCCAGCGCTCGTGGAGCGCAGCGAGGGCGTCGAGCGGCCCGCTCGGCACGGTGGTCCCCAGCGCCCGCTCCGCGGAGACGCCGTAGTCGAGCCAGCGCACGTCGTCGCCGTCCTGCGTGAGCATGCCGAACGACGCGGCGCCGACGAAGGAGAAGCGCGACCAGATGCCACCCTGCTCGGCGGACTCCAGGAGGAAGGTGCCGGGCCGGCCGGCGGCGAGCTTGCGGTAGATGCCGACCGGCGTCTCGCCGTCGGCGAAGAGCTCGCGGACCACCGGCACCACGCGGTGCTCGGCGGCCAGCGCGGCGAACTCGCTGTGGCTTGTCGTGCCGGTCGTGCCGGTCGTGCCGTTCGCGGTCGCGGTCACAGGTCGGACCCCATCTCCGTGATCAGCTCGTCGGTCTCCGCTCCGCCCACGGCGGGCGCGAGCACATCGGCGTCGAAGCAGGTGCGCGTCCCCGTGTGGCAGGCCGCGCCGACCTGATCGACGGTCACCAGCAGGGTGTCGCCGTCGCAGTCGAGCGCGGCGCCCTTCACGTACTGGACGTGCCCGGAGGTGTCGCCCTTGCGCCAGTACTCCTGCCGGGAGCGCGACCAGAAGGTCACGCGGCCCTCGGTGAGCGTGCGGCGCACGGCCTCCGCGTCCATCCAGCCCATCATCAGCACCTCACGGGAGTCCCACTGCTGGATGACGGCGGGCACCAGCCCGGCGTCGGTGAAGCGGATCCGGCCGATCACGTCGTCGAGCCCGGTCATGAGCGCACCTCCAGACCTGCGCGCAGCAGTTCGTCCTTCACATCATCGATCGTCAACTCGCCCGAGTGGAACACGCTCGCGGCGAGCACGGCGTCCGCCCCGGCTTCGATCGCGGGGACGAAGTCCCCCACCGCCCCTGCACCGCCGGACGCGATGACCGGGACGCGGCTGATCGCCCGGATCTCGCGGATGAGCTCCAGGTCGAAGCCCTCCTTGGTGCCGTCGGCGTCGATCGAGTTGACCAGGAGCTCGCCGGCGCCGAGCTCGACAGCGCGCGCCGCCCAGTCCAGAGCGTCGATCCTCGTCTCGGTGCGGCCGCCGTGCGTCGTCACCACGAAACCGGAGGGGGTCGCCGCCGAGCGCTTGACGTCGAGCGAGAGCACGAGCACCTGCGCGCCGAAGCGCCGGGCGATCTCCGCCACCAGCTCGGGGCGCGCGATCGCGGCCGAGTTCACGCCGACCTTGTCGGCGCCGCTGCCCAGCAGCTTGGCCACATCCTCGGTGCTGCGTACGCCGCCGCCGACCGTGAGCGGGATGAAGACCTGCTCGGCCGTCGCCCGCACGACGTCGTAGGTGGTCGCCCGGTCGTCGACCGTCGCCGTGACGTCGAGGAAGGTCAGCTCGTCCGCACCCTGCTCGAAGTACCGCCGGGCGAGCTCCACCGGGTCGCCCTGGTCGCGCAGGTTCTGGAAGTTGACGCCCTTGACGACGCGTCCGGCGGCCACGTCGAGACAGGGGATGACCCGGACCGCGACGCTCATCAGATGCGCGCCGCGTGGATCGATGTGACCAGGATCGCCCGGGCGCCGAGCTCGTAGAGGTCGTCCATGACGTGGTTGGTGCTGTCGCGCTTGATCATGACCCGCACGGCCACCCAGTCGGGCTCGCCGAGCGGCGACACGGTCGGCGACTCCACGCCGGGCGTCAGTGCGACGGCCCGGTCCAGCAGCGCGACCGGCAGGTTGTAGTCGACCAGCACGTACTGGCGGGCGACCATGACGCCCTGCAGCCGGCGGAGCAGGGTGTCCACCCCGGCCGCGGGCGACGGCGAGGAGACCAGCACGGCCTCGGACTCCAGGATGACCGGGCCGAAGATCTCCAGGCCCTGCTTGCGGAGCGTGGAGCCGGTCTCGACCACGTCCGCCACCGCGTCCGCGACGCCGAGCCGCACGGCGGACTCCACGGCGCCGTCGAGCTTGATGAGCGCGGCGTCCACGCCGTTCTCGGCGAGGAAGCCGCCGACCAGGCCCGGATAGCTCGTCGCGACGCGCTTGCCCTCCAGGTCGGCGAGGTCGGTGTAGGTGCCCGCGGGGCCGGCGAAGCGGAAGGTGGAGGCGGCGAAGTCGAGCGCCGCGATCTCGGCGGCGGGCGACTCCGAGTCGATCAGGAGGTCGCGGCCGGTGATGCCGACGTCCAGGGCGCCGGAGCCGACGTAGGTGGCGATGTCGCGCGGCCGGAGGTAGAAGAACTCCACCCCGTTGCGGGGGTCGGCGACGATGAGCTCCTTGGGGTCGCGGCGGCCGTTGTAGCCCGCCTCGTGGAGCATCTGCGCCGCGGTCTCGGAGAGGGAGCCCTTGTTGGGGACGGCGATCTTCAGCATGTGATTCGACTTTCGTGACGTGTTCGACAGAGGTGGGAGGCGGTCGTCACAGATGTCGGTACACGTCGGCCGGCGTGAGGCCCTTGGCGAGCAGCAGCACCTGGAGGTGGTAGAGGAGCTGGGAGATCTCCTCGGCCGTGGCCTCGTCGGACTCGTACTCGGCGGCCATCCAGACCTCGGCAGCCTCCTCCACGATCTTCTTTCCGATGGCGTGCACGCCCGCGTCCAGCTCGCGAACCGTCCCGGAGCCCTCCGGGCGGGTCTCGGCCTTCTCGCTGAGCTCGGCGAAGAGGTCGTCGAAGGTTTTCACCGTTACAGCGTACCGGTCGCGGAGCGCGGGTCGCTCCGCGTGACCCCGTCCGCGGGCGTCGACCGCGCGTGATGTGCTAATGTCGCCAGGTCTCATCTGACATACCATCTCGACGAGGAGATTCCCTTTGGCACCGACCACCTCCCCGCTGTCCACCGGCCGCGCCGCGTTCTGGCCCCTGCTCCTGTGCTGGGTGATCGTCGCGCTCGACGGCTTCGACCTGGTGGTGCTCGGCACCGTCATCCCCACCCTCCTGAGCACGAACGAACTCGGCTTCGATGCTCCGGCCGCCACTGCGGTCGCCACGGCCGGGCTGGTCGGCGTCGGCGTCGGCGCGCTGACCGTCGGCCCGCTCGCCGACCGCTACGGCAGGAGGCTCTGCCTGCTGCTCTGCGTGACGGTCTTCTCGCTGCTCACCCTCGCGGTGGTCATCGCGCCGAACGTGTTCGTGTTCGGGCTGTTCCGCGTGCTCGCGGGCCTCGCGCTGGGCGCCTGCCTGCCGGTCACCATCGCGTACGTCACCGAGCTGATGCCGAGCGGGCGCGCGGGCAAGGCGACCACCCTCACTATGACGGGCTATCACGTCGGCGCCGTCCTCACGGCGCTCATCGCCATGTCCGTCATCCCGGACTGGCGGGTGCTGTTCGTGATCGGCGGCGTCGCCGGGCTCGTCACCGTCCCGCTGATCCGGCTCGGCCTCCCCGAGTCGCGCCGGGAGCGCACGTCCGCCCCGCGCCCGACGGTGCGCCGGCTGGTCGAGCGCCGCTACGTCACGATCAGCGTCGGCGTCTGGGTGGCGTCCTTCATGGGCCTGCTGCTGGTCTACGGGCTGAACACCTGGCTGCCGCAGCTCATGCGCGACGCCGGCTACGGCTCCACCGACTCGCTCGGGCTCCTGCTCACCCTGAACGCGGGCGCCGTCACCGGCCTCGTCCTGGCCGGGATCGTGGCCGACCGGGCCGGCACCAAGCGCGTGGCGATGGCCTGGTTCGCGCTCGCGGGCGTGCTGCTGGCGATCCTCAGCATCCGGATGGACGACGTGACGATGCTGTACGCCGCGGTCTTCGTCACCGGCGTGTTCGTGTTCTCGGCGCAGGTGCTCGTCTACGCGTTCATCACCCAGCTCTACCCGCCCGAGATCCGCGGCACGGCACTCGGCTTCGCGGCGGGCATCGGCCGGCTGGGCGCGATCCTGGGCCCGGCGGTGACCGGGACGCTGGTCTCGCTCGGCCTGGCCTACCCCGGCGGGTTCTACGTGTTCGCCGCGACGGCGCTGCTCGCGGTCGCCGCGCTGTCGATCATCCCCGCACGGGCTCCCGCTGTGGCGACGGAGGCCGCACCGGCCCAGGGCTGACCCGTCGGCGGCGCAGACCTCAGTGGGTGTGCGCCGCCACCGCGGCCCGCAGGCCGGCGATCCGCTCGGCCGGCTCGCCGCGGAAGACGCTCGACCCGGCCACGAAGGTGTCGGCGCCGTTCTCCGCCGCGGTCACGATGGTCTCCTCGGTGACGCCGCCGTCCACCTGCAGCCAGACGTCCAGGCCGCGGGACGCCACCGCCTCGCGCAGCGACCGCAGCTTGGGCATCGTCTCTGCCATGAACGACTGGCCGCCGAAACCGGGCTCCACCGTCATCACCAGCACCTGGTCGAACTCCGGCAGGAGGTCGAGGTACCCCTCGGCCGGCGTGCCGGGCTTGAGCGCGATCCCCGCGCGGGCCCCGAGGGAGCGCAGCCGGCGGGCGAGCCCGACCGGGTCGGCGGCCGCCTCCGCGTGGAAGGTCACCGAGTAGGCGCCGAGCTCCGCGTAGCCGGGGGCCCAGCGGTCGGGGTCGTCGATCATCAGGTGCACGTCGAGCGGGATCGGGCTGACGTCCTGGATGCGGCCCACCATTTGCGGACCGAACGTGAGGTTCGGCACGAAATGGTTGTCCATGACGTCCACGTGCACCAGGTCGGCCGTGGCGATGGCGTGGAGGTCGCGCTCCAGGTTCACGAAGTCCGCCGCCAGGATGCTCGGGTTGATGCGCGTCGCCATGGGTCCCAGCCTATGCGGTCGCTGAGGCCGGGCCCGGCTTCTCCAGCAGCGCGATGAACATCGCGTCGGTCAGGTGGCGGTGCGGCCAGAGCTGGACCTGCTCGGCGTCGCCCGCGAGGTCGAGCCGCTCCTCGGCGACCGACTGCACGATGTCGGCCGTGGCCACCGGCCGCAGCGAGCCGCGGTGCCGGTCGAGGGCGTCGGCCACGATCGCGCGGGTCTCCGCGACGTGCGGGGAGCACGTGACGTAGGCCAGGAGACCGCCGGGCTTCAGCGCCGCCACGGCGGAGTCGACGAGCTGCGCCTGCAGCGCGGTCAGCTCGGCCACATCGCGCGGGGTCTTCCGCCAGCGCGCCTCGGGGCGGCGGCGCAGCGCGCCCAGGCCGGTGCACGGCGCGTCGAGCAGAATGCGGTCGAACGTCTCCGGCTCCTCCGCGCCGATGCCGATGCCGTCGCGCTCCCAGATCTGGACGTCGAGCGGCACGGCCGCGAGGGCGCGGCGGACCAGTTCGGCCCGGGCGGGCACCACCTCGTTCGCGACCAGGGTCGCGCCGCCCGCGAGCGCCTCGGCCGCCAGCAGCGCCGCCTTGCCGCCAGGTCCCGCGCACAGGTCGAGCCAGCGCTCCCCCGGCTCGACCGGCCGCGCACGGGTCAGCGCGAGCGCGGCGAGCTGCGAGCCCTCGTCCTGCACCCGGAGCCGGCCCTCCGCCTCGGTCACGAGCCCCTGCGGGTCGCCTCCGCCCGCGGTGAAGCCGACGGGAGAGAAGCGGTCGGGGCGCGTGCCCTCCGGCGGGTCGGCCAGGCCCGGAAGCGCGACGAGGTTGACCCGCGGAGCGATGTTGTCGGCCTCCAGCAGCGCCTCCAGCTCCTCCCCGCGGCCCTCGGACTCCAGGGAGCGGTGGAACGCGCGCACGATCCAGGCCGGGTGCGAGCTGAGCGCCGCGTAGCGCTCGTCCTCGTTCTTCGCGTCCGCCAGCACCCGCGCACGCCACTCCTCGGGCGTGGAGCGGCCGATCTCGCGGAGCACGCCGTTGACGAACCCGGTGCCGGAGCGGCTGCCGACCTGGCGCGCCAGCGCGACCGACTCGTTGACCGCGGCGTGCGAGGCCACGCGGGTCGACAGGAGCTGGTGCGCGCCGAGCCGCAGCACGTCGAGCAGCGGCGGGTCGATCTTGTCGACCGTGCGGCCGGCGGCGCGCGCGATCACGCGGTCGTAGTACCCCTGCATCCGCAGCGTGCCGTACGTCAGCTCGGTGGCGAGCGCCGCATCAGCCGGCGAGAGTCCCGCCCGGGCGATGCGGCCGGGCAGCAGGAGGTTGGCGTAGGCGTCCGACTCGCGGACGGCGGAGATGACGTCGAGGGCGACTTTTCGCGAGGGCTGGACGCGGGTGCGCTCGGCGCCGCTGCGGCCGGGGCGGTTGCGGCCGTGATCGTTGTGCTTGTGATCGCCGTGCTTGTGGTCGTTCATGCCAGCACCGCCTCCCCGCCGGCGCCGCGCCACCAGTCGGCGGCGTCCATCGCACGCTTGCCGGCCGGCTGCACCGTGAGCAGTTCGAGCGGCGTCGTCCCGGTGCCCACCTCGATGCGGCCCTCCGTCTCGGCGACCACGCCGACCGGGAGGGACAGCCCCGGCGCCGGGCGCGCCGCATGGATCTTGAACCGCTCGCCGCCGAGCAGCGCCCAGGCCCCGGGCTCGGGGGTCACGCCGCGCAGGCGCGCATAGACCTCCTCCACCGGCTGGGTGAAGTCGAGGTGGGCGTCGTCGATGGTGAGCTTCGGCGCGAGCACCGGCTCGCCCGACTGCGGGACGGCCTCGGCTGTGCCGTCCGCCAGCGCGGCGACGGTGTCAACGAGCAGCAGCGCGCCGTCGTACGAGAGGCTGTCGAGTAGCTCCCCTGCCGTCGCGTCGGCCGGGATCGGCAGCCGCAGCTCGGCGAACACGTCGCCGGCGTCGAGGCCGGGCACCAGCTGGAACACGGCGGCTCCGGTCTCGGCGTCGCCGGCCATGACCGCGCGCTGGACGGGCGCCGCGCCGCGCCAGCGGGGCAGGAGCGAGAAGTGCAGATTGACCCAGCCGAGCCGCGGGGTCGAGAGCAGCGGCTCCCGGACCAGGCCGCCGTATGCGACGATCACGCCGAGGTCGGCCTCGAGGCGCGCCACCTGGTCGGTGACCGCCTCGTCCAGCCGGTTGGCCTTGATGACCGGGAGGTCGAGGGCGGCCGCGGCGTCGGCGACGGGCGACGGCGTCAGCACGCGCTTGCGGCCGAGCGGCGCGTCCTCGCGGGTGATGACGGCGGCGATGTCGAACCGCTCGGCGAGGGCGTTGAGGGAAGGGACGGCGACGGCGGGCGTGCCGGCGAAGACGAGTCGCATGTCAAGGTTCTTTCGGTCTGGTCCAGCCCCCGAGTCTACCGGCGACGTGGCGGCGGCTAGAGGACCTCGGGGTCGTCGAAGCGGACGCGGAGCGTCGGCGCGGGGCGGTAGCCGGGACGGCCCCCGGGGGCCCTGCGGCGCTGCGTCGCGTTGCGCACCACCGTGGCCCGGACGGCCGCCGCGACCTCGGCGCCCTTCGCGTACTCGAACCGCAGAATCGCCCGGACCGTCGTCTCGTCGACCTCGGCCGGGCCGAGCACGTCGATCAGGAGCTCGGGGTCGACCGCCTTCAGCACCCCGCCCACCGCCTCGGCCGCACCGGTGACGGAGGCCAGTCGGACGGCGGGCGGGAAGCGGAGCTGGCGGCGGTCGGCCAGCTCCTCGCGGGCGAACTCGACCAGGCGGCCCGTGGCGAAGTCGCGCGCAAGGTCGCCGGAGACGCCGACGAGCACAGTGGGAGCGCCCGCAGCGGCCAGCACCGCGGCGCTCGTCCACCAGCGCAGACAGTCCTCGGCAACATGCAGCGTCTCGTTCGCCAGCATCCGCTCGCCGTCGAGCAGCAGCACCGCCTGATAGCCGCCCTCCGCGATCGGCTCGGCGCCGCGCGTGGCGACCACGAGCGCAGGCGCTGCGCCGACCCGCTGCACCGGGTGGTCGCCGTCCGCGAGGATCACGCGCGTGCCGGGGAAGGCACGGCCCAGCTCCTCGGCCGTCCGGCCGGAGCCCGGCGTCACCATCCGCAGCTTCGTGTGCTCGCAGCGCGTGCAGCGCCACTCGGTGGCGAGAGCTCCGCACACGTTGCAGGACGGCGTCGCGCCCGCCCGGCGCTGCCCGAGCGGGCCCTGGCAGCGGGTGCAGTGCGCCGCCTGGCCGCAGTGGGCGCACGACAGCACCGGCACGTAGCCCGGCCGGGCCACCTGGACGAGCACGGGACCGCGCGGCCGCCCGCTCTCGCCGCTCAGCGCCTCCCGGGCGGCCCGCCAGGCAGACGACGGGATGCGCGCGGCACGGGCGGCGGGCTCGTCGGCGCTCTGATTCGCGGTCAGCACGACCTTGGCGCTGTGCGCGCGTTCGGGCCCGAGATCGCGCAGCCAGCCCAGCTCGACCAGCCGCTGCGCCTCCACGCTGCGGACCAGCCCGCTCAGCACGAGCGCCCCGCCGTCCAGCTCCTGCCGGACGAGCGCGGCGTCGCGCGTGTGCACGTAAGGGCTCAGCGGCTCGGCGAACAGCGGGTCGCTGTCCTCCCACACGGCGACCAGGCCGAGGCGGGCGGCCGGGGCGTAGACCACCGAGCGGTTGCCGATCACGATGCGCGGACCGGACAGCGCGGCGAGGAAGCCCTTGTACCGTTCCGGGTTGGACTGGGAGGCGTCGGCGCGGACCACCGCGGCCGCGGGCGCGATCGCCGCCAGCGCGGCCCCGAGCTGCTCCAGGTCGCGATGGTCGGGCACGGCGACGATGGCGGTGTCGCCCACGCGCCAGGTGGCCGTCGCGAGCGCGGCGAGCGTGATCGCCCACTCACCGACCCAGGTGCCGTCCGGGAGTTTGCTCAACCGCGGGATCGGCCGCAGCGCGATGCGCTCTCCCGCCGCCACCGCGGCCTCCACCACGCCGGAACCGTAGCCGCGCACCGGGAACACCGCCGGCGCCGGTTCGGTCGGCGCGTCGGTGCCGTCGGCGGCAGCGCCCGCCTCCCGTGCCGCCAGCCACGCCTTCTCCACCCGCACCATGCGCGGCGGCACCGCCAGCCGGAGGATGTCGCTGGCCGTCCCGGCGCTCCGGTCCGCGAGCTTCCGCGCCAGCCGCCACACCGGCTCGGTGAGCACCGCCACCGGCGACACCACGGCCTCCAGCGGGCTCAGCGTGCCGGAGAACGCCTCGTCCGGCTCCGCGAGCTCCACCAGGTAGCCATCGGCGACGCGGCCGGCCGAGCGCAGCGGGACGCGCACCCGGACCCCGGGCACCGCCTGCGCGGCGAGTTCCTCGGGGACGCTGTAGTCGAAGAGATGGTCGAGCTGCGGGAGCGGCGAGTCGAGGAGCACACGGGCGACCGTGGCGGCCGCCGGCACGGTTACAGCCCCGCGGCGGAGCGCAGGTCGTCGACGCGGTCCAGCCGCTCCCAGGTGAAGTCGGGGAGTTCGCGGCCGAAGTGGCCGTAGGTCGCCGTCTGCCCGTAGATCGGCCGCAGCAGGTCGAGGTCGCGCACGATCGCCGCCGGGCGCAGGTCGAAGACCTCGCGGACGGCCCGGATGATGCGCTCGTCGGACACGTGACCGGTGCCGAACGACTCCACGTAGAGCCCGACCGGGGCGGCCTTGCCGATCGCATACGCGATCTGCACTTCGAGCCGGTCGGCGAGCCCCGCCGCGACGGCGTTCTTCGCGACCCAGCGCATCGCGTACGCCGCCGAACGGTCGACCTTCGACGGGTCCTTGCCCGAGAACGCGCCGCCGCCGTGCCGGCTGGCGCCGCCGTAGGTGTCGACGATGATCTTGCGGCCGGTGAGCCCGGCGTCGCCCTTCGGGCCGCCGATCTCGAAGCGGCCGGTCGGGTTGATGAGCGTGCGGATGTGCGCAGTCTCCAGCCCGGCCTCGTGCATGACCGGGGCGATGACCTCCTCGATCACCTCGGCCTGGAGCTGCTCGCTGGAGATGTGCGGCGCGTGCTGGGTGGAGAGCACGACGGTCTCCACCGATCGCGGCGTGTAGCCCTCGTAGCCGATGGTGACCTGGGTCTTGCCGTCCGGGCGGAGATAGTCGAGCGTGCCGTCCTTGCGCACGGCGGCGAGGCGCTCGGCGAGACGGTGCGCCAGCCAGATCGGGAGCGGCATGTACTGCGGCGTCTCGGTGGTGGCGAAGCCGAACATGATGCCCTGGTCGCCCGCACCCTGGCGGTCGAGGTCGTCCGTGCTCTGCTCGGCGCGCGACTCGAAGGCGTTGTCGACGCCCTGGGCGATGTCGGGCGACTGGGCGCCGATCGAGACGGACACACCGCACTGGGTGCCGTCGAAGCTGACGTCGGACGAGTCGTAGCCGATCTGGACGATCTTCTCGCGCACCAGCGCGGGGATCTCGACGTAGCCATTCGTCGTCACCTCGCCGGCGACGTGGACGAGACCAGTGGTCACCAGCGTCTCGACGGCGACGCGGCTGTGCGGGTCGACCGCGAGCAGCGCGTCGAGGATGCTGTCGGAGATCTGGTCGCAGATCTTGTCCGGGTGTCCTTCCGTGACCGACTCGGACGTGAAGAGGCGCAGATCTGCCATTGTTCTCCCTGATCGTTGATCGCGGCGCGGACGGGGCCAGGGGATGCCGGGGCCCTGGTCGACGACTAAACGACGACGTCCAAGATACGGTCGGCCACCGACAGCTTGCTCCCCGAGGCCTCCATCACTATATCCCCGCCCCTGCGGAGCACGACGACCTCGTTGCTCTCCGTTGCGAAGCCCTGCTCCCAGCCGACCTGGTTCAGCACGAGGAAGTCGCTGCCCTTGGCCGCGAGCTTGCTGCGCCCCAGCTCGATGAGCGTCGACGGGTCCGGCTCGGTCTCCGCCGCGAAGCCCACGACGACCTGGCCCTCGCGCTTGGCGGCGGAGAGGCCGGCGAGGATGTCGGGGTTGGCGACGAGTTCGATCGTCAGGCTCTGGCCGGCCTCGGTCTTCTTGATCTTGGAGTCGCGCATCACGGCGGGCCGGTAGTCGGCGACCGCCGCGGTCATCACGACGACGTCGGCCGAGCGCGCCGCCTCGGTGACGGCCTCCTGCAGCTCCAGCGCGGTCTGCACGTGGATCAGCTCGACACCCTCTGGCGGCTCGACCTCCAGGTGCGCGGCGATGAGGACGACCTCGGCGCCGCGGGCCTGTGCCGCCGCGGCGACGGCGACGCCCTGCCGTCCGCTCGACCGGTTGCCGAGGAACCGCACCGGGTCCAGCGGCTCGCGCGTGCCGCCCGCGGTCACGACGACGCGCTTGCCGGCGAGGTCCACTCCCCCGCGCGGCCGACGCGACGCCTCGTTGGCGCGGCGGCGCTCGGAGAGCACCACGACGTCGGCGACCGGCTCCGGCACGGCCGACACCGCCAGGCGCGGCGAGATGCCGGCGGCGCGCAGAGCCGCCCGCACGATCACCTCGGGCTCCTCCATGCGGCCGGGGCCGGAGTCCGCGCCGGTGAGCTGCCCGGAGGCCGGGCCCACGACGGTGACGCCGCGGCTGCGCAGCGTGGCGACGTTGGCGACCGTGGCGGCGTTGCGCCACATCTCGGTGTGCATCGCCGGGGCCACGACGAGCGGAGCGGTCGAGGCGAGGACCGTGTTGCCGAGCAGGTCGTCGGCGATGCCGGCGGCGAGCTTCGCCAGGGTGTTCGCCGTCGCCGGGGCGATGACGATCAGGTCGGCGGACTGGCCGATGGCCACGTGCCGCACCTCGGCGACGCCCTCGTAGAGGTCGGTCGCCACAGGGTTGCGGCTGATCGCCTCGAGGGTCGGCCGGCCCACGAACCGCAGCGCGGCCTCCGTCGCCACCACGTGCACCGAGTGCCCTTCCAGCACCAGCGCGCGGATGACCCCGACGGCTTTGTACGCGGCGATGCCGCCGGTCACTCCGACGACGACGGTCAATCGTGGGCTCACGGCGGCATCTCCTCCAGCCAGCGGGACACGGTCCCGGCTGCGGTCGTTCTCTTGCGCTCGGTCGGCGGCTCTCTGTCTGCCGGAAGGGCCGGGAGGTTACTCCGCGGCCAGCGGCTTGATGACGAGCTTGTCCTCGTTGATCTCGTGGAGCGCGACCGAGAGGGGCTTGTCGTCGACGGACGAGTCGACCAGCGGGCCGACGTTGTCGAACAGGCTGCCCTCGTGCAGGTCGGCGTAGTAGTCGTTGATCTGGCGGGCGCGCTTGGAGGCGAAGATGACCAGCGCGTACTTGGACTCGACGCGAGCCAGGAGGTCGTCGATGGGCGGGTCGATGATGCCGTTGTTGGTGGTTGCCATTGCGGTAACCCTCTCTGTTCATTGCGTCCGGGCCTCGCGGTGTCGAGACGCGGAGAAACTGCGGATGGCGCCGGTGTCGGCGCGTGAGATCCGGCCTACGGGCGCGCCGGCGCCGCGCGGACCTTCATCAAGTCTACGACCTCCCGGGCAGCCTCAGCGACCGTGTGGTTGACCACGCGGTAGTCGAACTCGTCCTGGGCCGCCAGTTCCACCTTGGCGGTCTCGAGCCGGCGCTGCTGTTCGGCCGCCTCCTCGGTGCCGCGCCCGATCAGGCGTCTGACCAGCTCGTCCCAGGTCGGCGGCAGCAGGAAGATCAGCCGCGCCTCCGGCATCGACTCGCGCACCTGGCGGGCGCCCTGGAGGTCGATCTCCAGCAGGACGCTCCTGCCCTGCTCCAGCGCCGCCTCGATCGGCGCGCGCGGCGTGCCGTAGCGGTAGGCGTTGTGCACGGTGGCGTGCTCCAGGAGCTCACCGGCCTCGATCATCCGGTCGAACTCGGCGTCGTCGACGAAGTAGTAGTTGACGCCGTCGACCTCGCCGGGCCGCGGGGCCCGCGTGGTCGCGGAGACCGACAGCAGCACGTCCGGGTAGTTCTCCCGGATGTACGTGGAGACGGTGCCCTTGCCGACGGCGGTGGGACCCGCCAGCACGACGAGCTGATTGCGGCGGCGGCCGGAACGGTTCTCGCGCTCGATCAGGAACTCGCGGAGCTTGAGCCGCTGGTGCCGGCCGAGGCCGCCGAGCCGCTTGGCGGGAGAGATGGCGAGGCGCTGCAGGGCCTCCTGCATCTTCGTGGTCCCGATCGCGGGGACGCTCAACAGGAACTCGGTGACGCGGAGCCGGCCCTCCACGCCGTCGGGCGCGGCGGTCGCGCGGTCGAGGACGACCAGCGGAGAGACCTCGCGGGAGGCGATGGCGTTCTTGACGGCGGCGCGCGCCCGGCGGGCTGCGACAGCGGCGGCGGACGCGGCGGTCCGGTCGACCTCCGGCGGAGCGGGGCGGCGGGAGGCGGGGGCCTCGCTGCGGGTCTCAGCCATGGCTGGCGCGCACCTCCTCCGCTCGACGCGCGATCGCGTCGGCCAGGCCGTCGGGTCCTGCGGCCAGCAGCCCGCGCGACTCGCTCACGATCACGCCGGGCGCGAACGCCCCGAACAGGCGCTCGACGTCCTCGACGCGCGCGCCCTGATGGCCGAAGCCGGGCGCGAGCACCGGCACGGCCGGCGCCATCGCGGTGGCGGTGTCGATCCCGTAGTCCCCCAGCGCGACCGTGGCGCCGAGCACCAGGCCGACCGTGCCGAAGAGATGCGTTGGCTGCTCCTGGTTGAACGCGTGCACGTCTTCGATGATCGCACGGGCGACCGTCATCCCGGCACGGGGGCCGTCGGCGACGACCGCCTGCTGGATGGCCGCGGCCTCGGGGTTGGACGTCGCCGCGAGGACGAACAGGCCCTTCCCGCTCGCCTCGGCGAGCCGCATCGGGTCCGCGATCGAGCCGACGCCCTGGAAGGCGGCGATCGTCATGGCGTCGGCCTCCAGCGGCGAGCCGGGGGTCAGCCAGGCCTCGGCGTACGCCGCGACGCTGGTGCCGATGTCGCCGCGCTTGGCGTCCGCGATCACCAGCAGCCCGGCGTCGCGCGCCGCCAGGAGGACGTCCTCCAGCGCCGCGTAACCCGCGGACCCGTAGCGCTCGAAGAACGCCACCTGCGGCTTCACGATCCCGGCGCGGCCGGCGGCGGCCTCCACTACCCGCAGGCCGAACGCGCGCACGCCGGCGGCCGAGGCCTCCAGGCCCCAGTCCGCCAGCAGGTGCGCGTGCGGGTCGATGCCGACGCACAGCCGGCCGTGTGCGGCGAACGCGGCGGCGAGCCGGTCGCCGAACGGCACCGCAGCCGGGGAGGTCGAGCCGAGCGCCGTCACGCCCGCTCGGCCCTCTGCCGGGCGTACTCCTGCAGCGACGTCACCTCGAAGCCCTCGCGCACCGCGTCGAGCGACGCGACGGCGGCGCTCAGCTCGGCGATCGTAGTGAACAGCGGCTTGTCGCCGGCCACCGCAGCGGCGCGGATCTCGTAGCCGTCGGCACGGGCGGACCGGCCGCTCGGCGTGTTGATGACGACGTCCACCTCGTTGCGCGTGATGAGCCCGACGACCGAGTCCTCCTCCGGCGCCTCGCTGAACTTGCGCACGATCCCCGCGGCGATGCCGTTGCGGTTGAGCACCTCGGCAGTGCCCTCGGTTGCGACGATGTCGTAGCCGAGCTGCTTCAGGCGCAGCACAGGGAGGACGATCGCGCGCTTGTCCCGGTCGGAGACCGAGACGAACACGGTGCCCTCCAGCGGCATGCCGCCGTAGGCAGCGGCCTGGCTCTTGGCGAACGACGTCGGGAAGTCGCGGTCGATGCCCATCACCTCGCCGGTGGAGCGCATCTCCGGGCCGAGCACCGAGTCCACGATCTTGCCCTCGCGGGTGCGGAACCGCTTGAACGGCAGCACGGCCTCCTTGACGGCGACGGGCGAGTCCATCGGGATGACCGAGCCATCGGTCTCGGGGAGCAGGCCCTCCTCGACCAGTCCGGCGATGGTGTCGCCGACCATGATCCGGGACGCGGCCTTGGCGAGCGGGATGCCGAGCGCCTTCGACACGAACGGGACCGTCCGCGACGCGCGCGGGTTGGCCTCCAGCACGTAGAGCACGCCGGCGCCGATCGCGAACTGCACGTTCAGCAGGCCGCGGACGCCGATGCCCTCGGCGATCTTCAGGGTCGCCTCGCGCACGCGGTCGATCTCCCGGCGGCCGAGCGTGATGGGCGGGAGCGTGCAGCTCGAGTCGCCGGAGTGGATGCCGGCCTCCTCGATGTGCTCCATGACGCCGCCGATGTACAGCCGTTCGCCGTCGTACAGGGCGTCCACGTCGATCTCGATCGCGTCGTCCAGGAACCGGTCGACCAGCAGCGGGTGCGACGGTCCGACGATGCCCTGACCCGCGACCCGCTCGAAGTAGTCCGCCAGCGAGGCGGTGTCGTAGACGATCTCCATGCCCCGGCCGCCGAGCACGAAGCTCGGGCGGACGAGCACCGGGTAGCCGATCTGCTCCGCCGCGTGCGCGGCGGACGGGAAGTCGATCGCCGTGCCGTTGCGCGGGGCCAGCAGCCCGGCGTTCTCGAGGATGCCGGCGAACAGGCCGCGCTCCTCCGCCAGGTCGATCGCCTCGGGGGTGGTGCCGAGGATCGGGACGCCCGCCGCCTCCAGCCCCTTGGCGAGGCCGAGGGCGGTCTGGCCGCCGAGCTGCACGACGACGCCGACCAGCTCGCCGGACTGCGACTCGGCGTGGATGACCTCCAGCACGTCCTCGAGCGTCAGCGGCTCGAAGTACAGGCGGTCGGAGGTGTCGTAGTCGGTCGAGACCGTCTCCGGGTTGCAGTTGATCATGATCGTCTCGAACCCGGCGTCGTGCAGGGCGAACGAGGCGTGCACGCAGGAGTAGTCGAACTCGACGCCCTGGCCGATGCGGTTCGGGCCGGAGCCGAGGATGACGACCTTGCGGCTGTCGCTCGCGACGACCTCGGTCTCCTCGTCGTAGCTCGAGTAGTGGTACGGCGTGAGCGCGGGGAACTCGCCTGCGCAGGTGTCGACCGTCTTGTAGACCGGGCGCACGCCGAGGATGTGGCGCACCTCGCGCACGTCGGCCTCGCCGAAGCCGCGCAGCTCGCCGATCTGGGCGTCGGAGAAGCCGTGGTCCTTGGCGTAGCGGAGGGTGTCGGTGTCGAGGGTCTCGGCGTCGCGGAGCTGCTCGGCGACCTCGTTGATCAGCACGATCTGGTCGATGAACCAGGGGTCGATCTTGGTGGCCTCGAAGACCTGCTCGGGCGTCGCGCCGAGGCGGAGGGCCTGCTGCACGTCGACGATCCGGCCGTCGGTCGGGGTCGCGATCGACTCCAGCAGTTCCTCCACGGTGCGGGACTCGTGGCCCCAGTGGAAGGACGAGCCGCGCTTCTCCAGCGAGCGGAGCGCCTTCTGCAGCGCGCTCGTGAAGCTGCGGCCGATCGCCATGGCCTCGCCCACCGACTTCATGGTGGTGGTCAGCGTCGGGTCGGCGGCCGGGAACTTCTCGAACGCGAACCGCGGCACCTTGACCACGACGTAGTCGAGCGTCGGCTCGAAGCTGGCCGGGGTCACCTGGGTGATGTCGTTCGGGATCTCGTCCAGCCGGTAGCCGATGGCGAGCTTCGCGGCGATCTTGGCGATCGGGAAGCCGGTGGCCTTCGACGCCAGCGCCGACGAACGGGAGACGCGCGGGTTCATCTCGATGACGATGATCCGGCCATTCTCCGGGTTCACCGCGAACTGGATGTTGCAGCCGCCGGTGTCGACGCCCACCGCGCGGATGATGTCGATGCCGATGTCGCGCAGCTTCTGGTACTCGCGGTCGGTCAGCGTCAGCGCGGGCGCGACGGTGATCGAGTCGCCGGTGTGCACGCCGACCGGGTCGACGTTCTCGATCGAGCAGACGACCACCGTGTTGTCGGAGGTGTCGCGCATCAGCTCGAGCTCGTACTCCTTCCAGCCGAGGATGGACTCCTCCAGGAGCACCTCGCTGGTCGGGCTCTGGTGGATGCCGTCGCCGGCGATCCGGCGCAGGTCCTCCGGCGTGTAGGCGAAGCCCGAGCCGAGGCCGCCCATCGTGAACGACGGGCGGACGACGAGCGGGTAGCCGAGGTCCTCGGCGAACTCCAGCGCCTCCTCGACGGTGTGGGCGATGTGCGAGCGCGCGACCTCGGCGCCGGCCTCGACCACGAGTTCCTTGAAGATCTGGCGGTCCTCGCCCTTCTGGATGGCGTCGAACTTGGCGCCGATCAGCTCGACGCCGTACTTCTCCAGGATGCCGTGCTCGTGCAGCTGCATGGCCGCGTTGAGCGCGGTCTGCCCGCCCAGGGTCGGCAGGATCGCGTCCGGCTTCTCCTTGGCGATGATGGTCTCGATGACCTCCCAGGTGATCGGCTCGACGTAGGTGGCGTCGGCGAAGTCCGGGTCGGTCATGATCGTGGCCGGGTTGGAGTTCACCAGGATGACGCGCACGCCCTCCTGCTTGAGCACGCGGCAGGCCTGGGTGCCGGAGTAGTCGAACTCGCAGGCCTGGCCGATGACGATCGGGCCGGACCCGATGACCAGGACGGAGTGGATGTCGTCGCGTTTGGGCATCAGTTCGTGCCTTCCTGGTTCTGGTCGTCCTGCGACCCGGCCTCACGCTTGTGGATCAGCTCGAGGAACCGGTCGAAGAGGTAGTTGGCGTCGTGCGGACCGGCGGCGGCCTCCGGGTGGTACTGGACGCTGAAGGCGTCGAGGTCGAGGCAGTTCAGGCCCTCCACGACGTTGTCGTTGAGGCTGAAGTGGCTGACCTCCACCCGGCCGAAGCCGGCCGGGGAGTCGAAGGTCGCGTCGATCGGCGCCTTGACCGCGAAGCCGTGGTTCTGGGCGGTGATCTCCACCCGGCCGGTGCGCTTGTCGAGCACCGGCTGGTTGATCCCGCGGTGGCCGAACGGCAGCTTGTAGGTGGTGAGCCCGAGCGCGCGGCCGAGGAGCTGGTTGCCGAAGCAGATGCCGAAGTACGGCAGCCCGGCGCGCAGCGTCTCCTGCAGGAGCGCGACGTGCTTGTCGGAGGCCTGCGGGTCGCCGGGCCCGTTCGAGAAGAACAGCGCGGACGGGTTGAGGCTGAGGACGTGCTCGGCGGTGACCTGCTGCGGGAGGACGTGCACGTCGAGTCCGCGGGCCGCGAGGTTCTCGAGCGTGGACTTCTTGACGCCCAGGTCGAGGACCGCGACCGAGCCGACGCGCTCGCCGACCGCGGGCACGGTGTAGGGCTCGACGGTGGAGACCTCGGCCGAGAGGTTGCGGCCGGACATCTTCGCAGCCGAGAGCACCAGCTCCAGCTGCTCGGAGTCGCTCAGCGCGAAGTCCTCGCCGGAGAAGATCCCCGCGCGCATGGCGCCCGCCGAGCGGATGTGCCGCGTGACGGCGCGGGTGTCGATGCCGCTGATGCCGACGACGCCCTGCTCGACGAGGTCGTCGTCGAGGCTGCGCTGGGCGCGGAAGTTGGACACGACGCGGCTGGGCTCGCGGACGACGAAGCCGTCCACCCAGATCCGCCGGGACTCCATGTCCTCGTCGTTCGTGCCGGTGTTGCCGATGTGCGGCGCCGTCATGAGGACGATCTGGCCCGCGTACGACGGGTCGGTCAGGCTCTCCTGGTAGCCGGTCATGCCGGTGGCGAAGACCGCCTCGCCGAGCGTCCGCCCACGGGCGCCGTAGGCCCGGCCCACGTAGCGCTTCCCGTCTTCGAGGACGAGCACGGCAGGTTCTGCTGCGGCCACGTCACACCTCGCTTTCACTTGTCGCCTCGGGCGTCGGACCGCCCGGGAGGATGTCTTCGACGGCCGCGGTCAGGAGACCGCGCCCGGCCGGGTCCACGACCCGGAAGTAGCTGTCGGCGGACGCTCCGCCGCTGGTGGTCCAGCCGAGCCGGAGCAGGCCGTCCCGCTCCACGACCCGGTCGATCGTGACCGTGGCCGCGCCGATGCTGGTGAGCGCCGTGGCCGGGATGAAGACCGGCTGCTCCCCCGTGACGCGGAGCCGGACGCCGTCGGCGGAGACGTCGACCGTTCCCCTGCCGCGGTACGACAGGCCCGGCAGCGCCAATCGCTCCAGGGACTCGCCGGCCTTGGTCGTGGCGACGTAGAGCACCTCGGAGGAGGCCGTCGGCGCCGCGGAGGTCTCCGGCTCCGGGTAGCCGCCGCCGGCCGGGGCGTCGCGGCGGACGCGCCGTCGCCAGCCGACCAGGGCGAGCGCCAGCACGACGATGACGACGAGGAGGATGCCGATGGTCGGCAGGAGCTTATCCACGAGCTGCCTCCAGCTCCTCGACGACCGCGCCGTCGAGCACGGTGGCGTAGCCGCGGTGGAAGGTCGCCACCACGCGGCCCGGCAGCGTCATCGACAGGTAGGGCGAGTTGACGCCCTTGCCCGCGAGGTCGCCCGTCGAGAACTCCCGCGAGGCGGTCGGGTCGTAGAGGAACAGCTCGGCGGGCGCGCCGACCTCCAGCGGAAGGCCGTGGCCGTCCAGCCGGCCGATCCTGGCTGGAGCGGCCGAGAGCACGCGGGCGATGTCGGTCCAGCCGAGGAGACCGTTG
This sequence comes from Leifsonia sp. GW821-FHT13C09, assembly GCF_058806435.1. Lineage (NCBI taxonomy): Bacteria > Bacillati > Actinomycetota > Actinomycetes > Micrococcales > Microbacteriaceae > Leifsonia > Leifsonia sp. GW821-FHT13C09. The sequence continues at coordinate 245,669 of NZ_JBXAPS010000001.1, read as the reverse complement.
TCGACCACTGAGGCCTGCACCACCGAGAGCGCGGACTCCAGCCCGACCATCCCGAACGCGGCGGCGTCCCACTCGCAGTCCTTGGACTCCACCGGGTGCGGCGCGTGGTCGGTCGCGACGATGTCGATCGTGCCGTCGGCGAGGCCGGCGCGCAGCGCCTCCACGTCCTCGGCCCGGCGCAACGGCGGGTTGACCTTGTAGCGGGCGTCGTAGCCGGAGGCCAGCTCCTCGGTGAGCAGCAGGTGGTGCGGCGTCACCTCGGCCGTGACGTCGACGCCGCGGGCCTTGGCCCAGCGGATGACGTCCACCGAGCCGGCGGTCGAGACATGGCAGACGTGCAGCCGCGAGCCGACGTGCTCGGCGAGGAGGACGTCGCGGGCGATGATCGACTCCTCGGCCACGGCCGGCCACCCGGTCAGGCCCAGCTCGCCGGACAGCGCGCCCTCGTTCATCTGGGCGCCCTCGGTGAGCCGCGGCTCCTGCGCGTGCTGCGCGATCACGCCGCCGAACGCCTTGACGTACTCCAGCGCGCGGCGCATCAGCAGCGGGTCGGAGACGCACTTGCCGTCGTCGGAGAAGACCCGCACCTTCGCGCGGGAGTCGGCCATCGCGCCGAGCTCGGCCAGCCGCTCCCCCGCCAGGCCAACGGTCACGGCGCCGATCGGCTGCACGGTCGCGTAGCCGGCGGCCTCGCCGAGGCGGAGCACCTGCTCCACGACGCCGGCGGTGTCGGCGACCGGGGAGGTGTTCGCCATCGGGAACACGGCGGTGAAGCCTCCGGCCGCGGCGGCGCGCGTGCCGGTCAGGACCGTCTCGCTCTGCTCGTAGCCCGGCTCGCGCAGGTGCGTGTGCAGGTCGACCAGGCCGGGGAGGGCGATCAGGCCGTCCGCGTCGATCGCGGTCGCGCCGGCGTCGCTCGCGTCCGCGCCGGTGGCGGCGATCCTCCCGTCGGCGAGGAGGAGGTCGGTGCGCGTGCCGTCGGCCAGAGTCGCGCCGCGGATCAGGAACCTCTGCGTCGCACTCTCACTCATCGCACACCACCATCGTTCGTCGTCCGCCCGTCGTTCATCGCCTGGGAACTGTTGTCGCCTCCGGAGAGCAGCAGGTACAGTGCGGCCATTCGCACGGACACGCCGTTGGCGACCTGCTCCCGCACCGTCGACCGCGGCGAGTCGGCGGCGGCCGCCGAGATCTCCAGCCCGCGGTTCATCGGTCCCGGGTGCATCACAATGCTATCGGCCCCGAGCCGGCCCAGCCGTTCGTCGTCCAGCCCCCAGCGCCGCGCGTACTCGCGCTCGGAGGGGAAGTAGGCCGCGTGCATCCGCTCGCCCTGGATGCGGAGCATCATCACGACGTCCGGGCCGGCGTCGATGGCCGTGTCCAGGTCGTAGCCGATCGCGGCCGGCCAGCTCGACACGTCCACCGGCAGCAGCGTGGGCGGAGCGACCAGGGTCACCTTCGCGCCCAGGGTCTGCAGCAGCCACACGTTGGAGCGGGCGACGCGGGAGTGCAGGATATCGCCGACGATGGTCACGCTCACGCCGTCGAGGTCGCGGCCTCGCGAGCCGCGGCCGTGCAGCCGCCGCCGCATCGTGAAGGCGTCGAGCAGCGCCTGGGTCGGATGCTCGTGCGTTCCGTCGCCGGCGTTGAGCACGCCCGCGTCGATCCAGCCGCTGGTCGCGAGGGTCTGCGGGGCGCCCGAGGCGCTGTGCCGCACGACGACCGCGTCCGCGCCCATCGCCGCGAGAGTCTGCGCGGTGTCCTTCAGGCTCTCGCCCTTGGAGACGCTGGAGCCCTTGGCGGAGAAGTTGATGACGTCCGCCGAGAGCCGCTTCGCCGCCGCCTCGAACGAGATGCGCGTGCGCGTCGAGTCCTCGAAGAACAGGTTGACGACCGTCTTGCCGCGCAGGGTCGGGAGCTTCTTGACCTCCCTGTCCTGCACGTCGGCCATGTCCTCGGCGACGTCGAGCAGCGTGATCGCGTCGTCCCGCGACAGGCTCTTGGTGCTCAGCAAGTGCCTCATGCGCGCGCTCCCCCCTCGGCCGCGGCGGGCTCGTCGATCGTCACCGACTCCTCGCCGTCGATCTCGTCGAGCCGCACGAAGATCCGCTCGGAGGCCGCCGACGGCAGGTTCTTGCCGACGAAGTCCGCCCGGATCGGCAGCTCGCGGTGCCCGCGGTCGACCAGCACGGCCAGGCGCACGACGCGAGGCCTCCCCAGGTCGCTGAGCGCGTCGAGCGCGGCGCGGATGGTGCGGCCCGAGAAGAGCACGTCGTCCACCAGCACGACGGTGCGCCCGTCGATCGACCCCGGCAGCGAGGTCGGCTGCGGCGCCCGCGTGGGGTGGCGCGAGAGGTCGTCGCGGTACATCGTCACGTCGAGGGCGCCGACGATGTCGTCGGGCGACGCGACCGAGTCCGGCTCGATCCGCTGGATGTTCTCAGCGATCCGCCGTGCGAGCACGACGCCCCGCGTCGGGATGCCCAGGATCACCAGGTCGTTCGTTCCCCGGTTGGACTCCAGAATCTCGTGCGAGATCCGAGTCAACGCCCGGGCGATGTCAGCCTGTTGCAGCACGGTGCGCGCTGTCATGCCGACCTCCTTCCCCGCCTCACAGGACGGCTGTTAAAGGATGCCAATTGGGTCGAGCCTACCAGGCTCGGCGCCGCTCACCGGCCGAGGAAGCTCGCGAACTCCTTCTCGTCGCTGATCGAGCCGGTGTACTGCCTGCCGTTCACCAGCACCGTCGGTGTGCCCTGGATGTTGTCGAGCACCTTTTTGCCGTCGACGGTGATCGGGCCGCTCTGCGAGTGCGCCGTGTTCGCCTGCGCCCAGGCCTGGTACGGCCCGCTGCGGTCGATGCAGCCCGCGATGTCGGTGATGCCGTGATCCGTCGCGAGCTTCCCGAGCTGCTTGTCGGTGAGGCCGCTGGAGTTCTCCTCCGGCTGGTTCGCGAACAGCGCCTGGTAGTAGTCCAGCGTCCGTTCCGGGTCGTGCACGGCGACGCAGGCGAGCGCCGCCGACGCGCGGGTGGAGTACCCGGTGCCGTTGGACACCCGGTCCAGGAAGGTCAGCGGGTGCAGGCGGAGGGTGATCGTGCCGTCCTTGACGGCGTTCGCCAGTGTCGCGCCGTTCGACTTCTCGAACGCGCCGCAGACCGGGCACATCGGGTCGAACCAGAGGTCCACCTTCTTCGGGCCGGAGCCCGCCCAGACGTAGCCGCCCGCGAAGTTCGCCGCGCCGTCGATGCCCGTGGCGGGCTTCGCGGTCGCGACGGGGACGTTCGAGTCACCGCCGAGCAGCGTGCAGGAGGCGACGCCCGCGGTCACGGCGACGGCGAGCACCGCGGCGGCGACGAACCGGCGGAGCCGGCGCGAAGCGGTCATGCCCGACGGGGTCATGCCCGCTGCGGGCGGTTCTGCGCGATCTTGGCCAGCAGCCCGTTCACGAAGCCGGCCGAGTCGTCCGTCGACAGCACGGTCGCCGCCTCCACGGCCTCCGAGATGGCGACGCCGTCCGGGACCTCGTCGTTGAACAGCAGCTCCCAGACGCCGATCCGCAGGATGGCGCGATCGACGGCGGGCATGCGCGCCAGGGTCCAGCCCTGGGCGTACGTCTCGATCTGCTCGTCGATCTCGTCCTGGTGGTCGATCACGCCGTCCACGATCTCGCGGGCGTACAGCCAGGAGGCCTCACGCGTCGGCTCGTTGGCCGCGCGCTCCGCCTCCGCCGCCAGCGCCTGCGGCAGGGTGAGCTGCCGCAGGTCGGCGCTGAACAGCACATCGAGGGCGCGCTTGCGCGCCTTGGTCCGGGCGCTCACTAGTCGTTGACGCGGCCGAGGTAGTCGCCGGTGCGGGTGTCGACCTTGACCTTGGTGCCGGTCTCGAGGAACAGCGGGACCTGGATCTGGTAGCCGGTCTCCACGGTGGCGGGCTTAGTGCCGCCGGTGGAGCGGTCGCCCTGCAGGCCGGGCTCGGTGTAGGTGATCTCGAGCACGACGGAGGCCGGGAGCTCGACGTAGAGCGGCGAGCCCTCGTGCAGCGCGACGGTCACGTTCTGGTTCTCGAGCATGAAGTTGGCGGAGTCGCCGACGATCGGGCCGGGGATGGTGATCTGGTCATAGTCGCTGGTGTCCATGAAGACGAAGTCGGCGCCGTCCTGGTACAGGTACTGGTAGTCGCGGCGGTCGACGTTGGTGATCTCGATCTTCGCGCCCGCGTTGTAGGTGCGGTCGACCGTCTTGCCGGTCGTGACGTTCTTCAGCTTCGTGCGGACGAACGCTCCACCCTTGCCCGGCTTGACGTGCTGGAACTCGATGACGCTCCAGAGCTGTCCGTCGATGTTGAGGACGATGCCGTTCTTGATGTCAGCGGTCGATGCCATGCCAGAGTTCCATTCGCTTTGCGGAAGATTCAGGTGGGAGCGGCGCCCCGCGCCGTCCACGACGGGCTCAGCGTACGGAGCCCCAGAAGATTCTAGACGTCAGCGCGCGTTTCGGCGAATGAACGCCAGAGCCAGCCGGTACGACTCGAACCCGAAGCCGGCGATCACACCGGTGGAGACGGCGGTGAGGACGCTGGTGTGCCGGAACTCCTCCCGCGCGTGCGGGTTCGACAGGTGCACCTCGATCACGGTGCCGCCGGACTTGGTCACGAGCGAGACCGCGTCGCGCAGCGCGTACGAGTAGTGCGTCCACGCGCCGGCGTTCAGGACGACCGGCGCGCCGGAGTCCGCCGCCTCGTGCAGCCAGCCCAGCAGTTCGCCCTCGACGTCCGTCTGGCGCAGGTCGATGTCCAGCTCGGGTGCGTCCGCGACCAGCTGGGCGCGGAGGTCCTCCAGGGTGCCCGCGCCGTACACGTCCGGCTCGCGGGTGCCGAGCCTGCCGAGGTTGGGACCGTTCAGGACGAGGACGGAAGTCATGCCGCTCACCCTACCGGCGCCTCGCCGTCGGCGAGCGGACGGACGCGCACGGCCGACCAGACGTCGTCGACGGCCATATTGCTGATCGGCCGCCAGCCGAACGCGCCGGCCTCCCGGATGATGGTGCCCCGGTTGACGTCGGCGCGGCCGCCTTTCGCATCGGCGCCCACGACGCTCAGCGCATCGCCCTCCTTCAGCAGCAGCTTCTGCGCGACGGTCTTGGCCATCAGGACCCGATCTCCTGGTACGCGGCGAACAGCAGGCTCTGATCGGGCCCCGCGAGCACGGTCGGCCGGCCGATGTCGTCCAGCACGATGAAGCGCAGCAGGCTGCCGCGGGCCTTCTTGTCGCGCTGCATGGTCGCCAGCAGGGTCTGCCAGCGGCCGGCCGGGTAGCTGGTCGGCAGCGTCAGCGACTCCAGGATGCGGCGGTGCCGGTCGACGGCCTCATCGCTCAGGCGACCGCTCAGCCGGCCGAGCTCCGCGGCGTAGACCATCCCGACGGAGATCGCCGCGCCGTGCCGCCACTGGTAGCGCTCGGCGTGCTCGATCGCGTGGCCGAGCGTGTGGCCGTAGTTGAGGATCTCGCGGAGGCCCTGCTCGGTGAAGTCCTCTCCGACCACGCGCGCCTTGATCCCGATCGACAGCTCGATGAGGCGGCGGAACTCCGGCGACTCGGGATCGGTGGCGGCGTCCACATCGCGCTCGATGATGTCCAGGATCTCCGGCTCGGCGATGAAGCCGTACTTGACGACCTCGGCGAAGCCCGCGAGCAGCTCGTTACGGCCGAGGGAGGTCAGGGTGTCGAGGTCGCAGACCACTGCGGCGGGCGCGTAGAAGGCGCCGACGAGGTTCTTGCCCTCAGCGGTGTTGATTCCGGTCTTGCCGCCGACCGCGGCGTCCACCATCCCCAGCACGGTCGTCGGGACCTGCACCAGCCGGACGCCGCGCAGCCAGGTCGCGGCGACGAAGCCGGCCAGGTCGGTGACGGCGCCGCCGCCGAAGCCGACGACGGCGTCCGAGCGGGTGAAATCGGCCTGGCCCATGATGCCCCAGAGGAACGACGCGACCTCGACGCGCTTGGCGGCCTCCGCGTCCGGGACCTCGGCGAGCAGCACCTCGTACGTCCCGAGCAGCGACTCGCGCAGCTCGGCCGCCGCGGCCCCGAGCGTCGGCGGGTGCACGACGAGCACCTTGTGCACCCCGGCGCCGAGGTGCGCGGCGAGGTCGAACCGGAGGCCGCGGCCGATGACGACCGGGTACGGCTGCGCCCCGGGTACGAGGATCTCGGTGGGCTGGTCGGTCATGACTCTCCTTGTTCGGTGCTCTGGTCCTGTCCGGTGCTCTGGCCGTCTTCGACCCGGCCGTCTTCGACCCAGCCGTCTTCGACCCAGCGCGCGATTTCCTCCACGATGGTGTCGATCGGCCGGGTCGAGGTGTCGGCGGTGTAGTCCGCGAGCGACTCGTAAAGCGGGGTGCGCACCGCCACGAGTCGCTTCCACGACTCCAGGTCGGTGACCAGCGGGCGCTTGCGGTTGGTGATCCGGGCGGCGATGGCCTCCGGCTGCACGGTCAGCAGGACGACGCGGGTCGCGGCCAGGTCGGCCTGCGTGTCCGGGTCGAGCACCGCTCCCCCGCCCAGCGAGACGATGCCGGGGCGGGCGACGGCCTCCGCGACCGCGGCGCGTTCGAGCGCGCGAAAGTGCGGCTCGCCGTGCGCCGCGAAGATCTCCGCGATGGCGCCGTGCCCGGCGACCACGACCGCGTCGGTGTCCACGAACGGGAGGCCGAGCCGCTTGGCCAGGCGCTTGCCCACCCGCGTCTTGCCCGCCGCAGGCGGGCCGATCAGGACGATCGTCACGGCACTCAGGCGTAGGGCGCGCTGGCGCGCTCGGTTGCCAGGTTCTGCGGGATGGCGTCGAGGTAGCCGCGGAGGTTGCGCGCCGTCTCGGTGACCGAGTCGCCGCCGAACTTCTCCAGCATCGCGTTCGCAAGCACGAGCGCCACCATCGCCTCCGCGACCACGCCGGCCGCGGGGACCGCGCAGACGTCGGAGCGCTGGTGGTGTGCGGGAGCGGCCTCGCTCGTGGCGATGTCGATCGTGCGGAGGGCGTGCGGGACGGTGGCGATCGGCTTCATGCCGGCACGGACGCGCAGCACGCTGCCGGTGCTCATGCCGCCCTCGGTGCCGCCGGCCTTGTCGCTGGTGCGCTGGATGGCGCCGTCCTCGGCCACGAGCTCGTCGTGCGCCTGCGAGCCCCGGCGGGTGGTGGTCAGGAAGCCGTCGCCGACCTCCACGCCCTTGATCGCCTGGATGCCCATGAGCGCGGCGGCGAGCTGCGCGTCGAGCCGGCGGTCCCAGTGCACGTGCGACCCGAGCCCCGGCGGGAGGCCGTAGGCGAGCACCTCGACGACGCCGCCGAGGGTGTCGCCCTCCTTGTGGGCGTCGTCCACCTCGGCGACCATCCGCTCGGAGGTGGCCGGGTGGAAGCAGCGCAGCGGGTCGGCGTCGAGCGTGGCCACGTCGGCAGGCGTGGGCAGCGGGGCGTCCTCGGGGACGCGGACCGGGCCGATGGACAGCGTGTGGCTGACCAGCGTGACGCCGAGCTCGGCGAGGAACGAGCGGGCGACGGCGCCGAGCGCGACGCGGGCGGCGGTCTCCCGGGCGCTCGCGCGCTCCAGGATCGGACGGGCCTCGTCGAAGCCGTACTTCTGCATGCCGACCAGGTCGGCGTGGCCGGGACGCGGCCGGGTCAGCGCGGCGCCGCGCCCGGTGGCGAGCTTCTCCGGGTCGACCGGCTCCGGGCTCATCACGTCGACCCACTTGGGCCACTCGGTGTTGCCGATGCGCAGCGCGATCGGGCTGCCGAGGCTCAGGCCGTGGCGCACGCCGCCGGAGACCTCCAGCGCGTCCTGCTCGAACTTCATCCGTGCGCCGCGGCCGTAGCCCAGCTTGCGGCGGGCGAGATCGGCGCGGACGGCGTCCAGCGAGACGGGGACCCCGGCGGGGAGCCCCTCCAGGACGGCGATGAGTTCGGGGCCGTGGGATTCCCCGGCCGTGAGCCAACGAAGCATGCTTCGATTCTGGCACAGCGGTGGACCCGACGGCATGGCAACCTCTATGTTTGTATGTAAGCACCGGAGGTTGTATTAGTGAAATTGACGTCAAGCGTTGCAGCCGCTCAGGACGCGGCGGCCGGTATCGCCGCCATCAAGACGGACATCGAGGCGAATACTGTGGAACTCGGTTCGAGCAACATCGCCAGCATGAGGGATGGGGCGGCGGTGACGAACACCGCCCTGGATGGCATCTTCAAACTGTCCGCGACTCTGATCAGTCACGCCCGGAATGTCGATTCTCTAGCGAAGCAGATCGAGCAACGCGACAGTCTGGACGCGGCGATCTGGGGTGCGGACTCGTGAGCGGTCGTTATGGGGAGAGCTACGGACAGGTCTCGTCCGAGCAGGACGTCGCGGATGCGCTTTCGCAGATTCGCCGTCATGAGGAGCGCTGGGACGAGTATCGGCGGGCGATGAGGGAGCACACTTCCCGGTTCGAGGAGGCTGCGGCCGGCTTGGGGACGACGAACTACTTCGTGCAGAAAGACTTGGCGGCGCGCAGAGAGGTCGACGGCTATGTCGGTCGACTCGCGAGCGAGCAGACAGAGGTGCTGACCGAGACAGTGCGCGCCATCAATCGCGCCGCGGACGCGGAGCGGTCAGGCGATGAGGGACGGGGTGCGTGATGGGGCTGGTCTATGACGCTGCTGAGTCGGACAAGCTGAAGACGGCGCTGACCGGGAACCTGACCACGGCCTTGTCCGTGTTGGAGGCGACGGAGTCTGCGGCTAATCGCCTTACCGACGCTTTGAGCGGTGGTGAGCTGTCCGGCAGAGCCTATTCCGCCGCTCAACTCGTTCTGTCTCGCGACATCGCCCCGCAGATCGCTGCGGCACGTGATGAGATCGCGGTCATCGGGAAGGATCTCGAGAAGTTCACGCACGAAGACAGCAAGGTCAATCGTTTCAGGGTGCTAAAAGAGGACGAACTGAAGAGGCAGTTCACCGCGACGAAGCCGCAACACGACCTCACCGAACGCCTGAAGGAGGCGAACGAGGCTGTCGCGGCGGCGGCGGACTGGGCACTGCCTGGAGCAGGGGAAGCGCTGAGGGCGGTGGGCCCTCAACTGGACCTCGTGTTGACGCAACTGGAGAACGACCTTCGCGACCTTCAGGACCGGTTGGATGCGTTGCACGGGTTCAACCTGGGCACGAGAGGGCTGTTCGGCCAGACCGTGTCCAAGGGAAAAGGCGTGGCCATGTTCGCCCCGTCCCGGATCAGGCCGGACCCGAAGAAGGACGCGCAGTACCTGACGGAGCTGCTGAAGGGGATGACCCCCGAGCAGCGGTCGGCGTACCTTGACAGCTCGGAATTCCGCGACTGGGCGTCTAAGCACTGGGAAGGCGCGAAGATCGCGATGGACGCGGCCGCCGACTCCGGGCTGATCGCCACCTTTTCACTTGAGTACAGACACTTCCTCACGGGGTATTGGAATCACAAGGCTCTCGTGAAGGCGGGTATTGACCCTGGGAAGTGGGACATCAATCGCGGGACGGAGGCGAACTGGGAGATCATCAAGAAGGTCTACGACTACTACGGTCGCCTCTACCTCAAGAACCCGGATCTCCAATGGGCCGGAATGGCGAACATGATCGGGCCATCCTTCGCCGGCGGGTTCCGCGACCTCGGCATGCTGCGCAGCATCCTGAAGTCCGGGGTACAACCTCCGTTCATCCCCAACGAGGTCTGGGCGTTCCTGAAGCAGTTCGGCGACGACGAACTGCGATTCTTCGAAACCACCCTGCTCGGGATGCAGAAAGAGATCTTCCTCGACCAGGCCCGCCAACACGAAGCCTTCCTCGCCGGCGGCATGAAAGAAATCGAACGCCTCCGCGCCTCTGGCGCCATCGACCGAAACACCGCGATCGCATGGGAGCGGATTGCGTCCGGCGACCCCGCACAGGTCGCCGATGGAAATGCGTACCTTCTCAGGCGGGAACAAAGAGAGATCATCAACGACAACTACGACGCCATGCGCAACCACCCGATCACCGGAGAAGCGATGACGCAGACGATCACCTTGATCGGCGCCGCGTCAATCCCGGGCGCGAGGACGTTCCCCGAGGTGTTCTCTGGGGGGAACATCGCGGACAAGGACGATCGCTGGGCGCTAATCAAAGAGGACACCCTGCCGGTGTACCAGGACTTGGTGGCCAACCACCCGGATAAGGTGCGAGAGATCATCGGGTCCGACTTCACCAAACGCACCGAAGACATGCGCATCCCGAACCGACTCCCCGAAATCATCGACCGGTTACGGCAGGGCTACACCGGCAAGAAGAAACCATGAGATACGGCAAACTGGCCGGGATCGCGTCAGCCGGGCTGCTGGTGTTCTCACTCTCCGGGTGCGGGGTGGTCCAGGCCCTCACCTCACACTCCTCACTACAGCAATGCGACACCCCAAAAAAGCAGGAAACGACGATGAACGAACCGAAGAACTCACAATTCGACGAGGCAGGCCTCAAGGAGATCGCCGAAACCTGCAAGGTCACCTTCGACCTCACCACCAATGAGCTCCTCAAAGAAGACCTCGGCCTCCCCGACACGGCCCGCTCTGTGCCTGATCTCAGCGTCGACGGCCTCATGACTCTCACCCTCCACGGCTCCAACGGCACGCTCACCGCCCACACCGACCGCATCATGTTCTTCACCGTCGAGAAGCACGCGTGGGTCGATGAAATCTCCTACTTCCTGACCGCGGACACCCCGGAAGAGTTCTTCACCATCCTCCGCGACGGCACCGAAGCCTACGGCTTCGACAAAACCAGCGTGGAACGAGAGATCAAGTACATGAAGGACCACCCGGATCGCAAGTCAAGGGCTGCGCTACAGCCCGGTTACAAGCTCGGGTTCGAAGTGATCTACGACTTCAGTTACAGAGGCCCCGGCCACGTCAACACCGTCATCGTTCTGGTAACCCCCAAAAGCAGCGAGTTCCGACCACTTCAGGGACTCTGAACATCCCTCTGCCGGTAGCCCAAGCCTGAGGCCTGCCGCGTCCCCTGCCCCATGCCACCTGATCCCTCCGGTGCATCCGGACCAGGCGACCAACCACCCGCTACTCCGCTTCGCCCTCCACGGAGCCGTCGCCGACCGGCGCGCCTTCCGCGTCGATGCCGACCGCGGCGAGCATCGCCTCCAGGACGCCCTCCTCGTCGGGCAGAGGCTGAAGCACGTCGCCGGAGACGAAGATGCGCACCTGCAGGAGGGCCTGCTGCGCGAGCATCGCGAGCCCGGAGACGACGCGGCCGCCGACGGCCTGCCAGGCCTTCGCGAGCACGCTCGGCCATGGGTCGTACGCCACGTCGAGCAGCACGGCCTGACGTCGCGTCGAGTCGGTGTAGATCGCCTCGGTGGACGCGCCGCCGGGCAGCGTGCTGATGACGAGTTGCGGCACGTCCAGCGAACGATCGGCCTGCGCGAACGACCGGATCCGGATCATCAGCCCGAGCTGGTGGGCCAGCGGCTCCAGCCAGACGCTCTTCTGCAGGTCGCGCACGTGCACGTCCACGCGCTCCGCGCCGAGCTCGGCCGCGGCGACCAGGGCGGAAGCGGCGGTCGCTCCCCCGCCCAGGATGTGCACGTAGCGCGCCTCCTCCAGGCCGGCGGCGGACAGCGCGCGGACGATCCCCGCGACGTCGGTGTTGAAGCCGCTGAGGTCGTCGCCGTCGATCAGGACCGTGTTGGCCACGCCGGTCTGCTCCGCGACCCGGTCGGTCTCGGTCAGCAGCGGGATGATGGTCTGCTTGAGCGGCATGGTCAGCGACAGGCCGCGCCATTCCTCGCCCAGGCCGTCCAGGAACGCGGAGAGGCCGGCCTCGGTGACGTCGAGCTGGTCGTACGACCAGTCCAGGCCGAGAGCGGCGTACGCGGCGCGGTGCAAGGCGGGAGACCGGGAGTGGCCGATCGGCGAGCCGAGAACGGCCAGGCGGCGGGACGGGGCGGGAGCCTCGGCGGGCTCGTCCTCGGCCGGCTCCTCGTCGGCTTGCTCGTCCTCGGCCGGCTCCTCGTCGGCTTGCTCTTCCTCGGCGAGCTCCTCCGCAGCCGGCTCCTCCTCGAACGGCTCCTCCTCGTCGGCGGCCCGCTCCGCCTCCGCGATCGCTTCCTCTTCGGCCTCGGCCTCCCGCTCGGCCTCCACCAGCGCGGCGATCATCTCCTCCGCGGACGCCTCCGACACCCCGTTCTCGACGGCCGGGTCGACCGCGTCCTCCGGGTTCTGCGGTTTCGCCGCCCGGGACTTCGCGGCGGGCCGGGGCTTCGGTGCGTCACTCATAGCCGGGGTTGTCCTTCATCCATTGCTGCCACTTCGCGACCGCCGCCTCGTGCTCCGCCTGGGTGGTCGAGAAGATCGTCTCGCCCGTCTTGAGGTTCCAGGTCACGAAGTACATCCAGGGCCCGTCCGCCGGGTGCGTCACAGCGTTCAGCGCGAGGTCGCCCGGGTTGGAGATCGGCCCCACTGGGAGCCCGGGGTGCACGTACGTGTTGTAAGGGTTCGAGGCGTCCGCGCGCTCGGCGTCGGTGGTCGCAACCCGGTCGGTGTGCCCGGTTCCGTAGGCGACGGTCGCGTCGGACTGGAGGTCCCAGCCCTGCGCGAGCCGGTTGAGGAACACCCGTGCGACCTTCGGGTAGTCGTCCTTCAGGCCGGCCTCGCGCTGCACGATCGAGGCGAGGATCACATCGTTCCAGCGATCGGCGGCCGGCACGCCGGCCTGGTCGAGCGCCTGGAAGGACCGGTCCACCATCGTCTTGATCGCGTCGTGCGCCGAGACGCCGGGGGCGAACGTGTAGGTCGCCGGGAAGAGGAAGCCCTCCAGCGTCTTCGCCTGGGCGGGCAGCCCGAAGTCGGCCGGGTTCGCGGCGGCCTGCTGCAGCTGGTCGAACGGGATCTTGGTGGCGGTCGCCACAGTCTGCAGCGCGTCCTTCTCGGCGGTGCCCTCGGGGATCACCGCGGTGTTCTGCAGCCGCGAGGACGGGTTCTGCAGGGCCGCGAGGGCGGCCTTCGCGCTCATCTGCTTCGCCAGCTTGAAGACACCGGGCTGCCAGACGATCTGCGGCTGCTGGTGGAGCAGGAGCGTGTAGAACGCGTCGTAGCTCTTGGTCACACCCGCCTTCTTCAGGTTCGTCGCGATCGCGCTGCCGTCGTCGCCCGCCTTGATCGTGAACGTCACCGAGCCGGTGCCGTTGCCCGTGTAGTCGTCGTTCTGCGGCAGGACCTTCGCGACGAGCGCCGCGACCTGCGGCTGGAACGCCATGAAACCGCCGGCCGCGAGGCCGCCGAGGACCAGGACGACGACGACGGTGATGACGAGCCGCTTGAGCCAGCGCCGCTTCCGGCGGGGCACCGGCTCGTGCGAGAGGTAGTTCTGCTGGTGCCAGGCGAGCGGCGACTCGCCGCGGCCGGCGTCGGACGTGTGCTCGCCGTGGCCGGTGAGCGACGCGAAGATCGCGTGGGCCGAGTCCTCGAACCGGCCGTGATCGTGGCCGGCGGCGCCCTGCCCGGCCTCGTGGCGCGTGGAGGCTCCGACCGGCTCCCGCTCGGCGGACGCGGCCGCGTCGACGGGCACGGGTCCGGTCACAACGGAGTCGAAGTCCAGCCCGGCGAGGGTCTCGCGGTTGGCCGGTGTCTCGGCGGGAGGCGGCGTCCACGGGCCGGGAGTCTGCGGATTGCGCGTGTCGACGACAGGAGCCCCGGCCTGAGCCTGAGCCTGCTGGGCCTCCTGAGCCTGCTGGGCCTCCTGGGCCTCCCTGGCCTGGCGCGCCTCGCGCCTGGTCATCGGCTGATGCCGGTTCACGGCCGGGAAGACGGGGGGCTCCGGCTTCTCCTGCGGGTTCTGCGACAAACTAGGGTCCAATGCTCGGTTCGACGGGGTGGCCCGGCGGACGGCCTGAAGCGCGCTCCGCGTCGAGGGCGTGCTGCAAAATTATCGTGGCGGCCACCTGATCCACCACCGGACGCGCGCTTTTCGAGTTCTTGCCCGACGCCCGGAGCGCCGAGTGCGCCGAGACGGTCGACAGACGTTCGTCCACCAACCGCACCGGCACGTCCACCTCGGCGTCGAGCGCTTCCGCGAAGGCGACGGCGTCCGCCGTCGACGCGGTGTGCGCACCCGAGAGCGCCAGAGGCAACCCGACGATAATCTCGAAAACTCCGAGTTCGGTCACAATCTCCGCGATCCTGCGCCGATCCGCAGCATCCTCGGAGCGTGCGACCGTCTCCACCGGAGTCGCCAGCATCCCGTGGAGGTCGGACCGGCTCACGCCGATCCGGACCTTCCCCACGTCGATGCCGAGTCGCACTCCGCTGCGCACGCGCTAGCCGATCGCCGAAACCACCGCGGAGAGCGCGGCCGGGATCGCCTCGGCGTCCGTTCCGCCGCCCTGCGCGAGGTCTGCCTTGCCGCCTCCGCCGCCGCCGAGCACACCGGACGCCGTCTTCGCGAGAGCGCCCGCGTTCACCCCGGCGTCGCGCGCGGCCTGGTTGGTCGCCACGATCACGACGGGCTTGCCCGCCGCGCGCGCCGCGAGCGCGACGGTCGCGGCGTCCGAACCGAGCCGCTCGCGAACGGTCGTCACCAGCAGGCGCAGATCGTCGGCCGAGTTGAGCGTGCCTGCGTCTTCGGCCACGACGGTGACCGCGCCACGGCGGGTGGCCGACTCCAGCAGTCCGGGCACCTTGTCGAGCACCGCGCGGGCCTCGAACGCCTGGATGCGCTTCTCGGCGGCCTTCAGGTTCGCCATCAGGTCGGCGATCTTCTCGGGCAGCTGCTCGCGCGGCGTCTTGAGCGCGCCGGAGAGCTGCGACACGATCGTGCGCTCGACCGCCAGGTCCTGGAACGCCTCCAGGCCGACCAGCGACTCCACGCGGCGGTTGGTCGAGCCGACCGACGATTCGCTGACCAGGTTGATCATCCCGATCTCCGCGCTCGTGGACACGTGCGTACCGGCGCAGAGCTCGCGCGACCATGGGCCGCCGATGTCGACCACACGCACGACGTCGCCGTATTTCTCGCCGAACAGCGCCATCGCGCCGAGCGCCTTGGCCTCGGCCAGCGGCAGCTCGCGCGTCGTCACCTGCAGGTTGTCGCGGATCGCGTTGTTGGAGATCTCCTCGATCTCGCTGCGGGTCTCCGCAGACAGCGCCTGGTTCCAGGAGAAGTCGAGGCGCAGGTAGCCGGCCTTGTTGAACGAGCCGGACTGGTGCGCGTTGGGGCCGAGCACCTGGCGCAGCGCCGCGTGGATGATGTGGGTGCCGGAGTGCGCCTGCGTGGCGCCGCGCCGGTACTGCGCGTCGACGAGGCTGGTCGCGGGCGCGCCCACGCCGACCTCGCCGCTGCGCACCAGCACCTTGTGGCTGATCAGCCCCTTGACCGGCTTCTGCACATCGAGAACGTCGAGCTCGTAGCCCGGGCCCACGATCGTGCCGGCGTCCGCGCTCTGACCGCCGGACTCCGCGTAGAGCGCGGTCGCGCCGAGGATGATCTCCGCGACCTGGCCCTCGCGGGCGACGTTCACCGACTGGCCGTCCACGATCAGGCCGAGCACGCTCGACTCCGTCTCCAGATCGGTGTAGCCGGTGAAGACCGTCTCGCCCTGCGCACGGAACGCGCTGTAGACCGACAGGTCGGCGAGGGCGGTCTTCTTCGCCTTGGCGTCCGCCTTCGCGCGGGCGCGCTGGTTCGCCATCAGAGTGTCGAACGCGGCGCGGTCGACGCTGAGGCCGGCCTCCTCCGCCATCTCCAGGGTGAGGTCGATCGGGAACCCGTAGGTGTCGTGCAGCAGGAACGCGGTGTCGCCGGCGAGCTCGTCCTTGCCCGCGCCCTTGGTGCTCGCCACGGCGGTGTCGAGGATGTTCGTGCCCGACGCGAGGGTGCGCAGGAAGGTCTCCTCCTCCGCGTAGGCGAGCTGCGACGTGCGCGCGAACTCGGCCTCCACCTCGGGGTACGCCGCCTTCATGGCGTCGCGCGAGGCCGGGAACAGCTCGGGGAAGGTGGCCGTCTCGACGCCCAGCAGCCGCATCGCGCGCACCGTGCGGCGCAGCAGGCGGCGCAGCACGTAGCCGCGGCCCTCGTTGGACGGCGTGACGCCGTCGGTCATCAGCATGAGCGCGCTGCGGACGTGGTCGGCGACCACGCGCAGGCGGACGTCGTCCTCGTGCGCCTCGTTGCCGTACGGCTTGCCGGCCAGCTCGGCCGCGCGGTCGAGCACCGGGCGGACCTGGTCGATCTCGTACATGTTGTCGACGCCCTGCTTGATGAACGCGACGCGCTCGAGCCCCAGGCCGGTGTCGATGTTCTTCTTCGGCAGGTCGCCGAGGATCTCGAAGTCCTTCTTGCCGGTGCCCTCGCCGCGCAGGTACTGCATGAAGACGAGGTTCCAGATCTCCACGTAGCGGTCGTCGTCGGTCGCGGGACCGCCGTCGACGCCGTACGCGGGGCCGCGGTCGAAGAAGATCTCCGAGCAGGGGCCGGCGGGGCCGGGCTGGCCGGTCGACCAGTAATTGGTGTCCTTGCCGAGGCCCTGGATGCGCTCGGCGGGGAGGCCGGCTACGCGGGTCCAGATCTCGCGGGCCTCGTCGTCCTCCTCGTACACCGTGACCCAGAGGTCCTTCGGTTCGAAGCCGAGACCGCCCTCGTCCTCGGGCAGGGTGAGCAGGTCCCAGGCGAACGTGATCGCCTGCTCCTTGAAATAGTCGCCGAACGAGAAGTTGCCGCACATCTGGAAGAACGTGCCGTGGCGCGGGGTCTTGCCGACCTCCTCGATGTCCAGGGTGCGGATGCACTTCTGGACGCTGGTCGCGCGCGGGAACGGCGCGGGCACGACGCCCGTCAGGT
Source organism: Leifsonia sp. GW821-FHT13C09 (assembly GCF_058806435.1). Lineage (NCBI taxonomy): Bacteria > Bacillati > Actinomycetota > Actinomycetes > Micrococcales > Microbacteriaceae > Leifsonia > Leifsonia sp. GW821-FHT13C09. Next base: position 228,796 of record NZ_JBXAPS010000001.1, on the reverse strand, counting down.
ACGGGACGAAGGGCACCATCCCGGCCACCGTGAACAGCAGCGACGGGTCGTCGCTGACCAGCGAGGCGGACGGGACGACGGTGTGGCCGCGCGTGGCGAAGAAGTCGAGCCAGCGGCGGTGGATTTCAGCAGTCTGCATGGTTTCCGGTCGATCGAGGGTGGAGCGGGGAGACGAGGTCGAAAAGGCGGGGCTCAGTCGCCGTCGATGGCCGAGCGGAGCTCGGCTTCGCGCTGACGGTAGCCGTCGGAGACGGCCTCGCCGAAGTCGCGCGCCTTCTTGTCGAGCGTGCCGAAGAACTCGCGACCCTTGGGGGTCTCGTTGACCTTGTGGGCGACGACGAAGCCGACGGCCACGCCGATCAGGAGCCACAGGAAACTCTTCATTGCCGGATCTTCCCTCCCTGGTTGCGCAGTGAGCGCAGTTGCGCGCGCTCAGCGCACTCGCGCAAGTCTAGTCCGCCTGGCGGCGGGAACGCCGGGAGGCCCCCGGCACCCGGAGGGCGGCGCGCACGGCAGCGCTGAAGCCCGCCAGCTTGATCAGCGGACCGCCGACCGTGGCGGCGAAGAGCGCCACGAGCGCCGACACGTTGCCGGTCACGTCGGCGACGTTCCGGGTGATCGTGTCGACCCGGGCGAGCTGCTTGTTCGTCTCCTGGATCGTGGTCGCCGTCTCCTCCAGGATCGGCGTGATGCCGTCGCTGGCCTCCTTGATGGCGTCACGCGTGGAGTCGAGCACGCGGCCGAGCTTCAGCAGCGGTACGGCGATGAATCCGACCAGGACGGCGAACACGGCCGCCGCGATGAGTCCTGCGATGTCGCCTCCGGACATGTCGCCCCCTCCATTCCGTGACGGGCATACGACCCCCAGCGTACGGGAAACCGGCTCCGGATGGACCCGGCAGGCGGTAAACCGGCAACGAGAAACGGGGCCGCGGCCGAAGCCGCGACCCCGTTCTGCGGGAGTCTGTCGCTCGCCTTAGCGGGCGGCGTAGTACTCGACGACGAGCTGCACGTCGCAGGTGACCGGGACCTCGGCGCGCTTCGGGCGGCGCACGAGGCGGGCCTGGAGCTTGTCGAGCTCGACGTCGAGGTAGGCCGGGACCTTCGGCAGGACGTCGACGTGACCGCCGGCGGCCGCGACCTGGAAGGGCTCGGTGCCCTCGGAGCGGGCCTTGACGTGGATGAGCTGACCCGGCTTCACGCGGAAGGACGGGCGGTCGACGATCTTGCCGTCGACGAGGATGTGGCGGTGCACCACGAACTGGCGGGCCTGCGAGATGGTGCGGGCGAAGCCGGCGCGGAGGACCAGGGCGTCGAGGCGCATCTCGAGGAGCTCGACCAGGTTCTCACCGGTCAGTCCCTGCGCGCGGCGGGCCTCTTCGAACGCGATGCGGATCTGCTTCTCGAGGATGCCGTACTGGGCGCGCAGACGCTGCTTCTCGCGCAGACGAACGGCGTAGTCGGAGTCCTGCTTGCGCTTGGTGCGGCCGTGCTCACCGGGAGCGTACGGACGCTTCTCCATGTAGCGGGCGGCCTTGGGGGTCAGGGCGATGCCCAGGGCCCGCGACTCGCGGGTCTTGCTGCGGGAACGTGAAGACACGATTTCCTTTCGGTTTTCTCTCTACGAATGTTGGTCGCAGTGCACGCAGGGGTGCGCTGCGCAGGGTCTTTCACCTGCAAGAGAGAGGGATTGACGCCAGGGACGCCCGGCTACAGGGCCTGTCCCGTCGAGAGCGTGTCCCGGGCAGCCGCACCCTGAACACGCTTCTAGGCCAGACGATTCTAGCAGACTCCCGGTCAGCGTCCGCGCACGATGCGGCGCAGCTTCGCCAGGCGCGCGGCGACGTCGCGCTCGTTGCCGTGCTCGGTCGGCGCGTAGTAGGTGGTGTCGGCCAGCTCGTCGGGAAGGTACTGCTGCTGGAGGACGCCGAGGGCGTCGTCGTGCGGGTACTTGTAGCCCTTGCCGTGGCCGAGCCGCTTCGCGCCGGGATAGTGCGCGTCGCGGAGGTGCTTGGGCACCCTCCCGATCTTGCCGGCGCGGACGTCGGCGATCGCGGCGTCGAGCGCCATGTACGCCGCGTTCGACTTCGGCGCCGTCGCGAGGTGGACGACCGCCTGCGCGAGCGGGATGCGCCCCTCCGGCATGCCGATGTACTGCACGGCGTCGGCGGCGGCGATCGCGACGACGAGCGCCTGCGGGTCGGCCATCCCGATGTCCTCGGACGCGGAGACGATGATTCTGCGGGCGATGAATCGCGGGTCCTCCCCCGCCTCGATCATGCGCGCGAGGTAGTGCAGCGCGGCGTCGACGTCCGAGCCGCGGACCGACTTGATGAACGCGCTGATGACGTCGTAGTGCTCGTCGCCGTTGCGGTCGTAGCGCAGCAGGGCGCGGTCGACGGCCTGCGCCACCAGCTCTGCGGTGATGACCGGCTTCTTCTTGGAGGTCGCCGGCGTCGCCGACGCGGCCGTGACGGATGCGGCCTCCAGCGCCGTGAGGGCGCGCCGGGCGTCGCCGGACGCCAGCCGGATGAGCGCGGCCCGCGCCTCGTCGTCCAGCGTGTACTGGCCGCCCAGCCCGCGATCGTCGGCGACGGCGCGGTCGATGACGACGCCGAGATCCTCGTCGCTCAGGGTCTCGAGCGTGAGCAGGAGCGAACGCGACAGCAGCGGGGAGATGACCGAGAACGACGGGTTCTCGGTGGTCGCGGCGACCAGGATGACCCAGCCGTTCTCGACGCCGGGCAGCAGGGCGTCCTGCTGAGCCTTGGTGAAGCGGTGGATCTCGTCGAGGAAGAGAACGGTCGAGACGCCGTACAGGTCGCGCGTGGAGAGGGCCTCGTCCATCACCAGGCGGACGTCCTTCACCCCGGCGGTGACCGCGGACAGCTCCACGAACCGCCGGCCCGACGAGTGCGCGATCGCCTGCGCCAGCGTGGTCTTGCCGGTGCCGGGCGGACCCCACAGGATCACGGACACCGAACCGCTCTGCCCGTCCTTGTCGGAGGCCAGCGCGACCAGCGGGGAACCGGGCCGGAGCAGATGACGCTGGCCGGCCACCTCGTCCAGCGACTTCGGCCGCATGCGCACGGCGAGAGGCGTCGCTCCCGTCCGGAGCCCAGGTTGCACATCGACCACCCGACAAGAGTAGTCGCCGCCACTGACATCGGGGTCGGCGTTCGCTGCGTCCGCACGCGGCGCGTGGGTTTGGGCGCTCATAGCCGCGCCGGATAAGGTTCGTGCAGCATCCATCCCGCCGGGCGACAGTCAGCGGCGCGGATCGCATCCCATCCCCCGCTCGACGGCGCCCCCGGAGGACAGACGTGGCACCCAGTAAGCAGAACGACCGCGAAGCGCGACAGGCTCGCGAGCGTCTCCGCGCGTATCAGGCGCGGCAGACGGTGCACGAGGAGAAGGTCAAGCGCCGCAAGCGGGACAACTGGGTCTCCGGGATCGCCGTGCTGGTGATCGTGCTGCTCGCGATCGGCACGCAGCTCCTCTTCTTCGCGAAGCCCTCGGCCACCAGCGCGTCCGCTTCCCCGTCGCCCTCGCCGTCCGCCTCGGCCGCGGCGGGCGTGCCCTCCGCGAGCATCGCGGAGGGCCGCACCTGGACGGGCGACCTCACGATCAACGGCATCAAGCTCGGCGTCTCGCTGGACGGCAAGGCCGCGCCGCAGGCGGTCTCCTCCACGATCGCGCTCACGCAGAAGAAGTTCTACGACGGGCTCACCTGCCACCGCCTCACCAGCGGCGGCTTCTACGTGCTGCAGTGCGGCGACCCGAACGGCGACGGCAGCGGCGGCCCCGGCTACTCCTACGGCCCGATCGAAAACGCACCGAAGGACGACAAGTACCCAGCGGGGACCATCGCCATGGCGCGCCAGAGCGGCAACGCGAGCAGCCAGGGCAGCCAGTTCTTCATCGTGTACAAGGACACCACCATCCCGTCCGACTCCGCGGGCGGCTACACGGTCGTCGGGAAGATCACCAACGGCCTCGACACGCTCAACGCCGAGGTCACCTCCAAGGGCGTGCAGGGCGGCAGCACCGACGGCAAGCCCGCTGTCCCGACGAAGATCGACAGCTTCACGCTGCAGTGATCCCGGCGTGTGCAATAGGCTGATTCCCAACGTGGCACCGCAAGCAAGGTGAGGCTCTTGGCTACTTCTGAACAGCACCCCTGGGGTCGCGTCGACGAGACCGGCACCGTGTACGTCCGCGAGGGCGATGGCGAGCGCGCCGTCGGCGAGTACCCGGACGGCACTCCGGAGGAGGCGATCGCCTACTTCGAGCGCAAGTACACCGACCTCGCCGGCCAGGTCGGCCTCCTGGAGCAGCGCGCCCGCCGCGGCGCACCGGCGGCCGACGTCGCCAAGTCCGTCGCGAGCCTGCGCAGCTCGGTCGAGGGCGCGAACGCTGTGGGCGACCTCGCGTCGCTGATCGCGCGGCTCGACGCGCTCGGCGGCACCGTCGAGGAGCTCACCGAGCAGCAGAGCGCGGAGGCCAAGGCCGCGCTGGAGCAGGCCGTCGCCGACCGCACGGCGATCGTGGAGCAGGCCGAGGCCCTCGCCGCGCAGGATCCGGCCCGCACGCAGTGGAAGCAGACCACCGCCGAGCTCGACGCCCTCTTCGCGAGCTGGCAGGCGCACCAGCACGACGGTCCCCGGCTGCCCAAGAACGAGGCGAACGAGCTGTGGAAGCGGTTCCGCGCCGCACGCTCGACCATCGAGCACAACCGCAAGGCCTTCTTCGCCGAGCTCGACAACCAGCACCGCGACGTCCGCGCCCGCAAGAACGCGCTCATCGAGCAGGCCGAGGGTCTCGTGCCGCTCGGCGCCGACGGCGTCCCGGAGTACCGCCGGCTGCTCGACCAGTGGAAGCTGGCCGGCCGCGCGGGCAAGAAGAACGACGACGCGCTGTGGGCGCGGTTCAAGGCGGCGGGCGACGCCATCTACTCGGCCAAGGCCGAAGTCGACGCGCGCGACAACGTCGAGTACGAGGAGAACCTCACGCTCAAGCTCGCGCTGCTCGAGGAGGCCGAGCCGCTCCTGAAGGAGAAGGACCGCGAGACCGCGCGCGCGAAGCTGCTCTCCATCCAGGAGCGCTGGGACGCGATCGGCCGCGTGCCGCGCGACCAGGTGCGCCCGATCGAGGACCGGCTCCGCAAGGTCGAGGCGGCCGTGCGCCGGCTGGACGAGGAGCACTGGGAGCGCAACGACCCCGAGAAGAAGGCCCGCTCCGAGGGGCTGGCCAGCCAGCTCAACGCGGCGATCGCCAAGCTGGAGCAGGAGCTCGAAGAGGCCAAGGCCAGCGGCGACTCGGCCAAGGTCAAGGCCGCCCAGGAGGCTCTCGACGCCCGCAAGGTCTGGCTGGACGCGCTCGGCTGAGTTCCCGGTTGCGTTCCCGGCTGCGGCGGTCGTCCTCCACAGCCCGCGGGATCGGATGAGTACTCCACGGATTCGCTGACGGCGGTCTCCGGCGGGTGCGGCCGGCGGAGGCTGGAGGCATGACGACAGCCATTCCCCTTCTCCTCGATCGCAACGTCCTCCCGCTCGCCGAACTCTTCTCGCTCGTGCTCGACGGGCAGCTCTATCGGGTGGGCGACGCGTTCGCCGCCATCGACACCCCCGACACCCCGTCGCTGCGCGCGCACGCCTTCGCGGCCCTGCGACCGGGGAGCACGGTCGCCGATCGCGGCACCGCGGCCTGGATCCACGGCACCCGCTCGACGCCGCCGCTGCGACCGCAGGTCTGCGTCGACCGCAGGCAGCGCGGCCGGGTCTCGCCCGACTTCGACGCGCAGCAGCACCGGCTGGGCGCCGGCGAGGTCGTCGAGCTGAGCGGCGTCCGGGTGACGGCGCCGTTGCGCACGGCGGCCGACCTGATGCTGACCCTCCCCCGCTTCGGGCCGCCGGAGGCCATGGAGGTGCGTCACCTGCTCGAGCTCGGGCGCGCGTCGCCCGATGCGCTCGGCGCGCACGTCGCCCGGTCGCGCCGGCACGGCGCGACCCGAGCGCTCACCCGGATGCCCCTGGTCGAGCGGACGGAGCTGCCGGCTCCGGTCAGCCGGCGCTGACCCGGTACACGTCGTAGACGCCGTCGATCCGGCGCACGGCGTTGAGCACGCGGTCGAGGTGCGTGGTGTCGCCCATCTCGAACACGAAACGGCTCAGCGCCAGCCGGTTGCTCGACGTCGTCACCGTCGCAGAGAGGATGTTGACATGGTGCTCGGACAGCACGCGCGTGACGTCGGAGAGCAGGCCGGAGCGATCCAGCGCCTCCACCTGGATCTGCACCAGGAAGACGCTCTTCGAGCTCGGCGCCCACTCCACGTCGATCATGCGGTCCGGCTCCTGCAGCAGCGACTGCACGTTGTGGCAGTTCGCCTGGTGCACGGAGACGCCCTGGCCGCGCGTCACGAAGCCGACGATCGGGTCGCCCGGCACCGGGGTGCAGCACTTGGCGAGCTTGACCAGGATGTCGGGCGCACCGCGCACGAGCACGCCGGAGTCGCTGTTTCGCAGCTGCTTGGGACGTCCCTTGACCGGGATGTCCAGCTCGCCATCGGACTCGACCTCGCTCTGCAGCGAGGCGACGATCTTTTCGATCACCGACTGCGTCGAGATGTGGCCCTCGCCGACCGAGGCGTACAGCGACGAGACGTCGGGGTGCTTGAGCGACGACGCGACCTCCACGAGGGCGTCCTGGGTCATCAGCTTCTGCAGCGGCAGGTTCTGCTTGCGCATCGCCCGGGCGATGGCGTCCTTGCCCTGCTCGATCGCCTCGTCGCGGCGCTCCTTGGTGAACCACTGGCGGATCTTGTTGCGGGCCCGCGGGCTCTTGACGAAGTTCAGCCAGTCCTGGCTCGGGCCGGAGTCCGGGTTCTTGGAGGTGAAGATCTCCACCACGTCGCCGGTCGAGAGGGTGCTCTCCAGCGGCACCAGCCGGCCGTTCACCTTGGCGCCCATCGTCCGGTGACCGACCTCGGTGTGCACGGCGTACGCGAAGTCGACCGGGGTCGCGCCGGCCGGCAGGCCGATCACGCGACCCTTCGGCGTGAAGACGTAGACCTCCTTCGCCCCGATCTCGAACCGCAGCGAGTCCAGGAACTCCGACGGGTCGGCGGTCTCGGCCTGCCAGTCGGAGATGTGGGCGAGCCACGCCAGGTCGGTGTCCACCTTGCCGGGTCCGCCGGCGCTCTTGCCGGTGGTCTGCTCCTTGTACTTCCAGTGCGCCGCGACACCGAACTCGGCGCGCTGGTGCATCTCCTCGGTGCGGATCTGGATCTCGACCGGGCGGCCCTGCGGACCGATCACGGTCGTGTGCAGCGACTGGTACAGGTTGAACTTCGGGGTCGCGATGTAGTCCTTGAAGCGGCCGGGCATCGGCGTCCAGCGCGCGTGGATGGACCCCAGCACGGCGTAGCAGTCGCGCACGGTGTTGACGAGCACGCGGATGCCGACCAGGTCGTAGATGTCGTCGAACTCGCGGCCACGCACGACCATCTTCTGGTAGATCGAGTAGTACTGCTTGGGCCGGCCGACCACCTTGCCGCGGATCTTCGCGGTCTTGAGGTCGTCGTTGATCGCGTCGATCACCTGCTGCACGAGGCGTTCACGCTCGGGCGTGCGCTGCTTCACCAGGCTCTCGATCTCCGCGTAGAGCTTGGGATAGAGCACGGCGAACGAGAGGTCCTCGAGCTCCCACTTGATCGTCTGGATGCCGAGCCGGTGCGCGAGCGGCGCGTAGATCTCCAGCGTCTCGGTGGCCTTGCGGGTGGCGTTGGCCGCGGGCACGAAGCCCCAGGTGCGCGCGTTGTGCAGGCGGTCGGCCAGCTTGATGATCAGCACGCGGATGTCCTTCGACATCGCGACGATCATCTTCCGGACGGTCTCGGCCTGGGCGCTGTCGCCGTATTTGACCTTGTCGAGCTTGGTGACGCCGTCGACCAGCATGGCGATCTCGTCGCCGAACTGGTCGCGCAGCTCGTCCAGCGTGTAGGAGGTGTCCTCCACGGTGTCGTGCAGCAGCGCGGCCGCGATGGTCTTCGCGCCGATGCCGAGATCGGCGATGATCTGCGCGACTGCGACCGGGTGGGTGATGTACGGCTCGCCGGAGCGACGCTTCTGACCGTCGTGGGCGCGCTCGGCAACGGCATAGGCGCGCTCGATGAGCGACAGGTCGGCCTTCGGATGGTGCATGCGCACCGTGCGGATCAGGGTGTCGACCGCGCCGGCGGGCTGCGCCCGGGAGAAGATCCGCGGGACGAGACGGCGCAGCGAGGCGGACTGCGGTGTCGTCGTATCAACCATCTGCTCGCCTCCTGTCGTCCATTATCGCCGCTGTTCGCGCCCTCCCGGTCACGGGGGCGGCGCGATCGGCGCTCAGGCGGACGCTCCCGGGGGCCGGCCGGGGTCGGACGCGGGTTCCCCACCGTCGCCTGGCGAGGAGACCGGGCCACCCGACGCCTGCCAGGCGAGCATCCCGCCCGCGACGTTCGCGGCGGGATAGTCCGCTTGCAGCAGGGCGTCGGTCACCCGCCGAGACCGGCCGCCGACGGCGCAGATCACCAGGATCTGCTGGTCCTCCGGCAGTTCGTGCTGACGCAGGCCCAGCTCCCCCATCGGGATGTGGTGGGCGGCCGGCGCGTGGCCGGACTCCCACTCGTGAACCTCGCGGACGTCGAGCAGCCAGGCCGCTCCCGCGTCGACGAGCTCGCGCGCACGCGCGGCACTCACTTCGTCCTCCGACAGGTAGTGACCGCTCATGCGCCGACGCTACTCCGCCGGAACCGGCTCGGTAGTGGCGACCTGGGCCTTGGGCCGGATCGAACGGACCTTCTGGTCGTGCTTCTTGATCGCGGCCTCGCCCTCGCGGAACTGCGAGTACATCGGGGCGGCCAGGAAGATCGTCGAGTAGGTGCCCACGATGATGCCGATGAGCAGCGCGAGCGAGATGTCGCGCAGCGTGGCGGCGCCGAAGGCGTACGCGCCGATGAACAGGATCGACGCGACCGGGAGCACGGCCACCACGGCCGTGTTGATCGAGCGGACGAGGGTCTGGTTCACCGCCAGGTTGACCGCCTCCGGGAACGTGCGTCGAGTGAGCTCCAGCTCCTCGCGCGTGTTCTCACGGATCTTGTCGAACACCACGACCGTGTCGTACAGCGAGTAGCCGAGGATCGTCAGGAAGCCGATCATCGTCGCGGGCGACACCTCGAAGCCGACGAGGGCGTAGATCCCCGCGGTGATGATGAGGTCGTGGAAGAGCGAGATGATCGCAGCCGCCGACATCTTCCACGTTCGGAAGTAGAGCGCCATCGCGATGAACGCCAGCAGCAGGAACACCACCAGGCCCTGGATGGACTGCTGGGTCACGTCCGCACCCCACGATGGACCGATGAACGTGGACGAGACCTCGGACGACGGGACGCCGTACGCCTTGGCCAGCGCGTCGGCCACGGCCTTGGTCTGGGTGTCGGAGAGCTGGTCGGTCTGCACCCGGACGGCGTTGTTGCCGACGACGCTGACGTGCGAGACGGCGTTCGGCACGACGCTCGCCACGGCGCTCTGCGCCTTGGCGGTGTCGGTGCTCTGCACCTGGCTGATCTGGAACTGCGATCCGCCGCGGAACTCGATCGAGAAGTTGAACCCGCCCTTGACGACCGGGATGAGGATGGAGAGCACGACCATCACGATCGCGATGCTGTACCAGATCTTGCGCTTGCCGACGAAGTCGAACGAGCGCGCCCCGGTGTAGAGGTCGTTTCCGAACTTGGTGAGGCGGCTGGCCATCAGTTGTCCTTCCCCTCGGACGATCGATCGGAGGACGAGGAGGTCGAGGCGGAGGCGAGCTCCGCCGCCTTGCGCTCGGCGATCGTTTGGCGGCGGGCCGCCTCTCCGCTGCTGCGGGCGGCCTTCCCGGCGCCGACCAGCTCGGGCTTCGGGGCGCGGAACCGGGCCGCACCGCGGTACACCGCGCCCAGCGCCTCGGGATCGAGGCCGGAGAGCGGGTGGCCGCTGCTGAAGAACCGCGTCTTGGCGAGCAGCTGGAGCGTCGGGTGCGTGAACAGCAGCACCACGATCACGTCGATGATCGTCGTGAGCCCGAGCGTGAACGCGAAGCCGCGCACGTTGGCCGCGGCGAGCACGTACAGCACCACGGCCGCCAGGAGGTTGGTGGCCTTGGACGCGTAGATGGTGCGGCGTGCACGGCCCCAGCCGGCCTCCACCGCGGATTCGAGACTGCGCCCGTCGCGCAACTCGTCTCGTATTCGCTCGAAGTAGACGATGAACGAGTCCGCCGTGAAGCCGATCGCGACGATCAGGCCGGCGACGCCCGCGAGCGAGAGCCGGTAGTCGTAGTGCCAGGACAGCAGCGAGATGGTGAGCCAGGTCAGCGCGCCGGCGACGACGAGCGAGAAGATCGTGACGAGACCGAGCAGGCGGTACTGGAAGAACGTGTAGATCGCGACCAGGATCAGGCCGATCAGACCGGCGATGAGACCGCTGATCAGCTGTGAGGTTCCGAGCGTGGCCGAGATGTCGTCCTGGCTCTGCACCTTGAAGCTGAACGGCAGCGCGCCGAACTTGAGCTGGTCGGCGAGCGTCTTGGCGCTCTGCTCGGTGAAGTTGCCCGAGATCTGCGGTTTGCCGTCGGTGATCACCGCGTTGGTGGTCGGCGCCGAGATGACCCGGCCGTCCAGGACGATCGCGAACTGGTTCTGCGCGCCCTGGAGGGCGTTCAGGCGAGTGGTCACGGTGGCGAACTGCTTGGTGCCCGTCGAGTCGAAGACGATGTTGACGACCCACCGGCCGGTGCTGACGCCCTGCGAGCTCTGCTCGATGCCGGCGCTCGCGTCGGAGATGTTCTGGCCCTTCACCTCGACCGGGCCGAGCAGGTACTTGACCGTGTTGTTGTCGTCGCAGGTGATCAGCGGCTTGTCCGTCGGAGCGGCGCTGAGGTCCTTGTTCTTGTTCGCGTCGCACGAGAAGGCGTCGAACTCCGCCTTCAGCGCGGGCGTCACCCAGGCCAGGTCACTGCCGTTCGTCGGCTTGGTCGACGGCGTGGACTGCAGACCGGGCGCCGGGCTGGGCGCGGGGGTCGACTTGCCGTCGGCGCCCACGACCTGGTTGGTCGGGCCGCTGGTCAGCAGCACGGGACGGAAGTCCAGTCGCGCGCTGGCCTTGACGCGGTCGAGCGTCTGCTGGTCCGGCTTGCCCGGCAGCGACACAACGATGTTGCGTGAGCCCTCGGTGGAGATCTGCGCCTCGGAGACACCCGACGCGTCGATGCGCTGGCGGATGATCGAGACCGCCTGGTCGAGCTGCTGCTGCTGCACCGACTGACCGTTCTCGACCTGCGGGGCGAGGATGATCTGGGTGCCGCCCTCGAGGTCGAGGGCGAGCTTGGGCAGCCACGTCGCATTGCTGAACAGGACACCGGCCGTGAGGGTCCCGAGGAGGACCACCACGATGAGACCGAGCCACGTCAACGAACGCCAGGCTTTTTTGACCGGGGTCGACTTTGCCACCTAGGAACTCAGCTTTCTACGAGCGATCCGCGCACCCTCTCGGCGCGCGGAGCACAGGGATGCTATCAGTCGTCGCTCTTCGCGCCGGGCTTCTTCGGCGCGTCGTCCAGCCGCTCGCCGAATTCCGGAGCGGAGGAGTCGGCCGGGATGGCGTGGTCCTCGTTGAGCTCCGGGCCCGCGACCTCGGTGTCGCCGGTCTCGGTGGTCTTCGGCTCCACGACGCGGGCGAGCACCTGGCGGTGCACCTTCACGACGTGGCCCGGGCTCGTCTCGATGACGGCGGTGTTGTCGTCCTCGTCGACGGAGAGCAGCGTGCCGTACAGGCCGAAGTTGGTCATCACCTCGGCGCCGGGCACCATCTTCGAACGCGTCTCCGCCTGCTCCTTCTGCCGCTTGCGGCTGTTGCGGAACATGAAGAAGACGAGGGCCGCCAGAATGACGACCATCACAATGGTCAACGGATCCATGAAGTAAGCCGAACCTTCCGGTGAAGTCAAGGGGGTGTGGCGCGAATGGCCAGCTTGAATTATATGTCATCCATCAGGGACGGTTGCTGTGAGTGCCCTTGCCGTTCGCCGCCAAGTCGCGGGCCGGCCAGTCCGAAGTGCCGCCAGGCCGCCGGCGTGGCGACGCGCCCGCGCGGCGTTCGGGACAGCAGCCCGATCCGGACCAGGAACGGCTCGACGACCGACTCGATGGTCTCCGCCTCCTCGCCGACCGACACCGCGAGGGTGTTGAGGCCCACCGGGCCGCCCTCGAAGCGCTCCAGGATGGCGTGCAGCACGGCGCGGTCGAGGCGGTCGAGGCCGAGCGGGTCCACGTCGTAGAGCTCCAGCGCGGCCTGCACGGCCGCAACGTCGGCGCGGCCGCCGTGCACCAGCGCGTAGTCGCGCACCCGGCGCAGCAGCCGGTTGGCGATGCGCGGGGTCCCGCGGCAGCGGCCGGCGATCTCCGCCAGCGCCTCCCGGTCGATCTCGAAGTCGAGCATCGTTGCCGCGCGGGTGAGCACCTGGGTCAGCTCGCCCTCATCGTAGAACTCCAGGTGGGCGGTGAAGCCGAAGCGGTCGCGCAGCGGGTTCGGCAGCAGCCCGGAGCGGGTCGTCGCGCCGACCAGCGTGAACGGGGCGAGGTCGAGCGGGATGGAGGTGGCGCCCGCGCCCTTGCCGACCATGATGTCGATCCGGAAGTCCTCCATCGCGAGGTAGAGCATCTCCTCCGCCGAGCGCGCCATTCGATGGATCTCGTCGATGAAGAGCACCTCCCCCGGCGTCAGCGACGACAGCAGCGCCGCGAGGTCGCCGGCGTGCTGGATGGCGGGGCCGCTGGAGAGCCGCAGCGGCCGCTCGCTCTCGTGCGCGACGATCATGGCGAGCGTGGTCTTGCCCAGTCCGGGAGGGCCGGCCAGGAGGATGTGGTCGGCCGTGCGCTCCTGCATCTTCGCGGCCGTCAGCAGCAGCTGGAGCTGGCCGCGGACCTTCGCCTGCCCGACGAACTCGGCCAGCGTGCGCGGACGCAGCGCGCCCTCGAAGGCGAGTTCTGACTCCGACTCGAGCTCGGGCGCGGTGAGGTCGTCGCTCATCGGGCCGCCCCGCTCGCCGCGCCGGCGCCGGCCGGGCCGAGGCGCGCGAGCGAGAGCCGCAGCAGGGCCTGGACGGAGTCGCGCGCGCTCTCGTCGGTCTCGGCGACGACGTCGGACACGGCCTCCGCCGCGATCTTCTCGGGCCAGCCGAGGCCGACCAGGGCGACGATCACGCTGTCGGGGACGGCTGACGGCGTGCCCTTCGCCTTCACCGCGCGGGCGGGCGCCCGGCGGGCGGCGGCGAGCTTGCCGGCGAGCGAGACGACGATGAGCTTGGCGGTCTTGGGGCCGATTCCGGAGACCTTGCGGAACGGCGCGTCGTCGTCGGCCGCGACCGCGTCCGCGACCTGGTCGGGGCTGAGCACCGACAGCACGCCGATCGCGGACTTGGGGCCCACGCCGGACACTCCGTTGAGCAGCTCGAAGGCCTGGAGCTGCTCGAGGTCTTCGAAGCCGAAGAGCTGGAGGGCGTCCTCCCGGACGATGAGCGAGGTGAACACGAACGCCTCCTCGCCGACGCGCAGGGACAGCACGTGGTCGGGGGTGAGCGTGACGGAGAAGCCGACCCCGCCCACCTCGATCACAGCGGTGCCGCCGCTGGCGGAGAGGACGGTGCCGCGGAGGGAGGAGATCACCTGGCCAGCCTACGGGGAACGGCCGACGTCCGGGCTGAGCGCTCCGCGGCGAGCCATGCGGCCTGCGCCGGGGTCTGAGCGGCGCCGCGCGGAGCCGCGCCCGCAGCTCCCCCGTCGGCCGCGGGGGCGCCGCGCCACGCGTGGCAGATCGCGATGGCGAGCGCGTCCGCGGCGTCCGCCGGCTTCGGAGCCTCCGCCAGCCCGAGGATGCGCGCGACCATCGCCTGCACCTGCTTCTTGTCGGCCGAGCCGTACCCCGTGATCGCCGCCTTGACCTCGCTCGGCGTGCGCAGCGCGACCGGGAGGCTGCGGCGAGCGGCGGCGTGCAGTGCCACCCCGCTCACCTGGGCGACGCCCATCACCGTGCGGAGGTTGTGCTGGGCGAAGACGCGCTCGATCGCCACCACGTCAGGGCGGTGCGCGTCGAGCAGCGCGTCGATCCCGGTGCCGACCGCCAGCAGCCGCTGCTCCAGCGGCATGTCCGCCGGCGTGCGGATGACCGTGACCTCCACCAGGGCGGCCTTCCTGTCGGGCCGGACGTCCACGACGCCGACACCGCAGCGCGTGAGACCCGGGTCGATGCCGAGCACCCGGATCGTCATGTGCGCGCCTTACTCGTCGTCTTCGAGCTGCGCCTGCACCTCGGGCGTGAGGTCGAGGTTCGTGTAGACGTTCTGCACGTCGTCCGAGTCCTCCAGGGCGTCGATGAGGCGGAAGACCTTGCGCGCCAGCTCGGCGTCGGCCTCCACGTTGACCGTGGCGACGAACTCGGCATCGGCCGAGTCGTAGTCGATGCCTGCCTCCTGGAGCGCGGTGCGCGCGGCGACCAGGTCGGTGGCCTCGGTCAGGACTTCGAAGCTCTCGCCGCGGTCGGTGACCTCCTCGGCTCCCGCGTCGAGGACGGCGGTGAGGACGGTGTCCTCGTCGACGCCGTCGGCGTGCGGGACGACGATGACGCCCTTGCGGTGGAAGTTGTAGGCCACGCTGCCCGGGTCGGCCATGGTGCCGCCGTTGCGCGACATCGCGGTGCGGACCTCGGCGGCGGCGCGGTTCTTGTTGTCGGTGAGGCACTCGATCATGAGGGCGACGCCGCCAGGGCCGTAGCCCTCGTACATGATGGTCGTGTACTCGATGGACTCGCCGGTCAGGCCGGCGCCGCGCTTGATCGCGCGGTCGATGTTGTCGTTGGGGACGGAGGTCTTCTTGGCCTTCTGGACCGCGTCGACCAGGGTCGGGTTGCCGGACAGGTCGGCGCCGCCGGTCTTCGCCGCCACCTCGATGTTCTTGATGAGCTTGGCGAACGACTTGGCGCGGCGGGCGTCGATGACCGCCTTCTTGTGCTTGGTCGTTGCCCACTTGGAATGCCCGGACACTGGTGCTCCCTCGAGTTGCTGTTGAACCTGTCCATAATAATGCCTCGGCCCTAGGCCTCCCGAAGACGCGGCCGGCGCGAAGGCGGCGCGGCAAGCGGACGGGACCCCGAAGCGGAAGCGCTACTGCGCCGCGAGCGCCCTGTGCACCGACGCGACCGCGCTCGCGCCCTCCCCGACCGCAGCAGCGATGCGCTTCATCGAGCCGTGCCGCACGTCGCCCGCAGCGAACACCCCGGTCAGGCTCGTCTCGAAGGGAAGCGGCCCCCGGCCGGCGTCGGCCGCCGCCGGGAGGTCCACGTCCGTCAGCAGGAAGCCGCTGCCGTCCACCGCCGCACCGCTCAGCCACGATGCCTGCGGCTCCGCGCCGACGAAGCAGAACAGTGCCGCCGCGGGGACTCGCTCGGTGTCGCCGGTGGCGGAGGAGGTCAGGGTGACGCCCTCCAAGCGGTCGCCTCCGTGCAGCGCCGTCACGTCCGACGACGTGTGCACGGTGATCCGCTCGTGCGACCGCACCCGGTCGACCAGGTAGCTGGACATCTTGGTCGCGATATCCGGTCCGCGGACGACGATGGCCACATCGCTGCCGAGCTCGGCGAGGTACAGGGCGGCCTGGCCGGCCGAGTTCGCCCCGCCCACGACGACCGCGGGCCGGCGGGCGACGGTCCTGGCCTCCAACTCGGTCGTCGCGAAGAAGATGCTTCCGCCCTCGAACTCCGGCCATCGCTCCAGCGGCAGCCGCCGGTAGCGCGCGCCGGTGGCCACGACGATCGCGCGTGCCTGGATCGCGTCGCCCTCCGCCAGCGTCAGCTCGTGGCCTCCTTCGCGCGGCGCCAGCCCGGTGACCTCGGCCGGCGCCGACAACCGCACGCCGAACTTCAGCGCCTGCACGAGGCCCAGCTCGGTGATCTCGGCGCCCGAGACACCGGACGGGAAGCCGAGGTAGTTCTCGATCCGCGAGCTGGCCGCGGCCTGGCCGCCGGGCGCGAGGGCGTCGAGCACCAGGGTGCGCAGCCCTTCGGAGGCGCCGTAGATCCCGGCGGCGAGGCCGGCCGGTCCGGCGCCGACGACGACCAGGTCGAACTCGTCGCCGTCGCGGTAGCGGTACGCCAGGCCGACCGCCTCGGCGAGGGCGAGCGGGGTGGCCGCGGCGATCACGGCGCCGCGGGACACGACGAGCGGGAGGTCGAGCCCGGCGTGCTCGGAAGCCTCCAGCGCCGCACGGCCCGCGTCGGTGGAGACGTCCGTCCAGCGGTGCGGCAGTTCCATGCGCGCGGCGTAGCGGCGCAGCGCCAGGGCCGCGGCGGAGCCCTCCGTCCCGAAGATCTGCGTGGTGCGGTCGGCGGCGGCCATCAGCAGACGCCGGCGGCCGCGGAAGGCAGCGAGCAGGATCTCCGACAGCTCCCCGTCGTTCGACATGAGCTGCTTGAAGACCGCATTGGGGACGCGCCGCACCCGGCTCGGCTCCACGATCCGGGCGGTGAGCAGCGACGCCTGGCCGGTCAGCATGCTCAGCTCGCCGAGGAACTCGCCGGCCTGCCACTCGGCGACGACGCGCGCGGGCGAGTCCGCGGTCGCCTCGCGGACGATGTCGACCCGGCCCGACTCCATGACGAAGAAGTCGAGTTCCTCGTCGCCGGCCCGGAACAGCGTGTCCCCGACGGCGAACTCCTCCGAAGCGCCGAGCGCCATCAGGCGGGCGAGCGCGTCCTGCTCCAAGACGGGGTTGGCCGCGGTGCCGACCGGGACCCGGAACGGCGGCCGTTCAGCAGGAGGCGTCGGCACGCCGCGATCATAGGCGACCGCGGCGAGGCCGCACCATCCTCAGACCGCGGCGTCCACCCGGCCGGCGACGCGTGCCCGCACCTTCTCCAGGAAGTACGCGTGGAAGCGCGTGTCGCCGGTGATCTCGGGGTGGAACGACGTCCCGAGCAGGTCGCCCTGCTCGACGGCGACGACCCGGCCGTCCGGAACGCGCGCCAGCACGGTCGCCCGCTCCCCCACGCTCTCGACGATCGGGGCGCGGATGAACACCGCGTGCACCGGCTCGTCGCCGAGCTGAGGGATGTCGAGGTCGGTCTCGAACGAGTCCACCTGCGAGCCGAACGCGTTGCGGCGCACGGCGACGTCCAGGCCGCCGAGACTCTGCTGACCCGCGATTCCGTCCACGATCGCGTCCGCGAGCATGATCAGCCCGGCGCAGGTGCCGTACACCGGCAGCCCGCCGGCGATCGCCGCTTTCAGCGGCTCGGCGACGCCGAACGCGCGCGACAGCTTGTCCATGACGCTGGACTCGCCGCCCGGGATGACCAGGCCGTCGATCCGCTCCAGCTCCTCCGCCCGGCGCACGGGGACGGCGTCGGCGCCGAGGCCCCGCAGGACCGCGAGGTGCTCGCGGAAATCCCCCTGCAGGGCCAGGACGCCGACGCGCGGGCCGGTCGCTGTCGACGGCATCGGGTCCGCGTTACCAGCCACGCTCGGCGAGGCGGTGCGGCGCGGCGAGGTCGGAGACGTTGATGCCGACCATCGCCTCGCCCAGGCCACGGGAGACCTCGGCGATGACCTGCGGGTCGTCGTAGAATGTGGTGGCCTTGACGATCGCGGCCGCGCGCTGCTCCGGGTTGCCCGACTTGAAGATGCCCGAGCCGACGAAGACGCCATCCGCGCCGAGCTGCATCATCATCGCGGCGTCGGCCGGGGTGGCCACGCCGCCCGCGGTGAACAGCACGACGGGGAGCTTGCCGGTCTCGGCGATCTCCGCCACCAGCTCGTACGGGGCCTGGAGGTCCTTGGCGGCGACGTAGAGCTCGTCCTTCGTCATCGACTTCAGCGCGTTGATCTCCGAGGTGATCTTGCGGATGTGCTTGGTGGCCTCCGAGACGTCGCCGGTGCCGGCCTCGCCCTTGGAGCGGATCATCGCCGCGCCCTCGTTGATGCGGCGCAGGGCCTCACCGAGGTTGGTGGCGCCGCAGACGAACGGGACGGTGAACTGCCACTTATCGATGTGGTTGACGTAGTCGGCGGGCGAGAGCACCTCGGACTCGTCGATGTAGTCGACGTCGAGCGCCTGCAGCACCTGGGCCTCGACGAAGTGGCCGATGCGGGCCTTCGCCATGACCGGGATGGAGACCTCGGCGATGATCGCCTCGATCAGGTCGGGGTCGCTCATACGGGCGACGCCGCCCTGCGCGCGGATGTCGGCTGGGACGCGCTCCAGCGCCATCACGGCGACGGCGCCGGCGTCCTCGGCGATGCGGGCCTGCTCCGGTGTGACGACGTCCATGATGACGCCGCCGTTCAGCATCTCGGCCAGGCCGCGCTTGACCCGGCTCGACCCCGTGGCGGTGCCCTGTTCTGTGACTGTCATGATCGCCCTCTCGTGCGGTACAAAAACTGTTTTGGCCTATGCCGAACGATAGCATCCTCTCAGAGGCTGGTTAGACTCGACGCCGGGGAGCGGATATGGACGAACAGGTCATCACGGGCACGACTGCGGCGGAGATCGCGGCGAGCGTGCGCGCGCTGCACGAGCGCGGGGCCCTGCGCCGCGGCGACGCCCTCCCCCCGGTGCGCGAGCTGGCCGCCCAGCTGCGCATCAACCGCAACACGGCGGTCGCCGCCTACCGGCTGCTGGCGCAAGCCGGCGTGGTCGTGGCGCGCGGCCGGGCGGGCACGGTCATCGCGGGTGTCGAGGCCGTCGCCCAGGAGGGCTACGCGGCCGACAGCATCCTCCGCGACGTCGGCACGGGCAACCCGGACCCGAAGCGGATCCCCGATCTCTCGTCGGCCCTGGCCCGCGCGACCGGGCGACCGGTGCTCTACGGCGAGCCGGTGATCGACCCGGCGCTGGAGGCACGGGCGCTGGCGTGGGTGCGGGAGGACCTCCGCGACCTCGAACCCGGCCCCGGCCTCCGCATCACCGTGACGAACGGGGCCGTCGACGCCGTCGAGCGGCTGCTGGCCCAGGCACTGCTGCGCGATGACGCGGTCGCGCTCGAGGACCCCTGCTTCCTCGCCAGCATCCACACGGTCCGGCACGGCGGCTACCGCGCGGTGCCCGTGCCGGTGGACGCCGAGGGGATGACCGTCGACGGCCTCCGCGCGGCGCTCGACGCCGGCGTGCGCGCGATCATCTGCACGCCGCGCGCCCAGAACCCGACCGGGGCGACCCTCTCCCCCGCCCGCGCCGCCGCCCTCCGCGAGTTGCTGGCCGACCATCCCTACGTGCTCGTCATCGAGGACGACCACTTCTCCATGCTGTCGCAGCGTCCGTACGAGACGCTGATCGGTCCAGGGCACCGCCGCTTCGCGCTGGTCCGCTCGGTGTCGAAGTTCCTCGGCCCGGACATGTGCCTGGCGATCGCCGCGACCGACGCGGAGACGGCCGACCGCCTCGCGTTCCGGCTCAGCCCCGGCACCACCTGGGTGAGCCACATCCTCCAGCGCCTGGTGCTCGCGCAGCTCACCGACGCCACGGTGCTGGGCGAGGTCGCGGAGGCAGGTCGGCACTACGCCGCGCAGAACGCGGCGTTCGCGGCGCGGCTGAGCGCGCGCGGCCTCCCGACCGAGGCCGGCGACGGCCTCAACCTGTGGGTGGCGCTGCCGGTCGAGGCGCGGCTCGTGGCCGATCGGCTGATGCGCCGCGGCTGGCTGGCGCGCACGGGCGACGAGTTCCTGCTCGGCGGCCGGCCGGCGCCGTCGCACCACCTGCGGTTGACGGTGCACGACCTCGGCGAGGAGGAGGCGGACAGGCTCGTGGACGACCTCGTGGAGGCCGCCGAGCGGTCGGTGCCCCGGCCCTGATCTGACAGGATCGAAGGATGCGTATCCTCTCCATCCAGTCCGCCGTCGCCTACGGTCATGTGGGCAATTCCGCCGCCGTGTTCCCGCTCCAGCGCATCGGCGTGGAGGTGCTCCCCGTCTACACCGTGAACTTCTCCAACCACACCGGCTACGGCGCGTGGCGCGGGCCGCTCATCGCCCCGGACGACGTGCGCGCGGTGATCACCGGGATCGAGGAGCGCGGCGTGCTCGGGACGATCGACGCCGTCCTGTCCGGATATCAGGGCAGCGAGGGCATCGGCGACGTGATCGTGGACGCCGTCGCCCGGGTCAAGGCCGCCAACCCGGACGCGGCGTACGCCTGCGACCCGGTGATGGGCAACGCGAAGTCCGGCTGCTTCGTCGCGCCGGCGATCCCGGAGCTGCTGCGCGAGAAGGTCGTGCCGGTCGCCGACATCATCACGCCCAACCAGTTCGAGCTCGGCTACCTCACCGGCACGGAGCCGGGCGACCTGGAGTCCACGCTCGCCGCGGTCGACGCCGCGCGGGCGATGGGGCCGCGCACCGTCCTGGTCACGAGCGTGGAGCGGCCCGACCAGCCGGAGGACACCATCGAGATGCTGGCGGTGGACGACGCGGGCGCGTGGATCGTGCAGACGCCGCGGCTGGCCCTGAAGGCGAACGGGTCGGGCGATGTGACGGCGGCGCTGTTCACCGCGCACTACCTGGCGTCGCGCCGGGCGGGATCCGGCGACGCGGCCTCCGCGTTGAGCAAGACCGTGTCCAGCGTGTACGACCTGCTCGTGAACACACTCGCGTCGGGCGACCGCGAACTCCAGCTCGTGGAGTCGCAGGAGTCCTACGCTCACCCGCGCGAGCAGTTCACGGTCACGCAGCTGCGCTGACGCGCGCACATTCGTGCCGAATGTCGACTCTCGCCGCGCGAGAGTCGACATTCGCCACGAATCGCTGCCGCCTAGGCCTTCGGCCAGGCGGTGGCGATGGCCTGCCGCACCTCGCCGAGGAGTTGGGGCAGGGCTTTGGTCTTCGCGATGATCGGGAAGAAGTTCGCGTCCTGCGCCCAGCGCGGCACGATGTGCTGGTGCAGGTGCGCCGCGATGCCGGCGCCCGCGACCACCCCCTGATTCATCCCGATGTTGAAGCCGTCGTTGCGAGAGACCTCGCGGATGACGCGCATCGCCGTCTGGGTGATTCTGCCGATCTCGGCGACCTCCTCCGGCGTGGCCTCGTCGTAGTTCGCGATGTGGCGGTACGGGCAGACCAGCAGGTGACCGCTGTTGTACGGGAACAGGTTGAGCAGCGCGAAGGCGTGCTCGCCGCGTGCCACGATCAGCGCGTCCTCGTCGCTCAGGCTCGGCGCCACGCAGAACGGGCAGTCGTCCTTGCCGGGCTGCTGACCGTGCTGGATGTAGACCATCCGGTGCGGGGTCCACAGCCGCTGGAACTCGTCCGGCACCCCGGCGAGGTGCGACGGGTCGTCCATGCGGATGCCCTCCGCACCGACGTCCCCGCCGCTCTGCTCGCCGCTCTGCTCGCCGCTCTGCTCGCCGCTCTGCTCGCCACCGTGGTCCGCGTAGTCCTCGAGGCTCAGGCGGGCCATGCCGTCTCGACCAGCTCGTGGCTCTCGATGCTCCCGACGATCCGCTCGATCGCCTCGTCCACGGTCACGCCGTTGCGCTGCGTGCCGTCGCGGAAGCGGAAGCTGACCGTGCCTGCGTTCGCGTCCTCCTCGCCCACGATGAGCTGGAAGGGCACCTTCGCCTTGGTGTGCGTGCGGATCTTCTTCTGCATGCGGTCGTCCGAGTGGTCGACCTCGGCGCGGACGCCGCGGGCGCGCAGCCGTGCGATCACCTCGTCCAGGAACGGCGCGTAGTTGTCGGCGACGGGGATGCCCACCACCTGGACCGGAGACAGCCAGACCGGGAAGGCGCCCGCGTAGTGCTCCAGGAGGATCGCGAAGAACCGCTCGATCGACCCGAGCAGCGCGCGGTGGATCATCGCCGGCTGCTTGCGGGTGCCGTCGGCCGCGTTGTACTCCAGCTCGAACAGCTCCGGCTGGTTGAAGTCCAGCTGGACCGTCGAGAGCTGCCAGGTGCGGCCGATCGCGTCGCGCGCCTGCACGGAGATCTTCGGGCCGTAGAACGCCGCCCCGCCCGGGTCGTCCACGAGCTCCAGCCCGGACGCGATCGCCACCTCGCGGAGGGTCTCGGTCGCGGTCTCCCAGCTCTCGTCGCTGCCGACGTACTTCTCCGGGTCCTTCGTGGAGAGCTCCAGGTAGAAGTCGGTGAGGCCGTAGCCGCGCAGGGTCTCCAGCACGAAGTCGAGCTGGCGCGCGACCTCGTCCCTGATCTGCTCCTCTGTCACGTAGATGTGCGCGTCGTCCTGCGTGAGGCCGCGGACCCGGGTGAGGCCGGAGAGCGTGCCGGACTTCTCGTACCGGTACACGGTGCCGAATTCGGCCAGCCGCAGCGGCAGCTCGCGGTAGCTGCGCCCCCGGGCCCGGAAGATCAAGTTGTGCATCGGGCAGTTCATCGGCTTCAGGTAGTAGTCCTGCCCCTGCCGGGTGATGTTGCCCTCGGCGTCGCGCTCCTCGTCCAGGTGCATGGGCGGGAACATGCCGTCCTTGTACCAGTTGAGGTGCTGGCTGGTCTCGAAGAGGTGCGCCTTGGTGATGTGCGGCGTGTTCACGACCTCGTAGCCGTTCGCGATCAGCCGATCGCGCATGTAGTCCTCGATCTCCTTGCGGATGATCCCGCCCTTGGGGTGGAACACCGCCAGGCCCGAGCCGATCTCGTCGGGGAAGCTGAACAGGTCGAGCTCCGCGCCGAGCTTGCGGTGGTCGCGCTTGGCGGCCTCCTCCATGCGGGTCTGGTACGCGCGCAGCTCGTCCTTGCTGGGCCACGCGGTGCCGTAGATGCGCTGCAGCTGCGGGTTCTTCTCCGAGCCGCGCCAGTAGGCGGCCGCCACCCGGGTCAGCGCCCAGCCGTTGCCGAGCATGCGGGTGCTCGGGACGTGCGGGCCGCGGCAGAGGTCCTTCCAGACCGTCTCGCCGGTCTTCGGGTCGACGTTGTCGTAGATGGTCAGCTCGCCGGAACCGACCTCGACGGACTCGTCGCCGCCGCCGGACTCCGCGCCGGAGCCCTTCAGCCCGATCAGCTCGAGCTTGTACGGCTCGCCGGCGAGCTCGGCACGCGCCTCGTCGTCGGTCACGACGCGGCGCATGAACCGCTGGCCCGCGCGGACGATGCGCGCCATCTCCTTGTCGAGGGCCTTGAGGTCCTCGGGGGTGAACGGCTCGGCCACATCGAAGTCGTAGTAGAAGCCGTCGGTGATGGGCGGCCCGATGCCGAGCTTGGCCTCCGGGTTGATCGCCTGCACGGCCTGCGCGAGGACGTGGGCGGTGGAGTGGCGGAGGATGCTCAGGCCGTCGGGAGAGTCGATGGTGACCGGCTCGACGGTGTCGGTGGTCGTGACGGTCGTCGCGAGATCCTTCAGCTCACCGTTGACGCGCATCGCGACAACGGAACGGTCGGTGAAGAGCTCGAAGCCGTCGGCCACCTGTCCACTCCTAGAGTCGTATTCCAATGGGATGCGTCAACTCTAGTCGGCACGAGTGCCCCCTCCCGTCCGGGAGGGGGCACTCGGCACTGCGAGGGACGCGCTACTTGGTGATCGCCGCGAAGAAGGAGGCGCCGTTCGGCGTCCCAACTCCGGTGGCGGTGTCGTAGCCCTTGATGCTGTGGAGCGTCTGGTTCGGCGTCTCCTGCGTCCGCAGGCTGTAGCTGAGACCGCCGGCGGCGTTCTCGCTGTTGAGGTAGTTGACGCGGAGGACGCTCGGCAGCGCCGAGCCGAACAGGTCGGCCTGGTCGACGTCGTAGTAGGCCGAGCCTCCCGCCGAGTACGCCCCGTAGATGCGCGGGTTCAGGAACCCGAGCGGGGAGCCGGCGACCTGGTTGGCCACGGCGGCGATGCCCGCGGTCAGCGGCGCCGCGACGGAGGTGCCGCCGATGCGGTACTCGTCGTAGTACGTGCCGTCGCTGAACGCCTGGGTCTGCCCGACGAGCAGGCCCGTGTTCGGGTCGGCCAGGGCGCTGATGTCGGGCACCAGCCTCCCGGAGGCCGAGCCGACCGCCGCCGCCTGGTACGACGGCTGGGCGAAGACCTTGCTCACGCCTCCGCCGCCACCGCCGTTGAAGCCGCCCGGAAGGGCCGTCTTGAACGTGCCGTCCAGCTCGTACGGGGCTCCCGACAGGTGGTCGGTCGCCGTCGGCGTCACGGAGTCGAGCCCGGTCTGCCAGCCCACCTCGAACGAGCGCTTCCAGCCGCTCGTGTTGAGGGCGGAGGACGGGTCGTCGACGGAGGCGTAGCTGAGGCCGGTCGGCGCCGCCGCTGTGGGTACGACCGAGGCGGACGAGCCGCCGACCGCGGTCACCCACGGGCTGTCCGCATAGAAGTCGACCTGGGGCGAACCGAAGTTCTTGACCTCGTCACCGCTGTCGCCACTGGAGACGAAGACGCCGATGCCGGTGGCCGCCGCCTGGATGAAGGTGTTGTTGAGGCTGTTGATGTAGCCCTGCGGCACCGCCTCCCCCGCGAACCCGTAGCTGATCGAGAGGATGCTCGCCAGGTGCTTGTCGACGATGTGGTTGACCGACGCGTCGAAGTCCTGACGCGCGTTCGAGGAGCCGACGTACAGCAGGCTGGCGTCCGGCGCCGTCGTGTGGATGGCCTCCGCGTCGAGGGTCTCCTCGCCGTAGAAGTCGCCGGGCGTCTGCTTCGGGGTGTCGGGGTGCTTGTACACGCCCGGCGCCACGATCTGCGTGATCTTCGGTGCCGGGAGGCCGTGCAGGCTGCTGTACTTCGTCACGTCCTGCACGAGCGTCGGGCTCGCGGTCGCGCCGACGAAGGCGACCGTCTGGCCGGCTCCCGTCGCGGCGACCGTGTCGAGGCCGTAGAGGCCGCGCACCTGCGCCGGCGTGTAGCCGCAGGGGGCGATCGGCTTGCTGCTGGTGCCGTAGGCGGGAGCATTCGGCATCGCGACCGTCTTCTCGCCGTACCAGAGCGAGCAGGGCTGGCCGGCGCGGAAGCCCGCGGACGGTGCGCCGTGGACCTGGTTCGGGCCGTTGCCGTTCGTCGTGCCGTTGCCGGTGGTGTTGGTCGGCGCGATGAGATCGGCCCCCTGGTCGAGGCCCGCCACGCTCTCCACGATCCCGGTGAGCGACGCTGGGATCGTGACCGCCGACTCCGGCGCGCGCAGCGTCGTGCCGTACGCGTCGTACTCGCCGAGCGTGACGCCGAACGCGCTCTGCGCCTGCGCCACGGTTCCCTCGGCCGAGACGTACCGGTTGTTCGACGGCGTGTCCACGATCGAGAAGCCGGCCTTGCGCAGGAACTGCTGCACCGCCACCACGCTGGACTGCGCCGGCGCGAACTGCTGGCGGAACTGCTGCGGCGTCAGGTAGCGCCGGTAGCTCGCCGAGCCGGGCGTGGACACGGCGAGCGCCGTCGCCTCCGCCTGGGCCTGGTTCTGCCACGGCAGGTACACCCGCAGGTCGACCGTGTCGGTCGCAGGGGCCGCCGAGCGGAGCGCCTTCGCGTTCGCCCAGGCCGGCTGGCTGCCGGGCAGGGCGTTCCTGCCGGAGTCGGCGACGGCGGGCGACGCGGCCACCGCGGCAAAGAGAAGGGCCGCGCCGGTGGTGACGGCTGCGGCCCTGAGGGTTCTGGTTGTCGTGCGCATGGATGTCCTTTCACCGATGCGATGGATGCGCTGGTCGGCGCAGGGCTATCAAACCCCTGTGAACGGGGGTAGACCAAGCATGGTTCTCTGAGAATCCGTTCAGGAAAGCCGGGTGGCCTCCGGCTGACTCTCATCCGAGCGGACGGACGGGCAGCGAGGGAGCAGCACGAAACGCGGTTGTTACGGTGGAGAGCATGACCACGATCGAGATCGACATCCCGACCGCACTCGACAGCACCGACCTGGCCGCCCTGCGCAGGCTGCTGCCGCAACTGTCCCGCTCGTCCACGTTCGACCAGGACCGGGTGCTGGCCATGCTGGCCCACCCCGGCACGGACCTCCTCGTCGCGCGTGTGGACGGCGCGGTCGCCGGGATGGCGACACTGGTGTCCTTCCCGCTGGCGACCGGCTGGCGCGGGCACGTGGATGACGTGGTGGTGGACGACGCGCACCGCGGCCGGGGCGTCGCCCGCAGGCTCCTGACCGCGATCATCGAGCTCGCCGAGGCGCAGGGGCTCCGGACGCTCGACCTGACCTCACGACCGAGCCGCCGGGCGGCGATCGCGCTGTACGAGTCGGTGGGGTTCGTGCGGCGGGACTCGACGCTGATGCGGTATGCGGGGGTGCGCGACTAGGGGCGGACCCGACGCCGGGCCCTGGTTATACTCCTGGACGGGAGGGCGGACATGTATTTCACGATCCACACCCTGGACGGCGATCCGGATGAGCTGCTCGCCGCCAAGCGGGAGCACTTCGACCCTGTGGTGGCCGAGCATGCTCCACGCTTCGGCGCGATCTCCTCCGTGACGCTGCCCACCGACAGAGGGCTCACCGTCTACAACCTCTGGCGCGACTCCGACGGGGCACGCGACTTCACGGCCCTCCCGGAGATCCAGAACGCCCAGCGCACCTCCGGCCTGCCGGCGCCGAGCAGCTTCGTCCGCCACGAGAACGCCGACGGGACCGACTTCTCCGACCTGGCCGGTCAGCACTCCGTCGAGTGATCGACTTCCTGCTGCCCCCGCCGTCACGGCGGTGATCCGCGAGGGCGAGCGCTTCCTGCTGGCCCGCGCCGCGACAGGGCTGGATCGACCAGGTGATCGCGGATGCGCGGTGAGGCGACCGTGACCGGGTACGCCGTCGTCGCCCTCTTCGCACCGACAGAGGTCGGCGCCGCGATCCCCCGCTCGGCGTGGCCCGCGCACGTGACGCTGGTCTCGAACTTCACGGTCGAGGCATCGCCGGAACAGGTGATCGAGGTGGTCCGCGGCGCGCTGGCGGCCCTGCCCGTCGAGGCGCGGCTGGCCGGGCGCGCGCTGTTCGGTCCGCACCATGACATCCCGGTCCAGCTCGTCGAACCCGGCCCGTTCCCCGGCGTGCACGAGGCGCTCGCGGCCGCCGTCGAGCGTCTGCCCGGCTTCGTCGCCGACGAGCCCGAGTACTGGCACGACGGGTACCGTCCGCACATCACCCTGGGCCGTGCGGAGCGGCTGCGGGACGGAGACGTCCGGCCGGTGCGCTGCGTCGCGACGGCGCAGCTCACGGAGGAGTACGGCACGATCGTCGACGTCGTGGACGTGGGCCGGAGGTGACCGCCGAACGCGCAGACCGCTACTGGGCGGCCGTGACGGAACTTGCGGAGCGGGCTCCCGCTGATGAGGTGGAGGGGTCGGGCGTGCTCGCGCCGGACGTCGAGCGTTTCGGCCTCTGGGCGGGTGGAACTCTCCAGGCTGTGTCCTCGTTGAGTACCTGGGTCGGCGGCCGTACCGACGTCGGTGCCGGTCGCCACCCTCGGTGACGCCGTGGGTGACGCCGGCACCCGGATCCGATCCGCGGCGCGCTCAGAGCGAACGCCTTGTGACTTTCGACCCTGTGCACCGGACACTCAGTCCCCGTACCGTGCCGCTCATCGCAGACCTGAATACGTCAGTCGAGAGGGCATACGCCATGAGAACGCTCATCGCCTACGCGAGCAAGTACGGAGCAACTGAGGGCATCGCGCAACGCATCGGGACGGTCCTCCGGGACCACGGTCTCGACGTCGAGGTCCGCCGCTGCGAAGACCTCGACCAGGTGACCGGCTTCGACGCGTATGTCGTCGGCTCCGCCACTTACGAGTTCAACTGGCGCAAAGCCGCCCGCCGGTTCGTCCGCCGAAATGTCGACGAGCTGGCTGCCCACCCGGTCTGGTTGTTCAGCAGCGGACCGGTCGGCACGGAGCAGGTCGACAAGGACGGCCACGACGTCCTCAAGGCCGCGGAGCCCAAGCAGTTCGCCACGTATTCCGAGCTTCTCCATCCCCGCGGCATGCAGGTCTTCCGGGGGGCGTTCGACCACGACAAGCTCCGCGGATCGGACCGTCTCTTCGCGTGGATGCCGGCCATCCGCGACATCCTCCCTCAAGGCGACTTCCGTGAATGGCCCGTCATCGAGGCCTGGGCGGCGTCGGTCGCCGACGAGCTGCAACCGGCCGGCCGGATGTGACACTGCTGCGGCTACCCCGGCGAACCGAAGCGACCGGCCGCGCGGTCGAGCCTTGGCCCCTGCGGACGACCGGTGAAAGCAACCCGGTGGCGAGAAGACCTAACTCTGGATGAGAACCTTGAGCGCATCGTGTTCGGCGGCGTTCCCGAACACCTCATATGCGTCGGTCAGCTGATCGAAGCTGAACCGGTGCGTGACGAACTTGTCCGCGGGCAGGCGATGCTGACTGACCAGTTTCAGCAGCATCCCGAGCGTGTTGGTGTTCACCAGCCCGGTCGAGATGGTGATGTTGCGGATCCAGAGTTTGTTGAGCGCGAGTTCGACCGGCTTTCCGTGGACACCGATATTGGCTACGTGTCCGCCGGGCCGGACGATGTCGACCGCCATCGTGAACGTCTGAGGGATGCCTACCGCCTCGATCGCGACGTCGACGCCGGCGCCATCCGTGAGGGCGAGCACTTGCTCCTTCCAATCCGCGCGGCCGGAATTCACGGTGTGGGTGGCGCCGAAGTCCGCGGCGCGAGCCAGTCGCGCATCGTCCAGGTCGATGGCGACGACTTGGGAGGGACCGTACAGCTGCGCCGTCATCACCGCTGCGAGCCCGACCGGCCCCGCTCCGACCACGGCGACCACGTCGCCTGGCTGGACGTTCCCTATCGCACACCGATCTCGAAACCGGTGGGGAGGATGTCGGACAGCAGGATGCCCTCGGCATCGGTGACGCCATCCGGCACCTTGTACACGGAGTTCTCGGCGAACGGCACCCGAACGTATTCGGCTTGCGTGCCATCGATCATGTAACCGAAGATCCACCCGATCCCCGGGATGCCCTCCGGGTTCAGGCAGTGACTGTAGAGGCCTTTGCGGCAGTTCGAACACACGCCGCAGGAGCTGACGCAGGCCAGGATGACACGGTCGCCGACGGCGAGCTGTGTGACACCCGATCCGACCTCCGTGATGACGCCGATGCCCTCATGACCGAGGATGCGGCCTACGGCCACTTCGGGCACGTCCCCCTTGAGGATGTGGAGGTCTGTGCCGCAGATCGTCGTTGCGGCCATCTTCACGATCACGTCGGTCGGATGCTGGATCACAGGATCCGGCATCTCGGTCCAGCTCTTCTGACCCGGGCCGTTGTACACGAGAGCCTTCATTTCGCTTCCTCCAGTCGCATTCGGCGCCTCTGGCACCAGGGAATCGTCCACGTGGGGGCTACCTCACAGACTGTCGATGACGGCCTGCCGCTTCGATCGGAACTCTGATTCTGTGATGAGGCCGGAATCCCGCAGGCCTCCCCATTCCGCAGCGTGGATGAAAGGGAGCCTGTCGTCGGATGCGGAACCGTGACAGGGCCATACGTCCCATCACGATTCAAGCGGGACCCTGTGCCCGCTGAACTGTGCCGCGTCGGACCAGGCTGGGGAAGCACGGGATGGGAGGCGAAACGAGAAAACCCCCGGTCATACCGGGGGTTTCGTTGGTGGGCGATACTGGGATCGAACCAGTGACCTCTTCCGTGTCAGGGAAGCGCGCTACCGCTGCGCCAATCGCCCAGAGCCTGAGTTACTCAGGATCGAGGTGGATACGGGATTCGAACCCGTGTATACGGCTTTGCAGGCCGCTGCCTCGCCTCTCGGCCAATCCACCGAAGCCACAACACGGAAGAACCGTACCGTATTCGAGAGGCCTGGAATCCAGAGATACCAGGCCGACTCGAGCGGATGACGAGACTCGAACTCGCGACCCTCACCTTGGCAAGGTGATGCGCTACCAACTGCGCTACATCCGCATTTCGCGCCCCGGTCTCCCGCGGCACTTGAATGACTTTAGCCGATCCGCGGTCCGATGACAAAACCGGACGCGCCGGCCGGGTGTGTCGCACGACGCAACGCCCGGCGCGCGGGGCCGATGTGCAAAGCGGGGCCGGCGTCGGCTAGTATCGAGTCTCGCAGCCGGAATCCCCGGCCGCGAACCCACGGGCGATTGGCGCAGTTGGTAGCGCGCTTCCTTCACACGGAAGAGGTCATCAGTTCGAGTCTGGTATCGCCCACCACGTAAGCCCCCGGGATCGGCCGGGGGCTTTTTCGTCGGCGCTCGAAGCCATCCCCGTTCACGGCGTGAACCACGGGCCTTCTCCGTGCGAGACCACCGCGATCAGATACCCCCAGGCCAGTCCAGAGCCGATCCCGACCGGGATCCTGATCGCACGCCGACGCACCCAGGGGATGAACAGCAACGGCAGCGCCAGCGCGACGGCCGCGACACAGCAGGCGAGGATCGCCAGCCAGGTTTCGCTGACGTCCCGGCCCCACCCGCCGCCCGAGCAGCCGCTGATGCCGCACCAGGACAACGCCGCGATCACGAACGGCACGACGCTGAACGCCACGACCAGTGGGAAGACCCAGATCAGGTGCAGCGCGAGGCGTCGCCGGGGGGCCTGATCCGCCTGCATCCGCGGCTCAGTACCCGATCACGCCGGTGAAGTCCGGCGAGCCGTCCGGCCTCGCCGGCAGCGGGGTGCCGTTGACGTAGCGCGGCCACTCCAGGCGATACCCGCCGGTCGGCGTCAGCACATTCGGGTACGCGGACGGCGACGCGGGGGGAGCGGCGGCCGGAACGGGCGCAACGGCGGGAGCCGGAGCAGCGGCAGGAGCCGGCGCAGCGGCAGCAGCGGGCGCAGCGGCAGCAGCGGGCGCAGCGGCAGCAGTGGGCGTATACGCGGCCGCCCCCACTCCCCTGCGCTTCCCCGCCTTCGGCCCGAACAGGGTGTATGTCAACGGGATCAGGATCGTCCCCAGCGCGTCCAGGATCGCGATCGCGGCCACCAGCCGCCAGTACCCCTCCGAGAACTCCACGCGATCGAACACGAGCGGCGCGGCCAGCCCCACCGTCAGCGCGCCGACCAGTACCAGCGTGCAGACCGTCACCTTCGACATGATCGGCCCGGTGAAGCGGCGCTGGGTGTTCAGCACCAGGTGGATGTGCAGGAGGCCGAGCCGCACCACCACGACGAGCGCGATCCAGCCCAGGAAGCCCCAGGAGGACGTGCCGGGCGCTTCGGGTGCGCCCGGCCCGCCGTCCAAGCCCGGCGACCCGTCCAGCGCCGGCGACCAGAGCTTCACCAGCCCGTCGAGCAGCAGGAAGGCCGACAGCGTCACCGACACGGCTCCGAACCAGGACGCACGGCGCGCGGAGACGTCCGCGTCGTACCAGGACACCAGCGAGAAGAACACCAGCAGCGCGATCGTGCCGATCAGCCGCCAGCAGGTGTCGTCCCACCGCCCGATGATCACGGCGTACACGCCGACGAGGGCGGCGGCGATCAGCGAGCCGATCACGATCCGCGGGAGCAGCGTTCGCACCCACGCGAAGCGGTTCGTCTCGGGAGGCAGGGCACCGGTCAGGTCCGTCATGACTCGAACGCTATCGACGCCCCGGAACCGCAGAATCCGTGCCAGTACGGTATTCGCTCCGCGCTATCCCATGGCCTGACCCGGGATGCCTCAGGTCGCCGACCCGCGCGAGACCGCGCGTCGAGACCCGTACCTTACGTTCCGTGACGCGCCCGGATGCGCTCGCCCCCGCCGTGCAGCATCCTGGGGCGATGAGCTTCGCACCGGCCCGCCCCCTGGAGCAGCTTTTCGCGTCCCGCTCCAGCATCAAGTGGCGCCGCTACCCGGCGGACGTCCTCCCGGTCTTCGTCGCCGAGATGGACTTCGACGTCGAGCCGGCGATCCTCGACAGGGTCGCCGAGACCCTCCGCAACTCCGACACCGGCTACCTCGACTCGGCCGGCCCGCTCGCGCCCGCGTTCGCGGACTTCGCGTGGAGCTCATGGTCGTGGGGCGTCGACCCGGAGTGGGTGCACCTGGCCACTGACGTGACCGTGGGCGTGGTGGAGACGCTGCGGCTCGTGCTGCCGGAGTCCGGCGGCCGGGTCGTGCTGACGCCCCCGGTCTATCCGCCGTTCTTCGAGATGATCGAGGAGGCCGACGCCGTCGCGATCACAGTCCCGTTGCGCGAGGACGCCGGCTGGGCGCTCGACCTGGACGGACTGGAGACCGCCTTCGCCGCGGGCGCCGACGCGATGCTGCTCTGCAACCCGCAGAACCCGACCGGCCGATGTCACAGCAGGCGCAGCCTGGAGGCGCTCGCCCGCCTCGCCGCCCGCTACGGGGTGTTCGTCATCAGCGACGAGGTGCACGCTCCGCTCGCCCACCCGGGCGCCCGCTTCACCCCGTTCGCGCCCGTGGCCCGGGCCGCCGGCGCCCGCGCCGCCACGGTGACCTCCGCCAGCAAGGCGTGGAACCTCGCCGGGCTCAAGTGCGCCGTCATCGTCGCGGCAGAGCCGGCCACGGCCGACCTGCTCACCCGGCTGCCGGAAGAGCTCGCCGCCCGCACCAGCATCCTCGGCCTGCACGCCAACGTCGCCGCGCTCTCCTGCCTGCGCTGGCGCGACGGGCTCCTCGATCAGCTCGTGACGAACCTCCGGTTGCTGGAGGCCGAGCTCGCCGTGCATGCACCGTCGGTGCGGGTGGTCCGGCCCGACGCCGGCTACCTCGCCTGGCTGGACTTCCGGGAGACGGGGCTGGGCGACGATCCCGCACGCGTACTGATCGACACCGGACGCGTCGCCCTCAACTCCGGGCTCGCGTTCGGCGAGCCGGGCCGCGGCTTCGCCCGCATCAACCTGGCCTGCGACCCGACGACCGTCGTGGAGGCCGTCCGCCGCATCGCCGCGACCGTCGCGGCCGCGACTCCCGCGCTCACCCCCGCGTAACGCCCCCGCGCGATTCGTGCCGAATCGCGCGAAACCGCGGCGCATTCGCGACATTCGGCACGAATGTCCACCAGCCCTCATCGGAACATTCGTCACGAATCGCGCGAATGGCGCGTGCTTTCGCGACATTCGGCACGAATGTCGCCGAGCAACCGTCGGGACCATTTCGCCACGAATCGCGCGAATGGCGCGTGCTTTCGCGACATTCGGCACAAATGTGGGCGCGGCGCGTTCGCGCGGCGCTACGCCTCCAGGGCCTGTTGGAGGTCCGCGATGATGTCGCGGGGGCTCTCGATGCCGATCGAGAGCCGCACGAGCCCCGGCGTGATCCCGGCGTCCAGGCGCTCCTCCTCGGTGAGCTTGGCGTGGATGGTGCTGCCGAGGTGGATGGCGAGCGTGCGCACGTCGCCGATATGCGTCATCGGGCTGACCAGCCGCAGCGCGTCGAGGAAGCGCCGGGCGGCCGCCCTCCCGCCCGCCAGGTCGATCGACACGATGGAGCCCGCGCCCAGCGGCAGGTACCGCGAAGCCAGCTCATGGTACGGGTCGCCAGGGAGCCCCGGATAGAACACGCGCGACACCTCCGGCCGCCCGGCCAGGAACTCCGCCACTTCCTGGGCGTTCGCCACGTGCCGGTCCATCCGCACCGACAGCGTCTCGATGCCGTGCAGGAGCAGGAAGGTGCTGAGCGGCGGCACCGTCGGCCCGTACTCCAGCACGATCACCGTGCGCAGGTAGGCCAGGTAAGCGCCCCCGCCGTAGCGCTCCACGAACGACGCGACGCCCGGCCGCGGCGGCTCGGTGAGCTGCGGGAAGCGGTCGGCGTGCGCCGCCCAGTCGAACCGGCCGGCGTCGACCACCGCTCCCCCGATCACCGAGGCATGACCGGACAGCCATTTGGAGGTCGAGTGCACGACGATGTCGGCGCCGTCCTCGATCGGCCGCCACAGGTACGGCGTCGGGACGGTGTTGTCGACGATCAGCGGGACGCCGGCCGCGTGCGCGACGCGGGCCAGCCGCTGGATGTCGACCACCTGGTTGAGCGGGTTCGGCAGCGTCTCGGTGTAGACGGCCTTCGTGTTCGGCCGGAACCGCGCCGCCCACTCCGCGTCGGAGGCGTCGTCGTCCACGTACTCGAACGCGATCCCCTGGCGCTTCAGGATGCCGCGGAACATCTCCCGCGTGCCCTCGTACAGCGACCGGGTCGCGAGGATGTGGTCGCCCGCCTCGGCGAGCGCGTTGATCGCCGCGGCGATAGCGGCCTGCCCGCTGGAGACCACGATCCCGTCCACGCCGCCCTCCAGGTCGGCGATGCGCTGCCCCGCGACCGCGTTGGTCGGGTTGTCGTTGCGCGAGTACGCGCGGTAGCGGCTGCGGCCGGCGAAACGGTCCTCGCCGTCGTCGAAGTCGTCGAAGACATAGCCGGCGGTCTGGTAGATCGGGGTGACGCGGGCGCGGGTCTCGGCGTCGACCACGGCGCCGGCGTGGATCTGCCGGGTCTCGAAGTCGAGGGGGCGCGAACAGTCGTCAGGCATGCGGCAACTGTAGTGACGCGGGCCGCGCGGCGCGCGCTCCCGGTTCACGGTTCGTCATCGAGCAGCCGGGCGGCGGGGAGGCCGCTCAGCTCCAGCCGTACAGCTTCCGCAGCGCAGCGCGGACGGTCGCATACCGGCGGGCGTCGAGCGCCGCGGCCTCCCGGCGCATCCCGGTGCGGTGCACGCGGTACACCCGGTCGAGCTTGACGAAGCTCGGCCGGCCGCGGCCGTCCCAGTCGCCTGCGCCGATCGCCAGGTACTCCGGACGGCCCGGATGCGCCTGGCTGGTCAGCGCGACCGCGATCAGGGTCCCGGACGGCTCCGCCGCGACGACGAGCACCGGCCGGTCCTTGCCCCGGCCGTCGTTCTCCTCGTACGGCACCCAGGTCCAGACGATCTCGCCCGGGTCGGGCTCGCCGTCGGTCTTCGGGTTGTACGAGGTGCGCAGCCCCTTCAGCCGGCGCGGGTCCACCTGTATCGTCGCGTCGACGCCCCCGCGGCCCGGCTCCAGCCCGGCGACGCGCCCGGAGCGGGCCGGTCCGACGCGGGAGGCCGGCCGTTCAGTCTTCCGCGGCGCGGGACGGAACAGTCGCGCGATCGCGTCGAGGAGTCGGCTCACTCGTGGCACGATAGCGGATCCGGGTGAGGCCGAGTGTGTAGCGCAGCGCGAGCGCGAGCAGCAGCGAGACCAGGAAGGAGCCGATCAGCACCGAGAACCCGGCGATCGCCTGGGCGGTGAACAGGTCGAAGTTGCCGCTGTCCACCATCCCGCCGCCCGCGGCGAACAGCCCGAGGTAGAGCAGGCCGACCATGCTCGCGACTGTCACGATGACGATCAGCGCCATCGACGCGCCGAACCGCGCCCGCGCAGCGAGGTCGACCATCGTCGCGCACGCCAGCGCCGCGATCACGCCGAGCAGCAGCGACCAGCCGACCGTCAGGACTCCCGCCGCCGGGGTGATCGCCACCAGCCCGGAGAAGGCGCCGCAGAGTGCGCTCACCGTGGTGGGGCGCCGCAGCAGCACCCGGTCCACGACCATCCAGGCCAGGCACCCTCCGCCGGAGGCGACGAACGCGTTGATCGAGATCAGTCCGGTGTAGGAGTCCACCGACCCTTCCGAGCCGACGACCAGTCCGAGCCAGCCGACCCAGACCAGCGTCCCGCCGATAGCGATGGCCGGGAAGCTGCGCTGCTCCGGTGGCCGGTGCTCGCCCCGGCCGCACGCCAGGATGACCCCAGCGGCCGCCGCTCCCGCCGCCACGCCGATCGGCAGTGCTCCCCCGAAGTCGATCACGCCGAGCACGCCGGTCGCCCAGCCGTCGTCCAGCGCGAGCACAGCGTAGCCCGCCGGGTACAGCACGAGCACCGACCAGACCACCGTGAAGACCAACCAGGCGCGCAGCGTGATCCGCGAGGCGACGGCGACGCCCACGATCGCGATGGACACCGCGGCCGCCGCGAGGATCGACCCCGCCTTGGCGAGGGCGTACAGGTCGGGCCGGTGCGACGCCGCCCCGAAGCCGGCGGCCAGGTCGAACGACGGAGCGCCGAGCACGTGGGGCAGCCACGGCCGACCGGCGAGCATCCCGTAGCCGCCGCCGACGCCGAGCAGGATGGTCGCCGCCGTGCCGGTCAGCGCGAACTTCATGGCCCGGGAGGTCGTGGAGCGGCCGCCGAGGCCGCCGACGAAGAACGCGAGGCCGAACGGGACGAGCAGCGTCAGCGCCCCGCAGACGAACAGCAGCAGGGTGTCGACCTGCTCGCCTGTCGCGGCCATCCCGCTCCCTTCCGCCACAATGCAAGCATTACCCTAACGGGCGCGCAGACGCCGAACGGGGCGCCGCCCGCAGGCGGCACCCCGTTCGCGGATGCTGGATGGTGCGAGACGGTCAGACCGTCTCGAGCGCGTAGCCCTCCTCGCCGTGCACCACGGTGTCGACGCCGGCCAGCTCGTCCTCGTTCTTGATCCGGAAGCCCATCGTCTTCTGGATGACCCAGCCGATCGCGTAGGCCAGGACGAAGGAGTAGATCAGGACGCTGAAGGCGCCGATCGCCTGCGCTCCGAGCTGCACCCAGCTCCCGCCGTACCAGAGGCTGGAGAACGGCTTGGTGGCGTCGCCGCCGATGTGGGTGAAGCCGAAGATGCCGATCCACAGCGTTCCGACGAGGCCGCCGATGAGGTGGATGCCGACCACGTCGAGCGAGTCGTCGAAGCCGAGCTTGAACTTCAGGTCGATCGCGACGGCGCAGATGGCGCCGGCCACCAGGCCGAGCAGGATCGCGAAGCCCGGGGTCAGGATGTTACAGGCCGGAGTGATCGCGACGAGGCCGGCGACCGCACCCGACGCCGCACCGATCGAGGTGGGCTTGCCGTCCTTGATCTTCTCGACGATCAGCCAGCCGATAGTCGCCGCGGCCGGGGCGGCGAGGGTGTTGATCCACGCGATCGCGGCGACGCCGTCGACCGCGGCCTCCGAGCCGGCGTTGAACCCGAACCAGCCGAACCACAGCAGCGCGGCGCCGAGCAGCGTCAGCGGCACGTTGTGCGGCTTGCTCATGCCCTTCTGGAAGCCGACGCGCTTGCCGAGCACGAGGGCGAGGGCGAGGCCCGCCGCACCGGCGTTGATGTGGACCGCGGTGCCGCCGGCGAAGTCGTTCACGTGCAGGATGGAAGAGATCCAGCCGTCCTGCAGGTTGAACACCCAGTACGCGACCGGGAAGTAGACGACCGTCACCCAGATGCCGGCGAAGACCATCCAGGCGCCGAATTTGGCGCGGTCGGCGATCGCGCCGGAGATCAGCGCGACCGTGATGATGGCGAAGGTGGCCTGGAAGCCGGCGAACGCGAGTCCGCCGAGGTCGGGCGTCATCCCGTCCTTGCCCATCAGGCTGCCGAGGAACAGGTCGGGCGTGCCGAGCACGTGCGGGATGAGCGGCTTGCCGAACGAGAGCCCGTAACCGTAGACGACCCAGAGCACGCCGACGATGGCCATCGCGCCGAAGCTCATCATCATCATGGAGACGACGCTCTTCGCGCGGACCATGCCGCCGTAGAAGAAGGCGACGCCGGGGGTCATCAGCAGGACGAGGGCGGCGGCGACGAGCAACCACAGGGCGTTCACGGTCCCTGTCGTTGCGTAGTCCGCGGCTGTGTGCAACACCATGCGAGTCTCTACCTCTCTATGCGACGCCCTGGGGATGGGTTCGGACTCATCGGAGCCGGGTCGGGCGCTTCGGGGTGGAGCCAGTCTGATCGCGAGAGGTTTCGGCTGCGGGATGCTCGTGTTTCGCGGGTGTTACGCATCCCTGCGCTGTGTAAACAGTCTGTTTCGCCGGTCTACGAATCCCCGGGGCGACTGCCGGGCGGCCGCCTGGAGGGGCGTCTCAGTCGTCGTGCGGCGGCAGCTCGCCCGCGGTGAGGGCGATCATGCGCGACATCGAGCGCAGGTACTTCTTGCGGTAGCCGCCGCCCAGCATCTCGTCGTCGAACACCTCGCTCAGCGGCGTGCCGGTCTGCACCACCGGGATCTCCGCGTCGTACACGCGGTCGATGAACGCCACGAGGCGGAGCGCCGCCATCTGGTCGTGCAGCACATGCACGTCGGACAGCCCGATGACGTCCACTCCGTCGAGCATCTTGATGTAGCGCGACGGGTGCACGGTGGCGAGGTGGGAGATCAGGCCGTCGAACGTGTCGCTCGTCGCGGTCTCGCCGCGGGCGGTGAGCGCCGCCAGCACCCGGTCGTACTCCCCCGCGTCGACGCTGACCGCATGTCCCGAGGTGTCGCGGCGGCGGTAGTCGAGGCCGTCGATGCGCAGGGTCTGGAAGTTGGCGGAGAGCGACTGGATCTCGCGCAGGAAGTCGCTCGCGGCGAAGCGGCCCTCGCCGAGCGCGTTCGGCGGCGTGTTGCTGGTGGCTGCGATCCGGGTGCCGGAGGCGACCAGCTCGCCCAGCATGCGGGTCATCATCATGGTGTCGCCCGGGTCGTCCAGCTCGAACTCGTCGATGCAGATCAGGGTGGAGCCGCGGAGCAGGTCCACCGCGCCCGCATAGCCGAGCGCGCCGACCAGCGCGGTGTACTCGATGAAGGTGCCGAAGTACTTGGGCCCCGGCGCCTCGTGCCAGAGCGCGGCCAGGAGGTGGGTCTTGCCGACGCCGAAGCCGCCGTCGAGGTAGACGCCCGGCTTCATGGCCTCCACCTTGCGGCGGCTGCGGCTGAACAGCCCGGCAGGACGCTGCGGCTCCCACGACTTGGCGAACAGCTTCAGCGTGGCGACGGCCTCCGACTGCGACGGGTAGTCGTGGTCGGGCCGGTACGACTCGAAGGTGGCGTGCTCGAACTGCGACGGCGGCACGAGGCTCGCCGCGATCTCGGCGCCGGTGATCGCCGGCGAGCGGTCCGCGAGGCGGGGAAGAGCCCCGGTCGTCTCGATCGTCATGTCTGGATGCGCACCTTAAGTGTGAAGAAGTGTTGACGGGACGTTCGTCACCCGCCGCGCGCCGCGTAGCCTGGACTCCTGGCCCGCGATTTCGCAGGCTCCCAGCCTAACCCGGAGGATCAGCAGCATGGCCATCGCCCCCGACCCGTCGATCGACTTCACCGGCTACGCGCACCCCGAACGACTGGTCAGCACGGACTGGCTGGCCGAGCACCTCGGCGAGCCCGGCCTGGCGGTGGTGGAGTCGGACGAGGACGTCCTCCTCTACGACACCGGCCACATCCCCGGCTCGGTCAAGATCGACTGGCACACCGACCTCAACGACCCGGTGGTCCGCGACTACGTCAGCCCGGAACGCTTCGCCGAGCTGCTCGGCGGCAAGGGCATCGCCCGCGACACCACCGTCGTCATCTACGGCGACAAGAACAACTGGTGGGCCGCCTACGCGCTCTGGGTGTTCACGCTGTTCGGCCACGAGGACGTGCGCCTGCTCGACGGCGGCCGCGACAAGTGGATCGCGGAGGGCCGCGAGCTCACCCGCGAGGTGCCGACGCCCGCGCCGGTGGAGTACCCGGTGGTGGAGCGCGACGACCACACCATCCGCGCCTTCAAGGAGGATGTGCTCGCCCACCTGGGGCGGGTCCGTTCGGGGGAAGGGGCCTTGATCGACGTCCGCTCCCCCGAGGAGTACAGCGGCGAGCGCACCGAGATCCCCGGCTACCCCACCGAGGGCGCCCTGCGCGCCGGCCACATCCCGTCTGCCGCCTCGGTGCCGTGGGCGCGCGCCGCCGCCCCCGACGCGACGTTCAAGCGCCGCGCCGACCTGGAGGCCATCTACCTCGGCGACGCCGGCCTGAAGCCGGGCGACGACGTGGTGGCGTACTGCCGCATCGGCGAGCGCTCCAGCCACACCTGGTTCGTGCTGACCCACCTGCTCGGCTTCGAGAACGTCCGCAACTACGACGGATCGTGGACGGAGTGGGGCTCGGCCGTGCGCGTGCCGATCGTGACGGGCACGGAGCCTGGCGAGGTTCCCTCGCGCTGACCCTGCCGCACCCGCACGAAGGTAGCCTTTAAAGCATGACCGCCCTCACCGGCACGCTCGCCGAGATCCGCGACGACTTCCAGGCGCTGGAGCAGAACGATCGCCTGCAGCTGCTGCTGGAGTTCTCGGACGAGCTGCCCGACCTCCCGGAGCGCTACCGCGACCACCCCGACCTGCTGGAGCGGGTCGAAGAGTGCCAGGCGCCGGTCTTCATCTTCGTGGAGGTGGACGAGCACGGCATCGTCCACCTCTACGCCACGGCGCCCAAGGAGGCCCCGACCACCCGCGGCTTCGCGTCGATCCTGGTCCAGGGTCTCGCGGGACTCACCGCGGACGAGGTGCTGGCCGTGCCGGACGACTTCCCGAATACGCTCGGCCTCACGCAGGCCGTGTCGCCGCTGCGCCTCCGCGGGATGTCGGCGCTGCTCGGCCGCGCGAAGCGCCAGGTGCGCGCCAAACTCGCGGCGGCCTGACTCAGCCGCGAGCGTAGTCGGCGAACACCCGGCGACTCTCCCCGTCGAGGGTGATCCGCCCGCCGTAGGGCACGATCCACTGCGGCGTGGTGTGCCCGAACGGAACGCCCACGCACACCACCGCGTCGGCGTTGTACTCGGCCACGGTCTCGATCACGGCGTCACGCTGCGCCTCGCGGAGGCGCCGCCGCTCGGCCGCGTCCGGCCGGTGCTCGAAGGTGCTCACCGGCGGCCGCGCCGCGAGCACGCCAGCGAGCGGCGCGAGCAGCCCGCGCTCGCCCAGGGCGCGCAGCGTGTACCGCACCCAGTGCGCCGGCGGCGTCAGCTCGCTCGTCTCCACCAGCAGGACGGCCCCCTCCAGCGCCGAGGGCGGGAACGGGAAGCGGTCGGCGAGCAGGATCCAGTCCACGACCTCCAGGCAGCCTCCCCAGGTCGTGCCCGTGACCCGGCGTCGGGGTCCGGCCCAGGCGAACCGGTCGGTCGGCTCGCGCTCCCCGGTCTCGGCGAGCGCGCGCGGGTCGCCCCAGTCGGTCCCGAAGTCCTCCGACTCGCCCGGGTCGGTCAGCTCGATCGGCTCGCCGCCGAGCAGGGCGGCGCGCAGCGACCGCAGCTGGATGTCGTGCACGCGCGGCCCCGGTCCCAGGTTCACCTGCGTGCTGCCGCCGTAGAACCCGGCGACGCCCTCCGTCCAGAGCCAGTTCAGGATGCCGGTGTTGTCGCTGTAGCCGAGGAACGGCTTCGGGTCGGCGCGCACGGCCTCCCGGTCGAGGTGCGGGATGACCCGGATCTGGTCATCACCGCCGATGGTCGCCAGCACCGCCCGGATGCCGGGATCGGCGAACGCCGCGTTCAGGTCCCGCGCGCGCTCCTGCGGTGTCGCGCCGAGCTGCCGGGTGGTCGGGTACTCGACCGGCACCAGGCCGGTCAGCTCCTCCAGCCTGCGCAGCGCCTGCTCATGCACCGCCGGCCAGCGCGCGGGCGCCGCGAACGACGGCGAGAGCACGGCCACCCGATCCCCCGGCCGGGCCGCGGGCGGCACGACCGGGCGGTGCACCCCGCTCACGCGCGCTCGTCCAGCCACTCCCGCACAGC
Source organism: Leifsonia sp. GW821-FHT13C09 (assembly GCF_058806435.1). Taxonomy (NCBI): domain Bacteria; kingdom Bacillati; phylum Actinomycetota; class Actinomycetes; order Micrococcales; family Microbacteriaceae; genus Leifsonia; species Leifsonia sp. GW821-FHT13C09. The sequence goes on along the minus strand of NZ_JBXAPS010000001.1, from coordinate 187,289 downwards.
CGCCGCCCACTTCGCCTCGTCGTAGTTCCAGAGCTTGGTGTGCAACGCGACCGTGAAGGGCACGAAGGTCACGATGTCGCTGCGCGCCGCGGCGAGCGCGCGCGAGGCGGTGTCCGGCACGAAGCCGTCGTCCTGGCTGTGCAGGATGAGGATCGGGAGGCTGAGGTCAGCCGCCCGGGCCACGAAGTCCATGCTGCGCAGGTCGATCGGCGCGCCGAGGCCGGTGATCGGGCCGCTCCAGTCGGAGGCGATCAACCGCATCGCGCCCTGGGCGATCGCGTCGGGGAGGCGCAGCATGTTGGCCTGGAACTCGAGCGTGTCGATCCAGTCGACGACCGGCGACTCCAGCACCACGCCCGTCACCAGGTCGAGGTTCTGCGACCGGGTGACCGTCTGCAGCACCACGGCGCCGCCCATCGACCAGCCCATCAGCACGATCGAGCGGGCGCCGTGGTCGGCCGCGTACCGGATCGCGGCGTCGATGTCCCGCCACTCGGTCCCGCCGAGGCCGTAGCGGCGGTCCGCGCTCTCCGGGGCGTCGCCGTCGTTGCGGTAGGAGGCGAGCAGGCAGGTGTAGCCCGCCGCGTGGAACGTCCGGACGGCGCGCAGACCCTCCTGCCGCGTCGCGCCCCAGCCGTGCACCTGGATGACCCAGCGGTCGCCCGTGGCCGCCTCATCGGCCGGGAACACCCACGCCGGCGCCTGGCCCAGGTCGGTCTCGATCGCCACGCTCTCCGCCGGCAGGTCGAGCTCCTCCGGCTCCAGGTAGTAGTACCCGCTGATCCGCGCCCGACCCGGCCCGAGCTCGCCGAAGTGCACGCGCTCCAGCTCCCGCACGACAGTGGTGTCGGTGGTCTCCAGGAGGCCGCCGATCTTCGCATAGCCGGTCTCCGACCCGAACCACAGCCCGAACCGGCCGGGCATCGCCGAGTCCGGCGTCCGCCTCAGCGTGATGACGCCGAGCCCCTCGTCCGCCGCGATCACGACCTCGCGGTGCGGGCGCCTGCGCACCGGCGTGATCACCGTTCGCGCCACGCGCGCCATCGCGAAGCCGGCCCCCGCCGCGGTGAGCAGCACGAGCCCTCCCGCGACGGCCGCCGTCACGCCGACCACCTTCCCGAATGCCCCGTTTCCGCCGGATCCGCTGCTGGTCGTCGCCATGCCCGACAGCGTAGCCGTGCCCGCGCCCCGTCGCCGCCAGGAGTCCACCGGGCGGCGTGCCTTACTGTCACGAGCGCGCGAATCCTTCTAGTGTTCGTAGCGTGTCGACACCCACTTCGACCCCGCCGCAGCTGCCCGGGGACCCGCACCCGCAGGGGGAGACCCACGTGCCCCGGGAGACTCACCTGCCGAAGGAGTACGGGGCGGCACTCGAGTCCGTCCGCTCCGCGAAGGCGCGGCCCGAGCTCGTCATCACGGAGATCCCGGCTCCCGCCCAGCTCGCGCCGTACTCCGTCGCGCTCGCGGCGGACGTGCGTCCCGCGCGGCACGGCGACGACTCCGACCTCGGCACCGGACGCTTCATCCTGCTCTACGACCCCGACGAGCCGGAGGCCTGGGGCGGCCCGTTCCGCATCGTCTGCTTCGCGCAGGCCCCGCTCGAGACCGACATCGGCCTCGACCCGTTCCTCGCCGACGTGGCCTGGTCGTGGCTGGTCGACGCCCTGGACGCGCGCCACGCCAAGTACACCGCCGCCAGCGGCACCGCGACCAAGATCATCTCCACCGGCTTCGGCGAGCTCGCCGCCCAGGGCGACGGCGCCCAGATCGAGCTGCGCGCCTCCTGGAGCCCGCTGGAGACCGACATCGCCGCGCACGTGGAGGGCTGGGGCGAACTGCTCTGCATGCTGGCCGGCCTGCCGCCGACGGGCGAAGGGGTGAGCCTGCTGAGCACGAGACGGACACCGCGTGGCTGAGCACACCGTCATCGACACGCCAGACGGCTACCACCGGGCCCTGGATCAGATCGTCGCCGGTGAAGGGCCGATCGCGGTCGACGCCGAGCGGGCGAGCGGGTTCCGCTACTCGCAGCGCGCGTACCTCATCCAGATGTTCCGGCGCGGCTCAGGGACCTTCCTGTTCGACCCGCCCGCGATCGGCCGGTTCGACGAGCTCAACGAGGCGATCGCCGGCGACGAGTGGGTGCTGCACGCCGCGACGCAGGACCTCACCTGCCTGCGCGAGGTCGGACTCGACCCGGTCAGCATCTTCGACACCGAGCTGGCCGCGCGCCTGCTCGGGATGCCGCGCGTCGGCCTCGGCACCGTCGTGGAGGAGCTGCTCGGCATCCACCTCGCCAAGGAGCACAGCGCCGCCGACTGGTCGACCCGCCCGCTGCCCGAGCCGTGGCTGGACTACGCCGCCCTCGACGTCGAGCTGCTGCCCGACCTCCGCGACGCGATCGCCGGGCTGCTGGTGGAGGCCGGCAAGACCGACATCGCCCGTCAGGAGTTCGCCGATGAGCTCACCCGCGAGCTCGTCGTGGCGCGCCAGGAGCCGTGGCGGCGGCTGTCCGGCATCCACTCCATCCGCGGCATCCGCAATCTCGCCGCCGCGCGCGAGCTGTGGCTGAGCCGCGACGCACTCGCCCAGCAGCTCGACGTCGCGCCCGGCCGGCTCGTCCCCGACGCGTCCCTGACCGCCGCCGCCAAGGCGATGCCGGAGTCCAAGCGCGCCCTCGCCGCCATGCGCGAGTTCACCGGCCGCGCCAGCCGCACCGAGCTGGACCGCTGGTGGGCCGCCATCGAGGCAGCCCGCACCACGAACGACCTGCCCGTCCTGCGCGGCACCGGCGACAGCCTCCCGCCGCCGAGGGCCTGGGCCGACCGCAACCCGGAGGCCGACGCCCGGCTGAAGGCCGCCCGCGCGGCGCTGACGACACTGGCCGAGGAGCTGTCACTCCCGCTGGAGAACCTGCTCACCCCCGACACGCTGCGCCGTGTCGCGTGGACGCCGCCGGCCGACATCACGCCGTCGACGGTCGCCGACGCGCTCGCCCAGCACGGCGCCCGGCGCTGGCAGATTGAGGCAACCTCACAGGCGATCGCCCAGGCCTTTGTGGAAAGCACCCAAACGCCCGGCGACGCGTCCGAAGCCGTTTCGTAGAAAGAATCAAACGATTCCACTCCGGCGTCGGGGCCTCCTTAGGATCGTCAGCGACCTGATTTGGGAGGCACTGTGGCCGATAGAACGGATGTCGTGTTCGTCGACGGAGTCCGTACTCCGTTTGGACGTGCGGGCGAAAAAGGGCAGTACTGGAACACCCGCGCGGACGACCTCGTCGTCAAGGCCATGATCGGCCTGCTGGAGCGGAATCCGAACGTGCCCAAGGAGCGCATCGACGATGTCGCCATCGCGGCGACGACGCAGCAGGGCGACCAGGGCCTGACCCTGGGCCGCACGGCCGCGCTCCTCGCCGGGCTGCCGAAGTCGGTGCCCGGTTTCGCGATCGACAGGATGTGCGCCGGCGCGATGACGAGCGTCACCACGCTCGGCTCCGGGATCGCATTCGGCAGCTACGACCTCGTCATCGCCGGCGGCGTGGAGCACATGGGACGGCACCCGATGGGCTTCGGCGCCGACCCCAACCCGCGCTTCCTGTCCGAGCGCATGGTCGCGGAGGACGCACTCAACATGGGCATGACGGCCGAGCGCATCCACGACCGGTTCCCGGCGCTCACCAAGGAGCGCTCCGACCGGTTCGCCCTCGGCAGCCAGCAGAAGACCGCCGCCGCGTACGCCGCGGGCAAGTTGCAGCCGGACCTCGTGCCGGTCGCCATCCGCTCCGAGCAGGGCTGGGGCCTCGCCACGCAGGACGAAGGCATGCGCCCGGAGACCACGATGGAGGGCCTCGCCACGCTGAAGACCCCGTTCCGGCCGCACGGCCGGGTGACCGCGGGAAACGCGTCGCCGCTCACCGACGGCGCCACCGCGAGCCTGCTGGCGTCCTCCGACGCGGTCAAGGAGTTCGGCCTGACGCCGAAGATGCGCATGGTCAGCTTCGCGTTCGCCGGCGTCGAGCCGGAGATCATGGGCATCGGCCCGGTCCCGTCCACCGAGAAGGCGCTCCGCAAGGCGGGCCTCACGATCGAGGACATCGGCCTGTTCGAACTCAACGAGGCGTTCGCCATCCAGGTGCTGTCGTTCCTGGACCACTTCGGCATCGACGACCAGGACCCGCGGGTCAACAAGTGGGGCGGCGCGATCGCGATCGGCCACCCGCTCGCCGCGAGCGGCGTCCGCCTGATGATCCAGCTCGCGCGCCAGTTCGAGGAGCACCCGGAGGTCCGCTACGGGCTGACCGCGATGTGCGTCGGCCTCGGCCAGGGCGGCACCGTGATCTGGGAGAACCCCCACTACAGCAAGCGCGCGGCGAAGAAGGGCTGAGCACCAGTGACCGACTACAGCACCATCGACTTCTCCCCCCTCGTCGAGCTCACCTCCGACGAGGTCGTCACCCACTCCTACGTGAAGGACGTGCCGCTGCCCAGCGGCAAGACCCTCGCGCTGGTCACGCTCGACAACGGCCGCGACCACACCCGCCCGAACACGATGGGCCCCGCCACGCTGCTGGAGCTGGGGAAGACCTTCGACGCGCTGACCGAGCGGGCCGCGCGCGGCGAGGTCGACGCGGTCGCCGTCACCGGCAAGCCGTTCATCCTCGCCGCGGGCGCCGACCTCAGCCGGGTCAGCGACATCCCGAGCGTGGAGGTCGCGAAGCTGCTCCCCCAGCTCGGCCACTACGTGCTGGGCAAGCAGGCGACCTTCGGCGTCCCCTCGTTCGTGTTCACCAACGGGCTCGCGCTCGGCGGCGGCGTCGAGATCGGCCTCAACGCCGACTACCGCACCATCGACCGCAACGCGGCGGCGTTCGCGCTCCCCGAGGTCTTCCTCGGCCTCATCCCCGGCTGGGGCGGCGCGACCATCCTGCCGAACCTGATCGGCATCGAGAACGCCCTCAAGGTCGTCGTCGAGAACCCGCTCAAGCAGAACCGGATGCTGAAGCCGCAGGAGGTCTTCGAGCTCGGCATCGCGGACGCGATCTTCGACTCGGCGAACTTCCTGGAGGACTCCCTCCTCTGGGCCGACAAGGTCCTCACCGGCGCCGTCGAGGTCAAGCGCCCGAACGTGCCCGGCAAGGTCGAGCGCATGGTCAAGTGGGACGCTGCGATCGGCATCGCCCGCAAGATGCTGGAGAGCCGCATCGGCACCGTCCCGAAGTCGCCGTACAAGGCGCTGGAGCTTCTGAAGGCCGCCAAGGCGAACGACCGCGCCGCGGGCTTCGAGCTGGAGGACGACGCGCTCGCCGAGCTCATCTCGGGCGACCAGTTCCAGGCCAGCATCTACGCGTTCAACCTGGTCCAGAAGCGCGCCAAGCGCCCCGCCGGAGCGCCGGACAAGGCACTGGCCAAGAAGGTCACCAAGATCGGCGTCATCGGCGCCGGCTACATGGCCAGCCAGTTCGCGCTGCTGTTCGTGCGCCGGCTGCGCGTGCCCGTGGTGATCACCGACCTGGACCAGGCGCACGTCGACAAGGGCGTGGCGTACATCCACGACGAGATCGGCAAGCTCCAGGAGACGGGCCGGATCTCCCCGGACGAGGCCAACCGACTGCGCGCGCTCGTGACCGGCACGACCGACAAGGCCGACTTCGCCGACTGCGACTGGGTGATCGAGGCGGTCTTCGAAGAGCTGACCGTCAAGCAGAACGTCTTCGCCGAGGTCGAGCAGTACCTCTCCGACGAGGCTGTGCTGGCGACCAACACCTCCTCGCTGTCGGTGGAGCAGATCGGCGCGAAGCTGAAGCACCCTGAGCGCCTGGTCGGCTTCCACTTCTTCACCCCGGTCGCGGTCATGCCGCTGATCGAGGTCGTGAAGACCCCGCACACGGACGACGCCACGCTGTCCACCGCGATGGTCACGGCGGCGGCGCTCAAGAAGAACGCCGTCATCACGGCCGACACCCCCGGGTTCGTCGTGAACCGGGTGCTGGCGAAGATCCTGGGCGAGGCGATGCACGCGGTGGACGACGGCACGCCGTTCGAGACCGTCGACAAGGCGTTCGCGCCGCTCGGCCTGCCGATGGCGCCCTCCGTCCTGCTCGACCTGGTCGGCCTGAAGGTCGGCGCGCACGTGCTCGACACGCACCACGCGGCCTTTCCCGACCGGTTCTACCGCAGCGAGAACCTGCACCGCCTGGCGGAGCACGGCACCCTGCTGGAGAAGGACTCCAAGGGCAAGGTGAAGGGGCTCGACAAGGGCGCGGCCAAGATCCTGACCGGCGGCAAGAACCCGTGGAGCGAGCAGGACATCCTGCGCCGGCTCGAGGACGGCCTGGCCGACGAGATCCACCGCATGCTCGTCGACGACCACGTGGTCGAGGCGCCGGAGGACATCGACCTCTGCATGATCCTCGGCGCGGGCTTCCCGTTCCAGATGGGCGGCATCACGCCGTACCTCGACCGGGTCGGCGCGTCCGAACGGGTCTTCGGGGACACCTTCCAGCACCCGCCCGTCCGTGGCGTCCGCACCCCCGCGGAGGCCGTCGCCTAACCGCCGAGTACGCAGAAACTCCGGTCGAAACCGCCGAGTACGTGGACTTTCCGCGTACTCGGCGGTTTCGGTTTTTCACCCGGGACGGGTCTTGACCGACCGGAACGGGGCTCGTTAGCGTTCATATATCTCACTGGTGTGCGACTTGGGGGCCCCGTGACGGATCAGAAGGCAGCGCCGCAGACCGGGGTGTCCACTCCCGTCAAGCTCTCGATGCTCACGATGACCGGCATGGTCGTCGGCAGCATGGTCGGCGCCGGGGTGTTCTCGCTCCCCCGCCGGTTCGCGCAGGAGACCGGCGTCGCCGGCGCGCTCATCGCGTGGACGATCGCGGGCGTCGGCATGCTCATGCTCGCGTTCGTCTTCCAGCTGCTGGCCAACCGCAAGCCGAAGCTCGACGCCGGCGTCTACGCGTACGCCAAGGCCGGTTTCGGCGAGTACCTCGGCTTCTTCTCCGCGTTCGGTTACTGGGCCAGCGCCTCCGTCGGCCTGGTCTTCTACTGGGTCTTCATCATGTCCACGATCGGCGCGGTCGTCCCCGCGCTCGGCAACGGCGACACGATCCTCGCCATCGCGATCTCCTCGGCGGCGCTCTGGGGATTCTTCTTCCTCATCCGCCGCGGCATCAAGGAGGCCGCGGCGATCAACCGCATCGTCACGGTCGCCAAGGTCGTGCCGATCATCGTGTTCATCCTGCTGGCGCTCTTCGTGCTCAAGCCCGACGTGTTCGCGGCCAACTGGGGCGGCGCCGACTATGCCGGCTCCCTGTTCAACCAGGTCCGCAACACCATGCTGGTGACGGTCTTCGTGTTCCTCGGCGTGGAGGGTGCGAGCACCTACTCCCGGCATGCCAAGCGCCGCCAGGACGTGGGCCGTGCCACCATCCTCGGCTTTGTGAGCGTGTTCGCCGTGTTCGCCTCGGTCACGATCGTCTCGTACGGCGTGCTGCCGATGGGCGAGATTGCGAAGCTCCGCCAGCCGTCGATGGCCGGCGTGCTGGAGGCCGCGGTCGGTCCGTGGGGCGCCTGGTTCGTCAGCATCGGCCTCATCGTGTCCGTGCTCGGCGCGTATCTCGCCTGGTCGCTCATGGCGGCCGAGGTGCTGTTCGTGGCCGCCAAGGACCACGACATGCCGCGCTTCCTCGCCCGCTCGAACAGCCAGGACGTGCCCACTGCGGCCCTGCTGCTCACCGCCCTGTTCGTGCAGGCCGTCCTGGTCATCATCTACTTCGCCAACGACGCCCTGAACCTGGCCCTCGATCTGACCAGCGCGCTCACGCTCATCCCGTTCTTCCTGGCCGCTCTCTACGCGCTCAAGCTCGTGACGACGCGGGAGACCTATATGCAGGAGCCGCGCGGCTGGGGGCGGGACCTGGTCGTGACGGTCCTGGCGACGATCTACACCGCCTTCCTCCTCTTCGCGGCGGGCCTCACCTTCGTGCTGCTCTCGTTCATCATCTACGCGCCGGCGACCATCCTGTTCGTCATGGTCCGGCGCGAGCAGGGCAGGAAGGTGTTCAGCGGCCGTGAGCTCGTCATCTTCGCCGTCTCGGTGCTCGGCGCGATCCTGGGCATCGTGGCGCTCTCGCTCGGCTGGATCACCCTGTGACGACGCCCGAACGCTTTCCGTCGAACACCAATCAGGCACGACACGTAAGGGGATCACTGTGACCGACACCACATTCGGCGTCCACTCGGAGGTCGGGCAGCTGCGGCGAGTACTCGTCGCCTCGCCCGGGCTGGCGCACCACCGGCTCACCCCGACGAACGCCGACGACCTCCTCTTCGACGACGTGATGTGGGTCGAGAACGCCAAGCGCGACCACGCCGCGTTCGTCGCCGACCTCCGCTCCAACGGGGTCGAGGTGCTCGAGCTGCACGAGGTGCTCGCCGAGACCGTCGCCCGGCCGGAGGCGCGGGCGTGGCTGCTCGACCGGAAGGTCGTCCCCAACGAGGTCGGCCTGGGACTCGTCGAGGGCACCCGCGCGTTCCTGGAGTCCCTCCCCACGGAGAGACTGGCCGAGTTCCTGATCGGCGGCCTCTCCACCGCCGACCTCCCCGAGGACTACCGGACCGGCTACATCGCGCTGGCCCGCGAGTCGACGGGCGTGCGCGAGTACCTGATGCCGCCGCTGCCGAACACGCTCTACACGCGCGACACCACGTCCTGGATCTACGGCGGGGTCACGCTCAACCCGCTCTACTGGCCGGCACGGCACGACGAGACCCTGCTCATGAAGGCGATCTACCTGTTCCACCCGGCGTTCGCGGGCGCGCGCGTCTGGTGGGGCGACCCCGAGCGCGACTGGGGTCAGGCGACACTGGAGGGCGGGGACGTCATGCCCGTGGGCAACGGCGCCGTGCTCATCGGCATGAGCGAGCGCAGCTCCCGGCAGGCGATCACGCAGACAGCCGCGGCGCTCTTCGAGGCGGGCGCGGCCGAGCAGGTCATCGTGGCCGGCATGCCGAAGCTCCGTTCGGCCATGCACCTGGACACCGTGTTCACCTTCGCCGACCGCGACCTGGTCACGCTGTACCCGGCGATCATGGACCGCGTGCACACCTTCACCCTGCGGCCCGGCAGCGGCACGAACCCCGTCGACGTGACCGACGAGGGCGGCAGGGCCTTCGTGGACGTCGTCGCGGGCGCCCTCGGTCTCCCCCGACTGCGCGTGATCGAGACAGCGGGCGACAACTACGAGACCGAGCGCCAGCAGTGGGACAGCGGAAACAACGCGGTCGCGCTGCGACCCGGCGTCGTCTACGCCTACGACCGCAACACCGCCACCAACGACGCCCTGCGCCGCGCGGGCGTGGAGGTCATCCCGATCGTCGGCGCCGAACTCGGTCGCGGCCGCGGCGGCGGCCACTGCATGACCTGCCCGCTGCTGCGCGACCCGGTCGACTTCTAGCAGGCCGCCGCGGCACGCTACTGGTCGGCGGACGTCCCGCTGACCAGCACCAGGTCGAGGTAGCCGCGTAGGGCCGCGGCGGCGTCGACGCGCTCCGGGGCGTAGAGCCATTGGAGCTGGATGCCCTCCCATAGCGCCACCACCGTCGCTGCGGCGAGCGCCGGGTCCACGCCGTCGCGGAGACGCCCCGCCGCGGCGAGCGCGGCGAACTCGCGTTCGTAGGAGTCCTGCATTCCGGCATAGCGACCGAGGAAGTAGGCGTGGCCGGGGTGATCCGGGCCGGTGGCCTCCGCGGCGAGGATGCTGTAGAGCGCGATGAGCCCGGGGATGTTCTCGTTGCGCCGGGCCTGGGCGACGATCGCGTCGGGGAACGGGAGGATGTCGGAGGGGCGGCCGCCCGTGGGGTCCACATCCCCGCCGAGCTCGTCGCGCCGGGCGAGCACCGCGAGCAGCAGGGCTTCCTTGCCGCCGAAATGGTGCTGGAGCGTGCTCAGCCCGATACCGGCCGCGGCGGCGATCTCGCGCAGCGAGCTGCCGTGGTAGCCGCGCGTGGCGAACACGCGATACGCCTCGTCGACGATCTGCTGCCGTCGCTCGGCCGATTTCGCGTACGGCCCGCGCCGCCGCGCCGGTTCGCGGCTCTCGGTCACATCCCACTCCACATGAGGCCTACTCCAAATTAGGTCACTCGAACCATTTTCGACTACGGTCGATGCTAGCCCCTCCACGCCGCAGTGACCATCCAAGGAGCATCGTGCCGTCTCCCGCCCTCCTCGCCGACACCGCACCCTCCTCCGGCGCCCTCCGCGCGCCCCGGTCCTGGCTGCAGTCCGACGCCCCGTCGCTCTCACTGAACGGCGACTGGCGGTTCCGGCTCTCCCCCACCGCCGACCTGCCGGACGACGTCGCGCGCCCCGAGCTGGACGACGCCGCCTGGGACACGCTCCCGGTTCCGGCGCACTGGGTCCTGCACGGCGACGGCCGTTACGGCCGCCCGATCTACACCAATGTGCAGTACCCGTTCCCGATCGAGCCGCCCTTCGTGCCCGACGAGAACCCGACCGGCGACTACCGGCGCCGGTTCGACGTCCCGGCGGGGTGGCCCGCCGACGCGCGGGTGGTCCTCCGGTTCGACGGGGTCGAGTCGCTCTACCGGGTGTGGCTGAACGGCGTGGAGGTCGGCTCCGCGAGCGGCAGCCGGCTCGCCCACGAGTTCGATGTGACCGACCACGTGCGCGCCGGGGACAACCTCCTCGCGGTGCGCGTCCACCAGTGGTCGGCCGCGAGCTATCTGGAGGATCAGGACCAGTGGTGGCTGCCCGGGATCTTCCGCGACGTGACCCTGTCGGCACGTCCGGCCGACGGGATCGAGGACGTCTGGCTCCGCACCGCGTTCACGGACGGCAGCGGACGCGTCCTCCCGGAGCTCACCGCCGACGCCAGCGCGTTTCCGGTCTCCCTGCGCATTCCCGAGCTCCGCGTCGAGGCCGTCTGGGAGACGCCCGCCGACGTCGCGCCCCTCGCGGTCGGGCCGGTCGAGCCGTGGGCCGCCGAAACGCCACGGCTCTACGACGCCACCGTCTCCGCCCGGGGCGAGACCGTGTCGCTGCGCCTCGGCTTCCGCACCGTGGAGATCCGCGGCGACCGGTTCCTCGTCAACGGCCGACGGGTCGTCTTCCACGGGATGAACCGGCACGAGACCCATCCCGAGCGCGGCCGGGTCTTCGACGAGGAGCACGCCCGCGCCGACCTGATCCGGATGAAGCGGTTCAACGTGAATGCCATCCGCACCAGCCACTACCCCCCGCACCCGCGCCTCCTCGACCTCGCCGACGAACTCGGCTTCTGGGTCATCCTGGAGTGCGATCTGGAGACGCACGGCTTCGAGAAGGCCGGCTGGCGGGACAATCCGAGCGACGACCCGCGCTGGCGCGACGCCTACCTCGACCGCATCCGGCGCACGGTGGAGCGCGACAAGAACCATCCCGCGATCGTGCTGTGGTCGCTCGGCAACGAGTCCGGCACCGGCGCGAACCTCGCCGCGATGTCCGCCTGGGTCCACGACCGCGACCCCGAGCGCCCGGTGCACTACGAGGGCGACTACACCGGCGAGTACACGGATGTCTACTCGCGGATGTACTCCTCAGTGCCCGAGACCGAGCAGATCGGGACGGACGGCTCGCTCGCCCCGCTGCTCGGCTGCACGCCCGCGCAGGGAGCGCGGCAGCGGACCAAGCCGTTCCTCCTCTGCGAGTACGCCCACGCGATGGGCAACGGGCCGGGCGCGCTCGACCAGTACGAAGCGCTGGTGGACACGCATCCGCGACTCCACGGCGGGTTCGTCTGGGAGTGGCGCGACCACGGGATCCTCACCCGGACCGCGGACGGCACGCCGTACTACGCGTACGGCGGGGACTTCGGGGAGGTGGTCCACGACGGCACCTTCGTGATGGACGGGATTGTGCTGTCGAACGACGTGCCCACCCCCGGACTGCACGAGTTCGCGGCGGTGGCGCAGCCGGTCGCCCTGGCGTTCGACGGCGACGAGCTGGTCGTGACGAATCGCCGGCACAGCGCGAGCACCGCCGACGTCGCCCTGCGCTGGACGGTCGAGCACGAGGGGCGCGAGGCGACCACCGGCACGCTCGACCTCCCGGTGGTGGAGGCCGGCGATTCGGTACGCCTGCCGCTCCCCACCGTCGCGGTGGCGGATGACGCGGAGACGTGGCTCACTGTGACGGCCGTGCTCGCCGCCGACACCGCCTGGGCTCCGGCCGGTCACGTCGTCGCCCGGGCGCAGGTCGACCGATCGGCGCCGCGGCGTCGCCGTCCGGCCCCGCGGCCTCTGGAGTGGCGGGAGGCGGAAGGGACGCTCGCGCTCGGCCCAGCGACCTTCGAGCGGGGCCGGCTCGTCGCCCTCGGCGGCCGAGGCGTCGCCGGACCGCGGCTGGAGCTGTTCCGCGCCCCCACCGACAACGACGAGGGCGCCGCGTACGGCGACCTGGCGTACAGCGACGCGAGCATCCTCGGCGTCTCCAGCGCGAGCCTCTGGCGGGAGCAGGGCCTCGACCGGCTGACGCACCGGCTGGTGTCGGTGCACGAGGCGGAGAACGAGGCGGCGCGCGGCCTGCGGACCATCACGCGCGTCTCGGCGGCGAACTCCGTGCACTCCGTGACCGTCGAGACCGTCTGGACGCTGACCGACGGCGAGCTCGACCTGCGGGTGGAGATCGAGCCGTCGTCCGGCTGGCCCAGCGTGTGGCCGCGGATCGGCGTGCGGTTCGACCTCCCCGATCGCGACGGCGTGGTGGAGGGCGCCGAATGGTTCGGCACCGGTCCGCTGGAGTCCTACCCCGACAGCACCCGTGCCGCATACGTCGGCCGGTTCCGGGCCACCCTGGACGAGCTGAACGTGGAGTACGCCCGGCCGCAGGAGACCGGGCACCGCTCGGCCGTGCGCGAGGTCGACCTGGGCGCGTTCGGCTTCACCGCGTTCCCGCACGGCCGCGGACGCCTCCCCGGCTTCTCGCTCTCCCGGCACACGCCGCAGCAGGTCGCCGCGGCGCCCCACCCGCACGAGCTGCCGGGGTCGGACACCACGTACCTGTTCGTGGACGCCGCTCAGCACGGCCTCGGCTCGCGCGCGTGCGGGCCGGACGTCTGGCCGGAGTTCGCCCTCCGCCCCGAGGCCCGCACGCTGCGGCTGCGCTTCCGGGTGTGATCCCGGCGGCTACTTGTTGAGCGGGCTCATGTCGGCGTAACGGTCGCCGACGGGGGCCGCGACGGCGTCGAGGCGCGCCAGCTGCTCGGGGGTGAGCTCGAGGTCGGCGGCCGCGACGTTCTGCTCCAGGTTCTCGACGCGGCGCGTGCCCGGGATCGGCGCGAGGTCGTCGCCCCGCGAGAGCAGCCACGCGAGCGCCACCTGGCCCTGCTTGGCCCCGGCCTCGCGCGCCACCTCGTCGACCTGCTCCACGATGCGGATGTTGGCCTCCAGGTTGTCGCCCTCGAACCGCGGGTTGAAGCGGCGGAAGTCGTCCTCGGCGAGCTGGTCGAGCGAGCGGATCGAGCCGGTGAGGAAGCCGCGGCCGAGCGGCGAGTAGGGCACGAAACCGATGCCGAGCTCGCGCACGGTGGGCAGCACCTCCGCCTCCGGGTCGCGGGTCCAGAGGGAGTACTCGGTCTGCACTGCGGTCACCGGGTGCACCGCGTTGGCGCGCACGATCGTCTCCGGCGCGGCCTCCGAGAGCCCGTAGTGCCGGATCTTGCCCTCCTCGATCAGCTCCTTCAGCGCACCGACCGTCTCCTCGATGGGCGTGCCCGGGTCCATCCGGTGCTGATAGTAGAGGTCGATGCGATCGGTCTGCAGCCGCTTCAGCGAGCCCTCGACCGAAAGCCGGACGTTCTCCGGCGAGCCGTCCAGGCCGCGCTCGCCCTTCGAGCGGTGCCGGATGGTGCCGAACTTGGTCGCGATGACCACCTGGTCGCGCCGGCCGCCGGCGAAGGCGCGGGCCAGCAGCTCCTCGTTGGTGTACGGGCCGTAGATCTCCGCGGTGTCGAAGAAGGTGACCCCGAGGTCCATCGCCCGGTGGATGGTCCGGATCGAACCGGCGTCGTTGTCGCCTGCGCCGGTGTAGAACGCGCTCATGCCCATGCAGCCGAGGCCGAGTCGCGAGACCTCGAGCTTCTTCGTACCCAGTGTGATCGTCATCAGTGCCATGCCCTCACGATATCCCCGTGTCCGCGGCGGCTGGTACGGTCGCCCCATGGCCCTCACGAAGTACTACGTCGCGTCCTCCATCGACGGCTTCATCGCCGACGTGCACGACCGCATCGAGTGGCTGATGCAGTTCGGCTTCGAGGAGTTCGACGAGCACTACCAGCAGTTCATCGCAGGCATCGGCGCGCTGGTGATGGGCGCGACGACGTACGAGTTCGTGCTCGGCGAGCAGGGTCCCTGGCCCTACCAGGACATCCCAACCTGGGTGGTCACCCACCGCGCGCTGCCGGTCCCGGAAGGCGCGGTCGTCACGTTCTTCTCCGGCGACATCGCCCAGCTCGACGCCGAACTCCGGGACGCCGCCGACGACCGCGACGTGTGGATGGTCGGCGGCGGCGCGCTCGCGGCCCAGTTCGCCGACCGCGGCCTGATCGACGAGCTGCACATCACGTACGTGCCGGTGCTGGTCGGCTCGGGCAAGCCGCTGCTGCCCGTCGCCGAGGCGAGCCGGCCGCTCGTGCTCTCCGGCACCAAGACGTTCCCGTCCGGCGCCGTCGAGCACGTCTACCGCTTCGCCTGAGCGGCACCCCCACCACCGCCGCGGGTGATGGGAAGAGTGTGACGGGTCAGGCGCGGCGCTTCTTGGCGACGTCCTCGGCGGGCTCGTCCGCGGGCAGCGGGCGTGCGATCGGGACGCGGCTGCCGAGGACCTGTGCGACCAGGTCGCGCGCGATCTTCTGCGGCGTGAGCCCCGCGTCGTCCAGGATCTGGCTGCGTGTCGCGTGGTCGATGAACGCGTCCGGCAGCCCGAGCTCGTCCACTGCGGTGTCGATGCCGGCCTCGCGGAGGTCCTGGCGCACGCGCGTGCCGATTCCGCCCACCCGGATGCCGTCCTCGATCGTCACGACGATGCGGTGGTCGGCGGCCAGGCTGAGGATGCTGCGGGGCACCGGGACGACCCAGCGCGGGTCCACGACGGTCGCCCCGATCCCCTGCGCCGCGAGCCGGTCCGCCACCTTCAAGCCCAGGTCGGCCATCGGGCCGACCGTCACCAGCAGGACGTCCTGGCTGTCGGACTCGCGCAGCACGTCCACGCCGTCCTCCAGGCGCCGCACGGCCGGGATGTCCGCCTGCACCTCGCCCTTCGGGAACCGCAGCACGGTGGGCGCGTCGCCGACCGCCACGGCCTCCGCCAGCTCCTCGCGGAACCGGGAGCCGTCGCGCGGCGCTGCGAGCTGGATGTTGGGGACCACCTGCAGGATCGCCAGATCCCAGATGCCGTGGTGGCTCGGCCCGTCCGGACCGGTGACCCCGGCGCGGTCGAGCACGAAGGTGACGCCCGCCTTGTGCAGCGCGACGTCCATCAGCACCTGGTCGAACGCCCGGTTGATGAAGGTCGCGTAGATAGCGACGACCGGGTGGAGGCCGCCGTAGGCGAGCCCTGCGGCGCTCGTCGCCGCGTGCTGCTCGGCGATGCCGACGTCGTGCACCCGGTCGGGGAACCGCTCGGCGAACTTGTGCAGGCCGGTCGGTCGCAGCATCGCCGCGGTGATGCCGACGATCTTCGGGTCCTGCTCGGCGAGCTTCACGATCTCGTCGGAGAAGACGCTCGTCCAGCTCTGCCCGGTGGAACTCTCGAGCGCCTCGCCCGTCTCCGGGTCGATCTGGCCGACGGCGTGGAACTGGTCGGCGGCGTCGCGCAGGGCCGGCTCGTAGCCGCGGCCCTTCTGCGTGATCGCGTGCACGATGACCGGGGCGCCGTAGTTCTTCGCCTGGCGCAGAGCCTCCTCCATCGCCGCGATGTCGTGGCCGTGCACCGGCCCGATGTACTTGATGTCGAGGTTCGAGTACAGCGACTCGTTGTTGGAGAAGCGGCTGAGGAAGCCGTGCAGGCCGCCGCGGATGCCGCGGTAGAACGACTGGCCGGGCGTGCCGAGCTTGTCGAAGGCCTTGCGGCTGGTCAGGTACAGGTTGCGGTAGGTGCGCCGGGTGCGCACCGTGTTGAGGAAGCGCGCCATCCCGCCGATGGTCGGCGCGTAGGATCGCCCGTTGTCGTTGACGACGATGATCAGCCGGCGGTTGTTGTCGTCGGAGATGTTGTTGAGCGCCTCCCACGTCATCCCGCCGGTGAGCGCGCCGTCGCCGACGACGGCGATCACGTGCCGGTCGTTCTGGCCGGTCATCTCGAAGGCGCGCGAGATGCCGTCCGCCCAGCTCAGCGACGACGACGCGTGGGAGCTCTCGACGATGTCGTGCTCGGACTCGGAGCGCTGCGGGTAGCCGGCGAGGCCGCCGCGCTGGCGCAGCCGGGAGAAGTCCTGGCGGCCCGTGAGCAGCTTGTGCACGTACGACTGGTGCCCGGTGTCGAAGACGATCGCGTCCCGCGGCGAGTCGAACACGCGGTGGATGGCGATCGTCGTCTCGACCACGCCGAGGTTCGGCCCCAGGTGACCGCCCGTCTTGGCGACGTTGGCGACCAGGAACGCCCGCACTTCGGCAGCGAGCTGGTCGAGCTCCCGCTCCGTGAGCCGGTCGAGATCACGCGGCCCGTGGATGGTTTCGAGGATGCTCATGGATTTCAGTGTAGAACCCTGTGAATCGGAGGAGGCTCGGAACCAGGCGATCCCGAGCCTCCCCTTGACAACGGTCTGGTTACACCAGGCTCCGCAGGACGTACTGCAGGATGCCGCCGTTGCGGTAGTAGTCCGCCTCACCTGGCGTGTCGATCCGGACCACCGCGTCGAACTCGACGGTCTGCTTGCCCGACGGCGAGTGCTCGGTCGGCTCCGCGACGACGTGCACCGTCTTCGGCGTGCTGCCCTCGTTGAGCTCCTCGAGCCCCGTGATCGAGAACGACTCGGTGCCGTCCAGCCCCAGCGAGTCGGCGTTCTCGCCGGCCGGGAACTGCAGCGGGACGACGCCCATGCCGATCAGGTTCGAGCGGTGGATGCGCTCGAAGCTCTCGGTGATGACCGCGCGGACGCCGAGGAGGCTGGTGCCCTTCGCCGCCCAGTCGCGCGACGAGCCGGAGCCGTACTCCTTGCCGCCGAGCACGACGAGCGGGGTGCCCTGCGCCTGGTAGTTCTGCGACGCGTCGTAGATGAACGACTGCGGACCGTCGGCCTGCGTGAAGTCGCGGGTGTAGCCGCCCTCCACACCGTCCAGCAGCTGGTTGCGCAGGCGGATGTTCGCGAACGTGCCGCGGATCATCACCTCGTGGTTGCCGCGGCGCGAGCCGTAGGAGTTGAAGTCCTTGCGGTCGATGCCGTGCTCGGTGAGGTACTGGCCGGCCGGGCTGTCCGCCTTGATGGAGCCGGCGGGCGAGATGTGGTCGGTGGTGACCGAGTCGCCGAGCTTGGCGAGCACGCGGGCGCCGGTGATGTCGGTGACCGGCGTGGTCTCCAGCGTCATGCCCTCGAAGTACGGGGGCTTGCGCACGTAGGTGGACTTCTCGTCCCACTCGAAGACCGAGCCGGTCGGGGTGGCCAGCGACTTCCAGCGCTCGTCGCCCTCGAAGACCGACGCGTACTGGTGGACGAACATGCCCTCGTTGATGGAGGAGTCGATCGTCTGCTGCACCTCGGCAGCGTCCGGCCAGATGTCCTTCAGGAACACGTCGTTGCCGTCGGCGTCGGTGCCCAGCGGGTCCACCTCGAAGTCGAAGTTCATCGACCCGGCGAGCGCGTAGGCGATGACCAGCGGCGGGCTGGCCAGGTAGTTCATCTTCACGTCGGGGTTGATGCGGCCCTCGAAGTTGCGGTTGCCCGAGAGGACGGCCGTGACGGCGAGGTCGCTGTCGTTGACCGCCGCCGAGATCTCGTCCAGCAGCGGGCCCGAGTTGCCGATGCAGGTGGTGCAGCCGTAGCCGACCGTGTAGAAGCCGAGGGCCTCCAGGTCCTTGGTGAGGCCGGCCTTCTCGTAGTAGTCGGTGACGACCTTGGAGCCAGGAGCCAGCGTGGTCTTGACCCACGGCTTGGCCTTGAGGCCCTTCGCGGCGGCGTTGCGCGCCAGCAGGCCGGCGGCCAGCATGACCGACGGGTTCGACGTGTTCGTGCACGAGGTGATCGCCGCGATGGCGACCGCGCCGTGGTCGATCACGAAGTCCGTGCCGTCCTGCAGCTTCACCGGGGTGGGGCTGGAGGCCGTCTTCGGCGCGTGGCTGTGGTGCGTGTGGACGTGGTGGCTGTGGCCGTCCTCCGGCGACAGCTCGCCCGGGTCGGAGGCCGGGAAGGACTCCGAGATGGTCAGGTCGACCAGGTCGTGGGAGATGTCGGCGTAGTCGACCAGGTCCTTCTCGAACTGGCCCTTCGCCTTGCTCAGCTCGATGCGGTCCTGGGGGCGCTTCGGGCCGGCGATCGAGGGGACGACCGTCGAGAGGTCGAGCTCCAGGTACTCGGAGAACACCGGCTCGTTGGCCGGGTCGTGCCACAGGCTCTGCGCCTTCGAGTACTCCTCGACGAGGGCGATCTGCTCCTCGCTGCGGCCGGTGAGGCGCAGGTAATCGAGGGTGACGTCGTCGATCGGGAACATGGCGGCGGTCGAGCCGAACTCCGGGCTCATGTTGCCGATGGTGGCGCGGTTGGCGAGCGGGACCTCCGCGACGCCGGCGCCGTAGAACTCCACGAACTTGCCGACCACGCCGTGCTTGCGCAGCATCTGCGTGATGGTGAGCACGACGTCGGTCGCGGTCACGCCGGTCGGGATGGCGCCGGTGAGCTTGAAGCCGACGACCTTGGGGATGAGCATGGAGACGGGCTGGCCGAGCATGGCCGCCTCCGCCTCGATGCCGCCGACGCCCCAGCCGAGCACGCCGAGGCCGTTGACCATGGTGGTGTGCGAGTCGGTGCCGACGCAGGTGTCCGGGTAGGCCAGGAGCTCGCCGCCGACCTCGCGGGTCATGGTGACGCGCGCCAGGTACTCGATGTTCACCTGGTGGACGATGCCGGTTCCCGGCGGGACGACCTTGAAGTCGTCGAACGCGGTCTGGCCCCAGCGCAGGAACTGGTAGCGCTCGCCGTTGCGCTCGTACTCGATGTCGGTGTTGCGCTCCAGCGCGTCCTCCGTGCCGAACAGGTCGGCGATGACGGAGTGGTCGATGACCATCTCGGCCGGGGCGAGCGGGTTGATCTTGTCCGGGTCCCCGCCGAGCGAGGACACGGCCTCGCGCATGGTGGCGAGGTCGACGATGCAGGGGACGCCGGTGAAGTCCTGCATGATCACGCGGGCCGGCGTGAACTGGATCTCGGTGTCGGGCTCCGCCTCCGGGTCCCAGCCGCCGAGGGCGTTGATGTGCTCGGCGGTGATGTTGGCGCCGTCCTCCGTGCGCAGCAGGTTCTCCAGCAGCACCTTGAGGCTGAACGGGAGCCTCTTGTAGCCGTCGACCGTGTCGATCTTGAAGATCGTGTAGTCCTTCGACCCCACCGTCAGGGTGCTTTTCGCACCGAAAGTGTTTACAGCTGACACTGTGCCTTCTCCTTCGTCGGCAGGCGAGATCCCGCGCGCCGTGTCCATCTTCGTCATGCGTCGACGTCCCGTTCCAGCAAGGTAACCCTAAGTCATCGACTCGGGAAAGTATCTTGACGTCGAGATAAAATCTAGCACGTTCAGACCCGGTCGAACACCAGGCCACGCCGCCGCGCGAAGCGGTAGAACAGCTCGATTCCGGCCGATCCGACGGCGCCCACCGCGATCCCCCAGAGCAGCGCCGTGTCCAGCGAGAGGTGCATCTCGAAGAAGCTCGCCGTCGCCGGGATGACGCACACCAGCACGAACGCCGCCGCCACCCCGCCGAGCAGGAACCACCGCCAGATCGTCAGCGGGCGGGTGAGCACGCAGAGGATCCAGAGCGACACGCAGAACAGCGCGAGCGTGGTCACGCTGCGCGCCTCGCGCAGCGGGATGGAACTGTGCAGCGGCGCGTACGCCACGACCGCGGTCAGCCCGGCGATGATCCCGGTCGGGATGGAGTAGCGCAGGATGCGCGAGAGCACGCCCGGCGTGTAGATGCGCTTGTTCGGCGCCAGCGCCAGGAAGAAGGAGGGGATGCCGATGGCGAGCGTCGAGACCAGCGTGAGCTGACGCGGCAGGAAGGGGAACGGCCAGAGCACCACGGCGCTGAACAGCGCGAGCAGGATGCCGTAGACCGTCTTCGCGAGGAAGATGTTGGAGACCCGCTCCACGTTGGCGATCACCCGGCGGCCGGATGCGAGCACGTCCGGCAGCCGGTCGAACCGGTTGTCGAGCAGCACGAGCCGGGAGACGGCCTTGGTCGCCGCCGTCGCGGTCCCCATCGCGATGCCGAGGTTCGCGTCCTTGATCGCCATCGCGTCGTTGACGCCGTCGCCGGTCATCGCGACCGTCCGCCCTTGACGCTGCAGGAGGCCGACGGCCGTGCGCTTCTGCTCCGGGCTGACGCGCCCGAAGATGCTGGAGCGCTCCAGCGCCGCAGCCAGGTCGTCGTCGGTCTCCAGGGTGGAGGCGTCCACGGCCTCGCCCTCCATGTTCAGCGCCCGGGCGACAGCTTCGACAGTCACCGGGTTGTCGCCGGACATCACGACCACGCGGACGGCCTGCTCGCCGAAGTAGCCGAGGGTCTCCCGGGCCTCCGGCCGAAGCGTCTCGCCGAGCACGACCAGCAGCGCCGGCTGCACGCGCACGCCTTCGAGCGGCACGTGCGTGCCGTGCGGGAGCGGGTCGATCGCCCGGGCCAGCGCCAGCGTCCTGCGCCCGGTCGAGGCGATGGAGGTCGCGCGCCGCAGCGCCTCCTCGTGACCGGCGAGCACGCGCTCGGGGGCGCCGAGCACCCACGCCGTCTCCTCGTCCGCCACGCGCATGACGAGTCCGCTGTACTTGGTGGCCGAGCTGAACGGGATGCGCCGCTCGACCCGGAACCGGTCGCTCCGGAAGCCGGTGGAGAGGATCCCGGACGTCGCGTTCCCCGTCTCGTCGGCCCCGAACGCGGCGAGCGCGATCTCCGCGAGCTCGCCCGGGACGTCGCCGATCGGCTCCGTGCCCTCCAGCACCAGCTCCCCGGTGGTGAGCGTCCCGGTCTTGTCCAGGCAGAGCACGTCGACGCGCGCGAGCACCTCCACGGCCGCGAGCTCCTGCACGAGCACCTTGCGCGCGGCGAGCTGGATGGCGGCGACGCCGAACGCCAGGCTCGTCAGCAGCACGAGGCCTTCCGGGATCATCCCGACCACGGCCGCCACCGCGTCGAGCAGCGCGCGCCGCCAGCGCGAGTCCGTGAAGAGCTCGTTGAAGCCGCCGTAGGCGAGCACCCGTCCGATGATGGTCACCAGGATGATCGGGCCGAGGATCCAGGAGAGGTAGACGAGGATGCGGTTGGTCGCGTCGCGCAGCTCGGAGTGCACCAGCGAGTGCCGCCGGATCTCGCTGGTCAGCTTGCTCGCGTAGGAGTCGGCGCCCACCGCGGTGACGATCGCGTACCCGGTGCCGGTCGCGACATGCGAGCCGGAGAGCAGCTGCGCGCCTTCGTCCTTGAAAACCGGGTCGGACTCCCCCGTCAGCAGCGACTCGTCCAGCGAGAGCCCGGTGCTCTCGGCCACGACCGCGTCGGCGGGGATCTGATCGCCGGGGCGCAGCACCAGGAGGTCGTCGAGGACGACGTCCTCCAGCGCGATCGCGACCACCTGCCCGTCGCGGCGCACCCGGCTCTCCGGCGCCGCGAGCAGCGCCGCGCGGTCGAGCACCCGCTTCGCGCGCAGCTCCTGCACGATGCCGATCAGGGCGTTCACGACGACGACGCCGTAGAAGAAGCCGTCCCGCAGGTCGCCGAGGAGCAGCACCGCGATGAAGCAGCCGTTGAGGATGCCGTTGAACAGCGTGAAGATGTTCTCGCGCAGGATGTCGGGGATCGACCGCGACCCCGGCTGGCGCTGGAGGTTGACGCGGCCGTCTGCGCGGCGCTCTGCGACCTGCGCGGCGCTCAGCCCCTCCCTGGTGCGGGCGTCGAGCATCATCCCCCTCCTGGACGGTGTGCGCGCCTAGCCGGCGCTGTCGCCTTGCGGCTTCGCGGATGGAGACTGCGGCGGCGACTGCGGCTTCTGCGGGAACTGCCCCTTCACCACGAACCAGGTGATCAGCAGCAGCGGCGCATAGAGGGGAACGCCCATCAGCAGCTTGGTGAGGGCGAGCGCGCTGGTGGCCGCGTCGGAGTGCGCCAGGTAGAGCGGCACCTGGACGAGCAACCGCGCGGCGAAGAGCAGGAACCAGAGAAAGGTGAGCGCCTGCATCACCCGGAACTTCGACTTCACCGAGCGCCAGGCGAGCCCGTCGCCCATCAGGTAGCCGGCCGCGAGGCCGATCAGCGGCCAGCGCAGCAGGATCGAGATGAGCAGGGCGGCGGCGTAGGCGGCGTTCGTCCAGATCCCCAGGATGAAGTTGTCCTCGCCGCGACCGGTGATGAGCGCGAAGATCGCGGAGAGCCCGACGCCGATCAGTCCGGCCAGCGCCTGCGTGACCGGGGTCTTCCCGACGATGCGCACCACGGTGAACACGACCGCGACCGCCACCGAGATGCCGATCGACAGGGGGACGTTCTGCGTGAACGTGAAGACGATGAGGAAGACCAGGCCGGGGAGGATGGTCTCCAGCAGACCGCGCACACCGCCGAGGGCAGAGAGCAGGGCGGTCCCGGTCGGCGTCTCGCCGTCGACGAGCTGCCCCATGCCCGAGTTGCGCGCAGCCTTCGCCAGGCTCTCGCCGAGCGTGGACGCGACGGGGTCGCGCTCCTCGTCGCCGGGCTGGGCGGACTCCGGCTGCGCGGGCTCGTGGTGCTGGTCGGTCACGTCACGGCTTCCGCTCACAGCGAGCTGTATCCGCTGTCGCCGGTGGTGGGGGCCGACGGCATGCGCAGCGGGATGAGGTCGCGCGGCGGCATCGGGGTGGTGCCGCGCACGACGACGATGCTGCGGAAGAGGTCTTCGACCAGCGCGGCGGCCTCCGGCTTCACGGCCGCGTCGCCGGCGATCACGCCGCGCAGGAACCAGCGCGGGCCGTCCACGCCCACGAAGCGCGCGACGCGGGTCTCGCCCGGGGCGCCGTGCGGCGGGGCGACGGGGATCTCGGCGACCAGCTCCGGGCCGAACACGCCGTCGCGCTCGCTCACGCGGCCGCCCTGGCGCTGCACCTGCTCCGCGATCTGGCCGCGGATCTCGTGCCACAGCCCGGTCGAGCGCGGCGCGGCGAACGGCTGCACCTGCAGCGTGGAGTTGGCGTAGTCGAGCCCCACGGCCACGACGCGCTGGGACTCCTCCTCGACCTCCAGGCGCAGGTGCAGGCCCTCGCGCGGGAGGATCTTGACGCCGCCGAGGTCGACGTAGGGACGGACCGGGTTCGCCTCGCTGTCGTCGAGGGGACCTTCGGTCTCCCGATCCTCCGGTGCGGACTTCTCGATGTCCTGAGGCTCGGCCTCGCCGGGGGTGTCGATACTGTCGGTCACGCGTGCTCTCCTGCCTGGGTGACGGTGTAGCCGGACGAGCCGAAGCCCGCGGTGCCGCGGTGGCTGTCCGGGAGGGTGTCGACGGGGACGAACCGGGCCTGCGCGACCGGCATGACGATCAGCTGCGCGATCCTGTCGCCGACGGCGATATCGTACGACATGGACCTGTCCGTGTTCAGGACGGTCACCTTGATCTCGCCGCGATAGCCCGCGTCCACGGTGCCCGGCGCGTTCACGATGGTGATGCCGTGGCGCATGGCCAGGCCGCTGCGGGGGACGACGAAGCCGAGGTAGCCCTCCGGCAGCGCGATCGAGACGCCGGTCGGGACGGTGTGCCGCTCCCCCGGGGCCAGCGTCACGGGCTCCGCCGCGCACAGGTCGGCTCCCGCGTCACCGGGGTGGGCGTACACGGGGATGCGGTCGGCGACGATCGGGACGTCCACGGTTTCGGTCACGTGTCGAGGGTAGTGCACGAAGGATGATCGAATAGTCCTATGGACCTCTACCGAGAACGGCTCTGGGCGACCCCCTGGCTCTTCGTCTCCACCATCCTCGTCGTGCCCGCCGTGATGCTCGTCTTCGCCCCGATCAACTTCGCCGTCGGCGTCGTGCTGGCGATCGTCTTCTACGCCGCGATCGTGATCGCGTTGCTGGTCTCCGCCCCCGTGATCCGGGTGACGTCGACCGAGCTCGCCGCGGGGAACGCGAAGATCCCGCTGGAGTTCATCGGCGAGCCGCAGGCGTTCTCCGGCGAGGAGGCGACATTGGAGCGCGGTCAGCGGCTGGACGCGCGCGCCTGGCTGCTCATCCGCGGCTGGATCAAGCCGGTCGTGAAGGTCCCCGTGCTCGACGTGGACGACCCGGCGCCCTACTGGCTGATCTCGACAAGAAACCCGGACCAGCTGGTCCGGGTTCTCGATGAGGCCCGACGTCCTCTGTAGCTCCTCGCGGGGCCTCTGTGGTCCCTCTCAGGGCTACCGGGCGTCGTGGCGGTGCGGTGCGTCGCTCAGGCGGCGCATTCCATGCAGATCGGTCCGAGCTTCGTTTCGTGGTCGATCTGCGAGCGGTGCTTCACCAGGAAGCAGCTCACACAGGTGAACTCGTCGGCCTGGGGAGGCAGCACCACGACATCGAGGTCGAGGTCCGACAGGTCGGCGCCAGGGAGCTCGTAGCCGCCCGGGTTGTCGGCGTCTTCGACGTCGACAACACCAGACATCTTGTCCGGAACTCGCTCCTTGAGGGCCTCGATCGACTCGGAGTCGTCCTCGGTCTTCCGCGGTGCGTCGTAATCCGTTGCCATGCCCATCCACTTCTCGTCGTAACGGCCGATTCTCGCAATCGGCGGCCATAGTTTGCATCAATCGCCTGCGAATAGCAAAACCGCGCAGGAGCCTCTCAGCGTTTGCTCGGTGTTCAACTTCCGGCACGCCCGCGGTATTCCCCGGATGTCCCCCGTTCCCGTGGCATTCTGGGCCGGAACGAACGCGAGCTCGGAAGGCATCACAATGCAGGATTTGAAGGTCATCGGAGTCGAGAACGGTGCCATCGTCGCCGTCGGCGACGACGGTGAACGCTTCCGCATCGCCGTCGACGACACGTTGCAGTCGAAGATCCGGCAGGTGCGTCAGCAGGCGTCCGCCGAAGTCCCCAAACTGTCGCCGCGCGAGATCCAGGCGCACATCCGCTCCGGCATGTCCGCCGAGGACGTCGCCGCCGTCACGGGCGCGCCCCTGGACTACGTCCAGCGCTTCGAAGGCCCGATCGTGGCCGAGCGCGAGCACGTCGTCGCGAGCGCACTCAGCGTCCCCGTCCGCACGGCCGCCGAGGTCGACCCGCTGGGCGACCCCGACACGTTCGGCTCCGTCATCCGCGACCGCCTCGCCTCGCTCGGCGTCGCCGGCGAGCGCTGGGCGAGCTGGAAGGACGCGGAGACCGGCTGGGTGATCAAGCTGGAGTTCACCGCGGACGAGATCGACCACGACGCCCGCTGGAGCTACGACCTCCGCAAGCACGCCCTCGCCCCGCTCAACTCGGAGGCGACCACGCTCTCCCAGGCCGGCGAACTGCGCGGCGGCGCCCTCATCCCGCGCCTGCGGGCCGTCCTGCCGCACGAGGAGCCGGACGACTCCCGCTTCGACAGCGGCGCGTTCACCTTCCCCGCACCCGGAGTCGACCTCCTGGGGCCCGAGGTCACCCAGCCGCTCGAGCCGCTCGAGCCGCACACCCCGGGCCGCGCCAGCAACTCCATCGCGATCTCCGCGATCAAGCGCGCGGACGAGACGCCGCGCGACCTGCACCAGACCGCCGACCTCCTGGAGGCGCTGCGCCGCCGCCGGGGCGAGCGCGAGGCCGCCGGCTACGAGGAGCCCGCCACGCGCACCGACCGCGGCGAGCGCGCCGACCGCAACGGCCGCCACGAGCAGGTCGAGCAGCCGACGCTCCTCGACCCGATCACGCCGTTCCGGGTGGTCGAGGAGACGATCGCGGTCATCGAGGAGTTCGGCCCGCCGCCGGCGGCGCCGACCTCCGGCCCGCCCACGCCTCCCCCGCCCGCACCGCTGTCCTCCACGCAGGAGCAGACGCAGGTCGCGACAGGCCGCCGCAAGGGCCGCGCCGCGATGCCCAGCTGGGACGAGATCGTGTTCGGCGCGCGCACAGACGACGACCTGGCCTGAGCCACCTCCGGAGCTCTAGGCCGCCGCCCCGAACCGCAGCAGCGGCACCCGGGTCTCCTCGGCCGTGAGCGAGCCGTGCTGGCCGATCATGCTGCGCCCGGTGCGCTGCGGGTCGCGCGAGTCGTAGTAGGCGATGCGTTTGCGCGCGGCGACCAGCACATCGCCGATCCGCGGCGCGACCTCCGGCGCGACGACGGGTCCGAACCAGCCCGCCTCGATCGCCTCGGCACGCGTCGCGACCCACGAGCGGGCGCCCTCCACCTCGCGCCAGCGCGCCGCCACGTCGTCGGCGCGGGCGTACTCCCCTGTATAGAGGTGCAGCATGCGCGGCTCCCCGGCGACCTCTGCGACGCCGTCCAGCAGCTCCGGCGCGGTGTCGTAGAGCACGTGCCCGCTCTCCGGGATGTCGATGATGCCGTGGTCGGCGGTGACGAGCATGCCCTGGCCCAGGCCGAGGGAGGCCGCGAGCTGTCCCACCAGCGCGTCCAGCGTCTCCAGCTCGGCCGTCCAGCGGGGCGACTCCCAGCCGCGCGCGTGGGCGGCCTGGTCGAGCTCGGCCACATAGAGATAGGTGAGCGCGGGCCCGGGCGCGCGGAGCACCTCCCGCGCGGCGTCGAAGCGGTCGGCCATCGTGCGGCCGCCGATGAACTCCGCGCCGCGCAGCACGGCGTGCGTGAAGCCGGAGTCCGCGTATGCGGGGACGCCGAGCGCGTAGGAGGCGACGCCTGACGCCGCCGCGCGCTCGAAGACCGTCTCGGCGCGCTGCCAGGTGGCGGGGTCCATCCGGTCGTCCCAGCCGTTCAGCTGGTTGGTCAGCCGGCCCGCGCCGTCCCGGACGCGGTAGCCGACCAGGCCATGCTCCCCCGGCGTCGTTCCGGTCGTCAGCGTCGCGAGCGCGGCGGCCGTGGTGGTCGGGAAGCCGGCGTCGATCGTCGTCGCCTTCGCGAGCCGGGAGGCCAGGGTCCGTGCGTGCCCCTCGCGGGCGCGAAGTGCCGCGGCGCCGAGGCCGTCGACCACGACGACGACCGCGTGCTCCAGCGGAGGCAGCCCGAGGTCGTTGCCCTCCCCGCGCAGCGCCCCGAGAGAACTCGGCATTACCGTGGCGAGGCTCGCTCGGGTGGTGAACGCGGCCGGTAGCATGGGGGGCATCCGGCCCAGTCTGTCACAGCTGGACGGACGGGAGCCGTCGAACCGGCGCTCCCTGCCGCCCCACATCACCGAATGCACGAATGACACCAGCAGACGATCAGGCCGCCACCACCGAACGCATCGAAGACGTCGACGTCACGACCGAGATGCAGGGTTCGTTCCTGGAGTACGCGTACTCCGTCATCTACTCGCGTGCGCTCCCCGACGCCCGGGACGGCCTGAAGCCCGTTCAGCGGCGCATCCTCTACATGATGACCGAGATGGGCCTGCGCCCGGACCGCGGCCACGTCAAGTCGGCGCGCGTCACCGGCGAGGTGATGGGAAAGCTGCACCCGCACGGAGACAGCGCCATCTACGACGCGCTCGTGCGGATGGCCCAGGACTTCACCCTGCGCGTCCCGCTGGTCGACGGCCACGGCAACTTCGGCTCGCTGGACGACGGCCCGGCCGCCGCCCGGTACACGGAGGCGCGCCTCGCCGCCGCCGCGCTCGCGCTGACCGAGGACCTCGACGAGGACGTCGTCGACTTCGTCCCCAACTACGACAACCAGCTCCTGCAGCCCGACGTGCTGCCCGCCGCGTTCCCCAACCTCCTGGTCAACGGCGCCAGCGGCATCGCGGTCGGCATGGCCACCAACATGGCCCCGCACAACCTGGTGGAGGTCGTCGGCGCAGCCCGCCACCTCCTGGCCAACCCGGACGCCACGCTCGACGAGCTGATGGACTACGTCCCCGGCCCCGACCTCCCGAGCGGCGGCACCATCGCAGGCCTCGCCGGCGTGCGCGACGCGTACGCGACCGGCCGCGGCAGCTTCCGGATGCGCGCCAAGGTCGGCGTCGAGTCGATCACGGCACGCAAGAGCGGCCTGGTCGTCACCGAGCTGCCCTACGGCGTCGGCCCGGAGCGCGTGATCGAAAAGATCAAGGACGGCGTCAACGCGAAGAAGCTGAACGGCATCTCCGACGTCACCGACCTCTCCGACCGGCAGCACGGCCTCCGCCTCGTCATCGGCATCAAGACCGGGTTCAGCCCGGAGGCCGTCCTCGAGCAGCTCTACCGCCACACGCCGCTGGAAGAGGGCTTCGCGATCAACAACGTCGCGCTCGTCGCCGGCGGCCCGCAGACCCTCGGGCTGCGCGAGCTGCTGCGGGTGTACCTCGACCACCGGATCAGCGTGGTCACGCGGCGCTCGGAGTTCCGGCTCGCGCGCCGCAAGGAGCGCCTGCACCTGGTCGAGGGCCTCCTCATCGCGATCCTCGACATCGACGAGGTCATCCAGGTCATCCGCACCTCCGACGACACCGACCAGGCGCGCACGCGGCTGCAGCAGGTGTTCGACCTGAGCACGCTGCAGGCCGACTACATCCTCGAACTGCGGCTGCGCCGGCTCACCAAGTTCTCGCGCATCGAACTGGAGACCGAGCGCGACCAGCTGCGAGCGGAGATCGCCGAGCTCGAGGAGATCCTCGGCAGCAAGGCGCGCATCGAGGGACTCGTCTCCGACGAGCTGGAGCAGGTCGCCGTGAAGTTCGGCACGCCGCGCCGCACGCTGCTCACCGAGGCGAAGCCGTCGATCGCGGGCGCGGGCTCGCGCAGCAAAGCGATGACGGTGCAGCTGGAGGTCGCCGACGTCCCCTGCCGGGTCTACCTCTCGACCACCGGCCGCATCCTGCGCGTCGACGCGGGCGCCGGGGAGGGCGAGGGCCTCGACCGCATCCAGCCGCCGGCCCGGCGCAGCAAGCACGACGCGATCCTGTCGCGGCTCGACACCACGAGCCGCAGCGAGATCGGCGCCGTCACCGACCGCGGACGCCTCATCCGGTTCTCCCCCGTCGACCTCCCGGCCGCCCCGCTCAACTCGGTGCAGCTCGGCGCGGGCGTAAAGGTGGGCGACTACCTCGCGCTGGCGGACCGCAAGGAGCGGGTGCTCGCGCTGGTGTCGCTCGACGCGCCGCGCGCGATCGCGCTCGGCACGCGGCAGGGCGTGGTCAAGCGGGTGACGCCAGGCGACTGGGCCAACAAGCCGGAGTTCGAGATCATCGCGCTGAAGGCCGGCGACGCCCTCGTCGGCGCCGTGCAGTCGGCCGACGACGCGGAGCTCGTCTTCGTGTCCAGCGACTCCCAGCTGCTGCGGTTCTCCGCCGGCTCGGTGCGCCCGCAGGGCCGGGCGGCGGGCGGCATGGCGGGCATCAACCTGGCCGCGGACGCCCACGTGGTGTTCTTCGGTGCGGTGGAGGCCGCGGAGCGCGAGGAGGCGGTCGTCGTCACGGTCGCGGTCAGCGACCAGACCCTCCCCGGCGCGGACCCCGGCAGCGGCAAGGTGAGCGACTTCGCCGAGTTCCCGGCCAAGGGCCGCGCGACCGGCGGCGTCCGTTCGCAGCGCTTCCTCAAGGGCGAGACCGAGCTGGCGCTCGCCTGGGTCGGCGCCGCTCCCGCGCTGGCGGTCGGCGCCGACGGCGCCGCGCGCGTCCTCCCCGAGGGCGGCGCCCGCCGCGACGGCTCCGGCACCCCCCTCGACATGGTGGTCGCCTCCATCGGCCGCCGCCTCGCCTGACGCCAACGGAGGACATCCACTCCGGCCCCCGGCGTGTCGGCAGCTAACGGAGGACATCCACCCCTCCCAGCCCCGCATCTCCTCCGCTACCGACGCGCGCGGGGCTGAAGTCAGTGCGCGGGGCTGCAGTTAACGGAGGAGATCCCGGCCATCCCGGCCGGGATCTCCTCCGTCAACTGCTTCCAGACGGCGTGTCGCGCCGGAGCTCCTCCGCTGCCTACGCGTCGATGCGCGCGCGGGACAGGTCGTCCGCGCCCGCGATGATGAACTCCTTGCGGGGCGCCACGTCGTTCCCCATCAGCAGCTCGAAGACGCGGTTGGCCGCCTCGGCGTCGGAGACGCGCACGCGGCGCAGGGTGCGGTGGGCGCGGTCCATCGTCGTCGTCGCGAGCTGGTCGGCGTCCATCTCGCCCAGGCCCTTGTAGCGCTGGATGGGCTCCTGGTACTTGCGGCCGCGCTTCTTCAGGTCGGCGAGGACGGCCTGCAGCTCCGCCTCCGAGTAGGTGTAGATCGTCTCGTTCGGCTTCGAGCCGGGGTTGATCGCGACCACCCGGTGCAGCGGAGGCACGGCCGCGAATACCCGGCCCTCCTCGATCATCGGCCGCATGTAGCGGAAGAAGAGTGTGAGCAGCAGCGTCCGGATGTGGGCGCCGTCGACGTCCGCGTCCGACATGATGATGACCTTGCCGTACCGCGCCGAGCCGAGCTCGAACGTGCGGCCGGAACCCGCGCCGATGACCTGGATGATCGCCGCGCACTCGGCGTTGGAGAGCATGTCGGAGACCGACGCCTTCTGCACGTTGAGGATCTTGCCGCGGATCGGCAGCAGCGCCTGGTACTCGCTGTCGCGGGCGCGCCGCGCGGTGCCGAGCGCCGAGTCGCCCTCCACGATGAACAGTTCGCTGTTCGCCACGTCGCTCGACCGGCAGTCCACCAGCTTCGCCGGCAGCGAGGAGGTCTCCAGCGCGTTCTTGCGGCGCTGCGTCTCCTTGTGGGCGCGGGCCGAGATGCGGGACTTCATCTCCGCCACGACCTTGTCGAGCACGAGCGCCGACTGCGCCTTGTCGTCCCGCTTGGTCGACCCGAACCGCTCGGCGAGGGCCTTCTGGATGACGTTCGCCACGATCGTGCGGACCGCCGGCGTTCCCAGGACCTCCTTGGTCTGCCCCTCGAACTGCGGCTCCGGGAGGCGGACGGTCAGCACGGCGGTGAGCCCCGCCATCACGTCGTCCTTCTCCAGCTTGTCCGTCCCCGCCTTCAGCCGGCGCGCGTTCAGCTCCACCTGCTGGCGCAGGAACTTGAGCAGCCCCTGGTCGAAGCCGGTCTGGTGGCTGCCGCCCTTCGGGGTCGCGATGATGTTGACGAAGGAGCGCATCACGGTGTCGTAGCCGGTCCCCCAGCGCAGCGCGATGTCGACCTGGCACTCGCGCTTGAGTTCGGTCGGCACCATCGCGCCGCCGTCGGAGAGCACCGGCACCGTCTCGGTGAAGTGGCCCTCGCCGGTGAGCCGCCAGGTCTCCGTGATCGGGCTGTCCGGCGCCAGGAAGTCCACGAACTCCGAGATGCCGCCGTCGTAGCTGAAGGTGGTCCGCTCGCCCTCCGGGGAGCGCTGGTCGTCGATCGTGATCGCGAGCCCGGGGACGAGGAACGCCGTCTGCCGCGCGCGGCCGACGAGGTCGTCCACCGAGAACTCGGCGCCCGCGGTGAACACCTGGCGATCCGCCCAGTACCGGATGCGCGTGCCGGTGACGCCCTTGGCGACCTTGCCCGCGACCCGCAGCTCGCTGCCGCTGACGAACGGCGAGAACTTCGCGTCGGGGCTCGGCGCTGCTTTGCCGTCGTCGAACACGCCCGGCTCGCCGCGGTGGAAGGACATCGCCCAGGTCTTGCCGTCGCGGTCGACCTCCACGTCGAGCCGCTCGGAGAGCGCGTTGACGACCGACGCGCCGACACCGTGCAGGCCGCCGGAGGCGGCGTAGGAGCCGCTGCCGAACTTGCCGCCGGCGTGCAGCTTGGTGAAGACGACCTCCACGCCGGTCAGCCCGGTCTTCGGCTCGACGTCGACCGGGATGCCGCGCGCTTTGTCGCGGACCTCCACGCTGTCGTCCGGGTGCAGGATGACCTCGATCGCGGTGCCGTGCCCGGCCAGCGCCTCGTCGACGGAGTTGTCGATGATCTCCCACAGGCAGTGCATCAGCCCACGCGAGTCGGTGGAGCCGATGTACATGCCTGGGCGCTTGCGAACGGCCTCCAGGCCCTCGAGCACCGACAGGTGCCTCGCCGAATAGTCCGAGCTCGCCACGAGCGCTCCTTGTGTTCCGTGCGGTGTTCCGGGTCGCGGCGCGTGCGGTGACGCGCCGTGCATTCTCCAGGTTACGTGCTGCCCGCGACGTTCCCCGCCCCGACACCCACGGGCCGAGATGCTTCGCGTTGAGCGAAATAGCAGGCGATCCGCGCCTCGTCACAGGGATTACGTGGTTCTATAGACGTACCGAGTTCACCGGTTGCGACGGAAAGGAGCATCACATGTCTACTATCACCTCGGAGAACGGTGCGGTTGACGAGCTCGAGTCGGGGCCGCAACTCACGGCCGCGGACCGCTGCGACAGCTGTGGCGCTCAGGCGTACATCCGCGTCGTCGTCAACAACGGCGAACTCCTCTTCTGCGCCCACCACGGCAAGAAGCACCAGGAGAAGCTCTCGCAGATCGCGCACAGCTGGCACGACGAGACGGCTCGTCTCTTCGAAGAGCAGCGCGCCTAGGTCCCCGCGACCCACGCGAACGGGCTGACCGAGCGATGGCAGGAGCCACCGGCGTGCGCAGGCGCGCCTTCGTCGACCTCGAAGCCATCCGTTCGAACGCCACCGCAGCGGCCACCGCGCCGCTCCCCGACTGCACCGCTGATCTCCGCGCGGACGCGTACGGGCACGGGCTCATGCCCGTCGCCCGGGCGCTGACCGACGCGGGGGTCGGCGGTCTTCTCGTCTCCCGGGTGGAGGACGCCGCCGCCATCGCGGACGAGGGCATCGCGCTGCCGGTGACCGTCGGCTTCCCGGCCGGTCGGCACGCCAGCGGCCCCGCCCACCTGCTCGGCCCCGAACTGCTCGGGCTCACCGACGCCGCCGGCGTCGCACCCGCACTGCGCCTCACCGCCGAGATCATCGCGGTCAAGCGCGTCGGCGCCGATCGCGGCGTCTCCTACGGCTACACCTACCGCACCGCCCGCCCCAGCACCCTCGTGCTGGTCGCGCTCGGCTACGCCGACGGCATCCTGCGCGTCGCTTCAAACAAGGCGCCGGTGCTGGTCGGCGAGACCACCGGCCGGATCACCGGCCGCATCGCGATGGACCAGTTCGTCGTCGACATCGGCGACGCCGAAGCGCAGCCAGGCGATCCGGTCGTGCTGTTCGGCGACCCGGCCCGCGGCGAGCCGTCCGTGCTGGACTGGGAGGCCGCGCTCGGCGCGGCCGCTCCGGTCATCACCAGCCGGCTGGGCCGCCGCATCGAGCGGATGTACGGACACTGGACGAGGAGAGCGCAGTGACCATCGTGGACGCGATCGCGGAGCCGCTCCCCCGCGCGGTCATCGACCTGGCCGCGCTGCGGCGGAACGTCGCCCACCTCTCTGCGCTGATCGCCCCCGCCGAGACCATGCTCGCCGTCAAGGCCGACGCCTACGGCCACGGCCTGCTGCCGATCGCCGAGGCCGGGCTGGAGGCGGGCGCGACCTCGCTCGCCGTGCTGGAGGTCCCCGCCGGTCTCGTTCTGCGCTCCGCCGGCATCACCGTCCCGCTGCTGGCCTGGCTGCACGGCGAGGACACCGACTGGCGCGCCGCGATCGACGCCGACATCGAGCTCGGCATCTCCGCCGTCTGGCAACTGGAGGCCATCGCGGCCGCGCGCGCAGACCGGCCGGCCGTCGTGCACCTCAAGGTGGACACCGGCCTCAGCCGCAACGGCGCCACCCGCGAGCAGTGGCCGCACCTCATCGACGCCGCCCTCGAGCTGGAGCGGCAGGGCGTCGTGCGCGTCCGCGCGGCCTGGTCGCACCTGGCCGACGCCTCGATCGCGGACGACGAGGCCGCCCTGGCGGAGTTCCGCAGCGCGGTCGCCGGGGCCGAGGAGCGCGGCGCCCGGTTCGAGATCCTGCACCTGGCGGCGAGCTCGGCCGGCATCCGGATGCCCGAGGCCCGCTTCGATCTGGTCCGGTTCGGGATCGCCGCCTACGGCTTCTCGCCGTTCGACGACTGCACAGGCGCCGAGCTCGGGCTGGAGCCGGTGATGCGGCTGGAGGCCCCGGTCGTGGAGAGCCACGTCGGCGGCACCACGCACGCCCGGCTCGGCATCGGCTACGGCGACGGCGTGCCGGTGCTCGGCATCGCCAAGACCTCCGTCCTCCTCGCCGGGCAGCGCTGCCGCGTAATCGACGTCGGGGTGGACACCATGATCGTGGACCCCGGTCTCGCGCGCGTGGCCGTCGGCGACACCGCCGTGCTCTTCGGGTCCGGCCGCGACGGCACGGTCACCGCCGAGAAGTACGCCGACTGGGCCGAAACCATCGCAGACGAAATGATCACCGGCGTCTCCCCCCGCGTCCCCCGCATCTACGAGAACTGACGACCCACTCCATCCGTTCCGGAGTTATGCACGGGGCGACGCGGCGTGTCGCGTGCACAACTCCGGAACGGATGGCGGCGGACCAGCGTTAGAGTGCGACGTTGAGGCGGGCGGCGATGGCGCGGCGCGCGTTCGCGGCGTAGCGGTCGACGCGCTCGGTCTGCGGGACCGGAGCGACCTCGCCGCGCAGCGCGGTCCCCAGCATGCGGTCGGCCAGCACCGGGTTCATCGGCAGGAGCGGGCCGTGCAGGTGGGTGCCGATCGCGCTCCCGAGCACGACGCCCTCCGTCCGGTCGCCATTGCCGAAGCCGCTCACGACCTCGCCGAGCGGGACCGCGCCCACGGCCTCCGCGGTGAACGTCGTGGTGGCCGAGTGGTTCTCGAAGCCCGCGAGCGCGACGCCGTCGGCCATGCGCACGACGACCTCGGCGACGTGCCGCCGCGATCCCAGCACCGCACGGGTCGGGAACACCCCGGCGCCGGCGAGCGTCTCGCCGTCCGGCGTCTCGATCTCCTCGCCGAGCAGCTGCCAGCCGCCCGCGATCGCGAGGATGGGGACGCCGGCGTCGCGCCACTGCCGCAGCCGCGGCGCGATCCGCGCCACATCGCCGACGACCGCACGCTGCGACGACAGCGGGCCCGAGCCGATGTGCACGATGTCGGCGCTGGCCGGGAGTTCCGCGCCGGGCGCATGGGTGACGACGTCGACGTCCACGCCGCGCCAGCGCGCGCGCTCGGCCAGGGCGAGCACGTTACCGGCGTCGCCGTTGATCCCGAGCTCGCGCGGGTAGAGATGCAGGATGCGGAGGACGGTCACTTGTCGCCGCCTTCCAGGTCGAGGAACCCGAGCTGCTTGCGGATGGCCATCATCTGCTCGTAGTTCACGATCATCGTCTTGGTGCCGCGCGACGGCTTCGGGAGGGCGAGGAACGCCTGCAGCGCGGGCCGGAGCTCCGGCATCACCTGGTCGACCTCGATGCCCGCATAGGCGAACCGGGTCGCGAACTGCCAGGCCTTGGTGCCGGACACGATGTCCACGTGCTCCAGCTTGGAGAGGTCGATGTCGTAGACCCAGGACGGGTCGGGCGTGCCCTCGTCGACCGCGACGAAGACCTGCTCCGGGCTGTGGCTCAGGTAGTCGAGGTTGAGCTGTAGGCTCGGCGGGTTCTTCATCATGATGATCTCGATGTCCTCGTCGCCGACCCTCAGGGTCTCGCCGCGGCCGTAGACCGTGCGCAGCGACCCCATGGCCGCAACGACAGCCTCCGAGCGGAAGCGGTCGCCGAGCACACGCCGGGCCATCGCGGTCGCGCCGGCGGCGTCCACCGCGTAGTGCAGGCCGCGAGCGGGCAGGCCGATCCGGATGGACTCGCCGCCCATCGTGAGCTGCGCGCTCTGCGTCTCCAGCTTGCTGACGAAGACCGCGGGCACCGGCAGCGTTCCGGCGGCGACTCCGGAGAGGTCGGCCACATTGGCGAGGCCGTTCGGCGACGACTCGATGATGGCCGGGGCCACCGCGAACGTCGTCACGTCGCGCCCCGCGGCGGCGAGCTCGGCGCCCACGCGGGACAGGCTGTCGTCGTCGGCGTTCACCACGACGAACTCGCTCGACCGCTCCGCGATCGTGCGCAGCATCCCGATCACGCGGGTGGGCTCGAAGAAGCGGTTGAGCTGGTCGATCTGAACGTTGAGCAGCAGCGAGCCGCGCGGCTTCAGGACGTTCGCCAGGTCGACGCCGTACGCCTCGTCCACCTCGATCACCCCGACGTCGCCGCGGACGTAGCCGTCGAGCGGCACGTCCGCCAGCAGGGCGGAGGCGATCCCCTGCGGCAGGTTGCCGCCGGACGGGTTGGTGAAGACGTTCAGCCCGTGCTCGCGCAGG
Source organism: Leifsonia sp. GW821-FHT13C09 (assembly GCF_058806435.1). Classification (NCBI taxonomy): domain Bacteria; kingdom Bacillati; phylum Actinomycetota; class Actinomycetes; order Micrococcales; family Microbacteriaceae; genus Leifsonia; species Leifsonia sp. GW821-FHT13C09. The sequence continues at coordinate 150,770 of NZ_JBXAPS010000001.1, read as the reverse complement.
ATCGCTGTGAGCATGTTGGTGGTCGTCGACTTGCCGTTCGATCCGGAGACGAACACCACGCCGAGCGGGAGGCGGCTGACCGCACGCTCGAGGAACTTCGGCGCGATCGCGAGCGCGACCCGCCCCGGCACCGCGGAGCCGCCTCCCCGCAGGCGCAGCAGCCAGCGGGCGAGGCGGCCGGCGATGACCGCCAGTCGGTAGCGCACCTTACTCGAGGTAGTCGCGCAGCGACTGCGAGCGGGACGGGTGGCGCAGCTTCGCCATCGTCTTCGACTCGATCTGCCGGATGCGCTCCCGCGTCACGCCGAAGGTGTCGCCGATCTGGTCGAGCGTCTTCGGCATGCCGTCGCCCAGGCCGAAGCGCATGCGGATCACGCCCGCCTCGCGCTCGGAGAGCGAGTCGAGGAGACTCTCCAGCTGCTTCTGCAGCATGGTGAAGCCGACCGCGTCGGCCGGCACGACCGCCTCGGTGTCCTCGATCAGGTCGCCGAACTCGCTGTCGCCGTCCTCGCCGAGGGGCGTGTGCAGCGAGATGGGCTCGCGACCGTACTTCTGCACCTCGATGACCTTCTCCGGGGTCATGTCGAGCTCCTTGGAGAGCTCTTCCGGGGTGGGCTCGCGGCCGAGGTCCTGCAGCATCTGGCGCTGGACGCGGGCGAGCTTGTTGATGACCTCGACCATGTGCACCGGGATGCGGATGGTGCGGGCCTGGTCGGCCATCGCGCGCGTGATCGCCTGACGGATCCACCACGTGGCGTAGGTCGAGAACTTGAAGCCCTTGGTGTAGTCGAACTTCTCGACGGCGCGGATCAGACCGAGGTTGCCCTCCTGGATGAGGTCCAGGAACTGCATGCCGCGGCCGGTGTAGCGCTTGGCGAGGCTGACCACGAGGCGCAGGTTGGCGCCGAGCAGGTGGCTCTTCGCGCGCTGGCCGTCGCGGGCGACCCAGCGGAGCTCGCGCTCGAGCTCCTTGGGCATGTTCGGGGTGTTCGCGAGCTTGTCCTCCGCGAACAGGCCGGCCTCGATGCGCATCGCGAGCTCGACCTCCTCCGCGGCGTTCAGCAGCGGGACCTTGCCGATCTGCTTGAGGTAGTCCTTGACCGGGTCGGCGGTCGCGCCGGTGATCGTCGTGGAGTACACGGGGATGTCGTCATCCTCGTCCACGGCGCGCAGCACGAGCGCGTCGGTCGGCAGCGGGGCGTCCGCTGCGGCCTGGACGGCCGCGGCCTCGCCCTTCGGGCCGGTCTCCTCGGCGTCGTCCGCCTCGGCGTCGTCGCCCTCGGACTCCTCGGCGTCGTCGCCCTCGGCGGCGTCGTCTGCCACGTCTGCGGTGTCGTCCTCGTCGATCTCGACCTCGGCCTCCTCGTCGAGCTCGTCGTCGTCGCCCTTGGCCTTGGTGGCCTTCTTGGGCGCAGCCTTCTTCGCCGGCGCCTTCGCCGTCGTCTTCTTCGCCGCCGGCTTGCTGGCCGCAGCGGTCTCCTCGGTCTCCTCGACCGCCTCGGCCTCACGGGCCTTGGTTGCTGCACGGGTTGCCATGTGCCTACCTTCCATACAAGCGAGGCTTTCAAACCGGGTGGGAGAACGTCGGTGCGTCCCCCGTAACGCCTGCCTGATGTCGCGTGCGGACATTACTAAGACCCATGTCAAGTCTTGGGCTGTTGCGCCGGGCACCATCGAGTGCTCCGACCCCAAGGACATGAACGGGTCCAGGTATCAATTATTGCACGTTCTCGCCGGGCTCCCGACCATCCCGCCTGCGCCGAACGTCTACGAGTGCAACCCACAACGGGGCCACTTCTATTCCCTCCTCCTCCGCGAGGAGGCGGCGGGTGCGCCGGCGGGCGCGGACGAGGAAGACGACGCCGAGGCCGATGATCACGTACTGCACGGCGAACGCCCAGCGGAAGGAGTCGAGCGCGTAGAGCCCGGCGACGGTGTGCGCGGTGTTCTGGGCGTCCAGGGCCAGGCCGATGAGGAACATCATCACGAAGCTCGCCAGGAAGCCGCCGACGTTCACGATGCCGTTGGCGGAGCCGAGGCTGTGCAGCGGGTTGGAGGTGCGGGCGAAGTCGAACCCGATCAGCGAGCCGGGGCCGCCGATCCCGATCGCCACCAGCACGAGGATGAGCAGCCAGAGCGGCGGCGTCCCCGGCCAGAGCAGGAGGAGCGCCCAGACGATCCCCATCATCCCGACGATCGCGAGCACCAGGTTGCTGCGCCGCAGCGGGAAGCGCGCGGTCAGCAGGCCGAGGATCGGGCCCGCGATCAGACCCGCGACGACGGAGACGATGAGCAGGCCGCTGGCCTCCGCCGGGCCGATGCCGAGAGCGAACACCATGAACGGCAGGCCCCACATCAGGCTGAACACCGTGCCGGAGGACTGCGTGGTGAAGTGCGACCAGAAGCCGAGCTGCGTCCCGGGCCTGGCGAGGCTGATCCGGAGCTGGCGCAACGACTCGCCCCAGGTGGCCGGGCGCGGCCCCTCGCTGGAGCCGGCCGGCCGGTCCCGGATGGTGGCGACGATGCCGATCAGTGCGACGACCGAGAGCGACGCAGCGCTGAGGAACGCGGTCGTCCAGCCGGACTGGTGGAGCAGCAGCGCGAACGGGATGGCGGACAGCACCTGGCCGAGCTGGCCGATGTTGCCGATCCACTGCGAGAGCTGCGGGACGATCCGGCCGCGGAACCACGAGTTCACCAGCCGCATGAGCGAGGTGAACACGGTGGCGTCGCCCGCCCCGACCAGGATTCGGCCGACGATCGCCAGCGTGATGGTCGGTGCGAACGCGACCGTCACCTGCCCGACGACCATCAGTGCGGTGCCCGCGATCATCAGCGCCCGCGATCCCACGCGGTCGATCAGGACGCCGACCGGCACCTGCATCCCCGCGTAGACGATGAGCTGGACCACCGCCATCGAGGAGAGGACGGCGGCGGAGACGTGGAAGCGCTCGGTCGCGGCGACACCCGCGACGCCGATGCTCGTGCGCTGCATGACGGCGACGAGGTAGGCGAAGACCCCGATCCCGAAGATGACCCAGGACCGACGCGAATTCACCAGACGATCCTACGCCCGCCGCAGACGCCACCCCGTCACGGGAGCGGCGCCGCAGGCGCGGTCAGCGCTCGGTGCGCGGGTTCTCGTCGTCGCCGCGGCGGTCGTCGCCGTGGCGGCGGAACGCCAGGAAGTTCTCCAGCTCGGCGGCGATCTCGTCGGCGCTGGGCAGCTCGCCGTCCCGGTCGGTCAGCGGCGAGCGGAGCTGGGTGTCCTCCATGTACGTGTCGTGCCGCTCCTCCAGAGTGCCGACCAGTTTGCCGAGCTCGGCGTTGCCGGCGACCTGCTCGTCGATGTTCGCGACGAACTCGCGGTCCTCCTCGCGCAGGCGGTCGGTCGGGAAGATCAGGCCCGTCGCCGCGCTGATGCTCTCCAGCCCCGCGATCGCGGCGGCCGGGTACTCGGTGTCGGCGAGGTAGTGCGGGATGAGCAGGACGAACCCGGCGATCGGATACGAGAGCTGCTGCAGCCGGTACTCGAGCAGGTGCAGTGCGTTGCCGGGCACCTGCGTCTGCGGCTTCCAGATCGACATCGCGTCGATCAGGTCGGCACGGTTGCCACTGACCGTGACCCCGATGGGCCGGGTGTGCGGCACCGGCATCGGGATGGAGTGCACCCAGGTGACGCTCTTGACCTTGTAGCGCTCGATGAGCCCGAGCACGGCCTCCGTGAACGCCTCCCAGCGGAAGTCGGGCTCGAACCCGGAGAGGAAGAGGAACGGCTGACGCAGCTCGTCGTAGACCAGGTGCAGCTTCAGCGTGGACGGCTGGTAGTCGGCCAGGTGGTCCTGGTCGAAGTAGATGATCGGCCGGCGAGCGCGGTAGTCGAGCAGGATGTCGGCGTCGAAGGTCGCGACGACCTCGCTGTCGAGCGTGCCCAGCAGGTAGGTGCCGAGCTGGCTGACGCCCGAGCCGGCGTCGGCGAACCCGGTGAGCCCCGCGATCAGCGGCAGGCCCTCCGGCACCACCAGTGCCGGGTTGAGCTCGTACAGTTCGCCGGGGTCTCGCATACATCAACTCTAGGCCGCCGACCGGAGTCGGTCGTGGCGCGCAGGCCCGCTCGCAGCACGCCCACAGCGAACATGCGGCCTCCGCCGTCGCGCGCCGTTCAGCGGTTAGGGTCGAGACATGACGCCTCCCGCCCTCAGCCTCTCACCCGCCCCCTCGTCCTCCGCCGACGTCCTCGTGCTCGCCGCGCGCTCCGGCGCCGACGGCGTCGCCGTGCTGTCGGCCTCGGCGCCGGAGGGTCTGGGCGACGGGCTCGCGGCGGTCGGCTTCGGCGGCGGCAAGGACGAGCTGGTGCGCCTCCCCGGCGCGGCAGGCGGTCCGGGGCTCGCCGTGGTGGGCCTCCCGGAGCAGGTGGACGAGGACGCGCTGCGCTACGCAGCGGGCACCGCTATCCGCCAGCTCGCCGGCGTCGGCCACGTCGCGCTCGACCTGCCCGCCGAGGACGACGCCCGGCTCGGCGCGGTTCTGGAGGGCGCGGCGCTCGGCGCGTACGCGTTCACCGACTACCGCTCCGCGAGCCGCGCGGGTGTCAAGACCCCGGTCGAGACCATCGAGGTCGTCGGGGAGTCGGCCGAGGGCGCTGCGCTCGTCGCGCGCGCCGCCGCCGTCTCTGGCGCCGCCGCACTGGTGAAGGACCTGGTCAACACTCCCCCGATCGACCTCTACCCGGCGTCGTTCGTCTCCCGGGTCGAGGAGGCCGTCGAGGGGCTGCCGGTCACGGTCGAGGTGTGGGACGAGCGCCGGCTCGAGTCGGAGGGCTTCGGCGGCATCCTCGGCGTCGGGCAGGGCTCGGTCCGCCCGCCGCGGCTGGTGAAGGTCGACTACGCGCCCGCCGGCGCGGCGAAGCACCTGGCACTGGTCGGCAAGGGCATCACCTTCGACTCGGGCGGCCTCTCGCTCAAGCCGGCCTCCGGGATGGTCGGGATGAAGTACGACATGACCGGCGCGGCCACGGTGCTCGCCGTCGCCCTCGCCGCCGCCCGTCTCGCCCTCCCGGTGCGCGTGACGGCGTGGCTGTGCCTCGCCGAGAACATGCCGTCCGGCTCCGCCATCCGCCCCAACGACGTGCTGCGCATGCGCGGCGGCCGCACCGTGGAGGTGCTCAACACCGACGCGGAGGGCCGGCTCGTGCTCGCGGACGGACTGGTCGTCGCCGGCGAGGAGCACCCCGACGCCATCGTGGACGTCGCCACCCTGACCGGCGCCGCGATGGTCGCGCTCGGCACCCGCTACGCCGCGGTCATGGGCTCCGACGACCTGGTCGGCGACGTGCTCGCCGCCGCCAAGGCCTCCGGCGAGCTGCTCTGGCCGATGCCGCTCGCGAGCGAGCTGCGCGCCACCATCAACTCCGACGTCGCCGACATCGCCAACGCCAACCCGGGCGTCACCGCGGGCGGGATGCTGCTGGCCGGCGTCTTCCTCCAGGAGTTCATCGGCCGCACCGGCGACGAGGACGACGCGCCGCGCATCCCGTGGGCGCACCTCGACATCGCAGGCCCGGCCAAGGGCCCGTCGGCTCCCTACGGCTTCACCGGCAAGGGCCCGTCCGCCGTCAGCGTACGTGCGCTCATCCGTTTGGCCGAGGACTTTTCCCAGAGGTAGTAGGGTCGTATGGGCAGGAAAATCCTGCCCATGCAACGCCTGCCCCACGTCATCCCCCGGGGCAGGATCGTGTCACGAATCCTGATGCGCGAGGAGTAGCTGGGTGTCTGAGCAGAACTTTGACATTGTGGTGCTCGGCGGTGGGAGCGGAGGCTACGCAGCAGCGCTGCGTGCGGCCGAGCTCGGTTTCACCGTCGGCATGATCGAGAAGGACAAGGTCGGCGGCACCTGCCTGCACCGCGGCTGTATCCCGACCAAGGCGCTGCTGCACGCGGCCGAGGTCGCGGACTACTCGCGCGAGTCCGCCAAGTACGGCATCATCACCCAGCTCCAGGGCGTCGACATCAACGGCGTGACCGAGTACCGCCAGAGCATCGTCGCCAAGAAGTACAAGGGTCTGCAGGGCCTGGTCAAGGCCCGCGGCATCACCGTCATCGAGGGCGAGGGCAAGCTGACCTCCCCGACGACGGTGCAGGTCGGCGACGACACCATCACCGGCAAGAACATCGTCCTCGCCACCGGCTCCTACTCGCGCAGCCTCCCCGGCCTCGAGATCGGCGGCCGCGTCATCACCAGCGAGCAGGCCCTCGAGCTCGACTACGTGCCCAAGAAGGTCGCCGTCCTCGGCGGCGGCGTCATCGGCGTCGAGTTCGCCAGCGTCTGGAAGTCCTTCGGCGCCGACGTCACCATCATCGAGGCCCTCCCGCACCTGGTCCCCAACGAGGACGAGACCCTCAGCAAGGGCCTGGAGCGCGCCTTCCGCCGCCGCGGCATCGACTACCGCCTCGGCGTCCGGTTCTCCGGCGTCACCCAGAACGAGAACGGCGTCGTCGTCTCGCTCGAGGACGGCAGCACGGTCGAGGCCGAGCTGCTGCTCGTCGCGGTCGGCCGCGGCCCGCTCACGGCCGGCATGGGCTACGACGAGGTCGGCGTCACGCTCGACCGCGGCTTCGTCATCACCGACGAGCGCCTGCACACCAACATCCCGGGTGTCTACGCCGTCGGCGACATCGTCCCCGGCCTGCAGCTGGCGCACCGCGGCTTCCAGCAGGGCATCTTCGTGGCCGAGGAGATCGCGGGCCTCAACCCGATCGTCGTCCCCGACGTCAACATCCCGAAGGTCACCTACTGCGACCCCGAGGTCGCCTCGATCGGCCTCAGCGAGGCCAAGGCGGCGGAGCAGTACGGCGCCGACGCGATCACGAGCTACGACTACAGCCTGGCCGGCAACGGCAAGAGCGAGATCATCGGCACGAGCGGCACCGTCAAGGTCGTCCGCGTCAACGACGGCCCGGTCGTCGGCGTGCACATGATCGGAGCGCGGGTCGGCGAGCTCATCGGCGAGGCGCAGCTCGCGGTGAACTGGGAGGCGTACCCGGAGGATATCGCTCCGTTCGTGCACGCGCACCCGACGCAGAACGAGTCCCTGGGCGAGGCGTTCCTGTACCTCGCGGGCAAGCCGCTGCACACCCTCTAAGGCGTCCGCCGCGCGAGCGGCTGCAATAAGCTACTGAACGATCAGGTTTTGAAGGAGAGAAGCTCATGAGCGAATCCGTCAGCCTCCCGGCACTCGGCGAGAGTGTCACGGAAGGCACGGTCACCCGCTGGCTGAAGAACGTTGGCGACCGTGTCGAGGTGGACGAGCCCTTGCTCGAAGTCTCGACCGACAAGGTCGACACCGAGATCCCCTCGCCCGTCGCGGGCGTCATCGAGGCGATCCTGGTGCAGGAGGACGAGACGGTCGAGGTGGGCACTGCGCTCGTGACGATCGGCGACGGCTCCGGTGCGGGCGAGGCTCCGGCCGCCGCGCCGGCTGAGGCTGCGCCGGCTGAGGCTGCTGCTCCGGCTGCTGAGGCCGCTCCGGCTCAGGAGGCTCCGGCCCCCGCCGCGGAGGCCGCTCCGGCCGCGCCCGTTCAGGAGGCGCCTGCCGCCGCTCCCGCCCCGGCTGCAGAGCCGGCCCCGGCCGCCGCTCCGGCTCCGGCCCCGGCCGCGGCTCCGGCCCCGGCCGCCGCTCCGGCCGCGGCTCCGGCCGCCGCTCCCGCTCCCGCCGCAGAGGCTCCCGCCACGTCGGGCGCGCACGCCGGCACCTCCGGCTACGTGACCCCGATCGTCCGCAAGCTCGCCAACGAGCACGGCGTCGACCTGGCGAACGTGACCGGCACCGGCGTCGGTGGACGCATCCGCAAGGAGGACATCCTGGCGGCCGCCGCTCCGGCCGCTGCCGCCTCGGCTCCGGCCGCCGCCGCTCCCGTGGTCGAGGTCTCCCCGCTCCGCGGCACGACGCAGCAGATGTCCCGCCTGCGCAAGGTCGTCGCCGAGCGCGCCGTCGTCTCGATGCAGTCGACGGCTCAGCTCACCACCGTGGTCGAGGTCGACGTGACCAAGGTCGCAGCGCTGCGCGACCGCGTGAAGGCCGACTTCCAGGCCAAGACCGGCACCAAGCTCTCCTTCCTGCCGTTCTTCGCCCTCGCGGCCGCCGAGGCGCTGAAGGCCTACCCGGTCATCAACGCCACGGTCGACGGCGACAGCATCGTCTACCCGGACCACGAGAACATGTCGATCGCGGTCGACACCGAGCGCGGCCTGCTGACCCCGGTCATCCGCAACGCCTCTGACCTCGACATCGCCGGCCTCGCCCGCGAGATCGCGGACCTCGCCGAGCGCACCCGCGACAACCGCCTGAAGCCGGACGAGCTCGCCGGCGGCACGTTCACGCTGACCAACACGGGTTCGCGCGGCGCGCTGTTCGACACCCCGGTCGTGTTCCTCCCCCAGGTCGCGATCCTGGGCACGGGCATCGTCACCAAGAAGCCGGTCGTGATCACGGCCGACGGCACGGACTCCATCGCGATCCGCTCCACGGTGTACCTCGCCCTGTCGTACGACCACCGGATCGTCGACGGCGCCGACGCGGCCCGCTTCCTCGTCGCGGTGAAGAACCGCCTCGAGGGTGGCGCGTTCGAGGCAAACCTCGGCATCTGAACCACCTGACGGAACGGCCCGGCTCCTGCGAGGAGCCGGGCCGTTCCGCGTTTCCCCGACGTGCACCGACCTGCCGGATCACTCCGGCGCGGCTTCGCTCGCTGAGCGGTCTCGCTCCTCGCGCCGTCACGACTCCCGTGGATGCTGGACGATCCACCGTCAGCTCGGCCCCTCCTGACCGGGCACGAACACCAACAGCACGACGACGGCCACCAACGGCGAGCACGCGACAGCGACGACTTTCGGCCGCGCCGCGATCCACTCCCGCGCCACAGCCACGCCACGCGCGATAGGACGATCGCCCAACACGTCGAGCGCCCGCTCCAGCACGCCGAGGAGGTCGTGCAGCCCTCCGCGCGCGCCATGTCGCCAGCCCCGATCGACAACGCGGCCGGCGTCCGCCGCCGGGTCGCCCCGCACCATTGGATCGGAGATGCCGGCACCGCCGCTTCCCACATGATTCACCGGACCCGCCCGACCCACTGGACCGACCGGGCCCACCGGACCTAGCGGACGCACTGCCGTGGGGTCGGCAGCCCGCAGCACTCCCGCCACCACGTCCTCCCAGCTCCGGTGCCGCCGGTCGGTGGCCGCGGCGAGAACGGCCCCGCCGCCGTCCTGGCTCACCGCGCCGCACAGCGTGGCCGCCAGCGCCGCGAACCCGGCGACGTCCTCGCCCATCGTCCGCTGGTCGAGTTCCCGCAGCCGGTCGATGTCTGTCAGGACCGGGCACCCGTCCTCCCGGAGGCCGACGTCCCGCAGCTCGAGCCCGACCCCGCCGAAGCCCGCCCTGTGCAATTCCGAGAGGCCGCGCGCCACAGCTGCGAGCACCGTGACCGCCTCGCCCGCGGTCAGCCCGTGGCCGGCGGCGAGTACGTCGTGGAGTGTCCCACCCGGCGGATGCTCGCGCAGCCGGACCACCACGTCGCCCCGGCGGCCCCGACGGCCGCTCGGCGGAGACAGCGACCGCGGGAGGTGCGACGACGCAACGCCGTCCCACGCCATCTCGCCGTCCCACGCCATCTCGCCGTCGGCCGCCGCGCCACGTCCCGCCCTTCGCGCCTGCCGCGCGTCCGGCTGAGCGCCGCTCCGCGCGCCCGCCGCTGCGTCGCGCGACGCATGCCGGACCTCCCCCGCGTCAGGCTGAGCCTCCCTCCGCGCTCCTGCCGCCGTGTCGGGCTGAGATCTCCTCCGCGTACCTGCAGTGCTCACGGGCACCGGACTCCTCACCGTGAGCACCGCCTGCCCTGGCAACTCACCGCCCGCGACGACGACCGACGCCTCGTCCGGCCCGCCGGTCGGCGCCCTCGACCGATTCCCCGCGACCCCGAGGTCGTCCCCGCTCGTCTCCTCCCGGCGCGCCCGCCATTCCACCACCATCCACCCTTCCGCCGCCACGATCCCTGCCGCGCACCTTTCCGCATCCCCCGGTCTCCGCCTCCGCACCATGCCCCCAGTAGACGCCACGCCCAGCCGCCCAGGCGTCGCCTTCGGCAGATCCGTGGACAACGCATTCTCACTTGGTCCCTGTGCAGGAATTCGGCCGTGTCCGCCGCTGATGGACATTTTCTGTACTCAGTCCATTTAGGATGCCTCTATGACGATCTTCGATGTCTCCGGGCTCGACGGGCAGCACGTCCCGTACGACGACGGCCTCGCCCGTCAGCGCGCCACGCACGCCGACGTGACGGCACGGCGCGCGCCCGACACGGTCCTCCTGCTCGAGCACGCCCCGGTCTTCACCGCGGGCAAGCGCACCTCCCCCGACGAACGCCCCGCCGACGGCACCCCCGTGATCGACGTCGACCGCGGTGGCAAGATCACCTGGCACGGACCGGGGCAACTCGTGGGTTACCCCATCCTCCGGCTGGCGGAGCCGATCGACGTGGTGGGCTACGTGCGCTGGCTCGAAGGCGTGCTCATCGAGGTGCTGGCCGAGCTCGGCGTCCCGGGAGAGCGCGTGGAGGGCCGCTCCGGCGTGTGGCTGCCCGGCTACGGCACGACGCCGGACGGGAGCCCGGCGGACGAGAAGATCGCCGCCATCGGCATCCGCGTCGCCGAGGGCGTCACCATGCACGGCTTCGCGCTGAACTGCTCCAACAGCCTGGACCCCTACGAGAAGATCGTCGCGTGCGGCATCCGCGACGCGGGCGTGACCACGATCTCCCGCGTCCTCGGCCGCACCGTCACGCCCCAGGACGTCGCTCCGCTCATCCAGGCCGCGCTCGACCGGGCCCTCGTCGACCCCGCCACCAGCCCGGTCGCCGCCGCACGCGCAGCCACCGCCACGACCGCGACGGAGGTCGCCGCATGACCGCCGACGCCCGGACCACCGAGACCCCGACCACCGGCCCCCAGGCCACCGGTCCCCAGGCCACCGGTCCCGCCCCCACCGGACCCCAGGCCGCCGCTCCCCAGGCCGCCGGACACCATGCCACCGCTCCCCAGGGCCGCCGCATGCTCCGCCTCGAGGTCCGCAACGCGCAGACCCCGATCGAGCGCAAGCCCGCCTGGATCAAGACCAAGGCGAAGATGGGCCCCGAGTACCGCCAGCTCCAGAACCTCGTGAAGTCCGAGGAGCTGCACACGGTCTGCCAGGAGGCCGGCTGCCCGAACATCTACGAGTGCTGGGAGGACCGCGAGGCGACCTTCCTGATCGGCGGCTCGCAGTGCACCCGGCGCTGCGACTTCTGCCAGATCGATACCGGCAAGCCCGCCGAGTTCGACAGGGACGAGCCCCGTCGCGTCGGCGAGTCGGTCGCGAAGATGGGCCTGCGATACTCCACGGTGACCGGCGTCGCGCGGGACGACCTCCCCGACGAGGGCTCCTGGCTGTACGCGGAGACGATCCGCGAGATCCACCGGCAGAGCCCCGGCACGGGCGTCGAGATCCTGGTGCCGGACTTCTCGGGCAACCCGGAGTACCTGGGCGAGGTCTTCTCAGCGCGCCCGGAGGTGTTCGCCCACAACGTCGAGACGGTCCCGCGCATCTTCAAGCGCATCCGTCCGGCGTTCCGCTACGAGCGCTCGCTCGACGTGATCACGCAGGGCCGCCACGCCGGGCTGATCACCAAGTCCAACCTCATCCTCGGGATGGGCGAGGAGCGCGAGGAGATCAGCCAGGCCCTGCGCGACCTGCACGACGCCGGCACCGACATCATCACGATCACGCAGTACCTGCGGCCGAGCCCGCGCCACCTCCCGGTCGCACGCTGGGTGCACCCGGACGAGTTCGTCGAGCTCAAGCAGGAGGCCGAGGAGATCGGGTTCCTCGGCGTGCTGTCCGGCCCGCTGGTTCGCTCGTCGTACCGCGCGGGACGACTGTGGGCGCAGTCGATGGCGGCCAAGGGACGCGAGGTCCCGGCCGAGCTCCAGCACCTCGCCGACGCGTCAGCGGGCTTCGCCCAGGCCGTCTCCTGACGCCTCCCCGCACGCCGATCCGGGAGGCCGCGCGACCGTCTGAGCGCGGCCTCCCGATCGGCGCTACGCCTGCCGTGAACAGGTCATCCGGGGGCCGGTCGAGCCGGTATCCTTGTCTCTATGGCACGTAAGGACAAGTCCACCAAGGAGCCCGGTCGGCTGAAGCAGATGTGGCAGGTCTTGCAGATGACCCGCCGCTACGACGACCGCGCGCTGCTCTACATCGTGGGCGGAGTCGTGCTGCCGATCCTCGCGGGCATCGCGGTGGCAGTGTTCCTGTCGGGCGGCAACGTCTTCACGATGGTCCTCTGGATCGTCGCGGGCGTCCTCGCCGGCGTGCTGCTGGGCCTCATCATCCTCGGCCGTCGCGCCGAGCGGGCCGCCTACTCCCAGATCGAAGGCCAGCCGGGCGCGGTCGGCGCGGTGCTGCGCAGCTCGCTCAAGCGCAGCTGGCGCGGCTCGGAGATGCCGATCGCCGTCAACGGCAAGACCCAGGACGCGGTCTACCGTGCCACGGGCCGCGGCGGCGTCGTGCTGATCAGCGAAGGCCCCAAGACCCGCACCCAGCGGATGGTCGACGAGGAGCGCCGCAAGATCAACCGCGTGCTGCCGAACGTGCCCGTCACGGTCATCTCCGTGGGTCCGGACTCCGACTCCGTGCCGCTGCACAAGGTCCCGCGCACCCTGGCCAAGATCAAGCCGACCCTCACCAAGGCGGAGGTCATCGCGATCAGCAACCGCCTCGCGTCGCTCGAGAACGCGATGCCGATCCCCAAGGGCGTCGACCCGATGAAGGTGCGCGCGCAGCGGGCGCGCTGATCGACTTCCGCTGACGTCGTCGGCGCTTTGTGGCGCCTGCGTGGAAGGCGCGCCTGCGACGAGTGCGCCCGCGCACGGCACGCAGCGCTGGCGCGCAGGACGAGCGCCCTGACTAGGCGCGGATGAGGACGGTCCCGGCGACCTTGTCGTGGAACCCGCGCTGGTCCGAGTCCCACACCAGCGCCGGGATCACGATGCACAGCAGCACCGTGCGGACCACTGGCCGCCATACGCCGACCCAGCCGCCGGCGAGCGCGACCACCCGCATCCCGAAGATCCGGTGCCCGATGCTGCCGCCGATCGTCGGGATGAACACCACCTGCATCAGCGCGAAGATGCCGATGTTCGCCCACGAGTCGTAGTGGAAGAACGCCAGGGAGATCAGCGACGCGAGCGCCCAGTCCACCACGATCGCGCCGAGGCGGCGGCCGAGCCGCCCGACCGACCGCGGGCCTGCCTCCGGGAGGCCGAGTCGCTCGCCCGGGTAACGGCTGGGGGCGAGGTCGCCGAAACGGGACGGAGGGGTGTTCTGCGGCACCCTCCGAGTTTACCGGTCGGGCCTGACCGCTCCCCGCGGGCCGCCCGTGCAGGCAGCGGACGGCGTAACATGCCGGAAACATTTGCGTCACCGGAGGGAAACGGCCTCCCCCTACCGTGTAGCTTGGGCTGCACGCGCAGTCCATCACCGCCAGCCATTGGGAGTCCTCCGTATGTTCCGTGATTCTTCCGAGGTGCTCAAGTACATCAAGGACACCGACGTCAAGTTCCTTGATATCCGCTTCACCGATCTGCCCGGTGTGCAGCAGCACTTCAACATCCCCGCAGCGACCGTCGACGAGGAGTTCTTCTCCGTCGGCCAGCTGTTCGACGGTTCCTCGATCCGCGGCTTCGCGTCGATCCACGAGTCGGACATGCAGCTCATCCCGGATGTGTCGACCGCCTACATCGATCCGTTCCGCGCCGAGCGCACGCTGATCATGGTCTTCGACATCTACAACCCCCGCAACGGCGAGATCTACGCGAAGGACCCTCGTCAGGTCGCCAAGAAGGCGGAGAAGTACCTCGCCTCGACGGGCATCGCGGACACGGCGTTCTTCGCACCAGAGGCCGAGTTCTACATCTTCGACGACGTCCGCTACGAGGTGAAGCAGAACTCCAGCTTCTACGCCGTGGACTCCGAGGAGGGCGCCTGGAACTCCGGCCGCGTCGAAGAGGGCGGCAACCTCGGCAACAAGACTCCGTACAAGGGCGGCTACTTCCCGGTGAGCCCGGTCGACAAGCAGGCCGACCTGCGCGACGACATCTCGCTGAAGCTGATCGACGCCGGCCTCATCCTGGAGCGCGCGCACCACGAGGTGGGCACCGGCGGCCAGGCCGAGATCAACTACCGCTTCGACACGATGGTGCACGCGGCGGACGACATCCTGAAGTTCAAGTACATCGTCAAGAACACGGCCGAGCAGTGGGGCAAGACCGCGACGTTCATGCCGAAGCCGCTCTTCGGCGACAACGGCTCGGGCATGCACACCCACCAGTCGCTGTGGAACGACGGCAAGCCGCTGTTCTACGACGAGGCCGGCTACGGCGGCCTGTCCGACATCGCCCGCTGGTACATCGGCGGCCTCCTCAAGCACGCCCCGGCGGTGCTGGCCTTCACGAACCCGACGGTGAACTCGTTCCACCGCCTGGTCCCCGGCTTCGAGGCCCCGGTCAACCTGGTCTACTCGGCCGGCAACCGCTCGGCGTCCATCCGCATCCCGATCACGGGCACCAACCCGAAGGCCAAGCGCATCGAGTTCCGCGCGCCGGACGCCTCGGGCAACCCGTACCTCGCGTTCGCCGCCCAGCTGATGGCGGGCCTCGACGGCATCAAGAACCGCATCGAGCCGCACGAGCCGGTCGACAAGGACCTCTACGAGCTCCCGCCCGAGGAGGCCCGGAACATCCCGCAGGTCCCGGCGTCGCTGGGCGAGGCCCTCGACGCGCTCGAGGCCGACCACGACTTCCTCACCGCAGGCGGCGTGTTCACCCCGGAGCTCATCGAGACCTGGATCGAGTACAAGCGCGAGAAGGAGATCAAGCCCCTCGCGCAGCGCCCGCACCCGTTCGAGTACGAGCTGTACTACGGGGTCTGAGCCTCGGCTGGTCGTGGAAGGGCCGCATCCCCTCGGGGTGCGGCCCTTCCCGCGTCCACGATGCGTTACCGCCCTCGCGCGGCTACGGTTGTCCCTGTGCCCGCGATGGAGCAGGTGACGGAGGGAGTCGTATGGCCGACAGGAACCTGAACGAGGTGCTCGAGGAGGTCGGGATGAGGCTCTCCTCGCCGGCCTGGATGCGCATCCGCAGCGATGACCGGGCCGAGTGGTTCGGGCACTTCGTCAGCGGCATCGCTCTCGCGGTCGGGCTGCGGCCGATCGAGCATCTGGACTCCGGCGTGCGCATCGACGACGCCGGGGTGTTCTCCGGCAAAGTCGTCGTGTTCACCGACAAGACCATCGTGTTCGCCGACGCCGCGGGGCGCAGCGCCGAGCCGTACGATGTCGAGACCGTCGTCGTCGCGCGGCCGCGCGCCGGGCTCGCCCAGCTGACGATCTCGGACGCGAACTCGGCGTTCCGGCGCGACCTGTTCGACCCGTGGCCCGGCGACTTCACCGTGACCGCGGAATGGTCCTACGGGACGAAGGTGACCTTCCCGCTGAGTCCGATCGAGACCGACGACCATCGGGCCCGCTTCAGCGCGCTCTATGCCGCGCTCATCGACGCGCTCGGCGAATAGCTCACTTCACGCAGGGCACTCCCCCGGACGGCAGCGGCGCCGTCGGGTCGGTGTAGGTGCCGTTCGGGCCGGCCGGCTTGGAGGCCGTCGGGGACGGGGAGGGCGCAGGCGCGGTCGCCGTGGGCGTGGGAGCGGTCGCTCCCGGTGTCGCCGTCGCCGTCGGCGTCGCCGCCGCGGCGCCGGGGTTCAGCAGCTGCTGCACCACCGCGTGGATCTGGTTCGGGTCGACGAGGTTGACGTCCTTGCCGTCCTTCACGCCGTAACCGGTGATCGGCAGCGTCGTGAAGGTGATGTTGCCTCCCGCCAGGTGCTGCGCCTCCGACGCGAAGCTGAGGAGGTCGAAGCCCGAATCGAGGGCAATGTTCTGCTTCGCCGCCGAGATCAGGGACTCCAGCGTCGCCGGGTTGGCGAAAGTGTCGGCCTTCTTCAGCTTCGTCGCGAGCGAGACGATGAACGCCTGCTGCCGGCGCTCGCGGTCGAGATCGGTGAAGTTCAGGGCGGGGTTGTTCTCGTCGCGGCGCTGGCGGACGAAGCTCACGGCTTGGGAGGCCGAGAGCTGCTGGACGCCGGCCTTGAAGTCGGCTCCGGAGTACGGGTCCTTGGTGTCCTCGGCGATGCAGACGGTGACCGGCTGGACCGCCTGGGCCACCTGGTAGAACGCGGCCATCGTGACTTCGATGAAGTGGTCGATCCGCACGCCGCCCAAGAAGTCCGACACCGTCTGGATCTCCGTCTGGCGCGCGAACGTTCGCGCCTGCTGGTAGGCGTCGCTCTGCGCGACGCCGGCCTTCGTCAGCTCCGTCAGCTTCTGGTCGAGGGCGAGGCCGTACGCCTCCTTGATCTTCGAGTCGGACACGCCGTCCGGGCTCCCGGACAGCGGCGCGTAGTCGTCGCGCGGGATCGAGATGCCCACGGCCTTCTTGCCGCCGGCCGGGATGTGGATCAGCATCAGCACGTTCGCGTTGTAGCCGCCGTCGCCCTGGTTTCCGGCGTGCAGCGCGTTGTAGACGTCGGCCGGGAGCGCGTTGCCGTTCTCGTCCAGCCTGCTGTCGAGTCCCATGACGAGGATGTTGCTCTCGGCGACGTCCTTCTTCTTGCCGGCGCCGGGGAGGGTGATGTTCGAGCGGTGGAGGCCGTTCGACAGGTCCACGTACGAGTAGGCGGCGAACGCTCCGACGGCGACCGCGACGGCAGCGACCGCGCCGGCCACAGAGAGCAGGATCCGCTTGCTCACGGAGGAGCGGCTGCGCTGGGCGTGCGCGACGTTCCGGCGGACGGGCTCGGCGGCGCCGCGGTCGCCGTCCGGAAAAGCCGGGTCGGGCTGGCGGGGCGGGGTCATGGTCGGGTCTCCTCGAGGATGCGGGGCTGCTCGGACGCGCTCCGCGGCGCTTCGGGGGCGTCGCGGGTCGGGTGCACGGGTCGGGCGTACTGGGGGCCTCCCGATCGTCCCACCGAAATCCGCCGTGGTCAGCGGACGCCCGATGAACTCCCAGAAACCGCTGGTGATCGTCCGGATGAAAAGCTCGCCCGCGCTGTTCCCACGCGGGCGGCGCAGCACTAGATTCGGTGGCGCCCGGGCCGCACCGGCCCGTGCGCGAACGGAAGGAATCCGACGATGGCCCGCTACCTCCTCCTCTACCGCGCCGACCCCGAGGCGATGGCCTCGATGCCGGAGCCCACGCCCGAGCAGGCCGAGCAGATGAACGCCGCGTGGAACGCCTGGGCCCAGCAGGTCGGCGCCGGCCTCCTCGACTTCGGCGCGCCGACGGCCGCCGTCTCCGATGGCGCCGACCGCAGCGTCGGCGGCTACTCCCTCATCGAGGCCGCCGACGCGGACTCAGTGGAAGGCCTCCTCACCGGCCACCCGCACCGCGCGATGGGCGGCACCATCGACGTGTATGAGCTGACGCCTGTGCCCGGGATGTGACGACGAGCCGTCCAGGCCCGTGCGGTGCAAGCGGCGCGCGGGCCGGGACGGTCCGTGTGCTCAGCCGGCCAGCGGCACGATCTCGTCGAACTCGGCCCGGTGCGTGGCGAGGGCGAGCTCGATGTCGTGGTGCGCCTGCAGGTTGAGCCAGAACTCGGCCGTCGTCCCGAACGCCCGGGCGAAGCGGAGCGCCGTGTCCGGCGTGATCGCACGCTTTCCATTCACGATGTCCCCGATGCGTTGCGCGGGGACGTGGACGGCCTTCGCGAGCGCGTACTTCGTGAGCCCGAGCGGCGCCATGAACTCCTCGGCGAGGATCTCCCCGGGAGTGATCGGATCGGTGATCGCATCGGTCATCGTGCTACCTCCTTGCGTCTCGTGTTCAGTGATAATCGACGATCTCGACATCCGCCGGACCTCCGTCCGTCCAGGTGAAGCAGATCCGGAACTGGTTGTTGATGCGGATGCTGTATCGGCCGCTCCGGTCTCCCCGGAGCTTCTCGAGTCTGTTGCCTGGCGGCACCCTGCAGTCTTCGAGCACTGCCGCCGCGTTGAGCATCGCCAGTTTCCTTCGGGCGATCCGGTGGATATCGGGATGGATTCGCCGAGACGGCAGACCGAGCCAGACTGCCTCGGCGTCGCGGTCGACGAATGATTGGAGCATGGTCAACAGTAACGCGCCGCATTCATGAACGCAAGACGTTATTAACGCGTAGCGTTACTATTCACCCGGTCGGCGCCGGCCGTTGCGGCACGCCGTAGAACGCGCGCTCGAACACCGCCCGCGCGCGGCGGGTCACCGCCAGGTAGTCCTCCTCCAGCCGGCTCGCCGACCCCGGCGGGTACTCCAGGAGGCGGGCGACGCCCTCCAACGCGACCCGGTCGGCCGGGAGGACGTCGGCGGTCTTGTTGGTCCAGAGCGTCATCGCCGAGCGGGCCCGGGAGGCCAGCAGCCACGCGTCGCGGAGCTTGGCCGCATCGTCCTCCGCCACCAGGTCGTGATCGACGGCGACGGCGAGCGCATCCAGGGTCGACGTCGTGCGCAGTGCCGGGATCGCCGCGGCGTGTTGGAGCTGGATGAGCTGCACGAACCACTCCACGTCGCTCAGGGAGCCGCGGCCGAGTTTCAGGTGGCGGGCCGGGTCCGCGCCCTGCGGCAGGCGCTCGTTCTCCACGCGGGCCTTGATGCGCTTGACCTCGCGGACCTCCTGCTCGGCGATCGCGGCCGGGTAGCGGACCTCGTCGGCCACCGCGTCGAAGTCGGCGAGCAGTGCCTCGTCGCCCGCGACGCCGCGGGCGCGCAGCAGCGCCTGGGCCTCCCACGTGAGCGACCAGCGCTTGTAGTACGCGCGGTACGCGTCCAGCGAGCGGACCGGCGGGCCGTTCTTCCCCTCCGGGCGCAGGCCGATGTCGAGGTCGAGCGGAAGGCGGTTGTCCTCGGTCAGCCGGTTGAGGTCGGCGACGATCGCCAGCGCGGCCTTGTGCGCGACGTCCTGGTCGGCGGCGAGCGGGCGGAAGACGTACATCACGTCGAGGTCGGAGCCGAAGCCGAGCTCGCGGCCGCCGAAGCGGCCCATGCCGATGATCGCGAACTCCAGGTCGGCCGCGTCTCCCCGCTCGGCGCGGATCGCGGACAGGACGCCCTCGATCACGTTCTCGTTGACGGCGGTCAACCCGCGGGCCAGCTCCTCGATCGTGGCGAAACCGAGGATCGCCGAGAAGGCCAGGCGCAGCACCTCGCGGCGGCGCACGGCGCGCAGCGACGCGGCCGCGGTCGCCGCGGACTGGTGCCGGCCGAGGATCGCGGCGGTCTCCTCGCGCAGCATCTCCGCCGACCGCGGGCGCAGCTCCTCCTCCGACTCCAGCCACGCGACGGACTCCGGGATGCGGCCGAGCAGCTCGCCGGCGAACCGCGACCCGGACAGCACCCGGGTGAGCCGCTCGGCGGCGCCGGTGGAGTCGCGCAGCATCTTCAGGTACCAGTGCGTCGTGCCGAGGTCCTCGCTGAGCCGGCGGAAGGTCAGCAGGCCGTAGTCCGGGTCCGCCCCGGCGGCGAACCACTGCAGCAGAACGGGCAGCAGGTGGCGCTGGATGGTCGCCCGTCGCGAGACCCCGGCGGTGAGCGCGGCGATGTGGCCGAGGGCGCCGCGCGGGTCGCGGAAGCCGATCGCGGCCAGGCGCGCCTCGGCCTGCTCGCTGGTCAGCCCGGCTCCCCCGGTCAGCCCGGTGTCGTCGGTGGGCATTGCGGCGACGGCGCTGAGCAGCGGGCGGTAGAACAGCCGCTCGTGGAGGCCGCGCACGCGGTGCTTGATCGCGTTCCAGCGCACCAGCAGCTGCTCGGCGCTCGGCGCGAGCCCGGTGGCGCGGGCGAGGATGCGCACGTCGCCCTCGTCGCGCGGCATCAGGTGGGTGCGGCTGAGGTGGCGGAGCTGGAGGCGGTGCTCCATCAGGCGCAGAGTCCGGTAGTCCTGCGCGAACGCAGCGGCCTCGTCCCGGCCGATGTAGCCCTGCTGCGCCAGCGCGGCGAGAGCGGACAGCGTGTCGCGCTGGCGCACCCGCTCGTCGGTCTGGCCGTGGACGAGCTGGAGGAGCTGCACGGTGAACTCCACGTCGCGCAGGCCGCCCGGCCCGAGCTTGAGCTGGTAGGGGGTCTCGTCGTCCGGGATGTTGTCGGTGACGCGCTCGCGCATCCGCTGCACCGACTCCACGAAGTTCTCGCGGGAGGCGCTGCTCCACACCTTCGGCGCGAGCGCGGCGACGTAGCGCTCCCCCAGTTCGAGGTCACCGGCGAGCGGGCGCGCCTTCAGCAGCGCCTGGAACTCCCAGCCCTTCGCCCAGCGGTCGTAGTAGGCGATGTGCGACTCCAGGGTGCGCACGAGCGCGCCGTCCTTGCCCTCCGGTCGCAGGTTGGGGTCGACCTCCCAGAGGCCCGGCTCGATCGCGGGCTCGTGGATGCCGCGCTGCGTCAGCATCGCCAGCCGCGTTGCGATGTCCACGGCCCGGCCGGAGCTGAGCCCGGCCTCCTCGTCGCCCTCGGTGACGTAGATGACGTCGACGTCGCTGACATAGTTGAGCTCGCGCGCGCCGGCCTTGCCCATGCCGATCACACCGAAGCGGGTGGCGCGCACCTCGGCCTCGGGGAAGCGTCCCGGCCCGGTGCCGATCGTCTGCCGACGGGCCACCGCCAGCGAGGCCTCCAGCGCGGCGGCGGCCAGGTCGGACAACGCCGCGGCGACGGCGCCGAGCCCGGCGACCGGGTCATCCTGCTCGAGGTCGAAGCTCGCGATCTGCACCAGCCGGCGACGGTAGCGCACCCGGAGGGCGATCCGGGCGGCGTCGTCCTCAATCGCGGCGACGCCGTCCACCGCTCCTACGGCGTCGAGCAGGTCGGCGCGCAGCTCGCCGGCGGTCGGCAGCGCCGTGATCGGGTAGTCGAGCGCGCTCAGCTCGGCGGGCTGCCGGAGGAAGAACTCGGCGGCGCCCTCCGACGCGCCGATCACCCGGAAGACCCGGCGCGCGTCGTTCCGCGAGGGCACGTAGCGCGCAGTCTGCACCGGTGCGTGCCGTAGCAGCCGCACGGCCAGGGCGAGCGCGGTGTCGGGGTCGGCCGCCGCCGACAGCGCGGGCAGGAGGTCGTCGACGTCGAACCCGGTCAGCTCGACGAGCTCGTCCAGCTCGCCGCGGACCGAGCTGAGCCCCACGAAACCGGCGCGAGCCAGCGTCGTGAGGGAGAGCTGCTCGCGGGTCACGTGCGGATCAGAGGATCTCGAGGTTCGATCGCAGCTCGAACGGCGTCACCTGCGCCCGGTACTCCGCCCACTCGCGCCGCTTGTTCAGCAGCACGTAGTTGAAGACCGACTCGCCGAGCGTCTCGGCGACCAGTTCGGAGTCCTCCATCAGCGAGATGGCGTGGTCGAGGCTGGCGGGGAGCTGGCTGTAGCCGAGCGCGCGCCGCTCGGCGTCGGACAGCGCCCAGACGTTGTCCTCGGCCTCCGGCGGCAGCTCGTACTGGCCCTCGATGCCCTTGAGGCCGGCCGCCAGCATCAGCGAGAAGGCCAGGTAGGGGTTCGCTGCGGAGTCGATGGCGCGGTACTCGACGCGCGAGCTCTGGCCCTTGTTCGGCTTGTAGAGCGGGACGCGCACCAGCGCGGAGCGGTTGTTGTGACCCCAGCAGACGAAGCTCGGGGCCTCATCGCCACCCCAGAGCCGCTTGTAGGAGTTGACGAATTGGTTGGTGACGGCGGTGATCTCTGGCGCGTGCTTGAGCAGGCCGGCGATGAACTGGCGCCCGGTCTTCGAGAGCTGGTACTGCGCGCCCGCCTCGAAGAACGCGTTGGTGTCGCCCTCGAACAGCGACATGTGGGTGTGCATGCCCGAGCCGGGGTGGCCGGAGAGGGGCTTCGGCATGAACGTCGCGTAGACGCCCTGCTCGATCGCCACCTCTTTGATGACCGTCCGGAACGTCATGATGTTGTCGGCGGTGGTCAGCGCGTCGGCGTAGCGGAGGTCGATCTCGTTCTGGCCGGGGCCGGCCTCGTGGTGGCTGAACTCCACCGAGATGCCGAGGTCTTCCAGCATCCGCACCGAGCGGCGGCGGAAGTCGTGCGCCGTGCCGCCGGGGACGTTGTCGAAGTAGCCGGCCGAGTCCACGGGCTCCGGGCCCTCGTCGCCGAACGTCGAGGACTTGAGCAGGTAGAACTCGATCTCCGGGTGCGTGTAGAAGGTGAAACCGCGGTCGGCCGCCTTCTCCAGCGTGCGCTTGAGCACGTTGCGCGGGTCGGACACCGACGGCTGGCCGTCGGGCGTCGTGATGTCGCAGAACATGCGGGCGGTCGGGTCGATCTCCCCACGCCACGGCAGGATCTGGAACGTGGTGGGGTCGGGGTGCGCCAGCAGGTCGGACTCGAACGCGCGGGTCAGACCCTCGATGGCGGAGCCGTCGAAGCCGAGGCCCTCGGTGAACGCGCCCTCCACTTCGGCCGGCGCGATCGCCACGGATTTGAGCGTGCCGACCACGTCGGTGAACCACAGCCTCACGAACTTGACGCCGCGCTCCTCGATGGTGCGAAGAACGAAGTCGCGCTGCTTGTCCATCCTGCCCCTTTCGTCGGCCATTCCAGACTAGTGGCTCCGCGGGCGGAAACCCGCCCGATGACCGCCGCGGCCGCGTCACTAGACTGAGGCGCATGAGCGACCAGTCACCGGTGCCCTCCGTCCACCCGTCCACCCCGTCGATGGAGTCGCTGAAGCGGGTGCGGACCCGCCACTTCCAGTCGGCGAAGGAGGCGGGCGAACCGTTCACCGGGCTGACCAGCTACGACATGCTGACCGCCCAGATCTTCGACGAGGCGGGCATCGACTTCCTGCTGGTCGGCGACTCGGCCGGCAACAACGTCCTCGGCTACGACACGACGCTTCCTGTCACCGTGGACGACCTGATCCCGCTGACCCGCGCGGTCGCGAAGGCGGTCAAGCGCGCGTTCGTCGTCGCCGACATGCCGTTCGGCTCTTACGAGACGGGCCCGCAAGACGCGCTGCACACCGCCGTGCGGTTCATGAAAGAGACCGGGGCGCACGCGGTCAAGCTGGAGGGCGGGCAGCGCAGCGCCAAGCAGATCCGCCGCATCGTCGACGCCGGGATCCCGGTGATGGCGCACATCGGTTTCACCCCGCAGAGCGAGCACGGCCTGGGCGGCCACATCGTGCAGGGCCGCGGCGCAGGCGCCGAGCAGCTCCTCGCCGACGCCCAGGCGGTCCAGGAGGCCGGTGCGTTCGCCGTCGTGATGGAGATGGTGCCGGCGGACGTTGCCCGACGGGTCACCCAAGAGCTGCGCATCCCGACGATCGGTGTCGGCGCGGGCCCGCACGTGGACGGCCAGCTGCTGGTGTGGACGGACTGGGCCGGCTTCACGACGGGCCGCATCCCGCGCTTCGTGAAGCAGTACGCGGACCTGAAGGGCGCACTGTCGGAAGCAGCGCGCACCTACAAGTCGGAGGTGCAGGGCGGCGTCTTCCCCGGGCCGGAGCACAGCTTCTAGAACCCGCGAGTACGCGAATAATCAGCCGTAACCGGCCGAGTACGCAGACAATCCGCGTACTCGGCGGGTGCTAGCGACCCTCTTCGGCGTCCTCCTCGGCCCACTTGGCGCTGTTCTCGCGGAGCTTCTCGAGCGCGTGCTCGGCCTCCACGCGGGTGTCGAACGGGCCGACGCGGTCGGGGGCGGGCGAGAGGAAACCCTGCTCGACCTGGCCGGTCTTCATGTTGTACCAGTACTTGTGCTCGGCATCCTGCTGGATCCCGTAGTCGTTCTCGCCGGTCATAAGCTTGATCCTATGCCCAAGGATTCCGCCGGTCACCTGGTCCCGGGACGTGTCACCGCGATGCGCTCCGTCCCGTCGCGCATCCCGCGGCCGGAGTACGTCGGCAAGCCGGGTCCCACCCTCTCGGACCGCGGCGACGTCTACTCCCCGGCGGAGATCGAGCTGATCCGGGAGTCCGGACGGATCGCCGCGCGGGCCATCGAACGGGTCGGCCAGGCGGTGCGTCCCGGCATCACCACCGAGGAGCTGGACGCGATCGGCCACGAGTTCCTGATCGAGCACGACGCCTACCCGTCGACGCTCGGCTACCGCGGCTACCCCAAGTCCATCTGCAGCTCGGTCAACGAGGTGGTCTGCCACGGCATCCCGGACGACACGGTGCTCGCCGACGGCGACATCGTCAACATCGACATCACCGCCTACAAGAACGGCTTCCACGGCGACAGCAACCAGACGTTCATCGTCGGCACGGCGTCGCAGGAGGTCACCCTCCTGGTCGAGCGGACCAGGGAGGCGCTGAACCGCGGCATCAAGGCGGTCGCCCCAGGCCGCGAGGTCAACGTGATCGGCCGTGCCATCGAGTCGTACGCCAAGCGCTTCGGCTACGGCGTGGTGCGCGACTTCACCGGGCACGGCGTCGGCGCCGCCTTCCACTCCGGCCTGATCATCCCGCACTACGACGCCGCCCCCGCGTTCGACGACGTGATGGAGGTCGGGATGGTCTTCACCATCGAGCCGATGCTCACGCTCGGCACGAGCGACTGGGACATGTGGGCGGACGACTGGACGGTCGTCACACGCGACCGCAGCATCACGGCGCAGTTCGAGCACACCCTCGTGGTCACCGAGCGCGGCGCGGAGATCCTGACGCTGCCGTGAGCGGCGCGCTGCGGCGGGCCGCCGCCGCGGGGTAGATTCGACAGCATGAGCGCGCAGAACCACGCAATCGGGATCGACGTCGGCGGAACGGGCATCAAGGGGGCGCTGGTCGACCTCGACAGCGGCGAGCTGGTCAGCGACCGCATCAAGCTCCCCACCCCCGAGGGCGGCAAGCCGGACGACATCATCGAGACCACCTCCGAGATCGTGAAGCGGCTGGCCTCCGAGGAGCCGGACGCGCCGGTCGGCGTGTGCTTCCCCGCGATCGTCAGCCACGGCGTCACCCTCTCGGCCGCCAACGTGTCCAAGAAGTGGATCGGGCTGCACGCCGAGGAGCTGTTCGAGAAGGCGCTCGGCCGCAACATCCACTTCGTGAACGACGCTGACGCCGCGGGCTACGCCGAGACCCGGTTCGGCGCGGCGAAGGGCAAGGACGGCCTGGTCATGATGACCACGCTCGGCACCGGCATCGGCTCGGCGCTCATCTACGACGGCGTGCTGATCCCGAACGCGGAGCTCGGGCATCTGGAGATCGACGGCTACGACGCCGAGTCGCGGGCCGCCTACTCGGCGAAGGAGCGCGAGGACCTCTCCTGGGAGAAATGGGCGAAGCGCCTCCAGAAGTACTACTCCACCCTGGAGTTCCTGTTCACACCCGACCTCTTCATCGTCGGAGGCGGCGTCTCCAAGAACTACGAGGAGTTCCTGCCGCTCCTGGAGCTCAACACAGAGATCGTCCCGGCGGTGCACCGCAACAACGCGGGAATCCTCGGCGCCGCGGCACTCGCCGTCCGCGGCGAGCGGCGGGACGCAGGGGCCCGCGGACGGTCGGCGGAGGTCGGCGTCAGCCCCGACAACTAGCAGCAGCTCGGCCGCTGACCGGCCGACATCGAGAGAAGGATCGAGAGGCGATGGCGCGTGGCCACCTCCGGGTCATGCTCGGCGCGGCGCCCGGCGTCGGCAAGACCTACGCGATGCTCGAGGAGGGCAAGCGGCTGAAGGCCCTGGGCAAGGACGTGGTGGTCGCGGTCGTGGAGACCCATGGCCGCGCCGCCACCGCCGCCATGCTGGAGGGTTTGGAGGTCGTCCCGCGCCGCACGGTCGAGCACCGCGGAGTGGAGCTCACCGAGCTGGACCTCGACGCCGTTCTCGCCCGGGCGCCGCAGCTCGCGCTCGTGGACGAGCTCGCCCACACCAACGCGCCGGGCCCCGACGACGGATCACACAGCAATGCCAAGCGCTGGGAGGACGTCGAGCAGATGCTCGCCGCCGGCATCGACGTGATGTCGACGGTCAACATCCAGCACATCGAATCGCTGAACGACGTGGTCGAGCAGATCACCGGCGTGCAGCAGCGCGAGACCATCCCGGACGCCGTGCTGCGCCGCGCCGACCAGATCGAGGTGGTCGACCTCGCTCCGCAGGCGCTCCGCGACCGGCTCGCCGAGGGCGTGGTCTACCCGGCCGTGCGCGTGGACGCCGCCCTCTCCAACTACTTCCGGCTCGGCAACCTGACGGCGCTGCGCGAACTCGCGCTGCTCTGGCTCGCCGACGAAGTCGACAGCGCGCTGCAGCAGTACCGCGCCGAGCACGGGATCGCCGGCACGTGGGAGGCCAGAGAGCGCGTGGTCGTCGCCCTCACCGGCGGCCCGGAGGGCGAGACGCTGCTGCGGCGCGGCGCCCGGATCGCAGCGCGCTCGACCGGCGGCGAGCTGCTCGCCGTGCACGTCACCAGCCAGGACGGCCTCCGCGAGGCGAACCCCGGCGCCCTCGCGTCGCAGCGCGCGCTGGTGGAGCAGCTCGGCGGCAGCTACCACCAGGTGGTCGGCAGCGACATCCCGCAGGCGCTGGTCGAGTTCGCGCGCGGCGAGAACGCCACCCAGCTCGTCATCGGCGTCTCCCGGCGCAGCCGGCTGTCGGCGCTGCTGACCGGGCCGGGGATCGGCTCGACCGTGGTGCGGGAGTCCGGCGACATCGACGTGCACATCGTCACGCACTCCCGGGCAGGCGGACGCTTCTCCCTCCCGCGGCCGCGCGGCGGCCTCACGACGCGGCGGCAGGTCTACGGGTTCCTGCTGGCGCTGATCGGCGGCCCGCTGCTGACGCTGCTGCTGGTGACCATGCGCTCGGACCAGGCCATGACGGCCGACGTGCTCAGCTACCAGCTCCTGGTCGTCGTCGTCTCGCTGGTCGGCGGGATCTGGCCGGCGCTGTTCGCGGCGCTGCTCTCCGGACTGACGCTCGACTACTTCTTCGTCGCCCCGCTCTACACGATCACGATCGCCGAACCGCTCCACCTGCTGGCGCTGATCCTCTACCTGATCATCGCCGCGCTCGTCAGCCTGGTGGTGGACCAAGCGGCCCGGCGCACCCGCGCCGCCCAGCGCGCAGCGGCGGAGGCCGAGCTGCTGGCGACGGTCGCCGGCGGCGTCATCCGCGGCGAGGACGCGCTCCAGGCGCTCGTGACCCGCACGCGCGAAGCGTTCGGCCTCGCCGGCGTGCGCCTCCTGGACGGCGACGAGGTGGTGTCCACCGACGGCGAGCCCGTGGATTCGGCGCACACCCAGCGCATCCCTGTGGGCGGCCGCGGCACGCTCGAACTGTCCGGGCGCGACCTGGAGGCGGCCGACCGACGCCTGCTGGCGGCGATCGTCGCCCAGCTGGACGCGGCGCTGGAGCACCGCGAACTCGCCGCGACCGCGAGCGAGCTCGGCCCGCTCGCGGAGGCCGACCGGGTCCGCAGCGCGCTGCTCGCCGCCGTCGGCCACGACCTGCGCCGCCCGCTCGCCGCGGCGACCGCCGCCGTCACCACGCTGCGTCAGCGCGACCTCGTCCTCAGCGACGGCGACCGGGAGGCGCTCCTGGAGACGGCGGAGGACAGCCTGGACGGGCTCGCCACCCTGGTCACCAACCTCCTCGACGTCAGCCGGGTGCAGGCGGGCGTGCTCGGGGTATCGCTCGCGCCGACCGAGCTGGACGACATCATCCCTGCAGCGCTCGAAGAGCTGGGGCTCGGCCCCGCCAACGTGGAGCTGGACCTGGCGGAGGACGTCCCTCCCGTGCTCGCCGACGGCGTGCTGCTCCAGCGCGTGCTGGTGAACCTGCTGGGCAACGCCCTGCGGTTCTCGCCGGACGGCCGGCCTCCCGTGATCGCGGCCAGCGAGTTCGGCGGGACCGTCCAGCTGCGCGTGATCGACCACGGGCCCGGCATCCCCGGCGAGCGCCGCGAGGCCGTCTTCCTGCCGTTCCAGCGGCTGGGCGACACGGACAACGACACCGGGATCGGACTGGGACTCGCGCTCTCCAAGGGGTTCACCGAGGGGATGGGCGGCACGTTGGAGGCCGAGGACACCCCGGGCGGCGGGCTCACCATGGTGGTGTCGCTGCCGGCGGCGAATGCGCACCCCGCCGGCGCCGAGAGCCCCGCCGGCACGGAGAGCCCCGCCGGCACCGAGAGTACGGAGGAGACGCCATGAGGATTCTGATCGCCGACGACGACCCGCAGATACTGCGCGCCCTGCGCATCCTCCTCTCGGCGCGCGGCTACGACGTGCTCACCGCCCGCACCGGCGCCGAGGCGCTGACGCAGGCGGTGGAGCACCATCCCGACCTGGTCATGCTCGACCTCGGGATGCCCGAGCTGAACGGCGTCGAGGTGATCGAAGGGCTGCGCGGCTGGTCGACGGTCCCCATCCTGGTCGTCTCCGGCCGCACCGGCTCGGTCGACAAGGTGGACGCGCTCGACGCGGGCGCCGACGACTACGTGACCAAGCCGTTCGCGGCCGACGAGCTGCTCGCGAGAATCCGGGCGCTGACCCGACGTCAGTCAGGGCCGGCCGACGAGCCGGCGGTGCGGTTCGGCGACATCACCGTTGACCTGGCCGCCCACCAGGTGCTGAGGCGCACGGTCGACGGCGAGTCGCCGGTGCGGCTGACGCCGACCGAGTGGGCGATCCTCGAGGTACTCGTGCGCAACCCGCGCCGGCTGGTCACGCGCCAGTCGCTGCTCACGCAGGTCTGGGGTCCGCAGTACACGAACGACACCGGCTACCTGCGGCTCTACCTGGCGCAGCTCCGGAAGAAGCTGGAGCCCGTCCCCTCCACTCCGCGCTACCTCCTCACCGAGCCCGGCATGGGCTACCGCTTCACCCCCGACCCTGACCCCGACCCCGACCCCGACCCCGAGTAACCGCCGAGTACGCGGAAAGTCAGCCTGAAACGGTCGAGTACGCAGACAATTCGCGTACTCGCGAGGTGCCCGGGCGGGCGGGATCGGCGGGATCGGCGCGATCGGCGGAGGGAACGGGTCGGCCGATACGCCGGGTTCTGTCACGACGCTCGCGCGCCGCGGACGGCCATCTCTCTCGGGACGACGTCGCCGCCGCCCTCTAGCGGTCTACCCGGGGACGAGACGAGCAGCCTCATGGTCCCCTGTCTGACCTTGCTCCGGGTGAGGTTTACCCAGCCGGCCGGGTCACCCCGGCCGCTGGTGGTCTCTTACACCACCGTTTCACCCTTACCGCGCACTCGCGTGCGAGGCGGTCTGCTTTCTGTTGCACTTTCTCGCGGGTTGCCCCGGGTGGGTGTTACCCACCACCCTGCTCTGCGGAGCCCGGACGTTCCTCGGCGGCCCGCTCGCGCGGACCGACGCGACCGTCTGGCCGACCCGTTCCGGCCCCCACACTAGCGCACGGGCCCCAGCGCAAGGACCTCAGAGGCCGGACTCCTCGTTGCGGATCAGGATCGCGCCGCTGTCCGGGCAGAGCACCACGTCGTCGTCCGCCGCCCGGCGGATCTCCGCGAGGTCGGACTCGGTGAGCTTCACGTTCGATCCCATCGACACCCCGCGCAGCAGCAGCGCGGCGCCGACGCCGTACCGGGAGCGCTGCCGCTCGTAGAGCGCGACCAGGTCGGCGGGCAGCGCCCCGGCGATCGTGGCGCGGTCGCGGGCCAGGGCGTCGCGCTGGGCGCCGACCGTGGCGGCCTCGCCGTCGCGGGAGGCCTCCAGCTCCTGCACCCGGGCTTCCAGCTCGCCACGCTCGGCGTCGATGCCGGCCAGCGCCGCCTCCAGCCCCTCCAGTCGCTCCATGACCGTCAGCTCGATCTCCTCCAGGTCGCCCTGGCGCTTCGCGAGCGACGTGAGCTCGGCCTCCAGCGCCTGCACGTCCTTCACGGACGACGTGTGCTGCAGCCGCTCGCTGTCGCGGCGCGTTCGTGCCTCCACCAGCTCGACGTCGGACTCGATGCGCTTCAGTTCGGCGCGGGCGTCCTCCACCTCGCCGGTCGCGGCGATCCAGCGGGCGCGCAGGGCGTCCACTTCGGGCTGCAGCGCGGCGAGCTGGGCGGCCTGCGGGAGGTTGCGGACGGTGTGGTCGAGCTGGCTGAGCCGGGTGTCGGCGGCCTGCAGCCGGAGGAGCTCGTTCTGGTCGGCGGGGCTGGCTTTCATGCTGTGCTCTCTGCTGTCTTCGTTCGGGCTGTGTTCGTTCGGGCTGTCGTCGTGCGGTCCATCATTGCAGGATCGCGAAATCCCAGGGGTCGGTGCGCAGCTCGCTGACGACGACCTCCACGCCGGGGAGCTCGCGGCGCAGCTGCTCGGCCGCGGTGTCGAGCCACAGCCACTCGCTCGCCCAGTGCGAGACGTCGAGGAGGGCGGGGCCGCCGCCGAGGACGGCCTGCTCGCGGGCCTCCGACGCGGGGTGGTGGCGCAGGTCGGCGGTGATGTAGACGTCGGCGCCGCGGACGGCCTCGCTGGCGAGCAGCGAGTCGCCGGCGCCACCGCAGACGGCGACACGGGAGACGGGCTGGTGGTAGTCGCCGGCCGCGCGGACTCCCCCGGCGGTCGGCGGCAGCAGGTCGGCGACCGCGCGGGCGAACGCGCCGAGCGTCGTCGGCTCGGCGAGCGTGCCGACCCGGCCGATCCCGGTGACGCCGTCGGACGCCGGGGCGATCGGCGCGGTGTCGCGGAGGCCGAGGGCGGCGGCGAGGACGGCGCTGGTGCCGTCGGCGACCACGTCGGCGTTCGTGTGCGCCGCGATCAGTGCGCAGTCGCTGCGGATCAGGGTGGCCAGCAGCGAGCCCTTGTAGCGGTCCTCGGCGACGGACGTCACGCCGCGCAGCAGCAGCGGGTGGTGGGCGATGAGCAGGTCGGCGTCGAGGCCCACGGCCTCGTCGACCGTTGAGGCCACGGCGTCCACCGAAAGGAGGATGCGCTCCACACTCGCGGCCGGGTCGCCGGACACGAGCCCCGGCGCGTCCCACCCCTCCGCACCGGCCAGTGGCCAGAGCGACTCGACGACCTCGCAGACGGAACGGAGAGTGTGCGGCACGCAGTAGAGCCTACGTGATCGAGCCCCGCCCGGGACCGGCCGGGTCGCGGCGGACTTCCGCACGACACGCCGCCCACCCGCAGCCGCCGGAGGACATGAGACCGATTTCGGGCCGAATCTCCTCCGCTGCCCGCGGGCCGTGGGAGGCGGGGGTCAGGCCTGCGCGGCCTCCTGCCTGCGCACTGCGCGCACGCCCGCGACCATCGGCGTCACCAGCCCGATGCCGAGCGCGAGCAGGACGCCGACGTTGCTCGTACCGATCCCGGCGTGCGGATCGGCGCCCAGCAGCCGGAACAGGTAGCCCTCCCAGGCCAGCCACGGCAGCGGCGAGCTGACGAAGCCGAGCCCGATCGCGCTCGCGACCACGAGCATTGTGAGGTTCAGCCAGCGCCAGTCCGGGTAGACGCCGCCGCGGTTCAGCAGGGAGACGTGGTGGAAGCGGCGCGTGCGCAGCATCATCTCGCCGGCGAACAGCCCCGACCAGGCCGCGACCGGCACGGACAGGGCGGTCGGGACGCCGCGGATGACCTCGTCCAGGTCGCTCACGGTGAGGGCGAGCACGACGCCAGCGGCCGCGATCACGGCGCCGACGACCACCGTGCTCCAGCGCCGGCCGATCCGCACGCCGAACGCGTCGAGGGTGAAGCCCCCGGAGTAGATCGTGAGCACCAGCGCGGAGACCAGGCTGAGCCCGACCGCCAGCAGCAACGGCACCGGATACCAGGCCGGGAGACCGAGCTGCACGAACCCTCCTACCGGGTCGCTGGCAAGCTCGGCGGCCAGGTGGGGGTCGGAGGCCGCGAGCAGGCCGCCGTAGGAGACGAGGACGAACGGCGGGACCCCGGCCCCGAACGTCGCCCACAGCATCCCGGCCGCGCCGGAGGAGCGCCGGCGCTGGTAGCGGGCGACCTCCGCGCTGCTCATCGCCCAGGCCAGCCCGACGTAGCTGAACACGAGGACGGCGCCGGTGACGACGTGCGTCCAGAGGGCGTCGGGCACGGCGAGCGCGCGGGACATGTCGACGTGCTGCCAGGTGGCGGCGATCGTCACGGCGATGAGCACCGCCGACGCGATCGTGAGCACGAGCTGGACGCGGGAGACCAGCCCGTAGCCGAAGAAGGCCACGACGCCGGCAGCGACGATCGTCACGATCAGCGCGACCGCGGTCGGGATAGCGGCGCCGTGCGACCAGCCTTCCGAGACGGCCAGCGAGCCGGCGGCCGACCCGGCCAGCCAGAGCAGCACGGCGCCCCAGAACAGCTTTGTGACCAGCGCGAGCACGGTCGGGAGGGCGTTGCCGCGCAGGCCGAAGGTGGCGCGCGACACGACCATCGTCGGCTGACCGCTCCACTTGCCGGCGAGCGTGCCGAGCCCGAGCGGGAGGAACGACAGCGCGACTCCGAACAGCGTCGCGACGAGGAGCTGGCGGAGGCTCAGCCCGAGCAGGAAGAGCGTCGCGCCGACGCCCACGCTGATCAGGGAGGAGGTGCCGGCGAACCAGAGCCAGAACAGCCGGGACGCGTGCCCCGCTCTCTGTTCGAGCGGGGTGGGCTCCAGATCCACGGACTCCGGGACGAACGCGGCGGGCGCGACCGGACCGGTGTGCGGGAGTGCGTCGTCGCCGGGCCGCGCAGCCGCGACCGGCGCGGGGCCGCTGCGCGTGTCGCCGCCGACGTGGCCGGGGGCGGCCGCGCTCGGGCCGAGATCCTGGGCGACCGACGGTGCGGGCTCCCCGGCGGCCTCGGCGGCCTCGGCGGTCTCGGCGGCTCCGGCGACCGGGGCGGTGAGCGCCACGGGGAGGGCGCCCGGGACCAGCGGGACGGGCTGGGACTCGCGCGGCGCGTACTCCTCGGGAACGAGGCCGAGCGGCTCGACGCGCGGTGCGGGAGTCGGCGGCTGCTCCGGCGCGGATGGCGCCACGTCGAGCGCGATCGTCGGGAACTTGGGCGGCGCGACCGGCGGCGGCGCCACCGGCGGCGTCGCCCCAGGCGGCTGCGACGCCGAGCGCTCCGGCGCCGGCTGCTCCGTCGTCGCTGGCTCCGGCGACACTGGCTCCGGCGCCACGGGCTGCGCCACGGCCGCCCCCACCCACGCGCTGTACGTCGGCTGCGGCCCCTCGTCCCGGCGCCGCGACGGGAGGTCGTCGAAGCTGATCAACTGCGTCGGCGGCCCGACCCAGTCGTCCTCCCCCTCGTCTCCCACGGCGTCCTCAGCGTCCCCGCCGACACCGTCCGCCGGCTCCCCCGCCATCGGGATCGCCGCCGTCGCCCGCGCCCGCAGCGCGTTCTGCAGATGCTGGATCGCCCCGGACGTGTCGTGGATCCGGAGGTCGGCGTTCACGATCGCCGTGACCTCGGCGTCGCTGAGGATCGCCGCACCGTCCCCCTGCGCGACAGGCGGCCCGGCCACGATCGGGATGGCCGCCGTCGCGCGGTCGACCTCCACCTGGAGGGCGTCGGCGAGCTCGTCGTCGCTGTGGCGTGCTCCGCCCGGCTCCGCGACGCCGCCGCCCTTCACGCCATCGGACCGCTCCATGCTCCGAGCCTACGACCCGAACGGTCGGCGGGTCAGGGGGCAACCGCGGGTCCAGCCCGCACGGGCGCCGCCGGAGAAGTACCATCGTCTCGATGAGCACGCCGATCCCGACTCCGTACGAAGACCTGCTGCGCGACGTCCTCGCGAACGGCAGCCACAAGTCCGACCGCACGGGCACCGGGACGCGCAGCGTCTTCGGCCGCCAGCTCCGGTTCGACCTCGCCGAAGGCTTCCCGCTGATCACCACCAAGCGGGTGCACTTCAAGTCCATCGCCTATGAGCTGCTGTGGTTCCTGCGCGGTGAGAGCAACGTCGGCTGGCTGCGCGACAACGGCGTCACGATCTGGGACGAGTGGGCCGACGAGCGCGGCGAGCTCGGCCCGGTCTACGGCGTGCAGTGGAGGTCGTGGCCGGCGCCCGACGGGACCCACATCGACCAGATCCAGCAGGTCATCGACACCCTGCGCCGGGACCCGGACTCCCGCCGGATCATCGTCTCCGCCTGGAACGTCGCCGCCATCCCGGACATGGCGCTCGCGCCGTGCCACGCGTTCTTCCAGTTCTACGTCGCTGACGGCCGGCTCTCCTGCCAGCTCTACCAGCGCAGCGCGGACATGTTCCTCGGCGTCCCGTTCAACATCGCCAGCTACGCCCTGCTCACGCTGATGGTCGCCCAGCAGGTCGGCCTCGAGCCGGGCGAGTTCGTCTGGACCGGCGGCGACTGCCACATCTACGACAACCACGTCGAGCAGGTGACCGAGCAGCTCACGCGCGATCCCTATCCCGCGCCGACACTGCGGTTCGCCCGGAAGCCGGAGAGCATCTTCGACTACCGCTACGAGGACTTCGTGGTGGAGGACTACCAGCACCACCCCGCGATCCGCGCGGCCGTGGCCGTATGACGCTCGCCCGGAGCGGCACGCTCGCCCTGATCTGGGCCCAGGCCCACGACCGTGTGATCGGCGCCGGCGGCGTCATGCCGTGGCACCTGCCCGAGGACCTCAAGCACTTCCGCGAGCTGACCGACGGCGACCCGGTGATCATGGGCCGCCGCACCTGGGAGTCGCTGCCGGAGCGGTTCCGGCCCCTCCCCGGCCGGGCGAACGTCGTCGTGACGCGCGAGCCGGCGTATGAGGCTCCCGGCGCGGAGGTCGTCCACTCGCTCGACCGCGCGCTCAGCGCCGGCGGCGACGGCACCGTGTGGGTCATGGGCGGCGCCGAGCTCTACACGCAGTCCCTGCCGCTGGCCGACCGGGTCGAGGTGACCGAGATCGACCTCGCCGTGGCGGGCGACACGTTCGCACCCGCCCTCGGCCCCGAGTGGCGTGGCGACCCCGGCCCGTGGCTGGAGGCCGCGAACGGGATGCGCTACCGCTTCGTCCGCTACGAGCGCGACGACCAGGCCGGGCGCTAGGTCAGCCCCGCCACCAGGTTCACGGTCGCGCCGACGATGACCGTGCCGAACACGTACGACAGCAGCGTGTGGCGGATGATCGTCCGGCGCAGATACGAGCTCGTGATATCCGTGTCCGACACCTGGAACGTCATCCCGAGCGTGAACGAGAGGTAGGCGAAGTCGCTGTACTGCGGCGGCTCCTTCTGGTTGAAGTCGACGCCGCCGTCCCTGCGGTAGTAGATCCGCGCGTAGCGCAGCGTGTAGAGCGTGTGGACGAGCACCCACGACAGCGCGATGCTCACGATCGCGAGCAGGGCGACCGCGAGCTGCGCGCCGCCCTTGAGACTCCGCGCCTCGACGAGCACCCACACGACCGCGAACACGCTCACCAGCGCCGTGATGGTCAGCACCAGGTCAACGGTCCGCCGGCCCGGGTCCTCCAGCGTCGCGTGGCTGCGCGTCTGGCCCGCATCCATGCGCCAGACCGTCGACCAGACCCACACGACGTAGATCAGGCACGCCGCCGCCCAGCCGGTGAGGAGCGCGTGGTGCAGCACCTCGAAGAAGGCGGCCACTACGGCGACCGCAATGCCGACCCCCAGGGCCACGTACAGCTTCACGCGGGTGTGCCCGCGTCCGCGCTTCAGATCGTCCGTCACACAACGGATGTTCGCACGTCGTACCAGGACGCCGACGTCAGCGCGCCGGTACGATCGGTTTGTGACCACCGCTCCCGCACCTCTCGCAGACCTCGACACCGAAGCGCTCCGCGCCGCGCACGCCGATTTCGCGCGCGCCTACGACGAGCTGAAGGCCGCCGGCCTCGCGCTCGACATCACGCGCGGCAAGCCGTCAGCCGAGCAGCTCGACCTCTCGAACGACCTCCTGCACCTCCCCGACGGGTCCTACCGCGACGCCGCGGGCACGGACCTGCGCAACTACGGCGGCCCGAACGGCCTCCCCGAGCTGCGGGCGATCTTCGCGGACGCGCTGCGGGTGCCGGTCGCGCAGCTCCTCGCGCTCGGGAACTCCAGCCTCACGGTCATGCACGACAGCGTCGCGCAGGCGCTGCTGCACGGCGTCCCGGGCGGCGACCTGCCCTGGGGCCACCAGTCGATCAGTTTCCTCGCGCCGGTGCCGGGCTACGACCGGCACTTCACGATCTGCGAGCGATTCGGCATCCGGATGATCGCGGTGCCGATGAACGACGACGGGCCGGACATCGCGACGATCGAGACGCTGCTGGCGACGGACGACAGCATCAAGGGCATGTGGTGCGTGCCGGTGTATTCCAACCCGACCGGCGCGGTCTACAGCGAGGAGGTCGCCCGTGCGCTGGTGTCGCTGCCCGCGGCGCCCGATTTCCGGCTGTTCTGGGACAACGCCTATGTCGTCCACCACCTCAGCGACGATCGCCCGGAGCCGATCGACATCCTGGCGCTGGCCGCCGAGGCGGGCAACCCGGACCGCCCGCTGATCTTCGCCTCCACCTCCAAGGTGACCTTCCCGGGGGCGGGCGTCGCGTTCATCGGCGCTTCGGAGGCCAACATCGCCTGGTTCCAGCACAACTCGGCGGCGCAGAGCATCGGCCCGGACAAGATCAACCAGCTCCGTCACGTGCAGTTCCTCCGCGACCAGGAGGGCCTGGCGGCTCACATGGAGAAGCACCGCGCGATCCTGGAGCCCAAGTTCGCCGCGGTCGACGAGGCCTTCCGCGCCCGGCTGGAGCCGTGGGGCGCCGGCGCCTGGAACGCGCCGCACGGCGGCTACTTCGTGAGCCTGGACGTGCTCGACGGCTGCGCCAAGCGGGCCGTCCAGCTCGCCAAGGAGGCGGGCATCGCGGTGACGCCGGCCGGGGCGACCTTCCCGTACGGCGAGGACCCGCGCGACGCGAACATCCGCATCGCGCCGACCTTCCCGCCGCTGGCGGAGCTCCGGGCGGCGCTCGACGGACTCTGCACGGCGATCCTGCTGGCCGAGACCGAGGCGCTGCTGGCCGAACGGAACTGACATGACGGCCTGGGTCGTCCGCCCGAGCGTCGAGGCCGACTGGACCGCCTACCGCGCGATCCGGCTGGAGATGCTGGAGGACACGCCCATCGCGTTCCTCGAGACGCTGGCGGACGCCCGGGCCCACTCCGACGAGCACTGGCGGCGGCGCGCGGCGAACGCGTCGCCGAGCAGCAGGCTGTTCGCCGCGGTCGCGTCCGACGGACGCTGGCTGGGCACGATGGGCGGCTTCCACGCGTCCGGCTCCCGCGACCCGCACCTGGTCGGCGTGTACGTCACGCCGGCCCTGCGCGGACGGGAGCACGGCGTCACCGACGCACTGCTCGACGCGGTCGTCGACTGGGCGCGCCTCCGCTCGGGGCGACTGCTGCTGGAGGTCCACGAGCACAACGCGGCGGCGATCCGCTACTACGAGCGGCGCGGGTTCGCCTTCACGGGCCGCACGCAGCCGTACCCGCTCGACCGCACAGCCCTGGAGCTGGAGATGGCGGCCGACCTGTAGTCGACACCGGGGGCGGTGGGAGCGGAGGAGATCCGGCCGCGCAAGCGGCGTGTCGGCAGTGAGCGGAGGACATCCGGGCTCGGGGGGTGGCCGAACTCCTCCGTTGGCGGCGGGTCAGCGGCGGAAGCGGAGGGCGAGCTCGGTGAGGAGGCGGGCGCCGAAGCCGGTCGCGCCCTTGGAGCGCCAGGCGTCGTCGCTGTCGGCGTTCATGGTGCCCGCGATGTCGAGGTGCGCCCACGGCGTCTCGCCGACGAACTCCTTGAGGAAAAGCGCGGCCGTCGTCGCGCCCGCGTAGGGCCCGCCGACATTGGCGATGTCGGCGATGTCGGAGTCCAGCAGCTTCCGGTAGGCGGTCTCCAGCGGAAGCTGCCAGACCTTCTCATCGGTGCTGCGGGAGGCCGTCACGATCGCGTCGGCCAGTCCCTGGTCGGACGCGAACAGCGCCGCCCGGGCCGGCCCGAGCGCCAGCAGCGCCCCGCCCGTGAGGGTCGCGATGTCCACGACGGCGTCGGGCTCCTCCTCCGTGGCGAGGACGAGGCCGTCCATCAGCACCAGGCGACCCTCGGCGTCCGTGTTCTTGACCTCGACGGTCGTTCCGCCGCGCGCGGTGAGCACGTCACCAAGCTTGTATGCCGAGCCGGAGGGCATGTTGTCGGTGCACATCAGGAACGCCGTGACCATCGTCGTGCAGCCGAGGTCCTGGAGGCTGGACAGCGCCCCGAAGATCGCCGCGGCGCCGCCCATGTCCATCTTCATCAGCAGGTGCATCGGGTCGGACGGCTTCAGGCTGATGCCGCCGGAGTCGTACATGATGCCCTTGCCGACGAACGCCAGGTGCCCGGTCGGCTCGCCGTCCGGGACGTAGCGGAGCCGGATCATCCGCGGCTCCTCCGCGCTGCCGGCGTTGACGCCGAGCAGGCCGCCGCAGCCGAGCTCGACGAGCTGCTGCCGGTCGAAGACCTCCACCTCCAGGCCGAAGTCGCCCGCCAGCTCCTCGGCGAGCGTGCCGAAGTCGGTGGCGGTCAGGTGGCCGGGCGGGGTGTTGGCGAGGTCGCGGGCGAGGGCGGCGCCGCGTGCGGCGACGGCACCGGCGGGCAGGCCCTCGGCCACGGCTGAGGACGGCGCCTCGTCCACGACCACTTCGAGTCGGGTGAGCTCGGTGACGGTCGGCGCCGACTTCAGCTCGGTGTACCGGTAGCGGCCGAGCAGCACGCCCTCGGCCACGACCTGGCCGACCCTCTCGGGAGGAACGGCCCCGGTGTCGGACAGGCGCAGCCCGAGCGCGGCCGAGGACGACGCCGAACGAGCGAAAGTGGCGGCGAGATCGCGGATGGTGTCGGCGGTGATGTCCTCGGGGTCGCCCGCGCCGACCGCGTAGAGCAGCGGGACGGCCTCTGTCGGGATCAGCAGGGTCTGGCCTGCCTTGCCTTCGAACCCGGCGCGGGCGAGCGCGTCCCGGTCGAGGCCGAGGTCGGCGTCGACCGGACCCTCCGTGCCGACCGCGATCCCGATCGCGTCGAGTCCCTCTTCCTCGCCCCGCGCGAACGACGTCACCGCTTCGAAGCCGACGACCCGCTCCGGGCGGTACGACGGGACCGGGGTGAACGACGACGGGATGAGGCTGCGCACCGCCGATGTCATGTCAGACCTCCCCGAATCCGCTCTCGACCAGGTCGACCAGAGCGTCCACCGCCGCCTCGCCCTCGCTGTCCGGGGACCCGATGGAGGCCGTCGCGCCGGCGGTGAGCCCGAGGGACATCACGCCGAGCAGGCTCTTGGCGTCCTTGCCGTTCACGGTCAGCTTCACCGGGAAGGTGTTGGCGAGCTTGACGAACTCGGCGGCCGGCCGGGCGTGGAGACCCTGCGGGTTGCGCACGAGCACCTCGCGCGTGTAGCCGTCCGCGCCTCGCGTGCCGGCCGGAGCGGGAGCGGTGTCGGCCGCCGCCGGGGGCGCCGGCTCGGTCTCGGCCCACGCCGACCGCGCGCCCTCCACCGCGGCCGCGACCCCCGCGAGGTCGGCGCCGGTCTCCGCGGCCACGGCCGCGGCGACGCCGCCCTCCACGAAGGGCCCGTCGACGACGCGCACGCGGGCGCGCTCATCCTCCGGCAGCATGTCGAGCACCGTCTCCGCGGTCAGCAGCGCCGAGCCCAGGTCGCTGACGACCACGACGCCGGAGCCCTGGTCGGCCTCCCCCACCGCGGTCATCACCTTGCCGAAGCTGGTGCCGATCCCGTCGTCGTCGGTGCCGCCCGCGGCCAGCAGCGTCACCGACGGCGCCATCTGCCCGGCGAGGGCGACGGCGCCGGCGGCGAGCTGCGAGCTGTGCGAGACGAAGACGAGCCCGACGCGGCCGGTCATCCGGCCGCCTCGACGGCGGCCCGCAGGATCAGGGCCGTCGACTGCGCGCCCGGGTCCCTGTGGCCGGCGGACCGCTCGCCCAGGTAGCTGGCGCGGCCCTTGCGGGCGACCAGCGGGATCGTGGCGTCCGACCCCTGCTCGGCCGCCGCGGCCGCCGCGTCGAGGATCGCCGCCGGGTCGGACCCCGCGGCGAGCGCGGCAGAGGCCGCCTCCACCGCGGGCGTCCAGGCGTCGACCATCGTCTTGTCGCCGGACTCCGCCTTGCCGCGGGACACGATCCCGTCGCGCGCGGCCGTGAGCAGCGCGACCAGGGTCTCCCCGTCGATCGCGTCCGCCGCGCCGACCGGTTCGGCCGCCTTGAGGAAGGCCGTCCCGTACAGCGGGCCGGACGCGCCGCCGACCGTGGAGATCAGGGTCATCGCGATCGAGCGCAGCGCCGCGGACGGCGTCGCGTCGGCGGGCAGCTTCGCGAGCGCGTCCACGGACGCGCGCATCCCGCGGTCCATGTTCTCGCCGTGATCGCCGTCGCCGATCTCCCGGTCGAGCGTGTTCAGCTCACCCTTGTGCTCGCCCACGGTCGTCGCCGCGGCCGAGATCCAGGAGGTGACCCAGTTCGTGTCCAGCGCCATCAGCGCATCCTTCCTCGTGTCGTGTCATCCGGTGTGTGAGCGTACGCCGGCTCACACGCCCCAGCGGAGTGCGGCGGTGTGCACCGGCGCGTCCCACAGGGTGGTCAGCTCGTCGTCCAGCTTCAGCACCGAGATCGAGGCGCCCTGCATCTCCAGCGAGGTGACGTAGTTCCCGACCAGCGACCGGCCGAGGACGATCCCCTTCTCGTCGAGAATCTCCGCCGCGCGCCGGAACAGGATGTAGAGCTCCGAGAGCGGGGTGCCGCCCATGCCGTTGACGAACAGCAGCACGGTGTCGCCCGACGAGAACGGCAGGTCCGAGAGGATCGCGTCCATCATCCGGTCGACCAGCCGGTCGGCGGGCTCGAGCTTGATGCGCTCGCGGCCCGGCTCGCCGTGGATGCCGACGCCGAACTCGATCTCGTCCTCGGGAAGCACGAAGCCGGGCTCGCCCGCGTGCGGGACGGTCCCGTCGGTCAGCGCGAGGCCGATCGAGCGCACGTTCGCGTTGACCTTCTCGGCCACCGCGGTGACGGCGTCGAGGTCGTCGCCCCGGTCGGCCGCGGCTCCCGCGATCTTCTCCACCAGCACGGTGCCGGCGACGCCGCGGCGGCCCGCGGTGTAGAGGGAGTCCTGGACGGCGACGTCGTCGTTGGTGACGACGGCCCGCACCGTGATACCCTCGGCGCCCACCAGATCGGCGGCCGTCTCGAAGTTCAGCACGTCCCCCGTGTAGTTCTTGACGATGTGGAGCACGCCCGCACCGCCGTCCGCGGCCTTGGTGGCCTCCACGATCGGGATCGGCGTCGGCGAGGTGAAGACCTCACCCGGAACCGCGGCGTCGAGCATGCCCTTGCCCACGAAGCCGGCGTGCAGCGGCTCGTGGCCGCTGCCTCCACCGCTGACCAGGCCGACCTTGCCGCGCACCGGGCCGTCGGCCCGGGAGACGAAGCGGGGGTCCTGCGACACCGTGACGATGTCCGCGTGAGCCCGTCCGAACCCCGCGAGGGACTCGGTCACGACGTCGGGTACGTCGTTGATGAGCTTCTTCATCGAAAACCCTTCCTTCCACTTGCTGTCAGTGCGTCGCCTCGACCCATTCCTCGAGCTTCGCGGCCGCAGCCCCGGAGTCGATCGCCTGGGCGGCGACCGCCATGTGCGAACGGAACCGATCCAGGATGGACACCTGGACCCTCGACGGGTCGGACGCGAGCTCGTAGGACACGAGCCCGGCCGCCGCGTTGAGCAGGACGATGTCGCGCACGGGGCCCTCCTGGCCCGCGAGCACGGCACGCACGACAGCCGCGTTGTACGCGGCGTCCTTCCCGAGCAGGTCCTCGATCCTGGCGCGCGGGATGCCCAGATCGCGCGGATCGATGTCGTGCTCGGTGACGAGGCCCCTGGAGACCTCCCAGACGTGGCTGTGACCGGTGGTCGACAGCTCGTCGAGGCCGTCGTCGCCGCGGAAGACCAACGCGGTCGCGCCGCGGGTCTGGAACACGCCGACGATCAGCGGGATGCGGTCGAGCGTCGCGACGCCGACCGCTGACGCCTCGGGGCGCGCCGGGTTGCACAGCGGCCCGAGGAAGTTGAACACGGTCGGCACGCCGAGCTGCGACCGCACCGGCCCGGCGTTGGCGAACCCCGGGTGGAAGGCGCTCGCGAACGCGAAGGTGATCCCGGTGCTCCTCAGCACCTCGGCGACACGCTCCGGCGGCAGCGTCAGGTCGATGCCGAGCGCCGCCAGCACATCGGACGATCCGGACGACGAGCTGGCCGCCCTGTTGCCGTGCTTGATGACGGGCACGCCCGTGGCCGCGGCGACGATGGAGGCCGTGGTCGAGACGTTCACGGTGCCGAACCGGTCGCCGCCGGTGCCGACGATGTCGAGCGCCATCGGGTCCACCGGCAGCGGGACCGCGTGGTCGAGGATGGCGTCGCGGAAGCCCACGATCTCGTCGACGGTCTCGCCCTTGGCCCGCAGAGCGATGAGGAAAGCGGCGAGCTGGGCCTCCGTGGCCTCGCCCGTCATGACCTGGTCCATCGCCCACGCCGCGTCCGCCACACTCAGGTCCTCGCGGGCGAGGAGGGAGGTGAGCACGGACGACCAGGACTGCATTTCCGTCATACAGCGATCCTATGGGGAGGCGACACGCCACGGGGAGCCGCCCGTTTGTACCAGGTGAACGCCGGTCCGTAACCGAATCGGAGCAGATTCCTGCCATTCAGGTGAGAAAACCACGGCTTCTTTTCAGCCATAATGGGAACTGTGACGAGCACCTCCATTTCCCCTGCAACGAGTGCGCCGGCGATCAACCGGCCCAATGTCGTGGCCGTCGGCACGATCGTCTGGCTCGGCTCCGAGGTGATGTTCTTCGCGGGTCTCTTCGCGATCTACTTCACGCTCAAGTCGACGTCGCCCGGTCTGTGGGCAGCCGAGACGGCGCACCTCAACGTCCCGTACGCGCTCACCAACACGATCATCCTCGTGCTGAGCTCGGTGACCTGCCAGATGGGCGTCTTCGCAGCGGAGCGGCTCCAGCCGCGCCACTCGGCCGGCGTGCTGAAGTTCTGGAAGTGGGGCATGGTCGAGTGGTTCGCCCTCTCCTACATCATGGGCGCCGTCTTCGTCTCGGGCCAGGTCCTCGAGTACGCCACGCTCGTCTCCGAGGGCATCTCGCTCGACGCCAACGCCTATGGCTCCGCCTTCTATCTGACGACCGGCTTCCACGCCCTCCACGTCACCGGCGGCCTCATCGCCTTCCTCCTCGTCATCGGCCGCGCCTTCGCGGTCAAGACCTTCGGCCACAAAGAGGCCACGAGCGCCATCGTCGTGTCGTACTACTGGCACTTCGTCGACGTCGTGTGGATCGGACTGTTCGCGGTCATCTACATCATCCGATAGATCAACAGGAGCTGACCTCACCTCATGCGTCCCCGCGTCCCCGGCACCCAGAAGTCCCGCGCAGCAGCGCCCTCGCGTAACGCGAAGGCCGCGCGCAAGACCGGTCGCCGCCACCCGCTCGCCACCGTCGCCCTGCTCGCCATCGGCCTCGGCCTGACCGGCGGAGCCTACGCCGCGTTCACCACCACCACGGCCTCCGCCGAGACCCCGCAGGCCCAGACGGCCTCGACGTCGTCGGTCTCGCAGGGCGAGAAGCTCTTCCAGGCCAACTGCGCCACCTGCCACGGCATGGACGCCCAGGGCACGGTCAACGCGCCGTCCCTGATCGGCGTCGGCGCCGCCGCGGTCGACTTCCAGGTCGGCACCGGCCGCATGCCCATGCAGATGCAGGGCCCGCAGGCCGAGCAGAAGCCGGTCCAGTTCTCGAACGAAGAGGTCGCGGCCCTGGCCGACTACGTCGCCTCGCTCGCTCCCGGGCCGTCGATCCCCGAGCAGAAGTACCTCGATGGCAAGGGCAACGCCGCCAACGGCGCCCAGCTGTTCCGGATCAACTGCGCGATGTGCCACAACGTCGCCGGCGCCGGTGGCGCCCTCACCGAGGGCAAGTACGCCCCGCCGCTCACCGGTGTCAGCGCCAAGCACATCTACGAGGCCATGATCACGGGCCCGCAGAACATGCCGGTCTTCAACGACCTGAACATCACGCCCCAGGGCAAGGCCGACATCATCACGTACCTCAAGTACATCCAGAACAACCCGTCCCCGGGCGGCATCGAGCTCGGCTCGCTCGGCCCGGTGGCCGAGGGACTCTTCCTCTGGATCTTCGGTCTGGGCGCCATCGTCGCCCTGACCGTGTGGATCACGGCGAAGTCCAACTGACCGTTCTGTCGTACTTGTAGAAGCACAGCGTAAGAAGGAGAACAATGGCACAGGACGAGAACGGCGGTCACGAGCTGACGCCAGCCAGTTCGTCGGCCGTCGACGTGCACCGGACCGGCG
The DNA here is from genome assembly GCF_058806435.1 of Leifsonia sp. GW821-FHT13C09. Classification (NCBI taxonomy): domain Bacteria; kingdom Bacillati; phylum Actinomycetota; class Actinomycetes; order Micrococcales; family Microbacteriaceae; genus Leifsonia; species Leifsonia sp. GW821-FHT13C09. The sequence goes on along the minus strand of NZ_JBXAPS010000001.1, from coordinate 106,321 downwards.
ACCCCGGAACGGCGGTGGTCATCCGCGACGCCGTGGAGAACCCCGGCTTCCCGCCGCACCGGCCCCGGGTGACCGACCTCGACCCCCGCAAGGAACGGCGCGCCGAGCGCACCGTCTACACGCTGTTCTACCTGTCGATCGCGGGCTCGGTCTGGGCGGTCGCCGCCTACATGGCGTTCCCGATCAACGACAACGACCCGGGTTCGGTCCGCCTGAACAACCTGTTCATCGGCATCGGCATCACGCTGGCCCTCCTCGCGATCGGCATCGGCGCTGTGCACTGGGGCAAGGCCCTCATGCACGAGAAGGAGGGCGTCGACCTTCGCCACCCGGTGCGCGGCTCCGAGCAGACCACCGAGCGGGCCGCGGAGATCTTCCGCCAGGCCGACGAGGAGTCCGGCTTCAACCGCCGGGTCCTGATCCGCAACAGCCTCATCGGCGCGCTGATCGCCTTCCCCCTGCCCGGCATCGTCCTCTTCCGCGGTCTCGCGCCGCAGGGCCAGGACCCGGCCGAGCTGCTGTCGCAGACCATGTGGGCCAAGGGCATCCGCCTCACCCGCGACCCGTCCGGCACCCCGATCAAGGCCTCCGACGTCACGCTCGGCAGCGCCTTCCACGTCATCCCCGAGGGCCTCAACGACGCCCCCGACATGCTGGAGCAGAAGGCCAAGGCGGCCGTCCTGCTCATGCGCCTCAAGCCCGAGGACCTGCACGTGTCCAAGGGCCGCGAGAACTGGAACTACGACGGCATCGTCGCCTACTCCAAGATCTGCACGCACGTCGGGTGCCCCGTGGCGCTCTACGAGCAGCAGACCCACCACCTGCTGTGCCCGTGCCACCAGTCGCAGTTCGACATCACGCACGAGGCGCAGGTCATCTTCGGACCGGCGAAGCGGCCTCTGCCGCAGCTGCCGATCACCGTTGACGCCGACGGTTACCTGGTCGCCCGCAGCGACTTCCACGAGCCCGTCGGCCCGAGTTTCTGGGAGCGTCATTGACCACCTCGACCGCCGCAGCCCCTGCGGCACCCGCCACGGCCAAGAGCGGCGGCTTCACCGCCGCCGCCGCCAACTACATCGAGGACCGCACCAGCATCTCGGGCGCGGTCAAGGAGTTCGGGCGCAAGATCTTCCCGGACCACTGGTCCTTCCTGCTCGGTGAGGTCGCCCTCTACAGCTTCATCGTCATCCTGCTGACCGGAACGTTCCTGACGTTCTTCTTCCAGGCGTCGATGGCGGAGGTCGTCTACAACGGCTCGTACGTGCCGCTCAAGGGCATCCACATGTCCGCGGCGATGGAGTCCACCCTCAACATCTCGTTCGAGGTCCGCGGCGGCCTGCTCGTGCGCCAGATCCACCACTGGGCGGCGCTGCTGTTCGTGGCCGCGATCGGCCTGCACATGCTCCGCATCTTCTTCACGGGCGCGTTCCGCAAGCCGCGCGAGCTGAACTGGGTGATCGGCTTCACGCTGTTCATCCTGGCGATGGCCGAGGGCTTCACCGGCTACTCGCTCCCGGACGACCTGCTCTCGGGCAACGGCCTCCGGATCATCGACGGTCTGATCAAGGGTCTCCCCGTCGTCGGCACCTGGATCTCGTTCCTGCTCTTCGGCGGCGAGTTCCCCGGCACCGCGATCGTCGGACGCCTCTACACGCTGCACATCCTGCTCCTGCCCGCTCTGGTGGTCGCCTTCATCGCGCTGCACCTGGTGTTCGTGGTCGTCCACAAGCACACGCAGTACGCCGCTCCCGGCCGCACGCAGGGCAACGTCGTCGGCTACCCGGTCCTGCCGGTGTACGCGGCGAAGGCCGGCGGCTTCTTCTTCATCGTGTTCGGTGTCGTCGCGCTCATGGCGTCGTTCTTCACCATCAACCCGATCTGGAACTACGGCCCGTACGACCCCTCCCCTGTGTCCGCCGGCACCCAGCCGGACTGGTACATCGGCTTCGCGGACGGCGCGCTGCGTCTCGTCCCGCCGGGCTGGGAGTTCGTCTGGCTGAACCGCACCTGGTCGTTCAACATCATCGTCCCGGTCGCCATCCTCGGTCTCTTCATCGTGACCGTGATGATCTACCCCTTCATAGAGGCGTGGGTCACCGGCGACAAGCGCGAGCACCACATCCTGGACCGTCCGCGCAACGCGGCCACCCGCACGGCCATCGGCGCCGCCGGCGTGACCTTCTACGCGGTGTTCTGGGCGGCGGCCTCGTCGGACATCATCGCGACGCACTTCAAGCTCACGATGGAGGGCGTCATCCACACCCTCCAGGCGCTGCTCTTCGTCGGCCCGGTTGTGGCGTACTTCCTCACCAAGCGCATCTGCATCGCGCTGGCGAAGAAGGACCGCTCGATCGCGCTGCACGGCTACGAGACCGGCCGCATCGTGAAGCTCCCCGGTGGCGAGTTCATCGAGGTGCACGAGCAGCTCAGCGACTACGAGCGCTGGCGCCTGATCAGCTACGAGGCCTACGAGCCGCTGATGATCCGCCCGAACAAGCGCGGCAAGATCACGGCAGGCACGCGCATGCGCGCCAGCCTCTCCCGCTGGTTCTTCGAGGACCGGCTGGTGCCGCCGACCCGCGCGGAGCTCGAGTCGGGCCACGGCCACCACTGATCCACTGTGAGAGCGCCGGTGCAGTCTCTGCACCGGCGCTTTCGCGTATCCGCGTCCCCTCGCTCCCGCCCCTTCCGGAGGCCGCTGTGACCGACCTGACCCGCCTGGCGTCGTGGCTGCGCTGTCCCGTCTGCGCAGCCGACCTGGAGCCCGTGGACCGCCTCACCCTGGGTTGCGCGTCCGCGCACCGTCACGACGTCAACAAGCGCGGCTACGTCTCGCTGCTCGGCGGCGGGACCAAGTTCGTCGGCGACACGGCCGAGATGCTGGACGCCCGCGACGCGGTGCTGGAACGAGGCGCCTACGCGCCGATCGCCGCCGCGCTGACGGCCGCCGTCGCCCCTGCCGGGCGCGTCCTGGACGCCGGCGCCGGCACCGGCTACTACCTGCGCGCCGTCCTGGCGGCCTCGCCCGACGCGGTCGGCCTGGCGATGGACCTCTCCCCTGCCGCCGTGGCCCGCGCCGTGCGCTCCTCCCCGGACATCGACGGCCTGGTCGCGGACACCTGGCGACCGCTCCCGGTGCGCTCGCACAGCGTCGACGCGGTGCTGGACGTGTTCGCGCCGCGCAACCTCGCAGAGTTCCACCGCGTGCTGCGGCCGGGCGGCACGCTCGCCGTCGTGGTGCCGCGCACCGACCACCTCGCGTCCCTGCGGTCAGCGGGTGGAATGCTCGACATCCCCACCGACAAGGCGGAGGACGTCATCGCCGCCGCAGACGCGCTGTACGCCCCGCTGGCGTGCGAACATGTCGGCTACGACCTCGCGCTCGACGACGACCTCCGGCGCGCCCTGGCGGGCATGGGGCCGTCTGCGCGCCACGCGGCGGCCGCGCCCGCCGAGGCGGCCTCCACGACCGTCTCCGTCGACGTGCTCACCTTCACCCCGCGCTGACGCACCGCCCGCCGGCACGACAGGGGCCCCAACACGCCGCCCTCACGGCGGCCTAGCTGCGTGCTGCCACCCCCTGCGTGCATCCGCCTGGCAGAACACGCCGTCACGCCAGCCGCCTCCGCGGCATGTCCTGCCACCTCGTTGGCGAGAGGGGCATCAGCCTGGCAGAACACGCCGTCACGACGGCCGCGTGCGCGGCATGTCCTGCCATCTTGTTGGCGTAGGGGACGCGACGAGGGCCGCCTCCCAGTGGGAGGCGGCCCTCGGACGGCTCAGCGCGGGTCAGCGCGCGAAGTAGCCGCGGTAGTACTCGTAGACCCAGCCGACGATGCAGACGATGCTGAAGGCCACGCCGATGAAGCAGATCCAGAAGCCGACCGCGAGGCCCAGCATGACCAGCGCGGCGCCGGTCGCGAGGGCGACGGGCCACCAGCTCCACGGGGAGAAGTGGCCGAGCTCCGGGTCGCCGTCGTCGATGTTCGCGTCGAGGCGGTCCTCCGGCAGCTCGCCGCCCTGGGCGGAGTGCGAGCGGCCCACGTAGAACGCGATGAACGCGGCCAGGATGGCGCTGAGCGTCAGCGCCACGGTGCCGACCCACTCGACCTTCAGGTGCATCGGGTCGAGCAGGCTCCACAGCGTGTAGACGATCGCCGAGAGGATGAAGAAGACCGACAGGATCCAGAAGAGGATGGAATTGGCTCTCATGGGTTACTTCACCTTGTTGTTCGAGACGTCGAGCACGGGAGCGTCCGGGGCGTCCTTGCCGCCGCCGACGCCGATCGGGATACCGGCTTCGGGGTGGTTGAGGTCGAACGCCGGCGACTCGGAGCGGATGCGCGGGATGGACGTGAAGTTGTGGCGCGGCGGCGGGCAGGAGGTCGCCCACTCGAGCGAGCGGCCGTAGCCCCACGGGTCGTTGACCGTGACCTTCGGGGCGTTGCGCGCCGTCAGGTACACGTTCACGAAGAACGGGATCATCGAGACCGCCAGGATGCCGGCGCCGATCGAGGAGACCTGGTTCATCCAGGTGAAGCCGTCGGACGGCAGGTAGGTGGCGTACCGGCGGGGCATGCCCACGACGCCCAGCCAGTGCTGGATGAGGAACGTCGTGTGGAAGCCGATGAACAGCAGCCAGAAGTGCCACTTGCCGAGCCGGTCGTTGAGCATCTTGCCCGTCCACTTCGGCCACCAGAAGTAGAAGCCGGCGAACATCGCGAACACGACCGTGCCGAAGACGACGTAGTGGAAGTGCGCCACCACGAAGTAGGTGTCGGACACGTGGAAGTCCAGCGGCGGCGACGCCAGGATGACGCCGGTGAGGCCACCGAAGGTGAAGGTGATCAGGAAGCCGATCGACCACAGCATCGGCGACTCGAAGGTCAGCGAGCCGCGCCACATCGTGCCGATCCAGTTGAAGATCTTCACGCCGGTCGGGACCGCGATGAGCATGGTCATCAGCGAGAACCAGGGCAGCAGGACCGAGCCGGTCACGTACATGTGGTGCGCCCACACGGTGACGGACAGGGCCGCGATCGCGATCGTCGCGTAGATCAGGGTCTTGTACCCGAAGATCGGCTTACGGCTGAACACCGGGAAGATCTCCGACACGATGCCGAAGAACGGCAGCGCGATGATGTACACCTCGGGGTGGCCGAAGAACCAGAACAGGTGCTGCCAGAGCAGCGCCCCGCCGTTCGCGGCGTCGTAGATGTGCGCGTCGAACACGCGGTCCGCGGCGAGGGCGAACAGCGCGGCGGCCAGGACCGGGAAGGCCATCAGCACGAGGATCGACGTCACCAGGGTGTTCCAGGTGAAGATCGGCATCCGGAACATGGTCATGCCCGGCGCGCGCATCGTGATGATGGTGGTGATGAAGTTGACGGCGCCGAGGATGGTGCCGAAGCCCGAGAGGCCGAGGCCGAGCACCCAGAGATTGCCTCCGATTCCCGGAGAGAACGTCGTGCTCGACAACGGCGCATAGGCGAACCAGCCGAAGGAGGCCGCACCCTGCGGGGTGAGGAAGCCGGCGACCGCGATCAGCGAGCCGAACGAGTAGAACCAGTACGCCAGCGCGTTCAGACGCGGGAACGCCACGTCAGGGGCGCCGATCTGCAGCGGCATGAGCACGTTGGCGAAGCCTGCGAACAGCGGCGTCGCGAACATCAGCAGCATGATCGTGCCGTGCATCGTGAAGAGCTGGTTGTACTGCTCCTTGGTCTGCACCACCGCGAGACCCGGCTCGAAGAGCTGGGCGCGGATGATGAGGGCCATCACGCCGCCGATCAGGAAGTAGATGAACGACGAGATCAGGTACATGTACCCGATCGTCTTGTGGTCCGTCGACGTGATGTAGTTCACGAGGATGTTGCCCTTGCGCTCAACGCCGTTGGCGGTGAGGAGGGTGGGCTTCGGAGCGGGCGCGGTGGTCGCTCCGGGCGCCGGTGCTGTCGTCGTCATGCGTCTGTCCTACTCGTTGCCGGAATCACTCGTTGCCCGTCGGGGCGCCCGTGCCGGGCAGGTTGTTGTTGCGATCGTACTGAGACCCGAGCTGGCCCTTGAAGCCCTTGTCGCGCAGCGACTGGATGTGGGCGTCGTACTCGCTCTGCGACACGATCTTCACGTTGAAGAGCATCGCCGAGTGGTACTCGCCGCACAGCTCAGCGCACTTGCCGACGAAGGTGCCGGTGCGGCCGGTGGTCGAGAAGTACATGTAGTTGGTCTTGCCCGGGATCACGTCCTTCTTGTAGAGGAACGCCGGCACCCAGAAGGAGTGGATCACGTCGCGCGAGTCGAGCTGGATCGTGATCTTCTTGTTCTCGGGGAGGTAGAGCGTGGGGATCTGGCTCTCCTGGACCGAGCCCGGCGTGGCGTTCGAGTCGGTCGGCTGTGCCTGGATGCCCGGGTCGTACACGTTGTCGGTGACGTAGTTGAAGTCCCACGCCCACTGCTTGGCGTAGACCTGGATCTTGAGGTCGGGGTTCGCGTACGGCTGCTCGATGGCGTTCTGGTCGCGCGCCGTGAAGGCGAAGAAGCCGAGGACCAGGATGAGCGGCACGATCGTGTAGAAGATCTCGATCGGCATGTTGTAGCGCAGCTGCACCGGCAGGCCGGTCTGTCCCCTGCGGCGGCGGTACACGACGACCGCCCAGAGGATGAGGCCCCAGACGACGATTCCGACGATGAGCAGAACGATCCAGCTGGTCACCCAGAGGCCGCTGATGCGGTCGGTGTGGTTGGTGACGGGCTGCTGGCCCTCGACGAAGCCCGGCAGGAATCCGTGGAGCTGGGCCTGCGTGCAGCCCGCGAGGACGATGGCAAGTGTCGCTGCGATCGGGATTGCAACCCATCGGAAACGGCGATTGTGACGCACCGGTGACCTTTCGAGAGACTCGGGGACAGTTCACATGCAACTGTATGTGGCGTTCTCTACCCTACTCCGCCGGACACCCGGATTCGAACACAAAGGGCCGCCCACAAGGGGCGGCCCAGAGCTGTTTTTTGTGTTATGGACGGCTCAGTGGAACGAGTCTCCACAGGCGCAGGAGCCCGTCGCGTTGGGGTTGTCGATCGTGAATCCCTGCTTCTGGATGGTGTCCTCGAAGTCGATCGTGGCGCCGTCCAGGTAGGGCACGCTCATCTTGTCGACGATGACCTCCACGCCGTCGAAATCGACGGTCGCGTCCCCGTCGAGCATGCGCTCGTCGAAGTAGAGCTGGTAGATCAGCCCCGAGCATCCGCCGGGCTGGACGGCGACGCGCAGACGCAGGTCGTCGCGGCCCTCCTGCTCGAGCAGGCTCTTGACCTTGCCCGCTGCGGTGTCGGTCAGGCCGACGCCGTGGGCCTTGGTCGCGGTCAGCGTTGTGTCGGTCATGGGACTCCTCACACGTGGTTCAGGATACGGATTACGAAATCTGGCTCGATTGTACGTCGTGATTCCGCGAGATCGCTCAGTTCCGGGCGTCCAGGCGGGCGAGCAACAGTGCTTCGGCCAGAATCGCCCTCTTGAACACCCCGAGGTGGAGCGACTCGTTGGGGCTGTGGGCGCGGGTGTCCGGGTCCTCGACGCCGGTGACCAGGATCTGCGCCTCCGGGAACTCGCGGACCAGGTCGGCGATGAACGGGATGGACCCACCGACACCGGTCTCGACCGCCTCCTTGCCCCACGCGTCCGTCAAGGCGCGCTTGGCCTCGGTGGCCGCCCAGCCCGCGGTGTCGACCAGGAAGGCGTCCCCGGTGTCGACGTCGCTGATCTCCACGTGCGCTCCGAACGGCGCGTGCGCCCGCAGGTGGCGCTCCAGGGCCTCGTAGGCCTCCGTGGCGGGCTGGCCGGGCGCGACCCGGGCGCTGAGGCGCACAGCGACGCTCGGCAGGAGGGTGTTGGAGGCGTCCACGACGCTGGGCGCGTCGATGCCGGTGATCGTGACGGTCGGCTGCGACCACATCCGGGACAGGATGGGGCCGGTGCCGATCGGAGTCACCCCGGGCAGCAGGGCGGCCTCCTCGCGGAACTGCTCCTCGCTCAGCGCCGGCGGCTCGGCCGCGTCGTCGTGCGAACGCATGCCCTCCACGGCGACGGAGCCGTTCTCGTCGTGCAGCGTCGCGAGCAGCGCGACGAGCGCGAGCATCGCGTCGGGGGCGGCGCCGCCGTACATGCCGGAGTGCGATGCGTGCTCCAGCGTCGAGACCGTGAGCTTGAAGGTCACGTTGCCGCGCAGCGACACGGTGAGGGCAGGCGTGTCGATGTCGACGTTGTCGGAGTCGGCGACCACGATCACATCGGCGGCGAGCGCCGTCTTGTTCTGCTCCAGGAAGTTCGCGAACGACCGCGAGCCGAACTCCTCCTCGCCCTCGATGAACACGGCGAGACCGAGGTCGAAGTCGGAGCCGAGGACGTCCACGAGCGCGCGGACGCTGGCGACGTGCGCCATCACGCCGGCCTTGTCGTCCGCGGCGCCACGACCGTAGAGCCGGTCGCCTCGCACGGTCGGCTCGAAGGGCGGGGTGTCCCAGTTCTCGGCGTCGCCCTGCGGCTGGACGTCGTGGTGGGCGTAGAGGAGGACGGTCGGGCGGCCGTTCTTCGCGGCGCGCGTGGCGAGCACCGCCGGCTGGCCGAGGCTCTCCCCCGCGCCGGTCGACGGACCGGAGATCGGCGCCTGCTTGACCTCGACGCTCTCGAACGCGCCGGTGTCGCGCAGCAGCTCCGCCACGGCCTCCGCACTCTTGCGGACGTTGCCCGGATCGTAGGCGGTCCATGAGACCGAGGGGATGCGCACGAGGCGCGAGAGCTCGGCGATGGTCGACGGGAGGCCAGTCTCGACGGAGGAGCGGATCCGCTCCTCCACCTCCGGCCGGTCCCCGGCTGCGGATCGGCCGGAAGGAGTCTGCTGGGTGTCTGTCATGCGGGTAATCTTAAACGGACCCCAGAACGAAGGCTCAAGCGTTGGCGAAACGACAGAACCCGGCGGCCGAGGCGCAGACGCCTGCCCCCGAGACCCCCGAACAGACCACGGCCCGGCTGCAGGGCAAGGGCGCCCCGACGCCCTCCCGCCGCGAGCAGGAGGCCGCGCGCAAGCGGCCACTGGTGCCGACCGACCGCAAAGAGGCGGCCAAGGCGGCCCGTGCCCATCAGGCCGAAGCGCGCGAGAAGGCCCGCGTCGGCATGGCGGCGGGCGACGAGCGCTACCTGACACAGCGCGACCGCGGGCCGCAGCGCCGGTACGTCCGCGACTACGTCGACGCCCGGTTCAGCATCGGCGAGTTCCTCATCCCGGTCATGCTGCTGGTCATCGTGCTCAGCTTCCTGCCGTGGGCGTTCATGCAGGTCTGGGGCCTCGTGGCCCTGTGGGCGTTCTTCCTGATCGCCGTCCTCGACTGCATCGTCCTCGGCTTCCTGGTGACCAGGAAGATCGGCGACAAGTTCGGCAAGACCAAGGTCGAGCGCGGGCTCAGGTGGTACGCCGCCATGCGCGCGCTGCAGCTGCGCGTCATGCGCCTCCCGAAGCCGCAGGTCAAGCGCGGCCAGTACCCCGCCTGACGTGACGATCGTCGCAGCGGCGGACGGCTCCGCCCTCGGTAATCCCGGCCCTGCGGGCTGGTCCTGGTACGTCGACGACGAGCACTGGTCGGCGGGCGGCTGGCCGCACGGCACCAACAACATGGGCGAGCTCATGGCGGTCATCGACCTGCTGGAGTCGACCGCCCACGTGGACGACGACCTGCGCATCCTGTGCGACAGCCAGTACGTGATCAACTCGGTCACGAAATGGATGCCGGGCTGGAAGCGCAAGGGCTGGCGCAAGTCGGACGGCTCCCCTGTGCTCAACCGCGAGCTGCTGGAACGGCTGGACCGGGCGCTGCAGGGCCGGACGTACACATTCGAATGGGTCAAGGGCCACGCCGGGCACGAGCTGAACGAGGCGGCCGACCTGCGGGCGCGCGCGGCCGCGACGGCCTACCGGGACGGCGACGCGATCCCGATCGGTCCCGGCTGGCCTGGCGCGGCGGTCCACGAGCCTGCGCCTGCCCTGGCGGTGGCCGAGAAGATGGCGCCCTCGCCCGCCGCCGAGCCCGTCCTCGCCAATGGGCCTGTCGAGTTCGACCTCTTCGACGACCTGCTCACCGCGGCCGAGACCGACGAGGACGTCGTCAAGCGACTCGAGCGCGAACTTGTCGAGCCGGCGGTCCGCTCGGACTCCGCCCGCGTCGCCGCGCTGCTGCACCCCGACTTCGAGGAGATCGGCCGCTCCGGCCGGCTCTGGGGCCGCGACGCGATCCTGGAGGCCCTGGCCGAGGAGGACGCCCCCGCGGCCGAGCTCGCTGTACTGGGCACCGAGCGGATCGGCGCGGACGCCATCCTGCTCACGGCGCGCACGGTGGACGACCGCGGCGCCAGCCTGCGCAGTTCGCTCTGGCTGCGCGTGGGAGGCCGCTGGCGCCTACGCTTCCACCAGGGAACGCCGGAGGCGTAGCAGCCCGCGGTTGATCTGCCGCGCCCAGAGCGGGCCGCGGTAGAGGAACGCGGTGTAGCCCTGCACCAGCGTTGCGCCCGCGTCCAGGCGCTGCTGCACGTCCTCCGCGGTCTCGACGCCGCCGACGGAGATCACGCACAGCTCGGCGGGGACGTGCGCGCGGATCAGGCGCAGCACCTCCAGCGAGCGCGGGGCGAGCGGGGCGCCGGACAGTCCGCCGGCCCCGGCGGCCTCCACCACGGCGGGGTCGGTCACGAGGCCGTCGCGGGAGATCGTGGTGTTCGTCGCGATGATCCCGGCGAGGCCCAGCTCCACGGCGAGCCCCGCGATCTTCTCGACCTGCTCGTCCGTGAGGTCGGGCGCGATCTTCACCAGCAGGGGTGTCTGCCCCGCCACCTGTTTGACCGCGGTCAGCAGCGGCGCCAGCAGCTCCAGCTCCTGGAGGCCGCGGAGGCCGGGCGTATTCGGCGAGCTCACGTTGACGACGAGGTAGTCGGCGACCGGGGCGAGGGCACGGGCGCTGGTCAGGTAGTCCTGGGTGGCGTCCTCGACGGCGACCACGCGGCTCTTGCCGATGTTGACGCCGAGCACCGGGCGGCGGCGGGCGCGTCGCACGCGCAGCAGCCGGTTGGCGGCCTCCCCTGCGCCGTGGTTGTTGAAGCCCATCCGGTTGATCACGGCCCGGTCGGGGATCAGCCGGAACAGGCGCGGCCGGTCGTTGCCCGGCTGAGGGAGGGCGGTGATGGTGCCCACCTCGACGTGGCCGAATCCCAGGTCGCCGAGGCCGAGGACCGCCTCGCCGTCCTTGTCGAAGCCGGCGGCGACGCCGAACGGGGAGTCGAACCGCAGCCCGAGGGCCTCCACGGCGAGCGACCGGTCCGGTGCGGTGAACCGGCGGACGAGGCCGCCGAGGCCGAGCGCGGGAAGGGCCCGGATCACCAGGAAGGCGAGGTGGTGCGCGCGCTCCGGGTCGAGCTTCGACAGGACGAGGGAGAAGAGTGTGCGATACATGCCGGTTCGAGAATACCGCGCGGTGGAGCTAAGGGCAGCGCGGAGCGATGCCCGCGACCCCAGCGCCGCGCGGTGGAGCTCAAGGGCGGCGCGCAGCGACGCCGCGACCCCAGCGCCGAGGGAGCCTGCGACCGAGGACCGAGCATGCGACCGAGGTTTTGAGAAACAGCGTCAGCTTTGAACGTCCGCCGGCTCGCCCTGGTGCTCGACGCGGAGCTGCTGGATGGCCTCCTCGAAGTCCTCCAGCGAGTCGAACGCCTGGTAGACGCTCGCGAAGCGCAGGTAGGCGACCTCGTCGAGCTCGCGGAGCTCCGGCAGGATGGCGAGGCCGATGTCGTTCGCCTCGATCTGAGAGGCGCCGGTGGAGCGGATTGTCTCTTCCACCTTCTGCGCGAGCACCGCCAGGTCGGAATCGGTCACCGGCCGGCCCTGGCAGGCCTTGCGCACGCCGAGGACGATCTTCTCGCGGCTGAACGGCTCCACGACCCCGCTGCGCTTGATGACGCTGAGGCTCGCGGTCTCCGTCGTGGAGAACCGGCGACCGCACTCGGGGCACTGCCGGCGGCGCCGGATCGAGAGCCCGTCGTCGCTCGTGCGGGAGTCGATGACGCGGGAGTCCGGGTGGCGGCAGAAGGGGCAGAACATGAGGGAAATCCTACCTGCGAAACACGGGAGAACGCCGGGCCGGCCTCCCCCTCACTCGAAGCGGATCGTGACCGCCTCGCCGTGCGCCGGCAGGTCCTCCGCCGTCGATAGCGCGACGATCCGGTCCGCGACCGTGCGCAGCGCGTCGCGGTCGTACCGGATGACCTGCTGCGGCCTGAGGAACGAGTACGCGCCGAGGCCGGGCGAGAACCGGGCCTGGCCGCCGGTCGGGAGCACGTGGTTGGAGCCGGCGAGGTAGTCGCCGAGGCTGACCGGCGCGCTCGGGCCGACGAAGATCGCGCCGGCGTTCTGGATGAGCGCGAGCAGCGCGTCCGGGTCGGCGGTCTGCAGTTCGAGGTGCTCCGGGCCGTACGCGTTGCTGAACGCGGCGGCCGCGGCGAGGTCGTCCACCAGCACGAGGGCCGACTGCTGGCCGCCCAGGGCCGTGCGCACCCGCTCGGCGTGCTTGGTCGCGCCGGCCAGCGTCTCCAGCTCCGCGGCGACCCGCTCGGCGAAGGCCGGACTGTCGGTGACGAGCAGGGAGGCCGCGGCCTCGTCGTGCTCGGCCTGGCTGATCAGGTCGGCCGCGACGAACCGGGCGTCGGCGGTGTCGTCGGCGATCACCAGGATCTCGGTGGTCCCCGCCTCCGAGTCGATGCCGGCCTGACCGCGCACGACGCGCTTGGCGGCGGCGACGTAGATGTTTCCCGGGCCCGTGATGACCTGCACCGGGTCGAGGCCGATGTCCTCCACACCCCAGGCGAGCGCGCCGATCGCGCCGGCCCCGCCCATCGCGTAGACCTCGTCGATGCCGAGCAGTCCGGCCGCACCGAGGATGACCGGGTGGACCGCGCCGCCGAACGCGCGCTGCGGCGGGCTGGCGAGGGCCACGGAGGCGACGCCGGCGACCTGCGCGGGCACGGCGTTCATCACCACGCTCGACGGGTAGACGGCCTTGCCCCCGGGGACGTACAGCCCGGCCCGCTCCACCGGCTGCCAGCGCTGCACGATGGTCGCGCCCGGACCGATCCGCGTCTCGGCGGGCGGCGGCACCTGCGCGGCGGTCGCCTCGCGGACGCGGACGATCGCCTCCTCCAGGGCCGCGCGGACGTCGGCCGGCAGCGCGGCGACGGCCGCGGCGATCTCGGAGGCCGGCACGCGCACGGAGGCGGGCGCGCCGCCGTCGAACGTCGCGGCCTGCTCGGCGAGGGCGGCCGCTCCCCTGGCCCGGACGTCGTCGATCAGCTCGGTCGCGACGCGCACGGCGACCTGGATGTCCACGACGGGACGGGGGACGAGGCGCTCGAAAGCGGCCCGGGTAGGCTGGACTCCGCGGAGATCGATGGTCTGCATCATGACCGGTCAAGTCTACTGACCGGTGGCTGCGACCCGGATCCGCGCGACCCGCTCCGCCCAGCCCCGAAGCTGACGCGGAATTCCTCACCCCGAACGGCGCTTGATAACTGCGTATGACTGACGCGACTCCCGACCTCTCCGCCTTCCGGCAGGCGTTCCGCCGGCACGCCGCCGGTGTGGCGATCATCACCGCGCAAGCCCCCGACGGCACGCCGGTCGGGTTCACCGCGACCTCGCTCGCCTCGCTCTCGGCCGTCCCTCCGCTCGCGACGTTCAACATGGCGCTGTCGGCGTCGAGCTGGCCGGCGATCGCGGAGACCGACCGCGTGGTCATCCACATGCTCGGCGTGCGGAACAAGGGCGTGGCGGAGATCCTCTCGGCCGACAACACGCGCCGGTTCCTCGGCGACCACTGGCGCCGCGGGCCCCACGGCCTCCCGGTCGTCAACGACGTCACCGCCTGGATGGTCGGCCGCATCGTGGACCGCTTCCCCGTGCACAACAGCGCCGTGGTGGTCGTCCAGATCGAGGAGGGCGAGCTCGGCGCCTCCGACGAGCCGTTGCTCTACCACGAGCGCCGCTACCACCGGCCGAGCGAACTCGACTGACCCCCTGCACATTCGTGCCGAATGTCGCGTTTGGCGGCGCAAAAGTCGACATTCGGCACGAATGTGCGCGGCTAGACCAGGCAGTTGGGGCCGAGCAGGCCTTTGAGCTCGCCGTAGAGGTCCGGCGACACCTTCACCGGCTTCGGAACCTCGAACACGCGCGCGACCTGGCCCTTCACGAGCCGCAAGCGCACCTCGCTGTCGCCGGGATGCCGCGACAGCACCTCCGCGAGCGAGGAAACCGTGTCGGTCGTCGCGCGCTGGTCGGCCATCGTGATCATCAGCGTCCCGATGTCGTCGGCCTGGCCGAGGTCGGGCACCATCAGGCTGAAGGCGTGCAGGTTCATCCCGTCGTCGCGCATCGAGACCCGGCCGCGGACGACGACGATCGAGTCGCCCTGCATCATCGGCGAGAACTCCTGGTACGCCTTGCCCATGAACATGACGGTCATCTCGCCGCCGAAGTCCTCGACCTGGATCATGCCGTACTGGTTGCCGGAGGCCTTGGCCACGCGGTGCTGCACGCTCGTGACGAGTCCCGCGATGACGACGGTGTCGCCGTCCTGGACGCTGTCGGAGGCGAGCAGTTCGGCGATCGACGTGCTCGCGAGCTTAGCGAGCTGCAACTCCAGCCCGGCAAGCGGGTGGTCTGACACGTAGAGGCCGAGCATCTCGCGCTCGAAGGCGAGCTTGTCGCGCTTCACCCACTCGGGACGGTCCGGGATGTGGTGCTGGGTCTGGTTCTGCTCGTCCTCGCCCCAAAGGCTGTCGAAGTCGAAGCCGACGTCGCCGTTCGCCTCGCTGCGCTTGATCTTGACCGCGGACTCCACCGCGTCTTCGTGCACCTCCACGAGCGCGCGCCGGGTGTGCCCGAGCGAGTCGAACGCGCCCGCCTTGATCAGCGACTCGACCGTGCGCTTGTTGGCGGCGTGGATCGGGACCTTGCTGAGGAAGTCGTGGAACGACTCGAACCGGCCTTTGCTCTCGCGGGCCGCCCGCACGCCCTCCACCACGTTCGCGCCGACGTTGCGCACCGCACCCATGCCGAAGCGGATGTCCTCGCCGACGGCGGCGAAGTACAGGTTGGACTCGTTGACGTCCGGCGGCAGCACCTTGATGCCCATCCGGCGGCACTCGTTGAGGTAGAGCGCCATCTTGTCCTTGGAGTCGCCGACGCTCGTCAGCAGCGCCGCCATGTACTCGGCCGGGTAGTGCGCCTTGAGGTAGGCGGTCCAGTAGGAGATGACACCGTACGCGGCCGAGTGCGCTTTGTTGAACGCGTAGTCCGAGAACGGCAGCAGGATCTCCCACAGCTTGCCGACGGCCTCCATCGAGAAACCGCGGTCGACCATGCCCTGCGAGAAGCCCTCGAACTGCTTGTCCAGCTCCGACTTCTTCTTCTTGCCCATCGCGCGGCGCAGGATGTCTGCTTGGCCGAGCGAGAAGCCGGCGACCTTCTGCGCGATCGCCATGACCTGCTCCTGATAGATGATCAGGCCGTAGCTGGTCGAGAGGATCTCCTGCAGCGGCTCCGCCAGCTCCGGGTGGATCGGCGTGATGTCCTGCAGCCCGTTCTTGCGGAGCGCGTAGTTGGTGTGCGAGTTCGCGCCCATCGGGCCGGGCCGGTACAGCGCGATGAGCGCCGAGATGTCCTCGAAGTTGTCCGGCTTCATCAGGCGCAGCAGCGAGCGCATCGGGCCGCCGTCGAGCTGGAAGACGCCCAGGGTGTCGCCGCGCGAGAGCAGTTCGTACGCGCCGCGGTCGTCGAGCTCCAGCTCCTCGAGGACCAGGTTCTCGCCGCGGTTGTCGCGGATGTTGTCGAGCGCATCGTTGATGATCGTCAGGTTGCGTAGCCCGAGGAAGTCCATCTTGATCAGGCCGAGCGACTCGCAGGCCGGATAGTCGAACTGCGTGACGATCTGGCCGTCCTGCTCGCGCTTCATGATCGGGATGACGTCGATCAGCGGGTCGGAGGACATGATGACGCCGGCCGCGTGCACACCCCACTGGCGCTTGAGGTTCTCGAGACCGAGCGCGGTGTCGAAGACCGTCTTGGCCTCCGGGTCGCTCTCGACGACCGCGCGGATGTCGACGGCCTCCTTGTAGCGCGGGTGCTCCTTGTCGAAGATGCCCGTGAGCGGGATGTCCTTGCCCATCACGGGCGGCGGCATCGCCTTGGTGAGCTTCTCCCCCATCGAGAACGGGAAGCCGAGCACGCGGCCGGAGTCCTTCAGCGCCTGCTTGGCCTTGATGGTGCCGTAGGTGACGATCTGCGCGACGCGCTCCGAGCCGTACTTCTCTGTCACGTACTTGATGACCTCGCCGCGGCGGCGGTCGTCGAAGTCGACGTCGAAGTCGGGCATGGAGACGCGGTCGGGGTTGAGGAAGCGCTCGAAGATCAGGCCGTGCCGCAGCGGGTCGAGGTCGGTGATGCGCATCGCGTAGGCGGCCATCGAACCGGCGCCGGAGCCACGCCCGGGGCCGACCCGGATGCCGTTGCGCTTCGACCAGTTGATGAAGTCGGCGACGACGAGGAAGTAGCCGGGGAAGCCCATCTGCGAGATGACGCCGATCTCGTAGTCGGCCTGCTTGCGGACCTCCTCGGTGATGCCGCCCGGGTAGCGCTCGTGGAGGCCCTTCTCGACCTCCTTGACGAACCAGCTCTGCTCGGTCTCGCCCTCGGGAACCGGGAAGCGCGGCATGTAGTTGGCCGCGGTGTCGAACTTCACGTCGACGCGCTCGGCGATCGCCAGGGTGTTGTCGCAGGCGTCCGGGTGGTCGCGGAAGAGCTGCCGCATCTCCGCGGGAGTCTTGAGGTAGAACTCGTCGGCGTCGAACTTGAACCGGTTGGGGTCGTCCAGCGTCGAGCCGGACTGCACGCAGAGCAGCGCCGCGTGGCTCTTCGCGTCGGCAGCGTGCGTGTAGTGCAGGTCGTTCGTCGCCACGAGCGGCAGGCCGAGCTCCTTGGCGAGCCGGATCAGGTCGCTCATGATGCGGCGCTCGATGCCGAGGCCGTGGTCCATGATCTCGGCGAAGAAGTTCTCGGCGCCGAAGATGTCGCGGAACTCCGCGGCGGCCTTCTTGGCCTCCTCGTACTGACCGAGCCGCAGCCGGGTCTGGACCTCGCCGGACGGGCAGCCGGTGGTCGCGATGATGCCCTTGGAGTAGCGCTGGAGCAGCTCGCGGTCCATGCGCGGCTTGAAGTAGTAGCCCTCCATCGAGGCGTACGACGAGAGCCGGAACAGGTTGTGCATGCCCTCGGTGGTGGCCGCGAGCATCGTCATGTGCGTGTACGCGCCGGAGCCCGACACGTCGTCGCCGCCGCCGTCGCCCCAGCGCACGCGGGTCTTGTCGGTGCGGTGGGTGCGCGGGGTCAGGTAGGCCTCGGTGCCGATGATCGGCTTGATGCCGGCGTCCGTCGCCGTGCGCCAGAAGTCGAACGCGCCGAACATGTTGCCGTGGTCGGTGATCGCCACCGCGGGCATGCCCTGCTCGACGGCCGCCTCGATGAGCGGCTTGACGCGTGCGGCCCCGTCGAGCATCGAGTACTCGCTGTGGACGTGGAGGTGGACGAAGGAGTCGGTCGGCACTATTGCTCCGGGTCGAGGTGAGGGCTTAAGACTACGTCGGACCTACGACGCTCGGAGCACGTCGAGAGCGTGTTGCAGATCCTCCGGGTAGGTGGTCGTGAACGTCACCCACTCCCCCGTCGCCGGGTGCTCGAAGGCGAGCTGGACCGCGTGCAGCCACTGCCGCGTGAGACCCAGCCGGGCGGACAGCGCGGGGTCCGCGCCGTACATCGCGTCGCCGACGCACGGGTGCCGCTGGGCCGCCATGTGCACGCGGATCTGGTGGGTGCGCCCGGTCTCCAGGTGGATCTCCAGCAGGCTGGCCGCCGGGAACGCCTCGATGGTCTCGTAGTGCGTCACGGACGGCTTGCCGCCGGCGACGACGGCGAACTTCCAGTCGCTGCGGGGATGCCGGCCGATCGGCGCGTCGATGGTCCCGGTGAGCGGATCGGGGTGGCCCTGCACGACCGCGTGGTAGATCTTCTCCACCGTGCGGTCGTGGAAGGCGCGTTTCAGGACCGTGTAGGCGTGCTCGGACTTGGCCACGACCATCAGGCCGCTGGTGCCGGCGTCGAGGCGGTGGACGATGCCCGCGCGCTCGGCGGCGCCGGAGGTCGAGATGCGGAAGCCCGCGGCGGCCAGTGCGCCGAGGACCGTTGGACCTTCCCAGCCGACCGAGGGATGCGCGGCGACGCCGACCGGCTTGTCGATGACCACGATGTCGTCGTCGTCGTGGACGATCGTCAGCTCGGGGACCGCGATGGGCACGATGCGGGCCTCCTCGCGCGGCTGCCAGGAGACCTCGAGCCAGGAGCCGGCGGAGAGGCGGTCGGACTTGTCCGCCTCGCGGCCGTCGATGGTGACGCCGCCGGCCTCGGCGATCTCGGCGGCGAAGCTGCGCGAGAAGCCGAGGAGCTTCGCGAGGCCCGCGTCGACGCGGGAGCCTTCGAGCCCGTCGGGGATGGGGAGGCTGCGCGACTCCATCAGGACTGCGGGTTCCGGGGCTCGCGCGGCAGTGCGGTGGGCTCGGCCGGGACGACCTCGTCCTCCGTCGCCTCGTGCTCCACGGCGTCGTCCTGCTCGTCCGCCTCCTCCGCCGGGCGCCGGCCGTCCAGACCGATGCCTCGCAGCGACAGGATGAGGAACAGCACCATGCTCGAGACGATGGCGACGTCCGCGAGGTTGAAGATGGCGGGCAGCAGCGGGATCTGCAGGAAGTCCACGACGTGCCCGACGCCGAAGCCCGGCTCGCGGAACAGCCGGTCGGTCAGGTTGCCGAGCAGGCCGCCGAGCAGGAGGCCGAAGAGGACGGCCCACGCCATCGAGCGGATGCGCGGGGCGTACCAGATGACGAAGCCGAGCACGCCGACGCCGACGATCGAGAAGATCCAGGTCGTACCGCTGCCGATCGAGAAGGCCGCGCCCGGGTTCTTGACGAAATGGAACTGGAGGAGCTGTCCGAGGACCTCGACCTGCTGGCCCTCGTAGAGGTTCGAGACGACCAGGACCTTGGCGATCTGGTCCACGAGGTACACGCAGAGCGCGACCACGGCCAGGATCGCCAAGGCCCTGATGCTGACCTTGGCCCTGTCGCCGACCTCGGTCTTCGGGGGACTAGCCTCCAAAGCCCGGGAAGACCGGAGGCTGGGCGCCCTGGTCCTGGCTGCCGCCGTCGGAGGAACCCGCGGGCACCGGGGTGGGGGCGTTGCCGCCGAAGGAGGCGGACTGGCTGTCGAGGTCGCGGAGCTGTCCCTCGATGTAGCCCTTCAGGCCCTGACGGTAGTCGCGCTCGAAGCCGCGGAGCTCGTCGATGCGGCGCTCGAGGCCGGCACGCTCCTGGTCGAGGGCGCTGATCTGGGCGCGCTGCTTGGACTCGGCCTCCGCGACGATGCGGGCGGCGGTGGCGTGCCCCTCCGCGATGAGCGCGTCGCGCTTCTCGACGCCCTCGCGCACGTGCTCCTCGTGGAGGCGGCGGGCGAGCTGAAGGAGGTTGTTGGTCGCGTTCGGGTCGTTCGCGTCGGTCGCCCCGGCGGCGAAGCCCGCTGCGGCGCCCGCGGCGGCCGGAGCGGCCGCAGCCTGCTGCTTGGCCTGCGCGGCCTCCTGCTGCGCGGCGGCCAGGCGCTTCTTGAGGTCCTCGTTCTCCTGCTGGAGGCGCTGCACCTCGCCGTTGTCCGCGGCGGCCGGAGCCTGTCCGGAGCCGCCGCTGCGCTGCAGCTCGGCGATGCGCGAGTCGGCGGCCACGAGGCGCTGCTTGAGCTCGTCGCTCTCCTGGGTCAGTCGTCGGAGCTCGACGACGACCTCGTCGAGGAAGTCGTCGACCTCGTCCTGGTCGTAGCCCTCACGGAACTTCGTCGGTTGGAACCGCTTGTTGACTACATCTTCCGGAGTCAGCGCCATGGCAAGCCACCTTAGATCTTGAAAAAGACGAACATTGAGTGCGTTCAGCCAACGCTAGCAAAGTGCACGGCCGGCGCGCACTCCGCCGCACCCGTGGTGCGTCGGCCTCGACCACATTACAACGGCAGCCCAGCCCGGCCCCAACCGACGCTCGCAGTGCGTCAGGTGAAACTCAGGGTCACGTAGAGGCCGATGATGACGACGAGCATGGTGAGGCTCCAGCCGAAGTCGATCGCGACCGGGCCCATCGACAGCGGCGGGATGATGCGGCGGAAGAACCGGATCGGCGGGTCGGTGACCACGTAGGTCGACTCGGCGAGGACGAGTCCGAAGCCCCGCGGGCGCCACTGCCGCGCGAACGTACGCACCAGGTCGAGCACGAAGCGGGCCCAGAGCACGAAGAAGTAGATCAGGAGGACGTAGTAGAGCACGTTCGCGATGATCGAGACGACAAGCACCTCACCAGTATGAACGACCCGGCATGCGCGAAAGCGCACCGCCCGGCCGGACGGTGCGCTTTAGCAGAAAGAAAAACGCCGGAGCAGGAAACGGATCAGGCCTGCGCGAAGAAGGAGGCGTCGACGTCGGCGTCCTGGCCGCCGTGCTCGCCGGAGACGACGACGTGCGACGGCGAGAGCAGGAACACCTTCGGGGTCACCCGCTCGATCTTGCCGTACAGGCCCTGCGAGAGGCCGCTGGCGAAGTCGATGAGGCGGCGGGCGTCGCCCTCGCTCATCTGCGACAGGTTGATGATCACCGGGATGCCCTCGCGGAAGGACTCGGCGATCGCCTGCGCGTCGCGGTACTGACGGGGGTGGACTGTGAGGATCTCGTTCATTTCCTGTACCGAAACATTCCGTGCGGTGGACGATTTGCGCAGCGGGGTCACCGGAGCGCGGCCGGCCACGGGAGCGACCGGTGCAGGGTGCGGGACGGGCTGGACCGGCGACGGGGCGGGAGCCTCGCGGCGCGGCTGGTGCTGCACCGGCTGGTGCTGCTCCTGGGGTTCGTCGAACTCCAGCTCCTCGTCGGCGAGGCCCAGGTAGACCATCGTCTTCTTCAGCGGGTTGGCCATGCGCTTCCTCCGTGTAGACCGGTGCGCCGACGC
This sequence comes from Leifsonia sp. GW821-FHT13C09, assembly GCF_058806435.1. Taxonomy (NCBI): domain Bacteria; kingdom Bacillati; phylum Actinomycetota; class Actinomycetes; order Micrococcales; family Microbacteriaceae; genus Leifsonia; species Leifsonia sp. GW821-FHT13C09. The sequence continues at coordinate 85,152 of NZ_JBXAPS010000001.1, read as the reverse complement.
CTCGCACGCACTGAATGAACCTTCTTCCCTTTCGAGATTAACGAAGGCTCGGCCGATTCCCGGTAATGGCGGTGCCGATGCGAAGGTGTGTCGCACCGGCGGCGATCGCCTCGCGGTAGTCCTGGGACATGCCAGCGGAGATGGAGGTCGCCTCCGGGGCGAGCGTGCGGACGCGCTCGGACGCGAGCCGCACGCGCTCGAACGCGCGCGCCGGCGCCTCGTCCAGCGGGGCGACCGCCATGACGCCGAGCAGGTTCAGGCCCGGCGTGGCGAGCACGTGCTCGACCAGCGGCTCCAGGTCGCGGTCGGCGACGCCGCCGCGCGCGGGGTCGTCGGTGAGGTTGAGCTGGACGAAGACGTCCACAAGGGGCGCGTCATCGAGCCTCAGCGCGTCGACCAGCGAGATCCGGTCCAGCGAGTGGATGACGGACGCGTAGCGCCGCACTTGGCGCGCCTTCTTGCTCTGCAGCTGCCCGACGAAGTGCCAGCGCAGGTCGAGGTCGGCGAGCTCCGCCGCCTTCTCCTGGGCCTCCTGGTGCCGGTTCTCCCCCACGTCGCGCACGCCCAGGGCGGCGAGCTCGCGGACGAGCGACGCCGGGTGGAACTTGGTCACCACGATCGTCGTCAGCTCGTCCGGCGAACGGCCGGCGGCCCGAGCGGCGTCGGCGACGCCCTCCCGGACCGCGGCGAGCCGCTCGGCGAGCGGGCTACTTGAGGAAGTCGGGGATGTCGAGGTCGTCATTCTCGTCGTCGAACGCCGGGTCCTTCTGCGCGGTCTCGGTCACCGGGGCCTCGCCGGTCGCGTGCCACTCCGTGACGGGGGCTTCGACAGCGCCGGCCTCGACGGCCGCGGACGAGGCGACGGACGCCTCCTCGGAGCCCGCCTCCACGAACGTGGTGCGGCGGGCGTCCGCCGCCGAGGCCTGGACCGACTTCGGCTCGCCGCCGTCGAACCCTGCCGCGATGACCGTGACGCGGACCTCGTCGCCGAGGGTGTCGTCGATGACCGCACCGAAGATGATGTTCGCCTCAGGGTGGACGGCCTCCTGCACCAGGCGGGCGGCGTCGTTGATCTCGAAGATGCCGAGGTTCGATCCGCCCTGGATCGAGAGCAGCACGCCGTGGGCGCCGTCGATGGAGGCCTCCAGCAGCGGGGAGGCGACCGCCAGCTCCGCTGCCTTGATGGCCCGGTCCGCGCCGCGCGAGGAGCCGATGCCCATGAGCGCGGAGCCCGCGCCCTGCATGACCGACTTGACGTCGGCGAAGTCGAGGTTGATGAGTCCCGGGGTGGTGATCAGGTCGGTGATGCCCTGGACACCGGCGAGGAGCACCTGGTCGGCGGTGGAGAACGCCTCCAGCATGCTGATGCCGCGGTCGCTGATCTCCAGCAGCCGGTCGTTCGGGACGACGATGAGGGTGTCGACCTCTTCCTTGAGCCGCTGCACGCCGGACTCGGCCTGCTGCTGGCGGCGCTTGCCCTCGAAGGAGAACGGCTTGGTGACGACACCGATGGTCAGCGCGCCGATCGACTTCGCGATGCGCGCCACGACGGGAGCGCCGCCGGTACCGGTGCCGCCGCCCTCGCCCGCGGTCACGAAGACCATGTCGGCGCCCGCGAGGGCCTCCTCGATCTCTTCCGCGTGGTCCTCCGCGGCGCGGCGGCCGACCTCGGGGTCGGCTCCGGCGCCGAGGCCGCGGGTGATCTCACGGCCCACGTCGAGCTTGACGTCGGCGTCGCTCATGAGGAGCGCCTGGGCGTCCGTGTTGATGGCGATGAACTCGACGCCGCGCAGGCCGAGCTCGATCATCCGGTTGACGGCGTTCACGCCGCCACCGCCGATGCCGACGACCTTGATCACGGCGAGGTAGTTCTGGTTTGCTGTCACGTCCGGCCTCCACGGGAACCTTCAACCTCAACTCGAGGCTTAAAGTTATGCTGAGTATGCAATTCTCGATTCGACGGTAGAGGCGCGAAGGCCCCTGCTGCCGCAGTTCGCAGGCGTGTCGGCAAATGCGCCGTCAACCCGGTCATCCTGTCGTCACGCTGTGCGGCGACGAGACGTCGAAACGGCTCGCCTTGGGTGCACCCTTGAGCAGCGCGGCGAGGTCGGCGGACTTGAGCGCCGAGTCCTCTGCGCTCCCCCAGACCACGGTCGCGCCCCCGTCGCGGAGCGTGAAGGACACGTCGTCCTTCGTCTTCGCCGAAATGGTGTCGACGCGGCGCAGCACGTCGGCGGGCAGCGACGACAGCACGGCGGCCGCCGCCGCGAAACCGGAGTCGGCGTTCGCGTCGGCCGCGGCCCCCGTCGCGGCGATGATCGGGTAGCCGGCCGGCCGGGTCGAGCTGGACGAGATCGGCACCTTCGCCGCGTCCACGAGTTCGAAGGCCGACCCGTGCTGGATGGCGCCGATCGCCTGGCGCTCGACGATGCGCACCACGAGCGTGTCCGGCGGGTGGCTCTCCAGCGTGTAGCTGCGGATCAGCGGGAACGCGGCCAGGTCGCTGGAGATCGCCGCCTGGTCGAGCAGCGCGAGCGGCTTGCCGACCTGGTCGCCGAGCTTGGCCGCGATCGCGCCGGCGTCGAGCCGCGAGGCGCCGACCACCTGGATGTGCCGGAGCGCGAGCAGCGGAGAGAGGCCGACCAGGACCGTGCCGAGCACGAGCGCGACGACGACGCCTGCCGCGCCCAGCCACGCCATCCTGCGGCGGCGCGAGCGCTTGGTGAACCGGCGCACCTCGCCGCGCTCCACCCGGCGGCGCTCGGCGCGGGCGGCGCGCAGAGCCTTGGAGATCTCGCGGTTGCTCGGCACGCGCTCCGTGTGGAGGTGGTCACCCGTCGCGCGGGACGGGCGGAGCCCGCTTTCCGGGACTCGCTCCTGCGCGCGCAGGATCGGGACCGGTTCGGTGATCGTCGCGACCGGGGCCGCGGCGCGCGCGTGCTCCTGGCTAGCGTGCTCCTGGCGATTCGGGTCGACGCCCTCCGCCGCCGACGGCGCCGGAGCGCCGCCCTGCCGTGCCGCCGATCGGTCGAACCCCTGCGGACGCTTCACGGCGGACTACTCCCGCACGCGCCGGAGCGAGTCGAGGAGCTGCGGGACGATCCGGTACACGTCGCCGCAGCCGAGGGTGATGACGAAGTCGCCCTCGCGCGCGATCCGCGCGGTGTGGTCGGCGGCCTCCTGCCAGTCGGCGATGAACGCGACGTGCTCGGGATGCCGGAAGCGGTCGGCGACCAACGCGCCGGTCACACCGGGCTCCGGGTCCTCGCGCGCGCCGTAGACGTCGAGCACGACGGTCTCGTCGGCGTAGGTCTCCAGGGTGTCGGCGAACTCCTGGGCGAAGAGGCGGGTGCGGCTGTAGAGGTGCGGCTGGTGAACCGCGATGATGCGGCCATCGCCGACGACCGTGCGCGCGGCCGACAGCGCCGCGGCGACCTCGGTCGGGTGGTGGGCGTAGTCGTCGTACACGCTCACGCCGCCCACGTTGCCGTGCAGCTCGAAGCGCCGCTCGGTGCCGCCGAACTCGGCGATCGCGGCCAGCGCGGCGGCGGGCTGGAACCCGAGGCCGGTCAGCACGGCGAAGGCGCCGCCTGCGTTGATCGCGTTGTGCCGTCCGGGCACCCGCAGGCGTGCCGAGTACTCGGCGCCGGCGTAGCTCAGCGTGAAGGCGACCGGGCCGTCGGTGACGATCGAGTGGACGCGCACGTCGGCGTCCTCCGCCTCGCCGAACGTGACGACGCGCTTGTCGGGGGCGACCTCCAGGAGCCGGCGGTGCACGTGCTGCGCTCCCGCGTCGTCGGAGGACACGACCACGAACTCGTCGGCCTCCCGGGCGAAGGTCACGAAGGCGTCCTCGAACGCCTCCAGCGAGCCGTAGTGGTCGAGGTGGTCGGGGTCGACGTTGGTGATCAGGGCCACCGCCGTGTCGTAGAGCAGGAACGAGCCGTCCGACTCGTCGGCCTCCACCACGAACAGCTCGCCGCTGCCGGTCTGCGAGCTCTTGCCGAGGGAGGCGATGACGCCGCCGTTGACGAAGCTCGGGTCCTCGCCGAGGCCGAGCAGCCCGGTGATGATCATGCCCGTCGACGTGGTCTTGCCGTGCGCGCCGGCGACCGCGACGAGACGCTTCTTGTTGATCAGCCAGGCCAGCGCCTGCGAGCGGTGCAGCACCGGGATGCCATTGGCCAGGGCGAGCTGGTACTCCGGGTTGTCCTGCCAGAGCGCGCCGGTGACGACGAGCGTGTCGGCGTCGCCGACGTTCGCCGCGTCGTGGCCGATCGCGATGGTGGCGCCGAGGGCGCGCAGCGCGTCGACGTTGGCCGAGTGGCGCACGTCGGACCCGGTGACGGTGTGGCCGGACTCCAGGAACAGGCGCGCGATGCCGCTCATGCCCGAGCCGCCGATGCCGACGAAGTGGAGCGTGCCCAGTTCGTCGGGAATGGTGGCGTTGAGGTCGGGTTTGATCGTCACAGGTGCTGCTTTCGGTCCGCGAGTCGAGTTGACAGGGTACAGGCTACGCGGCGAACCTCAGGATTTCGCCAACCCACTCCGGCCCAGCGCGCTTCGGATCAGGGCGACCATCCGGTCGGAGCCGTCGCGCACGCCCGTGATCGCGGCCTTGCGCGCCATCTCATCCACCGCGGCACGGTCGGCCAGCAGCGGAAGCAGGTGACCGTCCACCCACGCGGGCAGGAACTCCGCGTCGTCCACCAGGATGCCGCCGCCGGCCTCCACCACGCCCGCGGCGTTGAAGCGCTGCTCGCCGTTGCCGATCGGGAACGGGACGTAGACGGCGGGGATGCCGAGGGCGGCGAACTCGCAGACGGTCGCGGCGCCGGCGCGGGCGACGGCGAAGTCAGTCAGCGCGAAGGCGAGGTCCATGCGGTCGCAGTAGTCCAGCAACCGGTAGTGCTCGATACCGGGGTCTGTCAGCTCGCCGCGGCCGCCCTGGATGTGCAGCACCTGCCAGCCGGCGGCCGTCAGCTCCGCCGCCCGCGCGGCGATGGTGCCGTTGAGCCGTCGCGCGCCGAGCGAGCCTCCGGTGACCAGCAGGGTCGGGCGGTCGGCGGAGAGGCCGAACTCGGCCAGGGCCGCCGGGCGCGCGGCCTCCCGGTCGAGCTCCTCGATCTCGCGGCGCAGCGGCATCCCGACGAACCGGGAGTGCGGCAGCGGCGTGCCCTCGAACGCGACGCCCACCCACGGGGTGGAGCGGGCGCCGAGCCGGTTGGCGAGCCCCGGACGGGCGTTCGCCTCGTGCAGCGCGTACGGCACGTGCGCCTTCCGGGCTGCCGAGTAGGCGGGCGCGGCCGCGTAGCCGCCGAAGCCCACCACGACGTCGATGCCGCGCTCGCGGATCAGGTCGACGACCGAGCGCACCGCGCGCCGGTACTCGCCGGGGAAGCGGAGCGCGGCGCCGTTCGGGCGGCGCGGGAAGGGCAGCTTGGGGATGGTCGCGAGCTCGTAGCCGCGGTCGGGGACGAGGCGCGCCTCCAGTCCCTCCTTCGTGCCGAGGACCACGACCTCCGCCGCCGGGTCGTCGCGACGCAGGCGGTCGGCGACAGCGAGCAGCGGATTGACGTGGCCGGCAGTCCCACCGCCGGCCAGGAGATAGCGGCTCACAGGGCGCTGCCTGTGACGCGGCGGGCGCCCTGGCCGTTTCGAGAGTTCCGGGCGTTCTGACGGGCGAAGGACATCACGATGCCGATAGCGATCATGGAACTGATCATCGCAGTCCCTCCCGCAGAGATCAGTGGGAGCGGCACGCCGAGCACCGGGATGACGCCGAGCACCACCGAGATGTTCACGAACGCCTGGAAGATCAGCCACACCATGATGGCCGCGGTGGTGACGCGCTGGAAGGTGTCGGTGGACGAGTGGATGATCCGCAGGAAGACGATCGCCAGCATCACGAACAGCAGCAGCACCACGATGGCGCCGATCAGGCCGAGCTCCTCGCCGATGATCGCGAAGATGAAGTCAGTGTCGGCCGCGGGCAGCCACGACCACTTCGAGTGGGAGTTGCCGAGGCCCACGCCGAACACGCCGCCGGAGGCGAGGGCGTAGAAGCCGTTGTCGATCTGCCAGTTGACGTCGGGGTTGGCGGCGCTCGTGCCGCCGAAGAGCGCGGCTATGCGGCCCATCCGGCTGGCGCTCGACATCGCCACGACGACGGCCACGATGGCGACCCCGACGAGGCCGGCGAACAGGTAGCGCAGCTTCACGCCGGCGAAGTAGAGGCCGCCGAGCACGAACGCCGACATGACGATGGTCGTGCCGAGGTCGCCGCCGAGCACGACGACGCCGATGGCTGCGCCGCCGATCGGGAGCACCGGCAGGGCGACATGCCGCCAGTCGTCGAGGAGGTCCTGCTTGCGGGACAGGACGACGCCGAGCCAGACGACGAGCGCGATCTTGATCGCCTCGGAGGGCTGGCCGACGAACCCGCCGATGCGGATCCAGTTGCGGTTGCCGCCGATCTCGACGCCGAGCGGCGTCACCAGCACCAGGAACTGCACGAAGCACGCCGCGCCGAGGATGAACCAGATCGAGCGCTTCCAGAACGTCATCGGGATGCGCGAGACGATGAACATCAGCGGGAGGCCGATGAGGGCGTACATGCCCTGCGACCAGAACCGTGAGAAGAAGTTGTCGGTGTCGTTGTGCGACTCGACCGCCGACGACGAGAGCACCATGACCAGCCCGAACACGACCATGAACAGCGTGATGCCGAGGAGCAGGAAGTAGTCCGAGGACTCGCTGTTCATCGCCCGGCCGAGCGAGATGCGGGCGGTGAGACCGGCGCGGGAGTCGGCCGGCTGCTCCGCGTACTCGTGCGGCTCAGGCCCTCGGCGGACGCGAGGCGGGCTCGTCGTCATCCGCCCCACCTCCAAAGAACTCGTTGACGGCCGCCTGGAAGAGGCGCCCGCGCTCTGCGTAGTCGGTGAACTGGTCCATCGACGCCGCCGCCGGAGCCAGCAGGACGGTGTCCCCCTCGCGGGCGAGACCGCCGGCCAGCCGCACCGCCGTCGGCATGACCCCTTCAGTCTCGTCGGCCACCACCTCCAGCACCGGCAGCCCGGGGGCGTGTCGCTCGAATGCGGCCAGCAGGGCGGCGCGGTCGACCCCGATCAGCACCGCGCCGCGCAGGCGGCCAGCGTGCGCGGCGACCAGCTGGTCGATGTCGACGCCCTTGAGCAGGCCGCCGACCACCCACACGACGGACGGGTAGGCGCGCAGCGAGGCGTCCGCCGCGTGCGGGTTCGTGGCCTTGGAGTCGTCCACCCAGCTCACGCCCGCCTCCACCCGCACCAGCTCGATGCGGTGCGCGTCGAGGCGGAAGGCGGTGAGCACGTCGCGGATGACCTGCGGCTCGACCCCGTAGGAGCGGGCGAGGGCGCTGGCGGCCAGGATGTTGGCGACGACGTGCGGGGCGGCGAGGCCGGCCTCAGCCAGCTCGTCGAGCGTGGTCAGCTCGATGGCGCTGTTGCGGCGGTCCTCCAGGAACGCGCGGTCGCAGAGGATGCCGTCCACGATGCCGAAGTCGCTCGGGCCGGGGATGTCGAGGCCGAAGCCGATGGCGCGGGCGCCCTCGACCACGTCGGCCTCCTCGACCATGCGCAGGGTGTTCCGGTCGGCACGGTTGTACACGCAGGCGACCTGGGTGTTGTCGTAGACCTTCGCCTTGGCCGCGATGTACGCCTCCAGCGAGCCGTGCCAGTCGAGGTGGTCGTCGGCGATGTTCAGGCACGCGGCGGAGTACGGCGACAGCTCGCCGCCGCGGTTCCGGTTGACCCAGTGCAGCTGGTAGCTCGACAACTCGACCACGAGGACGTCGAAGCCCTGCGGATCTCGGATGGCGTCCAGCACCGGAACGCCGATGTTGCCGCACGGTGCGACCCGGGAGCCGCCGGCCAGCAGCATGGTCGCGGTGAGCTGGACGGTCGTGGTCTTGCCGTTGGTGCCGGTGACGCAGATCCAGTCCGCCGGGTCGCCGACCTTGTCGCGCAGCCGCCAGGCCAGCTCGATGTCGCCCCACACCGGGATGCCGGCCTTCTCGGCCCAGAGCAGCAGCGGGTGGTCCCAGTGGAAGCCGGGCGAGACGACCACGAGCTCCGGGTCGAAGTCCAGCAGGCGCGCGGGCGGCGCGCTCAGGTCGGGCTCCTCCAGCAGTTCGGCGCCGATGACCTCCAGCAGCATGGCGCGCTCGGCGTCGGCGCGGGAGGCGACGACCAGCACCTGCGCGCCGAGCTCGGCGAGGGTGTCGGCGACCGAGAAGCCGGTGACGCCGAGGCCGAACACGGCGACCCGCAGCCCCGACCAGTCGTGGTGCCAGCTCGTCAGGGCCTCCAGCCGCTCCCGCGATCCGGTCACGTCGCCAGCCATTCGAGGTAGAACGACCCGACGCCGGCCGCGACGAGGAGGCCGCCGATGATCCAGAACCGGACCACGACCGTCACCTCCGCCCAGCCTTTCAGCTCGAAGTGGTGGTGGATCGGACTCATCAGGAAGATGCGCCTGCCCCTGGTGATCTTGAAGTACGCCCGTTGGACGATCACCGAGCCCGCCTCGATCACGAACAGGCCGCCGATCAGGATGAGCAGAAGCTCGGTGCGGCTGAGGATCGCGAGCGCCGCGACCGCGCCGCCGAGGGCGAGCGAGCCGGTGTCGCCGAGGAAGATCTGCGCGGGCGAGGTGTTCCACCAGAGGAACCCGACCACCGCGCCCACGATCGCCGTCGCGACGATGGCCAGATCGAACGGGTCGCGCACGTCGTAGCACTTGGCGATGTTCTCGGGGTTGAGGTTGGGGCTCGCGCAGGACTGGATGGACTGCCAGAACCCGATGATGATGTAGGCGCCGATGGCGAGGATGCTCGCGCCGGACGCCAGCCCGTCGAGGCCGTCCGTGACGTTCACGCCGTTCGAGGCCGCCGCGACGAGGAAGTTGATCCAGATCAGGTAGAGGCCGTAGCCGACGAGGACGCCGATCACGCCGAACTTGGTGATCGAGCCGAAGTCGATCGGGAGGTCACGGATGAAGGAGACGCTCATGGTGGCGGGCGTCGAGCCGCGCGCGTCGGGGAACCGGACGGCGAGGAAGGCCCACGCGGTCGCGACGATGACCTGGCCGGCGATCTTCGCCCAGCCGGTCAGGCCGAGGCTGCGCTCCCGCCGGGTCTTGAGGAAGTCGTCCACGAACCCGACGATCCCGAGCCCGACCATGAGGAACAGCACCAGGAGGGCCGACACGCTCGTCTCGTCGCCGGTCAGCAGCAGCGCTGTGAAGTAGCCGAACAGCGTCCCGAGGATGACGACGATGCCGCCCATGGTCGCGGTGCCGCGCTTGGCGTGGTGGCTCTGCGGACCGTCGTCGCGGATGAACTGGCCCCACTGCAGACGCCGGAACAACCGGATGAACAGCGGCGTCAGGAACAGCGTGAACGCCATCGACAGCGCGCCGGAGGTCAGAAGGGCTCTCACGAGAAGAATTCTCCCAGTCGGTCGCCGAGGAAGCGCAGCCCAGCGGAGTTGGAGGACTTGACCAGCACCGTGTCGCCGGAGCGCAGCGCCCCGCTGAGGTGCTCGAACGCGGCGTCCTGGCTCTCGAAGTACAGGGACTCCCCGTCCCACGAGCCCTCGTTGATGGCGGTGATGTGCATCCGGCGGGCGGACGGACCGACGATGACGAGCTGATCGATTCCCAGGCGGACGGCCAGCAGGCCGATGCGGTCGTGCTCCTCGCCGGAGAACTCGCCCAGTTCGCTCATCTCGCCGAGGACGGCGATGGTGCGCTCCCCCGGCTCGGCGATCTGCGCCAGCGTCTTGATCGCGGCGGCCATCGAGTCCGGGCTCGCGTTGTACGCGTCGTTGATGACGGTGACGCCGCGGGCGCCGCCCATGACCTCCATCCGCCAGCGCTCGGCGCGCTGCACCGTCTCCAGTCCGCGGACGATCGTGTCGATGTCCACGCCGAGAGTGTGCGCGGCCGCCGCGGCCGCCAGAGCGTTCATGACGTGGTGCTCGCCGAGCACGCGGAACTGCACGGGACGCGACTCCCCCGCGCCCTCGCCGCCGTCGGCCGGCGGCAGGTGCAGCACGAACGACGTGCCGCGCGCGGTCGAGCGCACGTCGGTGGCCCGCACCGCCGCGCGGTCGTCGAGGCCGAACCACAGCACACGGGCCACGGTCTTGTCGGCCATGGAGGCGACGCGCGGGTCGTCCAGGTTGAGGACCGCGACGTCCGACTCCAGGAGGTCGCTGACCATCTCGGTCTTGGCCGCCAGGGTCTTCTCGATGCCGCCGAACTCGCCGGCGTGCGCGAGGCCCACCTTGAGGACGATGCCGATGTCGGGACGGGCCATCCGGACCAGGCGGGCGATCTCGCCGATGCCGCTCGCGCCCATCTCGGCGACGAGGTACTGGGTCTCCTCGGTGACCTCCAGCATCGTCACCGGCGCGCCTACCTCGTTGTTGAAGGACGCGCGCGGGGCGATGGTCGGGCCGACCTGCTCCAGGATCTCGCGCAGCAGGTTCTTGGTGGTGGTCTTGCCGTTGGAGCCGGTGACGCCCACGATCTTCAGCGTGCCGAGCGCGCGCACGCGGGCGATCACCTCGGTGGCGAGGTCGCCCAGCGCCACGACGGTGTCGGGGACGAGGAGCTGCGGCACCGGGAGGTCGAGCGCGTGGTCGACCACCAGGAGGGCAGCGCCGGACTCGACGGCCTGCGGCGCGAACAGGTGGCCGTCGGTCACCTCGCCGGGCTTGGCGAAGAAGATCGTGCCGGGCACGACCTCCCGCGAGTCGGTGGTGGAGAGTCCGGAGACGACGGTCTCGGGAGTGGCGGCCGTCCCGTCGGGCAGGACAGCGCCGTCGAGCAGGAGCGTGCCGCGGGTGGCGTCGGCGATCTCGGCGAGGGTGAGCGCGATCATCAGAGCCACCCGGCCTCTCGCAGCGCGAGCCGCGCATCGTCGCGGGCCGAGTACGGGAGGCGCTGGCCGGCGACCTCCTGGTAGTCCTCGTGGCCGGGGCCGGCGTACAGCACCACGTCGCCCTCGCCGGCGAGCGAGAGCGCCGTGCGGAAGGCGGCGCGCGGGTCGGCGACCTCGTAGAGCTCGGCGTCCGGAACAGCGGCGCGGGCCCCGTCGAGCAGGGCGGCGCGGATCAGGGCCGGGTCCTCCGAGCGCGGGTGGAAGTCGGTGATGACCACCGCGTCGGCACCGCGCGCGGCGATCGCCCCCATGTCGGCGCGCTTGGTGGTGTCCCGGTCGCCGTCGGCGCCGAAGACCATCACGATCCGGCCGTCGGTGACCCGGCGCAGCGCGCCGAGCAGCGACACGAAGGCGTCGGGCGTGTGGCCGTAGTCGATGAAGACGACCGGGCCGCGGTCGCCGGAGAGCCGCTCGGTGCGGCCGGGCACGTAGGCGTCGATCCCGCCGTCGCGCTCCAGGGCGGCGCCGATGGCGTCGAGGTCGTAGCCGGACTCCACCAGCATCACGATCGCGAGCGCCGCGTTGGCGGCGTTGTACGCGCCGAGCAGCGGCACTCGCGTCTCCAGGCGGCGGCCGTCGGGTCCGCACAACTCGAAGACCGTCTCGCCGATGGTCTCCTCGATCACCGTCAGGGTCCAGTCGGCGTCGACGCCCGGCACGCTCGCGAGCGTGGAGACCGGGATGCGGGACTGCTCGACCAGGGCACGGCCCCACTCGGAGTCGACCGTCACGACGCCGCGGCGCGCGCGGTCGGGCTGGAACAGCTCCAGCTTGGCGGCGAAGTAGTCGTCCATCGCCGCGTAGTCGTCGAGGTGGTCGTGGCTGAGGTTCGTGAAGCCGACCACGTCGAACTCGATGCCGTCGACGCGGTGCCGGCTCAGGGCCTGCGCCGAGACCTCGACCGCGACGGCGCGGACGCCCTCCTCGCGCATCCGGGCGAGCAGCGCGTGCAGCTCGCTGGCCTCCGGGGTGGTCAGCTTGCTGGTGATCGCGTGCTCCCCGATGCGGCGTTCCGCGGTCGAGGACAGCCCCGCCACAACGCCGAGCTGGCCCAGGATCCCGTAGAGCAGGTAGACGACGCTCGTCTTGCCGTTGGTGCCGGTGACGCCGAACAGCGTGGCGGAGTTCTCGTCGGTGCGGTAGACCCACCTCGCCACCGCGCCGAGCGCGGCCCGCGGGTCGGAGGTGACGATGACGGGGACGCCGGCGTCGGCCGCCAGCTCGGCCCCGGCAGGGTCGGTCAGGACCGCGACCGCTCCGGCCTCGACCGCGGCGGCGGCGTAGCTCGCGCCGTGCGCGTTCTTGCCCGGCACGCCGACGTACAGGTCGCCCGGCGCGACCGCCGAGCTCGCGAGGGCTGCTCCGGTCACCTCGACGGCGTCGAGGTCTCCCCGCACATCCAGCCCGAACTCCGCGACCAGCTGTGCAAGCGGGCGGGCGACGGGATGCTCGGGGCGCAGGGAGGAGGGCGCCGGTCCTGTCACGGGGCTCACTTTCACTCGGGGGTTCTGTATCGCGAGACGGTCTCGGGAACGGCGTCTCGGTGGGGTTCAGTAGTAGGGCGGGTAGTCGGCCGGGCTCGTCGTCGACGGCTTCACCCGGTAGGTCTTCAGCACCTGGCTCATGATCGTGTGGAACAGCGGAGCGGCAGCAGCCGACGAAGTAATGGTAGTCGGGAACCCGAGGTTGACCGAAACGACGTACTGCGGATCGTCCACCGGGGCGATGCCCATGACCGATACGTAGTACGACGGCAGATAGCCGCCCTTGCCGTCTGGCTGCTGGGCCGTTCCGGTCTTCGCCGCGACGTTGTAGCCGGGGATCTTGAGCTGTTTCGACAGCTCGCCCTGAGTGGTGACGGACTCCAGCATCGCGAGCGTCGTGCCGGCCGCGCCGGCGGAGACGACCTTCTCGGCGGCGGGCTTCGGGACGTCGGTGACGGTGCCGTCCGCCTGCTTGCAGCCGGCCACCATCGAGAGCGGGATGCGGGTGCCGCCGTTGGCGAGCGCCTGGTAGGCGCTGACCATCTGCAGCTGGGTCGCCGAGACGCCCTGGCCGAACATGGTGGCGTACTTGGTCTGGTCGTCCCAGTTCTTGACGGGGTTCAGGATGCCGGAGGACTCACCGGGATACGGGAGCCCGGTGGAGTCGCCGATGCCGAACTTCTTCAGGTAGTCGTAGCGGGTCTGGTCGGTGAGCGCCCTGCCCAGCTGGGACATGCCGGTGTTCGACGAGTTCATCAGGACGCCAGTGAGGGTCAGCCGCTCCGGCGCGTGGTAGCCCGAGTCGTGCAGGTCGGCGCCGTTGCCGGACTTCCACTCGTACGGAGCCAGCACCTGACTGGTGGGCGTCGCCTTGCCCTGGTCGATGAGCATCGCGGCCGTGAGCGCCTTGAACGTCGAGCCCGGCTCGCGCGGGTCGGTGAGCGACTGGAGCCGCCAGAACCCCGGGTCCGTGGCGTCGATGTTGTTCGGGTCGAGCGCGGGCCACTGCGCGATCGCCTTGATCCTGCCGGTCTTCGCCTCGGCCACGGTGACGAAGCCGAACTTCGACCCGGTCGCCGTGACCTGCTGGGCCAGCGTCTGCTCGGCGAACCACTGCAGGTCGCTGTCGACGGTGAGCTCGAGCGTACCGCCGTCCTTCGCCTTCTGCTGCACGACCGTGCTTCCGGGGATGGCGACCCCGTCCGCGCCGCGCTGGTAGGTCTCCAGACCGTTCTTGCCGGCCAGGCAGCCGTTCTCGCTCTCCTCCAGGCCGCCGTTGCCGCCCTGCGAGACGTAGCCGATCAGGTTGCCGGCGACGGCGCCGTTCGGGTAGCTGCGCGCCTGGGTCTTGCTGAAGGTGAGCCACGGATAGGGCAGCTTGTCGAGCTTGTCGAAGGCCGCCACGTCCATGCCCGACTTGATCAGCACGTACTGGGACTTCGGATTCGCCTTCAGCGCGTCGTCGAAGAGCTTGACCACGGCGTCGCCGCCCTGGCCGGTGATGGCGCCGATCTTGGCGGCGGCCTCCACCATCTTGTCGCGGCCGCCGGCGATCGCGTCGGACGGCGAGGCCTGCGCGGTGTACGTGTAGATCGTCGTCGCCAGGATCTTGCCGCTCGCGTCGACGATGTTCCCGCGGTTGCCGTACAGGGTGGTCGAGTCCTCCTTGGCGTGCACCGACTGCTTCTGCAGGGCGTCGGCGCGGACCACCTGGATGTCGACCAGCTTGCCGCCGAGGATGGCGACGAAGGCCGCGACGGCGACGACGGTGAGGGCCGTCCGCCTCCGCAGCATCTTCCTGTTGATCACGCGCAGCGCCCGTCCCGTCGAACCGTCGTCAGTGCGTCACCGGTGTGGGCAACGCTCCCTGCAACGGTACGGACGGCTGGGCCGCAGGCGTGGACGCCGCACCCGCGCTTGCGGAACTCCCAGCTTGCGCGGCCGCGCCCGCGGCGGCCGGAGCGCCGGTCACGGTCTGTCCCGGCGCCGCCACGAGGGGCACACCGCTGAGCTGCGAGTTCGGGACCAGGTTGCCCTGGCCTCCCGTCACCGTGCCCGCCGCTCCGGTCGCCGCGAGGGGCGCGCCGAGGACCGCGCCGTCCGAGAGGCGCAGGTAGGCGGGGTTGCTGTTGCTCACCATCCCGAGCGCGTTGGCGTTGGCGGCGAGGTTCTGCGGCGACGTCAGCCGGTTGAGGTCCTCCGAGGCGGCCTGGTAGCTGCGCTGGAGCTGCGTCTGCTGGCTCTGCAGCGAGCTGAGCTGGTAGGCGCCCTGGGAGACGCCGATGCTGAGCAGGAGCTGAGCGACCACGATCACGAGCAACGAGGACACCGCGGTGACGGCGTACAGGGTGCGCGGACGCGCCCGGCGCTGGCTGCGGGTCGAGACCACCTCGAGGTGGGAGCGCCGTCCGCGGGCCGGCTGCTCCGGCCTGTCAAGTAGCGGCGCGGGCTCGTCCAGCTTGGCCGCGGTCGCCGCGGTCGACGCCGGCGCGTGCCAGGTCATCGTGGGCCGTCGGCGCACCCCCGTCGCCATCGTGTTGCTGCTCACGAGTCCCTCCTCACTCGTTCGGCCGCGCGCAGGCGCACCGGGGTCGCCCTCGGGTTCGCGGCCTTCTCCTCGTCGTCCGCCAGTTCCGCGCCCCGGATCAGGAGCTTCAGCTCCGGCCGGTGCTCGGGCAGCTCGACGGGAAGCCCCGCCGGCGCGCTGGAGCGGGACCGCGTCTGCAGCTCGCGCTTGACGATGCGGTCCTCCAGCGACTGGTACGACTCCACGACGATCCGGCCGCCCACCGCCAGGGCGTCGATGGCGGCCGGGATGGCGCGCTCCAGCACGGCCAGCTCCTGGTTCACCTCGATGCGCAGCGCCTGGAAGACGCGCTTGGCCGGGTGCCCCTGCCGCGAGATCGCGGCGGGCGTAGCCTTCTGCAGGATGTCGACGAGCTGGCCGGAGCGGACGATCGGCGCGTTCTGCCGCTCCTCCACGATGCGGCGCGCGTAGCGGGCGGCGAGCTTCTCCTCGCCGTAGTCGCGGAAGATCCGGCGCAGGTCGGCCTCGGAGTAGGTGGCGAGCACGACCTCGGCGGTGAGCTCGCTGGTGCCGTCCATCCGCATGTCGAGCGGCGCGTCCTTGGAGTACGAGAAGCCGCGCTCGACGCGGTCGAGCTGCAGCGACGAGACACCGAGGTCGAACAGCACACCGTCGATCGTGTCGATGCCGAGGCCGTCGAGCGCCTCGCGGATGCCGTCGTACACGGTGTGCACCAGGTGCACGCGGTCGCCGAAGCGGGCTAGCCGGGCGCCGGCGATGGCCAGCGCCTCCGGGTCGCGGTCGAGCCCGACCAGGGTGACGCCGGGGAAGCGCTCCAGCACGCCGGCCGAGTGGCCGCCCATGCCGAGGGTCGCGTCCACGAAGACGGCGCCCTGCTCCTGGAGGGCGGGGCCGAGCAGCTCGATGCAGCGCTCGAGGAGGACCGGGGTGTGGATGTCGTCTGTCATGTCCGCATCCGGGTGGACCGGCTCCTGATTCCGGATCCCCATCCATTCCGACCTGCCACCGGGGAAGTGGTCTCAGGGCGTATGGCTGGGAGTCCGGTGCCAGGCGCTAGAACAGTCCCGGGATCACCTCCTCCTCCGTGTTCGCGAATGCTGCCTCCTGCTCGGCGAGGTAGGTCTCCCATGCCTCGGCGTCCCAGATCTCGGCACGGCTTCCCGCGCCGATCACCACCAGGTCCCTGTCGAGACCCGCATACGACCGCAACGAGGTCGGGATGGTGACCCGGTTCTGCTTGTCCGGGACCTCCGCGCTCGCCCCCGAGAGGAAGACGCGCAGGTAGTCGCGAGCTTGCTTGCTGGTCACCGGCGCCTGCCGGATCTTCTCGTGGAGCGATTCGAACTCACGCTGCGAGAAGACGTAGACGCAGTGCTCCTGACCGCGGGTCAGGACGAGTCCGGACGCGAGCTCATCCCGGAATTTGGCCGGCAGGATGATGCGCCCCTTGTCGTCCAGCTTGGGGGCATAGGTGCCGAGGAACATCGGTGCCACCCCCACTCTCCCGGCCACGGTTGCGGTGTACCTCCACTTTACTCCACTCTCATCCACAAAATCAGCAGAATCGGGAATATTGGCCCGTTTAGGGGGGTTTGTGCCGCGGAATCACGCGGCAGAACGCGGTGGAGGGAAATGGAGGGTGAGAACACCCCCAGGGAGTGCCGAGCGCACGAAAAAGGGCCGATCCGAAGATCGGCCCTCACGTTGGGTGCGGGGTGGAGTGCGGTGGAGGGGCTACTGCTGCCCGTCCTGCCGCTTGTCCCAGCGGTCGTTCATGCGGTCCATGAAGCCGGGCTGACCCCGGGTGGGCTTGCCGGACGAGCCGGAAGCCGCTGCGTCTGGATCGATCGCCACGCGCTTGCCCGGCGCGATGGCCAGGAGCACGCCGCCGAACATCACCACGAATCCGAGGATCCCGACGATGGGGAGCTGGACGAAGACGCCGGTCACGAGGACCGCCACGCCGATGACGGCGACGAGGATCCCGAGGACGATCGAACGATACGCGGGGCGGGCCCGCTTGCCTCCGACCTTCGCTACGAAGTCCGCGTCGTTCTGGTAGAGACTGCGTTCCATCTCTTCGAGGAGGCGCTGCTCATGTTCTGAAAGCGGCATCCGGATCCCCCTCTTTCTAGCGGGTTCTAGGCGTTGTGTGGCTGATTGTAGCCGCACCACTCTGACTAGGCTATACGTGTGTCAGAAAGCATCCGATTCGTCGACCTCATCCAGTCAAGAATCGATGGATTCTTCGATGCGCGTGCATCCATTCTCACCTCCATCGCCGACGAACTCGCCCCGATCGCGGCTTTTTCGAGGGATTTTCTCAGCGGCGGCAAGCGCTTCAGGGCGCTGTTCTGCTTCTGGGGATGGCAGGCGGTGCGCACGGCCGGCGACGAGCCGGGCGAAACCGCCGCGGTGACCGCGGGAGGACCGCTCGACGCGGTCGTCAGCGTCGCCTCGGCGCTCGAGCTGTTCCACGCCGCCGCACTCGTGCACGACGACCTCATCGACAACTCCGACACCCGCCGCGGCGCCCCGTCGGCGCACCGCCGCTTCGAGCGGCTGCACGACGAGGAGGGCTGGCAGGGCTCCGGCGCGACGTTCGGCACCGGGGCGGCCACGCTGCTCGGCGACTATCTGCTCATCCTGAGCGATGAGCTCTTCGACGAGGGCCTCACCCAGACCGTCAGCTCATCGGCCCGGCGTTCCGCGCGAGCCGAGTTCAACCGGATGCGTCTGGACGTGACCGCCGGCCAGTATCTCGACATCTTCGAGGAGATCGGCTGGGCCGGCCGGCCGGACGCCGACCAGCTCGCCCGTGCCGAGCGCGTCATCGTCTACAAGTCGGCCAAGTACTCGATCGAGTCGCCGCTGCTGATCGGCGCCAGCCTCGCCGGCGCAACGGTCGGCCAGCTCGACGCGCTCCGCCGCTTCGGCCTCCCGCTCGGCATCGCCTACCAGCTGCGCGACGACCTGCTCGGCGTCTTCGGCGACGCAGAGGTCACCGGCAAGCCGAGCGGCGACGACCTGCGCGAGGGCAAGCGCACCGTCCTCATCGCGCTCACCCGGCAGGCCATCCCGGCCGGCGCGCGGGCGACGCTGGACGAGCTGCTCGGCGACCCCGACCTGACGCCGCAGCAGGTACAGACCCTGCAGATGACGATCAGGGACTCCGGCGCGGTCGAGAAGGTGGAGCGCATGATCGCGGACAACGTCGCTGCCGCTGTCGCGGCCCTCGACGAGGCGACGATCGGCCCGGCGGCCCGGGCTCAGCTCCGCGAGCTCGCCGTGACGGTCACCCGGCGGGCGTCCTGACCGGCCGGCTCAGGCAGTCGCCGGCTCAGGCCAGTGCTTGGGCGACCCGGCGCACCTCGGCCTTGCGGCCGGCGCGCAACGCCTCGATGGGCGCGGCGCCGAGGCTGTCCTCCTCGGTGAGCAGCCAATCCACGGCCTCGTCGTCGTCGAAGCCGTTGTCCGCCAGCACGATGAGCGTGCCGTGCAGCTCGCCGAGCGGCTCCCCGTCTCGGAGGAACACGGCGGGGACCTTGAGGACCCCGTCGATGCGCTTCGCAGCGAGATGACGGTCCTCGATGAGGCGGCGGACCCGGCTGACGCCGAGCCCGAGCTGCTCCACGAGGTCGGGGATGGTGAGCCACTCGGTGGCCTGGACCTGCTCGTTCACACAGACAAGCGTGCCACGTCCGGCGGGCGATCACACGATCCGGCGAATGTTACGGTTGTGTTAACTGTTGTCACAGCCGCCACATTGGTTGACTCCTTACTCACAGTGTGTCAGCGTGGACAACGGCTTTGTCACGCATAAGGGGGTCGACCATGTCTCTGAGCGAGAGCACCAACCGGCGGATGCTGGGGACGGTGCCGATCGCGATCGCCGGCTCCATCGCGGTGACGCTCAATCTCCTCGCCCCCGCGCAGGCCGCGACCGGTGAGGTGCGCGACCGGGCACCGGAGAGCCGGATGCCAGCGAAGCGCGATGCGACGGGGCCGCGGAACACCATCCGCAGCGCCGTGTCCCCGGAGGCCACGACGGCCTCCCCCGCCCGGCTCGAGGTGACGGCCGCTCCCGCCAGCTATCGGGTGCAGACCGGGGACACCGTGTCCGGCATCGCCGCCCGGTTCGGGATGTCCACCGCCGCCGTGCTCGCGCTCAACGGGCTGAGCTGGAAGAGTCTGATCTTCCCCGGCCAGGTCCTGGCGCTGTGCGCCGCGCCGAAACCCGCCGCCCCCGCGGCGCCGGCCTCGGCCGCGGCTCCCGCTCGGGCAGGGATGACCTACACCGTCGCTCGCGGCGACACCGTCAGCGGCATCGCGGCCAAGTTCGGGCTGCACACCTCCGCCGTCCTCGCCGCTAACGGCCTCACGGGGGCCAGCATCATCTACCCGGGCCAGAAGCTCGGCATCCCCGGCATGACCACGGCAGCGGTGAACACCCCGATCGCGGCGCCCGCCCCCATCGTCACCGCCCCCGCCCCCGCGCCGGCCCCGGTCATCCAGCCGGGTCAGGTCGTCGCGCTCAGCGACGAGATGCGCGCCAACGCGCAGCTCATCATCCGCATCGGACGCCAGCAGGGCGTGCCCACCCAGGGCATCGTAGTCGCCCTCGCCGCCGCCGCCCAGGAGTCCGGCCTGAGGAACGTGCGCTACGGCGACCGCGACTCCCTCGGCCTGTTCCAGCAGCGCCCGAGCACCGGCTGGGGCACCCCCGCCCAGGTGCTCGATCCTGCGCGCGCGACGCTGGCCTTCTACGGCGGAGCGAACAACCCCAACAAGGGCCACACGCGCGGCCTCCTCGACATCCCCGGCTGGACGTCGATGACCGTCACCCAGGCCGCCCAGGCGGTGCAGATCTCGGCCTTCCCCACCGCCTACGCCAAGTGGGAGACGTCGGCGCGCGCGTGGCTGGCCCAGCTGGGCTGACGGGCGTGCCGCCTGCGAAGGTCACAGCCCGGTCACGGGCCCGCCGCACACCGGTGTTTTGCAGGTTTCCCGGCCGCCTCGTTCCCTAGACTCGATCCGTGACCACGAGCCAAACAGACCCGATGATCGGACGTCTCATCGACGGCCGTTATCAGGTGCGCTCGCGGATCGCCCGGGGCGGCATGGCCACGGTGTATCTGGCCACCGATCTGCGGCTGGAACGACGCGTCGCGATCAAGGTCATGCACGGCCACCTCGCCGACGACAACACCTTCAAGAGCCGCTTCGTGCAGGAGGCCCGCTCGGCGGCCCGGCTCGCCCACCCCAACGTGGTCAACGTCTTCGACCAGGGCCAGGACTCCGACATGGCCTACCTGGTCATGGAGTACCTGCCCGGGATCACGCTGCGCGACCTGCTCAAGGACTACGGCAAGCTGACGCCCGAGCAGACCATCGACATCATGGAGGCGGTGCTCAGCGGCCTGGCCGCCGCGCACAAGGCCGGCATCGTGCACCGCGACCTCAAGCCCGAGAACGTCCTCCTCGCCGACGACGGCCGGATCAAGATCGGCGACTTCGGCCTCGCGCGCGCCGCCAGCGCCAACACGGCGACCGGGCAGGCGCTGCTCGGCACGATCGCCTACCTCTCCCCCGAGCTCGTCACCCGCGGCGTCGCCGACGCGCGCAGCGACATCTACGCGCTCGGCATCATGATGTACGAGATGCTGACCGGCACCCAGCCGTTCCACGGCGAGCAGCCGATGCAGATCGCGTACCAGCACGCCAACGACCCCGTCCCGGCGCCGAGCAGCGCCAACCCGGCCGTCCCGCCGGAGCTGGACGAGCTCGTGCTGTGGGCGACCGAGAAGGACCCGGACCGCCGGCCCTCCGACGCGCGCGAGATGCTCGACCGGCTCATCGAGGCCGAGAAGTCGATCCGCGGCGACGTGGTGATGCAGTCCACGATGGTGCTGCCTCCCGCGTTCGACATCGCGGACGGGGACACCCAGATCATCAACCCGGCCATCCGCCAGCAGGTCGCCTCCAGCACGCCGACGGCGGCGGACACGCTGACCAGGGCAGCCCGGCGCCGCCGCGGCAAGGGCTGGTGGCTCTTCGCGCTCGTGCTGGTGCTGGCGGCCGTCGCCGGCGGCACGGGCTGGTACTTCGGCTCGGGGCCCGGCTCGTTCGTGACGGTCCCGAACCTCGTCTCGCAGGCGCCGGCTGCGGCCTCCACGACGCTGACGAACCTGGGCTTCAAGACGGCTCAGGCGCCGGAGTACAGCGTCACGATCCCCGCCGGACGGGTGTCCAGCACCGACCCGAAGGCCGGCGCGTCGGCCAATCGCGGGAGCACGGTGACGATCCGCGTCTCGCAGGGGCCGAAGCCGGTCACCATCCCCGCTCTCGCCGGGACGAGCCTCGACGCGGCGAAGTCCGCGATCACGGGCGCGGGAGCGAAAGTCGGCGACGTCGCGCAGCAGTTCGACGCGAAGGTTCCTGCGAATACGGTCATGTCCGCGGCCCGCGCCTCGGACGGCAGCGACATCTCCGGAGGTGGCGGCTACTTCCAGGCGGCCGCGGTGAACCTCGTCGTGTCGGTCGGGCCCATCCCCGACGTCACCGGCAAGTCGGTCTCCAGCGCGACGGCCGCGCTCGAGAAGGTCGGCCTGCACGCGACGGCGGGACCGCAGAGCTACAGCGACACGATCGACAAGGGCGACGTGATCTCCGCCCAGCCGCAGGGACAGCCGGTGCGCCCGGGCGACACGCTCGCGCTCGAGACGTCCCGCGGCCCCGCTCCGGTGCCGGTGCCCGACGTGGTCGGGCAGACCTGGGACAAGGCGAAGGCTGCGCTGCAGGCGGCCGGCTTCCAGCTCAACTACAGTCCGGCCGCGGACCTCCTGCCCGGCGGGTTCGTGGTGTCCAAGGTGTCCCCCTCCGCGGGCACGGAGGCGCCCAAGGGATCGACCGTGAGCGTCAACTTCGCCGGCTTCTGAGCCGCGCACGCGCGAACGGGAAACGCCCCCATCCACACGGGACGAGGGCGTTTCGCACGTGCGGGAGGCTCAGCCGCGGCTGAGCTCCTCGGCGACCAGGAAGGCCAGCTCCAGCGACTGCATGTGGTTGAGCCGCGGGTCGCACAGCGACTCGTACCGGGTGGCGAGGGTCTCCTCGTCGATGTGCTCGGAGCCGCCCAGGCACTCGGTGACGTCGTCGCCGGTGAGCTCGACGTGGATGCCGCCCGGGTGGGTGCCCGCGGCGCGGTGCGCCTCGAAGAAGCCCTTGACCTCGTCGACCACGTCGTCGAAGCGGCGCGTCTTGTAGCCGTTCGGCGTGGTCAGGCCGTTGCCGTGCATCGGGTCGGTGACCCAGAGCGGGTTGGCGTCGGAGACCTTCACGGCCTCCAGCAGCGGCGGCAGGGCGTCGCGGATCTTGCCCGCGCCCATCCGCGTGATGAAGGTCAGGCGGCCGGGCTCGCGCTCCGGGTCGAGCGCGTCGATCAGCCGGCGCATGTCGTCGGCCGTCGTGGTCGGGCCGAGCTTGACGCCGATCGGGTTGCGGACGCGCGACAGGAAGTCCACGTGCGCGCCGTCGAGGTCGCGGGTCCGCTCGCCGATCCAGACGAAGTGCGCCGACGTGTTGTACGGCGTACCGGTGCGGGAGTCGATGCGCGTCATCGGACGCTCGTAGTCCATCAGGAGCGCCTCGTGGCTGCTGTAGAACTCCACGCGGGTCAGCTCATCGAAGTCCGCGCCAGCAGCCTCCATGAACTTGATGGCGCGGTCGATCTCGCGGGCCAGGCCCTCGTAGCGCTGGTTGGCCGGGTTCGCGGCGAAGCCCTTGTTCCAGCTGTGCACCTCGCGCAGGTCGGCGAAGCCACCCTGCGTGAACGCGCGGATGAGATTCAGCGTCGAGGCCGCCGTGTGGTAGCCCTGGATCAGCCGGCGCGGGTCGGCCGCGCGCGACTCCGGCGTGAAGTCGTAGCCGTTGACGATGTCGCCGCGGTAGGCCGGCAGCGTGACGCCGCCCCGGGTCTCGGTGTCGCTGGAGCGCGGCTTGGCGAACTGCCCGGCCATCCGGCCCATCTTGATGACGGGGACGGAGGCGCCGTAAGTCAGCACGACGGCCATCTGCAGCACAGTCTTGACGCGGTTGCGGATCTGGTCCGCCGTCGCTCCCGCGAACGTCTCGGCGCAGTCGCCGCCCTGGAGCAGGAACGCCTTGCCCTGCGCCGCCCTGGCGAGCCGCGAGCGCAGCTGGTCCACCTCGCCGGCGAAAACCAGCGGGGGCAGGGTGGCGATCTCCGCGGACGCCGCAGCGGCGGCCTCCGGGTCGGGCCACTGCGGCTGCTGCTTGATCGGGAGCGTGCGCCAATAGTCCAGGCCCTCGATCACGGAGTCGTCAGGTTTCACGACGGGATCTGTGGTCTGCAGCACTGTTCTGGTTCCGCTCGGTCGGGTGTATTGGGATACCCGAGCCTATCGCGCCGGACGGGCCTCCGGCGTCGTGGGAGCTGATTGTGACGGGACCGCGACCGGGGCGGCTGCCGGCGGGGTCGGTGTGGCGTCGGCGGCGAGCGCCGCACGCTTCTCCTTGACCGTACTGGCGTAGACGTCGACGTACTCCTGCTCGCCCAGAGCGTGCAGCGCGTACATGATCTCGTCGGTGACCGAGCGGAGGATGAAGCGGTCGCCCTCCATTCCCTCGAACCGGCTGAAGTCGAGCGGCTCGCCGATGATGATGCCGATGCGCCCGATCCGCGGCAGCCGCTTGCCGATCGGCATGACCTCCGCGGTGTCGACCATCGCGACCGGGACGACCGGGACGCCCGCCTCCAGGATCATCCGCGCGACGCCGGTGCGTCCGCGGTACAGCTTGCCGTCGGGGCTGCGGGTGCCCTCCGGGTAGATGCCGAGGATCTCGCCGCGCGCGAGGACGGCCAGCCCGGTGTTGAGCGACGCCTCGGAGGCCTTGCCGCCCGACCGGTCGATGGGGAGCTGGCCGGTGGCGTTCATGAAGGCCCTGGTCGCCCAGCCTTTCAGGCCGCGCCGGGTGAAGTAGTCGCTCTTGGCGAGGAAGGAGACGTGCCGGTCCACGACGATCGGCAGGAAGATCGAGTCGATGAACGACAGGTGGTTGCTGGCGAGGATGACCGCACCGGTCGCCGGGACGTTCTCCAGCCCCACCACCCAGGGACGGAAGATCCCCCGGAGCAGCGGCCCCGCGATCAGGTTCTTCATCAGCCAGTAGAACATCGATCGAAATCCTAGTGCCCCGCCACGCTCACCGGGAGGACCGCCTCACGCGCGGCCCCGGTCAGAGCGCCGCGTGCAGGCGTGCGAGGTCGGCCGCGCCGACCACGCCGGCGTCGTTGACCAGCTCGGCGATCCTGAACTCAGGCTCCGGGTGGTAGCCGCGCGCCGGCAGGTTCTCCAGGTACGCCTGCCGGATCGGCTCCAGCAGCAGCTCCCCCGCCTGCGCGACGCCGCCGCCGAAGACGAACAGCTGCGGGTCGAGGATGGCGCCGAGGCTCGCGCAGGCCTGGCCGAGCCAGTCGCCGAGCTGGCGCAGCGCGGCGAGCGCGCCCGGGTCCCCCGCCATGATGAGCCCCGAGATGTCGGAGCCGCTCAGCTCGCCCTTCCGGCTGCGGATGTCGGCGAGGGACTGCCCGATGCCGCCCGCGTCGGCGAGCTCGTTCGCCATCCGCTGCAGCGCCCGGCCGGAGCCGTACTGCTCGATGCAGCCGTGCGCGCCGCAGCCGCAGGGCAGGCCGCCCGGCACCACGCGCATGTGGCCGATCTCCGCGCCAGCGCCGAAGCCGCCGCGGAACAGCCGGTCGTTGCTGACGATCGCGCCGCCGACGCCCGTGCCGATGGTGAGGATGACCATGTCGCTGACCAAGCGGCCGGCGCCGTAGCGGAACTCCGCCCAGCCCGCCGCGTTGGCGTCGTTCTCGATGAGCACGGGGAGGTCGATGCGCTTCTCGAGCTTCTCCCGGAACGGCTCGTGCCGCCAGTTGATGTTCGGCGCGTAGTACACCGTGGACTGCGCCGCGTCGATGAAGCCGGCCGCGGCGACGCCCGCGCCCGCGATCTGCTCCGGCCCGTCGGACAGTCGCTCGATCATCGCGACGACGGCGTTCTCGATCTCCTCGGGGCGGCTCGCGTCGGTCGGCACGCGGTCCTCGCGGACGATCGCGCCGAGTTCGTCGACGACCGCTCCGGCGATCTTGGTCCCGCCGATGTCGATTCCGATGGCGTGCACAGGCGGGCCCCTTCCGGGAGCGTGAGAGTCGGGCGAGGATGAAGAGAGCGGACCAGGGCGTCTCGGAAGACTCCCCGCCGCACCATCTAGAGTGTAATCAACCACTGCGAGCCGGAGCGATTCGGCCCGATTACCTGCCCGCCCGGTATCGAGGGAGCTACCGTTGAACCAGTTCGAAACCCCCGCAGTCGTCCCCGCCGACCCGGAGGCCAACGCCACCGACCTGCTCGTGCAGCGGGTCGCCGCGACCCCGGACGCCGCCCTGTTCAGCGTCCCGGACGGCGACGGCTGGCGGGATGTGACCGCGGCGGAGTTCTACCGTCAGGTCATCGCGCTCGCCAAGGGCCTGGTCGCCGCCGGCATCCAGCCGGGCGACATGATCGGCCTGATGTGCAAGACCCGCTACGAGTGGACGCTGATCGACTTCGCCACCTGGTTCGCCGGCGCCGTGCTCGTTCCGATCTACGAGACGTCCTCGCCCGCGCAGGTGCAGTGGAACATGTCCGACTCGGGCGCGAAGGCCGTCATCCTGGAGACCGCGGAGATGTTCTCCCGGTTCGACG
Source organism: Leifsonia sp. GW821-FHT13C09 (assembly GCF_058806435.1). Classification (NCBI taxonomy): domain Bacteria; kingdom Bacillati; phylum Actinomycetota; class Actinomycetes; order Micrococcales; family Microbacteriaceae; genus Leifsonia; species Leifsonia sp. GW821-FHT13C09. The sequence goes on along the minus strand of NZ_JBXAPS010000001.1, from coordinate 59,364 downwards.
AGGTGCACGCCGACCTCCCGCTCATCGAGGATGTCTGGCAGCTCCACCTCGGCGACCTGGACAAGCTCGTCGCCGCCGGCGTCGACGTGCCCGACGCCGAGATCGAGCGCCGCAGGAACCTGGCCCGCGGCGAGGACATCGGCACCCTGATCTACACCTCCGGCTCGACCGGCCGCCCCAAGGGCTGCGTGCTCACGCACTCCAACTTCGTCGAGCTGTCCCGCAACTCCGCCGAGGCGCTGAAGGAGGTCGTGATGCAGCCGGGCGGCGCCTCCACGCTGCTCTTCATCACCACGGCGCACGTCTTCGCCCGGTTCATCGCCGTGCTGTGCGTCACCGCGGGCGTCAAGGTCGGGCACCAGTCCGACACCAAGCAGCTCCTGCCCGCGCTGGCGAGCTTCAAGCCCACCTTCCTGCTCGCGGTGCCGCGCGTGTTCGAGAAGGTGTACAACTCGGCTGAGCAGAAGGCCGAGGCCGGCGGGCGCGGCAAGATCTTCCGCGCGGCGGCCGAGGTCGCCGTCGAGCACTCCAAGGCCGTGGAGGCCGGCTCGGTGCCGTTCGGGCTCAAGCTCAAGTTCGCCCTCTACGACCGGCTGGTGTTCTCGAGGCTGCGCGCCGCCATGGGAGGCCGGGTGAAGTACGCCGTCTCCGGCTCCGCCCCGCTCGGGGCGCACCTGGGCCACTTCTTCCACAGCCTCGGCATCAAGATCCTGGAGGGCTACGGCCTCACCGAGACCACGGCGCCGGCCACCGTCAACCGTCCCGACATGTTCAAGATCGGCACCGTCGGCCCCGCCCTCCCCGGCGTCGACCTGCGCCTCGCGGCCGACGGTGAGATCCAGGTCAGGGGCGTGAACGTCTTCAAGGAGTACTGGAAGAACCCGGAGGCGACCGCCGCGGCGTTCGACGACGGCTGGTTCCGCACCGGCGACCTCGGCTCGTTCGACGAGGATGGCTACCTGACCATCACAGGCCGCAAGAAGGAGATCATCGTCACCGCCGGCGGCAAGAACGTCTCCCCGGCGGTGCTGGAGGACCCGATCCGCGCCAACCCGCTGGTCGGCCAGGTGATCGTGGTCGGCGACCAGAAGCCGTTCATCGCGGCACTTGTCACCCTCGACACCGAGATGCTGCCGACCTGGCTGGCGAACAACGGCGAGGACAAGGACATGACGCTCGCCGAGGCCTCCGTGAACCCGGCGGTGAACGCCGAGATCCAGCGCGCGATCGACGCGGCCAACCAGGGAGTCTCGCGCGCGGAGAGCATCCGCAAATTCGTCATCCTCGCCACGGAGCTGACGGAGGCCAGCGGCCACCTCACGCCCAAGCTGAGCATCAAGCGCAACGTGATCCTCGCCGACTTCGCCGACGTGATCGACGGCGTGTACAGCGACAACCCGAGCACGCAGGGCATCTCGCTGGCGCACTAGCCGCTCCACGATTCGTGGCGTTCAGCGAACGCATCGCGGTCGCCGAACAGGTCGTGCGCGGTGACCCGGGCGACGCGCCAGCCTTCGGCCTCGAGGAGGTCGCGGCGCTCGATGTCCGCGTGCCACTGCCGACGTTCCACGCGGTGCCCGTCGCCCTCGTACTCGAACGCGAGCCGCCGGCCCGGGATGGAGAGGTCCGGATGCAGCACGACGCCGCGTCGACCCACCGGCACCGGATGGTTGACCTCCAACCCGCCATAGCCGCGAGACTCCAGGAACAGGCGCAGCAGCGTCTCGGGACGCGAATCCGCTCCGGGGCGGATACGAGGGAGGGCCCAGGCACGAGCCCGAGCCCCCTTCGTGCGGCGAAGCTCATCTGCGGCGACGACGAGTTCGTCGATGATGGCGAGAGCGGGGGGCTTGCGCGCGCCGACGAGATGGTCTCCCACCCGCCACGAGGCGTCGAGCGTGCCGCACGTCGCGCGCGCAGCGAATCAGTGGACAACCCGAGTTCCCCACACCTCAGCGCGCCCGCACGATTCGTCACGAATCGCGCGAATCGCCCCGCGAAATGCGACATTCGTGACGAATGTCGACGCCGCCGCGCCAACGCGAGATTCGTGACGAATCGTGGGAATCGCCGCGTGAGACGCGACATTCGGCACGAATCGTGGGGCCGCCCCGCGGCTACACCTCGTCGCGCCAGGAGTGCTGGGGGTCGTAGCCCAGCACCCGGCGGGCCTTGTCGATCGACAGCAGGGTCTCGTTGTTGTCGAGGTCGTCGCGCTTCAGCGGGACGCCGGGGAAGACCTCGGCGACGAGCTCGGCGTTGGAGCGGCTCATCACGGTGTCGGCGGCCGCGATGATGAAGCGGTCGAAGCCGGTGGTGTCCCACTCCAGCGCCTTCTGGATGGCCTGGGCGCCGTCGCGGGCGTCGATGTAGCCCCAGAGGTTCCACTTCCGGCCGCGCGCGTCCGCGTCGTAAGACGGGAAGGCCGCGTAGTCGGCCGGCTCCATCACGTTCGAGAAGCGCAGCGCCACGATCTTCAGCGACGGGTCCCAGCGGACCAGCTCGATCGCCATCTGCTCCTCGAGGTGCTTGACCAGCGAGTAGGTCGACTCCGGGCGGGCCGGGTAGTCCTCGTCCACCGGGATGTAGGGCGGCGGGACGTCGAACGGCAAGCCGAGGACCGTCTCGCTGGACGCGTAGACGATGTTCTTGATGCCGGCGCGGCGCGCGGCCTGGAAGACGTTGTAGGTGACGCGGATGTTGTTGTGGAAGGTGGCGACGTCGGGGAGGATGCCCGGCGCCGGGATGGCGGCCAGGTGCACGATGGCGTCGAAGCCGTCGTGCAGGTCGTCCACGCCGAGGATCGCGTCGAGCGTCTGGCCGTAGTCGGTCAGGTCGACGCGGATGAAGCCGCGGCCGCGCTCCCCTGTCGCGTCCAGGTTGATGACGGTGTGGCCCGCCGCGCGTAGTTCGCGCACGACGGTGCGCCCGAGCTTGCCGGATCCTCCGGTGACTGCGATGTCCATGCCACCGAGTCTACGGACTCAGAACCAGTCGCTCTCCCGCACCTGCCGCATCGCCTCGCGGCGGGTGTCGTTGTCCAGGCGGTCGAGGTAGAGCTTCCCGTCGAGGTGGTCGGTCTCGTGCTGCAGCGCCTGCGCCATCACGCCGGTGCCGGAGAGCTCGATCTCGTTGCCGTCCAGGTCGACGCCGCGCACCCGCGCGAACGGGTAGCGGGAGGTCTTGAACCACAGGCCGGGCACCGACAGGCAGCCCTCGTCCACCAGCTCGGGCTCGCCGGAGACCTCCACCAGCTCGGGGTTGATGATGTAGCCGACCTCGCCGTCCACGTTGTAGCTGAACGCGCGCAGGCCGACGCCGATCTGCGGGGCGGCGACGCCCGCGCGCCCCGGCGGGATGACGCTGTCGATCAGGTCCTCGACCAGGCCGCGGACGCCCTCGTCGATGTCGCCGACGGGCTCGGACGGGGTCTTCAGGACGGGGTCGCCGAACAGGCGGATCTGACGTTCGGTCACAGGGGTCTCCTAGAGCGCGGGGTGGGACGGGAGCGGGTTCAGGCGCGCTCGGCGGGCAGGCCCTCCACCACGAGCGCGGCGAGCGCCCGGGCGGACAGCTTGGTCAGGGGCTTGAGGTCCTTCCAGTTGACCACGGAGCCGGCGGCGAGCTGCGGGTCGTACGGGATGCGGACGATCTCGCGCACGCGCGAGCGGAAGTGCGACTCGATCTCCTCGAGCTTCACCAGGTTGGTCGCGTGCGTGGCGGTGTTGAGGGCGACGACGGCGTTGCGGACCAGGTCCGTGTAGCCGTTCGCCTCCAGCCAGGTGAGCGTCTCGGACGCCAGCCGCGCCTCGTCGACGCTGCCACCGGAGACGATCACGATCTCATCGGCGCGCTGCAGGGTCGCCCGCATGACCGAGTGGACGATGCCGGTGCCGCAGTCGGTCAGCACGATCGAGTAGAACCGGGCCGCGAGGTCGGCGACGACGTTGTAGTCGTTCTCGTCGAACGCCTCCGACAGCAGCGGGTCGGTGTCGGACGCCAGGATGTCGAGCCGGGTCTCGTCCCGCGACACGAGCGCGGAGAAGTCGGTGAAGCCGCCGATGCTGGCCGCCTTGTGCACGACGTCGCGCACCGTGGCGCGGGTCTGCTTGGGGACGCGCTCGGAGAGCGTGCCGCGGTCCGGGTTGGCGTCGACCGCGATGATGCGGTCCTCGCGCGCGTCGGCGAGCGCCATCCCGAGCAGCGTCGTGATGGTGGTCTTGCCGACGCCGCCCTTGCGGGTGAGCACCGGGACGAAGCGGGTGCCGCCCTCGAACTGCTTCTGGATGCGGTGGTCGAGCTCCTTGCGGGCGCGCACCTTGGCGGAGTCCCCCAGGTTCACCGTGCGGAAGGTCGTGTTGTAGACGAACCGCTGCCAGGGACCCTCGGGGCCGGGGCGCGTCTTGCGGTTGACCTCCAGCAGGCGGTCGGCGGTCAGCATCGCGGCGGGCTCGGGCTGCGGCGAGTGCTCGCCGCGCAGGCGGTCGCGGCGGGACTGCGCGTAGGCGTCGTGGCCGGGCAGCGGAACTGCGCCGTCGCCGGTGTCGACGTCCTGCGTCGGCGTCGGGCCGGTCGCCAGCCGCGAGGCGACGATCGCGACGGAGGTCGTGGTCGGCTCGGTCGGCGACGCGACGAAGCCCGGGTCGACCGGGATGTCGTCGATCGCGACGGCGGCCTCGTCCTCCGGGACTTCCTGGGGCGGGGCGGGCGGCAGGTCGACGGCGATGCTCAGCTTCGTGTCGATCTCGAGCGGGGACGGCCGGAACACCGACTCCTCATCCCGCGGCGCGAGGTCGCCGCGCTCCGGCTCCTCCGGCTTTTCTGCCACGCTTGCACTCCTCCTGCCGCGCGACGGCGGCACTGCGACAGTTTACCGGGCGGGCCGCCCGCGTCGACAGCGCGGGCGCCCGCGAACGCCGCAGCGCTCCCCACGACAGCGAAGAGCACTGCGGTGGGGAGCGCTGCGGACGGAACCGGTCAGGCGGGGGTGATGACGACCAGGAGGTCGCCGGCGTCCACCTGCTGGGTCTTCGGGATGGCGAGGCGCTCGATCGTGCCCGCGACGGGCGCGGTGATCGCCGCCTCCATCTTCATGGCCTCGATCGACGCCACGGCCTGGCCCGCTGCGACGACGTCGCCGGGGACCACGTGCAGCGTCACGACGCCCGAGAACGGCGCGGCCACGTGCCCGGGCTTGGCGGAGTCAGCCTTCTCGGCCGCCTTCGTCTCGACCACGATGCTGCGGTCGCGCACGAACACCGGCCGGAGCTGGCCGTTGAGCGTGGTCATGACCGTGCGCATGCCCTTCTCGTCGGCCTCGCCGATGGCCTCCAAGCCGATGTACAGCCGGACGCCCTTGCTGAACTCGATGACGTGCTCCTCGACCGGGGAAAGCCCGTAGAGGTAGTCGATCGAGTCCACGACGGAGAGGTCGCCGAACAGTTCGCGCATCTGCTCGTAGATCCGCGTGGGAGCCGGGAACAGCAGACGGTTGAGCGTCGCGCGGCGCTCGGCGCTGGAGCCCTCCAGCGCCTCCGCGTCGGCGGGCGGCAGGTCTTCGACGCCGACCTTGACGGTCTTGCCCGCGAGCACCTTGGTGCGGAACGGCTCCGGCCAGCCGCCGGGCAACTCGCCCAGCTCGCCGGCCATGAAGCCGACGACCGAGTCCGGGATGTCGTAGTTCTGCGGGTTCTCGGCGAAATCGTCCGGGTCGGCGCGGACCGCGGCCAGGTGCAGGGCGAGGTCGCCGACGACCTTGGACGACGGCGTGACCTTCGGGATGCGGCCCAGGATCCGGTTGGCCGCTGCGTACATGTCCTCGACCAGCTCGAAGTCCTCCGCGAGGCCCAGCGCCTTGGCCTGCTGGCGCAGGTTGGACAGCTGGCCGCCGGGGATCTCGTGCTTGTAGACGCGACCGGTGGGGCCGGGCAGGCCCGACTCGAAGGGGCGGTAGACCTGGCGCACCGCCTCCCAGTACGGTTCGAGGTCCTCGACCGCGGAGAGCGAGATCCCGGTGTCGCGCTCGGTGTGCGCGAGGGCCGCGACGAGGGCGGACGCGCTCGGCTGGCTCGTGGTGCCGGCCATCGGGGCGCTCGCGACGTCGACCGCGTCGGCGCCGGCGCGCGAGGCCGCGAGCAGCGTCGCGAGCTGGCCGCCCGGGGTGTCGTGGGTGTGGACGTGCACCGGGAGGTCGAAGCGCTCGCGGAACGCGCCCACCAGCTTCTCGGCGGCGGCCGGGCGCAGCAGGCCGGCCATGTCCTTGATCGCGAGGATGTGCGCGCCGGACTCCACGATCTGCTCCGCGAGGCGCAGGTAGTAGTCGAGCGTGTAGAGCTCCTCTGCCGGGTCGAGCAGGTCGGCCGTGTAGCAGACCGCGACCTCCGCGATGGCGGAGCCGGTGGCGAGCACCGACTCGATCGCCGGGCGCATCTGCGACACGTCGTTGAGCGCGTCGAAGATGCGGAAGATGTCGACGCCGGTGGCGGCGGCCTCCCGCACGAACGCGTCGGTCACCTGCGTCGGGTAGGGCGTGTAGCCGACGGTGTTGCGACCGCGCAGCAGCATCTGGATGTTGATGTTCGGCAGCGCCTCGCGCAGGGAGGCGAGCCGCTCCCACGGGTCCTCGCCGAGGAAGCGCAGCGCGACGTCGTAGGTCGCGCCGCCCCAGGCCTCCACCGACAGCAGCTCGGGGGTGAGCCGCGCGACGTAAGGCGCGACGGCCAGGAGGTCCTTGGTGCGCACGCGGGTGGCGAGCAGCGACTGGTGGGCGTCGCGGAAGGTGGTCTCGGTGACCGCGAGGGCGGTCTGCGCGCGCAGGGCCTCCGCGAAGCCCTTCGGGCCCAGCTCCAGCAGCTTCTGGCGCGAGCCGGCCGGCGCGGGCACGCTCAGGTCGATCCGCGGGAGCTTCTCCACTGGGTCGGCGACCTCGGGGCGCGGGCCGTTCGGCTGGTTGACCGTGACGTCGGCCAGCCAGTTGAGCACCTTGGTGCCGCGGTCCTTGGACTCGCGGCCCTTGAACAGCTCCGGGCGCTCCTCGATGAAGGAGGTGGAGACGTTGCCGGCGATGAAGTCCGGGTCCTCCATGACCGCCTGCAGGAACGGGATGTTCGTGGCCACACCGCGCACGCGGAACTCGGCCAGCGCGCGCCGCGCTCGCAGCACGGCGGCCGGGAAGTCGCGGCCGCGGGTGATGAGCTTGGCCAGCATGGAGTCGAAGTGCGGGCTGATCTGCGCGCCCGGGTTGATCGTGCCGCCGTCGAGGCGGATGCCCGCGCCGCCCGGCGAGCGGTAGGTGGTGATCTTGCCGGTGTCGGGGCGGAAGCCGGCCGTCGGGTCCTCGGTGGTGATGCGGCACTGCAGGGCGGCGCCGCGCATCTGCACCGTGTCCTGGCTGAGCCCGAGGTCGGCGAGGGTCTCCCCCGCCGCGATGCGGATCTGCGACTGCACGAGGTCGACGTCGGTGATCTCCTCGGTGACCGTGTGCTCCACCTGGATGCGCGGGTTCATCTCGATGAAGACGTGCTCACCCGCACGCTCACCCGCGGTGTCGAGCAGGAACTCGACGGTTCCGGCGTTCTCGTAGCCGATCGACTTCGCGAAGGCCACGGCGTCGCGGTAGAGCGACTGGCGGATCTCGTCGGAGAGGTTCGGAGCCGGCGCGATCTCGACCACCTTCTGGTGGCGGCGCTGCACCGAGCAGTCGCGCTCGAACAGGTGGATAGTGTTCCCCTGGCCGTCCGCGAGGATCTGGACCTCGATGTGCCGGGGGCGCAGCACGGCCTGCTCCAGGAACATGGTCGGGTCGCCGAACGCGCTGTCGGCCTCGCGCATCGCCTCCTCCAGCGACGCGCGCAGGTCCTCCTTGCGTGCGACCCGGCGCATGCCGCGGCCGCCGCCGCCGGCGACCGCCTTGGCGAAGATCGGGAACCCGATCTCGTCGGCGCCCGCGAGCAGCTCCTCGATGTCGCGCGACGGCGGGGTGGACTTCAGGACGGGGACGCCCGCGGCGATCGCGTGCTCCTTCGCCGTCACCTTGTTGCCGGCCATCTCGAGCACCTCGGCGCGCGGGCCGATGAACGCGATGCCCGCAGCGCGGGCGGACTCGGCCAGCTCCGGGTTCTCGGACAGGAAGCCGTAGCCGGGGTAGATCGCGTCGGCGCCGGACTCCTTGGCGACCCTGATGATCTCCTGCACATCCAGGTACGCGCGCACCGGGTGGCCGGGCTCTCCGATCTGGTAAGCCTCGTCCGCCTTCAGCCGGTGCATCGAGTTGCGGTCTTCGTAGGGGAAGACGGCGACCGTGGCGGCGCCCAGTTCGTACGCGGCGCGGAAGGCCCTGATGGCGATTTCACCGCGGTTGGCAACGAGGATCTTACGGAACATGGGGACCTTTCGAGCAGGGGTCGGCACCACACAGCAAACGGTTAGGTACTCCAAGACTAGTGAAGGTAACGTGGCTGTCGTGCACGTACTCAGCGTTAGTTCCCTCAAGGGCGGTGTCGGAAAGACCACGGTGACGCTCGGTCTGGCCTCGGCGGCGTTCGCCAAAGGGCTCCGTACGCTGGTCGTCGACCTCGACCCGCAGTCCGACGTCTCGACCGGCATGGACATCCAGGTCGCCGGTCACCTCAACGTCGCCGACGTGCTCGCCTCCCCCAAGGAGAAGATCGTCCGCGCGGCGATCGCGCCGTCCGGGTGGATGAAGGGACGCCCGGGCAAGGTCGATGTCATGATCGGCAGCCCGTCGGCGATCAACTTCGACGGCCCGCACCCGAGCATCCGCGACATCTGGAAGCTCGAAGAGGCCCTGGCCAACGTCGAGCACGACTACGACCTGGTGCTGATCGACTGCGCCCCGTCGCTCAACGCGCTCACCCGCACGGCGTGGGCGGCCAGCGACCGCGTGGCCGTCGTGACCGAGCCCGGCCTGTTCTCGGTGGCCGCCGCCGACCGCGCCCTGCGCGCGATCGAGGAGATCCGCCGCGGCCTCTCGCCCCGCCTCCAGCCGCTGGGCATCATCGTCAACCGCGCCCGCGTCCAGTCGCTGGAGCACCAGTTCCGGATCAAGGAGCTGCGCGACATGTTCGGCCCGCTGGTGCTGTCTCCCCAGCTCCCCGAGCGCACCTCCCTGCAGCAGGCGCAGGGCGCGGCGAAGCCGCTGCATGTCTGGCCGGGTGAAAGTGCGCAGGAGATGGCGCACAACTTCGACCTCCTCCTGGAGCGGGTGCTGCGCACCGCCAAGATCGGCGAGTACGCCGTCGCCGGCAACTGACACGAGCGCACCCGCCCTCCGGACCGTAACTCCGGAAAAACTATGAGGAATCGCTCGAGGACTCCGTTTGAACGGGCTTCCCCAGGGCGTGTCGCGTCAAATCTCCGGAGTTACCAAACGCGCGACTAAATCCGGAAGGCACACGCAAGCACCCCGGATAATGTCCGTTCCCACGGTTTTCCGGCCCCGAACCGGCCGAATCTCCGGAGTCAGCGACGCGCGCTCAGGAGGCCTTGGACTTCGCCGCGCGGCGGGCGGCGAGCTCGTCGAGGTCGTCGCCGGCGGTGTCGAGCTCGACGAGGGAGGACTCCACCTCGCGGAGGACCTTGCCGACGGCAATGCCGAAGACGCCCTGGCCGCGGCTGACCAGGTCGATGACCTCGTCGTTCGACGTGCACAGGTAGACGCTCGCTCCGTCGCTCATCAGTGTGGTCTGCGCCAGGTCGTTGACGCCCGCCTCGCGGAGCTGGTTGACCGCCGTGCGGATCTGCTGGAGCGAGATGCCGGTGTCGAGGAGGCGCTTGACCAGCTTGAGCACGAGGATGTCGCGGAAGCCGTAGAGGCGCTGCGAACCGGAGCCGGCCGCGCCGCGGACCGTGGGCTCCACGAGGCCGGTGCGCGCCCAGTAGTCGAGCTGGCGATAGGAGATGCCGGCCGCGCGGGCCGCGACGGCGCCGCGGTAGCCGTTGGCGTCGTCCATCTCGGGCAGGCCGTCGGTGAACAACAGGCCCAGGTCGTACCGGGCGGCGTCGTTGTCACGACTCGGTTCGCTCATGATGACAGCCCCTCGGTTGACGGATCGCGCACTTCGTGATGAGGCGCTTCAACCACGGTACCCATCCCCCGGTCGCCGGGCAACGACATCCGGAAAACGCGCTCGGCGTGTCGAGCCGGTCAGGGCTGCAGACGGGTCAGGGCGGCGCGGATGATGCTGCCCCGGACCACGTCGAGCTGACCGGCGATCTCGCGGGCGAGTTCCGCCGTCTGCGGGCCGGCCGTCACGTCCTTGCGGCGCGCGAGCGGCACCAGGGCGGTCTCGATCAGCCCGATCTCGCGCTCCGCCGCCGCGCGGAAGCCGCGCAGGTGGCGCGGGCCGATGCCGGTGCGGGACAGCTCGGCGAGCGCGCGGAGCACGGTCAGCGTCTCCTCGCCGTAGACCTCGGCGGGCACGATCAGCGACGCGCTGACGGCCTCCTGCAGCAGTTCGGGCGTCGCGCCGGCCTCGCGCAGCAGTTCGTCGCGCTGGAACCGACGGCCGGCCGGCAGCATCGACCCCGAACCCTCGCGCACGCCGCCGGGCAGCGGCGGGTCCTCGCCCGCGTCGACCGCGGCGAGGTACTTCTTGATGACCTTGAGCGGGAGGTAGTTGTCCCGCTGCATCGCCAGCACGGTGTGCAGCCGTTCGACGTCGGCGGGCGAGAACTTGCGGTAGCCCGACGCCGTTCGGGACGGCGAGATGAGCCCGCGCTCCTCCAGGAAGCGCAGCTTGGACGACGACAGGTCCGGGAACTCGGGGGTCAGCCGCGCCAGCACCTGGCCGATGGAGAGCAGAGCAGGCGAGGAGGCCTGCGCCCTCGCTGCTTGCCGGGCCACTGGCTAGTTCTTCGCCGCGGCGGCGAGGTCTTGGCGCGAGGCGTAGAACGTGAGCCGGAACTTGCCGATCTGGACCTCGGACGAGTCGCTGAGCAGCGCGCTCTCGATGCGCACGCCGTCGTAGTACGTGCCGTTGAGCGAGCCCAGGTCGCGGACCTCGAAGGCCGTGCCGCGGCGAGTGAACTCCGCGTGCCGGCGCGAGACGGTCACGTCGTCGAGGAAGATGTCGGCGTTCGGGTGGCGGCCCGCGCTCGTCACGTCCGCGTCGAGCAGGAACCGCGCGCCCGTGTTCGGACCGCGCCGCACGATGAGCAGCGCCGAGCCGGACGGCAGCGCCGCGATCGCCTCCTGCTCCTCCGGGCTGATCTCGCCGTCCATGGGGAACATCTTGGAGATGAACTCCTCGCCGAAGCGCGCAGTCGTGTCCTCGTTCCCCGTCGCGGCTTCGCGCAGGGGGTTCTCGGCGTCGCGGCCGTCGTCGTCAGCAGCAGAAGCCCATCCAGGGTAGTTCTCGTCAGGCACCGTCAACCTCCTCGTGGTCCAGCCTATCGGAATGTGGCCCACTGTCATCGGCCGGAAGGCGGATGACCCGCGCGGTCTCCCGAATGTAGACGATCCCGGCCCACCAGTAGAGGAAGGCGCCCCACAGCGCGAAGGCCCAGCCGAGGGGCAGCGAATACGGCGCGAGCGGGGCGAACGCCTCGCCGAGCATGAGCAGCGGGAGGGCCCAGAACAGGCAGAAGGTCGCGACCTTGCCGAGGTGGTGGACCGGCAGCGGTCCGTAGCCGTGGTTCGCCAGGATCACCCCGAGGACCGCCAGCATGACGTCGCGCGCGACGATGACCGCCACCAGCCACCAGGGGATGACCTCCCGCCACGCCAGGCCGATGAGGGCGGCGAAGATGTAGAGCCGGTCGGCGGCCGGGTCGAGAAGCTGCCCGAGCCGGGAGACCTGGTTCAGCTTCCTGGCGAGCCAGCCGTCCAGGAAGTCGGTGACGCTGGAGACGACGAGGACCAGGAGGGCGAGCGCGTCCTCCCCCGTGATCACGAACGCCAGGAACACCGGCACCAGAGCCAGCCGGAAGAAGCTGAGGACGTTCGGGATCGTCCACACGCGCGAGCTCACCGCGCCGACACCATCCACGATTCCACTCTACTGACCGTGATCCTCCCGTCGAGGGCGGCTTGCGATCCTCGGACGCGATCCTAGGATGTGGGTCGTGGAGCCCTTCTTCGTGTGCCTCTGGATCCTCGCCGGCGTGTGCGCCGCGACCTGGGTGCTGTCGCTGGTCACGGGCGAGCACTCCTGGGTGGACCGGATCTGGTCGATCGTGCCGGTCGTCTACGTGTGGGTGTTCGCGATCGCGGCCGGCCTCCAGGACGCCCGGCTCGACCTGATGGCCGGCCTCGTAACGCTGTGGGGCGCGCGGCTGACCTTCAACTTCGCACGCAAGGGCGGCTACGCGCCGGGCGGCGAGGACTACCGCTGGGAGGTGCTGCGCGGCCGGATGAGCCAGGGCGCGTTCGCGCTGTTCAACCTGTTCTTCATCGTGATCTACCAGAACGTCCTGCTCCTGCTGATCGCCCTCCCGGCCTGGACCGCGTTCCAGCACCGGACGCCGTTGAACGGGTTCGACGTGGTCTGCGCCGTCCTTTTCCTGGTGCTGCTCGCGGGCGAGACGATCGCCGACCAGCAGCAGTGGGCGTTCCAGCAGTGGAAGAGGGCGGAGGTCTCGGCCGGGCGCGAGCCGAGCCCGCGCTTCCTGCAGGCCGGGCTGTTCCGCTACTCGCGGCACCCGAACTTCTTCTGCGAACAGGCCCAGTGGTGGGTGGTGTTCCTGTTCGGCTGCGCCGCGGCCGGCTCTCTGCTGCAGTGGACCGTGATCGGGCCACTGCTGCTGACCGGGCTCTTCATCGGCTCGACGGTCTTCACCGAGAGCATCTCGCGCTCGCGCTACCCGGAGTACGCGGAGTACCAGCGGCGCACGTCGCCGATCGTGCCGTGGTTCCCGCGGCGGGGCGGGGATGCCGTCACGGCGCGCTCGTGACCGCGCGGGCAGGACGAGGGAAGGCCTCCCGCATGTGGTCGGAGTCGAGGTAGTCGGCCACGCCGATCAGGATCAGGCTGAAGACGATCTGCTCGGTGACCATCCAGAACGGGTAGAGGCCGGGGATCGCAGCGATGACGAGGGTGACGACGGGGAAGATCTTGGCGAACAGCCGCAGCCGGGAGTAGGCCCAGTAGTAGCCCTTCTGCGCGCGCCAGGCGAAGTAGAACAGAGTGACGGTCATGCCGAGCACGACGACGGAACGCATCCAGACGGCGAACGGCACCTGCGCGCCGTCGAGGGTCAGGACCGAGGCGATGACGACGGCTGTGGTGCCGACGACGAGCTCGGCCACGAGCAGCCAGGCGATGACGACGAACGCGCGGCGCGTCCGCGGGTGGTCGCGCCCCTCCTCCGGGACGGTGTAACCGGCGTGGCGTCCGCCCGCGATCCGGTCGAGCCGTCGGAGCAGTGAATCCATGTATTCACGTTATCCCGACGCGGCTGGGAGCCGCTTCCATCATTCGATGGATCCAGCGCGTACCGTGGAGGCATGTCGTGCATCCGGTTCAACACCCCCGCCCAGCGCCAGGCGATGCGCGATCACCGCCCGGCGATGCTCACGGCCGAGGAGGCCGCCGCGCTGCACCCGGCGCCGGAGGTGACCGAGAGCAAGCTGCGCAGGCTCCGGCTGCTGGCCGCCGACCCGAATCCCAAGATCCGGGAGGCCGTGGCCTCCAGCTACAACACGCCGGCCGACCTGTTCGAGACGCTGGCGAAGGACCCCGACGAGGGCGTGCGCGGCTGCGTCGCGAAGAACGAGGCGACGCCGTGCGACATCCTGCGCTCGCTGGCGACCGACCGCTCGGAGACCGTGCGCGGCTGGGTGGCGGTGAACTACTACGTGCCCGCCGATGTGATGGCGGCGCTGGCGACCGACCGCAGCAAGACGGTGCGCAGCCTGGTGAAGTGGAAGGCGTCGCTCGCCGAGGAGGCCGGGGCGGAGCAGGCCGTCCTCTCCCGATGAGCGGGACGCCGTCCGGTGGCCCGACCGTGGTCCGGGTCGACGCCTGGGCCTGGGCGGTGCGGCTGTACAAGACCCGCTCGGCGGCCTCCGACGCCTGCAAGGCCGGCCACCTCAAGGTGAACGGCGACCGCGCGAAGCCGTCGCAGCAGGTGAAGGTCGGCGACGAGGTGCGCGCCTACGTCGGCGGCTCGGAGAAGATCTACATCGCCCGCAGGCTGATCGTGAAGCGCGTCGGCGCCGCGATCGCGGCGGAGTGCTTCGAGGACCGCACGCCTCCCCCGCCGCCGAAGGCCGAGACGCCCTCGGACGTCACGCGCGAGCGCGGCGCCGGGCGCCCCACCAAGCGCGACCGCCGCCTCCTGGACCAGCTCCGGGGCCGCTGATGGCGCAGGCGCGGGTGGGCATCTCGGGGTGGACGTACGCGCCCTGGCGCGGCGTGTTCTATCCGAAGGGCCTGCCGCACCGCGCCGAGCTCGAGTACGCGTCCGAGCGGCTGAACTCGATCGAGATCAACGGCAGTTTCTACGCACTGCAGAAGCCCACCAGCTACCGCAACTGGGCGGCGAGCACCCCGGACGACTTCGTGTTCTCTGTGAAGGGCGGCCGCTACATCACGCACATCCTGCGGCTGAAGAACGCGCGCGTCGCCGTCGCCAACCTGTTCGCGTCTGGCGTGCTCACGCTCGGCCCCAAGCTCGGCCCGCTGCTCTGGCAGCTCCCGCCGACCCTGCAGTTCGACCCGCAGGCGCTGGAGGCTTTCCTCGGGATGCTGCCGAGGACCACGGCGGAGGCCCGCGCACTGGCCGCGGACACGGCTCTGGAGGAGGGCCGGACCGACTACTCCGGCACGGACGACCGTCCGCTCCGGCACGCGGTGGAGGCCCGGCACGCGAGCTTCACCGATCCCGCGTTCCCGCGCATCTGCCGCGCGCACGGGGTCGCGGTGGTGCTCGCCGACACCGCAGGACGCTATCCGGTGCTGCGCGAGACGACCGCGGACTTCGTCTACGTGCGGCTGCACGGCGATGTCGAACTGTACGCGAGCGGGTACAGCGACGAGGCGCTGGACCGCTGGGCCGCCGAGCTGCGTGCGCACCTGGACGCGGGACTCGACGTGTACGCGTACTTCGACAACGACATGAAGGTGCGCGCGCCGTACGACGCGATGGGGCTGCTGGAGCGGCTGACCTAGCCCGCGAGCACCGACATCACGTTGCCGGCCGGGTCGCGGAACCAGGCGATGTCCGGCCCGCGGTTCGCCGCGCGGCCTCGGGCGACGCCCTTCTCGTCGGTGTGCAGCTCGTCGTCGTCGTAGATCTTGGTGACCACGCCCTTGGCGTTGAGGTCGTCGACGGCGGCGTCGATGTCCTCGACCGCGAGGTTCAGGATGGTGAAGCTCGCCGGGGTGTGATCCGGCTTCGGGTAGACGAAGACGTGGCCGCCGCCGGGGAGCGCGATGTCGAGGTTGCCCATCGGCCCCTCGGTCACCTCCAGGCCGAGGGTGTCGCGGTAGAAGTCGCGGGCCGCGTCGATGTCGTTCACGCTGAAGCCGCTGAAGATGTCGATTGCGTTGACCATGGCGCCAACTCTGCTCCGCGATCCCGGCGACGTCTAGACGAAGCGCACGGCCTCCTGCAACCGCGGCCGCAGTTCGAAGGCGCGGTCGACGCTCGCCCGGCCCGCCGCGTCCGCGCCGTCGCGGAGGATCCGGGGCAGCAGCGACCGGCGCACCACCGTCGCCCCGGCCAGCCGGCCGCGCTGGACGACGTCGAGCGGCACCGCCAGCGCGTCGTCGGGGACGACCACGATCAGGCCGGTGAAGCGGACCCCGGCCTGGCGGCCGAAGCTCTTGGCCGAGTTGTAGAGCGCGTGGAAGGGCTCCTCGTCGTGCGCGATCCCGGAGCCGACCAGCTCGCCCTTGGCCAGCTTGACCGGCGCGCCCCAATCGGCGGAGCGGATGGCGAACAAGCCGGCGGGGCCGAGGACGATGTGGTCCAGCTTGGCGTCGGTGGCCGGGTGCACGGCCACGTCGTTCCAGATCGTGAAGCCGATGCCGAGGCCGGAGACGGCGCGGGCGGTCGCCTCCTCGGCGAGCGCCTCCGCCAGCAGCATCCGGATCTCGCGCGGCGCCGAGCGCACCAGCGCGGGGTCGTACGGGTCGGCGAGGTCGGTGCCGCGGCCCATCCACTCCCGCATCAGGGTGAGGAAGCGCTCGCGGGCACGGCCGCCGGGGTGGCCGTAGCTGCGGGCGCGCACGGTCGGGCCCCTGCCGGACGAGCGGGTGGGGTGCACGGTGGCGCTGAAGCCTCCGCCGCCGGACTCGCCGGACACGGCGTCCACCACCAAGGACTCGCCGCGGTCGTAACGCGCCCGGTCCTCCGGGTCGCCGACCTGCTCCCAGGCGAACTGCACGGCCTGGAACGCCGCCGCGCTGCCGCCGGTGTCCGGGTGCGTCAGGCGCGCGAGCCGTCGGTAGGCGCGCCGCAGCTCGTCCTGGCTGACGGTCGCGCTGACGCCGAGCACCTCGTAGGCGCTCGGCGCGGCGGGACTGTCACTCATGGTTCCCGAGAGTAGCGGGCGGATCCGTGGATTCGCTCGATTTTCATTGAGGACGGAATGTGACCGCATGCCGCCATAGCCTGGGATCACAGCAACCGGAAAGGCAGGAATCATGACCATCAGCGACTGGCGTATCGAGCTCATCATCGTCCCCGTCAGCGACGTGGACCGGGCCAAGGCGTTCTACGTGGACGCGCTCGGCTGGCACGCGGACTTCGACCAGCGGGTCTCCGACACGCTCCGGTTCGTGCAGGTGACGCCGCCAGGCTCGGCCTGCTCGATCGCTTTCGGCGAGGGGCTGACCGACATGGAGCCCGGCACGATGAAGGGGCTGCAGATCGTCATCCCCGACGCGGACGCGGCGCTGGAGCACCTGCGAACCAACGGCATCGAGGCGCAGGGCGTCGACGAGCAGGCCTGGGGACGGTTCGTCTCCTACACCGACCCGGACGGCAACGGCTGGAGCCTCCAGCAGCTGGTGCCGCAGAACCGCTAGCCGGGCGACGAGAACGCGTAGCCGATCAGCAGCAGCGTCACCACGAAGCCGCACGCGTAGTTGATCCAGAGGAAGCGCCGCCAGCCCCGGTTGGCGGCGCCCGCGCGTGCGTCCGGGACCGACCAGTACGGCGCGGCGGTGAGGATGTACGGGACGGCGAGCACGGCGGCGACCGGGCCGGGCCAGGCGGTGCCGAGCATCGCGAGGCCCGCGGCGGTCCAGGCGAGGACGGCGAGCCGCGTGGTGCGCGCGGCGCCGAGCACGGTGGCGATGGAGGCGATGTCGGCCTCCCGGTCGGGCACGACGTCCTGCACCGCGCCGAACGCGTGGCTGCCGACGCCCCACAGGAAGAACGCCAGCAGCAGCAGCCAGAGCGCGGGGGTGAAGACGGCGCCCGCGAGCACCAGACCGTAGAGCGCCGGGCTGACGAAGTGGAAGCTCGACGTCGCCGAGTCGAGGAACGGGACCTCCTTGAACCGCAGCCCCTTCCCCGAGTAGGCCAGCACGGCGAAGACGCTCGCGGCCAGCACCAGCCACGACAGCGGCGAGCCGACCGCGACGAGGAAGACCAGGAACGGCACGTTCGTCGCGGCGGCGGCGATCAGCGTGCGCCGGTGCATGTCCCGGTCGAGCAGCGCACCCTCCGCGCCGCCTTTGCGCGGGTTGCGCAGATCCGACTCGTAGTCGAACACGTCGTTCACCCCGTACATCGCCAGGTTGTACGGGACGAGGAAGTAGAGAGTGCCGACGATCAGCACGGTGTCCACGCGGCCGGTCGTCACCAGGTACGCCGCGGCGAACGGGAAGGCGGTGTTGATCCAGCTCAGCGGGCGGGAGGCGAGGAGGAGCTGGCGGGCGGCGGAGGGCGCGACGGTCGTGGTCAACTGCGGCTCCGATCGTGCGTGCGGTGCTCCGTCGTCGACTCATGAGCGCCGACCGACCCGTCCGGCCCCGGCCGCAGCAGCAGCCAGAGCCCCGGGAGGAGCATCAGCCCGGCGATCGGATAGGCGAGGTCCTCGATCGGGACGAGGCCGAGGCGCACACCGGAGATCGCCGCGGGCGCATAAGTCATCAGTCCCGCCGCGATCATGAGGTTGTCGAAGACGGCGGTCAGCACCACCAGTACGACGCCGGTGACGACGGCAGGGACGATCCAGCGCCGCACGAGGCCGGCGCCGTCCGGCGCGCGCACGAGGCCGACGACCAGGACGGCCGCGGCGAGCGCGAGGAAGGCGGCGCTGAGCAGCGGGTAGGTCATCCGCGCTCCCGCCGGTCGAGCAGCGCGCGCGTCCCGAACAGCAGGACCAGCGTCAGGTAGCAGAGGAACGCCAGGAACACCGGCTCCTCCAGAGGGAGCTGCGGCGCGAGCTCGATGCCGGTCATGAACGGCGACCGGCCGCGGGCGAAGACGCCGAGCACGATGCCGAGCGCGTCCCAGGCCAGGAAGAAGACCAGCCCGCCCGCGAGCACCAGGCCGGCGCGGCGCGGGGCGGCGCCGCGCCAGAAGACCAGGTGGAACCGCCTGTCGAGCAGCGCCAGCGCGCCGAGCGCGCCGAGCAGGCAGGCGAGGTAGGCGAGGATCACGGGACGCGCTCCCCCGTGTGCACAGCACCCGAGGCTGCCGCCGGGCGCAGCGGCTCCGGAAGCGGGGCCGCGCTGTCGTCGCCGCGCAGCCGCTTGAGCACGAGCTCGGCGCTGATCAGGCACATGGGCAGGCCGATGCCGGGGATGGTCGACGATCCGGCGTAGAGCAGGCCGTCGACCTTCTTCGACGCGTTCCCCGGACGGAAGAACGCGCTCTGCCGCAGCGTGTGCGCGAGCCCGAGCGCGCCGCCCATCCACGCGTTCACGTCGTGGGCGAAATCGTCCGGGCCGACCGTGCGGCGCACGACGATCCGGTCGGCGAGGTCGGGGACGCCCGCCCAGGCGCCGACCTGCGCGACTGCCGCGTCCACCGTCTTCTCCACCAGCCGGTCGCCGGCGCCGTCGACGCCGCCGCGGCCGATCGAAACGTCGGCGGCGACCGGGACCAGCAGGAAGAGGTTCTCGGAGCCCTCCGGTGCGACGCCGGGGTCCGTCGCGCTCGGCTTGCAGACATAGAGCGACGCCGGGTCGGGGATGACCGTGCCGCGCCCGAAGCCGGGCCGTGCGCCGTAGATGCGGGCGAAGCCCTCCTCCCAGTCCGTCGTGAAGAACAGGTTGTGGTGGGTGAGCTCCGGGAGCGCGCCGCGGACGCCGAGCATCGCGAGCACGGCGCCGGGCCCGGGATCGCGGCGGTCCCAGGTCCGCTCGGGATACGTGCGCAGCGCCGACGGCAGCAGCTCGGTCTCGGTGTGGTGGAGGTCGGCGGCGGAGACCACGATGCCCGCCTCCGCGACCCGGGAGCGGCCTGCGGCGTCGATGTACTCGACGCCGGTCGCGCGGGCCCGGCGCTCCCGGCCCGGCCCGGTCTGGATCGCCGTCACCCGGGCGCCGGTCACCAGCTCCGCTCCGGCGGCCTCGGCGAGCGCCGCGATCCGCCGGATCAGCTCGGCGAAGCCGCCCTGCGGGTAGCGCACGCCGTCGTCCAGGTCGAGGTGGCTCATCAGGTGATACATGCTGGGCGCGCGGCCGGGCGACGTGCCGAGGAAGACCGCCGGGTAGCCGAGGAGCTGCCGCAGCCGGGTGTCGCGCACGAACCCGGCGGCGTAACGGTCGAGCGGTTCGAGCAGGAGGCGCGCCAGTCGCCCCGCGCGGCGGAGGACGGCCCCGTCGAGCAGGGGGCCGGGCGTCGCGAAGGTCGCGTAGAGGAAGCGGTCCACCGCCAGCCGGTAGGTCTCGGCCGCGCTCTCGAGGTAGCGGTCGAGCGCGGCGCCGGCGCCCGGCTCCACGCTCTCGAACAGCGCGCGGTTGCTCCGGCCGTCCGCCCGGACATCCAGCGGGTCGCCGCCGGACTCCGCGAACAGCCGGTAGCCGGGGTCGAGGGTGACCAGGTCCAGCTGCTCGGCGGCGCTCGTGCCGAGCAGCCGGAAGAAGTGGTCGAACACCTCCGGCATCAGGTACCAGGACGGCCCGGTGTCGAAGCGGAAGCCGTCCGCCTCCCACAGTCCGGCCCGGCCGCCCAGCGCGTCCTGCTGTTCGAGCAGGGTGACGCGGCGGCCGTCCCGCGCGAGCAGCGCCGCGGTGGCGAGCCCGGCGATCCCTCCCCCGATGATGACGACCCGGTCGGCGGCGCGGTCGGCGCCGCGGTCGGCGGCGGCCAGTCGCTCCGTCACCGCAGCGACCCGGTGGAGGCCCGGAGCAGGATCGCGAGCTTCATGGCGTTGGGCACCCGCACCCGGCGCGTGAGCAGCTCGGCCGCCGGGGTCTGCCGGATCCGGTCGCTGAGCTCGGAGAACAGGCCGTGGGCGGCGGCGATCGCGCGCCGGCAGTTCTCCGGCAGCTCCGGGATGGCGTCCGCCGCCGCGCCCAGGTCGCAGTCGATGTCGACCACGAGCGCGAGCTTCTGCCGCTCGGTGAGGCGGGCCGGGTCGATGCCCGGGAAGTAGCTGCGGCCGAGCTCCGCGTAGTCGACCGCGAGGTCGCGCAGGAAGTTGATCTTCTGGAACGCCGCTCCGAGCCGGCGCGCCCCCGCCTCCAGCCGGCGCCGGGTCGCGTCGGGCACGGGCGAGTCGGCGAGGAAGACGGCGAGGCACATCAGCCCGACGACCTCCGCGGACCCGTAGACGTAGGCGCTCAGCTCGTCCGCGGTGAAGTCGACGGGGTCGAGGTCGCGGCGCATGGAGGCGAAGAACGGCCGGGTCAGCTCCGCGCCGAAGCCGGCCGAACGCGCCGTGCGGGCGAACGCGTGGACGACGACGTTGGCGCTGTACCCGGTGCGCAGCGCCTGCTCGGTGTCGTCCTCGAGCGCGGCGAGGACGTCTCTGATCTGCTCCGCGGTCAGTCCCGCCTCGGCCGCCGCTCCGTCGACGATCTCGTCGGCGACCCTCACGAGGGCGTAGACGTCCTCGACCTGCGGGCGGACGGACGGCGACAGCAGCCTGGTCGCCATCCCGAACGAGGTGGAGTACTCGTGGATGATCGTGGCGGCGCTGCGGTGCGCGGCCCGGCCGTAGAGGGTGAGGTCGGTGTCGGAGACGGGGACGGCACGCCCCTCAGGCGAGGTCTCCGACGCCGACGGCTCGGTGCGGGTCATGCGGTCCTCCCGACACAGCCGATGGCGATGCCGGTCAGCGTGGCAGCCAGCGCGGACGGCAGCAGGGGGGTGTCCAGGGCGGCGACGGCCACGGCCACGTGATCGGCCAGGAGACGCTCGGCGAAGAGGCGCGCGCCGCAGCGTTCCAGGCCCGCGGCGAGTTCCGCCGCGCCGTCCGGGCCGAGGTCTGCCCGTCCGAACAACGGCTCCAGGTCGGGCCACTGCGCGGTGCCCCGGGCGAAGGCGATGAGCGTGGTCTCCTTGCCCTGCTGGAGGTCGCCGACCACGGTCTTGCCCGTCACGGTCGCGTCCCCGTACACCCCGAGCAGGTCGTCGCCGAGCTGGAAGGCGACGCCCACCAGCCGGCCGTAGCGGGCCAGCAGCTCCACGACCTCGTCGTCCGCGCCCGCGAGGAGGGCGCCGGCGGCGAGCGGCCCGGACACCGAGTACTCCGCTGTCTTGTACCCGGTCATCGCGAGGACGTCGGGCAGCTCGTTCGCGGACATCCCGGTCGCCAGTCCGACATCCGCCAGCTCACCGGCGGCGGTGACGTAGACGGCGCGATCGATCAGGTCGAGCAGCCCGGAGCGCGTGGGCTCCGCGACCGTCAGGCGCGCGACGCGCTGGGCGGCGGCGTGCAGCAGCAGGTCGCCGGCGAGGATGGCCGCCGACTCGCCCCAGAGTCGGGCGCGGGTCGTCCCGGCCCCCCGGAACAGGGCGTCGGCGCTGAACTCGCCGGCGACGTTCGGTCGACCGCGGCGCACCGTGTCGCCGTCGATCACGTCGTCGTGCAGCAGGAAGGCGCTGTGCAGGAGCTCGAAGGCGAGCGCGGTCTGGACGGCCGCGGCGCGGCCTTCGGCGTCGCGGTGGCCGGAGCCGGCCAGGCCGTGGAACGCCGACAGCACGAGCCGGGGTCGCAGCCGTTTGCCGCCGCGGGAGGACTCCGCCACGGCCTGCCACAGGCGCGTGTACTCCTCGCCGTAGCCGGCGGCGTCGCTCTCGCGTGCGGCGAGGAAGGCGGACAGCTCCTGCTCGACGGAGCGCAGGTCCGTCTCGACCGCGTCGGCGGTCGAGACGCCCCTGGCGGGGCGGTGTGTTTCGGGGCGGTGCTGCGCGAGCTCCGGGCGAAGCTGGGTCATTCCGAGCTCCTTTACCTAGCCTGGTTAGCAAATAACTTAGCACGCTTCTTACGCTGGGCAATAGGATGTCTCCATGACTTCCAAGGAGGAGGCCCGCCGCATCTCCGGGTCGCTGATCGACCCGCGCGTGATCGACCCGCGGCAGGAGCTCGTGCGCCACGACGACCTCAGCGACGAGGAGCTGAAGCAGGTCATCGGCGTGCTGGACGCCGTCCGGGGCTGGCGGGAGGCCGAACAGCGACTCAGCTTCGAGTCGCGCACGGCGATGCAGCTCAACGAGACCGACATGCGGGCGCTGCGCTACATCATCGCGTCCACGAACGCCGATGTCGCGGTGACCGCCGGCGCCCTCGCCGAGCACCTGCACATCTCCACCGCCTCCGTCACAAAGCTGCTCGACCGGCTGGAGCGCGCCGGCCACATCGTGCGCAAGCCGCACCCCACCGACCGGCGCGCCGTCACGGTCGAGATCACCCCGGAGACCCACCGCCAGGTGCGCCGCACGATGGGCCTGCAGCACGCCCGGCGCTTCGAGGTGGCGCGGGCGCTCAGCCCCGAGGAGCGCGAGATCGTGACGCGCTTCCTGAACGACCTGAGCGCGACGACGCTCGTCACCGCTCCGCCGGAGTGACCCCTTCCGGAGGCGCGGTGCGCGCAGCGCGTTCGGCCTCCACGACGATCCGCTCGGCCATCCCGGCGAAGATGACGCCGTGGAACGGCAGGATGGCCAGCCAGTACAGCCGCCCGGCCAGCCCGTGCGGGAAGAACACCGCGCGCTGACGGTACCGGGAACCTGTTCCGTCGGGTGTCACACCGAGCTCCAGCCAGGCGAGGCCGGGCACCCGCATCTCGGCCCGCAGCCGCAGCGCCGACCCGCGTTCGATGGCCTCGACGCGCCACCAGTCGAGGGCGTCGCCGGTCTGCAGCCGGTCGGCGTCGCGCCGGCCCCGGCGCAGGCCCACCCCGCCGGCCAGCTTGTCCAGCCAGCCGCGGAGCGCCCAGGCGAGCGGGAACGAGTACCAGCCGCGGTCGCCGCCGATCCCCTCGATCACCCGCCAGAGCTCCTGGGGCGGCGCCGTGCTGGCCCGCTCGCGCACGTCGGTGTAGACGGTGTGGCCCGACCAGTCCGGATCGCTCGGCAGCGGATCGCTGGGCGCCCCGGAGACGGAGGCGTCCTGCCAGCTCGTCTCGACGGTGCCCGCGCGCAGTCGTGCGAGCGCCAGCCGGACGGACGCGCGATAGCCGGTCAGACCGCCCTCCGGCGGAGGGATCACGGCGTCGATGTCGTGCTCGCGCATCACGCAGTCGTACTGCAGCGACTCGATGATGGGCACGGCGAGCGCCCGCGGGATCGGCGTGACCAGGTTCACCCACTGCGACGCCAGCCACGGCGTGAACACGGGAAGCGAAGCGATCGGCCGCTGCCGCAGCCCGGCCTCCAGCGCGTAGCCGTTCATCATCTGCCCGTAGCGGAGGATGTCGGGGCCGCCGATGTCGAAGGCGCGCGACACCTCCGCTGGGAGTTCGGCGGCCTCCAGCAGATAGTGCAGCACGTCGCGCACCGCGATCGGCTGGATGCGGTTGCGGACCCAGCGCGGCGCCGGCATGTACGGCAGGACATCGGTGAGCTGGCGGATCATCTCGAACGACGCCGAGCCCGAGCCGATGACGACGCCGGCCTGCAGCACGACGGTGGGCACGCCGGAGTCGAGGAGGATGCGGCCGACGGCGACGCGCGAACGCAGGTGCCGGGACAGCGGGCCGTCCGGGTGCAGCGCGCCGAGGTAGACGATCCGGCTCACGCCCGCGGCTGCGGACGCCTCGGCGACGGACCGGGCGCCGTCCGCCTCCTCCTCGTCGAAGTCCCCGGTCGCGCGCATCGAGTGCACGAGATAGTAGACGACGTCCACGCCGCGCACGGCCTCCGCGACGGACCCGCGGTCGTGGAGGTCGCCCTGCACCACCTCCACGTCCGGCGCCCAGGGGACGTCGGTGAGCTTGAGCGGCGAGCGGACGAGGACGCGCACACGGTAGCCGCGCTCCAGGAGGCGGGGCACCAGCCGGCCGCCGATGTAGCCGGTGGCGCCGGTGACGAGGACGCGTCGAGGTTCCACCGTGCGACCTTACCCCCGGCGCGCGGAAAAGCGCCGCGCCGCTTTCTCGCGCCGAATACCTGCATCCACAGGGATTCCGGTACGGTTCTCGCATGGGAAAGCTCGTTTACGGCGGTACGACGGAGATCGGATTCGAAGACCGGGTTCTCGCGCATCTGCAGATCGTCGTCGGGCTCAAGCTGCGGCGGAAAGAGGGCTTCTTCTTCTCCTGGCGCGATGAGCAGGGCGTCGGCGACGGCCGGAGCGCCATCTGGGTGGACCCCGCCATCCCCCTCCTGTTCCGGTACAGCGGCGGCCGGCCGCCGTCGATCAACAAGCAATGGCTGGAGCAGCTCACACTGTCCTCCAACAGCGCGCAGGGTCTCCAGCTCACCGAGGAGATCGGCGCGCTCGGCGCCGACGAGGTCAACGCCGACTCGCCTCCCGGCCGCTGAGGCCGCCCCGGCGGCAGCGCTCCGCCACTCGCCTGCCGCCAACTCGCTGAGAGAAGTTCAGCGATCGTTGCTGCTCTCCCTCCGCACCCCTAATCTGGCGGTGATCATGGCAGAACGGAGGCACGCCATGGCACAGGAATCAGAAGACCCGCTGGTCGCCGCCGCTCCGGCGGAAGCGCCCGTGGCGGAGACCGTCGCCGCCCCCGCAGATGCGGAGGCCGGCGCGGACGAGGCCGCCTCCGGGGACCACCCCGGCGACATCCCGTTCGACCAGGCGGTCGCGGAACACGAGAACCCCGCGCTCGGTTGAGCACGGGGTTCCCGTCATCGCGTGCGCGCTGCGCTCAGCGCGACGCGGTCAGCGCAGGTATTCGAGCAGCTCGGGGCAGCGCAGGCGCTTGAGGCTGCGGGTCTCCAGCTGGCGCACGCGCTCGCGGGTGATGCCGTAGACCGCGCCGACCTCGTCGAGCGTCATCGGCTTCTGACCGTCGAGGCCGAAGCGCATCCGGACCACCTTCGCGTCGCGGGGCGGGAGCTCGCGCAGGCGCTCCTCCAGGTCGCGGTGACGGAACTCGACCTCCACCGACTCGGACGGACCCGGCGCGTCACCGTCCTCGATCAGGTCGCCGAGCTCGGCGCCCTCGTTCTCGCCGACCGGCACGGCCAGCGACACGGTCTCGGAGTCGCTCATCTGCAGCTTGTGCACTTCGGCCGGCGTTAGATTGGCGGCCTCCGCCATCTCCTCCAGCGTGGGCGTGCGGCCCAGCTCGCCGCCGAGGTCGCGGCGGATGCGGTCGAGCTTGTCGATCTTCTCGACGGTGTGCACCGGGATGCGGATCAGACGGGCGGTGTCGGCGATGCCGCGGAGGATCGACTGGCGGATCCACCAGGTGGCGTAGGTGGAGAACTTGTTGCCGGTCCGGTAGTCGAACTTCTCGACCGCGCGCACCAGGCCGAGGTTGCCCTCCTGGATCAGGTCCATCACCGCGAGCCCGCGGCCGGCGTAGCGCTTGGCGATGCTCACGACGAGGCGGAGGTTCGCCTCGATGAAGCGCTCGAAGGCGCGCTTGCCGTCGTCGGCCAGGTACTGCAGCTCCCGCTTCTCCTGCGGGGTGAGCCCGGGGCGGGTCGCCAGGCGGTCGCCGGCGAGCACGCCGATCTCGATCCGCTTGGCCAGCGCGACTTCCTCGTCCGCCGTCAGCAGGCGGGTCCTTCCAATGGAATTGAGGTAGTCGCGGACTGGATCATTGGTCACTTCGAGCGTCGTCATCGTGTCATCCCATTCCATCGTGCGCAGGTGTTTTCTGCCTCGATTCGTGAGCCAACGGTGTCAGAATGCGCAGTACCCCAACAAGGGGTTGACAAGGGTGGTAAGGCTCGCTAGGCGTGTCGTTTGCCCTCTCGCAAATACCCGCTTGTCAAGGGCCTCCCACCGGAATGGCAGGCTCGTACTCTCCTGAACATGAGCGTGCATTCATCTGATTCCCAGGGCGCGGCGGGCCTCAAGACCATCCGTACCACCATTCCCGCCCGTCTCGACCGGCTGCCGTGGTCGCACTTCCACTGGCTCGTCGTCGTCGGGCTCGGCACGGTGTGGATCCTCGACGGGCTCGAGGTCACCATCGTCGGTGCGATCGCGAGCCGCCTCACCGAGAAGGCCTCCGGGCTCGGACTGACCACCCCGCAGGTCGGCCTCGCCGCCGCGATCTACGTCGCGGGCGCCTGCGTGGGGTCGCTGGTGTTCGGCTATCTCACCGACCGTTACGGCCGGAAGAAGCTGTTCATCATCACTCTCGGCCTCTACCTGCTCGCGACGGTGCTCACCGCGTTCTCGGTGGCGCCGTGGATGTTCTTCGTGTTCCGCTTCTTCACCGGCGCCGGCATCGGCGGCGAGTACGCGGCGATCAACTCCGCGATCGACGAGCTCATCCCGGCCCGCCGCCGCGGCGTGGTGGACCTCGCCATCAACGGGTCGTACTGGCTCGGAACGGCGTTCGGCGCCATCCTCACGGTGTTCCTTCTCAACACGGCGATCTTCCCGGCGAACATCGGCTGGCGCATCGCCTTCGGCCTGGGCGCGGTGCTCGGGCTGGTGATCCTCCTGGTGCGCAGGAACGTGCCGGAGTCGCCGCGCTGGATGTTCATCCACGGCCGCGACGAGGCGGCCGAGAAGGAGGTCTCCGAGATCGAGCGCGACATCGAGAAGGAGCGCGGCTCCGACCTCGAGGCCGTGGCGGACGACAAGGCGATCGAGATCCACCAGCGCCGCTCCACCGGATTCGGCGAGATCATCCGGGTCGGCATCCACCAGTACCCGAAGCGCTCGATCCTCGGGCTGTCGCTGTTCATCGGCCAGGCGTTCCTCTACAACGCCGTCTTCTTCACCTACGCACTGGTGCTGACGAACCTGCTCAAGGTGCCCGCCGACCTGGCGCCGTGGTCCCTGATCCCGATCGCGATCGGCAACTTCCTCGGCCCGCTGCTGCTCGGCCGGCTGTTCGACTCGATCGGCCGCCGGTTCATGATCACGCTGTCGTACGTCGGCTCCGGGGTGCTGCTGATCGGCACGGCGCTGCTCTTCTCCGCGGGCGCGCTCGACGCGGTCTGGCTGACGGTGTGCTGGATGGTCGTGTTCTTCTTCGCCTCGGCGGGAGCGAGCGCGGCGTACCTGACGGTGAGCGAGATCTTCCCGATGGAGACCCGCGCGATGGCGATCGCGTTCTTCTACGCGGTCGGCACCGCGGCCGGCGGCATCGTCGGCCCGATCCTGTTCGGCCAGCTCATCGGCGGCGGTGTGCAGGCGGTGGCGGTCGGGTACTACATCGGCGCCGGGCTGATGATCGCGGCCGGCCTGGTCGAGCTCTTCCTCGGCGTGGACGCGGAACGGAAGTCGCTGGAGGACATCGCGGCGCCGCTGTCGGCGGGGACGCCGGCGCAGTCGGCGACGAAGCGGTAGCCGCCCGGGCGGTAGCGGCCGGCGGCGGCCGTCAGCTCAGGAGCTCCAGCAGCGCGGGCTCCGGAGCGCGGCCGCCGCGGGTGTCGATGACCTCCCCGGACCGGTAGCGGTCGAACACCCGCGGGTCGATGTAGCTGTTGCGAGCGATCGTCGGAGTGTTGCCGAGGGCGTCCGCGGCCTCGGCGACCGCCGCCGTGACCCGCTTCGCGCGCTGCGCCTCCTTGTCCGCGATCCCGAGCCCGGCGAGCGCTTCGGCCGCGACGATCGTGCCGTGCAGCGTCCGGAAGTCCTTGGCCGTGAACTCGCCGCCGGTCTGCCGCTGGATGTACTCGTTCAGCGACGCCGGCCGGATCGTGTGCCAGGTCCCGTCCTTCCACGACAGCAGCCGGGAGCGCTGACCGCGCACGGCGATGATCTCGCCGAGCAGCGCGGCCAGGTCGGCGTCCTCGATGGTGCTGGCCCACTTCTGCGCCGACTTGGCCGGGAAGGTCAGGGTCACTTCGTCGCCGTCGATGGCGGCATGCCGGCAGAGCAGCGTGGTCAGTCCACGGCTGCCGTTGGCGTGCAGGTACTCCTCGCTGCCGATCCGGAGGCTGCCGAGGTCGATGATGCGGAACGCGGCGGCCAGGATGCGGTCGCGCCCGAAGCCCTCCCGGCGCAGGTCCATCGTGACCTTGCGGCGAGCGCCGGGCAGCGTCTCGGCGAGCTGGACGGCGCGCTCGAACTTGATCCGGTCCTGACGCAGCCGCCAGGACTCGTGGTACAGGTACTGCCGCCTCCCGGCCGCGTCCGTCCCGACGGCCTGGATGTGGCCGCGGGCGTCCGGGGAGATCCAGACGTCCTTCCAGGCGGGCGGGATCACGAGCGAACGGATGCGCTCCAGCTCGCGCTCGTCCACGATGCGGTTGCCCGACTCGTCCTCGTAGACCGGACCCTTCGCGGACGGCCGGCGGGTATAGCCCGGCCCGGAAGGGTCGCTGCGGCGCAGGCGCGTCACGCAGGCTTCTTGGTCTTCGCCGGAGTCTTCGCTGCGGTCTTCGTTGCGGTCTTCTTGGGGGGAGCCTTCTTCTCCGTCGCCGCCGGCTTCTTCTCCGCGGCGCTCTCGGAAGCCGCCTTCGAGGATCCGCCGCCCCTGCTCCGCTCGACGCTGCGCTGCAGCGCCTCCATCAGGTCGATGACCTCGCCGCCGCCCTTCTTGGCCTCCTCCTGCTCCTCGCCGAAGGTCGCGGCTGTGTCGATGGTCTCGCCCTGCTCCAGCTTGGCGTCGATCAGCTTGCGCAGCTCCTCCTGGTACTCGTCGCTGAACTTCTCCGGCTCGAAGTCACCAGCGAAGCTCTCCATCAGAGCGGAGGACAGCGTGAGCTCCCGGTCGCTGATCCGCGGCGTGGTCTCCAGCGCGGGGAAGTCCGCCGCGCGGATCTCGTCATGCCACAGCATCGTCTGGAGCACCAGGACGTTGCCGCGGACGCGCAGCGCGCCGAGCCGGGTCTTCTGCCGCAGCGCGAAGTTGACGATCGCGGTGCGGTCCTCGTCCTCCAGCGTCTTGCGCAGCAGCGCGTAGGCCTTGAGCGACTTGGAGTCCGGCTCCAGGTAGTAGCTGCGGTCGAACATGATCGGGTCGAGCTGGTCGTTGGGCACGAACTCGACGACGTCGATCTCGCGGCTGCGCTCGGCGGGCAGCGACTCCAGGTCCTCCGGGGTGAGGATGACCGTCCGTTCGCCGTCGTCGTACGCCTTGGCGATGTGCTCGTACGGGATGGTCTTGCCGTCGATCTCGCACACGCGCTTGTACCGGATGCGCCCGCCGTCGGCGTCGTGCACCTGGTGCAGCGCCACGTCGTGGTCCTCGGTCGCGCTGTAGACCTTCACCGGCACATTGACCAGCCCGAAGGTGATCGCTCCCGTCCATATGGCCCTCATGGGACCATCGTGTCCGCGCCGCCCCGCAATTTCAACACAAACCATCCGCCGAGTACGCGAATTATCTGCGGATTCGACGGTTTCCACCTGATTTTCTGCGTACTCGCGGGTCTACTCGGTGGGGTTGGGGGCGGCGTACGGTGTGTGCATGGCTGCGGAGGACACGGAGACGGTCTCGATCGACGGGCACCGGCTCAAGCTGACGAACCTCGACAAGGTCATGTACCCGGAGACCGGGACCACCAAAGCCGACATCATCGGCTACTACAGCGCCATCGCCGACGTGATGATCCCGCACACCCGCGACCGCATCGCCACCCGCAAGCGCTGGGTGCACGGCGTCGGGACACCCGAGAAACCCGGCGAGGTGTTCTTCCAGAAGAACCTCGACCCGGCCTCCACCCCGAGCTGGGTGAAGACGCGCACCATCCGGCACAAGACCAGCGAGAACACCTACCCGCTCGTGAACGACCGTGCGACGCTCGTCTGGCTCGCGCAGATCGCGTCGCTGGAGCTGCACGTGCCGCAGTGGCGCGTCGGCCGCGGCGACACGCGGCACAACCCGGACCGCCTGGTGCTCGACCTCGACCCGGGCGAGGGCGCGACGCTGCAGGACTGCGCGGAGGTCGCCCGGCTGGCCCGCGCCATCCTGGCGGACATGGGGCTCGATCCGCTGCCGGTGACCAGCGGGTCGAAGGGCATCCACCTCTACGCGCCGCTGGACGGCTCGCAGACCAGCGACCAGGTCTCCGCGGTGGCGCACGAGCTGGCGCGGGCGCTGGAGGCCGACCACCCCGATCTCGTGGTCAGCGACATGAAGAAGGCGCTGCGCGCCGGCAAGGTGCTGGTCGACTGGAGCCAGAACAACGGCGCCAAGACGACGATCGCGCCGTACTCGCTGCGCGGGCGGTTCCGGCCGACCGTCGCCGCGCCGCGCACGTGGCGGGAGCTGGCGTCGAAGGACCTGCGGCACCTGGAGTACACGGAGGTGCTGGAGCGGGTGAAGCGTCGCGGCGACCCCCTGGCCGACCTGTCGGCCGGGCACCTGGCGGCCGAGGGGATCAGCGCGGCGGACACCGACCGGCTGACGACCTACCGCTCCAAGCGCGACGCCGAGAAGACGCCCGAACCGGTGCCGTCGGTCAGCCCGGACGCCGTCGACGGCCGTTCGTTCGTCATCCAGGAGCACCACGCCCGCCGGCTGCACTGGGACTTCCGGCTGCAGCACGACGGCGTGCTGGTGAGCTGGGCGCTGCCGAAGGGGCCGCCGACCGACCCGAAGCAGAACCACCTCGCCGTGCACGTGGAGGACCATCCGCTGGAGTACGGCACGTTCGCCGGCGACATCCCGCACGGCGAGTACGGCGCGGGCCACGTCGACATCTGGGACCACGGCGAGTACGAGCTGGAGAAGTGGCGGGACGATGAGGTGATCGCCACGCTGCACGGACAGCCGGACGGCGGCCTC
Organism: Leifsonia sp. GW821-FHT13C09; assembly: GCF_058806435.1. Taxonomy (NCBI): domain Bacteria; kingdom Bacillati; phylum Actinomycetota; class Actinomycetes; order Micrococcales; family Microbacteriaceae; genus Leifsonia; species Leifsonia sp. GW821-FHT13C09. The sequence goes on along the minus strand of NZ_JBXAPS010000001.1, from coordinate 28,165 downwards.
GGCGGCGAGCCGCGGAAGTTCGCCCTCATCGCCACGAAGCAGGGCGGCGACGAGAAGAATTGGCTCATCCACCTGATGAAGGACGCGGGGGCGGAGGCGGCGCAGGCTGCGCCGAAGAAGGCGTCGCCCGAACCCATCACCGATGCCCCCATCTCCCCCATGCTCGCCACCCTCGGCTCGCGGGCCGACATCCACGACGAGTCGGAGTGGGCGTTCGAGATGAAGTGGGACGGCATCCGCGCGGTCGCCGTCGTGCGCGACGGCGCCCTCCGGCTGACCACCCGGAACGGCAACGACGTGACCGGCACCTACCCCGACCTGGCCGGCCTGGTCGACCTCGCGGGCGACCACAGCCTGGTGCTCGACGGCGAGATCGTCACGCTGACCCCGCACGGGCGGCCGGACTTCGGCCTCCTGCAGACCCGGATGGGCCTCACCCGTCCGGCGGAGGTGCGCGCGGCGGCCGAGCGCGCGCCCGCCCACTACTTCGTCTTCGACCTGCTCGAGCTCGACGGGACGGACCTCCGGAAGAAGACCTACGACGAGCGCCGCGCAGCTCTGCAGGAGACCCTCCGGCCGCCGAAGGACGACCCGGTGCAGGTCCCGCCGGCGTTCGCGGGCGACGTCGACCACGCCATCTCCTCATCCCGGGAACTGGGCCTGGAGGGCGTCATGGCCAAGCAGCGCGACGGCACCTACGCGACCGGCCGGCGCTCCCGCACCTGGATCAAGATCAAGCACCACCTCACGCAGGAGGTCGTCATCGGCGGCTGGACCACCGGCAACGGCCGCCGCGCGAACGGCATCGGCGCGCTGCTGCTCGGCATCCCGGACGGCGACGGGCTCCGCTACGTCGGCAAGGTGGGCACCGGGTTCACCGACGCGATGCTCGACGACCTGGCGAAGAAGCTGGCCGCGCACCCGCGGACGACTCCCCCGCTGACGGGCGTGCCCTCGCTCGACGCGCGCGGCGCCCACTGGGTGCGGCCGGAGTACGTCGGCGAGGTCGAGTTCGCCGAGTGGACGGGCACCGACCGGCTGCGTCAGCCGTCCTGGCGCGGCCTGCGACCCGACAAGCGCGTCGACCAGGTCGTCAAGGAGAGCTGACCGGCGCGTACACGGCGAGTCCCGCCGGCAGGATCCGCAGGTCCAGGCCGGGACCGGGCGTCGTTGTGGAGGCCTCGCCGTCGTGGGCGTAGCCCGGGTCCTCGTTCCGCGTCCGCACCGAGATGCGCTCCGCGGTGAAGCCGTCGATGACCGGAGGTCCCTGCACGAAGGGAAGTCGCGCCACCAGCGCGTCGGTGCGGCCGCCGAACGCGAGCGCGACCGCGCCTCGGGTCTTCGGGGTCCGGCCGGCGTCGAGGATGCGGATGTCCAGCAGCCCGTCGTCCAACCGCCGGCGTTCGATCGGCGCGACGGTGACCGGGTAGTAGCGGTCGACTCCGACGAACACCGACCAGATGGTTCGCGGCCGCCCGTCGACCTCCAGCTCGACGGGGGTGCTCTTCCGCACCACCCGGATGGCCGCGATCACGGCCGCGAGCGGCTTCCCCCAGCGGTCTTCGTGCCGCTCCCGCTCGGCGACGAAGGCCGGGTAGACGCCGACGGAGGACGTGTTGAGGACCGTGCGTGTCAGGGTGTCGCCGTCGTCGCCCGCCGGGAGCCGCAGCTCGGCCACGTCCACGCGGCGTCCCGTGCCCGCCGCGAACGCGTCGAGCGCGATCTCCAGGGTGTCGGCGCCGATCGCCTTCGCGAAGTGGTTGAACGTGCCGCCGGGGAGCACGAGCAAGGGGAGGTCGGCGAGGCGCGCTTCATGGGCCATCGCCGCCACCGTGCCGTCGCCCCCGGAGACGCCGAGCACCCGGGGCGGCTCGGCGGAGCCCAGCTGCTCCCGCACCAGCGCGGCGATGTCGTCGCCCTCCTGAAGCTCGTGGACACGCGCCTCGGGGAACCGCTCGCCGAGGAGCTCCCGCGGGTCCGGGCGGTCCAGCCCGGCGCCGGAGCCGGGGTTGACGACGACGAACGCGCCAGCGCCGCGCGCGAGCACCGGGAGCTCGACGGCCGACGCGGTGGGCGCGCCGCGCTCCGCGGCCGGCCGGAGCCGGCGGAACGCGGGCCCCAGCGCCCTGACCAGCAGGGCCGCGCCCGCCCCGATCGCCGCTCCGCCGACGACATCCGAGAACCAGTGCGCCCCGGTGTGCAGCCGGGAGTAGCCGACGCCCGCGGCGAGGGGCGCCAGAGCCGCGCCGGCGGCCGGCGCGTCGAGCGCGACGCCGGTCGCGAAGGCAGCCGCGCTCGCGGTGTGACCGGACGGGAACGACGGGGAGGTCGGCGAACGGTGCAGCCGCCGCGCGACGGGGATGGAGGCCGGCACGGGCCGCTCGCCGCCGACGAGCCGCTTGCCCACGACGTTGGCGATCAGGCTGGCCAGGCCGAGCGAGACGAGCCCGCGGGCCGCCGCCCGCGGCTTGCCGAGGGCCACGAGCACGGCGGCGACGGCGAACCAGAGCTTGCCGTGGTCGGCCGCGCCGCTGAGCAGGCGCCAGAACCGGTCGACGCCGGGTCCGGTCTTTCGACGGGCGATCCGGCGGGCGACCTCCTCGTCCGTGCGGACGACGCGGTCGGGAAGGCTGAGCCGGGGCCCCCGGCGGCGGTCAGCGGACATGGCTCCAACCTACCCGCCCGGCGCCGGGCCGGAAGCGTGTGCGGCCGCGTCCGGGCGGGCGGTAGGATCGTCGTCGTGACCACGCACATCATCGCTGAGCCCCGCACCGAGAACGAGATCGACGACGAGCACGGCGGGCTCGTCCGCAGCCTGAGCGCCACGCTGCCGCCCCTGGTCGGCAACGCGCTCGCGACCCTCGTCGTGCTGCTCACCCTCGTGCTCGGCGTCATCAGCCTGGTCGCGACCTGGACCGGCAACGCGCACGCATTCCTGCCGCTGTTCCAGGTGACCGTCGCCGGCACCGTCGTGTCGCTCAACGCCCTCTACGCGCGCCGCACCTTCAGCTACGTCATCACGCTGATCGGCGCCATCCTCTGGCTCTGGGTGTCGGTCACCCCGTTCCTGCCCTTCTTCCAGGTCGTGCTGCAGGCCGTCACGGTCACGGTGATGGTCGCCGGCGTCGTCTTCTCGCTCGCGGCGGTGTCGCTCAGCAAGAAGCCGCGCTTCTGAGCGCCGGGCAGGCTCCGGGCACCAAGGAGCCCGACGATACGAACGAGCCTCGGCTCGCGCACGCCCGGCACTTCGTCGACCTCAGCCCGCTGAGGGAGTCGCCGGCGTTCGCCCGGCTCTGGCTCGGCGGCGCCATCTCCGGCATCGGCGGCCAGATGACGATCGTGGCCGTCGGCCTCAACATCTACGACCTCACGCGCTCGACGCTGGCCGTCTCGCTCGTCGCCCTGTTCGCTCTGGTGCCGATGATCGTCTTCGGGCTGTACGGCGGCGTGCTCGCCGACGCGTTCGACCGGCGAACAGTCGCGCTCGTGACGGCGGTCGTCGCGTGGGCCTCCACCGCCGGGATCGCCGTGTTCGCCTGGCTCCACGTCCCGGTCGTGTGGCCGCTGTACATCCTCACGACGATCAACGCGGTCGCCTCGGTCATGATCGGCGCCACCCGGCAGGCGATCACGCCGCGCCTGCTGCCCGCGCGGCTGCTGCCCGCGGCGAGCGCGCTCGGCGGGATCGGCATGGGCGTGATGGTCACCGTCGGGCCCGCGCTCGCCGGCCTCCTGGTCGCGAGCGTCGGCATCCCGTGGACGTACACGGTCGATGTCATCCTGTTCACGGCGGCGTTCCTCGGGATCTTCACGCTGCCGAGCCTCGTGCCGGAGGGCGAGCGGCAGAGCGCCGGGCTGGCCTCCGTGCTGCAGGGGCTGCGCTTCCTGAAGTCCGCGCCGAACCTGTCGATGACCTTCGTGCTCGACATCATCGCTATGACCTTCGGGCAGCCGCGGGCGCTGTTCCCGGCGGTCGGCGCCCTGCTCATCGGCGGCGGACCGGTGACGGTCGGCATCCTGACCGCGGCCGGCGCGGTCGGGACGCTGGTGTCCAGCGTCTTCTCCGGGCGGCTCGGCGGGGTCCGGTGGCAGGGCCGCGCGGTGGAGCGGGCGATCATCGTCTACGGCGCGTCGATCCTCGGCTTCGGCATCGTCCTGGCGGTGGTCGCGTTCAGCGGAACGACCGGAGGCGCGGCCTCCATCGCCCAGGCGAACCTGCCCGCGTTGATCGCGGCCACCGTGCTGCTCGCGGCCTCGGGCGCGGCGGACAACGTCAGCTCGATCTTCCGGATGACCATCCTGCAGGCGTCGGCGCCCGACGTGATGCGCGGGCGGCTGCAGGGCGTGTTCACCGTGGTCGTGACCGGCGGCCCGCGGCTCGGCGACCTCTACATCGGCGTGCTCGCGCTGACCGGGGCGCTCTGGTTCCCGCCGCTGCTCGGCGGCCTCCTGATCGTGGTCCTCGTCGCGACCATCGTGCGCGTCCGGCGCAGCTTCCGCGACTACGACGCCCTCGCGGCCACCCCCTGATCCGCCCGGCGGGTGAGCGCGTCGGCGGGCCGGCGGCTCAGCGCGTGCGGATGCGGCGGGCGAGGCGCGGGTAGTCGATGACCAGGCCGTCCTCGTCCACGCCGAGGTCCGCGATGAATCCGCTGCCGACTCTCCGGTAGCGCACGACCGAACGGCCCGCCCCCGCGTCGAAGGGTTCGGCCGCGCTGTACGCCTGCCGGCTGGCGACCACCGCGAGCGATGGCAGGTCCACCCACGCCATCGTGAGCTCGGTCTCCTCCAGGCCCCGCAACGCCCCGAGCCGGAGGATCGGCATCGTGTTCGTCACCGGGCACAGCGCCAGGTCGCAGTCGAGCGCGCCATCCAGGCTCCCGGGATCGGCGATCCCCGGCGCCGCCATCGGCTCGTCGTGGTAGCGGTCGTCACCGTGGGTGTACGACTCGGCGGCCCAGCGGCCGTGGGCGTCCCGGGTCAGGACGAGCCAGCGGGTGAAACCGCGGCCGTCGACCGCGACAGAGAGCCGGGAGGTCACCCAGTCCGGCCCGGTCTCCAGCGCCCAGCTCGTGACGTAGTCCGTCGTGCGCGAGGTGCCGAGCGCGTCCAGCCGGTCGGGCGCGAGGGTGACGACCGCCGCCTCCAGCCGCTCCGGGTCCTCGTCCCCGACCCACTCCACGTGCCGCACCGTTCCGCGCATCGCGTCCTCCGTCGCTCGTGCGGCCGCTGCGGGCCGCCCGAGCAGCACGATACGCCCCGGAGCGGCCCGCGGTCAGGCGGCGATCGGCCGCCCAGGGAGCGGCTCGGGCGCCGGCGGCCCGACGTAGCGCGACGACGGCCGCAGGATCTTGCCGTCCGCCGCCTGCTCCAGGATGTGCGCGGTCCAGCCGACGACGCGCGCCGCCGCGAACGTCGGCGTGAAGAGCTCCCGCGGGATGCCGCACAGCTCCATCACGACGCCCGCGTAGAACTCCACGTTGGTGTGCAGCCCGCGCCCCGGTTTCAGCTCCTCGAGGAGCTGCTGGACGCGCTCCTCCACCCGCACCGCGAACTCCACCCGCTCGCCGCCGAAGCCCTGGGCGACCTCCTTCAGCAGCGCCGACCGCGGGTCCTCCGTGCGGTAGACCGCGTGGCCGAAGCCCATCACGCGGCCGCCCGAGCGGACGGTGTCGGTGATCCACGCGTCGATGCGGTCGGGCGTCCCGATCGCGTCGAGGGTGTCGAGCGCCCGGCTGGGCGCGCCGCCGTGCAGCGGGCCGGAGAGGGCGCCGAGCGCGCCGTCCACCGCCGCAGCGACATCCGCGCCGGTGGACGCGATCACCCGGGCGGTGAAGGTGGAGGCGTTGAAGCCGTGGTCGATCGCGGCCGTCAGGTATGCGCTGAGCGCGTGCTCGTGCTCGGCGTCCGGCGTGCGCCCGGTGATCAGCCGCAGGTAGTCGGCGACGTGGCCGAGGTCGTCGCGCGGCTCCTGCGGCGTGCGGCCCTCCGCGTACGCGTGGAGCGACGCGAGCAGCACCGGCGTGACCGCCGCGACCCGGATCGCGTCGCGCAGGCGCGTCTCGGCGTCCCCGTCGTAGACCGGGCGCATCCCGTCGGCGGCGGCGACCGCCGCGAGCGCCATCCGGAGTCCGGCCAGGGCGTCCCCGCCGGCGGTCAGCCGGGCGATCGCGGGCAGGAGCGCGGCGACCGGCTCCGGGATGCGGCGCGCCGCGGCGATCCGCGATCGGAAGGCCGCCAGCTCGGGCGCCGACGGCAGCTCGCCGAACAGCAGCAGGTACCAGGAGTCCTCGAACGTGCGCTCGCGCGCCAGGTCGATGGCCGAGTACTGGCGGTAGTGGTAAAAGCCCTCGTGCCCCCGGACGTCGCCGAGCGCGGTGGTGGCGGCGACGACGTTGGTCAGTCCGCGCGGGACGTCGATGAGGGTGTCGTTCATGCGGTCCATGCCAGTAGTGTGAACGTGGACGCAAGTTACGTCAATGTTGATCGGATCAATATGAGCGACCTCCCGCGGCTCACCGCCGAACAGACCGCCGAGCGCCTCGGGGTCAAGCTCGAGACGCTGTACGCCTACGTCGCGCGCGGCCTGCTCGCCCGCGAGCGAACCGCGGCAGGGTCGAGCTTCGACGCCCTGGAGGTGGAGACCTTCGCCTCTGCGCGCCGCCGCCGCGCCTCCCCCGCGCCTGCACGCTCGGAGGGCCGGCCACTGATGGTGATCGAGACCGACTTCGCACTGATCGACGACGGCGAGCTGTACTACCGCGGCCGGCCGGCCGCCGAGCTGGCGCAGGAGCCGTTCGAGGTCGTCGCGCGCTGGGCGCTCACCGGCGACTGGGACGCAACGGCGCGGTTCGCACCCGGTCCCGGCGTCGAGGCCGCCCGCCGGGTCGCAGCGGCGCTGCCGGCCGGCGCGGGCGACCGCGACCGGCAACTCGTTGCGGTGACGGCGCTGGCGGCCGCCGACCCGTTGCGCACGTCGCTGGACCCGGAGGCGGTGGCAGGGGCGGCGGAGCGGTTGATCGCGGGGATGGTCGGAGTACTGCCTCAGAAATCGCCCCCGCAGAGCGACGGACTGGCCGCCGACCTCTGGTCCCGCCTCTCCCCACTGCCTGGCTCCCCCGAGGCCGTGCGCACCCTGAACGCCGCCCTGGTCCTCCTCCTCGACCACGACCTCGCCGTCTCCACGCTCGCGGCCCGCGCCGCCGCGTCCGCGCGCGCGACCGCCTACGCCGTGGTGGTTGCCGGCCTCGGCGCCCTCGACTCCCCGCTGCACGGCAACGCCAGTCGCGCCGCACACCGGATGCTCGCCCGGATCGCCGCCGGGGAGGAGGCCGCCCGGGTCGTCGCCGACGCCGTGGTGGACGGCCGGGGGCCCGTCCCCGGCTTCGGCCAGCCGCTCTACCCGGCAGGCGACCCGCGCGGACGCATCCTGCTCGGGATGCTGGCCGGCGTCCCCGGCGCCGAAGCCGTGACCGCGGCCGTCCACGCCCTGACCGCGCTGCTGCGCGACCGCACCGGCGCCGCACCGAACGTCGACCTGGCGCTGGCGGCGCTGTCCCTCGCGGGCGGGATGGCCGACGACGCGGGCGAGGTGATCTTCGCTACCGCCCGCACCGCCGGCTGGATCGTGCACGCCCTCGCCGAGTACCGCGAGCGCCCGCTTCGCCTCCGTCCGGTCGGCCGCTACACCGCGAAGGCGTAACGGCCGACCCGAAAACTCACCGGCGCAGCGCCTTCCGCGCCAGCCGGTTCCCGACGAACTGCGCCAGCTGCACCAGCACCACGATCGTCAGCACCGCCACCCACGTCACGACCCAGTTGTAGCGCTGGTAGCCGTACGAGATCGCGAAGTCCCCGAGCCCACCGCCGCCCAGGCTGCCGGCGACCGCCGACAGGTCCACGATCGCGACGAACACGAACGTGTAGCCGAGGATCAGCGGTCCGAGCGCCTCCGGGATGAGCAGCGTGGAGATGATCCGCCACGGGCTCGACCCCATCGCGCGCGCCGCCTCGATCACACCGGGGTCGATCGTGACCAGGTTCTGCTCGACGATGCGGGAGATCGCGAAGGTCGCCGCGATCGTCATCGGGAAGATCGCCGCGGGGGTCCCGAGGAACGTCCCCAGCACCGCCTGCGTCAGCGGCGCCACCGCCGTCATGAAGATGATGAACGGGATCGGGCGGACGAAGTTCACCACGACGTTCAGCACCGCCGACAGCACGCGGTTCTCCAGCAGTCCGCCGGGCCGCGTGGTGTACAGCAACACACCGAGCGCCAGCCCGAGCACACCGCCGAGCACGAGGGTGGCGACGACCATCCAGAGCGTCTGCCCGATGGCGGTCAGGTACACCGGCCAGAGCGTCGACCAGTCCGTCATGCCGCCACCTCCTCGACCTCGGTCACCGTGCGGAGCTCCGCGACCAGCGCGTCCACCGCCTCCGGTTCGCCGAGCAGCTCGAGTGTGAGGCTCCCGAACGACCGGCCCTGCAGCGCCGAGATGCCGCCGTAGACGATCTCGAACCGCACGCCGTGCCGCCCGACCGCGTCGGAGAGCACCGCGCCGAGGCGGCCGTCGTCGTGGATGCGCGCCGAGACGATCCGGCCGGCATGCTTGCCGCGCAGCCGCTCGATGTCGGCCTCGCCCGGCTGGTTGCGGAGCACGGTGCCGACGAAGCGCTGCGACGTCGCGGTCTGCGGGTTCGAGAACACGTCGAAAACGGTCCCGAGCTCGATGATCCGCCCCGAGTCGAGCACGGCGACGCGGTCGGCGATCGAGCGGACGACCTCCATCTCGTGCGTGATGACGACGATGGTCACGCCGAGTTCCGCGTTGACCCGCTTGAGCAGCGCCAGCACGTCGGCGGTGGTCTCCGGGTCGAGCGCGCTGGTCGCCTCGTCGGCGAGCAGGATGGCCGGGTTCGTCGCCAGCGCGCGGGCGATGCCGACGCGCTGCTTCTGGCCTCCGGAGAGCTGGTCGGGGTACGCCCACGCCTTCTCGGTCAGCCCGACGAAGGCGAGCAGCTCGGCGACGCGCTGCTTGCGCTTGTCGGCCGGCCAGCCCGCGACCTTCAACGGATAGGCGATGTTCGCGAACACGGTGCGCGAGCGGAACAGGTTGAACTGCTGGAAGATCATCCCGATCCCCGCCCGCACGCTCCGCAGGTCGCGCTCACGCAGTGTGGTCAGGTCGCGGCCGTCGACGATCACCGAGCCGGAGGTCGCGTGCTCCAGCGCGTTGATCAGCCGCAGCAGCGTGCTCTTGCCCGCGCCCGAGTAGCCGATGATGCCGAAGATCTCGCCGCGCTCGATGGTCAGGTCGATGTCCGCGACGGCGGAGACCGCGGCGTCCCCCGAGCGGAAGCTCTTGGTGACGCCGCGGAACTCGATGAGGGCGCTCACGCCTACTTCGCCGCCTTGATGGACTTCTCCAGCGAGTGCAGGATCGCGATGAGGTCGGCCTGAGGCTTCTGCACGATCACAGCGGTGTTCTTGGAGTCGGCGAGCACCGCGTCCTGCACGGCCTTGGTGTGGTAGAGCTCGGCGACCTTGAGGTAGGTCGCGTTGTCCTTGTCCTTCGCGCGGGCGACGAAGGCGTTGATGTAGGGCTCGGCCGTGGAGCTCTTCGGGTCGTCCTGGAAGAGAGCGGACTTCGGGTCGAGCCCGGCCGTCAGGGCGAAGTTGTTGTTGACGATGGCGGCTGCGGCCGAGTCGAGCGCCGGCGCGGTCTGGGCGGCGTCAACCGCGATGACGGTCACCTTCGACTCGGACGCGACGATGTCCGCGGGGGTCGCGAGGGTGTTGCCGCCGTCCTTCAGCTTCAGCAGGCCGGCCTTCTGCAGGACGAGCAGCGCGCGCGCCTGGTTGGTCGCGTCGTTCGGGATGGCGATCTGCGCACCGTGCGGGATCGCGTCGACCGACGTGTACTTCTTCGAGTAGAGCGGGAGCGGGACCACCAGCGTGGACGCGATCGGCACGAGGTCCTGCTTCGACTGCACGTTGTAGTTCGCCAGGAACTGGAGGTGCTGGAACAGGTTCAGGTCGAGCTGGCCGTCGGCGAGCGCCGGGTTGGCCTGGGTGTAGTCGCGGAAGCCCACGACCTGGATGTCGATGCCCTGCTTCGCGGCCTCCTTCTCGAGGATCGGCCAGTACGGAGCCGCCTGCTCTGTCGTGCCGATCTTGACGGTGACAGTCTTCCCCGCGGCACCGGCCGCGCCGCTGCTGTTCGCGTTGACGACCGCGACGACGCCGCCGACGACGGCGAGGACCGCGACAACGGCGATGCCGACGATCCACGGGGTCTTCGAGCGCTTCGGCTTCTCGGGGAGCGCGGGGACGGTTCCGGACGGGGTGGCGTCGGGCATGGCTGTGCCTCTCTTGTGAAGGGGTGGGATGTGCCGGCGAACGGGTGGCGGCACATCGAGCCTTCCAAGCGAGGAGCGGGAGGGCAAACCGCGTTCCGAAATGTGACGGCGCCCGTCCCGCGGTCAGATGTCCGATCTGAGGTGCGAACACTCTGGCCAGGGCCGGCCGCCTCCGGAAGAATCGGACGTACGTGTGCGCCGGAGGCCATTGGGGGACCTCCGGCGCACACCGGATCGCCGTCTCGGCGGGCTGGGCCGCCTAGGCGGGCTGGGCCGCCGACTGCAGGATGCGCACCATGTTGCCGGACGGGTCGCGGAAGGCGCAGTCGCGCGGGCCCCACGGCTGGTCTTTCGGCTCCTGGAGCACCTCTGCGCCGCTGGCGCGCACACGCTCGAACACGCCGTCGAGGTCGTCCTCGGTGCGGAAGACGACGTTCGTCAGCACGCCCTTGGCGACGAGCTCCTGGATGGCGTCGCCGTCGGCCTGGGAGCGGCCGGCGTACGGGTCGGAGAGGACGATCTCGGTTCCCGGCTGACCCGCGACACCGAGGGTGATCCAGTGGTGGCCGCCCGACTCGACGTCGTTGAGGACGTCCAGCCCCAGCGCGTCACGATAGAACGCGAGGGACTCCTCGGGGTTCGTGACGGTGATGTGCGAGTACTGAAGCGAAATGGTCATAGGGCCACTCTAGGAACGCGGCGCGCGCCGCGCTTCTCCATTCCTGCTCGTTCCTTTCACCCGGGGATGGGCTTCGACCGTACCGGCCGCGTCCGCTGCTTCGCGATGCAGTTGGGCATCGCGAGCACCGCGCGGTGCTCGCGCGCGCGGTAGCTCGTCGGCGGCTCCCCCACCACCTCGGTGAACTTCGAGCTGAACGAGCCGAGCGAGGTACAGCCGACGGCCATGCACGCCTCGGTCACGGACATCCCCTCGCGCAGCAGCGCCATCGCACGCTCGATCCGCCGGGTCATCAGGTAGCTGTAGGGCGTCTCGCCGTAGACCGCGCGGAACCGGCGCGCGAAGTGCGACGGCGACATGAAGGCCGACGCGGCCATCGTGGGGACGTCGAGCGGCTCGGCGTACTCGCGGTCGATCTTGTCGCGCGCTCGTCGCAGGATGACGAGCTCCTGCAGTTCCTCCGGGGACACGCCTCCACCGTAGCTCTCAGGCCCGCGCCTCACCAGCGGCTTCACCGGCAGCCACGGCGGCCCGATCCGGCGCGCCCGGCTCGACCAGCCGGATGAATGCGCTGAGTTCGCCCACCCCGGCCGGGGTCGTCGGAAGGAACTCGGTCAGCTCAGGCGAGTGCACCAGGTACGCCGCCCACTTCGCCCGGGAGATCGCGACGTTGAGCCGGTTCTTCATCAGCAGGAACGACATCCCTCGCGGCACGTCGGCGGCCGACGACGCGGCGAGGCTGACGATCGCGACGGCCGCCTCCTGACCCTGGAACTTGTCGACGGTCCCCACCCGCACCTGCGGGAAGCCCGCCGCGTCGAGGAGCTCGCGCACCTCGGCGAGCTGCGCGTTGTACGGGGTCACCACGATGACGTCGTCCTGACCCAGCGGCGCGTCCTCGACGCCCGCACCGGGGTCGCTCCAGGAGCGGCCGATCAGGTCGTCCACGATGCGGACGACGGCCGCGGCCTCCTGAGGCGACGCGGTCGCGTTGCCCACGTGCTCCACGGGCACCGGGTGGAGGCCGGGCTCGACGCCGCCGAGCTCGCGGTCGCGGGCGCTCGGGTGGGCATGCAACTTCCCCTCGTACGCCAGCCGGGACACCGCCTCCGCCAGCGCGGGGTGCATCCGGCGGCTCTCCGCGAGGAAGTACCCGAACTCGGCGGGGAGCACGTCGTGGCCGTCGCTCACCCAGCCGAGGGCCGAGCCGTCCACGGGCTCGGGATGGCTGCCCTGGCTGACCTGCGGGAGCTGCTGCGGGTCCCCGAGCAACAGGAGGTTGCGCGCGGCGACGCCGACCGCGATGGTCGACGCGAGCGAGAACTGCCCGGCCTCGTCGATCACGAGCAGGTCGAGGCTCCCGCGCGGGATGCGCGCGACGTTGGCGAAGTCCCAGGCCGTGCCGCCGAGGACGTAGCCGCGACCCTCGCGCTCGGCGGCGAACTCGAGCTGGCCGTTCCGGCGCAACGGCGTGAACCGGGGCGCCTCGGCCGCGCCGCTCGGCACCTTGCCGACGAGGGCCGGATCGAGGCCGGTGTCCACGACGCGGTCGAGCAGGTTCTCGACCACCGCGTGCGACTGGGCCACGACACCGACTCGCCAGCCGTGCGCGGCCACGAGCCGGGCGATCACGTGGGCGCCGAGGTAGGACTTGCCGGTGCCGGGAGGGCCCTGCACCGCCAGGTAGGAGGCGTCCAGGTCGAGCAGGCTCGCGGTGACGGCGGCGATGCGCCCACTGCCGTCCTCCGGCCCCTCGGGCGCCAGCGTGCCCGAGCGCGTGCGCGGCGGCGTGCGCCGGAGCAGGTCGACGGTCGCGTTCCGCGGCCAGCGGTCGTTGCGGCGGGCTTCCAACAGGTCCGTGCCCCACTCCCGCACCGCCTCGGCGAGCGGACGGGTGTTCGGCGGCGGAGCGGGCGTGAGCGCCATCGGCAGGTGGGGGTACGCCTCCACGTCCTCCGGCAGGTTCTCGCGCACCAGCACCGAGCCGTCGTCGGCGACCGCGATCACGGCGGCGCTGCGCACCGTGCGCGCACCGGGCTGGGCGCGCAGCAGCCGGAACGGACCGGGGTACTCGTAGAGCAGGAACGGCCCCGAGTTCTCGCTCACCCGCACCGCGCTGCCCGCGCCCCACTGACCCGACAGCAGCAGCTCGCGCCGCTCCACCCGCTGGCCTTCGTCCAGATACCAGTCGCGCACCACGCGCACGGTCTCAACGACCAGCACGTCACGGGTGTCGGCCCACTCCTCCACCGGCTGGATGAGCCGGGAGAAGTGGCTCTGCCAGAAGCTCTTCTGCTCGCGCCGGTGGAAGTCGATCGCGGCCGCGGCGAGCGCCATCGCCTCCCGGTCGGGCGTGCGGTGGGGGTCGAGCGGGTCGCCGGCGAACCCGAGCAGACCAGCGCGCAGCGGCGACTCCTCGGGCGCCTGCTCCGGCTCCTCCATCGGCGCGGCGCCGATCGGGACGCCCGCCTCGGCGGCGCGGGCCAGCAGCCAGTCGCGCAGGCGGAGGGTGGAGACGCAGTCGTAGCGGTTGTAGTCCGCGAGCGCGTCGAGCAGCGGCTGTGCCTCGTCGAACCGGCCGAGCGCGATCAGGTCGCGCGCGTTCGCGTACTCGGTGATGGAGTCCGCGCCGTTCGTCACCTCGCTCTGGCGCAGCTCGGAGCCCATGTAGAGCGGCTCCAGCTTCTTGATGGAGTAGGACCGCGAGCCGACACGCACCGACTTGCGCACCAGCGGGTACAGGTCGACCATCACGTTGTCGCGCAGCAGGCCGTCGACCTCCTCCTCGCCGACGCCGTGCCGGGCGGAGATCGAGAGCAGATGGGTCTGTTCGTAGGCGGCGTAGTGGTAGATGTGCATGCCGGGGAACGTGGCACGGCGCTCGCGGACGAACTCCAGGAAGCGCTCCAGCGCCACGCGCTCCTCGGCGAAGTCGTGCGCCCAGAACGCGGTGAACCGGGCGTCCTGGTCGACCATCCCGAACAGGTAGTCGAGGTTCCAGCGCTCGCCCGCGCCCTCCGTGTAGAGCGGGTCGCCCTCGAAGTCGAAGAAGATGTCGCCGGGGTTCGGCTCGGGCAGCACGGCGAGCACCGGCGCGTTGAAGACGCGCACCGGCGGCGGGGCGCCCTCCACCGCCTCCAGTTGCAGCCGCGCCTGCTCGCGCAGCCCGGAGAGCGTGCCGTCCGGGACGCCCTCGACCGGCGCGGTGGAGGCCGCGAGCGCGTCGATGGTCGTGATGCCCGTCGCGGCGAGACGCTCGCGCTGGGTGACGCGCATCCCCGCGACCAGCAGCACGTCGCGGGCGGCCGTGACCTCGGCGTCGCAGGTGTCGCAGCGGCCGCAGACCGTGAACCGCGGGTCGCCCCACTCCACCGGGCCCGGGTCGGCCACGTGCTCGGCGATGATGTCGAGCAGCCGGGCGCGGCGCTTGCGGTACACCGGCTCGATGTCGGACAGCCGGTGCTCGCTGACGGAGCCGTCGCCCAGCAGGAGCTCGACCGTGCCGTCGACCTCCACGCCGGTGCGCCGCAGCTGCTCGGCGTAGGCCGCGAGCTGCAGCAGCGCGGTGACCCGGGCGCTGCGCGCGAGCTTGGAGTCCTGGACGCGGTAGCGGCCGTCGGGCAGCCGCACGATGAAGTCCGCGAAGCCGACGAACGACCCGTCGAAGAAGGTGGCCTGGAAGACGACCTCGCTTCCCCGCGCGAAGGCGTCGGCGGTGCGGCGGACGGCCTCCGCGAGGCTCTCGGCGGTCAGCGACTCGGGCCGCTCGATCTCCGCGACCCCGTCGCCGAAGCGCTCGCGGTAGCGCTCCAGGATGTGATGCTCCTGCTCGTCGCCCAGCCGCGACGAGCGCACGTACATGGGATCCTCGACCTCTTCGGTCTTCTCCAGCCGGCCGAGCTTGACGTCGAGCGTCCGCAGGAAGGCGAACTCGCACTTGGACGCCTCGGTCAGATCGCTGGCGCTGGTGACGATCACACCGTCGAGTAGGAACACACCGCTACGCTATCGGCCGCCGCCGACATCGCCGCCGTGCCCGCGGGCGTCAGCCCTTCGCCGCCGCCTTCATCGCGCGCTTGTGCTCGCGCACCTTCGTCAGCGACTCCGGGTCGACGATGTCGGCGACCGAGCGGTAGCCCTCCGCGCCGTAGTCGCCCGCGGCCTCCCGCCAGCCGGGCGCCTGGAGGCCCTTCTGCTTGCCGAGGAGCGCCAGGAAGATCTTCGCCTTCTGCTCGCCGAACCCGGGCAGCGCCTTCAGCCGGCGCAGCACCTCCGCGCCGCTGGGGTCGCCCTGGGTCCAGATCGCGGCGGTGTCGCCGCCCCAGTCGTCGACGATCGCGGCGGACAGCGACTGCAACCGGCCGGCCATGGAGCCGGGGAAGCGGTGCACGGACGGCGTCTGCTTCATCACGGCGACCAGCTCGTCGGGGTCGAGTGCGGCGATCCCGGCCGGGTCGAGCGAGCCCAGACGGTCGCGCAGCTTGGCTGGGCCGGTGAACGCGGTCTCCATCGCGATCTGCTGGTCGAGCATCATCCCGACGAGCAGGGCGAACGGGGACTGGTCGAGGAGGGCGTCGGCTTCGGCGTCGCCGGTGATCGTGATGGGCATGCCCTCATGCTCCCATCCGGCTCAGGCGAGGAGCAACAGCACCCCGGCGACCGCCGAGAGCAGCGCGAGCAGGAGGGCGATGCCCAGCAGCACCGCGTGCACGCGCAGGAAGGCGGTGGGGCGTCCGGCGGCGTCCCTGGCACGCTGGTCGGAACGCACCCGGGCGAAGAAGCGCGGCCAGGCGATCACGTTGAAGACGGCGTTGACGAACAGGACGAGGGCGGCGAAGACGGTCATGGTCCCTCCAGCGTAGGCGGAACCGGCCGGCCGAACCGCTCCGCGATGAGCGTGAGCAGGGCGCGGGCGGCCGCGCCGGGGCGGGGATGCGCCAGCACGCTCAGCCGCCAGTCCACGCGCGGCGTCAGCGGGCGGATCACGACGCCCTCCGCACGATTGACCGTGAGCTCCGGCAGGGCGCCGACGCCGAGCCCTGCGGCCACGAACCGCGGGATCTCGCCCAGGTCGGACACCTCCGTCGCGACCTCGCGGCCGAGCCCCGCGGCGGCGAGCGCGCGGTCGAGCACGACCCGGTTGCCGAAGCCCTCGCGCGCGTCCACCCAGCGCTCGGCGGCCAGCTCCGCGAGCGGGACGGCGGCGCGGGCCGCGAGCGGATGGCCCTCGGGGAGCACTGCGACGAACGGCACGTCGGCGAGCGGCAGCATCGTCGCGCCGAGCACCGGGTCAGGGAGACCGTAGAAGGCGACATCCAGCCGCCCCTGCCGGACGTCGTCCGCCAGCCCGGTGGAGCCGCTCGGCGACGGTCCGAGCCGGAGGTCGACGGCGGGGTGCCTGCGGCGGAACTCGCCCATGATCCCCGGGAGGTCGATGGAGGTCAGATTGGTGAAGATCCCCACCCGGACCACACCCCGCAGCGGTCCGTCGCCGGCCGCGAGGTCACGCAGCCGCTCGACCGACTGGAGGCCGACGCGCGCCTCGGCGAGCGCGGCCTCCCCCGTGCTCGTGAGGGTGACGCCGTGCGCGTCGCGCTCGAACAGCCGGGCGCCGAGCTCGCGCTCCAGGGCGGCCACCCCGGCCGAGACGGTGGACTGGGCGGCGAAGACGCGCGCGGCCGCACGCGTGAAGTTGAGCTCCTCGGCAACGGCCACGAAGTACTCGAGCTGACGGGTGTCCATGCGACCATGTTCTCGATCGTCTTGACCGATCGCAACCATCGCCTGCCTTCGTTGGACACGATTGCCGCTCGGGGCGGAGGATGTGGGCATGTCGATGAAAGCCCCCGCCACCCTCCCGCGCTCCGCGACGACGCCTTCGGCCGCACGGCCGTGGCGTCTCCGTCACGGCGCCGGCTTCTGGATCGTCGCCGCGGCGTTCCTCGCCGTCATGGCGTTCTCGACCATCCCCACCCCGCTGTATGCGCTGTACCAGCAGCGGAACGGCTTCCCGACCTGGGTCGTCACGGTGATCTTCGCGGCGTACGCGGTCGGCGTGATCGCGAGCCTCTTCCTGATCGGCCACCTGAGCGATTGGGCCGGCCGGCGCCGGATGGTGCTCGTCGCGATCGTGCTGGAGATCGTGGCGGCGGCAGTGTTCCTGGTCTGGAACGACGTGAGCGGCCTGATCGTCGCCCGCCTGATCTCCGGCGTCGGCGTCGGGGCGCTCACGGCGAGCGCGACGGCGCATCTCGGCGAGCTGAGGTCGGTCGCCCGACCGGCAGAGGGGTCGCGGCTGGCGAGCACGGTCTCCACGGTCGTCAACACCGGCGGCCTGGCGCTCGGACCGTTGATCGGCGGCGTGTTCGCGCAGTTCCTGCCCGCGCCGCTGCTGCTGCCGTACGCCGTGTTCCTGGTGGTCCTGGCTCTGGCCGCGCTGGCGGTCGCCCTGGTGCCGGAGACGGTGGAGCGCGCGGAGGAGCGCCCCGCGTACCGGCCGCAGCGCATCTCGGTGCCCGCGGCGTCCCGCGGCGCGTTCTCCGCCGCCGCCGTCGCCGCCTTCGCGGGCTTCGCCGTGTTCGGCCTGTTCACATCGCTTGCGCCGAGCGTCCTGGCCGGGACCTTCCATGTCGCGTCGCACCTCGTCGCCGGCGTCGTGCCGTTCTCGGTGTTCGCGGCGTCCGCGGTGTCGCAGATCGTTTTCGCACCGTTGCGGTCGCGCACGACGCTGATCGTCGCCGTGCCGCTCGTGGTCGTCGGCCTCGCGGGATTGGCGGTCGGCGTGCTGGGCGACTCGCTGCCGGTGTTCCTGGTCGCGGGCGTGCTGGCCGGCGCGGGGGTCGGGATGCTGTTCCGGGCGTCCATCCTGGTCGCCGGCTCGCTCGCCGCACCCGAGCGGCGCGGCGAGGTGCTGGCGGCGATCTTCCTGATCGCCTACATCGGGCTGGCGTTGCCGGTGCTGCTGGTCGGCGTCGCGCTCACCCTCTGGCCGCTCGTCCCGGTGCTGGTGGGGTTCGTCGCGATCGTTGCGGTTCTGTCCGTCGTCGCCGTCCTCCGCATGCTCCCCACGGCCGCCTGACCCCGCCCGACCGCCACCGTTCGCGCCCGGTGGCCGCCCATCGAGTACGCGCATAATCGGTCAGAAGCCGCCGAGTAGCCAGATTATCCGCGTACTCGCGTGTCAGGGGCCGGCGGTGAGTTGGACGCGGAGGGAGTCGACCCGGGTCGCGATCGCATCGTCGGCGGCCCAGCGCTGTGCGAGCCGGGACAGGATGGCGTTCAGCTCCTCGGCGGTCAGGCCCGCGGCGAGCGTGAGCCGCACCACGAGCTCGTCACCGGCGAGGCGGTAGTCCGGGTCGCCCGCCGCCAGCTCCACGTCGAGCACGCCGAGCTCGGACGCGATCGACGCCCGGAACGCCGTCACCACGACGGGGTCGCGGTGGCTCGGCAGCCAGGGCTGCCCCTGCGCGAGCGCCCAGACCGCGGGCCGCCGCAGGACGAACTCGGTCTCGGAGGTGGGGTCGAGCACCAGCAGCTCGGTCTCCTCCGACGCGGCGGCGAGCGCTGCGCGCGGACCGGCGGCCGGGACCGGTCGCGCCAGCGGATTCCAGGCCTGCATCGCCGTCACCGACGAGAACACGGGAAGGACGCGGCGCCCGTCCGGGCCCGCGACGGTGACGAGGGACAGCTCCTGGGTCTTGTCGACCGCGAGCCCGGCGTCGCTGACGCCCTCCTCGCCCAGCTCGGCGACGAGCGGGATGAGGAGGCGCACCGCGCGCACGGCGTCCACCACGGCCTCGGCTCCGACCTCGCCCGCCCGGAACGCGGCGAGCGCCCCGAGCAGTTCGGGAGGCGCGGACCCGTCGTCGTCACCGAACGGGTTGTCGTCGAACTCGCGGCCCGCCCAGGGCTGCCCTGCGGAGTCACCGGGTGAGGCGGCGAATCCGGCGAGCGTCGCCGCGAACCCGGCCAGCCGGTCGGCGCCAGTGGAGGTGGGGCCGGGCGAGGCAGATCCGGAGGACGGCTCCCTGCGACCGCCCTCGGGCCCGCGGTCGCCCTCCTCGGGCTCAGTCGCCGGCGACATCCAGCGCCTCGGGCAGGGTGAACGCTCCGGAGTAGAGCGCCTTGCCGACGATAGCGCCCTCCAGTCCCAGCGGCACCAGCGCGCGCAGCGCGGCGATGTCGTCGAGGCTGGAGATGCCGCCGGAGGCCACCACCGGTCGCTCGGTGCGCTCCATCACCTGGCGCAGCAGGTCCAGATTCGGGCCCTTGAGCGTGCCGTCCTTGGTCACGTCGGTGACGACGTAGCGGGCGCAGCCGGCCTGCTCGAGGCGGTCCAGCACCTCCCACAGGTCGCCGCCTTCGCGCGTCCAGCCGCGCGCCGCGAGCGTCGTCCCGCGCACGTCCAGGCCGACCGCGATCGCCTCGCCGTAGCGGGCGATCGCGTCGGCCGCCCACTCCGGGTTCTCCAGCGCCGCCGTACCGAGGTTGACGCGGGTCGCGCCGATCGCCAGCGCGTGCTCCAGCGACGCGTCGTCGCGGATGCCGCCGGAGAGCTCGATGTTGACGCCGTCGGTCTGGTCGATGACCTTCTTCAGGAGGTCGCGGTTGTCGCCGCGGCCGAACGCGGCGTCCAGGTCGACCAGGTGGATCCACTCGGCGCCGGCGTCCACCCATTCGGCGGCGGCGTCGACCGGGTCGCCGTAGCTGGTCTCGCTGCCGGCTTCGCCCTGCGTCAGTCGGACGGCCTTGCCGTCGGCGACGTCGACGGCGGGCAGCAGTACGAGCTTGGGAGATTGCGTGAGTTCGCTCATGTCGGTGTGGGTTTCCTCTGTCGGGGTCGTTCGGGTCCGCGTGACGGACGGGGATGGCGCTAGAGCGAGCCGATCCAGTTGCGCAGCAGCTTCAGGCCCGCCTCACCGGACTTCTCCGGGTGGAACTGGGTCGCGGTGAGCGGCCCGTTCTCCACCGCCGCCACGAAACGCGAGCCGTGCTCGGCCCAGGTCACCCGCGGCTGCGGGAACGGACCCGTGGCCTCCAGCGTCCAGTCCTGCGCCGCGTATGAGTGCACGAAGTAGAAGCGCTCGTCGCGGATGCCGTCGAACAGCACGGAGTCCTCCGGCGCCTGGACGGTGTTCCAGCCCATGTGCGGGACGACGTCGGCGCGCAGCCGGTCGACCGTGCCCGGCCACTCGCCGAGCCCTTCGCTTTCGATGCCGTGCTCGACGCCGCGCTCGAACAGCACCTGCATGCCGACGCAGATGCCGAGCACCGGTCGTCCGCCCGCGAGCCGCCGGTCGATGACCTCGTCGCCGTGCGAGCGGCGCAGCGCGTCGATGACCGCGGCGAAGGCGCCGACGCCGGGGACGAGGAGTCCGTCGGCCTCCTGCGCACGACGGCGGTTGCCGGTGAGCTCGACGTTCGCGCCGGCGGCCTCCAGCGCCTTGACCGCGGAGTGGACGTTGCCGGTCCCGTAGTCGAAGACGACGACGTCGGGTGCGCTCACAGCGCGCCCTTGGTGGAGGGGATGCCGGACACCAGCGGGTCGAGTGCTTTCGCCTGGCGGAACGCGCGCGCGAACGCCTTGAACTCGGCTTCCGCGATGTGGTGCGGGTCGCGGCCGCCGACGACCGTGACGTGCACGGTCAGCCCGGCGTTGAACGCGATCGCCTCGAAGACGTGCCGCACCATCGACCCGGTGAAGTGGCCGCCGATCAGGTGGAACTCGAACCCGGTCGGCTCGCCGCCGTGCACGAGGTAGGGGCGTCCGGAGATGTCGACCACGGCCTGCACGAGCGCCTCGTCGAGCGGGACCAGCGCGTCGCCGTAGCGGGAGATGCTGGACTTGTCGCCGAGCGCCTTCTTGATGGCCTGACCGAGGACGATCGCGACGTCCTCCACCGTGTGGTGCACGTCGATGTCGGTGTCGCCGCTCGCGCGCACCGTCAGGTCGGTGAGCGAGTGCTTGGCGAACGCGGTCAGCAGGTGGTCGTAGAACGGGACCGACGTGTGGATGTCGGACTTCCCGGTGCCGTCGAGGTCGAGGCTGAGCTCGATGCTCGACTCGCTGGTCGCGCGCTGAAGCTGGGCGGTCCGATTCGTCATGACTGCGAGCTTACCGACTGGGCGCCGGCCGTCGCGGCTCCGGAGGGGCGGCCGAGAGCGCGCAGCGCCTCCAGGAACGCGGTGGTCTCGGTCTCGGTGCCCGCGGTGACGCGCAGGTGGTTCGGGATGCCGACGTCCCGGATGAGGACGCCCCGCTCCAGGAGCGCCTCGAACACCGCATGCGGGTCGTCGACACCCCCGAAGAGCACGAAGTTGCTGCCGCTGCGGTGCGGGAGGTAGCCGAGCTCGGCGAGCTCCACGACGAGCCGGTCACGCTGCGTCCGGATCTCGCCGACCATCGCGAGCATCTCGTCCGCATGCGCGAGCGCGCCGAGCGCTGCCGCCTGCGTCAGAGCGGACAGGTGGTACGGCAGGCGTACCAGCCGCAGGGCGTCCACCACGGCGGGATCGGCGGCCAGGTAGCCGACGCGCGCGCCCGCGAACGCGAACGCCTTGCTCATCGTCCGCGAGATCAGCAGCCGCTCGCGCCCGGGGAGCAGCGTGAGCGCCGACGGCTCGCCCTCCGGCATGAACTCCGCGTACGCCTCGTCCACGATCACGATGCCGCGCGCCGCGGCGTAGACGGCCTCGACCGTCTCGAGCGACAGCGGGGTCCCGGTCGGGTTGTTCGGCGAGCAGAGGATGACGATGTCCGGGTCGTGCTCGCGCACGGCGGCCGCCGCGGTCTCGGGGGACAGTTCGAAATCGTCGTCGCGTCCGGCAGCGATCCAGCTCGTGCCGGTGCCGGAGGCGAGCAGCGGGTACATGGAGTACGTCGGAGCGAAGCCCAGGAGGCTGCGCCCGGGTCCGCCGAAAGCCTGCAGGATGTGCTGGAGCACCTCGTTGGACCCGTTCGCGGCCCAGAGCTGCTCGGCCGTGAGTCCGTGCCCGAGGTACCGGGCGAACGCCTCGCGCAGCTCGGTGAACTCGCGGTCGGGGTAGCGGTTCACCCCGGTCACCGCGACGGCGACCCGCGCGACGATGTCGGCGGCGACGTCCTCCGGAACCGGATGCGTGTTCTCGTTCACGTTCAACGCGACGGGCACGACCTTCTGCGGCGCCCCGTACGGAGTGCGGCCGCGCAGGTCGTCACGGATCGGAAGATCGGAGAGAGAAGTCACCCTTCAATGGTAGTCAGCGCCGCTGGGCGCTTCCGCCGTGTGACGCCCCGGGGCGCCCCCTCCGCGACCCGACACCCGCCGCGCCACTGCGCCCCGCAAAAGGGAGAACCGGCCCGAATCTCCTGCCGTACCCCCTTCCGCAGGAGTTTGCCCGGCCAGTCGCACCAAATCTCCTTCACCCAGGGGTGGCGCTGTCGCGGCGGACCGTGGAGGTGGTATCCCCCGCCCCGCAGGAAAACTCGCCCGAATCTCCTGCCGAACCCCCTTCCGCAGGAAATCGCCCGGCCTGTCGCACCAAATCTCCTGCCTTGGCGGCGGCCTGGGGTGGTGAGGAGTGGGGGGCGGTAACCACCTCGCTCACGCGGGGCAGCTACGCGGCGCTAGGCAGGTTGGCGATGTCCCCCACGTTCTTTCCCCCCCTTGGTCGGCAGCGCCGGCGGTTCTGACGCGCCCGAGCCCCCCCTACTTCTCGTACCGCGTAGGAATCGCCAACTGCTGCCCCGGCGTCACAACCGCCGACGACAACCCATTCAGGCTCACCAGCTCCGCGATCACATCGCGCGGGTCGGCCTTGGGCGCGATCCGCGACGCCACCGACCACAGCGAGTCGCCCGACTGGACCGTCACGTAGTGGAAGGTCACGTGCGTCTGCTCGCCGGTCGCAGCCGCACCCCCGCCGTTGAGCGCGAACACCATCGCACCGATCACGATCGGCAGCGCCACGAGCATCGTCAGCACGACGCGCCCGCGCCGCGTGAGCCGCAGCCGAACACGCCCGGCCGCCTGCGCGCCACCCACCTCGACGTTGTTCATACCAACGCTGTGAATCACTGCTGTGCTCATCGTGACCTCCAAAGGCTCCGGTCGAAGCTCTGTTCCGAATATATCTTCGAATGTTCGAGACCGCAATCCTCGGGCCGGCGAAAAAACCCGCACGTATTTCGAGACACACTCGAACACATGTTTGTCGGGCAGCCGTACTGTGGATACAGTTTCGATTGTCTGGACGTAAGACAACCAGGCACCACCGACATTCGGTTCCCCCGGGTGCCGGCGACGGTCACGAAGGGACGAGCGTGTCGAACGAGAACCAGGCTCCGCGCACGCGGCGCCGCAAGAACCTCAGCGAGAAGCAGCTCGCCATCCTCGACGTGATCCAGCGGTCGGTGAGCCAGCGCGGCTACCCGCCGAGCATGCGCGAGATCGGCGACGCCGTCGGCCTCTCCAGCCTCTCGTCCGTCACCCACCAGCTCAACCAGCTCGAGCTCAGCGGCTACCTCCGCCGCGACCCGAACCGGCCGCGTGCGCTGGAGATCCTCATCGACCTGCCGTCGGCCACCCCCGACTTCGAGAGCCAGACCCCGGTCGGCGACGCCGCGATGGTACCGCTCGTCGGCCGCATCGCCGCCGGCGTCCCGATCACCGCCGAGCAGCAGGTGGAGGAGGTGTTCCCGCTCCCCCGCCAGCTCGTCGGAAACGGCGAGCTCTTCATGCTCAAGGTGATCGGCGAGTCCATGATCGACGCCGCCATCTGCGACGGCGACTGGGTGGTCGTCCGCGCGCAGAACACCGCGGAGAACGGCGACATCGTCGCGGCCATGCTCGACGAGGAGGCCACCGTCAAGGTGTTCCGCCAGCGCGACGGCCACACCTGGCTGCTCCCCCGCAACTCCAACTTCGAGCCGATCCTCGGCGACTACTCCACAATCCTCGGCAAAGTCGTCGCCGTCCTCCGCGCCGTCTGACCCGAGACGTGACTAGTTGCGGGAATCGCCACGGCGATTTCCGCGATTAGTCACGTCTCGGCTGCGGAGGGGTGGGGTCAGGCCCAGCCGAGTTCCTGGAGGCGGGCGTCGGTGAGGCCGAAGTAGTGGCCGATCTCGTGCACGAGGGTGACGCGCACTCGCTCGCGGAGCTGCTCGACCGTCTCGCATGACGCCTCGAGGTTGTTGCGGAACAGCGTGATCCGGTCCGGCAGCTCCCCGAACCCGTAGACCCCGCGCCGCGTCAGCGGATGGCCGGTGTACAGCCCGTACAGCCGCGGCCGAGCGCCGGGCGGCTGATCCTGGATGATGAAGGCCACGTTCTCCAGCGGCCGCACCATGTCGTCAGGCAGACCGTCGAAGACGTCGTCCACGAGCCGCTCGAACTCGTCGTCCGCGATGCGCACCATGCGCTCATCATCCCCGAACGGCAGAGGCCGCGCTCCCCCGTCCGCGGAGAGCGGAACAGGGGTAGCGCGGCCTCGGCCGGCGCGAAGGTCAGGCGTTCACGCCCACGCGCTCCCGCACGTCGCGCGTCGCCGCGATGATGTTGCGCAGCGAGGCCACGGTCTCGTCGTAGCCGCGGGTCTTGAGCCCGCAGTCCGGGTTCACCCAGAGCTGACGGCCCGGGATGGCGCTGAGCGCCGTCTCCAGCAGCTCCGTCACCTCGGCGACCGACGGCACGCGCGGCGAGTGGATGTCGTAGACGCCCGGGCCGATCCCGTGCTCGAAGCCGGAGCGCTGGATGTCGTGCACGACCTCCATGCGGCTGCGGGCGGCCTCGATGCTGGTCACGTCCGCGTCCAGGTTGCGGATCGCGTCGATGACCACGCCGAACTCCGAGTAGCAGAGGTGCGTGTGGATCTGGGTCGCGTCCGCCACCCCGGAGGTCGCGAGCCGGAACGACCCCACCGACCACTCCAGGTACCCGGGCTGGTCGGCGCGCTTGAGCGGCAGCAGCTCGCGCAGGGCCGGCTCGTCCACCTGCACGACGCGGATGCCCGCGGCCTCCAGGTCCGCGATCTCGTCGCGGAGCGCCAGGGCCACCTGACGCGCGGTCTCGCCGAGCGGCTGGTCGTCTCGCACGAACGACCACGCGAGGATCGTGACCGGCCCGGTCAGCATGCCCTTGACCGGCTTCTCGGTCAGCGTCTGCGTGTAGGTCGACCAGTCCACCGTGATCGGCTTCGGCCGCGACACGTCGCCCCACAGGATCGACGGGCGCGTGCAGCGCGACCCGTACGACTGCACCCAGCCGTTCTGGGTGACCGCGAAGCCGTCCAGGTTCTCGGCGAAGTACTGCACCATGTCGTTGCGCTCGGGCTCGCCGTGCACGATCACGTCCAGGCCGATCTCCTCCTGGAGGTCGACCACGCGCTTGATCTCCGCCTGCATGCGGCCCAGGTACTCCGCCTCGTCGATGACGCCCTTGGCCAGCTGCGCGCGCGAGCGGCGGATGTCCGCCGTCTGCGGGAACGACCCGATCGTGGTGGTCGGCAGGAACGGCAGGTGAAGCGCCTCGTCCTGCGCGGCCTGCCGGTCGCCGTACTCGCCGCGGCGGAAGTCCGCGCGGGTCAGCGCGGCCTCGCGGGTGCGCACGGCCTCGACGCGCACGCCCGGTGCGGCGGCACGGTCGGCGAGCGCCGCGGTCGCCGCGGTCAGCTCGTCCTGCACCGCCTCGTGGCCGTCCACGATCCCGCGCGCGAGCACGGCAACCTGGCCGACCTTCTGGTCGGCGAACGCGAGCCAGGTCTTCAGCCGGGCGTCGAGGTCCGGCTCGTCCTCGACATCGTGCGGGACGTGCTGCAGCGACGTGGACGTCGACACGGCGACATCGGGGCTCAACGAGAGCAGCTCGGTCAGCTTCCCGAAGGCGGCCTCCAGGTCGCCTCGCCAGATGTTGTGGCCGTCGATCACGCCGCCGACGAGCGTCTTGCCGGCCAGGCCGGTTCGGGCGGCTGCGTCGAGGCCGGTCGGGATGGCGCCCTTCACCAGGTCGAGGGAGATCGCCTCCACCGGAGCCACGGCGAGCACCGGGAGGGCGTCGTCCAGGCTGCCGTACGGCGCAGCGACGAAGATCGCCGGGCGCTCGGTGGCGCCGCCCAGCTCGGCGTAGGCCGCACGGGTGGCCTCGAGGACCTCCGTGCGCGGCTCCTCGATGCTCTCGGAGACGAGCGCGGGCTCGTCCAGCTGCACCCACGGCGCGCCGGCGGCGGCGAGGCGGGCCAGCAGCTCGCGGTAGACCGGCAGCAGGTCGCCCAGCCGCGACAGCGGGCGGAAGCCCTCCGGCGCCTCGTCGCTCGGCTTGCTCAGCAGCAGGAAGGTCACCGGGCCGACGATCACCGGGCGCGTGACGAACCCGGCGGCGCGGGCCTCCTCGAACTCGCGGACGATGCGGTCGGACGCGAGCCGGAAGTCCGTCTCCGGCCCGATCTCCGGCACGAGGTAGTGGTAGTTGGAGTCGAACCACTTGGTCATCTCCAGCGGCGCCTTGTCGCCCTCGCCGCGGGCGATGGTGAAGTAGCCCGCGAGATCGACCGAGCCGTCGGCCGCGGCGAGGCCGGCGAACCGGGACGGGACGGCCCCGACGGTCACCGCGGCGTCGAGCACCTGGTCGTAGTAGCTGAAGCTCTCCGGGATCGCGGCGTCGTCGCGGCCGAGGCCGAGCGCGGCCAGCCGCTCGCGGGTGGAGGCGCGCAGCGCGGCGGCCGTGGCCTCCAGCTCGTCAGCCGTGCTCTGCCCGGCCCAGAACGCCTCGACGGCCTTCTTGAGCTCGCGGCGCCGGCCGATGCGCGGATAGCCGATGATGGTGCCCACCGGGAAGGCGGGACGTTCGGTGGTGGTGTCGGTCATGCGGGGTCGCCTGCTTTCTGCGAGGTGGCGGAGGTGGTGGAAATGGTGGAGGGGGTCGGATCCAGCAGCCCCACCCTCTCGAGGACCGAGAGGACGGCGCTGTGCTGGTTGAACGTGTAGAGGTGGATACCCGGAGCGCCGCCGTCGAGCAGCCGCTGGGCCAGGCGCGCGGTCCAGGCGATGCCGAGCTCGCGGCGGCCCTCGTCGTCCGGTTCGACCTCGAGCTGGATGGCGAGGTCGCTCGGGAGGTCCTCGCCGCTGAGCTCCAGCATGCGGGCGAGCCGCGCCGGCGAGGTGACCGGCATGATGCCGGGCAGGATCGGGAACGTCACACCGGCGTCCTTCGCCCGCTGCGCGAACGAGAGGTAGTCCTCGGCGTGGAAGAAGAGCTGGGTGATCCCCAGGTTCGCGCCGGCCGCCTGCTTGGCGAGGAGGGCGTCGATGTCCTGCGACACGGTACGCGACGGGTGCCCGTGCGGGAACGCCGCGACCGCGATCTGCACGCGCTCGCGATGCGAGAGCACGGCCTGAGCCGGGAGCCCGGGCACCGGCAGGGCGCCGTACGGGACGCGCTCGGCCTGCACCCGGTGAATGAGCTGGACGAGCTCGGAGGAGCTCTTGATGTCGCCGAGCCCGTCCTCCCCCGGCGCCAGCCCCGCGGGCGGGTCGCCGCGGATCGCGAGGAAGCGCCGGATCCCGGCGTCGAGGAACTCGCGGATGAGCCGGTTCGCCTCGGCGTGCGTGGAGCCGACGCAGGTCAGGTGCGCCATCGGGCTCACATCGGTGCGCTCGAGGATGTAGCGCAGCACCTCCAGCGACGACGCGCGCGACGAGCCGTTCGCCCCGTAGGTCACCGAGATGAAGTCGGGACCGGCGGCGGCGAGGCGGTCGATCGTCGCCGGCAGTGCGGCGGCGGCGCGTTCGTTGCGCGGCGGATACAGCTCGAATGAGAACCGCGCGTCGGTACAGTCCATGGTCCCTCGGGTGTCGATCAGCGTCACGGGCGCCCTCGCTCCGCCGGCGGAGGCCGTCGAAAAGGGAGGGGGCGGGCGGGTGCCGGGCTCGGCTGTCGCACCACGTCAGCGGTCGCCCGCTTCGGTTGTGGAGACACAGTAACAACGACGAAGGCCGGGCGGAACCCACTGCGTCATCTAGTGACACAGAGGGGCCCGCCCGGCCTTCAGGCCGGTACTCGTCCGCTCTAGATGTACTGACCTCGACCGTTGTTGATTCGGTCGATGGGGGCGTGGCCTGCGATGCCGAGGTGGGCTCTGTCTAGGTTG